>NZ_CP011546.1:0-1209718 GCF_001021065.1 Corynebacterium uterequi | reverse complement strand
TGCAGAACGTCTCAATTTGTCGGCTGCGGGCGTTCGTCGTCACCTCGACATCCTCACTGAGGAGGGGCTCGCAGAGATCACCAAACGCAAGACTGGCGGTGGCCGCGGGCGTCCGGCGAAGTATTTTCGCCTCACCGATGCCGGCCGCGCCACCTTCGGACACGGCTACGATCACCTCGCCGGCGCTGCGCTCGACGCGCTGCGCGACGTCGGTGGCTCGGACGCGGTGCGTAACTTCGCGCAGCGACGCATCGAGGAGGTGGTGGGCGGCATCGACGCCGCCGACGCCTCCGATGAGTCCATCGAGGAGACCACCCGCCGGCTGGCCGAGGCGTTCGATAAGCACGGCTACGCGGTGACGGTGACCCGGGCCGGGCAGGGCATTCAACTGTGCCACCACCATTGCCCGATCTCCTCGGTAGCCGCCGAGAACCCGGAGCTGTGCGAGGCCGAGCATCAGGTGATCTCCTCCAAAGTGGGGTTGCACATTCAGCCGCTGGCGTCCATCGTGGACGGCCACGGAATTTGCACGACGAACATTCCGCTTCACGCGCTTGATCAGACTTTGAACGAAAGGAGCGAATCATGACGCAGGCGAAACCGGCCCCCGGCCTGGAATCCCCGATGAGCGATGACGAGATCATCGATTCCATCGGCGCCTATAGCTATGGTTGGCACGACTCCGACGTGGCGGGCGCTTCCGCCCGTCGGGGCTTGAATGAGGACGTTGTCCGGGACATCTCTGGGCTCAAGAACGAACCAGAGTGGATGCTGGAACAGCGCCTCAAGGCCCTGCGCATCTTCGAAAAGCAGCCGATGCCCACGTGGGGCGCGGACCTTTCGGGCATTGACTTCGATCAGATTAAGTACTACGTTCGCTCCACCGAAGGCCTGGCCCAGACGTGGGACGACCTGCCCGCAGATATCAAGAACACCTACGACAAGCTGGGCATCCCGGAAGCGGAGAAGCAGCGGCTGGTCGCCGGTGTGGCCGCGCAGTACGAGTCCGAGGTGGTCTACCACCAGATCCGCGAGGACCTGGAGGCCAAGGGCGTCATCTTCGTGGACACGGACACCGCCCTGCGGGAGCACGAGGAACTATTCAAGGAGTACTTCGGTTCCGTTATCCCGGCAGGCGACAATAAGTTCTCCGCGCTCAACTCCGCGGTGTGGTCCGGCGGCTCCTTCATCTACGTGCCCAAGGGCGTGCACGTGGACATCCCGCTGCAGGCCTACTTCCGCATCAACACGGAGAACATGGGCCAGTTCGAGCGCACGCTCATCATCGTCGACGAAGACGCTTACGTTCACTACGTCGAAGGCTGCACGGCCCCGATCTATAAGTCGGATTCGCTGCACTCTGCGGTGGTGGAGATCATCGTCAAGAAGGGCGGGCGCTGCCGCTACACGACCATCCAGAACTGGTCGAACAACGTCTACAACCTGGTCACCAAGCGCGCTAAGGCCGAGGCCGGCGCCACCATGGAGTGGGTTGACGGCAACATCGGCTCCAAGGTGACCATGAAGTACCCGGCCGTGTGGCTCACCGGCGAGTACGCCAAGGGTGAGGTCCTTTCCGTGGCGTTCGCCGGCGAGGGGCAATTCCAGGACACCGGCGCGAAGATGACGCACATGGCGCCGCATACGTCGTCGAACATTGTGTCCAAGTCCGTCGCCCGCGCGGGCGGCCGGGCCGCCTACCGGGGTCTTATCCAGGTCAATCCCAACGCGCATCACAGCACCGCGAACGTGGAATGTGACGCCCTGCTCGTGGACAACATCTCCCGATCGGACACCTACCCCTACAACGACATCCGCAATGACCGGGTCTCGTTGGGCCACGAGGCCACGGTCTCCCAGGTGTCCGAGGAGCAGCTGTTCTACCTCATGGCCCGCGGCATCCCGCAGGAGGAGGCTATGGCGATGATCGTGCGCGGCTTCGTCGAGCCGATCGCCAAGGAGCTGCCCATGGAATACGCCCTGGAGCTCAACCGCTTGATCGAACTGCAGATGGAAGGATCGGTGGGCTAAACAGTGACTACACCTGCCGCGACGGTGACCAACGCCACCGTCCACAACAACAAGGGCGACATCTTCGCCTCCTTCGACGTCAATGACTTCGACGTCCCCCACGGCCGCGACGAGGTGTGGCGCTTCGTGTCCCTGCGCAAGCTGCGCGGCCTGCACAACGGCGATTTCGCCGAGGCTGTCACGCAGGCCGTCACCGTCACCGGCGGTGATGGGGTGACCGTGGAGACGGTCGCTAAGGACGACGCCCGCATCGGCACGGTCAGCGCACCCAACGATCGGGTCGCTGCCCAGGCGTGGACTTCGGCCACGGAGGCCACCTACGTCGCCGTCGCGAAGGCGGCGGAGGTCACCGATCCCGTCATCATCGAGGTCACCGGCCGCGGTGACGGTGTCACCTCCTTCGGCATCACCACCGTGGACGTCGCCGCGTCGGCCTCGGCGACCGTCGTGCTGCGCTACACCGGCTCCGGCACGCATGCGGACAATGTGGAGTTCCGGGTAGGCGACAACGCCCAGCTCACCGTCATCGTGGACGCGGACTGGGAGAGCGACGCGGTGCACCTGTCGGCGCACCGGGCGCTGCTCGGCCGCGACGCCACCTTCCACCACACCGTGGCCACCTTCGGCGGCGAGGTCGTGCGCATCGTCCCGCGGGTCAACTACTCCGCCCCCGGCGGCGACGCCGAGCTGCTGGGCGTGTACTTCGCCGACGCTGGCCAGTACATCGAGAACCGCCTGCTGGTGGACCACTCCGTGCCACATTGCCGCTCGCACGTTCTGTACAAGGGTGCGCTGCAAGCGGATCCGACCAACCCGCGCAACGAGGCCCGGACCTGCTGGGTGGGCGACGTGCTCATCCGCGCCGACGCCTTGCAGACGGACACCTACGAGACCAACCGCAACCTCGTGCTCACCGAGGGCGCGCGGGCAGACGCGATCCCGAACCTGGAGATCGAGACCGGCGAGATCGTGGGAGCCGGCCACGCCGCTACCGTCGGCCGCTTCGACGATGAGCATCTGTTCTACCTGCGCTCTCGTGGCATCCCCGAGGACGTCGCCCGCCGGATGATTATCCGCGGCTTCTTCTCGGAAGTCATCTCCCGAGTCCCGGTGCCCACCATCCGCGAGGAACTTGAACAGCGCGTCACCGACGAGCTTGCGAAGACCGCCCTTTAAGCCTGCAGAAAGCGTTTTACACACCATGTCCACTCTGGAAATCAAGAACCTCCACGCCCAGGTCGCTTCCACCCAGGAAGGCGCCGAGCCCATTCAGATCCTCAAGGGCGTTAACCTCACCATCAACTCGGGTGAGACCCACGCCATCATGGGCCCGAACGGCTCCGGCAAATCCACCCTGTCCTACACCCTCGCCGGCCACCCGAAGTACGAGGTGACCGACGGTGAGGTGCTGCTCGACGGCGAGAACCTCCTCGACATGGAAGTCGACGAGCGCGCCCGCGCCGGCCTCTTCCTGGCCATGCAGTACCCGACCGAGGTCCCGGGCGTGAGCTCGTCGAACTTCATCCGCACAGCCGTGTCCCACGTCCGTGGCGAGGCCCCTGCCCTGCGCGACTGGATCAAGGAGCTGCGCGAGGCCCGCGAGCAGCTCGACATCGACGCCTCCTTCGGCGAGCGCTCGGTCAACGAGGGCTTCTCCGGCGGTGAGAAGAAGCGCCACGAGATCATGCAGCTGGGGCTGCTCAAGCCGAAGTTTGCGGTGCTCGACGAGACGGACTCCGGCCTCGACGTTGATGCGCTGCGCATCGTCTCCGAGGGGGTCAACCGCTACCAGGAGCAGACCAATGGCGGCATCCTGCTCATCACCCACTACCAGCGCATCCTCAACTACGTGAAGCCGGACTTCGTCCACGTGTTCGCCGGTGGCAAGATCGTCACCACCGGCGGCGCTGACCTGGCTGACCGCCTGGAATCCGACGGCTACGAGCAGTTCCTCGTCTAATGGCTGGCTACGTCCGCGCTGACGGTCGTCTCGACGTCGAGGCGGTCCGCGCCGAGTTTCCGATCCTGTCGCGCACGGTGCGCGACGAGCGCCCGCTCGTGTACCTCGACTCCGGGGCGACCTCGCAGCGCCCCGAGCGGGTGTGGCGTGCCGAGGAGGCCTTCGTGCTGGGAACGAACGCGCCGGTGCACCGAGGTTCCTACCAGCTTGCGGAAGAGGCGACCGACGCGTACGAGTCGGCCCGCTTCGCCATCGCCGCCTTCGTGGGGGCGCGGAGCTCGGAGATCGCCTTCACCAAGAATGCCACCGAGGCCCTCAACCTCGTCGCTTACACGCTCGGTGATGACCGCTCCGGGTGGCTTCGGGTGGGCGAGGGCGACACCGTCGTCGTCACCGAGCTGGAGCATCACGCCAATCTCGTGCCGTGGCAGGAACTGTGCCGTCGCACCGGCGCACGCCTGGCGTGGTACCGGATGACGGACGATGGCCGGATCGATCTTGATTCACTAGAGCTCGATGAAACCGTCAAGGTGGTTGCCTTTACCCACCAGTCGAATGTCACCGGCGCGATCACGGACGTCGCGGAGCTCGTGCGCCGGGCGAAGGCCGTCGGCGCGTTGACGGTGCTCGACGCCTGCCAGTCGGTGCCCCACATGCCGGTGGACTTTCACGCTCTCGGCGTGGACTTTGCCGCGTTCTCCGGGCACAAGATGTGCGGGCCTTCGGGCGTGGGCGTGGTCTACGGCCGCGGACGGCTGCTCGATGAACTGCCGCCGTTTCTTACCGGCGGTTCGATGATCGAGATCGTGAAGATGGACAGCTCCACGTATGCGCCGGCCCCGCAGCGCTTCGAGGCCGGAACCCAGATGACCAGCCAGGTTGTGGGCCTTGGCGCGGCGGTGGAGTTCCTCACCGAGATCGGCATGGCGGCCATTGCCGCCCACGAGCATGAGCTCACTGCGTACGCGCTTGAGCGGCTGGGGGAGATCGACGGGTTGCGCATCGCCGGGCCTACCACGGCCGAGAAGCGCGGTGCGGCCATCTCCTTTACCGTCGAGGGGGTGCACCCGCACGACCTCGGCCAGTTGCTCGACTCCCGCGGGGTGAGCGTGCGCACCGGGCATCATTGCGCGTGGCCGGCCCACCGGGGCCTCGACGCGCAGGCCACGGCGCGGGCGAGCTTCTACCTGTACAACACCCGCGACGAGGTGGATGCGCTCGTCGACGCCATCGACTACACGCAGACTTTCTTTGGGGTGAAGTAAATGAGCATGGAGGCCATGTACCAGGAGGTCATCCTGGATCACTACAAAAACCCGAAGCACGCCGGGTTGCGCGAACCCTTCGACGCCGAGGTGCACCACGTCAACCCGTCCTGCGGGGACGAACTGACCCTGCGGGTGCGCCTGTCCGACGACGGCGAGCGCATCGAAGACATCTCCTACGATGCGCAAGGATGCTCCATCTCCCAGGCGTCGACGTCGGTGATGACCGACGAGATCATCGGCCTAGGTATCCCGGAGGCGATGGGCAAGCTCGCCGAGTTCGAGAAGATGATTACCTCCCGCGGCACCGAGGAGGGCGACGCCGAGCTCATCGGCGATGGCGTCGCCTTCGCCGGGGTGTCGAAGTTCCCGGCCCGCGTCAAGTGCGCGCTGCTGGGGTGGAAGGCCTACCAGGCCGCCACCGCCGAAGCCTTAGAAGATAAGGAGACCAAATAGATGACTGAGCCGAATCAGCCGCCGCAGGCCGACGAGCCGGCGCCGTTCGACGCTGTCACGGCCCGCCCGGAGCAGAACGAGGAGCAGCTCAAGCTCGCCGCCGAGGCCGAGGAGTACCTGCACGACGTCATCGACCCCGAGCTGGGGATCAACGTGGTGGACCTGGGCCTGGTGTACGACATCTGGGTGGAGACCGAGGAATCGGGACGCAGCACCGTCGTGGTGAATATGACGCTGACGTCCCCGGCCTGCCCGCTCACCGACGTCATCGAGGACCAGGCGCTCACGGCCGTCGTGGGTAACACCAGCGCGGATAACCTCGTGGTCAACTGGGTGTGGATGCCGCCGTGGGGCCCGCACCTCATCACCGAGGACGGCCGCGAGCAGCTGCGCGCCCTCGGCTTCTCCGTCTAGGCCTTTTTCGGCCTTTCCGGCTAGACTCCACGAGAGTGATTGTCACCAACGACCTCGAAGTCCGTGTTGGCGCCCGCACCCTCTTGGAGGCGCCGGGCGCACACCTGCGCGTCCAGCCCGGCGACCGAATCGGGCTGGTGGGCCGTAACGGTGCCGGCAAGACCACGACGATGCGTATCCTCGCCGGCGAGACCGAACCCTACGGCGGGACGGTGACGCGTAGCGGCGACATCGGCTACCTGCCGCAGGATTCCCGTGAGGGCAACATCGAGATCACCGCCCGCGAGCGGGTCCTTTCTGCCCGGGGCCTGGACGAGCTGAAGCGGTCCATGCTCAAGCAGCAGCAGATCATGGCGGCCAGCGAGGGCGCTAAGCGCGACAGAGCTATTGAGAAGTACTCCCGCATGGAGGAGCGTTACTACGCGCTCGGCGGCTACGAGGCCGACGCTGAGTTGGCCCAAATCTGTGACAACCTGGGGTTGCCGCCGCGGGTGCTCGACCAGCAGCTGAAGACGCTGTCGGGCGGTCAGCGCCGGCGTGTTGAGCTCGCGCAGATCCTCTTCGCTGCCACGAACGGTTCGGGAAAGTCGCAGACCACGCTGCTGCTCGACGAGCCCACCAACCACTTGGACGCTGACTCCGTGACGTGGTTGCGCAGCTTCCTGTCCAAGCACGACGGCGGGCTCATCATGATCTCCCACGACGTGGACCTGTTGGACGCCGTGTGCAACAAGGTGTGGTTCCTCGACGCGGTGCGCGCCGAGGCCGACGTGTACAACATGGGCTTCGCCAAGTACAAAGACGCTCGGGCGCTCGACGAGGCGCGGCGTCGCCGGGAGCGCGCCAACGCCGAGAAGAAGGCGTCGGCGTTGCAGAAGCAGGCCGCCAAGCTGGGGGCGAAGGCCACCAAGGCGGCCGCAGCTAAGCAGATGCTCGCCCGCGCGGAGCGCATGATGAACTCCCTTGACGAGGTCCGCGTGGCCGATAAGGTGGCCCACATCTCCTTCCCCGAGCCGGCGCCGTGCGGCAAGACCCCCATGTACGCCAAGGGTCTGACCAAGATGTACGGCTCGCTGGAGGTGTTTGCTGGTGTGGACCTGGCCATCGATAAGGGTTCGCGCGTGGTGGTGCTGGGTTACAACGGCGCCGGCAAAACCACGCTGCTCAAACTTCTGGCCGGCGTGGAGCGCACCGACGGAGAGGGCGGCATCGTCAGCGGGCATGGGCTGAAGATCGGCTATTTCGCTCAGGAGCATGACACCATCGATGGCGCGGCCAGCGTATGGGAGAACACCATCGCGGCCTGCCCCGACGCCGACGAGCAGAACCTGCGCTCCTTGCTGGGTGCCTTCATGTTCTCTGGCGACAAGCTGGAACAGCGCGCTGGCACGCTGTCCGGTGGTGAGAAAACCCGACTGGCGTTGGCTACCTTGGTGAGCTCCCGGGCGAATGTGCTGCTGCTCGACGAGCCGACGAACAACCTCGACCCTATCTCCCGTGAGCAGGTGCTCGACGCGCTGAAGACCTACACCGGCGCGGTGGTGCTCGTCACCCACGACCCGGGTGCGGTTCGTGCCCTGGAGCCCGAGCGGGTCATCATCATGCCGGAGGGTGATGAAGACCTGTGGAGTGACGAGTACATGGAGATCGTCGAGCTGGCTTAAGGCCAGCGGCTACCGGGATAGATAAAGCTTTAGGGCTGGCGGAGCTCCGCCGTGTCCGGTAGTATGTTTTACAAGGTACCTGGTTAACTAAGGAGGATGGATGGCGGAGTCGCAACTGAGAAAGGGAGCCGTCGAGCTCATCACTCTCGGACTTTTGGCAGTCGAGCCCTCCTACGGCGGGCAGCTCGTGGAGCGCTTCCGCAACGAAGTGGGGCTGGAGGTGTCCTCGGGGACCCTGTACCCGCTGCTGGCGCGGCTTCGCAAGACGGGCCTGGTCGCCACATCCTGGCAGGAATCTCCCGTGGGGCCGCCGCGGAAAATCTACGAACTCGCAGCCAAAGGCCGGAACCGCCTACAGGACTTAAAGGCCGAGTGGGCAGTGCTCAACTCAGCGGTGGAGAAATCAACAAGAAAGGACCAAGAACGATGAAGTGGTGGGGCAAGGACGACGACGGGCAGTGGCGCGCGGTCGGCATACCTGTTTCCGGGATGTGGCTAGGGCGTACCGACGCCGCCCTCGACGGCTTCGAACCCGAAAATCCACGCTGGCTTGTACCCCGAAAATACGGGTTAGGGTGGGACATCAACATCGCCGCCGTCGCAGTGAAGCTCGGCCTCATCCGGGAAGATGACTCACTACCGGATCTCGCCGCCCATGTTCCGGCGTGGTTGACCCGAGGAGTGGATACTGCCAGCGTCGTCGCCAGCGCGTTGGTGGCGGCCAGTGCGCTTCGTCTCAGCGCCAAAGAGCAGGTACCCGTGCGCTGGTCACTATCCGGGGTGGCTCAAGGCTTCACTACTGGGCGGCGCGGAGCCCTGCCGCCGGTGCTGCTCGCGGCGATGGTCGCCGTCGTCCCGCGAGTCCTTGAGCGCGACGAACCTGAGTCCGCAATCGCCACCCACCTGGCCAACCAGGCGGATCTCCTCGGAGTGGAGGCGATGGCCCTGGCCTGGCTGACCGCCATGCACCGCGCCGCCGAAAAGCCCGAAATCCGCCAACCGTGGGTGGCCGGAGCCGTCGTGCTGTGGCCAATGGTCACTGCCGCGACACACCTGGCCTGCATCAAGACGGCACTGTCCGGCCTCGAATCCGCCCTGAACAATCCGAAGGAGTAACCCATGAACACCGTCGAAGAGCTAGCTGGCCTGCCCACGCCGGCGTTGGTGGGACTTGGCGTACTCATCGTCATCCAACTGATGGCGATGGTGTGGGCGCTTATCGTGCTGCTTCGGGATACTCGCTCCGTCATCGCGGGGCTGAGCCGGCCGATCTGGTTGTGCGCCATTGTCTTCGGCCAGCTCGTGGGGCCTGTCGCCTTTCTCGTCATGGCACACCGTGAGCGCCGGGAGCGAAACGCACAGCGGGAATACGAACGCCGAACCCGCAGCGCGGACACGTCCCGCGGCGTCGCTGCCGCCGTCGACAACCTTTACCAGGGATAACGGTCATGGAGCTGGCGATCGCTACCACAGACCTGTCCAAAACCTACGGGGCGCGGGAGGTACTACGCGCCGTAAACCTTAAGGTTCCCGTCGGATCCTGTTACGGATTCGTCGGGGCCAACGGCGCCGGGAAGAGCACCACGCTACGCATCCTCACCGGCCTGGCCGCCGCCAGCGGGGGCAGCGCTACGGTACTCGGCTGGCCGCGGGGCGCCTTTCCCACGGCGCCGATACCCGGGGTGTCCTATCTGCCCGACGTGCCCGATATCAGCCCATGGCTTCAGGCCAAGGATGCACTCATTACCCTGGCTCGGCTCGGTGGGGTAGTCCCGGACCTCGCCGCCGAGCGTGCCGGTGACCTGCTCCGGCTCGTCAACCTCGACCGCGCACCGGGGCGGGTCGGTTCCTTCTCCCGAGGCATGAAGCAACGCCTCGGGATCGCCGCGTCACTGGTCACCGCCCCCAGGTTGTTGCTCATGGACGAACCCACCAGTGCGCTTGATCCTATGGGGCGGGCCGATGTCCTCGCCCTGCTGCGCGAGCTTCACGGCCGGGTCACGGTGGTGTTTTCCTCCCACATCCTCGCCGACGTCGCCCGCGTCTCCACCCACGTCGGTATCCTCCATCGCGGCGAATTGCTGGCTCAAGGGCCTTTAGCGGAGGTGCTCGACGATGCCGAGGCCACACACTCCGAACTGACCGTGCAGGTGCGCGCCGATGTCGCCGAAGCCGCGGCCCAAGCGATTCGAGGACTCGACCCCACAGCGAGCATCACGGCGACCCGGCGCGGCCTCGACGCCGTATTCACCGAACTGACGACTACAGCAGGCGGCAAATCATGACCACATCGGCATTCGCTTTGATCTGGCGTTATCACCTCATTCGCTTGCTGCGCTCCGGCGGCACGTGGGCGATCGTCGCGGTGGTCATCGTCCTGGCCGGAACTCCAGGGGTATTGGCGCTGTACACGCCGCAGATCATCAGCGCACTCGGCGGGGCGGAAGTCCAGGCGCTCGTCGAATCCACGCTGCCCGATCCGTCGTGGCGCCAGGCCGCCGCCAGTTGGGTGAAGAACCTCACTCAGGTGCTGACCATGGTGCTCATCGCCACGAACGCCTTTAGCTGTCACGCGCTTCGTTCTCACGGCGATATTCCCTTTATGTTCCCCGGCAGCGTACGCCGCAGCCATTACCTGCTCAGCTCCGCGGCGACCAGTGCGTTTTTCGCGCTTGCGTTAGCCCTCGGAGCCGCGATGGTGGCCTGGGTAGGCACGGTCGTGGTGTTTCCATCGGCGCCGCTTGCCCCCTTCGTCCTGGCGAGCCTGGTGTGGGTGGTGCAGATCGGGGTGATTCACGCGATCCAATTCCTGGCCTCGGCCGGGCTGCGGGGGCTCGGTGCGCCATTGGCCGCCGGTTTTAGCATCTACCTCGTGATTTTGGTGTCCGCGATCTGGACCCAGCGAGGTCATGCCTCGCCGCTGGGCCTAACCTATGTCATCACCAGCTTTTCGCAAGGCGTCACCGACATCACTTGGCAGTGGCCAGTGGCTAGCAGCGTGGGCATGATCATTGTGGCGGTGGGTGCCGCCACATACCGGTATTGCCGGGTCGAGCTGGCTTAGCCTCCCATCAGATCCGCGCAGTACTGCGTCCACCCCGCGGTGCCGTCAGCGTAGAAGGTGGTGCCCGGTGGCACCACCGCCGGATCACCACAAGAGACGATCTCCGACCCGCCATTGGGATAAATGGGGTCGGAAGGTCCGTCGGGGGAGCCCCAGGGGTCCTCGACGTCCGTCGGTTCCGCGTCGGCGATGTCCTCGGGGTCGTGGTACTCGCCCGGAACCGACTCGGTGGTGGTCACCGTGGTCTTCACCGTCGTGGAGCGTTTCGTGACTGTCTTCGGGGTCTTGGTTGTCGTCGCCTTCGCGGTGGTTGTCGCGGTGGTTTTTGCTTTCGATAGGTCCACGAGAGTGTAGTCGCCGTAGGCCAGCTCCGGGTGGAAGAAGCCGAAGGCACGCATGGTCACCCCGCGGGGGATCTCAAAAGCCCAGGTCATGGTGGCGGACATGCCCGGGTTGAGCTCCGCGTTGCACTCGGGGGTGTCGATGAGCCGGGAGAGGTCCTCCACCGGCGCGTAGCGCTGGGCCTTGTCGTTGAACAGAGCAGCGTCGATGGCGTAGCCGCAGCTGAGATCCATCGGGGCGGGGCCGGTGTTTTCCACCGTCGTGGTCACGGAGAAGAACTCCGCGCCGTCTTGTGCGGTCGTGGTTTCATGCGGTGCCGAGCCGCGTCGAACGCCGTCCGCCCATAGCTGAAGCTCCGGGCTGCGGGTAACGGACGTCACGGTCAGCGTCACGCCCGGGGCTTCGACGGGGACGCCGAAGGGGTGGAGGTTGGACAGGTCGACGGCGCCGATGGCGCCGGGTGCAGCGGTCGTGTCGGGGGAGGTCGGAGGGGAGTCGTCGGGGGAGCAGCCGGAGAGCAGCAGCATCAGTGCCGCCGCGAGCACACCAGCGCTCCGCAGGACCTTCTTCATGGTGGTCTCCTCTATGGAGGCGAACGGGGGATTGATAGCCCTTACCCTATCGCCTGATAAGTTATTCCACTTCCCAATTTGTCCAACCTTATGGTTTCCGACCAGCCCCTTTAGCCGGCTAGCTCGTCGACAGCTCCGAGGACTCCGGGCTGGAAGTCACTACCAGGGATTCGCGGGCGCGCGACGACGCTACGTAGAGCAAGGCCCGTTCGCGCTGCAAGGCGTCGCGCTTCTCCGGCTCGCCCAGGCCGCGAGTAGTAAAGGACAGCGGCAGGGGTCGCCGTCGCGCACGGCGATGGTTTCTCGTCACTGATCGACCGTGAGCAGAGATTCGCCGACGACGGCCGAGGCGTCCAGCTGCTCGCCGAAGATGGTCCGGGTAAAGTCCAGCAACAGGTCCCCGTCCTCGTCCGGGCCCAAGGTGGCAGAGATCGCCACCGGCGCAGCGTCGACCTCAGCCGACGCAGCAACAACGTCACGGCGCGACGTCCTCATCGCGCAGCAGCAGCTGGTCGAGCATCTTGTAGTTGGTGAGCAGGATGTCCGGGGGAGTATCGCGCAGCGTGTCGCGGTCCTCGATGAGGCCGTCGGCGGTCATCGACGTCGATATGCCGGACTCGCCCGTGAGGCCGTCTGGGATCGCGAATTACTCGCTCAACCAGGTCCTTGGCATCCTTAGCCGCCGGAGGAACGACCCTTACTCCTTTTCGCGGAGAAATGAGACAGAGACCAACCACGCCGTCCTCTTATTACCGTCAAGGAAGAAATGGCCTCGGGAAATCTTGTAGAAAAGCGCGGCGGCCAACTCTACGGGCAGCCTTTCATCCTCTGCCGCCGAGAACGGAGGGAAGAGTGTCGAATATACAGCAGATTCCAGTCCGTTGGGGTTTACCAATGGGGCCCGGTAAAGTTCTCGGCAGCACCTTGCGGAGTGAGTCGAGTTCCACATCGTCTATTGACATCCAGGCACTTTTCCATCAGTAAGGCAGTTACCGAGGAAGGATCGTCCAGATCTACTGAACTGAGCATTCCTTAAACCGTCGCCAGAAGGTTCAGGATTTCCCTGTGTTCTTCATCAACCCTTACCATTGACTCGGCAAAGGATCTGCCATCAAGACGTTTGATAACCCGAGGTTTCTTAGGAGCTTCACACCCAAGCAGCACTCGTTTGGCGAAAGACCTGTAGATGTCAGTATTGCTAAGCGTCTGGTTTCCCCGATCTTTGGGCCCAAGGTCTCCGCGAGCCGCCCGCCACGCGTCATTATGACTATATTCTACTAGATCATCCACACTGAAATGTTTATAGAAATCCGCCACGCTGTCGATGACTTCCTTCTCGCGCGGACTTAACGACGCCGGCTCACCATTGCCTTCGCCATAAGTGGTCGAACGCCACACTGCCTTGGACACCGGACCATGCACCCAGGCTTCCAGGGGATCATCGAACAGGGGCCGGCCTTGCCACGCCAAGTGCCAACCCTGTGCTAGATAGCAGAGCTTCTGGAGTCGGACCTTACCTTGGACGCCATGAGTGGCGGTGATGTACGCAGCGACATCGAGCGCGGTGGCCATCGCCAACTCCTTCCCTGAAACCAAGGCGTGCTAGACAGTTGGGCCAAGGCTAAGTGCCGTTACGCGTAAAATCCATCTGGCAGTCGACCACCTTCTACGTTTGGGGGTGGCTTGCACCTCGCACATCAGGAGCTACGAGTTCGAGGCGTCGGCCGTTCCAGCGGTCGTGGCTGGCCATCAGTGCCGGGCCAGGCCAGTTCGTCACGGTGTGTGTGAGGAAGGAGAGCGCCGCGGCGTCGAGGTGGTTGGTCGGCTCGTCAAGGATCAGCGCCTCAGGCTTGAGGATCAGCAGTGTAGCTAGTCCTACGCGAGCGCGTTGTCCCGGCGACAGCGTTTCGTCAAATTGGGCGTCGAGTCCTTCAGCGCCAGCGATCAAGGCCGCAGAAAGCTCCTCGAAGCGCTCGGACAACGAGCGCAGCGGAGCCAAGGCCTCGTGGAGATAGCTCTGAACTGAGCCGCCAAAAGAGTTCGCATCCGGAAGCGAGATATCCATTCCGACGGAGATGGCTGAGCCGGAGTCGGGTTGCACGGTTCCGGCCACCACGCCGAGCAACGTCGGCTTGCCAGCACCGTTCGGACCAACGACCATCGCGCGTTCCGTGGCTGCCACCGTCTTGCTCACCCGGACAAGAACCAGCCGGGAGCCGAGAGAAAGGGCGACTGAGTTAAGAGCGATGACAGACACTGTCAGTCCTTCAGCCGGAAACGTCGAGGGACACAGTGTGAAGCAGCATCAACTCCGAGTCTAGGCACCGCCCCTCGCTGCTATCAGCGCCTCAAAGAGGTCCAGTGTGCTGCTGGCGGGCAATTAATCACGTGACGATCAGAAGTAGGGGAGTGGGAGGGCTCAAACGTGCACCAACCGGTGCGCTCTCCAAGCGTTCGCTGGGAAGGACGGAAGAAGAGGCTTCCACGCACCACTACTGCCGAAGCCGTCTCCGGAAACCAAGCCTGGCGAGACTCCAAGGAAATCGAAACTAAAAGCGATGCCTCGAACGTCGTGACTACACCAGAATAGGCCCCCTTTCGGTTACTCGAACGCAACTCGAACGCCTATCGAACACCGCTCGAACGAGATACGAACATGATACGAACAGCCCTGGTAGAAACCTTTGCAACAAATGGAAAGCGCACCAGAACTGTGGGAGTGGACATCAGTGGAGGTATCCGCCGGCACGTCTGACAGCCGGCGGATGTGTGCCCGCTTTACCCGACTCGGAGGTGGGAACGAGGGCGGCGACGCCACCCGCGACGCGTGGCGCGTGCACGACACGCGCGATGACGGCCCCGGGGAGCCGCCGGTTTCGACTCCCTGGGGACCGGAATGTGGGTTTAAACCGCGGAGAGCTTCTCGTAGGCGGCGAGACGAGCCCGCCTCTCAGTCGAGACCCGTAAACGTGCTCTCGAAGATGCAGGAGGCCTCGGGCTGCGGGTGGTTCCAGGACCGCTGTGCGGCGTCGTTCAGCAGCATTGTGCGCCGGAGTGGCCGGCGCCTACGGTTTTCCCGTGACCTCTTCCCAGATGGGTGCGTAGGCTGCGGTCAGGCAGTTGAGCGGCTGATAGCGGCGGCCCAGAAGGTTGCCACTATCCGGGTTGAACGCAAGGCACTCGATGTTAGATCTGAATATGCGCCCGCTACTGGTCGCGCGGATGGAGAAATCAGACAAAAACTAAGAGGCTGTGGCGCCAGCCAGAGTTAGTTGCTGCGGGCTCCCAGCCGTGAAGGAATTCACGGTATGCATGTGCGCGGCACCGGAAGAAATGAGCGCTGGATTAAGGGGGGCAACCGGTAGCGGCTGCCGTTTTTCGATAAGGGATGCGGTACCGCGATTACACGGCCAGCAATTCCCCAGAAATCCAGACGTCATAGTCGGCGTCGTCATGCGGCTTCGCCACCCGATTCGTGGCATAGCCCGTCGCCGTATTGAGGCCAGTCAGCAAAGATTCCAGGTCTAGCTCCGGCCAATCCTGGTTGTGCTTCATAGTGAGGTTCGGTTGCTTCGTGGGGTGGCCACCTGGAGGTGCGGGCCTTGCTGAATTATGCCTTGCCCCGAAATGTCGAAATACCAAGGCACTTGTCCACCTTTTGCCCCCAGCTGCGAGAGAACTCGAGCCCCTGTTCCCGAAATCGCGATGCGCCGCACCCTCCGGGAAAACCGGGGACAGCAGACGTATTTCCGCCTAGATTGTCCCCTCTACAAGGGGTGTCCGGGCGTACCTGCCCGGGGTCTTCGCTTATCCGTTGTGCTCAACCAGCCGGCAGAAGCGGTGGACATAGTCCTCAACGAACTTCTCGGTCGAGTCCTGCGTAAAGGTGCCGTCGTCGCCAATGAGCGTCGGCGAGTTACCCAGGAACACCTCCGGCTGGCCGGGCAGCGGCATGTCGAAGTAGCTCAACGCCAGGCGCAGGTTCTTCTGCGCGCTGTAGCCACCCATGCGCCCGACGGAGTGGCTGATGATGCCCGCCGGCTTGTTCTTCCACGCCACGGCAGAATTCGGCTTAGAGCCGATGTCGATGGCGTTCTTCAGTGCGGCCGGGATGGTGCGGTTGTTCTCCGGGGTGACGAAGAGGATGCCGTCGGCGCGGGCGATGCGTTCGCGGAAGGCGGTGTAGGACTCCGGCAGGGCGACGTCGTCAACGGCGGGGTCGTCGTAGTCGAAGTTGTACAGCGGAAGGTGCCCGATGTCGATGATGTCGGCGTGAAAACCCTCCGGCATCATCGCAATGGCGTTGCGGGCGATGATCCTCGCGTAGGAGCCTGTGCGCAGGCTTCCCACGAGGACAGCGATGGTCTTAGTAACGGTGGTGGACATGGTTTAGAAACTCCAATCGGTGTCGGATGTGTTTTCGGAACGGCCCATGATGTAGGAGGAGCCGGAACCGGAGAAGAAATCGTGGTTTTCGTCCGCCGACGGCGCCAACGCGGACAACACGGCCGGGTCCACGCGCGTTTCTTCCGGGGAGAAGATGGCCGAGTAGCCAAGATTCATCAGCGCCTTGTTGGCGTTGTAGCAGACGAACATGGCTACCGCCTCCGTCAGGCCGAGCGGCTCATACAGGGCCCCGGAGTAGGTCATCTCCAAGTCGTAGAGCTGCCGGATCAGGTCGTCGACGAACTCAGCCAGCTCCTCTCGGCGCTGTGGTTGGCGATCCAGACCACGCTGGAACTTATACCCGGAGTAGTAGCCGTGCACGGCCTTGTCTCGCAGGATGAGCCGCACGAGGTCGGCCGTGTTGGTCAACGTGCCCCGGGAGGCGAACAGCAGTGGCAGGTAGAACCCGGCGTAGAGCAACAGCGAGGACAGCAGCGTCGACGCCGCCTTGCGCTTGAGTTTGTCGTCGCCGACGTAGTGGCGGGCCACGGCATGCACGCGAGCCTGGAGGTCATCGTTGGCCACCGCCCACGCGTAGGCCTCGTCGATCTCCCGGGTGGAGGTCAGCGTCGAGAAGACAGATGAGTAGGAACGGGCGTGCACTGACTGCATGAAGGCGATGTTGGTGTAGATGGCCTGCTCGTGCTCGGTGAGGGCATCCGGGATCTGGGAGACTTCCCCGAGGGTGGCCTGGAGGGTATCCAGCAGGGTCAGTCCGGTGAACACGCGGATCGTTTGGCGGCGTTCAGCCTCAGTCAGTCCGGCCCAGTCGGGCAGGTCGTTGGACAAAGGAACCTTCTCCGGCAGCCAGAAGTTGGCGGTGAGGCGGTTCCAGATCTCGAGATCCTTCGGGTCCTCCACCCGGTTCCAATTGATGGGGCGAACCCGGGCGTCGGGCTGGGTAGCCAGCTGCGGTGGGGTGATCGGCAACGTTCTACAGGTCCCTTCTGTTTCTTTAGGCGACGGTGGTCCAGAACTTCGCAAGTCCCTCGCTGACGACCGAGGTGTCATGGGGAGTGCCGAGGAGTTCAAAGCAGTAGAGCAGCGGAACGCGGGTCTTCTCGGTTATCTGACGGCCGGCGAGGCAGTAATCCTCGCCGAAATTGGTGTTGCCGCTGGCGATCACCCCGCGCAGGAAGCTGCGATTTGTGGGGTCATTGAGGAAGTCTTTGACCTGCTGGGGGATCGCGTGAGCGGGGTTCCCGCCGCCGTAGGTGGGAACGACGAGCACGTATGGGCGGTGCACGCGCGGCATCCCCTCAAGGTGAGGACGAAGGGGGATGCGCACAGGCGTGCCGGCGCCGGGGTAACGAAGGCCCTGGACAAAGCGGTGGGTGTTGTTGCTCACGGAGGAGAAATAGACCAGATCGACTTCCTCGCCCGCGGGCAGCGGGTGGAAGCGGATCACGCGTTTCGACATGCCGAACACGATAACTACGTTACGCCGTAGTTTCCAATTGTGGGTGCACCCGCCCGATACAGACAGCTTGGTTAGGATCACAGTCATGGCACCAGACCTCGACAGCCTGCCGGTGAGCACCCAGAACTACCTCAAAGCCGTATGGGTGCTGCGCGAATGGGACGACGCCCCCGTCACCAAAACCGCGCTCGCCGCCCGCGTGGGCGTCACACTCTCCTCCGCCTCCGACGCGGTGCGCAAGCTCAGCCAGCAAGGACTGCTCGACAACACCCACTACGGCGCCGTCGAACTCACCGACCACGGCCGCGACCTTGCCGTCGCCATGGTGCGACGCCACCGGCTCATCGAGACCTACCTCGTCGCCGAGCTCGGCTACACCTGGGACGAAGTCCACGCCGAGGCCGAAAAGCTCGAACACGCGGCGTCGAACGCCCTCGTCGACGCCATGGCCCGCAAGCTCAACTACCCGATGCGCGACCCCCACGGCGACCCCATCCCCACCCGCGACGGACGCATCGAAACCCTCGACGCCATAGCGGTAAGCGCCTTACCCCGAGAAACCCTCGACGCCGGCTGCGAAGCGCGCGTTGAGAGGATCTCCGACGCGGATCCCGAGCTGCTGCGTTACCTGGCACAGCACGGCGTCATCACCGGCGCCCGGATCCGGCTCGCCCGAGGCCCGGCGTTCACAGACACGGTGTCGGCCAAGGCCTACACCGTGGCACACGCCGATACCGGAAATAACGCCCTCACTCTCGGGCCCAGTGCCGCCGCCGCGATCTGGGTCTCGCTCATGTCTACGCCGGCTTGATGAGCCCCTTGACCAGGCGATAGATGATAACCGCGGCTGACCGCGCCTAGTCCTTCTTCAGCGGCACGGCACGCATGACGGCGGCGAAGATGGCGCCGGTGATGTTGTGCAGCACCGCGGCCACCGCACCGGGCAGCGCCGCCTCCGGGGTGAAAAACTTAGCCCCCATCGCGGACGCCAGGCCGGCAGATTGCGTAGAGACTTCCGCCGAGACGGTGCGGCACCCTGCCTCGGGGAACCGGCAGGCCTTGGCGCCGGCATAGCCGATGACGTACCCGAGGAGATTGTGGACCAGCACCGCGGTGACCACCACCACGCCGGACGCGACGATGAGTTCGCCGTTCTTCGCGACGGTGGGAAAGACCACCCCACCGATGCCGAGAATGGACACCGCCGGCAAGATGGGCGAGATCGCACTGACCTGCCGGTCAAAGAAGTAGCGCAGCATGAGCCCGCCGATGACGGGGATGAGCACGGTCTGCGCCAGTGTCCATGCCATACCCACGCCGTCGACCTCGGTTTCGGTGCGGGCGAGCACGAGCATCCACACGGGCGTCATGACGGGGGAGAGCAGGGTGGACACGCTCGTCATGGTGACAGACAGGGCGACGTCGCCGCGGCAGAGGTAGGAGATGACGTTGGAACTGGTGCCGCCGGGAACGGATCCGAGCAGGTAGAGCCCCACCGCGATGGCCGGGTTGAGGTCCATCACCTTAGCTACGAGCAGGGCAGCCAGCGGCATGATGAGGTATTGGAAGACCACCCCCAGGCCCACCATGAGGGGACGACGCAGGACGTCGGCAAAGTCCGGCAGGGTCAGGGTCAGCCCCATGGAAAACATGATGACCATGAGGAAGTAGGTGATGAAACCTCCCAGCGGCAGGAAGGGTTCCGGGGCCAGGTAGGCAAGTATCGATCCGGCGAGGATGAACAGCGGGAACACCGTGACAGTGAGGACGGCGGCGCGGCTTTCATCCGGCGAGGTTGAGGTGCCGGCGGTGGTCGTGTCGGTGGTGACAGCCATAGAAACCTCCTGGTCGTTTCATCGATTGAGATGATCGTACCAGGAGGCGGGATACTTGCTTGGTTTTTTGAGACGCAGTGCCCCCGGCAAGGGACGCACGGACGGGGGCCAGACAGGTTTTCGCCCTTCGCTGTCACCGAGCTCGAGCACTGACGCACGATGCGTCTCCCGGTGACAGCGAAGGGCGAAAAGGCGAGGTCAGCTCTCGTAGGCGGCGTCGTCGCGCGAAATGTCCGCCGTGGCCGGGGTGTGCCCCGGAATCTTGGTGACGAGGCGGTGACCCACCCACAGCGCAACAAACACCGGAATGCCCAGGTAAGGGGTGAGAATCGCCCACAGATTACCGCCACTGACGATGGGGGCGTAAGCCTGGCCCAGCACCACCGCGAAGCACATGACCAGTGCCAAGATAGAACCCCACGGGCCGAAAGGCGCACGGTAGGGAAGCGACTCCAAGGCCACGCCCTGCGCGTCGAGCGCGCGACGGAAGCGCAGGTGGCACAAGGAGATACCCATCCAGGTAAGGAAGCCCGCCAGCGCGCTCAAAGTGAGCAGGAAGGTGTACGCCGCGCCGTCGCCAACGAGGGAGGTGATGAAACCGACCGCGCCGATTGCCGTCGTGGCCACGAGCGCACGCATCGGCACCCGCTTGCTGTTGAGCTTGGTGAAATACAGCGGGGCCAGGCCGTTTCGCGCCATGGAGTAGAGCATCCGCGCCGAGGCGTACAGCCCGGAGTTGCCGGCGGAGAGCACCGAGGTGAGGATCACCGCGTTCATGACCGAGGCAGCCACGGCGATGCCGGCACGCTCGAACACGAGCGTGAACGGGGAGACGGAGATGTTGTCCTCAGCGGAGTTGAGCAGGTTCGGATCGGTGTACGGGATGAGGAAACCGATGACCGCGATGGCGCCGATGTAGAACAGCAGGATGCGCCAGAAGATGGTGCGGATCGCCTTAGGCAGGGTGCGGCCGGGATCCTGGGCCTCGCCGGCGGCCACGCCCACCAGCTCCGTGCCCTGGAAGGAGTAGCCGGCCGCGATAAAGACGGCCAGGACGCCGATGGAGCCGTCGACGAAGGGCGCCTCGCCGGCGATCCAATTCTCAAATCCGGGGGAGGTGCCGCCGAGGATGCCGGCGATCATCGCCACACCCAGCACCACGAATACGAGCACGGTCACCACCTTGATGGAAGCGAACCAGAACTCGCCCTCGCCGTACGCGCGTGCGGAGAGCGCGTTGAGTCCGAAGATAACGGCAAGGAAGAGCGCCGACCACACGATCGACGGTACGTCCGGGAACCAGAACTTCATCACGAGTGCAGCGGCGACGAGCTCCGCGGCCAACGTGATCGCCCAGTTAAACCAGTAGTTCCAGCCGATGGCGAAACCGAAGGACGGGGAGACGAACCGAGTGCCGTACTCCTGGAAGGAGCCGGCCAGCGGAAGGTAGGCGGCCAATTCGCCGAGGGACTGCATCACCAGCCACACCATGAGACCGATCAGGGAGTAGGCCAGCAGTGCGCCGCCGGGCCCGGCCTGGGAAATCGTCGCGCCGGAGGCGACGAACAGGCCGGTGCCGATGGACCCGCCGACGGCAATCATCGTCAGGTGGCGGGTGCTTAAGGAGCGCTTAAGTTGACGGCTTTCGGCTGTAGAAGAAGCATCGCCGGCGGAGACTCGTTGGTCGGGCGCGGCGCTAGTCGGGTGGGACATGGCACCCCTTTGTCTAGGAAGAAGATGAAAATTGAGTACCTAATTCCTATCATCCGGCAGGGGTGCGCCCGAATTGAGGCTAGTTGCGGAAGCCGTGAACGGGTGCCGGGATGAACCCGCCGCGGTCGATGAACTTCGCGTTGCCCACCTCGTTAACCGGGATGACCGGGGCATAGCCCAGCAACCCGCCGAAGTTGACCTCGTCGCCGGCCTTCGTCCCCGGGGCGGGGATCACGCGCACGGCGGTGGTCTTATGATTCATCATGCCGATCGCGGCCTCGTCGGCGATGATCCCGGCAATGATCTCCGCCGGGGTGTCGCCCGGGATGGCGATCATGTCCAGCCCCACCGAACAGATAGAGGTCATGGCCTCCAGCTTGTCGATGGAGATGCTCCCGGCGCGCACCGCGTCGATCATTCCCTTGTCCTCAGAAACAGGGATGAAGGAGCCGGACAGGCCGCCGACGCGCGTCGACGCCATCATGCCGCCCTTCTTTACCGCGTCGTTGAGCAGCGCCAACGCTGCCGTCGTGCCGTGAGTGCCCACCTGGTCCAGGCCCATGTGCTCAAGGATGCCTGCCACCGAATCGCCGATCTCGGCGGTCGGCGCGAGCGACAAGTCCACGATGCCGAAGGGCACACCGAGGCGCTCGGCGGCCATGGTGCCCACCAGCTGCCCGCAGCGGGTGATCTTGAACGCGGCCTTCTTGACCTCCTCGGCCACCTGGTCGAGGCTGGCGCCCTCCAGTGAGCCGAGCGCCCGGTCCACCACGCCCGGCCCGGACACGCCCACGGAGATGACGCAGTCCGGCTCAGACACGCCATGGAACGCGCCAGCCATGAAGGGGTTATCACCCACGGCGTTGCAGAACACGACAAACTTCGCGCACGCGATGGCGGAATCATCCTTCGTGGCCTCGGCCGCCTGCTTGACGATGCGGCCCATCTGGCCCACCGCATTCATGTTGATGCCCGCGCGCGACGACGCGACGTTGACCGATCCGCACACAATATCGGTGGTGGCCAGCGCCTCAGGGATGGAGCGGATGAGGGCCTTCTCGGACGTGGTTGCCCCCTTGTCGACGAGGGCCGAGTAACCGCCGATGAAGTTCACGCCCACCTCGCGAGCGGCGGCGTCGAGCGCCTTCGCGACCTCGACCGGCGACCCTTCGCAGCCGGCGGTGATGAGCGAGATGGGGGTTACCGAGATGCGTTTATTGACGATGGGGATGCCCAGCTCCGCCTCGATGCCTTCTGCGACCTCCACGAGGCGGGCCGCCTGGGAGGTGACACGGTCGTAGACCGCCTCCGCGGTAGCGGACATCGTCGAGCGGGCACACTGGAGCAGGGAGATGCCCATGGTCACGGTGCGGATGTCCAGCCGGTACTTTTCGATCATCTCGATGGTGTCGAGAATGACCCGGGTGCGAATGCTGACAGACATTAGATCTCGCTTACGGCTTCGAAGAGGGCCTCGGACTGCACGCGGATAACCAAGGCCTCGCGCTCGGCGACCTCGTCGAGGCTCGCCTGGAGGTCCTGCACTGTGGTGTCAGCGAGCTCCACGCGCAGGATCATCGTGAACCACTTTCCCATGATGGTCTGGGAGACGTCGACGATGTTGGCGTTGTTGGCGGCGAGGTCGGTGGTGACCGACGCGATGATGCCGGTGTGGTCCTCACCGGTAACCGTGATGATGGCGAACATGGTGGCAGTCTAACCCTCCACCCGGCCAGGCTAGGAGTCCTGGTGGCCAGGACGGCGGTTCGACCTCGACCCTACGTCGTTACATTCGCGGGAATGAATCCCGAGATGCATACTTTAGTTTGATTTGTTAGGTTGGCCTTCTAAGGCTTTGGGAGGTCTGGCCATATGACGTTTACTCGACGTTCGTTCCTAGCGATGTCCGCCGTCGCCGCGCCCCTCGCAGCCGCCGGATGCTCCAACACCAATAAGGAAGGTGATTCGATGCAGACTCTGGCCAACGCCACCAGCTCGTCGAGCGCGGTCCCGACAGCCGACGACGTCGATCCCACCCCCATCGTCGATACCCACGCCCACGTCTATCCCGGCGCCTACCTCGACCGGCTCATCGAGCTGGGCGCCGACGCCGCCGCCGTGGAGATCGCGCGCATGCCCAACTCGGACAACACCGCGAAGGACCTGGGGGAGCGCCTGCGCATGATGGACGAGGCCGGCGTGGACATCCAGGTCCTCTCCGCCACTCCGCAGTCCCCGTTGCTGCCCACCCCGGAGGCCGGCGCGGAGGCTTCCCGCATGGTCAATGACCTCTACCGGGAGATCGTCGACGCCCACCCTGGTCGCTTCGCCTGCTACGGCGCCATTCCTTTTAACCACCCGGACAAGGCCATCGAGGAAATTGGCTATTGCCTCGACGAGCTAGGGTTTGTGGGCATCGCCATCAACGCCATGCTCAACGACCCGCAGGCCGTCATCACCCAGGACGTCTACCGGCCCATCTTCGAGGAGCTCAACCGCCGCAAGGCCGTCCTTTACATCCACCCCACCGGCCACGCCGCGCACTGCCCGCCGATGCAAAACACCGAGCTGACCTGGGTCAACGGCGCGCCGGTGGAGGACGGTATCGTCACCCTGCAGCTGCTCAAGGCCAACTACCCGAACATCTTCCCGGACATCCGCTTCCACATCGCCCATCTCGGCGGTGACGTGCCCTTCTTGGCGCGACGCATCCAGGACAACTATGAGGACTGGGGTTCCTTCGAGTCTGATCCCTCGAAGACGCTGCGGCAGATGTGGTTCGACGCCGCCAACTTCTCTACCGGCTCGCTGCGGCTGGCCTCCGAGGTGTATGACACGGACAAGCTGCTCACCGGCTCGGACTTCCCGTACTTCCAGGAGGAGAAGTACACCCGCGCCGTCAGCTACATCCGGGAGACCGGGCTGAGCCCCGAGATCACCGCCGCCATTCTCTCTGCCAACGCGGTCGCGCTCTACGACGGTCGCCTGACGCAGAGCGAGGCCTAGGCACCCGAGGACGTAGCGGCGCGCTGGTCTCAGCAGGCGATGATCGGGGTAGACCGATAGGCTATAAGTCATGAAACCCACACAGGTGCGCAGTGAGTTCAACGATCTTCCCACCGCCGCCCGCGCCGTCATCGTCGGCGCCGGGGCCGCCGAGTTGGCCTTCAAGGCCCTCGCGATCAAGGACCTCGCCCGCCGGCCAGTCGCCCGTGTGCGCGGCCCCAAGTGGGCGTGGATGGCGGCCCAGCTCGTCAACGGGTTCGGCCCCGCCGCCTACTTCCTGCTCGGACGCTCCAGCTCTCGCCCGCGTCGCTGACCTCACGCCACGCCATGCCCCTGCTCGAAGTCATTGCCCTGTCCGCCGCCGACGCCCGCGCCGCCCGCGACGGCGGAGCCGACCGCGTCGAAGTGGTCGGCACCATGGACTCAGACGGCCTGTCGCCCTCCCCGCACATGGTGGCCGCCGCTGTTGCCACTGGCATTCCGGTGCGTGCCATGCTGCGCTTGCGCGCCGGCTTCGCCACCGACGCCGCCGAGATCACCCGCCTCAAGTCCCTCCAGCGCGCTTACCTCGACGCCGGCGCACAGGGCGTCGTCCTAGGCTTCCTCGACGCCTCCGGGCGCCTCGATATTCCCGTCCTCTCCGACGTACTGGCCGGCGCCGGCGCGTACACGTTGCACCGCGCTATCGACCACGCCGTCGATTACCGCCAGGCCTTCGAGCAGCTCACCGATCTGCCGAGCGGGTTGACCCACGTCCTCACCGCCGGATCCCCGGCCGGAGTCACCCAGGGAATGGACGCCCTGCGTTCGGTCTTAGGCTCCGTACCCGGGGCGGCTGAGCTCATGATGGTCGGCGGCGGGCTACGCCCCGAGCACCTCGCACCACTGACCGCGGCGGGGGTGCAGGCCTTTCACCTCGGCTCGCCAGCCCGCGACAACGCTAGCTTTACCCAGCCGGTGAACCCGGCGCTCGTCGCCCGTTGGCGCGAGCTGCTCGACGCTAGCTGATCCGCCCGTCGAGGTACGCGTCGAGGATCTCGGTGAGCTGCTCGCCCGTAGCCGTCGGGGAGCCGAAGACGCGAGGACCCCGCTCAGTGGCCATGATGAGGGTGGGGAAGCGTGTCACGCCCAACCGGCTGAGCTCGACGAACTCCTGCTGCGCGCCCCGGGTCGTGTCCGAGGAAGCGAAGTCCGCGGCGACGGCGTCGGCATCCAGGCCTAGGTCCTTGGCAATGGCGCGGTAGACCTGCTCGTTGCTTAAGTCCTTGCCGTCGAGGTACCACGCCTTGTGGATGGCCTCGGCAGCCTGCACGAGGGCCACGGACGTTGACCCCTCCGCCCGCGCCTCGATCTGCCGGCGCAGCGCAATGAGCCCCTTAGCCGGGTAGGTGGAATCCATGACGGTGGAGCCCTCCGCGATCATGGCCTCGTAGCCCTCGCCAAAGACGGCGCCCGTCGCCTTGGCGATCGCGACATTGGATTCGGCCGCGTGAGTGAAGTCCCGCACCGGCATCACGCGGGAACCGGTGAACAGCCCGCCGGAGCGAACATCGACGTCGATGCGCTCGGCGTTGGCGGTGGTAAAGGACATCAGAGCGGGGCCGAAGCCATAGCACCAGCCACAGAGAGCGTCGAAGGCGTAAAGGAACTGAATCTTATCCCCGGTGGGGCTCATGGGTGTCTCCTTGAAGGTGTCGCACGGGTGGGCGGGTTATCGCCTCCCAGGCTACGACGCCCGGCCACAAAGGTGAGCGCCGGGACGGAAAACACCTCGGTAATGGTGCGCAGGTAGGCGTCGAAGTCCTCGCCGAGAGGCGCACCCGCCCACCGGCCCATGACACCAAGTACCCCCGAGGCCATGAACTGCACCACCGCCTCAATCTCCGGGCGGGCCATATCGAGGTCGAAGCGGTGCACCCACGCACGTTGCAGCGCCTGCTCGCACTCCTCGATGAGCAGCGCGGAACCGGCAGTGCCGGCGATGAGGCACAACCGGGAAATCGCTTGGCGCGTAGCGTCGTCGAGCTCCATGGATGTGGCCTGTCCGCTCACCAACTGGCCCACCGTGTCCATGATCTGCCTGGGAACTGACTCCGCCAGCGCGACGGCCGCCAGATCATCGATCGAATCGAAGTAGTAGTAAAAGGTGGCCCGGTTGCAGCCCACCTCCCTGACGATGGACGTGGCGCTGATCCTGGCATAGGGGCCGGCGGCTAGCTGGTTCCAGAAGGCCTTCACCATCCGCGCCTGCGCGCCGGGCGTGCCGGCGTTCTTCCGCGGTCTACCCATCTCTCAGTCCTGCCATACCCGACACAATGGCCACAATTGCTGGTTTTTTCTGCTCTTTACCTCTGCCACACTCGTCAATATACGACACATGTTGGGTTTCACCGTGGGAGGGACAATGACCAACGACGAACACACGGACGCAATCACGATGACAAAGGTGACCAAGGTACTGGGAGGAAAGCCCCGCACCGACGATGTCACCTTCACCTGCCCACCAGGTCAGGTCTACGGGCTCCTCGGCCCCAATGGGGCCGGCAAATCCACCCTCATGAAGCTCATCATGGGGCTCTACCGGCCGACGACGGGCACGGTGCGCGTCTTCGGCCTCAACCCGGTCGCCGACGCGCAACGGGTGCGACGGCTCATCGGCGTGGTGCCCCAGGACACCGCGCTCTACCCGGAGCTCAATGCCATCGAGAACCTGCGCTTTCACGCTGCGCTGTACATGAAAGGCCGGGCCGACGCCCGGATCCGGGACGTGCTCGACCTCGTCGAGCTCAGCGACCGTGCCACAGAGCCTGTCAAGAACTACTCCGGGGGAATGAAACGCCGCCTCGCCATCGGCCGGGCGCTGCTGCCCAACCCCGACCTGCTCCTCCTCGACGAACCCACCCTCGGGGTGGACGTCCAGGCCACGCACCGGATCTGGGACTACATAGCCCGCTTTAAACAGGAGGGGCGCACCGTCATCGTGGCCACCAACATCATGGCCGAGGCGGATGCCCTCTGCGACAAGATCCTCCTGCTCGATCGCGGTGCATTAGTCCGTTTCGACACGCCAGCCAACCTCAAGGCCGAGCTCGGATCCAGCACTATTCGCATCACCCCGGCCCCCGGCGCCGTGCTCGACGAGGTCGCAGTGCGACGCGCGCTCGGCGACGTCGAGCTTGTCCACGGCCAGCTCCGCGTCGCCGCCGCGGGCGGTGACGCCGACCTCACCGCGGTGCTGACGCGCCTGGCCGGCGTCGTCGACATCGCCGGGGTAGAGGTACATCACCCCACCCTGGCGGACGTGTTCTTGACCCTGACAGGGCGAACCCTCCGCGACTAGTACAAGGGCAGTACGCATCATGTTCTTTACAATCCTCGCCAAAGAAGTGCTCGGCGTCAAAGAAAACGTGGCCTTCAACGCCGCCACGATACTTTCTCCGCTGTTGTTCCTTTTCGCCTTCGCCTTCATGGTCTCCGGCGACGTCACCCTGCCAGTGGACACCCGCCCCGCCGCAGAGTCCTCGGCCTTTCTCCAGTCGGCGGAGCAGTTCCGTAACCCTGCCGGCCAGCCTTATCTTGACCTCCGTCCCGCGCAAAGCGCTACGCCGGATTCCGGAAGCCCCGACCGCTACCTGGTTGATACGGAGCCGACAGTCACCGACGACGGGGTGACCGGTCACATCACCCACGTCGTCAACGACGTCAACGCAAACATGACGAAGAACTACGCCAACCGGCTCGACGGAGCCGTCGTCCACTACCTCACCACCCACGGCGCTCCGATGACAGTCTCGGTCGTCGACGCTCCTCGTTACCCCCACGACATCCCCTGGGGCGAGAGCTTCGCCGTGAGCACCCTCGTGTTCGCCGCCATGCTGGCGGGGCTGCTCTTCGGGCAGTTCTCCATGACCAGCGAGTGGGAGAACGCCACCACCACTATCTTGGCGCTCACACCACGCCCGAGAGTCGTCGCCGCCGGAAAGATCGCGGGCGCGGTCACGAAGTCCCTTCTTGCCGGGGCCGTACTCATCGGTGTCATCGCCGCCATGTACGCCCGAATCATCCCGCACCCGGTTCACCTCTTCGCCGGCCTCGCCTTGATCTACCTCGCTTTCTCCGGCGTCGGGATGACACTGGGGATCTTCGTGCGCTCCACCATGACCGCATTCCTGATTTCGCTGGTCGGGTCGCTGAGCCTATGGGTCGGTGGTGGAGGTTTCGGCGACCTGTCATACTTCGGCGCCGCGGCCCGGCTCATCGGCGCGCTCAATCCAGCTACCTACGGCATCGAGGTGGTGCGCTACGGCTACTTCGGAGCCGAGCTCGGACCATATCCGCTGCTCTGGCTAGTGGTGGGTGCCGGCGTCACTACCACTGCGAGCATCATCGTCTTCGCCCGCTTTTGTCACAGTGAAAAGGTCGCGTCATGAGACTATTCATCGAAGAACTCAAGAAACTACTCCGGCTCACCCGCCGCGATCCCAAATCGCTCGCCGCCGGAATCATCGCCCCCACCGTGGTCCTGCTGGTCTTCGCGCTGACCTTCGGCAACTTCGCCGCCTTCGCTATCGGCATCGTGAACCACGACGCCGGGCCGGAAGGGGAAGCCCTCGCCGAAGCCGTCCTCGCTCAAACCTCACCTTTAAGCGACCAGCCCTACTTCACCCTGGCCGAGACCGACGCCCACCGGGCGGCGACGCTTTACCACGACGGCGCCCTCAGCGCGGTGCTCACCATCCCACCGGACTTCAGCGACCGCCTGGCCGCCGGGGATCCCGCCACCGTTGACTATGCGTTGAACAACTACAACTCGGATCTGGCGAAAAACCTCCGTCTCTACCTCGACGAAGGAATCCTCGCCTTCTATGAGCAGCGCATGCCGGGCATGGACCTTGAGATCACCCGTGACATAGCGGTATCGGCACAGCTGGACTGGTTCTCCATCATCGCGGTAGGAGTATTCCTGCTCGCCTTCCTCATGGGGGCCATGTTTAACTTCCTGTACCTATTCAACAAGGAGCGCGACTACGCAACCTTGAGCGAATACCGCCTAGCGTCGGCCAGCCTCCTGCCGAGCTTCGGTGCGCGCATCACCGTCGCCCTGTTCGCCGGCAGCCTCGCCGCGGTGGTCAACGCCCTTCTCACCTGGGCGCTGACCTCGGTGAATATTCTTAGGCACTCACTAGAGATAGCAGGGCCGTTGCTCGTCACCGCCCTCGCCTTTGTCAGCTTCGCGGCCCTCGTATCGTTGCTCGTGCCGAAGTTTAGCGGCGCAGCCATGCTATCCATGGTCGCCACCGTGGTGATCTGGTTTTTGTCCGGGGCCACAACGTCCGTGAAATACGCGGCCGGGGAGTTACAGGCAGTATCGCTGGCGCTGCCGTCGAGCTACGCGCTGTCGCAGATCCGCTCGATCGTGTTCGACGTCGATCACAGCGCCGGCGGCTTACTCGGCACGCACCGCGGCTGGCTCGTCATGGGCCTGTACGCGGTGGTGCTTACCGCGGCAGCCTACGGGCAGTATCACCGGAGCCTCGGCGCCGCGCGTTAACCAGTGGCGCCTTGGCGTCTTGGCGCTGAGACCACGGAGTCCTAGTGCGGACTAGCGGGCCCGGACCGCCTCCTCGACGATGTCGAGGACGGTATCCAAGTCCTCGGTGGGGCACCCGGATGCCAGACGGGCGATGAACCCGTCCATGACGATGTCCAAGAAAGTCGCAATCGCCTCCACCGAGTGGTCGTCGCGCAGCTCACCGGTCTCCGTATTGCGCCGCAGCCGGTCCCGGATCGCGGCGTCGAGGACGGCCTGCTGGTCCTGCCACTTCGCCTTAAACTCCGGGTCCTTGCGCACAATGGCGGCGATCTCTAGGCGAGTCCGCAGCCACTGGTAGTGCTCCGGGCGCTGGAGCATGTCCCGCAGCACCTCCACGAGGCCATCGCTGGCGACGATTTCCGCCTGCTGGGCGGCGTCGCGGCGCGCCATGGCCAGAAAGAGCGATTCTTTATCACCGAAGTGGTGAAAGATCGCCCCGCGGGACTTCCCCGTGGACTCTTCTAGGCGGCGCACCGTCGCCCCCTCGTAGCCGTACTCGGCGAAGCACGCCCTGGCGGCATCGAGGATCTCATTACGACGGCGCTGCAGCTCATCGCCGCTGACGACTGGCATGGTGGCGCTTATGCCTTGACCATCTGGCGCAGCACGTACTGCAGGATGCCACCGTGGCGGTAGTACTCCGCCTCACCCGGGGTATCGATGCGCACCACCGCGTCGAACTCGACCTGATCGCCATCAGCCTTGGTCGCGGTGACCTTGACCGTCTTCGGGGTCACGCCGTTGTTGAGTTCGCTCAACCCGGTGATGTCGAAGGTCTCGGTGCCGTCGAGGCCGAGGGAGGCGTGAGACTCGCCGGCCGGGAACTGCAGCGGGACGACGCCCATGCCGATGAGGTTGGAGCGGTGAATGCGCTCGAAGCTCTCGGTAATGACGGCCTTGACGCCCAGCAGGTTAGTGCCCTTCGCAGCCCAGTCACGCGAGGAACCGGTACCGTACTCCTTACCGGCGAGGACCACGAGCGGGATACCGGCTTCGGCGTAGTTCTGGGCGGCGTCGTAGATGAACGCCTGCGGGGCGTCGGGCTGCGTGAAGTCGCGGGTGTAGCCACCCTGGACGTCCACCAGCTGGTTGCTCAGGCGGATGTTGGCGAAGGTGCCACGGACCATGACCTCGTGGTTGCCGCGACGGGAGCCGAAGGAGTTGTAGTCCTGGCGCTCGACGCCGTTGGCGTCGAGATAGTTGGCGGCCGGGGTACCGGGCTTGATCGCCGAGGCGGGGGAGATGTGGTCCGTGGTGACCGAGTCGCCCAGCTTGGCCAGCACCCGGGCACCGGCGATGTCCTCGACCGGGCTCGGCTCGGTGGGCATGCCGTCGAAGTACGGGGCCTTGCGGATGTAGGTGGAGTCCTCGTTCCAGTCGAAGGTCTTACCGGTCGGGATGTTCAGTCCCTGCCAGGACTCGTCGCCCTTGTAGACGTCCGCGTAGTCCGCCAGGTACATCTCGCGGGAGATCGCACCGTTGATGGTCTCCTCGATTTCCTCGGTGGACGGCCACACGTCCTTGAGGAAGACCTCCGTGCCGTCGGCGGCCACGCCCAGCGGCTGGGTCTCGAAGTCGAAGTCCATGGTGCCGGCGATGGCGTAAGCGATGACCAGCAGCGGCGACGCGAGGTAGTTCATCTTCACGTCGGGGGAGATGCGGCCCTCGAAGTTACGGTTGCCGGACAGCACGGCGGTGGCCGTGATGTCGTTGTCGTTGATCGCGTCCGACACCTCACCCGGCAGCGGGCCGGAGTTACCGATGCACGAGGCGCAGCCGAAGCCGGAGAGGTAGAAGCCGACGGCCTCCAGATCCTTCCACAGATCAGCGCGCTTATAGTAGCCGTCCACGACCTGCGAGCCCGGGGCCATGATGGTCTTGACCCACGGCTTGGCGGTGAGGCCGAACTCGTGTGCCTTGCGCGCCAGAAGGGCGGCGCCGACCATGACCGACGGGTTGGAGGTGTTGGTGCACGACGTGATCGCGGCGATGGCAACCATGCCGTGGTCGATGGTGAACTCACCGCCGGCACCGGAGGTGACCTTCACCGGCTTGGACGGCCGGCCCTCGGCGCCGAGCGCGGCGGACTCACCGCGTCCCGGCCATGCCGCGTTGTAATCCTCCGCGGCGGACTTGTCGTACTCGTGCTGGTCCTCGCCCTCGGCACCCATCGCCTGAGCGGCGGGGGTCTGGGCTTCGGCCACCGGGTCGTTGGTGAAGGTGGTGACCTGCTCGCGGAACGTCTCCTTGGCCTTGGACAGCAGAATGCGGTCCTGCGGGCGCTTCGGGCCGGCGATGGACGGCACGACGGTGGCGAGGTCCAGCTCCAGGTACTCGGAGTACTCAGCCTCCGGGGCGTCCTGCTCCAGCCACAGGCCCTGCGCCTTGGCGTAGGCCTCGACGCGGTCGATCTGCTCCTGGTCGCGGCCGGTGAGTTCAAGGTACTTGATGGTTTCCTCGTCGATCGGGAAGATCGCGCAGGTGGAGCCGAACTCAGGCGACATGTTGCCGATGGTGGCGCGGTTGGCCAGCGGGATGGACTTCACGCCGTTGCCGTAGAACTCTACGAACTTGCCGACCACGCCGTGCTGGCGCAGCATCTCCGTGATGGTGAGCACGACGTCGGTAGCGGTGACACCGACCGGGATGTCGCCGGTGAGCTTGAATCCGACGACGCGGGGGATGAGCATGCTCACCGGCTGGCCGAGCATGGCGGCCTCGGCCTCGATGCCGCCGACACCCCAGCCCAGGATGCCCAGGCCGTTTTCCATGGTGGTGTGGGAGTCGGTACCAATACAGGTATCGGAGTAGGCCACGCCCTCGTTATCGAAGACAACGCGGGAGAGGTACTCGATATTGACCTGGTGGACAATGCCGGTTCCCGGGGGAACGACCTTGAAGTTGGAGAAGTTCTCCGCACCCCAGCGCAGGAACTGGTAACGCTCCTCGTTGCGCTGGTACTCGATCTCGACGTTCTTGTCGATGGCGTCGGGACGGCCAAACGCCTCGATAATCACGGAGTGGTCGATGACCATCTCGGCGGGATTGAGGGGGTTGACATCGTCGGGGTTGCCGCCGAGGGTGGACACCGCCTCACGCATCGTGGCCAGGTCAACGACACAGGGCACGCCGGTGAAGTCCTGCATGAGGACGCGGGCCGGGGTGAACTGAATCTCCGTGTCGGGCTCCGCGCTGGGGTCCCAGTTGGCGATCGCCTTGATGTGGCGCTCGGTCACGTTTGCGCCGTCTTCGTTGCGCAGGAGGTTCTCGCCAAGAACCTTAAGAGAGTAGGGAAGCTTCTCCATGCCTTCGACGGCGTCGAGGGCGAAGTAGTCATAGGACTTATCGCCCACCTCGAGCGTGCGCTTGGCATTGAAGGAGTTCTTGCTATCAGTCACGTTGAGCTCCAATTCGTCGACTTCTGGTCTTCTGCCCGCCCTCTGGTCTGGGGGGCTGCGGTTGAGAACGCTTGCGGTCCGTTATTTCAGTGTACGTCGCTGGGTAGATACCGGACTTGCGCCTTGACAACGATCCTAACAGTACGCTTGTCCGGTTTAAATATCACAGGTGGAGCTACCCCCGATCGTGGCACGCACGGCACGGCGGAACGATCCCGATACGCCCTCAAAGTCAAGCCAAAAATCTAGACACGCCGAACCTTCCCTAATTGTGATAAAAATCACAGAAGCGCAGCATGTAGGTAAAATGCCTGGTCAGGGCGTCGATAAACGGATGTGGCCAGTGGGGCCGGTGAGTGCCAACGAAGCCAAAGTGCGACGTAATGAAATTGTGACTTAAGGTATGGCTAGCAACTCGCGAGGTGCGGTTTTTCCCAACAGTGTCTATCCTTAAACCTTTACTTTAGGGTTTAGGTTACGCCCGGGCGTGTGGGGAAGCATGCCGTGGTCGGCTAGCACCGACGGGAAACCGCCCTCGCGGGAAGCTGCAAACGAAGTCCATCGCTAATCGAGTCAAGTGCGCCAGCTTGATTTGGTGGTACAGGAGTTTTAGTGGCCCCCACGTCCCGCCCCCGGCGCTTCGCCGCCGGCGTCGCACTCACCGCGACGCTCTCTCTCTTCGCCTTTCCTACGCCCGCCTTCGCGCAGTCGTCACTGTCGCCTCTGGTCGTAGCCGTCACCGACGCCGAGCAGGATCTTTCCGATCTAGAGGCCGCTCTCGGGGAACTCCGGGAGGCCGGTAACAAGGCCCTCGTCGATCTGAAAAACGCTCAGCTCGACGCCGCCGAAGCCCGCGAAGCCGTCGCCGCCGCGGAGGAAGCGCTGCGCATTGCGACGATCCTGCTCGACGAGGCCCAGAAGCGGCTCGACGAGTTGTCCGCCCTCCTCTATGCCGAGGGGGGTTCCAGCGCGCCGCTGTTCGCACTGTCCAGCTCCACCGCGTCCCAGGACAACCTCGACCGTTCTTCCTTCCTCCGCCAAGAGGTGGAGAAGCAGCAGCAGGTGGTCGACGAGCTTCAACGCCAGCGCACCGAGCAGGCCAACAAGGCCGCCGAACTGAAGGAGGCCGAACAGGTAGCCGCCGCCGGCGCTGAGGCGGCCGACCAGGCCCAACAGGAAGCTCAGAAGACCGTCGCGGACAATGCTCAGCAGATCGCTGAAAAGGAATCCGAGCACGCTGAGCTGCAAAAGAAACGCGATGAAGCCCAGGCCCGCCTCGACGAGGCCAAGGGGACGGCTCCGAACCAGCCGGCCGTCGAAGAAAACAAGGACCAGGCGCCGGGCACCACCGTCGTGACGGCTGTCGGCGCTCCGGCGATGGCCGAGGAGAAGCCAGCCGTCGACGTTCCTGTGCCGGGCGCCGAGGCCGCCAGTACCGTAGCCGCCACCCAGCCTGACCACGCCTCCCTCGATGACCCCTTCCAGGAACCTGAACAAGAGCCCGAACAGGAACCGGAGAAGGACCCCATCGAGGCCGCTGCCACGGCTGCATCTACGCCGGAGCCCGCGGAGACGACCGCGCCTGAGTCTTCCTCGCCGGAGACCCCGTCCACCGCTCCTGCTCAGCCGGTCGCAGAGGCCGAGGAGACCACCGTCGCCGAAGAGGAGCCTACGCCCGAGGACACCGAGGCTTCCGACGATGCCGATCGTGCCGCGCTCATCGAGACCGTCATCGCCCGAGCACAATCCCAGACGGGGGTGCCCTACGCGTGGGGCGGCGGCACCGCCACCGGCCCGTCTCGCGGTATCCGTGACGGCGGCGTCGCCGATGCGCACGGTGACTTCAACAAGGTCGGCTTCGACTGCTCCGGGCTCGTTCTCTACGCCTTCGCCGGCGCCGGGATCGCCCTGCCGCACTACACCGGCTACCAGTACCAACGTGGCACTCCCGTCGCCCACTCCGAGATGCAGCGCGGCGACCTCATCTTCTACGGTGTCAATGGATCGCAGCACGTTGCCATCTATCTGGGCGACGGCATGATGATCGAGGCACCGCAGTCTGGTGGCCAGGTCCACGTCACCCCTGTTCGTTACTCCAACTTGTCGGCCCACGCCGTTCGCCTCATCTAGGTCGCCACTTTTTAGTGGCGACATCCATAAAAGACGGCGGCGTTGATAGGCTCTACCGCATGGTATCTACGCGCTACGACGCTTTGCTGTTGCTGTCCTTCGGAGGTCCGGAGGGCGTCGATGACGTCATCCCGTTCCTGCGTAACGTGACCGCGGGCCGTGGTATCCCCGACGAGCGTCTGAAAGTGGTAGGCGAGCACTACTACCACTTCGACGGCGTCAGCCCTCTCAACGCCCAGAACCGCGAGCTAGTGACCCTTATCGAAGCCGAGCTCGCGCATCGGGGCATCGATCTTCCCGTCTACCTCGGCAACCGAAACTGGCACCCCTTCGCCGCCGAGACCGCCGACCGCATCGCCGACGACGGCCATCGGCGCGTCCTTGTCTTCGCCACCAGCGCCTGGGGAGGTTACTCCGGGTGCCTGCAATACAACGAAGACATCCGCGGTCTCATCGACCAGCACCCGGAGCTGTCCTTTAGCAAGCTGCGGCAGTTCTATAGCCACCCGAAATTTATTGCCGAATTCGCCGATTCCCTCCAGCGCGCGTGGGAAGAAGTGCCAGTACAGCGGCGGGAATCAACCCGCGTGTTGTTCACCGCACACTCGATACCGACGAGTGCCGACGCGAAGTCCGGCGGCGACGGCGACAAGCACCTGTACTCCCGTCAAGTGGCGGAGGCCGCCCGGCTCGTCGCTGAGAAGGCGGGGGTCGAGGACTATGACCTCGTCTATCAGTCCCGATCTGGCGCCCCGCACGTTCCTTGGCTGGAACCGGACGTCGTCGACCACACCACCGCGTTGGCTGAACGTGGCGTCACGGACGTCGTCGTGTGCCCGGTAGGGTTCATCACCGATCACATCGAGGTGCTGTGGGACCTCGACACGGACCTGGTCACCGCCGCCGACGAGCTCGGCGTGCAGGTGCACCGCGTAGCAACCCCCGGTCTGACCGAACGCTTCGCAGACATGGTCGTGGACCTCATCATCGAGCACACCACGAACGCTCCACTGGTGGGGCAGAGCTCGGTGAGCGTGCAGGGATGCACCGATAACGGATTGCCCTGCGCCGACGGCTGCTGCAGCCGACTCTAAACTCCACGCCCCCGCCGACGCCTTAGCGGGCGAACTCCACCGCCGCGTAGGTCACTCCCGCCATCCGGGCGATGCGGATGTGTCGCCACAGCGCCAAGAGCTGCGGATCCACGCTGTGATCGCCCATCTTCTCGGTCACGGTTTCGATGATGGCGGCGACCACGTCGGCTCGGGCGAAGAGCTTCGCGGCCCGCGGCGGCACCGAGGACGGCAACCCGGGGATGCCGTAGAAGTCGGTCAACGTGCCGACCGTGAGGCGCGGATTGCCAAGCGCGGTGCTGCGGTACCCGGTGGCCTCGATGAGGTCTGCGGCGCGGTTGGTGGCCTCGGTGAGGAGACGGTCGGCGTCGCCGGGACTGAGCCATTCCGGGGCAGGCAGCTCGGTGTCTAGCTCGACGACCTCCCACTCTGGGCACAGCACGAGCCGCTCGCCGACGACGATCGCCTCCCGGCGCCCGCCCGGCAGGCCCGAGGGGTGTCCCGGGCCGGAGAGCACGAGACGCACCACCGGAGGACTGCTCAGTTCGACGTCGCGCACCGCGGCGAGCACCTCCACGGGCGTCGAATAGCCCAGCTGACGCCAGGCGTCGACGAGTTCGTCCGTAGACTCGTGCCCGTAGAGCCAGGCCGTGAGCCAGACAGCGGCATTTTGCAGCGGAGACCAGACTTCGGCGCGGATATCCATGTCCGGTCACCTTAGTGGATAAGGTAACGGGCCATGTATGAGGACATTTTCTCCGGCCACCGCCGTAACCGACCGGTCGACTACCCGATCATCGACGCCACCCCGGGGGTTGTCGTCGAGGTGCACGGGGATGAGTTCGTCGGCGCGGTCATCTCTTGCGAGCGCACCTACGACGGCGAATTCGTCCGCCTGGAGGATCGCCGAGGGCGTCAGCGGCTCTTTAAACTACTGCGAGGCGGCTTCCTCTATGAAGGCCAGCGGGTGAGCCTGCGACGCCCCGTCGTCGCGGCGGCTCCTAAGAGATCCAATTCCGGCTCACGCCGCGTGGACAACGTCCAGGCCAAGGTGGCTGCGCCCTCCCGAATCTGGGTGGAAGGTGTCCACGACGCGGCCATCGTCGAGCAGGTGTGGGGGCATGACCTGCGCGTGGAAGGCGTGGTCGTGGAATACCTGGAGGGGCTGGACAACCTGCCCGAGCGACTTGCCGAGTTCCGGCCTAACCCAAGCCGACGGGTGGGTGTGCTCGCGGATCATCTGATCCGCGGTTCGAAGGAAACGCGGCTTACTGAGCAGGTGGGGCCGCACGTGTTGGTCACCGGACATCCCTTCGTGGACATCTGGGCGGCAGTGAAGCCGGCGAGCGTCGGCATCGCCGCCTGGCCGGAGGTACCTCGCGGTGAGGATTGGAAGACCGGAGTGTGCCGCCGGCTCGGGTGGTCCGACCCGCGAGAGGGGTGGAACCGGGTGGCGTCGTCGGTCAAGAGTTTCCGCGACCTTGATCCGACGCTCATCGGCGCAGTAGAACGCCTGTTTGATTTTGTCACGAATCCCGCTGTGCGTAAGGAAGACCTCATGTAGCCTGGCCGTGTGGGTCCTGTGATCTGGCTAATTGCCGCTATTGTTCTTGCTTGCCTAGAGCTGGCAGCAGGGGAGTTCACCCTCCTCATGCTGGCAGCCGCCTCGCTCGCCACGGCGGGAGTGTCGCTTCTCGGCGTTCCGCTGTGGGCGGAGATCGCCATGTTCGGCGTGTCGTCCTTTGCGCTGTTGGCGCTGGTACGCCCGCACTTGAGGCGGCGGCTTACCGCGCCCGAAACCCTCGATACGTCGCCGCGGGCACTCGTTGGTTCGAGGGCTTCTGTTCTCGAGACGATTTCGAGTTCCGGCGGTCAGATACGGTTAGAAGGATCCATCTGGACCGCCCGGTCTATCGACTCACACGTCACCTTCCAACCAGGGGATACCGTGACCGTGACAGGTTTCGACGGCCCCACTGCACTCGTTTGGAGAGAGTAAATGGTAGGACTCATCCTCAGCATTGCCTTATTGGTCTTTGTGGCGCTCGTCGTCATTAAGTCCATCGCCCTGATTCCGCAGGGCGAGGCAGCCATCATCGAACGCTTAGGTCGCTATACCCGGACCGTGTCCGGCGGTATCACGCTGCTGGCGCCCTTCATCGACCGCGTGCGGGAGCGGGTGGATACCCGTGAACGCGTCGTGTCCTTCCCACCGCAGGCGGTTATCACCCAGGACAACCTCACCGTGGCCATCGACATCGTGGTCACCTTCCAGATCAACGATCCCGCCAAGGCTATCTACGGGGTGGACAACTACATCGTTGGCGTGGAGCAGATCTCCGTGGCTACACTGCGCGACGTCGTCGGCGGCATGACCCTTGAGGAGACACTGACGTCGCGCGACACCATCAACCGTCGCCTGCGTGGCGAACTGGATTCCGCGACCGGACGCTGGGGCCTGCGCATTTCCCGCGTGGAGCTCAAGGCCATCGATCCGCCGCCGTCGATCCAGAAGTCCATGGAGATGCAGATGAAGGCGGACCGGGAGAAGCGCGCCATGATCCTCACGGCCGAAGGTCAGCGGGAATCGGACATCAAGACCGCCGAAGGTAAGAAGCAGGCCCGGATTCTTTCTGCCGAGGGCGAAAAGCACGCCGCCATCCTCGCCGCCGAGGCCGCCCGCCAGGCGGAGATCCTGCGCGCCGAAGGTGAGCGGGCCGCGAAGTATCTTCGGGCGCAGGGCGAGGCCCGGGCGATCCAGAAGATCAACGCGTCTATCAAGTCCGCCAAGATCACCCCGGAGGTGCTGGCCTACCAGTATCTGGAAAAGCTGCCGGAGATGGCGAAGGGGGAGTCCTCGACGATGTGGATGATCCCCGCCTCCTTCAGCGATTCTTTGGAGCACTTTGCCAAGGCTTTCGCCAAGCAGGACGCCGACGGCGTGTTCCGCTACGAGTCCCCGAATGTTGATGAAGCGACCCTCCAGATGGCGGAGTTGGATGATACCAAGGACTGGTTCTCCACGGCGTCGTCGCCGGAGATCGCGCAAGCCGTCGCCGAGGCCAACGCGGTGGCCCAGAAGCCGGTCGATCCGGACCCAGCGACCCAGACGCCGTCACGACCCGGAATGGCAGCCGAGGGGCATGACGCCAAGCGGGGGCGTCACACCTCCCCGGCCGAGCTCGAAGCGGCTGCCGCGGACGACGCCATCGGGCTCAACCCGGGGCTACCCTCTGGCGCTGTCCGCGGCACCGATGAGGTGAACCGCTAACCGCCACCCGGCCTGCTCGGCGGCCCACCCGGCCGCCTGCAGCCGCTGCGACATCGCTTGTTTGGAGATACCCAGCTCCTCTGCGGCTTCGTTCTGGTTAAGGCCGCGGCGCACTAAGGAGGTGGCCTCGCGCCCCTCGTAGGTGCGCTTGGCCAGGACCTGCGAAAGAAGGACGAAGGCCGCCTCTACATATTCGGCCCCAGCCGCGCCGCGGACACGCACCTGACCGGCCCGCCGGCTCACGGCCGCCGACGCCGCGGTGCGAGCTTGTGAGGGCACGGCGATGCCGATTCCCACCGCCCAGCCGCCGTCGGACAGCAGTGCCATCGTGAGGTTGGTCAATGCCTCGGGGGTGGTGATGGTGGTGCGGATGTCCTCAACACCGAGGACTTCAAAAGGGGATACGCCCGGCAGAGTTGCCAGGGCTTGCGCGGAGCGGGCGACGATAGCGGCTCGATCGGTCTCCCGACCGCGATACCGAGCGTGAAGCGCTAACATGACTCAAGTCTACCCCTTGGACTTGACCTAAACTCGCATGGCTCGCCGCGCGTCAAACCCCAAGGCCGTGATCCCCACCACTGCCAACACCACCATCGCTGCGATGATGACCGGGTTCGGCTCCGTGGCCAGCGTGTCGCCGAAGAACACGATGAGCAAGGTGCCCGGCAGGGACCCGATAAGCGTGCCGAGGGTGAATACCCCGACGGGAACCTTCGTGATCGCGCTGGCATAGTTCATGATCGAAAACGGCACCCCCGCGATCATCCTCAGCGAGATCACCGCAATAAGGCCGCGGCGATGCAAGTGGGCGTTAATCTTCTGCACGGCCGGGTGCGTTAGTCGGGGCTCGATCCACTCACGTAGGAACCCGCGTACCACCACCAGAGAGATGGCGGCGGAGACAGTCACCCCGATCATGGCGATGGCTCCTCCCAACCACGGCCCGAAGAGGATTCCCGCGGATATGGACAGCAGCGTTCGCGGCATCGGGAACTGGGTGATGATGATGTAGGCGAGGAGGAACGCCATGGGGAACCAGGGGCCCAGGCTAGAGGCCCAGGACCGCAGTTGCGCCATCGAAGGCACATCGAGGGTGAGCAGTCCGACGACGAAGCCTGCGAGGACGAGGGCGGCCGCGCCCTTCTTCCAGAGCGGCCACCGGGCCACCTCTGCGATCCCATCGCGGCACAAGCACCGGAGTCGTTCAATCACCACACGTTCATCCTACGGGCGAGGGCCAGGAACGGTAGGTAGCATGGTCGGTGTCCTATGTTCTTTCGGTAACCATGGAAATGAGGAATCACTCGCAATGAGCGTCCTGCGCCACGATCACGGTCCCAACCCCTTCGTCTTCGACATCGAAGAGGCCACCATCGCCAACGAAGCTTTCCGCGACACGCTGTGGACCGGTGAGTACCTGCAACTGACGGTCATGTCCATCCCCGCCGGGGGAGAAATCGGCGCCGAGGTTCACGACGACCACGACCAGTTCCTACGCGTGGAATCCGGCAAGGGCCGCCTGATGATCGGCACGGATGAGAACAACCTGGAGGTCAACGAGATCGTCGAGGACGATTTCGCCATGTTCATCCCGGCTGGCAAGTGGCACAATGTGGTCAACGAATTCGATGAGCCGCTGAAGGTGTACTCCATCTACGCCGCCCCCGATCACGTCAAGGGCACCTTCCACCAGACGAAGGAAGACGCCGACAACGACCCGAACGAGCAGCACTAGAAAAACCTAAGCCGCAAGGGGGCACGGTGCCGGGCGATGAACGCCGGCGCGTGCCCCTTGTGACTATCTACGAGTGCCTCAGCGTACGTATAAAGCAAAAGTAAGGCCCTGACCGGGGATACCGATCAGGGCCTTAAACTGTGCCCGAGGGGGGACTTGAACCCCCACGTCCGTTAATAGGACACTAGCACCTCAAGCTAGCGCGTCTGCCAATTCCGCCACCCGGGCTGGGTGGTTGCTTCCTTGCAACGAGGAATAATGTAACCCCCACCCACCTATGGGCGCAAATCGGCAGCTCAGAAGCGGTTTCCAAAACTACAGTGATGCTATTTGGTAGAACGGGCCCTATGACTAACGAACAGCACTCGGCCTCCTACGTCGATCCGCGCTTTCCCGGCCCCGACCCCTACGCGCCCCTGAAGGCGGTACCCAGCTTCCCACTGAGCTCCACGGACCTCAGCAATGGTGCGGAGCTCGACGAACGCCTCCGGGCGCCGCAGTCGGTCTCCCCGCAACTGTCCTGGGCGGATGCGCCCGCGGGGACGAAGTCCTTCGCCGTGACATGCTACGACCCGGATGCGCCGACAGCCTCCGGCTTTTGGCACTGGGCTGCCTTCAACATTCCGGCTACGGTCACCGAGCTGCCCTCCGGGGCGGGCTCGGCGGAAGATCTGGGCGTCGGCGCGGTATCTCTGCGCAATGATTCGGGCCAGCGCACCCACTACGGCGCACAACCCCCGGCGGGGCACGCACCGCACCGCTACCTCTATGTGGTCCACGCCGTAGATGTCGAAAGCCTCGACATCGATCCCGAGGCCACCCCCACGGTCCTCGGGTTCAATCTTCACTTCCACACGATCGGCCGCGCCGTTCTGTGGGGTTGGTACGAAAACCGCGGCTAGTCAGCCCAGGGGAGTTCGCGGCCCACCGCCTCGGAAAGGTTGCTCAGGTCGTGGGCACGGACCTGACGGGCTAGTTCCTTGTGGATCGAGCGGATCCACGCCGGCCCGCCGTAGATCATGGGCGTGTAGCCCTCAAGAAGGTCAGCCCCAGCGCCGATGCGTTCCCACGCCTGCTGCGGGGTCTCAATGCCGCCGACGCTGACGAGCGCCACCTTGCCGCCCACGCGTGCATACAGTCGCCGGAGGACCTCAAGGGAGCGCTCAGCCACCGGCGCTCCGGACACACCGCCGGCGCCGAGCTTGTCAACGTTCTTGGTACGCAGGCCGTCACGGGAAATGGTCGTGTTCGTGGCGACGATACCGGCTAGGGACAGCTCGACCGCGAGATCCGCGATGGCGTCAATCTCTTCGTCTGCCAGATCCGGGGCTATCTTGACCAACACTGGGGTGGCGGTAGACTGCTGGACCACTTCAAGGATGGGTCGCAGGGACTCCACAGCCTGCAGGTCCCGCAGCCCGGGAGTGTTGGGGGAGGAGACGTTGACTACCAGGTAGTCGGCTAGGTCCCCGAGCAGCATCGCGGAGGTCCGGTAATCGGCCACCGCGTCGTCGGCAAGCTTGGTCTTGCCGATGTTGATGCCCACCACGTTGGCCCTATTACGCATCCGCAGATTGCGGGCGGCGACGGCCGCGCCTTCGTTATTGAACCCCATCCGATTGAGTAGGCCCCGGTCGGCGGTGAGCCGGTAAAGCCGCGGCTTCGGGTTGCCCGGCTGCGGCGAGGCGGTCACCGTTCCCAGCTCCGCGTGGCCAAAGCCGAGCGCGGCCCACACATCCGGGGCGGCGGCATTCTTGTCGAATCCGGCGGCCAAGCCAAGCGGGCGGGGGAAGGTCACGCCGAATACGTCCTGGGAGAGGACGTCGTCACGCACCGGCAGAACCTTCGATAGCGCGAAGCGCACCGGAGGCACCATTTGGGTCACCGCGAGGGCATTGTTGACATATCCGTGGATTTTTTCGGGGTCAAGGCGAAACATCGCCTTCAAAGCGAGCTGATATATGCCCATGGGTGTGAGAGGTCCTTAGGAAAGCAGAGTGAGGCCATCGGTTCCGCCGACGACGAGGTGGCCGTCGACGAAGACCATCGCCCGAACATTAGCGGGGGTGGGGACGCGGCGCTTCTCGACCGGAACACCACCGGCGATATCGTAACCGGTCGCCGTATTCGTTGCCGTGGAAGCGATCCAGGCGAGCTCACCGTCGTAGGCCACCGCGAAGGGCGACTCGTCGACAGGGAGGGTCTGATGCAGCCGTACGACCTCGTCGGCGGTGTAAATAGCGAGCTGACTACCGCGGGTGTCCGACACCACGGCCAGGTCGTTGTCGCCGGCGGCGGCAGTGCCCACGCCGAGGCCGACGCGCAGCGTGCCGCCCTGGCGGGCCTCGGCCACGCGCACGTCCTGGATAGTCGTATTGTCCCGGTTGATGCGCAGCACCGCGTCGTCGCTGCCGGATACCGGTACGGCCAGCAGCTCGTGGGTGGCACCGGCGACGTCGAACTCCTCGGCGAGCTCGGCGCCGTCGTAGACCTGCACCACATGCTCACTGTCCGAGGCGGTCACGAGGGCGCCGTCCGTGGTCAGCACCGCCGTCGTGGCCGGGGCGTTAACATCCACCCGCCGGTCGCCGGCGGCGTCGACGATGCGCACGTGGTCACCGCAGGCGACGACGATCCCCGACGGGGCGCCGGTGACGTCGGCGCATCCGGCGATGTCCAGCCGTCGGGCGTCGCCCCCGCGGAAGTCGGCGATGCTGCCGACGATGAGCTCGTCGCCGATCCGGGCGCCGAGCAGCGACCCCGTGGTGACGACCTCGCTGACCTCACCATCTATGATCGTCTCACCGACGTTGTTTTCAGCCGGGGGAGAAGCCACCGGCACCGCGTTGCCCAGCGCTTCTTCCTCGCCCCCGGTGACAAGCGCCGCGGGGGCCGAATCCTGACAGGAACTCATCATGAGGCCCGCGGCCAGGACTAATACTGACAAGGTCTGGTTGCGTGGTGTCACAAGCATCTAGCCTAGCCCTTCGACGATAACGTCCAATTCACCGCGCGGTTGTAAGGTGTGCCCCTATGATTCTCCTCGCCTCAGCGTCTGCCGACACGGCACCGGAGACGATGTCTTGGCTTCAGGTCATCGTCTTGTCCATTGTCCAGGGACTCACCGAATTCCTGCCCGTCAGCTCTTCCGGCCACCTGCGCATCATCTCGGAAATGTTCTGGGGTGTCGACGCCGGCGCGTCCTTTACCGCCGTGGTTCAGCTCGGCACTGAGGCCGCCGTGCTGGTGTACTTCGCTAAAACCATCTGGCAGATCATCACGGGCTGGTTCCGCGGTCTCGCGGATAAGACCCAGCGCGGCCAGGACTACAAGATGGGCTGGATGGTTATCGTCGGCACCATCCCCGTCGGGCTCATCGGTTTCCTCTTCCAGGACGCGATTCGCTCCGGCCTGCGCAATATGTGGATCACCGCCACCGTGTTGGTGCTCTTCTCCTTCGTGTTCATCGCTGCGGAGAAGTACGGCAAGCACGAGCGCACGTTGGAAGACATGACCGTCAAGGATGCCGTCATCATGGGGTTGTGGCAGTGCATGTCCCTCATCCCGGGCGTGTCCCGCTCCGGTTCGACGATCTCCGGCGGCCTCTTCCTCAACATCGACCGGGAAGTCGCCACCCGATTCTCCTTCTTGCTGGCCATCCCGGCCGTCGTCGCCTCCGGCCTGTTCTCCTTGCCCGACGCCTTTAATCCCGACTCCGGGCAGGCGGCCACCGCGCCGATGCTCATCGTCGGCAGCCTCATCACGTTCGTGCTCGGCTACGCCTCCATTGCCTGGTTGCTCAAGTTCGTCGCGCACCACTCCTTCGCGTGGTTCGCGGCCTACCGGATCCCGGCTGGCCTGCTCGTCATGGTCCTGCTCCTGCTGGGCGTGCTGCAGCCGTACTAGAGAACCAGCATTACCTGCACTGCCCGACATCGGGCGGCGCAGGCACTGCCGCTGGCGCGCTGAAGCGGTCGGCTTGGGGGTGACGTACTAAGGTGTGCCCTATGCGTTCATGGCCACAACCTGAAGTCCCTCGCGTCGCCGGCACCCCAGTGCCCCTGAAGCTCTACGACACCGCGGATGACGCCATCCGCCCCGTCGAGGGTTCCGGGATGTACGTGTGCGGAATTACCCCGTATGACTCGACCCACCTTGGCCATGCCGCCACGTACGTCACCTTCGACGTCATCCTTCGGCAGTTGCGCGACAACGGCCGTGAGGTCACGTACGTTCAGAACATCACCGACGTGGATGATCCCCTCTTTGAGCGCGCCGAGCGCGACGGGGTGGACTGGCGCGAGCTGGGCACCAGCCAGATCGACCTCTTCAGATCCGACATGGAGCAGCTTGCGGTGGTCCCGCCGCAGCATTACATCGGTGCCATGGAGGCCATAGACGAGGTCATCGCTATGGTCGAGCGGCTCCTCGACGCCGGGGCGGCCTACGTCGTCGACGACGCCGACTACCCCGACGTCTACGCCTCGATCGAAGCCACGCCCCAGTTTGGCTACGAGTCCCGATACACCGACGAGGAGATGGCCGCCGCCTTCGCCGAGCGCGGCGGGGACCCTGAGCGCCCGGGCAAGCGCCACCCGCTCGATCCGTTGATCTGGCGAGCCCAGCGCGCCGGCGAGCCGTCGTGGGAGTCTCCCTTCGGCCCGGGGCGGCCGGGCTGGCACATTGAGTGCTCCGCCATCGCCACGAACCGTCTCGGAGCGTCCTTCGCCATCCAGGGTGGCGGCAGCGATCTGGCCTACCCCCACCACGAGTACTCTGCCGCCCACGCCGAGGCTGCCCTCGACGTCGAGCGGATGGCCGGGCATTACGTCCACACCGGGATGATCGGCCTGGAGGGTACGAAGATGTCCAAGTCCCTGGGCAACCTCGTGTTCGTCCATAAGCTAACCGAGGCCGGCCATGAGCCATCCGCAATCCGGCTGGGCATCTACGCCGCGCACTACCGCACGGACCGAGACTGGTCGGCGCAGGTGCTTACGGACGCGGAGCAGCGCCTCGCCCGCTGGCGTGAGGGCTGCGGAACCCTTGAGCAGACCGAGGACTTCGTCCAGCAGCTGCGTGCCCGGTTGGCCGATGACCTCGATACTCCGGGGGCGCTGGGCGTCGTCGACGAGTGGGCGCAGAGCCCGGGCCGGGAGCCAGCCGCCCGCGAGTTGATGGCTGCGGCGCTCGACGGTCTGCTCGGCGTGCGACTTTAGGCCCGATCAGCCACAATTGGCCTTATGACAATCCGCTCGGACTTTCAGCCCACCGTTGATGAGTTCATCGACGATCTTCACGAGTTCGCCACCGGTTCCTACCTCGTAGAGGGGGAGACCGAATTCTGGGAGCAGCCCTTCGACCCGGTGGCGTTGCCGGAGCTTAAGCGGCTTCTGGAACGCCTCCTCGACGGGCTTGACGCGCTCCCTGCCGACGCACCGGCAGACATTCTGGTGACCCTGGTCTCCCAGGAAGTCACGGCGCTGGAGGAGTTCAACGAGCGCCACGACGGCGCCGTCATCGAGCCGGAGGAGTGGGCCACCATCCGGGAACTTATTGCTAACGCGGCGGCGGAGACGGGCGCCACCGAGGATGCACTGGCGGAGTTGGATAACCTTGAATTTTAGTTTCCGAGCCGTCTTCTGGGACATGGACGGCACCCTCATTGATTCCGAGCCGCTGTGGAGCGTCGCTACCTATGAGCTCTCGGAGCTCTTGGGCAGGCGTATTACCCCGGAGGTACGCGAGAAGACCGTCGGCGGCAGCTTCCGCAACACCCTTAACGTCCTGGCCACCTGGGCGGGCATCGACCCGACGACGCTCGACGAGCACGAATACCGCCAGTGGATGTACCGTCGGATGGGCGAGCTGCTCACCGATCTCACCCCCAACCCGGGCGTGCGGGAGCTGCTCACCGCGTTGTACCCCCTGCCGATGTTGGTCACCACCAATACGGAACGAGAGTTGGCTGATCGGTGCATCGACGCGGTGGGAAGGGAGTTCTTCTTTAGCTCCATCACCGGCGACGAGGTGGCTCATTCCAAGCCAGCGCCGGACATGTACCTGGAGGCCGCCCGGCAGGTCGGCGCGGTACCGGGGGAGTGCGTGGTGTTCGAGGACTCCTTCGCTGGGATGACGGCCGCGCACGCCGCTGGGTGTGTGGTTATCGGTTTGGCTCATGAAACCCCCGAAGGGGTCACGAGCCTGGCCGCGCTGCACGGCAGCTTGAGCCTCGACGGCGTGACCACCGACCACGTCGAGACGTGGTTTAAGGCCCTGCGTTAGTCTGGTTAACTGTGAAATCCTTCGATGACTTGTTTGCAGAGCTGACCCAGCGCGCCGCCGAGCGCCCCGAGGGGTCGTCCACCGTCGCAGCCCTGGACGCGGGCGTCCATACCATCGGCAAGAAGATCATCGAGGAGGCGGGCGAGGTATGGATCGCCGCCGAGTACCAGTCCGACGAGGAGCTGGCCGAGGAGATCTCGCAGCTGATGTATTGGACTCAGGTCGTGATGGTCTCCCGTGGTCTGACCCCGGAATCCATCTATAAGTATCTCTAGGAGCTCGCCTGCCATGATTAAAATCGCTGTCCCTAATAAGGGTGCGCTGTCGGAAAAGGCCGCCCACATCCTCGAAGAGGCCGGGTACAAGCCGCGCCGCGATAAGCAGCTCAACGTCCCCGACCCGGACAACGGCGTCGAGTTCTACTTCCTTCGCCCGAAGGACATCGCCATCTACGTTGCCCAGGGCCACCTGGACCTGGGCATCACCGGCCGAGATCTCGCCGGGGATTCCGGCGCCGAGGTCGACGAGGTCCTGCCGCTGGGATTCGGGGTGTCTACTTTCCGCTACGCCGCCCCGGAGGATCAGGAGTGGAGCGTCGACCAGCTCGACGGGGTGCGCATCGCCAGCTCGTACCCGCACCTCGTTGCCGCGGACCTCGACAGCCGCGGGATGAGCGCGGAGATCATCCGCCTCGATGGCGCGGTGGAAATCTCCATCAAGCTGGGCGTGGCGGACGTCATCGCCGACGTGGTCTCCACCGGGGCGACGCTTCGCCAGCAAGGCTTGAAGCCCTTCGGCGAGCCGATTGTCAGCTCCGAGGCCGTCATCATCAAGGGCAAGGACCGGGAGCTGACCGCCGAGCACGAGGTGGTCATCAGCCGCATCCGTGGCATCCTCACGGCGCACAACTACCTCATGCTGGACTACAACATCCCGCGATCGCAGCTGCAGAAGGCCACCACCATCACCCCGGGGTTGTCCGGCCCCACTGTCATGCCGTTGTCCGTGGAGGACTGGGTGGCCGTGCGGGCCCTGGTGCCGCGGAAGCAGGCCAACCAGGACATCGACGAGCTCACGAAGATTGGCGCCGAAGCCATCCTCGCCTCCGATCTGCGCATCGCCCGCATCTAGCACCCGCGCTTTCGGGGGTGGCGGGGGAGACCTCGGGGGTAAGGTCGGGCTTATGCATACCAGAACCGAAGAGGATCTCCTCGGCACCCTCGACGTCCCGGCCGACGCCTTCTACGGCATCCATACCCAGCGCGCCATCGAGAACTTTCGCATCTCCGGCGCCGCCATGTCCACCGTTCCCGAATTCATCCGGGGAATGGTGTTGGTAAAGAAGGCCGCGGCGTTAGCGAATAGGCGCGTCCACGCCCTGCCCAAAGACAAGGCAGACGCCATCATCGCGGCGTGCGACGAGATCCTGGCACACCCGGACTACCTTTCCGAGTTCCCCATTGATCTTTTCCAAGGCGGCGCCGGCACGTCATTGAACATGAACACCAACGAGGTGGTCGCTAACGTCGCCTTGAAAAACCTCGGTTATGAGCGGGGACGCTACGACGTCATCCACCCCAACGATGACGTCAACATGTCCCAATCCACCAACGACGCCTACCCGACGGGCCTACGCCTGGGCCTGCACGACGTGATCCTGCAGTTGGTGCAGCGCTTCGACCGGCTAGCACAGGCATTTCGGGAGAAGGGTGACGAGTTCGGCGACATTCTCAAGATGGGGCGCACTCAGCTCCAGGACGCGGTCCCCATGACCATGGGCGACGAGTTCAAGGCTTTCGCCGCCAATCTCCACGAGGAGCAACTGACGCTCACCGATGCCGCCGCGAAACTCCTTGAGATCAACCTGGGAGCCACGGCGATCGGCACCGGGGTGAACACTCCGGCGGGATACCGCGACGCAGCGACTTCCGCCTTGCGCGAGGTTACCGGATTGAACATCGTCTCCGCCCGGGATCTCATTGAGGCGACGAGTGACACCGGCGCCTACGTTCACGCCCACGCCGCGGTGAAGCGGGCAGCGATGAAGCTCTCGAAGGCGTGCAACGACCTCCGGCTGCTGTCCTCCGGACCGCGGGCGGGATTTAATGAGATCAACTTGCCCGACCGACAAGCCGGTTCCTCGATTATGCCGGGGAAGGTCAACCCGGTCATCCCCGAGGTCGTCAACCAGGTGTGCTTTAAGATTTTCGGCAACGACGTCACCGTATCGATGGCCGCCGAAGCCGGCCAGTTGCAGCTCAATGTCATGGAACCGGTCATCGCCCAGGCGCTCTTTGAGTCCGTGCGGTTGTTGGGTAATGCCGCTGACACGTTGCGCGACAAGTGCGTCGTGGGCATTACCGCAAACCCGGACGTCGCCCGGAATCATGTCGAGCGTTCCGCTGGCATTGTCACCTACCTCAACCCGTTCATCGGCCACCACAATGGCGACATGATCGTCAAGGAAACGCTCGCGACCGGCAAAACTCCCCGAGAGTTGGTTGTAGAACATAACCTTCTCGATGCCGAGACCCTGGACCGGGTCCTCAGCAAGGATAATCTCATGCATCCGCGTTACCAGGGAACTTTGTACGTTGAGCAGGCGAAAGAAGAAAATCCGCATCACTAATCCATAATGGCTGGATGCTCTTTATCCATATCGCCATTGTGTTGGGCGCCATTATCCTTGGTGCCCGGCTCGGGTCCATCGCCATCGGCATGGCCGGCGGCCTCGGGGTACTCGCCCTGGGGCTGACCGGCATTCCGGTGACCCAGGAAGACATCCCCTTTGACGTTGTCGGAATCATCATGTGCGTCATTGCCGCCATCGCGGCGATGCAACGCGCCGGCGGATTGGATTACCTGGTCCACCGGGCCGAGGTCTTCCTGCGCCGCAACCCTAAGCGCATCACCCTGTGGGCGCCCATCGTTACCTGGTTCATGACGGTGGCCGCCGGAACGGGCCATACCGCGTATTCCACGCTGCCGGTCATCGTGGAGGTGGCGAAGGAGGGCAAAGTCCGCCCGTCGCGTCCGCTGTCGCTGGCTGTGGTCAGCTCGCAGATGGCCATCGTCGCGTCGCCGATCTCTGCCGCGGTGGTGTTCATGGCCTCAGTCCTCGAACCGTTCGGAGTGAGCTACCTGACGCTGCTCGCAGTCATGATCCCGGCGACGTTGCTGGCCATCATCCCAGTTTCCTTCCTCGTCAATCACCTCGGCCCGGAGCTCGACGAGGATCCGATCTACCAAGACCGGCTCGCCCGGGGACTCGTAGCCGCGCCGATCGCCAACCGGCAGTACAGCATCCCTCGCGGGGCGAAGGCGTCCGTCCTCGTGTTCCTCGCTGCCATCCTGGCGGTGGTGGCCTACGCTACCGCCATCAGCGAGCAGGTGGGGCTCATCTCGGAGCCGACGCTGCCGCGCAACGAAGCCATCATGACGATTATGCTCGCCGCCTCGACCATCATCATCCTCATCGCGAAAATCCCGGCCGCCGACGTCCTGTCCACCCAGGTGTTTCGCTCAGGGCTGTCCGCCGCGATCTGCGTTCTCGGCGTGGCGTGGTTGGGGACGTCGCTCATTAACTACTATCTCGACGACATTGAGGGCATCGCCGCCACGGTTCTCGACTCCCAGCCGTGGCTACTCAGCGTCGTCCTGTTCTTCGCCGCGTGCCTGCTGTATTCGCAGGCGGCGACCGCCAAGGCGCTCATTCCGGCAGCACTGGCCATCGGCGTGAGCCCGCTTACGGCCCTCGCGGCATTCCCGGCCGTGTCCGCGCTGTTCGTCCTGCCGACGTATCCCACGCTTCTCGCCGCGGTGGAAATGGACGATACCGGGTCAACAAAAATCGGAAAGCTCGTGTTTAATCACTCCTTCCTCGTCCCCGGAGTGCTCACCATCGTACTATCGATAGTGATGGCCTACGCCATAGGTGCGGTGCTGGTTTAAACCACGCCGGGTTGCCCGGGATGTGTTACTCGCAGCACGTGCCTCCCTGCTACCCGAGAAGGAGACGCAACCAACGTGCTATCCGACGTAGAAATCGCCCAGGCCCACACTCTGGAACCCATCACCGATATCGCCGAACGCGCGGGACTACCGGCCGACGCCGTCACGACGTACGGCCCCACCAAGGCAAAGGTGGACATCACCAAGATTGACCTGGACCAGGAGCCCGGCCAGCTGGTCCTCGTCACCGGCGTTTCTCCCACCCCGGCCGGAGAAGGCAAGTCCACGGTGCTCATCGGCCTGGCCGATGCACTGTCCCAGCGCGGCAAGAAGACCGTCGTCGCCCTGCGCGAGCCCTCCCAAGGACCCGTCATGGGAATCAAGGGCGGCGCCGCAGGTGGCGGATACTCCCAGGTGGTGCCGATGGAGGAGATCAACCTCCATTTCACCGGGGACTTCCACGCGATCGCGGCGGCCAATAACACCCTCGCCGCCATCATCGACAACCACATCCACCAGGGCAACTCCCTGGGAATCGACCCGCGTCGCGTGACGTGGCAGCGCTGCCTCGACGTCAACGACCGTGCCCTGCGCAACGTCATCATTGGCCTGGGAGGCAAGGTCAACGGCGTCCCCCGCGAAACCGGATTCACCATCACCGCCGCCTCCGAGATCATGGCGATCCTCGGTTTGGCCACTTCCTTGGAGGACCTCAAGCGCCGCCTGGGCGCCATCACCATCGGTTTCTCCTACGACGGTGAGCCCATCACCGCCGCGCAGCTCCAGGCCGACGGCGCGTTGACCGCGTTGATGAAGGACGCCCTCAATCCCAACCTCGTGCAGACCCTCGGCGGCACTCCGGCGTTCGTCCACGGCGGTCCCTTCGCCAACATCGCCCACGGCTGCAACACGCTGCTGGCTACCCGCACCGCGCTGGCCTACAGCGACGTCACCCTCACCGAAGCCGGATTCGGCTCCGACCTCGGCGCCGAGAAGTTCTTCGACATCAAGGCCCGCTTCGGTGACCTCTCGGTCGCAACCGTGGTGATCGTCAGCACGATCCGCTCCATCAAGTACAACGGTGGGGTAGCGCGCCCGGATCTCAACGAGGAGAACCTCGACGCTCTGCGTGCCGGCATCGTCAACCTGGAACGCCACGTGGACAACGTCCGCAAGTTTGGTGCCACCCCAGTCGTGGCGGTCAACCTCTTCACCTCGGACACCGAGGCGGAGCGGGAGTTCATGAAGCAGTGGGCCGAGGACTTCGGCGTTGCCCTCGCCGAGGCCGACGTGTGGGCCAAGGGCGGCGACGGGGCACTGGAGCTCGCCGACGCTGTCCTCGCCAGCCGCAGCGACACCCCGTCGACGCAGCTCTACGACCCGTCAGCTGGTGTGCGCGCGTCCATCGAGACGATCGCCAAGGAGATCTACCACGCCGATCGCGTCGAGTACTCCCCGCAGGCGGAAAAGGACATCGCCACGCTCGAAGCCAACGGCTGGGACCAGATGCCCGTGTGCATCTCCAAGACTCAGTACTCGTTTAGCGATGACCCGGCCGCGCTAGGCGCCCCGAGCGGTCACACCCTGCACGTACGCGAGCTCCTGCCGCGTACCGGCGCCGGGTTCATCGTGGTCCTGACGGGCGCTGTCATGACCATGCCGGGCCTGCCGAAGAAGCCGGCGGCGAACAATATCGACGTCGATTCAGCCGGCGTCATCTCCGGACTGTTCTAAGGGTCGGAGTCTCTCCACCGTACCGAGCGGGCAGCTGAGCTCGTGCCCAGGTCTTAGCCAAGGCGGAGACCTGGGTTTTCGGCTTTCCGGAGGATAGCCGATACGACCAAGCCACCGAACGATAACAAAACGATCACGAATTCATGGTATTTCGATAATCCATCCAGATGGCCGCTGAAAGACCGCTAGAGTTCTCCTTGGATACAAGCAGCGTCCCACGAACGACCGAGAGATGGAGAAATACCGTGAAGGCTAAGACGATTTCAATCTACGCCACCACACTGGCAGCCACGCTGGTGGCATATGTAGCTACAGTGCTCGCCCAAAATGGAAGCCCGGCGACCGCAGCTGGCTGGATGAGCTTTGCAGCTGTGGGAATCGTAGTATCACTTCTGGCGACAGTGGTAATAGGGTCACTTCTAGTCACCAAAGCCCGAGGTTCGTTGAGAAACTCCGTGAGGAGAGGTTCTGGCCACGGTCAGTAGTCGGCAGGGTGTGAATGGTTCACCGGATGGCGATTGGCCGTAGGGTTGGAGACGGTTCGACTCCTCCCACATCTCAGGTTTGGTGGTGAGTCGAATCTCCAATTCTGCTAGGCTCCTGCCACTTCGTGTACACACGACACCCGCCCCGCGAGGGGTGCTCAGGCACGAAGAGCCGGTAGACTAGCGACTGTATGAACAGTTGCCTAGGAGTGCGAGTTTTATGAGCGGGTTAACACCAGAGATAGTGATGCAACTAATGGAAGCCGGTGAGTCTCAATCGGCTATCGCTAGGACGTTCAAGGTTTCACGGCAGTATGTCCATAAGCTCGCTAAGCAGGGAGGTCACAAGTCTGAAAACGTTGGGAGAATTGTCACGGACAATTTGCCGTGGGAAGTCCCAACTGAATGGCAGGACGGGTCACTCTATTATGTGATTAGACTTCTGGCTCACTATAACAGTGGACTGTATGAGATATCGCCTTCCAGCCTTGAACGGGTTAACGCGCTGGTCAAGAGGCTAAAGCTGTTTCAACAGGTCATTGACTACGATCCCCGCTACCCTGCAGTAAAGGGGCTTTCCAGCAAACCGGGTTTTGCGTACGTGCCACGCACCCCCGAAGACGAAGGCATGGCCATCAAAATCCGCCCCGGTATTCGACTCACCGACGAAGGGAGGAAGCTATGGGCCATGCCGAAAGAACTACCCGAAAGTATCTAAAATGTGATATCTCAAGACATGTGTGACAGTTCTGCCTCAAGACATCAGTGATAGTTGGTGTCTCACGACATCAGTGACACAAGCTGAGAGTCATCGATGATCCACCTGGCGTAGGACTTGCCGATATAGCTGACCCGGGTAGCAGGCCACTGGTACTCCATGTGGACCTCACCGCTGTTGGCGGTGAGGTCCACCGTATGAACATCCCAGGCCACTATCACAGGCGACCCCACGGGCAGCTGAGGCACCCACAGTTGCACTCCTGCAATGCCCACCGTCCCGGAAGCATTCACCATCCTGGGCTTATGCCCCGTTGGCATTCTCACCCCCCATAGAGCCCCGCTAGGGGTATCACCTACCTCCGGTGGGTGGTGGTCGTCTGCTTCGGTTGTGGTGGCGCAGCAACAGCAGTGGCGTTCCACGCCATCGCCGGGGTCATACGTCCCGGTAACCGGTGGTGAGGGCGGTGATTGTTGTAGTACTGATCGAACTGATCGAGCATGCGCTGAAGTTGCTGAAGGGTTGAGGCTAGGGGGCGTTTGTCCAGCCATCGAAATAGCGTTTGATGGAACCGCTCGTTTTTCCTTGGGTGGTTGGTGTATACGGCTTGCCGGTGATCGCTTCGACTCCGCCTGCGGTGACGTGTTGGCTCAGCCCGGCGCTGATCTCTCGCCGGGTGGGGTTTAGTGCCAGGGCGTTATCAGTCAACAGTCGCTGTGGTAGTCCGCAGCGGGCCACGCCTATGGTGAAGACCTCGATAGCTGCAGCAGTGGTTTCTCCGGCCGCAGCGAGAGAGGCGATAGCAAGACGGGAGTGGTCATCTTGCAGCTGGAAGATGATGCATTTCTTCCCACCAGCAAGAACATACTCTGTCCCATCGAGTTGCCAGCAGGCGTTGGGGGCTGGGTAGACAAACCGCCGATACGCTGATCGTGGCTTCTTACGAGGCTGTGGGTGTGATTGCTCACGCTCGCGGAAGGTCCTGGCTAAAGAAGCAATCGATGGCGAAGGCAGTGCCAGGGCGGTCATCTTGTCGTACACCGAGATCGGACCGCAATCCAGCCCGGAGGCGTCAAGAGCGCGTCGTTAAGCCGCGGCGTGGTCGTTGATCGCTTCGTCGAGCTTGGTTGGGCTGGTGTGCGGACGCCTGGATTTCGGATCCAGGATCGCGTTTGGGCCTTCGGATACAGCGCGTGAACGGTAGCCTGTAGAAGGTCTGGAGCGAGATGCCATGGGCAGCGCAGAACGCGCTCACCGCGCCTCGTTCGGCGTCTTATGGCCACGGCGTAATCGCTAAGCGGATCTTCGGATCGATGGGTTCTACGCGTTTGGTCACCCGATCGATCCAAGCCGACGTGTCACACCCTCCCTAGCCGGTTGTGTCACACATGTCTTGAGGCAGAACTGTCACTGCAGTCCTGATACATAACACGTCTGAAGTGATCTTCCGTAAAGTTGGCTAGGAGGGCCATCGGAACCTACTTTGCTAAGTTCTGGTGGGTTGAGTGATCCGCCGTGGACCCCGGCCAGCCGGGGTATTCCGGTGGAACTCCGCCGAACTCTGGGCACAGCTCGCGGTAATCGCACCAGTCGCACAGCTTGGACGTCTTTGGCCGGAAGCGGCCGCTGCGGCCGTCGGCTACGATCTTCTCCCATAGCTCGGCGAGATCGCGCTCGAAGGCCTCCAGTTCCTCCGGGGACGGGCTGAGCACCAGGTCGTCGAGCACCTTCAGGTACATGAGGCGAAGCAGGTCCGGAACGCGGCCCGTCGTACGCCAGTAGACGAGTGCATAGAACCGCATCTGGAAGTAGGCGTTGAAGGAGTACCGGGGGTGGGGCTTCTTACCCGTCTTGTAATCGACCACGCGCACCTCGCCCGTCGGAGCGGTATCCACGCGGTCGATAAAGCCTCTCACCGGCACCCGGCTGGGCAGGATCTCCTCGAAGTATTTCTCCGTAGCGTCGCAGTCGAAGCCGCCGGGGTTTTCCATCCGAAAATAGCCTCGTACCAGGTCGCGGCAATCGTTGAAGAAGACGTCCTCGTCGTCGATGGCGTGCTCAATGCCTGAGTCCTTGGCCAGCATCTCGGCGTAGGTCGGCTTGATGAGCTTCACTGCTGCGGGAAATGTCCGGTCAGCCCGGGGCAGCTGGTGCAGTTTTTCCAGCACCGCGTGGACGAGGTTGCCCTTGACGAGGTGTTCCTTCGGCTCCTGCGGGATTTTGTCGATAGCGCCGAGCCGGTACTTCAGCGGGCACTGCAAGTAATCCAGGGCACGGGAGGGGGACAGGGCAAGGGGAGAGGGCATGTTGCTAACTTTAGGACATGGCTGTAGCACGAGACCTCCGTGAATTTTTGGTCGCTTCCCCGAGCGCCTTCCACGCGGCCCACGAGGTCGCCCGCCACCTGGGGTTCCCCCGCCAACTCGAACAGGACAACTTCGACGCCTCTGTGGGTGGGCACACCATCATCCGCGGCGGGGCAGTGGTGTCCTACGTCATCCCGCCCAACCCGCGCGGCGTGCGCATCATCGGGGCTCATACGGATTCCCCGGGGCTGATGCTCAAACCGCGGCCGGACTACCAGGCCTTCGGCTTCGACCAGGTAGGGGTGGAAGTCTATGGCGGGCCGATCCTGGAGAGTTTCTTCGACCGGGAGCTCACTGTCGCTGGGCGGGTGGTGCTGCTCGACGGCACCGAGCACCTCGTGTCCACCGGCCCGGCGCTGCGCTTGGCGAATCTCGCCATCCACCTGGGCCGGGAGGACATCGACCGACAGGCACACCTGAGCCCGATCTCGCTTGTCGGGCCGATCATGGAGGCGGTAGCAGGGGAGCTCGGCGTGGAGGTGACGGATATCGCCGGCCATGAGCTCATTACCGTCGACGCCCAGCCGGCGGCGATCACCGGAGACGTGGTGACCTCGGCGCGCCTCGATAATCTCTCCTCGGTGTTCGCCGGCATGATCGCCTTAGAGCGGGCGGCGCGCGACGTCGGTGAGCTAGACGACGTCGTCGTCCTTGCCGCCTTCAATCATGAGGAAGTCGGCTCCGCCAGTGCGCAGGGTGCGGCGGGATCGCTCTTGGAGGACCTTCTGTATCGCCTGGCTGGGGCGCTGGGGAAGGATCCGCGCCAGCTCATCGCGGCGTCGAGTTGCGTGTCTGCCGATGCGGCGCACTCGATCCACCCGAACTATCCCCACAAGCATGATCCTCAGCACCGGCCGGTGCTGGGAGCGGGTCCAGTCACCAAGGTCAACGCGAATCAGCGCTACGCCTCCGACGCGGCGACCATTGCCCTGTGGGAGCGGGCGAGCGCCGGCATTGACCACCAGGTGTTCGTGAGCAATAACTCGGTGCGCTGTGGTTCCACCATCGGCCCCATCACGGCTACTCGGTTGGGCATCCCCACGGTGGACGTGGGTGTGCCGCTGCTGAGTATGCACTCGGCGCGGGAAATGATGAGCCTGCGCGATGAGATATCGCTCATCGACGCCCTTGAGGCATACTTGACTTCCTAGATCGAACGTAATCTCCGACGGAAAGACGCATCCCGTGGCATATTCTGGCCCCTTCCAACCCGGCGACAAGGTCCAGCTCACGGACCCAAAGCGCCGTCACTTCACCTTCGAACTCACTCCCGGCGCGCATTTCCACACGCACAAGGGCATGATCGCCCACGATGAGATCATTGGGTCGGATGAGGGATCCGTGGTCACCTCCACGATGGGCACGGATTTCCTCTGCTTCCGCCACCTCATGGTGGACCACGTATTGTCCATGCCGCGGGGCGCGGCGGTGATCTATCCGAAGGACACTGGCCAGATCCTCGTGGAGGGCGATATCTTCAGCGGCGCGCGCGTCCTGGAGGCCGGCGCCGGATCCGGCGCGTTGTCGATGGCGCTGCTGCGCGCCGTGGGGGAGAAAGGGCACGTCTTTTCCTATGAGCTTCGCGAGGACCACCTCAGCTTCGCGATTGATAACGTCACCGAATACTTCGGGCAGCAGCCGGAGCATTGGTCTCCGCGCCTCGGGGACTTCGGCGAGGTCACCCCGGAGGACCTGGGTGGGCCAGTGGATCGCGTCATCCTGGACATGGTGGAGCCATGGCATTTCCTGGAGACGGTGAAAAACGTCCTCATCCCCGGCGGGGTGTTCATGACCTACGTGGCCACTGTGCCGCAGCTGATGAACATCATGGAAGGCATCCGTGCGCAGCAGTGCTTCACGGAGCCGCGCGCGTGGGAGACGCTGCTGCGTGAGTGGCGCGTTGAGGGCCTGGCCACCCGCCCGGAGCACCGGATGAATGCCCACACCGCCTTTTTGGTGATGACGCGCCGGCTGGCCGATGGCGTCACCCCGCCGCGGCCGCAGCGCAAGGCCCGACGCTAACCTGGGGCTTATGTCCGAAACCACCGTTTCTCTCCGGCAGGACAACGCCGAGCTCAAGCGCGAGGTCCGGGCGCTCGGCCTGCGCAACACGAAGCTCGCCGAGATGCTCAAGGCTTCCCGAGATCGGCTCGCACAGATGAACGCCCAGGTGGAGGCCCTGGCGGAGCCGGCCTCGACGTTCGGTGTGGTGCTGGCGGTACCCTGCCCCGGCCAGGCGGACATCTCCACTCAGGGCCGGCGTATGCGGGTCAAGGTGTCCCCGAATGTCGCTGAGCTCACGCCCGGGGCCCTGGTGCGCTTGGGGGAGGGCTACGTCGTCGTGGAGGATTGCGGCTTCGCCGCCGCCGGGGATTTGTTCACGCTCGTGGAGAAGATCGGCCCGGACCGGGCGGTGGTGCAGGGCCCGCAGGGCGACGAGCACCTTGTCCACCTCGCCGCCGCGCTCACGGACGGAGCCCGGGCGGGCGATACCGTTCTCGCAGACGTCAAGGCCGGAGTGGCCGTGGAGAAGGTGGATAAGGCGGAGATCACCCAGCTGGCTCTAGAGGAGGTCCCGGACGTCACCTTCGCCGACATCGGCGGGCTCGACGCGCAGATCGAGCAGATCCGCGACTCCGTGGAGCTGCCTTTCGCCCACCCGGAGCTGTTCCGTTCCTATCAGCTCACCCCGCCGAAGGGGGTGCTGCTCTATGGTCCACCGGGCAACGGAAAGACGATGATCGCCAAGGCCATCGCCCATTCCCTCGGCTCCGACGGGTCCTACTTTCTCAACGTCAAGGGCCCGGAGCTGCTCAACAAGTACGTCGGCGAGACCGAACGCCGCATCCGGCTTATCTTCGAGCGCGCCCGGGAGCTGGCCGGTGAGGGCCGCCCGGTCATCATTTTCTTCGACGAGATGGAGTCCCTGTTTCGTACCCGTGGTTCGGGGGTGAGCTCGGATATGGAGACCACCATCGTCCCGCAGCTGCTCACCGAGATGGACGGGGTGGAGGACTTAAGCAATGTCATCATCGTCGGGGCCACGAACCGCGAGGAGCTAATTGACCCAGCTATTCTGCGCCCCGGGAGGTTGGACATTAAGGTGCGCATCGGCCGGCCGGACCGGGCAGGGGCGGCGGACATCGTCGCTCGCCATCTCACCGAGGCCACCCCGCACGACGGCGACTTGGCCGACCTCACGGCGACGATCGTCGACGCTCTCTTCGCTCCCAAGCAGTACGTGGAACTCACCCTCGCTGATGGCAGCACCGAAACGCTGTACTATCGGGATTTCGTGACCGGGGCGATGATCGCCAACGTCGTGGACCGGGCGAAAAAGGCGGCCATTAAGGACCACCTCGCCGGCGTGAGCACGGCCGGTGTGTCGGCGCGGCATCTTATCGACGCGGTGGCCGCCGAGCAGAGTGAGAGCGAGGACCTGCCGAACACGGCGTCCCCGGACGAGTGGAGCCGGATCACCGGCCGCCACGGCCTTCGAGTGGTGTCCGCGCGCGTTCTGACCTAGATCCCGCGGGCGCCTCGGATATTCTGGTTCATTATGACGCGTTTTATGGGAACCGAGACCGAATACGGAATAGCCACGCCGTCGCGTCCGCAACTCAGCCCGATTATCACCTCTACCCACGCCGTCGTCTCCTATGCGGCGCTGCGCACCGGGGCCCGCTCCCGGTGGGACTACCAGGACGAGGAGCCGTTGGCCGACGCCCGCGGTTTCAACCTCCGCCGCTATCACACGGTGCCGGTCGTTGAGGCGGACACCATCGGGGTGGCTAATGTGATGACCGCCAGCGGCGCCCGCTTTTATGTGGACCACGCCCACCCCGAATACTCCAGCCCGGAGGTGTCTAACGCCTTCGACGCGATGGTGTACGACGCCGCCGGGGATCTGGTCCTGCACCGCTGCGTGAAGGACCTCGCCGAGTTACACGCCCAAGGCGTGTCGGTGCTCAAGGGCCACGATCCCTGTCCGCCGCTGAAGATCTACAAGAACAACGTCGACGGCAAGGGTGCTTCCTACGGCAGCCACGAGAACTACCAGTACTCGCGGAGCATCGACTTCGACGTCGTCGCGCAGGCGCTCATCCCGTTTTTCACCACCCGCCAGGTCATCATCGGCGCTGGCAGGATGGGCATCGGCCAAAACTCCGAGCGGCCCGGTTTCCAGATCTCCCAACGCGCGGACTACATCGAGCAGGAGATCTCGCTGGAGACGACGCTCAACCGGGGCATCGTCAACACCCGCGACGAGCCGCACGCCGCCCCGGCGCAGTTTAGGCGCCTGCACACCATCGTCGGCGATGCGAATATGTCTCAGTACTCCGCCTTCCTCAAGATGGGCATGACCGAGCTGGTCCTGGACGCCATCGAGGACGGCGTGGACTTCACCGACCTGCGGCTAAGCAATGCCGTCGCGGAGATCAAGGCCGTCTCCCACGACCTCAGCCTCACCCACCGGCTGCAGTTGCGCGACGGCCGGCGCCTGACCGCGATAGAGATCCTGCGCGTCTACCTCGACCGCGTCCACCCGGCCACGACGGTGCAGCGACGCGTCGCGAAGCTGTGGGACGAGGTGCTCACCGACCTTGCCCGGGACCCGCTGAGCACCGCGGACCGGTTGGATTGGACCGCCAAGTACGCGCTCATCTCCCGCTACCTGGACCGGGGAGTAGCGCTAGATGACGCCAAGCTCGCGCTCGTCGACCTGCAGTACGCGGACATCGACCCACAACGGTCGCTTTATCACGCGCTGGTGCGCTCAGGCAGGATGCGCACTCTTGTCGACGCGGAGGCCATCGCCCGCGCCGTCGACACGCCGCCGTCGGACTCGCGAGCCTATCTCCGGGGCCGGCTGTGTGCTCGCTTCCCGGAGGACGTGGTTTCCGCGTCGTGGCTGCACATCACCCTCGCCACGACGGCGGGCACGGCGGTCATCGCCCAAACCGCTGTCGATGGCGGCACCCGGGAGCTGGTGGGTGACCTCGTCGAATCGGCCACCAGCGTTGATGAACTCGTCGCCGGCCTTGTTAACGCGGGCGTGGACGTCGTTCTAAGCGATAATCTATCTACAACACGTTAGGAGAGTCTTTTAAATGGCACAGCAACAGATGTTCGGTTCCGGCGGCAACGACGACGCCTCCTCCGAGGCCCAGTCCGCCGGCCAGGTGCACCTCACCGGCGCCGACGATCTCCTCGACGAGATCGACAGCCTGCTGGAGAACAACGCCGAGCAGTTCGTCCGTTCCTACGTGCAAAAGGGCGGGCAGTGACCGTCTTCACCCGCCGCATCATGGGGGTGGAGACGGAGTATGGCATCGCCGGGGCGCTCAGCCCCGAGGAGACAGCCCGCTACCTGTTCCGCCCCCTGGTGGCGCGCTATTCGTCGACGAATATCTTCACGCACAACGCGGGCCGGTTGTACCTGGACGTCGGCTCTCATCCGGAGGTCGCCACTGCGGAGTGCGACAGTGTCGGGCAGCTGCTGCGTTACGAACGCGCCGGCGACGCCACCGTCAACCGGCTAGCCCTCACCGCCGAGCAAGCCCTTCAAGCGGAGGGGATCTCCGGGTCGGTGTACTTGTTCAAGAACAACGTCGACTCAGTGGGCAACTCCTACGGCTGCCACGAAAACTACCTCCTCGGCCGCGACATGGTGCTTAAGACCCTCGGCACGAAACTGCTGCCCTTCCTCATCACCCGCCAGCTCATCTGCGGGGCTGGGCTGTACCGGGACGGGACCTTCCTGCTGTCCCAGCGGGCGGACCAGGTGTGGGAGGGCATCTCCTCGGCGACGACGCGCGCCCGGCCGATCATCAACACCCGCGACGAACCGCACGGGGATTCCCAACGTTTCCGCCGAATGCACGTCATCGTCGGCGATTCGAACATGTCTGAGCCGACGTTCGTCCTCAAGATCGCTTCGACGCTGCTGGTCCTGGAGATGATGGAGGCAGGCTTCGACCTGCCGAGCCTGGAGCTAGCGAACCCGATTAAGCACATCCGCGACATCGCCCGCGATGCCTCCGGGGCTACGCCGCTGCTGCTGAAGTCGGGGACCACCATCTCGGCGCTGGCCGTTCAGCAGATTTATTGCGACGCCGCGACCCGGTGGCTCGACGAGCGCCCGGCCGAGGCGGCAGACCCCGAGCTGACTTACGCCGTTGACCTGTGGGCCCGGACGCTGCGCGGCATCGAGACCGGAGACCTCGCAGGCGTGGCCACCGAGATCGATTGGGTGATAAAGAAAACCCTGCTTGACCGCTACGCCGGGCGAGCGTCGGAGGCGAAGCTGCGCCAGATTGACCTCGCCTACCACGACATCCGCCCCGGACGCGGCCTACACAGCGTGCTGGTGTCCCGCGGTTTGGCCCGACGCCTGACCACCGACGAGGACATCGCCGACGCCGTCGAGCACCCGCCGGCCACGACCCGTGCCGCACTCCGGGGGGCGTTTCTCACCCGTGCTGACGCCGTCGGCGCCCGCGTCACCGTGGACTGGGTTCGCCTCAAGCACGAGTTCAACCAGGTGGAGCTGCCTGACCCGTTTACCAACGTCGACGAGCGCGTCGATGCCCTCATCGAAGGGCTGGGGTGATGGCTCGGTACGACTCGATGCTTGGCCGCCAGGTCAATCTCACCTTCGCCCTGCTCAACGAGACCCGTCCGCGCTCCTACTCGTGGGTGTTAAATAACGTCGACGGATACGAGGACATCAAATCCGAGAACACTGTCGCCCGCGATATCAAGGCGTTGCGCGCCACCGGGGTTCCCATTCGGGTGGACAAGGACCGGCGCGTCGCGCTCAACGTCGATTCCTACGCGCTGACGCCCATCGAATTCAACGCCGACGAGGCGAATACGATCGCCATCGCTGGGCAACTCGGCCACGACAGTGCCCTCGGCGCCTTCGCGAATTCCGGGTGGACGAAACTCGCCGCCTCAGGAGCGGAGCGGGACTTCGCCAGCGCCCGCACGGGCCATGTTCCCCGCCTGACGAAGGAAAACGATGTCATACGCATCAACCCGGACATCATCGAGCGGCTGCTCATGGCCATCAAGTACAAGCTCAGTATCACCTTCAGCTATCACCCGGCCGGCGACGCACCCGCGCAGCACCGCCGAATGGATCCGTGGAGCCTGGTCCCGCTTGACGGGCGGCTGTACCTCGTCGGCCACGACCTGGACCGCGACGATACCCGATGCTTCCGCGCCATCCGCGTCAGTGACGTCAATAGCTGCGGCAAGTCCACACACGCCGTCCCGGAGAAAAGCCTCGTCGACGTGGTGCGAGAGAACCTCCAATCCTTCCGGGTACTCGTCGACGTTCGGCTTCGCGTGGCCGAAGGAGTAGCGACCGAATTCGGTCAGCCCGTCGACGGGATCATCGAGCTGTCGCAGGTCAACGCCGACGACATCGCCCGTACCGCAGCGGCCTACGCCCCCGGCGTCATCGTCGAATCGCCCGAAAGCGTGCGCGAGCACGTCATCAACCTGCTCAGGGAGGCACAGAGGTCATGACCGCATCCGGCGCTGCCAACTATCAGCATGACCGCTACCTCGAGCTGGTCCGCGCCCTGAACATCGTGCCCTACCTGCGGGCTCACCCCACCCACACCGCCTTCGAAGCCGCGATAAACCTGGGAATGAAACCCAGCGATGCCTTCCGCGCCCTCCAGCGGGCGCATATCTCCGGAGTGGCCAACAGCACCGGCCCCCTGCTTGAACTAGCCTTCGAAAGCAGCGACCCGTTTGTGGGGCCGATGAACCAAGGGGCGGTCACACCGCTGCGGCTAACCACACGTGAAGCCACCGCCTTGCTGCTCATGCTGGAGCACCTTGAGGACCACCTCATCGATCCGACTGCGGCGCGTAGCGCGGCCGCCAAAATCCGGGCGGCGAAGTCCCAGATCACCGCCGGGCTGCCGGACACCGACCCGGACGTGAGAGATCCCGATCTGGCGGTCGTCACCGAGGCGCTTCACGGCCGGCGCCGGCTGGCGATGACGTATTGGAACGCCTCCCGGTTGGCCAGCGAACAACGCCTCGTCGACCCAGTGCGTCTCGTGGTCCGCGATGGGGAGACCTATTTGCTGGCGTGGGATGACTCCCGCGGGGAGCACCGGAGTTTCCGGCTCGACCGGATCAGCGACCCGTCGGTCACAGACGAGCGCGCTAACCCGCACCACAAGCTGGTGCCCGACGATCCCTTCGCTTTTAGCCACAACGCCACGGTGCGCATCCAGCGGCGAGCGTTATGGCTGCAGGACTACGTGCCCCTCGCCGTCAGTGATAGCGCCACAGTGTGTGAGGCGAGGGCGGAAGAGACCGACGGCGAGGAGTCCGTCCTCGCCGAACTCGCCTACGGCTCCAGGGACTGGCTCATTCGCTTCTGTCTGAGTCATGCCGACCGGTTGACCCTGCTCAGTCCGGCGGATGCGGCCGCGGAGGTAGCTCGTCGAGCAAAACTCGGCCTCGCCGGATACGATGAACAATCGACCTAGCCAGCTAGGCTGGTATCCCGGAAACTAGTCAACGTGAAAGGTGGCCCTGATGAACCTCGGCCCGTGGGAAATCGCCATCATCCTTCTCATCATCTTGCTTCTTTTCGGAGCCAAAAAGCTGCCGGACCTGGCTCGCTCCGTCGGCCGCTCCGCTCGCATCTTCAAGTCCGAAGTCAAGGAGATGAAAAACGAGGACGCCCCGCAGGTGCAGCCGCAGCCGCAGCCTGATTTCTGGGATCGCCCTGAAAACCAGCCGCGTCAGATCGCGCAGGATCCGCAGCAGCCGCCCGCGCAGAACTACCTGCCGAACCAGCAGCAGACCCAGCAGTAGAATCACCGACCTCCCGGCTTGGGTTCACCGCCCGAGAGGACTGTCGCGACGCGTCTGCTAGGAGTTCCATGGCACTGAAGAACAAGCTTCGGCGGCGGCCGAAGAATCCCACCGGCGAGATGACCCTCGTCGAGCACCTGCAAGAGCTGCGCCAGCGGCTCATCTTCGCGGTGCTCTTCTTGCTCGTCGGCACCATCGTCGGCTTCATTTGGTACGGCTGGGCGCCCCCGGGGTTCATCACCCTCGGTGAGATCATCCGTGGGCCGTACTGCTCACTGCCGCCGGAATACCGCGCCGATCTCACCGGAGACGGCGAATGCCGCCTGCTGGCCACCTCGCCGATGGAGATGTTCATGCTGCGCCTCAAGGTCGGTGCACTGGCCGGCGCAGTACTGTCCTCTCCGTTTTGGCTCTACCAGATCTGGGCGTTTATCACCCCGGGTCTGCTCAAGAACGAACGCCGTTACACCATTGTCTTCGTCGGCCTCGCGGTGACGCTCTTCGTCATTGGCGCGGTGCTGGCGTACTTCGTGTTGGACTTCGGCCTGTTGTTCCTCACGGGAATCGGCCAGGAGACGCAGGTGGCGGCATGGACCGGTGAAAAGTACTACAACCTGGTGCTGACGTTGCTGGTGGTCTTCGGCGTCGCCTTCGAGGTGCCGCTCATCATCGTCTCCCTCAACGCCATCGGGCTGCTGGAGTACGCCGCGATCAGGGGCAAGCGCCGGATCGTCTGGGTGCTGGTCTTCATCTTCGCGGCGTTGCTCTCCCCGGGTGGCGACCCGTATTCGATGCTCGCACTCGGCGTATCGGTCGGCCTGCTCGTGGAGATGGCGTTCCAATTCTGCCGCTGGAACGACAAGCGCCACGGGATGAACGCCGAGGAGTTTGCGGACCTCAGCGACGACGAGGCGTCGCGCCTCGACTACACCCCGGCGGCGGTGGACCCGGCTGAGCCGATCGCGGCGCCAGCGACCGCCCCCGCTATGACCGCACCCGTAGCCGCCCCGGCGCCCGTGAAGGAGCCGAGCCCGGCTCCCACCCAGGCGGCCCGCCCGTCCGGCACTTTCGACTCCGCACCGTCGACGAGTTACTTTGACGACGTACTCTAGGGGGCATGGCTGCTCTCGATGATTTTATTGCCGCCCGCCCCTATGAGCTGGACGACTTTCAGCTCGAGGGGTGCCGGGTGGTCGACTCCGACCGTGGTGTGCTCGTCTGCGCCCCCACCGGCGCCGGCAAGACCGTCGTGGGGGAGTACGCAGTATTCCTCGCCTTAAGCCGCGGGACGAAGTGCTTCTACACCACGCCCATCAAGGCGTTGAGCAACCAGAAGTATCACGACCTGGTGGCGGCCCACGGCGAGGACGCGGTGGGTCTGCTCACTGGCGACGTGTCTATCAACCCGCAGGCCGACGTGGTCGTGATGACCACCGAGGTGCTTCGTAACATGATCTACGCCCGCTCCGGTCGCCTTGATCGCCTCAGTCACGTAGTGATGGACGAGATTCACTACCTGGCCGACCGAGAGCGCGGCGCGGTGTGGGAGGAGATCATCCTCGGCTTGGACGAGTCGGTGTCCATCGTCGGCCTGTCGGCCACGGTCTCCAACTACGAGGAGTTTGGGCAGTGGCTACGCACCGTGCGCGGGGACACCGAGGTCGTCGTGTCGGAGTTCCGGCCGGTGCCGCTCAACCAGTACATGATGGTGGGGCGGCGTATTCACGAGCTCTTCGAGCCCGGCGGGGATCGGGTCAACGGCCGGCTCCTTCGAGACATCGAGCGCATCGAAACGCACGAGGACCGCTTCAAGCCTCTGGGCAGGCCGGAGGTGCTGGAGGTTCTTCATGGCCAGCAGATGCTGCCGGCCATCACGTTCATTTTCTCGCGGGCAGGCTGCGACGGCGCCCTCATCCAATGCCACCGTTCCCGGCTCGTGCTCACCACGCAGGAGGAGGCCGCGGAGATCGGGGAGATTGTCGACCGGCGGGTCGCCGATATTCCCGACGAGGACCTGCGGGTGCTGCGTTTTAGGCAGTGGCGTTCGGCCCTGACCCGCGGTTTCGCCGCTCACCACGCCGGAATGCTGCCGGCGTTTCGGCACATCGTCGAGGAGTTATTCGTCAAGGGCCTTATCAAGGCGGTATTCGCCACCGAGACCTTGGCGTTGGGTATCAACATGCCGGCGCGCACCGTGGTGTTGGAACGCCTGGTGAAATTCAACGGCGAGGCCCACGTGGAGCTCACCCCGGGGCAGTACACGCAGCTCACCGGGCGAGCAGGCCGGCGAGGAATCGATACCCTCGGCAACGCCGTCGTGCAGTGGGCGCCAGCGGTGGATCCGCGGGCAGTAGCCGGGTTGGCGTCGACGCGTACCTATCCGCTGATATCCACCTTTTCGCCGGGCTACAACATGGCGATCAACCTGCTGCGCCTCAACGGCCTCGATGAGTCCATTGCGCTCATTGAAAAATCCTTCGCCCAGTATCAGGCGGACGCCTCCGTCGTCGGCGACGCCCGCGAGTTGGAGCGCACGACCGCCAAGCTCACCGCCGCGCAGGCAAGGTTGGCTGACCAGATTGAACGCCTGGCGGTGCCCGGCACCGCCGACGACGTGGTGGAGTACGTGGAGCTGCGACGCGACCTGGCGCACCGGGAACGCGAAGCAAAGCGACAGGCGGCGGAGGAACGCGGCAAGGAAGTCATCGCCATCCTGGGGCGTCTGCAGGCCGGCGACGTCATCGCCTTGGCCGCCGCGAAGCGTCCACTGCTCGCGGTGGTGAACATGGCGGCCGCCCAGGCCTCGGATCCGCGGCCGTGGATCACCACCGAGCAGGGCTGGTCGGGGCGCATCGACGCGGAAGGCATCACTATTCCGCCCATCGAAGTGGGCCGGATGCGTTTGTCGACGGCGGCGCGTCGTCAGCCGCGTCGGGCGGTCCGCTCAGTGGTGGCGGAGTTCAAACGCCAGCGCTTCCACAGGCCGAAGAAGATGCGGCAGCGTACACGGCTGTCGTCGAAGTACCGCGAGGCGGTGCACAATCACCCGGTCCATTCCTGGCCCACGGCGGACCGGGAGGCGCTCGCCCGTACGGCGGAGGAGGTTGGTCGGCTCCAAGCGCTCCACGACCGAGGCCGAGCCAAGGTCGCTCACGCCCAGGGCAGCCTGGCGCGCGACTTTGAGAAAATCCTCGCACTGCTCACGGAGTTGGACTACGTGGAGATCGTAGCTGGGGAGCCGGTGGTCACTGAGGAGGGCGACCGCCTGGCGCGGATTTACCTTGCCACGGACCTATTGGTCGCCCAGTGCCTCAAGCGAGGAGTGTGGGACGGGTTGGACCCGGCCGAGCTGGCGGGTGTGGTGTCTTTATGCACCTTCGAAAACCGTAAACCGACCATGGCGCCGGAGGTGGAGGTGCCGACGGACGCGATGGTCACGGCGATGGAGGACACGGAGCGTATCTACGCGGAGCTCGTGGCCGACGAGCAGCGCCACGAGCTCCCGGCCACCCGGGAGCCGGAGCCGCAGTTCGCGACGGCGGTGCATCAGTGGGCGGCTGGCGCGCCGCTGGGTTACTGCCTGGCGGCGGCGGCCCGTAACGGCTCCGAGCTGACCCCGGGTGACTTCGTGCGATCCTGTCTGCAGGTTAATGACCTGCTGCAGCAAATCGCGCAGTCCGGCTACAGCGATGAAATCCGCCGTAATGCTCGCCGGGCAGTGGCGGCGATCAGTCGGGGAGTGGTGGCCGTTTCCGCGTAGGGTGAGGGGCATGAGTATTGACTATTCTGCCCGCGTCGCTCGTGCGCAGGCGACGCTTCGCGACAGCGGCCTCGCGGCTGTCATCATCGGAACCGGTGCCGAGCTGGCCTATTTCACGGGGAGTTGGAATACGTCCCACGAGCGGCTGACCTGCCTGGTCATCACCCCGGATTCCGTCACTTTGGTGGCACCGATGGTGGACATCGTCGGGTTCGCGGCCGACGTCACGAAGGTGGGCTGGGCCGACGGTGAGGACCCCTACCGGCTGGTCGCGGATCGTCTCCCGGCCGGCGATGTGGGCCTGGGTTCCTCGCTGACGGCGTTGCACGTCTTGGCGCTGCAGGCCCTCATTGATGGGGAGACGACGCCGCTGCCCTCGGGCCTGTTCCAGGTCAAAGAGCCCTTCGAGGCGGCCGAGTTGGCCCGCGCGGGTGCGGCCATTGACGCCGTTCACGCCCAGGCACCGGGGTTGTTGCAGGCCGGCCGCACCGAAAAAGAGGTTGCCGAAGACCTGGCTGAGCTGATCCTGCGCGAGCACACCGCTGTGGATTTCGTCATCGTGGGATCGGGGCCCAATGGGGCGAACCCGCACCACGAGTTTTCCGACCGGGTGCTGGAACCTGGGGACCCGGTGGTGGTGGACATCGGTGGCACGCTGGATTCCGGCTACCACTCGGATTCAACGCGTACCTACGTGGTGCCGGGTGGGGAGCCGCCGGCCGAGTTCGTGGCGGCCTATCAGGCGGTTCACGCTGGTTATCAAGCGGGCATCGCTGCCGTGGCGCCGGGTGTGTTGGCCTGCGATGTTGACGCCGCCGCCCGGGGGATTATTGCTGAAGCCGGCTGGGGGCAGTACTTCACTCACCGCACCGGGCATGGTATCGGCTTGTCGACGCACGAGGAGCCGTTCATCATCGCCGGTAACGAACTTCCCCTAGCCGAAGGGATGGCGTTTTCCATCGAACCTGGAGTGTATGTGCCTGGTCAGTGGGGTGTTCGTATCGAGGACATCGTCTTCGTCGAAGCCGCCGGCGCGAAAAGGTTGAATCTTCAACCAACAACGCTATAGTTGCGGTCATGACAACACACGCGCTCTTCGTCGGCCACGGTTCCCCCATGAACGCCCTGGAGGATAACGACTACACCCGCACCTGGGCATCGCTCGGGCAGTCCATGACCCCGCGGGCCATCCTGTCGGTATCCGCGCACTGGTACACCCGCGGTACCGGCGTGACCGCCATGACCAACCCCAAGACGATCCACGACTTTTGGGGCTTCCCGCCCGAGCTCTCCGCCATCGAGTACGCCGCACCGGGCGACCCGGAGATCTCCGAGCTCGTCAAGGACATCGCTAAGCCGACCCTCGTCCAATCCGACCACAACTGGGGTCTCGACCACGGTACGTGGAGCGTGCTCAAGCACATGTTCCCGGAGGCCACCATCCCGGTGCTCCAGCTCTCCATCGACGCCACCAAACCCTTCGAGGAGCACGTCGCCCTCGGTACCCGGCTGGCGCGGCTTGCCAAGGAACACAACGTCCTCATCGTCGGTTCGGGCAACGTCGTCCACAACCTGTCCATGGTGCAGTGGCACGCCGGCGACACTGGCTTCGGTTGGGCCGATGACTTCGATCTCGCCGCCGCCGAGATCATGCGCGAGGACCCCGAGCGCCTGACCGCGCTAATGGATCATGACGCCTACTCCCGGGCTGTTCCGACCCCGGATCATTTCCTGCCCCTGGCCTACGTCGCGGGCGTGCAGGCCGCTCTGGAGGATCCGCACGTGGACGTCTTCAACGATCGCCGCACCATGGGCTCGCTGTCGATGACGGGGTACCGTATTAGCGCATGAGCATCTTGCTGATTGGCGCCACCAGCGACATTGGGGTTGAGCTGACCCGGCGCCTCGCCGGCGACGCCGACCTCGTCCTCGCTGCGCGCGACCCATCCCGGATCCCTGCATTTCCCTCGGCCCGCTCGGTACACCGCCTCGAATTCGAGGCCACCGACGTCTCTGGGCACCGGCGGCTAGTTGAAGAGGCCGAACGCCTCGCCGGCCCCATCGACATCGCCATTGTCGCCTTTGGAATCCTCGGCGATCAGGCGAGAGCCGAGCACGATGAGCACCACGCTGCGGAGATCGCCGCCGTCGATTATCTCGCGCAAGTGTCCATGCTTACGGTGCTGGCCGATCACCTCGACCGCGGCGCCATCGTCGCGTTTAGCTCCATCGCCGGCTGGCGGGCGCGCCGGCCGAACTACGTATACGGCTCCGCCAAAGCCGGACTGGATGCGTTCTGCCAGGGGCTCGCCGACCGGCTCCACGGCAGTGAACTCAAGCTGTATGTCGCCCGCCCTGGTTTCGTCATCGGCTCGATGACCGAGGGGATGAAGCCTGCGCCGCTGTCGGTGCGCCCCGGCGACGTGGCCGACGCCGTCGCCCGCCGCCTCAACGCGGGTACACCCGGCACGTTCTGGGTACCACCCGTCCTCGCCGCCGTTGCCGCCGCTATGCGCCTCGTGCCGCGTCCGCTGTGGCGGAAGGTGCCGCGCTAAAGGTCTACGCGGCCACGCCCCGCGGAACGGGTGGTGACCTCGTAATCGCCCTCGCCGGTGGCCGCGTACTCCACGTGCGCGACCGACGGGCGCCCGCACGCCAGCTCACAGCCGACGACGTGCGTACGCTCCGAGCCGCCAACACGCGCCAGCTCCGCGGCGTCGGCATGCACGTCTGAGCGGGCAGCGGCGCATCCGCGTCGCCCCACGCACGCGCTCACCCGCGTCCAGGGCGTGTCCGCGTCGAAACTCACTCCCAAGGGCGCTAGGACGCGCACGGCCGCCTCAGCGTGACCGGGTTGCAGCCCGTGAAGGATGAGGCCGCGTGAGGCAGTCACGCTCACCGGCGCCTCAAGCACCGCGACGAGCTGGGCGACCTTCGCGCTCACCATCCCGAGCGGGGGAATGAAGCCCACGTCAACGAGCCCGTCGGCGCGATCCTCCCATCCCACCAGCTCCGGACCGGTGGAGGAAGCGTCCTCGTCGTCGGCTGGAACGAGGTCCTCGCGCTCACAACTCTTCGCCACGGGCGCCGCCGTGCGCACGACGAGCGCCCCGGCGTTGGTGACATAAACCACGCCGTCTCCCTCGGCGGCAGCGGCCGCCAGCGACGCCCACGCCTCGGCGCTGAAGCTGGGTCCGGGAACGTAGTGGGGGCGGGGAAGGCAGGCGTCGTCGGTCATGGCGCCACAGTTTATCCTTCCTTCCCGCCGCCATGACGATTAAGCTTCGGGCGCATGACCACATACCGCAGCGGATCCTTTCGGCGGCTCGCGAAATCCTTCGGGCCTTTCGCCACGGGCGCCGTGACCGGGCTGCTGCGCCACGAGACCCCACTGCCGTACGCACCCGCGCTACCGGCCGGCGCCGCGGTCGGCACCGTGCTCGCCCGGCGCAACGTCGAGCCGGTAGGCCTACCTCAGCAGGTGGCGGCCCAGCGGATTCATTTTGTCAGCGTCGACGCCCACGGGCGACGGCACGTCGGCTCGGCGGTGCACTATCGCACGAGGCACAACGGCCCGCTTATCGCCTTCGCGCCGAGCACGTACGGGGTGGCACCGCACTGCGATCCCTCCCACGCCGCCGAGGTCGGCGTGCATTGGCACAATCGGCATGACCTCATCGCCGCCTACGAGCAGCCGGTCATTCACTGGTTCCTCCACGCCGGCGCGGATGTCATCGCTATTGACTATCCACGCGACCCCGTCACCCAGATTCAGCTCTACTGCGATCACCAATCCGCCGCGCTGACCTTGTCCCACGCCGTCGCAGCCGCCCGCCAACTCGGCAGCGCCGGCCAGCTGGGGCTGTGGGGCTACTCCCAGGGCGGGGGAGCGACCGCCGCCTATGTCGAGGACCGGCTCGACGAGCGCCCTCGCGCCGCCGTCGTCGGGGCGCCGCCATCGGACCTGCTCGACGTCGCCCGCCACGTCGACGGTTCCTCAATCACCTCCGTCATCGGCTACACCATCGCCGGTCTCATGGCCACCTCGCCAACGATCCGTCAGGAGATCGACGACACTCTTAGTGACTACGGCAAGGAGAAACTATCCCGGATCCTCTCGACGTGCGTTATCGGCACCATCCGCGATAGCGGGTGGCGATCAACGAGGCGTTGGACCCGCTCCGGGCGACGTGTCACCGACGTGCTCGAATCCCTCCCACACACCGCAGCGGAGATCGAACGCCGGCGCCTCGGCAAGCGAGACGTCGACGCCCCCGTGCGCTTGTGGGCCAGCCGCCACGACGACATCATTCCGTTTCCTATGCTCAGCCGGCTGCACGACGCCTGGCCAAGCGCCAACTGGGAGATCCGCCCCCTTTTTCAGGTCTACGGCCGGACGGCGGTCAACCACTTCGTCCCTTACTTTCAGGGCTTTACCCGCGACGCCCAGTGGCTGCTGCAGCAGGTGAGCACCTAACGCCGGTGCGGTAGGGTAGCGGCCATGCGTTTGGCGATATTCCTCGGTCTCGTAGTCCTTGAAGCCCTGTCTTTTTACGGCATCGCGCAGCTCATCGGTGTCGGCTGGGCAATCCTCGCACTCATCGGCTGGATGGTGTTGGGAACCCTGCTGGGCTTCAGCCAGATGGTGTCGGTGGCTAAGGCCGCTAGCCGGGGCCAGCGCGGGGGCCTGACGACCGCCAATGACATTGGCCTGCTCATGGCCGGCACCGCGCTGGAGGCCATCCCCGGTTTCCTCACCGGACTGGCCGGGCTCATCGTCATCTTCCCGCCGACCCGGGCCGTGCTGCGCGGCTTCGCCGCCGGCAAGCTCACCCAGCGCATCGAGGTGATGGGAGCGCGGATGTACGAGCACTCGCCCATGGCCCAGCGCTCCACGCGCTTCGGCAGCTTCACCGGCGAGGTCATCGACGACGACGGTCGCTTCTAGCCCCATGGTTCTTCCGGTCCAGCTTCTCTTGGCCGCCGTGTCGGGGTGGCTCGCGTATACCTCCTACGAGCCACTCGGCTGGTGGCCCGCCGGCATCCTCGGCATCGCGGGACTCTACGGTGCTGTGTCTTGGCGGGAGCCATCGCTGCGCCGTGGTGCCCTGCTCGGTTTTGTCCACGGTGTGACGATGTATCTCTTCGCGTTGCCGTGGATCGGGGAGTTGGTCGGCACCTTCCCCTACGTGGCGCTCGCCGTCTCCTGCGCGCTGTACGCGATCCTCACCGGTATCGGCGGAGTGGCTATCGCCCGCTGGCGTTTCGGTTTTCTCGTGTTCCCGTTGCTGTACGTGGCGGTCGAGCACCTACGTTCTTCGGTGCCTTTCGGCGGATTTGCGTGGGTACGCCTGGCCTGGGGGCAGATCGATGGCCCGCTGGCTGCACTCGCGAGCGTCGGCGGTCCCGCCCTGGTGACGGCGGCGACCGCCCTGGCGGGCTGTGCGCTGGCGGCGATCGTGCTGGCGCGCGGCACCCGGGTGCTGGGGGCCATCGTGGCCGTCACGGTGCTGGGAGCATCGGTGGCCACCGGGGCGGTGACTGCGGCCACCGCCCCCGCGGACGTCGGCATGGTAGAGGCCGCCGCTATCCAGGGCAATGTTCCTCGCCTCGGCTTGGACTTCAACGCCCAGCGCCGGGCCGTGCTCGCGAATCACGTCCGGGCCACCCGGGAATTGGCGGCCAGTGGCGCCCGGCCGGACATCGTCATCTGGCCGGAGAACTCCTCGGACGTTAATCCTTTTAAGGACCCACTCGCTTATGAGGAGATCCACGGTGCCTCGGCGGCCATTGAGGCTCCGATTTTGGTAGGCACCATCACCGAGGACTCCCACGGTTACTACAACACGATGCAGGTCATCGACGCTGAGCACGGGGCGGGGGACTACCACCGGAAGGTGTTTCTCCAGCCGTTCGGCGAATACATGCCGATGCGAGAGTTTTTCGCCTCAATCACAGATCTGGTGGACCTCGCCAGCAACTTCAGCCCCGGCGACGGCAATTTCACCGTCGTCATGGACGGCGTCACCCTCGGTGTCGCTACGTGCTACGAGGTGATCGTCGACGCCGCCTATCGCACGGCCGTCCTCAACGGAGCCCAGATCCTCACTACACCAACGAACAATGCCACCTTCGGCTTCTCGGACATGACCTACCAACAATTGGCGATGAGCCGGATGCGAGCCATCGAGTTCGACCGCGCGGTGATCGTCGCCGCCACGTCGGGTGTATCCGCGATCGTGCACCCGGATGGCTCCGTGAGCCAGGACACGGAAATCTTCGAATCGGCAACGCTCCTCGAAACCCTGCCGCTGCGGGATTCCGTCACGCTCTCGGCGCGGTTTGGTTCATCCATCCAATGGGGGCTGTCTATGATGGGAGTCGTCGTGACGCTGCTCGCGTTGGCGATGAATCGACGATCCACCCGTCGGGGTGAGTGACAACCAGATTGAAGAAAGCGTGCCCATGACCAAGCCCTCTGACTCCACCCTCGTTATTGTCCCTACCTATAACGAGGCCGAGAATCTTCCCCTCATGGTCCGCCGCATCACCGAGGCCACCCCTGAGGTGCACCTGCTGGTGGTCGACGACAATTCGCCCGACGGCACCGGTGACCTGGCCGACGGTTTCGCGGCCGAGAACGACGCCATTCACGTGCTGCACCGCACGACGAAGGACGGGCTGCTAGGCGCCTACCTGGCGGGCTTCCGCTGGGGACTGGAGAAGGGCTACCAGGTGCTGGTGGAAATGGATGCCGACGGCTCCCACGCCCCTGAGCAGTTGCCGCTGCTGCTCGCCGAGATCGACGACGATGCCGACGTGGTCATCGGCTCTCGCTACATCGACGGCGGAGAGGTGGTCAACTGGCCGCGCAAGCGCTTCCTGTTGTCCCGCCTGGGCAACCTGTACATCGGGGTGGCTCTCGGCACCGGTCTGCGCGATATGACCGCCGGGTACCGCGCGATCCGCCGCGAGGTGCTGGAGACCCTGGACCTCGACGAGTTGTCGAACGCCGGCTATATCTTCCAGGTTGACTTTGCCTTCCGCGCCTACCAGGCTGGCTTCGACGTCCGCGAGGTCCCGATCACCTTCACGGAGCGGGAGTTCGGCGAGTCAAAGCTCGACGGATCTTTCGTCAAGGACTCGCTGGTGGAGGTCACCAAGTGGGGAGTGGCCCACCGCACTCAGCAGGCCAAGGACATGTACCGGGAGCTCAGCGGGCTTATCGGACATCAGTACCGCACCTCGGAGCTCAGCAAGGCTCGCTCCCGCGCCCGGGCTTCCCGGGACAACGTTGTTAACGCCACCCGGGAGGCCACCCGCTTGCTGCGCCACGAGTTCCGCGGCTCCGGGGCGAAGAACCTGTCGGCGAAAGCCCGTCAGGCGGGGGAGTACGCGGGTGACCTCGCCAAGGAAGTCACCGGCCTCATCAAGCACGAGGCCGGGCGCCGGCGCCACTAGAGCAGGCGGGCGCTAGGACTTCTGCTGCTCTTCCTGCTGCTCCTTGAGCAGGCGGGCGGCGTTGCGCCGGCGCTTGCGCAGCAGCTCCAGGCGCTCTTCGAGGAGCACATCGAGCTCCTCGATGGTGCGCCGTTCCCGCAGCATGTCCCAGTGCGTCCGCGGCGGCTTCTGCGGCTTCGATTCCACACCTTCGCCCTCGACGAGGGTGCCAACCTGGCCGTTCTTGCACAGCCATTCCTCGGGGATCTCGGCGTCGTCCGCGAAGGGAACATCGAAGATATCGCCGTCCGGCGTACGGTACTTGACCATTTGGCGCGGGGCCAGGTCGTGGTCACGATCCGTCTCGTAGCTCACAGCCCCCATCCGGCTACCCCTGAGCACGCGATCAGCCATACCGAACCAACCCTTTCCGTTTTCTTGCGGTCATCAACTGCACCAGTATAACGACCAGGGGCAACCTTTTGTTCCTCAGTGTTTTCCACCGATAGGGTAGAGGCCGTGCGAGTGCAACAGCAGACCTGTGAGTGGTGTGGGCGAGAGTTCATCCACGATGGGCCTGGTCGCCCCCGAAAGTACTGCCGCCGATCCTGCCGTCAACGTGCCTATGAGAATAGACGCCGCCTCGCGGGCACGGAGATCCCAGAAGCCGCAGTCGTTATGTCACCGGAGAAAGCCAGCAGGTTGCGAGACAACCTCTTCACACTGCGTTGCGCCGCAGAAGATATTGCCACCGCTTCCTCGGAGGGCGCACCCGCCTCGGACATTACGGCTTTGGCGTGGGAATTGGTGGCCCTGGCTCGACGCATCGAGAAATTAAGGTAGGACCCATGAGCAAAGTGAACCCCAAGATAGTCATCGGCGCTGTTTCCGTCCTTATCATTGCCCTCGGGCTTTTCGCCGTGGTCCCGGTGCTGTGGGCGGCGATCGCCAGCCCCGGTGTTCAGACCGGGGGCCTCGAGGCCGCCAAGGCGAAGCCGGCAACAACAGCCGTCGACGGTTCCTGGGTACTCGATTCCGGCACGCCGCCGAATACCTCCTCGGTGGGCTTTACCTTCGATGAATTGTTGCCTGGGGATCAGCGGCGCACGTCCGGCTCCACGCAGGACCTCCAGGGGCACATCGAGGTTGCTGGCGGCGTGGTCACCGAGGGTGAAATCGTCGTCGACATGACGGGCATCGATTCCGACCGCGAGGTCCGCGACGTTAACGTCCGGCGCAAGCTCTTCGAGACGGATCAGCATCCGACGGCCAGCTTCACGCTCACCGAGCCGGTGGATGTATCGCACGTTCCGGAAGACGCGACGGTGGCGAAGGTGACGTTGACGGGCGACCTGACCATTAAGGGCCACACTAACGAGATCACGGGCGAGTTCGATGCACTGCGCGACGGGGACCGGATCGTCGTCGCCGGCACGCCGACGATCAACCGCAACGACTTTGGCGTCATCTCACCGGAGATGATCGCCGCGAAGATTGCCGACGAGGGCGTTCTCAATATTCGTCTGTCGTTCGTCAAGCAATAGCCGTGTAGCAGCCGTGTAGGCGTTGCGTCACAGAGATGTTTCCATCTCGTGACCACGCTCTAAAATTGTCCGATAATGTACATTATGTCAGATAATGCTGATCCCGCCTCCCTTCACGCGATCAACAACCCTCCCCACAGCCTCCCATTGACTGAGATTTGGCGTCCGCAAGATGAGACCTTAAACTGTCCCGGTCCCTATTGCCTAGAAAATGAAGGGGTTGCCGTGTCCACCACGCTCCGCTCCGACGCACCGAAGACTGACGCGTCGAGAGAATTCACCCGCCGCGACCGCGTCCGGGTCAACTTCGCGTCCACCATCGGCACCACCGTCGAGTTCTACGACTTCTATGCTTACGCCACGGCTGCCGTGGCAGTGTTCCCCTTTGTGTTCTTCGCGGAGACCGACAATCCCACCGTGGCGCTGCTGCAGTCCTTCGCCACGTTCGGGCTGGCCTTCATCGCCCGGCCGCTTGGCTCCATCTTCTTCGGCCACTTCGGTGACCGCGTGGGACGCAAGGCGACGCTCGTCGGCGCTTTGCTCACCATGGGCATCGCCACCTTCATCATCGGCCTGCTGCCCACCTACGCGCAGGTGGGAATCTTCGCCCCGGCACTGCTGTCGCTCATGCGCTTCTGCCAGGGCCTGGGCCTTGGCGGTGAATGGTCCGGCGCCGCGTTGCTGTCCAGCGAATACGCCCAACCCGGCAAGCGTGCCCAGGCGGCGATGTGGCCGCAGTTCGGCGCCCCCTTCGGGTTCCTGCTGGCCAACGGCCTGTTCCTCGTTCTCGTCGCCACGCTAGGCTATGAACTCGGTGATACCTCTGGTCCCTTCATGACCTGGGGCTGGCGAGTTCCCTTCCTGCTCTCCGCGGTCATGGTCATCATCGGCCTGTACGTCCGCTTCCGCTTGGAGGAAACCCCGGTGTTCACCGAGGCGCTCAAGAGCGGCAAGAAGGTCAGCTCGCCGCTGGGCGAGGTGTTCCGCACCTCCTGGCGCGGCCTGTTCTCCGGAACCTTCATCATGGTCGGAACCTACACGCTGTTCTACATCGTCACGACGTGGATCCTCTCCTTCGGCATCGCTGATCCCGAGAAGTCCGCCGGCCTGGGCATCGACTACCTCCACTTCCTTCAGGTTCAGCTGGTGACTATCTTCGCCTTCATCCTGGGCATCCCCGTGGCCTCGCGCCTGGCTGACACCGTCGGCCGGCGGCCCACCCTGGGCGCCACCACCATCGCCATCATTGCCTTCGGCTTCACCTTCTCCTATTTCCTCACCCCGGGTGAGGCCACGATCAGCTCCGTCATGGCCTTCCTCGGCATCGGTATGTTCCTCATGGGCATGATCTTCGGTCCCATGGCGGCGGTGCTGCCGGAGCTCTTCCCCACTAATGTTCGCTACACCGGGTCGGGCATTGCGTACAACGTCTCGTCCATCCTTGGCGCGTCCGTCGCCCCGTTCATCGCAACCGCCCTGGCGAATTCCCGGGGTGTCCACGCGGTGGGTCTGTACTTGGTCGTGGTCTCTGTCGTGTCGCTCATCGCGGTGGCGCTTATCCGGGAGACGAAGGACGACGACATGACCCAGATCTAGCGGCCTGTAGATCTAGCGGCCCTAGCGGCGCCCGCCCCGATGGCGGTGGGTGAGCTCGAATTGCACGCAGTCGAGCATGCCGAGATTCATGAGGGCTTCTCGCAGCGCGAATTGATAGGCCCAGAGGCGGCGGTAGACGGCATCGAAGCCGGCGGCCGCCGCCTCTCGTGTATGCGCGGCAAAGCTCTCGGCTTCGAAACGGTAGCCACGGCTAGCGTGAGCACCGAGGTGGGTCTGCCCTACTACGCGCAGACGAGTATTTCGGTCCACCAGGCGGTAGACGTCGTCAACGGTCGGGAAACCGATCCCGCTGTAAATGTAGTGATTAAGCACCCGGAGACTGCACGCCCCGGCGGAGGACAGCTCGTCGGTAGCAACCATCATCTGGATGGCTGCCCGGCCACCGACTTCCAGCAATCGGTCCATCCCGCGCAGCATGGCCACGCGCTGAGCGCGGCTGACCGTCTCCAGCCGCTCCATAGAGACGATGGCGTCGTAGCGCTCGTGCCAGTCGGGAGCCCCAGATAGCACCGAGTCCCTGACGACGACGTTCACCGAGCTCATCGCCGCCGCGTCGCGCAGTCGAGCGCGCATTGCGCGGGCCATGTCCACATCCCCCGTCATGGAGTCCACGGTCGCGCCCCGACGACTCGCCGCGATTGCCACCGCACCGCCGGATGCCGGAAAGTCCAGTACCCGGGACCCGGAGCGCACCCGGGCGGCGTCGAGGAGCAGTTCGACGCTTCGCCGTTGCCCATCACCGACGTCCTCCCGCTCGACGCTGCGTGGCTCACTGAGTCGACGCACGTCCACGAGGTGCGTGTTGCGCCCGTGGTCTTTGCCCGGCAGGTAGCTGGGAACGGCAGTGCGGACCGTCGTCGGCACGGCGGAGGAGAATACCGCCCCGAACGTGCTCATGCCGTCGCCCGCATACAGGGCCACGAGGTCCGGCGGGATCTCCCCCACGCCTGAATCGTCGATTTTCGCCGGAGGTTTCGGCGTACGGGGCTTGAAACCTGAAGACACTAAGGCGGTGAGCACCGCGGTGAGGTCCGGCGTCGTCCACTCACCGGCCAGGTAGGACTCGGCGAAACCCGTCCATCCGGAGGCCGCCAGCCGGTCGAAAAGCTCGTCGTGCAAGATACACAGATCACCCTGCGCCCCCGCTTCAAGACCGGCTTTACGCAGTGCGGAGGCGAAGTGCGCCTCCGCGGCCCGAGCGGCAAGTGCGCCGACGACGGGTATGCGCACCGGGTAGGCCACGGTGGGCCACAAATCGGCGTCGATGACGCGGAGGTGCTCAGCTGTCATGTGCAAAAATACTAGTATTTGTGGCTACGACCACCGGTTAGGCACTCCGGACCACGCACGGGGCAACTAAACTCGCTACACTGAACCACGTTTTCTTCACTAAGCCTGCCCTCATATGAAAGCGTGATCTCTGCATGACCGAGAACATTTACCGTCCGGAAGGCGGCCGCCACCACGTCGTTATCATCGGCTCCGGCTTCGGCGGTGTGTTTGCTGCCAAGGAACTCGACCACGCAAACGTCGACGTCACCTTGATCGACCGGACCAACCACCACCTCTTCCAGCCCTTGCTCTATCAGGTGGCCACCGGCATCCTCTCCTCCGGAGAGATCGCACCCCAGACTCGTCAGGTGCTGCGCAAGCAGGACAATGTCGAGGTCGTCAAGGGTGAGGTCGTCGACATCGATCTCGACGCCAAGCTCGTCCATACCCGCCTGGGCCACTACGACCGCTCGTACTCCTACGATTCGCTCATCGTCTCCGCGGGTGCGAGCCAGTCTTACTTCGGCAACGACCACTTTGCCGAGTTCGCCCCGGGCATGAAGACCATCGACGACGCGCTGGAGATCCGCGCCCGGCTCGTCGGCGCCTTCGAGCGCGCCGAAATCACCGACGACCCGGCAGAGCGCGAGGCGCTGCTAACCTTCGTCGTCGTTGGCGCAGGCCCGACCGGCGTCGAGATCGCCGGCCAGATCGCCGAGATGGCCAATCGCACGCTCAAGGGCGAGTTCACCCAGTTCCGGCCGGAATCCGCCAAAATTATCCTTATGGACGGCGCCTCGCAGGTGCTGCCACCGTTCGGCAAGCGCCTGGGCCGGAATGCCCAGCGCCAACTGGAGAAGCTCGGCGTGACGGTCAAACTCAACGCCCTGGTCACGGATGTCACCGCCGACGCGGTCACGTACAAGTCCACGAAGGACGACTCGGTGCACACCATCAAGTCCAAGACGAAGATCTGGTCGGCTGGCGTGCAGGCCTCCTCACTGGGCAAGATCATCGCCGATCAGGCAGGCGCCACTGTTGACCGCGCCGGCAAGGTGGAGGTCAACCGCGACCTCACGGTCGGCAACGATAAGAACGTGTTCGTCATCGGCGACATGATGTCCCTCGATCGCCTGCCGGGCGTGGCCCAGACGGCTATCCAGGGCGGTCAGTACGCCGCGCAGCAGATCGCGAAGGAGGCCGACGGCGAGCAGACCCCCGAGGAGCGGCCGGACTTCGAGTACTTCGACAAGGGCTCCATGGCCATCATCTCCCGCTTCTCCGGCGTCGCCAAGATCGGCAAGGTGGAGGTCACCGGTTTCATCGGCTGGGTCCTGTGGCTGACCGTCCACATCATGTTCCTCGTCGGCTTCCGCAACCGCATGGTCTCGGCGATCAACTGGGGCATCAACTCCGTCTCCCCCACCCGGACGAACCTGGCCACGACGTGGCAGCAGTACGTGGCCCGCACCCAGCTCGACTACGCAGCCCCCTCGGAGACGCCCGTCGACTCGCGCCGCGAGGTCGAAGCCGAGGAGGAGCAGTAACTAGGCCGGCTTAGAGAGCAGGGCGACGAGGAACGTAGACTCCTCGGTGAAGGGGTTGAGGTCCCAGCTCTCGAAGACGGCATCGACAGCGAATCCGGCGCGGCGAGCGGTGTCGAGGAAGTCGTCAAACCCCCACCCGCGGCCAGCGCCGAAGCCAATGACGGCCCGCCCTTTGGGCTTGAGGCTGCGGAAGATGTTGGCCAGCGCCGCGTCGCGGCCGTCGGGTGCGAGAAACCCCATGACGTTGCCGGCACTCACCGCAATGTCCACGTCCGTCACCGGGATCTCGTCGGCGCTGAGGTCGCCGACGTAGAAGCGGGCCTCGGGGACGTCGCGCTTAGCGTGCTCGATGAGCACCGGATCGATGTCAGTGCCCACCACAGTGTGCCCCTGCTTGATGAGGTACGCGCCGAGGCGGCCGGTGCCGCAGCCGGCGTCAAGGATCGTCGACCCGCGCCCGGCCATCGCGTCAACCAACCGGGCTTCCCCGTAGATGTCGTTGCCTTGAGATTGCAACATCTTCCAGCGCCTAGCGTAGTTTTCTGAGTGGTTGGGGTTTGCGTCGCTGATTTCTTTCCACGTTGGCATGACGCCCAGTATAGGAAGGAGCCGGCGGACATTCCCCGCTTTGACACGAGAAAGGGGCCAGGAGATGGCTGGTGGAGATGCATCCATGCCGGAACGTGGTTCACGGTTGAGCGTTCCGCTGGAGCGCTGCATTGACCATTGCAAACTCATCATCGATGGGCGGCGGCTTCCGGGCGAGTTCAGCATCGCGTCGGCGCGCACCCACCTCCGCGAGCAGGTGGCCGGCGGAGGGCGTGGCTATGTGTGGCTGGGCCTGCACGAGCCGAATGAGACCCAGATGCTGCGCATCGCCGACCAATTCGGCATCCACGAACTCATCGTGGAGGACGCTGTGTCCGCCCACCAGCGCCCGAAGGTTGAGCGCTACGACGACCAGTTGTTCCTTGTCGTTCGCTCGGTCCACTTCACCGACGATGAGAAGGTCACCAACACCCGTGACGTGATCGGCACAGGTGAGGTTCAGATGCTGCTCGGGGCGGACTTCATCATCACGGTTCGCCACGGCGCCGCGGTGCCCGACCTGTTGTCGGACATCGATGCGGATCCGGAACTCTACTCGGAAGGTCCGTCCGCCGTGGCATATCGGGTGGCAGACGGGCTGGTGGACCAGTACCTCAAGATCACCAACCTGCTAGAGCTTGAGGTGGACGAGCTCGAGGAGGAGGTCTTCACCCCGGGATCAGATTTCAGCATCGATCGCATTTACCTGTTTAAGCGAGAGATCCTCGAGATGCGCCACTCCACGGATCCGCTGGCGACGGCGCTGTCGAATCTCATCAAGAACCACAAGGACATTATTCCCAAACGCGTGCGCCAGTACTTCCGGGACGTCCTTGATAACGAAATGCGCGTTCGCGACGACGTCGACGGTTTCGACGAGCGGCTCACCGCTTTGCTCGACGCCTCGGTCGCCAAAGTGACCCTCCAGCAGAATCAAGACATGCGCGCCATATCCGCTTTTGTCGGCATGGCGGCGGTTCCGACGCTCATCGCCGGCATTTACGGCATGAACTTCGAGCACATGCCGGAGCTCGGATCGCGCTACGGCTATTACGTGGTATTGGCGATCATCGCGGCCTTGATCGTCGTGATGGCGTGGTGGTTCCGTCGGAATAAGTGGCTTTAGGCCCCGGTGCTAGGTTCGTGCTGGCATGGTGCGTAGCGTCGTCCGCGATAGCAGCTTGCCGTTGCGAGTGACCTCAACTGACCACAGTTGAGTACGACGCCCGAGTTGAACGGGGGTGGCGACAGCGCGCAGAGTTCCGGAACCCGTCGCAGCAATAAAATCCGTGGAGTTAGTAACCCCCACCACGGGAGCTCCGGCGGCGACCATGCCGGCCAAGGAGGCCGCCGACTCAGCCAGCGCTGCGTAGACCCCGCCGTTGACGATGCCAGCCGGCTGGAGGTGTGCCTCGGTGACGTCGAGTTCGCAGGTCACCCCGTCGGCTCCTACCCGGGTGTAGCGAAGCCCGAGTGTTCGGTCGAACCCGACGTTTCGAGCGTTGAGTTCGGCCAGGTCGTGCTCCCCCAATGGCGCCACAGCGGCGCGGGCGATGAGCTCAAGCAGTAGTGCGTGTTCCTTCGCGGTGTCCATAGCGGTTCAGCGTACCCAGTCCTGGCCACGGAGCGGTTTTGTCAGGTTGGCCGTTTGTTGCCAGGAATTTCTTCTGGATAATCACATCTATGCGTGATATTTCCGTGACTCTGCTCCTATGACCACGTATGCTGTGGGTTATGACCACTGATCAGAACCTTGCGCAGATTGGCGTCGTTGGCCTGGCCGTTATGGGCTCCAACCTCGCCCGGAACTTCGCCTCCCGCGGCCACAAGGTGGCCGTCTTCAACCGTACCTTCGCCAAGACCGAGCAGTTCATGGCTGACTTCGGCGAAACTGGCGACTTCGTTGCCGGCGAGACCGTCGAAGAGTTCGTTGCTTCCCTGGAGAAGCCGCGCCGCGCCATCATCATGGTGCAGGCCGGTAAGGCCACTGACGCTGTTATTGAGCAGCTGTCTGAGGCTATGGACGAAGGCGACATCATCATCGACGGCGGCAACGCCCTGTTCACCGACACGATCCGCCGCGAGGCCGAGATCGCGTCGCGGAACCAGCACTTCGTCGGCGCCGGCATCTCCGGCGGCGAAGAGGGCGCCCTCAAGGGCCCGTCGATCATGCCGGGCGGCCCGAAGGAGTCCTGGGAGGCTCTCGGCCCGCTGTTCGAGTCCATCGCCGCTCGCGCCGAGGACGGCACCCCCTGTGTCACCCACGTCGGCCCGGATGGTGCTGGCCACTTCGTCAAGATGGTTCACAACGGCATCGAATACGCCGATATGCAGGTCATCGGCGAGGCCTACCAGCTGCTGCGCTTCGGCGCCGGCCTGACCCCGGCCGAGATCGCTGACGTATTCACCGAATGGAACGCCGGCGACCTCAACTCCTTCCTCATTGAAATCACCGCTGAGGTGCTGCGCCAGGTCGACGCCGAGACGGGCAAGCCGCTCGTCGACGTCATCCTCGATGCTGCTGGCCAGAAGGGCACCGGCCGCTGGACCGTCAAGGAGGCCCTGGACCTGGGCGTGCCGACCACCGGCATCGGCGAGGCTGTCTTCGCCCGCGCCCTGTCCTCCTCGCTCTCCCAGCGCAAGGCCGCCCAGGGCAACCTGCCGACCGGCGCTCTGAAGTCCTTCGAGGACCTCGGCGTGGAGAAGGCCGAGTTCGTCGAGGAGGTCCGCAAGGCCCTCTACGCCTCCAAGCTCGTTGCTTACGCGCAGGGCTTCGACGAGGTCAAGGCCGGCTCCATCGAGCACGACTGGGGCATCAACCCGGGCGACATGGCCATGATCTGGCGCGCCGGCTGCATCATCCGCGCCGTCTTCCTGGAGCGCATCAAGGAAGCCTACGACAACAACCCGGAGCTGGAGTCCCTGCTGCTGGATCCGTACTTCAACGGCGAGCTCGCCGACCTGATGGATGCCTGGCGCAACGTGGTCGTCTACTCGACCCAGCTCGGCCTCGGCGCCCCGGTGTTCACCTCCTCCCTGGCGTACTACGACTCCCTGCGGGCTGAGCGCCTGCCGGCGGCCATCGTCCAGGGCCAGCGTGACTTCTTCGGTGCGCACACCTACAAGCGCATCGACAAGGAAGGCACCTTCCACACCGAGTGGTCCGGTGACCGCTCCGAGACGACGCTGAGCTAGTCTCCGCCCGCCTCCCGTAGAAGGCGGACACACAGGCCCTGGTTCTCTCATGAACCAGGGCCTTATTTCTTGGATCAAGATTTCTTGGATCAAGCTCGCCGCGTCGACAGGCCTCGGCTACACTAGCCCGAATGACTTCCTTCGCCGAGCTCGGCCTTCCCGTCCCCCTTGTTCACGTGCTCTCAAACCAGGGCATGCGGGAGGCGTTTCCCATCCAGGAGGCGACCATCCCGGACGTCCTCGCCGGGCGCGACGTCCTCGGCCGCGGGCCCACAGGTTCGGGAAAGACCTTCGCCTTCGGGCTGCCCACCCTGGTGCGCCTCAGTGAGCTGGGTCCTGCCTCCCCTGGGGCCCCGCGCGGGTTGATCCTTTCCCCCACCCGCGAACTGACCATGCAGATTCGCCAGCGCCTCGACGAGCCCGCTGCCAGCCTCGGCCTGACCGTCGCGGATGTGGTCGGCGGCGTCAACATTAACAACCACATCCGGGCCCTATCGCGGCGGGTGGACCTGCTCGTCGCCACTCCGGGACGCGCCCAGGACCTCATCAACCAGGGCTACCTCAGCCTCGACGATGTCCGCATCACCGTCCTCGACGAGGCCGATCACATGGCCGATATGGGATTCATCCCGCAGGTCATCAAGCTGCTCGATCGCACCCCCAAGAAGGGCCAGCGCCTGTTGTTCTCCGCCACCCTCGACGGTGACGTGGACAAGATCGTCAACCGTTATCTGCACCGCCCGGTGACGCATTCGACCGCGCCGGCCCAGGCCGTCGTCGACACGATGCGTCACGTTCAGCTGCTCGTGGCCGACCGGGAGACCCACACGGAGACTGTGGCTCGGATCGCCGGCCGAGAAGGCAAGACCATCATGTTCATGCGGGCGAAGCACCGCGTTGACCGGCAGGTGAAGAAGCTGCGTCGTATCGGCATCAACGCGATGGGCTTGCACGGGGATAAGTCTCAGGGCGCGCGGACCCGCGCCATCGAAGGCTTCGCCGACGGCTCCGTCCCCGTGCTGGTGGCCACCGACATCGCCGCCCGCGGCATCGATATCGGCGACGTCTCCCTCGTCGTCCACATCGACCCGCCCGCTGAGCACAAGGCCTACGTCCACCGAGCAGGGCGCACCGCCCGAGCCGGGACCAGCGGCACCGTCGTCACCCTCGTTCAGCCCGAGCAGCGTGACGCCGTCGCCGCACTCATGCGCAAGGCCAACGTCACGTCCACCGTGGTCGAGGTCACTCCGGACTCGCCTGAGCTCGCCACGATCACCGGTGCCCAGAAGGTCACGGGCGCTCCCCTGCCGCCGCCCGGTCAACCAGCTAAGCCGAAGAAGAACCCCAAGTCGGCCAAGTCGGCCAAGTCTGGGCGTTCGGCGCGTAATACGAAGCAGCCGATTGCCCGGCCGCGTGGCAGCGGACGGGGGCGTCGTCGCTCATGATGCTGCAGCCCGCCCAGTGGCGCGAGCGCCAGCAGGCGCACGAGGCAGCTATCGACGAACGCGTCTCCGCCCGGCAGCACCGGCGGTCACGCGGTCTCACACACCCGGTGTGGGACTTTCTCTTCGACTACTACCCCGTTCGCGTGTCCCATCTTCGGCGCTGGCATCCGGGGCTCGGCATCACCCTTGCCGACCCCGGGCAGACGAGCCCGCACCGTGGCTGGGCTGGCTACCGCAGCGACGGCGGCGCCGTCTATTGCGACTCCACGAGTTATGTCGCCAAGCATCACACGATGCTGGCCGGCATCGATTCCCTGCTGGCAGCGGCACGGAACCAGCCGGCTCGTTTCGATTGCTTCGGTCTGCACGAATGGGCCATGGTCTACCGGACCGATCAACCGCGCCACGACCTGCCGCTGCGCCTAGGCCATGCCGGCACCGACGCGGTCGTCGACGCGCACCGGCTGCGCTGCACTCACTTCGATGCTTACCGCTTCTTCACTCCAGCGGCCCGACCGCTTAACCTCACCGTTCTCACGCGCGGCACCCAGACTGAGCATGAGCAATGCGGCTGCCTGCACGCCACCATGGACCTCTACAAGTGGTGTCTCAAAATGGGTCCCCTCGTTCCCGGTGAGCTCCTGCTCGCCGCCTTCGACCTCGCCGTGGAGTGCCGTCGGCTGGACATGGAGGCCTCGCCGTATGACTGCCGCAGCTACGGTCTCGGCGTCGTCGCCATCGAAACAGCCGAAGGTAAGGCCGAGTATGTGCGGCGCCAGCGCGAGCTGGCCCGGCAAGGTGAGGCAATCCGGGACCGCCTACGCCGGATCCTTGCAGCGGCGACGATAGAATAAACGTCAAACCGCCACGCACGATCACGAAGAGGGTATGACGATGGGAAAGCACGCCACCGCTCCTGCCCGCAGCACCGACGTCCGCGGAGCCAGCCAAGCCAGCCAGGTGCGCCGCGGGCGCCGAAAGAGCCACCGTCTCGCTGGGGCCGCAGCGGTCTATCTGCTTCTTCTCGGCAGCTTCGCCTGGTGGCTCGGGGAACGCTTCGACCTCTCCTTAGCGTCCCTTCAAACCGTGCCGGACGTGGTACCGCACACCACAGCCCCCACCACCAGCTCGTCGACGTTCACCAACGCGTTCCCGGCGTCGGCCGCGTCGAATACGCTCTTTCTCCTCGACCGCTCCCCCGGACTCGCCGCCACCGCACACCAGGGACACGGGCTGACCGACCTCACCGAAACGATGCGCTCCCTGGCCAACGCGGGCACGGCCGTGGCGGCCGGAACCTCCAATTCCGGCGGTAGCTGGACCCTGCTGCGCGACTTCGCAACTGCGGAGCAACCGGTAGCCCCTCAGCTGCTGGCCGGCTTGGTCTTCGACGCCCAACCCCTCCTGCCGCAAGCCATCACCACGGCAGTTGAGGTGGCCGACGCGCAGGCGATCCGTTCGGGTCACCCCGCTCGCGTTGTCGTCATTACTAGCGGGTACGCCGACGCTACCTCGGCAACCGTCGAGACCGACACGGTCGCCGTGGCCATCATCCACGTGGGCGAAGCCCCCATCCCGCCGGGTTTGGCGGCCGCCGCCGAAAGCTACCAGCAACTTCCTGCGGGGGCACCGATCGGCCCGGCCTTGCGGCGAGCAGCCGGCCTTGCCTCCCCCGAAGCACCCCCGTCGTCCCCCTCGCCCCCGGGGAGCCGGGACGCCTAGGAGGACTTGCGGGCGCGACGAGCGGCCAGCTCATCGATAGCGGCCCGCTCGCTCTCGAGGTCTACCCGCTCAGCCGGAAAAGACGCGATGGTTCCCGTCAGCTCCCTCACGATTCCGGGCACTGCAATCCCGAACACTCCTTGCCCGCCGCCGAGCAGGTCGATGACCTCGTCGGCGGAGCGCAGCTCATAGACGGTGGCGCCATCGGAGACGAGCGTGATCTCCGCAATATCGTTGACGCCACGGTTGCGCAGCTTCTCCACCGCCAGGCGGATGTTCTGCAGCGAAATCCCCGCATCAAGCAGGCGTTTAACGATCTTCAGGACGAGGATGTCCCGGAAGGAATACAGCCGCTGCGAACCGGAACCGTGGGCGCCTCGAATGGAGGGTTTGACCAAATCCGTGCGGGCCCAGTAGTCCAGCTGACGGTAGGTGATTCCCGCCACCTGGCAGGCGATGGGCACTCGGTAGCCGACTTCTTCGCCGGGTCCGATGTCGAAGAGGGTTTCCTGTATCGCTTGGGGCTGTTGTGAGTTCACGGTGGTCTCTTCCGGTTAATGGGGGCGACGGTATGGGGGCGCGACGAGCGCCGCTATCTCACACAAGCGTAACCGTCGCGTGGCCAGTGTTTGGCCGACACGCCTAACATTTTAACCTGTTGTTGAAGATTAAACCAGAAACTACTGTTCGTCACCTGGCATATCGCGCTCATCCAACTGCCGGAGCATGTCCGCCAACTCCTCATCCGCGTTATCCGCACTGCCCTCGGCCATGGCATCTGCCGGCGGTTCCACGGAAACATCAAGATATTCTGCCAATTCCTCCTCGGGAATCGACAACGAAAACTCGGCGAGCATCTCTTGGTCCACGAGCACCTCGCTGTCGAGCAGCACCGCAAGTTTGAGCACGTCCGACGGGCGGGCGTCGAGCGCCTCGCCCCCGCCGGTGCGGATCTGAGCCACCATGAGGCCGTCAACGTTGCTGAGAATGCTGAGCTCGTCGACGCCGCCGGCGAGCCGGGTGAGCACGTCCGCGAGGACCTGTGCCGTCGACGGGCGATCAGGGGCCTGGCCAGAGACCAGTGACGCGATCTCCACCGCGTCGACCACAGAAACCCATACCGGCAACACGCGGCCTCGTCCAATCCACTCCAATACCACGCACGGGAACCTCTCTGGGCCCAGCTGGCGCACCCCCAACACGCGCACCGCGCTCTTGTCCTCTGCCATGGGGACAGTTTCCTCCTCGAAAAGCTCTGTCTGCCTACCGCTCAAACTCAGCGCGGATCGCCTGGGCAAGCAACGCCGCGTGTAGCGCGACCACCTGCGTGGACAGTTGCCGGCTGGTCTCGAGTGCCTGGGCGCGCGAGGTATACGTACCGGACGTTCCAGCAGGCGCCGCCACCTGCGCAATCATGTCGGCCTGCCGTTGCGAGGCGGTAAGGAGCCGCTTGAGATTGCTCATGGCGAAGCCCTGATCGGTCAACGTCAGCGAGGCGGAGGCCACCGCCACGTCATCCGCGGTAAACAACCCAGCATCGTCAGGCACCAGCAGATGCGCGTCGACGAGCTCTGCGACCTCGTCGATGTCCCGCCCGATCCGGTCGGCTATATCGCCCATTGTGAGCCGCGCAGCACTCGTTGGTGGCAGTGCCGGAGTCGCCACGGCCGAGGGTTCCGGTACTACCGAAAGGACCGCCAGCTCGCCGTTCTCCATGGCTTCGAGGTGCTCACGGATAACTTTCAGCGGAAGGTAGTTGTCCCGCTGCTCAATAAGTATGTAGCGCAGACGCTCCACGTCACCGTCGGTGTAGCGACGGTACCCGGAGGCGGTGCGTTGCGGGGTAATTAGTCCCTCGGTTTCCAGATATCGGATCTTCGACACCGTGATATCGGGAAATTCCGGGGTCAATCGCTCCAGCGCCTTGCCGATGGACATCGTCTTGGCTGACGATACCGGGCGCTGAGGCTCAGGGCGACGGGCTACACTACTCACGATTCTCGCTATCACTTCACGGTCAGGCACGGCGCCGGGCAGGGCGGCCCGGGCCGGGTCAATACTGGGAGGAGGTTACTTAGCGGCCAGGAAAACCAGCCGGAACTTGCCGATCTGGACCTCATCGCCGCTGCTCAGCAGCTGAGAGTTACGCGGCTCGCGATTCACGTAGGTGCCATTAAGCGATCCGACGTCCACGACTTCAAACGTTCCTTCGCTGATCCGGAACTCGGCGTGGCGCCGGGACACGGTCACATCATCGAGGAAGATGTCCGCCTCCGGGTGGCGGCCCGCCGTGGTCACCGCCTGGTCCAACAGGAACCGGGCACCGGCATTGGGCCCCCGCTTGACCACGAGCAGCGCCTGCCCCTGAGGGACCTCGCTGCCGTTGTCCTTCGGCGCCACGGTGGCAGCCTGGTCTGCTTCCTTGAGCAGGTCGGAACGGAAGACCGATGTGGTCTCCACCTGGGCCTCGGGAGCGCCAATGTTGTCACTCATCAATGTCCTCCAATACGTGTAAAAATGGCTATTCCCATCATAGCGACCCGGACCGGATCCTCACCGTCAGCGAGGCAATTCCCAGCTATCCGTGCGCTGGGCGGGGGTGACGGCAACCTAGCTAAAGAAGCTCTCCATCGTTGACAGCGCCCCATTTCCGCCGCCGGCTAGCGGATTGTCAGACACCATATAGGTCCACGTCGCCGACGGCCGGGCTAGGCCACCGTCGCCGAGGTGGGCGCCCTCCGCGTCGATGTCGACGGTCTGGAACGTCTCCACCGCCCGATCCACGGCGCGCTGCGCTAAGTCCTTAAACTCCCGGATCGCTATGCGGTGGAACTCGTCAATGGGAGTTTCCTTGGCGATGGCCCGCAAGTGAATGGACTCACGGACGTCGTCCATGATCGCCAGGTGTTCGGCCCACTCGTCATCGAGATGGAAAAGCATGATCTGACGGGCGGCGTCGGCAAGCACATGCTCGTCGAGGTGCGCCAGTTTCTGCGCGCGCTGACCCGCGCGCTCCCGCAGCTCCGCCAGCGCGCGGTCAGTGTCCAGGAGATTGTCGCGGCGGGTTCCGATGATCTCGCGCTGATCTGCCAAGAGCTTGTTGTACTTCCAGGTTTGCGCATGGATCGTCAGCAGCTGCCCCTCAGTGACCCGCTGGCAGTGTTCGACGAACTCCCGAGCCTTCGCAGAATCGATGAGGCCGTGCTCGTCCGGGACGGCGCTAAAGGCAGTGTCGCCGCCACCGGTGCGCACGACATCGTCGTCGAGGGAGACGAAAGTCAGTGTCCGGCCCGGGTCGCCCTGCCGGCCGGCGCGGCCTCGCAGCTGGTTGTCGAGGCGCGACGAGCGGTGCCGCGACGTGGCGATCACCACCAATCCGCCGAGTTCCGCGACTCCTTCGCCGAGGCGGATGTCTGTGCCGCGACCAGCCATCTGGGTAGAGACGGTCACCCGACCGCGTTCCCCAGCCCGGGCGATGATTCCCGCCTCCTCTTCGTCGTTCTTCGCGTTGAGCACCTGGCAGGCGATGCCGTGATCGGCGAGGGCATCGGTAAGGAGCTCACTCTCGGCTACGTCATGGGTGCCGATGAGCACGGGCTGCCCAGTCGCATGAATCTCAACGATGGCGTGAACAATTGCGGCGTTCTTCTCCCCCGCGGTGGCGTAGACGCGGTCGGGTTCATCCACCCGCTGCAACGGCTTGTGACGGTCGATCACCGACACCCGGAGGTCATAAAACTCCCGCAGCTGATCCACGGCCTCCACCGCGGTGCCGGTCATGCCGCACACGGACGGGTAGCGACCCATGAGGGCCTGGAGCGTGATCTGGTCCAGGATCCGCCCACCATCGGAGACACTCAGCCCTTCCTTTGCCTCCACCGCTGCGTGGAGACCGTCCGGCCACCGCTGTAGATCAGCCACCCGCCCCCGCGAGGCGTCGATGAGTGCGACTTTGCCGTCGGCGACAAGATAGTGAACATCGCGGATAAGCAGCGCCTTCGCATGCAGAGCGAGGTTGACGCGCACGAGAATATTGCCCAGAGCTTCGTCGCCGTAGAGCGAATCCACACCCAGCGCGCGTTCGAGGGCGTGGGCGCCAGCATCGGTAAGGAAGACATTGCGCCGGTCAGAATCGATCCGGTAATGACGCCCCTCCTCAAGCTGAGCGACGGCGGCGGTTATCTCCCCGGTGGACTGCTGCCCCTTGACGGAACCGGCCAGCACCAGCGGCACCAAGGCCTCGTCGACGAGCACCGAATCCGCTTCGTCGACGAGCGCCACCTCGGCCGGGGAGAGCACCTCGTCAGCACGAGACGTCGCCTGGCCGTCGCGCAGGACGTCGAAGCCGATCTCGGCTACCGGCGCGTACACAATGTCGGCGCCGTACGCGCGGCGACGTTCCTCGGCAGAGAGCTTTTCGGTCACAGCAGCGACGCTGAGCCCAAAGAAAGACACCAACGGCCGCATCCACTCCGCATCGCGCGCCGCCAGGTAATTGTTGACGGTCATGACGTGGACGCGCTGGCCGGTGAGAGCGAAACCAGTAGCAGACATGGCCCCCACCAGGGTTTTACCCTCACCGGTGGCCATGTGGATGACGTCGCCCTCCAGCAGGCGCAGCACCGCCTGTAGCTGTGAGTTAAAGGGGCTCAGGCCCACGGTGCGCGCCGAGGCTACCGACAGCACCGCAAGGAATTCCACCTTGTCGATGATGCGGCCGTCGCGCACCACGCCACGCGCTCGGGCGGCGAGCGCGGCATCGTCGAGCGCAGCCAGCTCTACGGCTCGCTCTTCCGAGCCGGCGACGATCTTCTTCGACGAGGCGTCGTTGCGCTCCGACTGCGCGCCCATCGCCTTCCAGAACCAGTTAAATGCTCCCACGGGATTGTGATGTCCTTACCTAGCTAGGGCGAAATAATAACGTGAAGACTCCACTCTAACCTCGAATCCAGAACCAGGTTAGGATGCTCCCTGTTCTGGTCCGGTGAGGGTTTCGAAGCTGTAGTCCAAAGTAACGAAGTTGTGAACAGTGAGTTGATACTCTTCGCCGGCTGCGTGAGCGGATTCGACGAGCAGCTCGATTTCCTGAGCATTCATATACCGCTGCGTGCCAATGAGAACGAGGATCGTGACGACGAGCGTCATCATGATCCCGACAATGACGACGACGTGGGTGCGGTTCACCGGATCTCCTCTCAGTAAGCGGATGCCCCTAAGGGGTTATTTCTGGCACTCGAAGGCGTAACCGCCGTCGATGCTAGCGGATCCGGAGTCGGTGTGGCCTTCCACGCCAGCCTTATCGCGGGAGTCTGCGCTGGGGCACGTCCATCACCCAACCTAAGGCGCCGGCTGGAGGTCTTCAAGCACATCCGGCAAACGTGAGCCGAAAGTATCACCGCGTATAGGATCACCAAGGTCACCACCGCGTCAGCACGAAAGGACCGAAGACACCCATGCCGCTGATTGAGTCCACCTTTCCCGCCTCGAAGCGCTGCCCCTGCGGCACGGGTTTGACGTACAGCGAGTGCTGTGGGGTTTATCACGGGTCGACGCGCAAGCCGGCGCCGACGGCAGTGGCGCTCATGCGTTCGCGCTTTAGCGCCTTCGTCGTCGGCGATGCCGAGTACCTCCTGCGCACGTGGCATCCTCTGTCCCGGCCGGAACGGCTCGACCTGAGTGACTCCCCCATCCGCTTCTACCGACTGGATATTCACGACACTGTCGCCGGTGGCCCCTTCGACTCCGCCGGGGTGGTCGAATTCGAAGCGTTTTACAAGGGCACGTCGGTGGGCAGCCAGCGGGAACGCTCGCGCTTCGAGCGAGGTTCGGACGGCGTGTGGTACTACGTCGACGGCGACGTGTCTTAGGAAAATCCTCTTACTACCAGGCGATTCAGTACATAACTAACAGTGCTGTAACATGTTCGGTGTTGCGCATCAGGCGCAGCGGACGGGCTATGGCGCAGTTTGGTAGCGCACTACACTGGGGGTGTAGGGGTCGCAGGTTCAAATCCTGTTAGCCCGACAGGTTTCAACGCCGGTGGCGGTCACATAACAGTGACGGTCACCGGCGTTGATCGTTTATAGCCATCCCACGGCCGCGCCGCGTGCACCGCGCCGAGCTCCCACCCGGCGCGGCCGCGGCAGTCCTCCTATTCGGCGGGTACGCGAACCTTCAACGACGCGTTTTCCAGGCTGATGGTGAATTCGGTGACTTCGCCGACCGTGTCGCCATCCACCTCGAACTCCTCCGGCCGGTTGAGCTTCGCCCAGAACTTTTTGCCCGTGAGGTAGCGCATGGAGCGCATATCTCGCACCTTGCCTCCCTCCCGGTTCGAGATGCCGCGCATCTGACGGTAGGTCTTGAGGATCATCTGGCCGACGATGCGTCCCACAATCGGCAGCCAGCCAATGACGCCCTTGGGGCGCAGCACCACGATGTCGAGCAGGCCATCGTCCGGCTCCGCGTCGGGAATCAGCTCGACGGCGCCGACGAGCTCACCGCAGTTACCCGCAATGACGGAGTGTGCTCGAGACTTCTTCGGGGCCTTATCATCTAACGCGTGCTCGACTTTGAGCCGCTGACCGCCGCCAAGAGACTTCGCTACTGCCACCGCGTAGGCGAAGACACCCGCCTTCTTCTTCAGATCATCGTCGGTGTTGACGATCATCTGCGCGTCGATGCCCACGCCCGCCATGACGGTGAACATCAGGCTCTCTTCGTTGCCGTCGGGCCGGGTGATATCCGCCCGGCCGAAGTCGATCACCCGCTCCGTGCCGGTGAAGGCCACCTTCACCGCCTCATCGAGATCCAGCGGCAGACCTAAGTTCCGGGCCAGCAGGTTGCCCGTGCCCTGCGGGAAGATGCCCAGCGCGGCGTCGGTGCCCTTCAGACCTTCGGCAACGGAGCGAACAGTGCCGTCGCCGCCGCAGGCAATTACCATCTCGGCGCCACCCTCGGCGGCCTCACTGGCTTGCTGTGCGCCGGGGCTATCCTCCTCCGTTTCGACCCAGGACACCTCCCAGCCGTGTTCCTCGGCCACGGGCGCGATCATCGCCTGCAGCTCTTCCTGCTCTACCTTGACCGGGTTGTAGACGATGACGGCTTGGCATCGCGACGATGAGGATGTATCCATAAGTCGCATCTTAGCGCCTCGATGAGTCAAGGTGCAGGGAGATCCATTACTCCTGACGCGGGGCGCGCCGGGATACAACCTTGAGTAGCGGTGTGGTCGGCGGACCGCCAGGCGCCCCATCCCACTGCACGCTGAGTCGGCGCGCCAATTCGGCAATGAGGGCCTCGGAAGGAACGTCGCTGAGGTCGACGTCCATGCGGTTGCGGTCGCGTTCGATAGCGTTGAGCTGAGCCAGGTATTTCGCCGCCCCGGCGCGACCCACGGCCTGGAGGTCTTCCGGCGTGAGTTCGACGACATGGGCCATGGTGCCGAGGAGTTCATCGCTCGCGATGGCAGGCACGTCCGCGCCGGCGGCGCGTTGGCTGCCCTTTTCGATCTGACGCCAGCGGGATTCGCTGATGCCGGCTACGGACGCGGCCGCACGGATGGAAAGGCGAGGGACGAGATTTTCGCGGGTACTGCGGATGAGTAGCCCTTCGGGACTCGGTGGAATCATTTCACTCATACAGCAACCTTACGCCACAATTACGCACCATTATGGTGCATTGCCCCAAAAGGGTTAGCCGGTCCACCGAACTGAGACTGGTGCGGTCACCGGCCGGCGGACCAGGCGCGCCACATCTCCGAATATCGGCCGCCGGCGGCCACTAGCTCCCGGTGCGGTCCGTGCTCCACGATGCGCCCGTCCTCCATGACCACCACACGGTCTGCTGCCTCGGCTTGGTCTAACCGGTGTGCCACGATGAGTGCCGTGCGCCCGGCGGTGACAACGTCGGCCGCGTGTTCAAGGCACCCGGCGCTGGCGGAGCCGGATTCCGCAGTGGCTTCGTCGAGGATGACGAACGCCGGGTCCAGCAGCAGCATACGCGCGAGAGCTAACTGTTGAGCCTGCACGGGCACGAGCTGGCGCCCCCGAGAGCCGACCACGGTGTCGAGCCCTTTCGGTAGCTCGCGCGCCCAGCCGGCTCCGACCGCGTCGAGAGCGTCGAGCAGCTCGGAGTCAGTGGCCGACGGCGCGGCGAGTAAGAGGTCGTCGCGCAAAGTGCCTGAGAAAACGTGAACCTCTTGCGACACCATGGCAATGCGCCCAACCCGTTCCTCGTCGGAGAACTCGGAAACGTTGACGCCGTCGACGCGCACGTGGCCACTATCCGGCAGTCGCCACCCGGCGAGCAAGGCGGCGAGGCTCGATTTCCCCGCTCCGGACGCTCCCACCAGGGCGACGCTACCGCCGACTGGGATGTTCAGGCTCACGCCATCGACGGCCACGACGTCACCATAAGACAGGGTGGCGTCGGTGACTGCTACCTCCCCGCGGGCGGCGGGCGCCCCGGAGTCCGGCTGTGCCTTCGGGGGATGCGCGATCACGCCGACGATGCGGGTCAGCGACGCATACCCGGACTGGAAGCTGTCCAGCACGCGCATAATTTGGGCGACCGGTCCGCGCAGGCGCAGCAGCATGAACATGGCCGCCGTCGCCGCGCCGACGGAGAGGTCTCCCCGGGCTACGCACACGTATCCCACCCCGAGCCCCAGAGTGACGTTCACGAAGTCCACACCAGTCACCTGGCATTGCAGGGCAATCATGGTGCGGCGGGCGGACAGGCCATGGTCGACGACTGCCTGCGAGGATGCCGCGACCTTGCGGCGGGTGGCATCCTCCATGGCGAAGGCTCTGATGGTGTGACGGCCATGGATAGCCTCAAGCACTTGTCGGGCACGGTCCGCCATGGCGGCGCGCTCCGCGGCATAGCGGACCGGGGCCCGACGAAGGTACGCCCGCCCCATAAGTACGTAGAGCGGCGCGGTGACCGCCGGGATGATCAGGAATTGCCACTGCAGCCCGACGAGTGCCACTCCCGTCGCGCTGAGGGTGAAGGCGGCGGCCGCCAGCGCGGGCAATGTCTCGGTAATCGCGGTGGAGACCTCGGCGACGTCGTCCGTGGCCCGGGAGACGAGATCCCCGGTGCCTGCCTCTTCCACCCGGTGCACCGGTAGTCCCAGCGCGGTGCCGACCATCTCCTCGCGAAGATCGGCGATGACCCGCTCGCTCAGCCGCGAGAGCACGTAAAACCCGATGGCCGACGCAACGGCGGCCCCTGCTGCCGCGGCGATGAGCCCCACAGCGATTCGCCCCACGGCCTCCTCGGCGCCGGCGGCGACGGTGTCGACGAGCCAACCGAGCTGCAGCGGCACGGCCACGTTAAGCAACGCTCCGACGCTCATGAGCACGACCGCAGCCGTGGTGATCACCCGGGCGTGGCGGTGGCGGCGGAGAATCTCGCTGACCGTGCGGCGCACTTCTGCGAAGGTGGCCACGGGGAAGCGTTGGCTACTCATGGCGACCACCCGCTGCGAGCCACGCCGGAGAGGAGGTGACGACCACCGTTGGCCGTGCACCACGATGGCGAACGATGTTGTCGACGATGCGCTGTTCCGTCACCGAATCCACCGCGGTAGTGGGGTCGGTGAGGACGAGGATGTCCGCGTCGGCGGCCACCGCCCGGGCCAAGGCCACACGCTGACGCTGCCCACCGGAGAGCAGGGACCCGGACTCCCCCACCTGCTTGTCGAGCCCTCCCGGGATGTCGGCCGCCGCGGCGACGTGGAGAGCCCGGCGCGCCGTAGGTCGGTCCGGGTGAATATTCTCCGCAACGGTGCCGTCGAAGAGGTCTGCTGTGTGGGGGACGACGAGTACTCGTTCACGAGGCGCAGTGAGGAGTTCCGTAGGCACCTCCGGCACGACGGTGAGCCCGGGTGGCAGCTGCGGAATCGGTGTCGATTCCTCGGGAAGCCGGTAGTCGGCGGCGAGGACGTCGGTGACCCTCTCCGCCGATGCCTGCGCCGGGGCCCACCGGGAGGCGAGGTTGCGACCGAACATCGTCATGGGGTGGATGATGAACTGCGTGAGGCCGATGGCGGTCACCAATTCCCCGAGGGTGAGCTGACCGTGCACGGCGAGCAGCGCGGCGGCGAGGGCGATGAGGATGATATACAAGGAGCCCACGATCTCCGTGACGGCGTTGAGGCGAGCCTGGGCCGCGTTGGCTCCTACCGTCGCCTGGTAAGCGGAATGTGAGGCGTACTGATAGCGGGAGCGCACCGTGACAATTGCTCCCAAGCCTTTGAGGATGCGTAGCCCCTTGACCACGTCGGTAGCCATCGACGAGGCATCTGCGAGGGCTCGCTGGCGGCGAGACGACGCCCGACGCAGCGGCGCGGCGGCGCGCAGAGCGATGATGACGGTGATGGGGCCGCCGATGAGCACTCCGATCCCGAGGGGTACGTGCATGGTCATAGTCATCGCTGAGGCGTAGATGATCGCGGTCAGCTCCGCCACCGGCAGCACGGTCATAAACACCGCGCTGGCAACCCGGTTCGTGTCTGTGGAGGCGATGGACAAAAGCTCCCCGGCGGTGCGTCGTTGTCCGGCGAGACCGCGAGGGTGATGGATCCGATCCGTCACGGCCATGCGGATGTCGTGTCCCGCCGTGAGAATGGCCTTCTGCGTCCACGTGCGCCCGAACCACGTCAGCGACACATTCGTGAGGTAGGTCAGGCCAATGGCGGCGCCGTAGCCGAGTACCACCCGGGCGTCGCCGGTGGCGATGCCGCGATCAATCGCCCGACCAACGAGCACGGGGATCAGGCCGTTACACACGAATCCGATAGCGATGCAGGCGGCGGCGGGGACGGTCAGCCGCGGGCGCGACAGCACCGTTTTGAGCAGCCAGCGGGAATCGGTGGGTTCGGGGAGGCCGGGCATGGCAGAAAAGTGTAGTGGACGTACCCTCAGTGGTGATGCAGACGCAGAATTACCGGCCGCCCTCCGCCAAACACGCCCCCACTTTCCACGACGCCGCCCACCGCTGGCACAGCGCCCAAGCGTTCGCTGCGGGGGCCGACGTCTATGACTCAGTGCGCCCGGGCTACCCCAAAGAGGTCGGGGACCTCGTCGCGGGGTTTCGGCGCGTGGTTGACATCGGCGCCGGAACCGGCAAGCTCACCACCGCGTTGCGCGACCGCGGCCACGACGTCGTTGCCGTGGACCCCTCGCCAGATATGACACGGGTCCTAAGTCACGTCCACGGCATCCCGGCGTGGCGCGCCACGGCGGAGGCGACCGCCTTGGCGGCGGGCAGCGTCGACGCCGCAACGATTGCCCAAACGTGGCACTGGGTGGACGTGCCGGCGGCGTCTCGGGAGCTTCACCGGGTGGTGCGTGCCGGCGGCCGGGTGGTGCTGGTATGGAATACCCTCGACGTCTCCCACCCGTGGGTACTGCGGTTAGCGCGAATCATGCACTCCGGCGATATTCACGCCGAGGGCTTCGTCCCCGACATCGCCGGCCCGTGGGCGATGGTCGATGAGCGACGGCTGCGGTGGGCGCAGCACCTTCGCGCAGAGGACCTTTTTCTCCTGGCGCAAACCCGGTCCTACTGGCTGCGCTCCCGGGAGGCGATTCGGCAACGGGTGAGCGATAACCTCGCCTGGTACCTGTACGAGCGGTTAAGGTTTCACCCCGACCAGCTCCTCGCTCTGCCCTATCGCACGGACGCGTTCGTTCTCGAACGCGTCTCCTAGCCGCCTGCAGGCTGGCTACGGGCGGGATCGGCGTTCGCGCACCCGCACCGCGATGCGCACCGGCGTGCCGTGGAAGCCGAAGCGTTCGCGGAACTTCCGTTCCAGATAGCGGCGGTAACCCGCATCCAAAAACCCGGTGGTAAACAGCACGATTGTCGGAGGGCGAGTCGAAACCTGGGTGGCAAAGAGCACCTTGGGCAGTCGATTGTTGTTCATCGGCGGCGGATTCGCGGCGATGGCTTCCCGCAGCCAATTGTTGAGCTGACCGGTGGAGATGCGCTGGTCCCAGCTCTCCAGGGCCTCGATCATCGCCGGCTCCAGCTTCTGCAGGGCGCGGCCGGTCTTCGCCGAGATGTTCACACGAGTGACCCACGGCACGTGGCTCATGGTCTCTTCAAACTCGCGGTCGAAGTAGTACCGGCGGTTCTCGTCCATGAGGTCCCACTTGTTGAAGGCGAGGACGACGGCCTTGCCGGCGTCGAGCACCATGGACAGCACACGCTGGTCCTGCTCCGAGATCGGCTGAGAGGAGTCGACGAGCACAACGCACACCTCGGCGGCGTCGATGGCATTTTGGGTACGCAGGCTCGCGTAGTACTCATGGCCGCTCGCGGTCTTGACCTTCTTGCGCAGCCCGGCGGTGTCCACGAAACGCCATGTCTGTTCGTCAAGCTCAATGATGGAGTCGACCGGGTCTACCGTCGTTCCCGCGACGTTGTCGACCACCGAGCGTTCCTCCCGGGCGAACTTGTTGAGCAGCGAGGACTTACCCACGTTCGGCCGGCCCACGAGCGCGACGCGACGCGGGCCGTCGGTGATGGAGGTCGCCCGGGGGACCTCGGGAAAGGCGGCGAGGATCTCGTCGAGGACGTCCGCTCCCCCGCGGCCGTGCAGCGCCGACACCGGCCAGGGGTCGCCGAGACCGAGGGCATAGAACTCGGCCATGTCCGCGTACTGGCTGTCGGATTCAAACTTGTTGGCGACGAGGATGACCGGTTGCTCGGCCCGCTTAAGGTTGTTGGCCATGACAGCGTCCGTCTCGGTGACACCGACGGTGGTGTCCACGACCATGACGATGACGTCCGCCTCGACCATAGCGGCCTCCGCCTGCCGGGCGATCGCCGCGTGGATGCCCTTGGTGTTCGGATCCCAGCCGCCGGTGTCTTGCACCCAGAAGCGCCGTCCGCCCCAGTCGGTGATGTAGGAAATGCGGTCCCGGGTAACCCCGGGGAAGTCCTCCACCACCGCTTCGCGGCGGGCGATGAAGCGGTTAACGAGGGTGGACTTGCCGACGTTGGGCCGGCCGACGATCGCCACCGTGGGCAGTGCCTCGGTAATCATGTCCGGGCGCTCGATGCCGAGCTGATGCTCCACTTCCGCCCATTCGGTGTCCGAGTAGTCGTCGGCGTCGTCGTAGTCCGAATCCTCGTAGGCCGACTCCGCAACCAGGTCGATCAGCGCCTGCTGGACCTCCTCAGGGCCCATCGAGGAGGTATCGATGACCACGGCGTCCTCGGCGGGCCGCAGCGGGCTCGTCGCACGCGAGGAGTCCAGCTCGTCGCGGCGGACGACGGCCGCCAGCACCTCCTCGAAGGAAACGTCGCGGCCGGCGGCCACGTCCTGATCGTAGCGACGCTGAGCGCGGACCTCCGCGTCGGCGGTGAGGAAAGCTTTGGCTGGCGCCTCACTGAGCACCACGGTCCCGATGTCGCGTCCCTCGACGACGGCGCGGTGGGCCGAGTAGGCCAGGTCGCGTTGAAGGGCCACAAGGTTCTCCCGCACCTGCGGGATCGCTGACACTGCGGACACGGCGCTGGTCACTTCCGGCCCACGGATTTCCGCGGAGACGTCCTCGCCGCCGAGGATGACGTCGGTGGCGTCGGGATCATCGTTGACCGTCAGTGGGAGATCGGCCGTCGCCGCGATGACGGCGTCGGTGTCCGCAGGGTCGATGCCGGCCCGCAGCACCGCGAGGGTGGCGACCCGGTACATCGCACCCGTGTCGATGTACTTGGCGTCAAGTGCCTTGGCCACGGCGCGGCAAGTGGTGGACTTACCCGTGCCGGACGGGCCGTCGACGGCGAGCAGCAGCCCGCCATCCGGGAGATTAGCCACGGTCTGATCGTTCATTACAGGCCCACCGCCTTGTACAGAGAAGTCAGCTCGGAGTCATTGAGGGCACGCAGGTGTCCCGGCTTCTGGTCACCCAGCTGCACGGTGTGAATCTTGGTGCGCACCAGCCGCTGGACCGGGTAGCCGGCCTCCTTGAGCATCCGGCGCACAATGTGCTTACGCCCCTCGTGGAGCTCAACCCGGATGAGGGAGTAGCCGTTATTCTTGTCCACGATCTGCACGTAGTCGGCCTTTGCTAGTCCGTCGTCCAGCTCAATTCCGTTGCGCAGGGCGGTGACCAGCTTCTTCGACGCCTCGCCCAGCACCGTAGCCAGATAGGTCTTGGTCACCTCGTACTTCGGGTGGGTGAGACGGTTGGCCAGCTCGCCATCATTGGTAAGGAGCAACAGGCCTTCGGTGTCGGCGTCGAGACGGCCGACGTGGAAGAGCCGATTGCCGCTGGACACCCGGTCGGCGATGAGGTCCCCGACGCACGGGCGGCCTTCCTCGTCGATCATCGTTGACAGCACTCCTCGGGGCTTGTTGAGAATGAAGTACTGGTTCTCCTCATTGACGTTGACCCGCACGCCGTCCACTCGCACGATGTCCACCAGCGGGTTGACTCGCATTCCTTGCACGGTGACGACGCGCCCGTTGACCTCTACGCGGCCTTCGTCGATGAGCATTTCCGAGCGGCGACGCGAGGCCACTCCCGCGCGGGCTAGCACTTTCTGCAGGCGTTCGCCTTCGTCGGCTCCGGTTGTGGAACCGGCTTTCCGGGCGGGGGCGTCGTCGTCCCACCAGTTGTCGTGCAGCGGATGGTCCTCGGGGGTGACGTTTTGTTTCTTGGCGGGCTTGGCGTCGGAGAGCAGGATGTCGCTGGCGCGCTTCTTGCGCGGCTGCTCCGGTGTGCCGTCTCGGCGAGCGGGAGGGGTCACGATCAACGTGTCCTTTTCAGTCAGGGGGCAAAAACTACGATGATAAAAATCAATCCCAGCGTAGCGCAACCCGGGTTAGAACTCCTCGTCGATTGCCTCCACCCCTGGTAGCAACGGCGCCAACTCCGGCAGGCGCGCGAGCGAGTCGATTCCCAACAGTTCCAAGAACAACTCCGTTGTCTCGTAGCGATGCGCCAAGGTAGACGGCTCCGGCTCAGCCTCCTTAATCAACCCTCGCAGAGTGAGGGTGCGAACCACGCCGTCGACATTGACGCCACGCACGGCGGCAACCTGCGCGCGGGTGACCGGCTGCCGATAAGCGATGACAGCCAGGGTCTCCAGCGCCGCGCGCGACAGGCGCGGCTGCGTGCCGTCGAGGAGGAACGCCTCCACGGCGTCCGCGTTCTCCCGCCGCGTGTACAGCCGCCAGCCCTCAGCATTTTCTCGAAGGTCCATGCCGGAGCCGCGGTCATCGAGTTCGCGCGCCGTAGCCCGGAGTGTGTCGCGTACGACGCTGACCTCGGCGCCGAGCGTGCGGGCGAGCGCTTCGGCACTCACCGGCGCGTCGATGACCAGCAGAATGGACTCGATGCGGGAGCGCAGCTGGGAAATGAGATCCATGGCGCTTGAGGCTAGTCCCAGTTAGCAGCAGCTACCACGGAGGGGTCAACGTCAACACCCGTCCAGGCAACCGCAAGCTCGCCCAGTGGTTGGTCCTGCTGCGTGTCGACGGCGCGCGCCTTGTACAGCTCCAGCACCGCTAGGAAGCGACCGACTACCTCCATGCTCGTCGTGCATTCACGGGTCAGCGCCGGAAAACCCAACCAGCTATGGGCCCCCACCGTGCGCAGGATGTCGAGGATTCGGCCAGCTTGTTCGGGCACGCTCACCGCCACGGTGTGGAGATGGCCGGTCGCCACTTCGTCCGGCGGACGGGGCCGAAAGACCGCGGCGGCCACCTCGGCGAAGGAGTCCGCTGTATGCCCCAGCGTCACCGGCGGCAGCAGGCTGGCAAATCGCGGTTCCATAGCCACAGCCCGCGGGTAACGGCGACGGGCGCTACGCTGCCACTGGGCAAAGAGATCAGCCACCTGCTTATAAGCCTTGTACTGCAACAGGCGGGCGAACAGCAGATCGCGCGATTCCAGGATCACGAGGTCATCGGCGTCGACCACCTCGCCACGAGGCAGCAACCGGGCGGCCTTGAGATCAAGGAGAGTGGCGGCGACGACGAGGAACTCGGTGGTCTCCTCCAGCGCGTCGGTGCGGCTCAGCGCACGAGTATACGAGATGAACTCGTCGGTGACCTCGCTCAATGCTACGTCGGTGACGTCGAGCTTCTTTGCCCCGATCAGCTGAAGCAACAGGTCAAAGGGGCCCTCGAAGTTATTCAGGGCAACGCGAAACCCGGTGATCTCGGGCTGTAACGAGTCCGTCACTAAGGATCCGGCCTAGGAGGTACGCTCCAGCACCTCAAGGGCGAGGTCGCGATACTGCTGGGCGCCTTGGGACGTGGGCGCCCACGTTGTGATAGGTTCTCCCGCCACGGACGTTTCGGGGAAACGCACCGTCCGGGTAATGACGGTATCGAACACGACCTCATCGAAGACGTCCACAACACGGCTCATCACGTCCCGCGAGTGGCTGGTGCGCCGGTCGTACATGGTCACCAGGATCCCGATAATCTCCAGGCTGAAGTTGATGCGGTCGCGCACCTTCTCGATGGTGTCCGTCAGTAGCGCCAGTCCACGCAGCGCGAAGTACTCACACTCCATCGGGATGATGACGCCATGGGAACACGCCAGGGCGTTAACCGCTAGCAGGCCCAGCTGAGGTCCGCAGTCAATGACGATGTAGTCATACTCGCGCTGAACTGGACGCAGCGCGCGACCGAGGGTGTTCTCGCGGCCGACCTCGTTGACGAGCTGGATCTCCGCGGCGGAGAGGTCAATATTGGCGGGGACCACATCGAGGTTGGGCACGCGCGTCGGCTGGATGGCGGCGTGAATCGTGGTCGTGTTGTCGAGCATGAGGTCGTAGACCGTCAGGCAGTCTTCATCGTTGGGTACTCCTAGGCCCGCGGAGAGCGCGCCTTGCGGATCGAAGTCAACCAGCAGCACCTTGCGGCCCTGCTCAGCGAGGCAGGCACCCAGGTTGATGGTGGTGGTCGTCTTACCGACGCCACCTTTTTGGTTGACCATGGAGATGATCTTCGCCGGCCCGTGAGAGTTCAGCGGGGCGGGCTGTGGGTGGGAACGAACCGGGCGGCCGGTCAGGCCCACCTCGGGTTCCTTGTCCAGCCCGCTATCGCTCATGGTCACGTCCTCTCCCTTGACTTGCGGCGGACATCTCGCCTGCCAACGCTTCTCGTCTAACCCTACACCGACCGGGGTGGCAGCCGACCTCCGGCCGCTCAGGCTCGTGGGTGCGCTTCGTGCCACACCTGCCGCAGGTTGTCCGCGGTGATGTGCGTGTAAATCTGGGTGGTAGTCACCGAGGCATGACCTAACAGCTCCTGGACAGTGCGCACATCCGCCCCGCCTTCAAGCAGATGGGTGCCGTAGCTGTGCCGCAGCGTATGCGGCGAGATGTCTTTGTCGATCCCCGCCCGTTCGGCGGCGGTCTTAATGATGGCCCACGTGCTCTGCCGCGAGAGATGCCCACCGCGCTTGTTAAGGAAGAGCGCATGCGTCTTTCCTCGGCTAAGCACTGGGCGGGCGCGCACCAGGTAGGCCTCGACGGCGTCGCGGGCTGCCGAGCCTACGGGGACTAATCGCTGCTTACCCCCCTTGCCATCCAGGGTCACCATCCCTTCGGATAGCGACGCGGTGTGGTCCATCGTGAGCGCCAGCACCTCGGAAACTCGCGCCCCGGTGCCGTAGAGCAGTTCGAGGACGGCTCGATCCCGCAGGTCGGTGGGCGTCGCTGTCTCGCCAGTGGGTATCGCGTCGAGCAGCGCGGCGACCTCGTCGATGCTGAGGGTATCCGGCAGGTGCTGACCGCCGGCGGGCGGAGCTACGTCCGCTGCCACGTCGACGTCGATGACGCCCTCGTCGAGGGCGAAGCGGTGCAGCCCGCGGGCCACCACGAGCGCCCGGGCGGCCGACGACGCCGCCAGCGGAGACGGCCCGAACCGTCCGGTTCGCAGGTCCTGCACGTAGGCCTCAAGGTCGGACGCCTTCACCTGAGTCAAGTCTGTGATATTTACTTCATTGAGCCAGGACAGGTACCGCCTCACGTCGCGGCGGTAGTTGCTTAACGTGTTCTGGCTCACGCCACGCTCCACCGCCAAATGGCTGATCCAGGAACGCGCCAGGTCAGATATGGCTACTGCCACAGCCGCTACAGCTTCTTCATGTCGGGGCAGATGCCCGCCTGCTTCCGCCGGTTCGGCAGGGCGGTGGGTCGCAGGTCAAAGGAGCAATCCGCCGGACGTCCCTGAACGCGCCCGCTCATCACCTCCGAGGCGGCGAACACGCCGGAGATCGTGATGGAATTGAGAATCTCGCCGGCGACGACCATCCGGCGCGCCTCGGCCAGGTCGACCCATTCGAAACTGAGGTCCGCTTCCTCATCGTCATCCGATTCCGCGGGGCGGCCGACGTTCGTGAGACCAGTGGCCAGATACACCCGGCACACCTCATCGCAATAGCCAGGCGAGTTGAGCACATCCGCGATGACCATCCAGTCTTGAGCCTTGATTCCGGCCTCTTCGTGCAGTTCGCGCTTCGCCCCAATGAGTGGGTCTTCGTCGGCGATATCGAGCAGACCGGCGGGCAGTTCCAACAGTCGCTGCGCTACCGAGTGCCGATACTGCCGAATCATCGCTAGACGATTGTGCTCGTCGACGGCCGCGATCGCCACCGCACCGAAGTGCTCCACTACTTCACGGGGCGCGACGGTCCCGCCGGGCATGACGATGCGATCACGCCGCATGGCCAGAATGGGGGTTTCCAATAGTAGTTCGGAGTCCACCACCGTGAACTCGTGCTGCTCGTGGCTCATCGCTGCTGCTCTCCTCCGAAAGAGTTCGTCTCCGGGCGATCTGGTGCGGCCGGAACCAGGCCCGTCACGCCCTCTCCTCGACCATAGTGCCCCGACGCGCCCGAGATCTGTTCAGCAACCGCGAGCACAACGGAACTCGGCGACCACGGGTCCGCCACAGTATCGACAGTGCTCACCGGGGAGCCGGCCGCAGCCAGTGTGTCCGCCACGCCGGCACCGTCCGTGTCGCTACCGTCCGCGTCACCACTGGCCGCCACGACGACGCCTGCGCCGCGTCCACGCAGTGCTTCGACAAAGCGGGCCATGGACTCCACCACCGCCGGGTCCGCCGATTCGCCGCCGACGAACACTACGGCCTGTGCCGGACGAATGGTGCCTTCCTCGTAGCTCAGCATCCCCGCGTCGCGCAGAGTGCTCAGCACAAGCGCTCGTTCCTCGGTCGTGGCCAGCGGTGCGGCGTCGGCCGGGCCGAGCAGCAGCGCACTACCCAGCAACTCTCCGGCGTGGGTTCCGGAATCAAGGCTGCCCTCGCTCAGGCTTGCCCCAGCCGGGAGTGTTTCAGCCGCGATGGTGCGCAGGGCATCCGCTCCGCTGGTAGCGAAGAGCGAGTCTGTGACGTCGATGCGCCCGGCGTCGATCGCCCCGGCACGGTGGAGGGCGTCGGCCAGCGCCGCGACATCAGCGTCATTCGCGCCCGGCGATGCCATGATGATGACCGGCCGGCCGACGAGCGTATCGGCCACGACCCGTGGGCCCCAGGCGGCCACGATCTCCTTCGCGCCGGAAGAGGCCTCGGCGGGTTGGGCTGTCGGCGCGGTGGGCTGCGCTGAGCCCGCCGCGTCAGGCATTGTGGGAGCGAGCACGAACGCGCCGAGGGCCGTGCCTAGAGCCACCCCGAAGCCGAGACCGGCAATAAGCAGCGGGGCGCGCCCCGCCCGACGGCTCACTTCCGGACCCCGATCAGATTCTGGAACCACAGGGCCACGGAGTTCCACGTGTTGATGAGGTTGTTGACGAAGGTATCGTCACCGCCAAAACCCACCACGGCCAGCACCGTCGCCACCGCGACGATGATTCCCAGCAGTGCCCAAAGCCAGCCCAACGACGGACCCGAGTTGATGGCATAGAGCTTGACAATGGCATCGGCGTGGATCAGCCGGGGGCTGGCCTGCAGGTGGGTGAGGATCGTCGACGGGCCGGCCTGCGGGTGGCGGGCGAACACGTCGTGAAGCAGCAGCGGCTCCCCGGCCAGGACGATGAGGTCCGCATCGTTGAAGCTCGCCAACAGAATCGCCAGATCCGTTTCGTTGGTCACCGCCGCCGGGAAGGTCATCGCGCCCACGCCTAGATCTTGGATGCGCTCCAGGCCGGCTGCGGTCCCATCCGGATCCGCCGGCAGAATGACCCTGGCACCGCTGCGCAACGCCGGCGCGCTCATCCCCTGCGGGTTACCCACCACGAAATCGAGGGAGTAGCCCGCCTCCAACACGTCGTCGGCGGCCGTACCGACGCCGATGATGACCGGTTCGTATTCGCGGATGAAATTGCGCAGGCGGCGCAGGTAATCGGTGCCCTCTACGCCGGGCGCCACGATGAGAACCTTGCGCCCGCCGAAATCCTCAACCAGCTCCGGCACGCCGAGACCGTCGACGAACAGCGGGGCCTCGGAGGTAACGAACTCGACGGTATTACCGGAGGTGGCTTCCAGCTGTTCGATAAGCGTGATGCGCCCCTCGTCGTACAGCCGCTCGCTATCCTCCCGGGTGACCGGCTCGGCCGACGCCACCTTGTTCTTGCCGTTGAATACGTGCCCGTGCTCGGTCACCGCGCCTTTTCGGGCGCCGTCGCGAAATGCTCCCCGTAGCTCAGGCCCGGCGCCTTCAAAGAGCACCACTCCGGCGTCGAGCAGCATCAACGGCCCAAAATTGGGCAGCGCCCCCGTGGCGAACTCTCCAATATTGACCACCGCGGCCGGGCGTCGATCCGCCAGGAACTGAGCCTCCCGGCGGCTGATGTCGGCGGCGTCGACGACTGCGATGTCGCCCTCGGACAGCTTGCGCCGCCCCTTCCCGCCCGGTGTGCAATCCCGGAGGGTGCCGGTGATGGTGCTCGACTGCGGATCGTCAGCGTGAACGCTCGCGGCGGTGGATGAACTCATGGCCGTATTCTCCCCCGCCGTGGCCGGCAAGTGGTGACGGCGCGCCGCCTACATGCGCCAGCCGCGCACCTCGCCGCGGGCCTTCTCAAAGAGCTCAGCGGCATGGGCCCGGCCCGTCTCGGTGTCGTCGAGGCCGGCCAGCATCCGGGATAGCTCCTCCACCCGCTCCTCATCGGTGAGTTCGACCACACCGGAGGTGACGGCGTCAGCCCCGACATTCTTCGCCACGTGCAGATGGGTATCGGCGTAGGCCGCCACCTGCGGCAAGTGGGTGACAACAATGACCTGATTGTCCGTGGCCAGCCGGGCGAGCCGGCGCCCGATCTCTACCGCTGCCCGACCGCCGACGCCGGCGTCGACCTCGTCGAATACCATCGTCGTCCCCGTGTTCCCAGCGGACAGGATTACTTCGAGGGCCAGCATGACCCGCGACAGCTCACCGCCGGACGCTGCCGTCGCGATGGGCCTGGATTCACTAGTGGCGTTGGGGGCCAGGCGAAGCTCGACGTCGTCGCACCCGTCCGGCCCGAAATCGCGCGGCTCGACGGCGACATCGATCCGGGCCTGCGGCATGGACAACCCACGTAGTTCCTCGGTCACGGCCTGCGAGAGGGTCACGGCTGCAGAGCGTCGGGCGGCACTAAGCTCTCCCGCCGAGGCGACCATCGCTTCTTTCGCGGCGGCGACGTGGCGGCTCAACTCTTCGAGCGCCTCAGTGGAGACATCGAGCCGGCTCAACTTGCGGGCCGCCTTCGCCCGCCACGCCAGGACCCCGGCGATGTCCGCGGCGTACTTGCGAGTGAGCGACTTCAGGCTCTGCTGCCGCTGCAGCAAGGTGTCGAGCTCCTCCGGATCCACTGGAAGGTCCGCCACGTAGGCGCCGAGCTCGGCGCTGACACCGGAGAGTCGGCTAGCGATGTCACGCAGCTCAACGCCCAGTGCGGTGAGCGCGTCGTCGCGGGTGGCCGCCAACGCCTCCGCTGCCTGGGCAACCAGCGTCGACGCCGGCTCCTCCTCAGACATGCCCCCGAGCTCTTCGGGGCCGTCGATGCGCACCAAAGCGCTCGTTGCGGCGGCGCGGAGTTCGTCGACGTCCTGGAGCCGGCGAATGGCGGTGAGCACGTCCTCTTCCTCGCCAGCCACCGGGTCCACGGTGTCAATCTCCTTGATGGCGAAGGCCAGCCGGTCGGCTTCCTGCGCCAACTCGCGGCGCTTCGTGGTGCGGTTTTCTAACTCGGTGCTCGCCGTGCGCCAGGTACGGTAATCCTCACGGTAGCGAGCAAGCAACGGGCCAATCGCCGGGTCAAAGCGGTCGAGCGCGGCACGTTGCTGCCCCGGTCCTAGCAGCCTCAGCTGATCGTTTTGACCGTGGATCGTCAACAGCGGCGCCGTCACCGTGGCCAGGGCTGCAGCCGACGCCGCCCGGCCTCCCACGTAGGCCCGGGAGCGTCCCGTGGCATTGACCGACCGGGCGGCAAGGTACTCCCCGTTTTCGTCCGTCTCCCCGCCCGTCGCGGCGACGCTCTCAGCTACCTCCTGCCTGGTGGCCTCCCCCACCTCGGAAACGTCGAAATGCCCTTCCACCACGGCTTTCTTCGCGCCGCTGCGGACCCGGGAGGCGTCGGCCCGGCCGCCGCTGAGCAGCCGTAGGCCGGTAACCACCATGGTCTTTCCGGCACCGGTTTCGCCGGTGAGCACGGTCAGCCCGGGAGATAGTTCGATCCGCGCGGAGACGATAACGCCGAGGTTCTCTATCGAGAGGTCGGTGAGCATGACCTCATGCTAGCCTTTCGGGCCGCGCCACCCCGCCACGGGCAACCGCAGCTTGCTGACCAGGCGGTCCGTGAACGGGCGGTCGTCGAGCCGCACCCACCGCACGGGCCGGGCGCCGCGGGTGACCTCCACGCGGGATCCCGGCGGCAGCGTGATGGTCCGGAAGCCGTCCTGCACGACCACCGCCTCGGAGGCGCCGGCTTGGGACTCGATCGCGACCGTCGACGCTGGGGATACCACCAGCGGCTTCGTGAACAGAGCGTGAGCGTTATTGGGAACGACCAAGATCGCGTCCAGCTCCGGCCACAGCACCGGTCCGCCGGCGGAAAAGGCGTAGGCCGTGGACCCAGTCGGCGTCGAGACGAGCACGCCATCGCAGCCAAAGGAGCTCACCGGCCGGCCATCGACTTCCAAAATGGCGTCGAGCACACCCCGGCGATTGAGGTTTTCCACGCTGACCTCGTTGAGCGCCCACCCTGCCCCGACGGCATTGTTTTCGGAATCGACGACGCGAACATCGATCGTCATCCGGTCCACAACCCGATAATCCCGGTTGATGACTCGGCCTACGGCGAAGTCCATCGAGTCGGCCTCCCACTCCGCCAGGAAGCCGACGTGGCCGAGGTTAATGCCCAGCACCGGCAGGTCCTGGGCACGGGCAACATCCGCCGCGCGTAGAAAAGTGCCGTCACCGCCGAGCACAAGGACGAGCTCGCAGCCCTCCGCAGCGTCAGCGGTATGACCGACGCGGGCGATGGCGCGCAACACCGGGCTGTCGTCGAGGGGCTGCGGGTCGTGCTCTGTGAGCACTCGCACCCCTATCCCGGCTTCGTGGAGCAACTGTGCCGCCCGCTCCGCCGCGGCAATGTTCTCGGCACGCCCGGTGTGCGGCACCATGAGAATCCGTCGCTGCTGCTCAGCGTGTGTCACTGTGGTCCCTCCTTCACCGCCCGGCGCACCATCTCCCTGAGCGTTTCCGGCGCCGGGGCCGACGCCGCGTCATCCTTAACCAACCACAGGAAGTACTCCACGTTGCCGCTGGGCCCGGGTAGCGGCGAGGCGACGACCCCCCGACAGCTCGCACCCAGCGTCGCAGCGTACTCTGCAACCGCCGTCGTCACCTCCTCGCGCAGCGCAGGGCTGCGCACCACCCCGCCGGAGCCGAGCCGATCCTTTCCTACTTCGAACTGGGGCTTGACCATCGGCAACAGGTCCGCACCGGGGGTTAAACAACCAAGAATCGCCGGCAGTGTTAACCGCAGGGAGATAAACGATAGGTCCCCCACCATGGCGTCGCACGGGCCGCCGATCATTTCCGGGGTGAGATTTCTGACGTTGGTCCGGTCATAAACCCGGACGCGGTCGTCATTTTGCAACCGCCAGATAAGTTGACCATAGCCGACGTCGACTGCCACGACCTCGCGGGCCTCGCGCCGCAGCGCCACATCCGTGAAACCGCCCGTAGACGCCCCCGCGTCCAACACTCGCCGCCCCGCCAGGCTCAAGCCCTGCGGCGCGAAGGCGTCAAGCGCGCCGATCAGCTTATGAGCCCCGCGCGACGCCCACTCACCATCCGCGGACTCGGTCACCCTGATGGAGGCTTCGGGTTCGACGACGCTCGCCGGCTTCTTCGCCGGGAACCCGCCGACGCTGACCCGGCCGTCCTTAATCATCTCGACAGCATGCTCCCGAGAGCGGGCGATTTTCCGGCGAACCAGCTCTGCATCGAGCCGCCTTCTGGCTGGTGGCATGGTTTAGGAAGACTCCTTCGCAGTGTTGTACAGCACGTCGCTCAGTATTGTGTGGGCGGCTTCGAGCTGGGCAGCCTCCTCAGCGGCGTCCGCAGCCACTGGGTCAAGCACCTCGGCCATCCGCGCCGCCAACTCTGCGGGCGTCACGAGCGATTCGCGCGGGTCCCGCGGCCGAGGTGTCACCGCCACCGCGTTAGGCCGTCCAGCCGCGCACGGCCCTGGCGGCATACTCGGATTCCGTGTCCACGCCCTCGGCCGGCTCGGTCATCGACCACGCGGCCGCCAACGCGGTGCGTAGTGCCTGCAGCGGGGTCGACTCGTCCGCCCCGCCGGACAGCACCACCCGGTTACCCTCTCGCCGGGCGCGGAAACCGCCCTGCTCACCAGGGCGCAGATCCTCCGGATCGGAGAACAGAGCACTCATGTCCTCGGCAACGAAGGTCGGTCGCTGATTCGCCGGGGCGGTCACCAACGCCAACGGCCCGGACACACCGGTCAGGACATGCAGCGCGTCCATGCCGGCGGCCACGCCACCCTGGATATCGGTGTTAAGGCGGTCACCGACGGTCAGCGGCCGCTTCGACTTGATGGCCGCGGCAGCCTGGCGGAACATCGTCGGCTCCGGCTTACCCGCCGACGCCGGGTGGACCCCCGTCGCCGATACCACTGCCGCAATCATCGACCCGTTGCCGACAGCCAAGCCGCGCTCAATCGGCAGCGTGGTGTCCATGTTGGAAGCCAAGTACACCGCTCCTTGCCGAATCGACAAGGCCGCCTCCGTCAGCTCCGCCCAGCCGGTGGCCGGGTTATGCCCATGCAGCACCACCTCCGGGTGGTCGTCGGCGGACTCGACGAGCGTGTATCCGGCTTCCCGTGCCAGGTCCTTAAAGGACTCACTGCCCACCACATAAACGGTGGACGCGTCCGGGCATTGCTCACGCACCATCCCGATTGCCGCCTGCGCCGAGGTCAGCACCTGTTCGGCACGGGTATTTAGCCCGATGTCGCCTAGCATGTCCGCCACCACCTGCGGGGCTCGGGACGCGTTATTAGTGATGTACATCGCCGGCAGTCCGCTGCCCGTGATCGCCTCCACAGCGCCCGCAATAGCGCGGCCGCCTTCCCACACGGTCCCGTCAAGATCGAGAAGCAAGCTGTCGTAGCGGTCAATGAGTGCCATGGTCAAAGGGCCCTTTCTAATCCTCGTGGGCGAGGTTGTCGAGTTCGGCGATGCGCAGTGCGGCATCGGTAACATCGTCGAGGTCACACTCAGCGACGTGGACGAAGAACGGCCGGGCTTCCGACGGCCGGCCAGCGGCGACGAGCGCATCCGCGTAGGCGTAGGCCAACCGCAGATCGGTCTCGGACGTGCCGTCCGTCGACGGCTCGAAACGCTCCAGCGTGACGACGGCGGCGTCGAACTGCTCCAGATCACGCCGGGCGCCAGCGACGACAATCCCCAGCTCTACTCGCGAATCCGCATCCAAGCTACGGGCCTCATCGGTGCGGGCCATCTCGATCGCCTTCTCCGGCCGACCCAATCCGCGCTCGCAGTCCGCCATGACTGCCAGCAGACCGGGGCCACCGCTCATCCGTCGCGCCGCCCGGAGCTCCGACAAGGCTTCCTTCCATTCCCCGGCGTGGTAAGCGGCGATACCGTTGACCTCGCGCGCGACGGCGACGCGACCGCCACGATTCTTCGCCGCTCGGGCATGCTGAAGCGCCCGCTCGGGGTCCTCCTCCAGGAATTCCATCGCGGCGAGCATGTGCTTGGCGACGGCCTCCGCATTATCCTTCGACAGCACCCGCAGGTCCTGGCGAATCATCGGATCCAGCTCCTTGACGTCAAGGTTATCCGGCAGAGCCGGCTCCTTGGACCGCAGCTCCATCCGCTCTTCACGGTAGCCGGGTCGGCTAGGACCATAGCTCCGATTCTCCCGGAGATTGCGGTCGCGCCCGCCGCGCTGCGCGTGACGACGGCCCCCGGATTTCCGGCCCGACGGAGCGTAGCCGGCGTCATCCCGCCGACGTGACTCGCGCCGATCCCGGCCTTGACCACCCTGGCTGTCCCGCTGGTTGCTGTCGCGTTCAGACCCGCGGCCGTAACCGCGACCACCACGTCGTTCGGAGCCTTGTTCTCCTCCACGCCCACCGCGGTAGGGCCGTCCCGACCCCTGACCACGACGGCCACCATTGCCGCCCTTGCCACGGTAGCCACCCTGCCCGCTGCGCCGGGAGGAGTCGCGCCGGGAACCAGAATCTTCAGACATGCAGAGCCTTTCTCGCGGGAGAGTTACGCGACTTAAACACTACTACCCCGCCGTGACGGCCACGAACCCGCATGAGCGGGAACGACGCGGCGTCGGCGGCGGGGTAGGTAGCTGACAGCTCTAGGTGTGCAACAGGGACGGAGCAGCGCCCAAGAGCTTCTTGGTGTAGGCGTCGGTCGGGTTGTTGAAGATCTCGGCGGCGGTGCCCTGCTCCATGATCTTGCCCTTGTACATCACGATGATCCGGTCAGAGATGTATCGAACCGTCTGAATGTCGTGGGAGATGAACACCATGGACAGACCCAGATTGTGCTTCAACTCCGTGAGGAGGTTGAGGATCTGGGCGCGCACGGACACGTCGAGCGCTGACGTCGGCTCATCGGCGATGATCGCGTCCGGCTTCAGTGCCAATGCGCGAGCGATGGCAACACGCTGGCGCTGACCGCCCGAAAGCTGACCCGGAAGGGCACCGAGTGCGGACTCCGGCAGGCCGACGACCTTAATCAGTTCGTGGACGCGCTCCTCGTGATCCGCGGCCGATCCGATGCCATGGACCTTGAGCGGGTCCTTGAGCTGGTCGGACACGGTCATGCGGGCGTTGAGTGCCGTCGCCGGATCCTGGAACACGACCGAGACGACGCGGCCCATCTTCTTCCGGTCGGCTGCCGAGCGCTTGGTGACGTCCTCGCCGCGGAACAGCACGCGGCCGCCGGTGGGACGGCGCAGCCCACACATCACGTTGGCCGTGGTCGACTTGCCGCAACCGGACTCGCCGACGATGCCGATCGTTTCCCCGGGGTTGAGGGCTAGGCTGACGCCGTCGACGGCCTTGACGATGTTCGGCCGCAAGATCGGACCGGTACGGGACCGGTAGTGGACCTTGATGTCGTCGAGCTGAATGATGGGTGAAGTGGAGTTAGACATGGTTGGCCTCGCTTAGAGTTGCATACTCGGCATCGCTGAGGTTGGTGTCCTGGAGCTTGCCTGCTCGCTCGAGTTCGGCAGCGTAGTGCAGCTCGTCGGGCAGGTCCGCCCACACGTGCCACGTGTTGGGCACCGTGCGCATGACCGGCTTGGTTTGCAGACCCACCGAGGGGTGAGACGAACGCGGAGCGAAGCGGTCGCCCGGAGGGAAGTCCTTCGGCGACGGCACGGTGCCGGGAACCTGGTGCAGGCGCTCGGTGTTATCCGCCGTGCCCGCCTCGATGGAGAGCACCGCGCCCAGCAGGCCGCGGGTGTACTCGTGCCGGGGATCGGTGAGCAGCTCCCGGGTGGAGGCCTGCTCGACGATCTGGCCGGCGTACATCACCGTGATGGAGTGGGCGACCTCGGCAACCAGGGCCAGGTCGTGGGACACGAACACCATGGCAAAGCCCAGTTCGCGCTGCAGTCGGTTGATGAGGTCGATGACCTGCTTCTGCACTGTCACGTCCAGGGCCGTCGTCGGCTCGTCGGCGATGATGAGAGCCGGGTCCCTGGTCAGGGCCATAGCGATGAGCACGCGCTGGCGCTGGCCGCCAGAGAGCTCATGCGGGTACGAGTCCAGCGTCCGCTTGGGATCCAGACCCACCAGCTCCAGCAGTTCCTCCGCCGAGCGGGTGCCGCCGCGAGAGGTGAGCTGCTTCATCTGGGCCTTGATGAGCATCGACGGGTTCAGCGCCGACAGCGCATCCTGGTAGATCATGGCCATCTCGTGGCCCAGCAGGGAACGACGCTTCTCCGCCGGCATGGCGAGCAAGTCTTCACCCTTGTACAGCGCCTGGCCAGTGATGTGAGCGCGGGGATCGAGCAGGCCCATGACCGCGAAGGCGGTGATGGACTTACCACAGCCGGACTCACCCACCAGGCCCATCGTTTCACCCGGGGCAACCGAGAAGGAAACGTGGTCGACCACATTGACGTCGCCGTGGCGCGGGAAGGAGATGCACAGGTCCTTGACCTCAAGGAGCGGGGTCGTACCAGGCGCCGGGTAGTGCCGGTCGGTGCGCGCGCCTTCCACCTCGCGGAGGCGGTCGAGGCGAGCCACGAGGGCGTCGTGCTGCGCAGCGTAGGCAGTAACCGGATCAGCCAGCAGCTTGTCGGCCTCGCGGGCGGCTGCAGCCTCGTTCTCCGGCACCGGCGTGGCGGCCGGAGCCGCGACCATGGCGTCGGTGATGCCTTCCGACAAGACGTTCAGGCACAGCACGGTAATCATGATGGCCAGGCCTGGGAAGAGCGCCTGCCACCATTCACCGCGGAGCACACCCTGCTGCGCGGCCGACAGGATGTTGCCCCAGGTGGGGGTCGGCTCCTGCAGGCCGGCGCCGATGAAGGTTAGGGATGCTTCCAGGATGATGGCGTCGGCCACGAGCACCGTGGCGAACACCAGCACCGGGGCGGCGCAGTTACGAGTCACGTGCTTGATAAGGATCCACGGGGCCCGGGCGCCGGAGACGACCACGGCGTTGACGTAATCCTCGCCGTACTCGGAGAGCACGTTCGCCCGAACGATGCGGGTCAGCTGCGGGATGTAGACGAAACCGATCGCCATGATGATGACGCCGAGCATCCGCTCCGGGTGAGCCGGGTCACGGAAGACCACGACGGCGACAGCTGCCAGGGCAATGCCCGGGATGGACATGATGACGTCCAGCACGCGCATGATAACTTCGGCGACCGCCTTGTTGGCCACCGCTGCGATGGAGCCGAGAACAGCACCGATCGCCAAGGCCATGCCGGTGGCGAGCAAGCCCACCGTCAGCGAGTAGCGACCACCGTAGAGCAGTCGGGAGAAGACGTCACGGCCGAGGTTGTCCGTGCCGAACCAGTACTGCCCTGACGGCGGCAGGCCCTTGATGTCGATGGCAGTCGGATCGTGCGGCGCCAGCAGCGGCGCGAAGACCGCGGACAGGGTAATCAGCGCCAGGACCACCAGGGAGATTTGGGCGCCGAGGGTCATCCGTCGGAAGCCCTGGAAACGGGCCCGCGGCGCAGTGACCTTAGTTAGTTTCTCTGCATTGGTTGACATGATCGTTACACCGCCCGAATCCGCGGGTTGATGAGGATGTAGAGCAGATCGACGACGATGTTCACCACGATGAAGGCAACCGCCACGACTAGCGTGGCACCCTGCACCACGGTGACCCAGTTCTGGGTGATGCCGTCGATGAGCACCCGGCCCATGCCGGGAAGGTTGAAGATGATCTCGATGACCACCGCACCACCCATGAGGTAGCCGACGCGCAGACCGAGCACCGTGACCGGCGTAATCAGCGCATTGCGGAGGACGTTTCGAGAGATCACGATATGCTTCGGCACACCGGCACCGAGCGCGGTACGAACGTAGTCGTTATCAAGTTCCTCGACCATGGAGGTACGCACGATGCGTGTCATCTGACCGATAACTGGGACAGCCAGAGCGAAGGCCGGGAGGATCATGCGTGCCAACCATCCGCCCGGATCTTCGGAGAAGGCAGGCAACGCGCCGGCGACTGGCAGCTTGCCCATGAAAACCAGAACAAGCAGAATGGCGAGCCAGAAGGACGGGGTGGCCAAGCACGCCACCGAGATAATACGGATAATCTGATCCGGCCAACGATCACGGTAGAGCGCGGCAAGCACGCCGAACGGGAAGGCGAAGATCACTGCAATGATGAGGCCGATGAAGGTCAGCTGCATGGTCACCGGCAGCGCGGTGAAAACCTTCTCAGCCACAGAGTCATCACCAACACCATAGGTGCCGAGATCACCTTGGAGAAGGCCGACGACGTAAGCGCCGAATTGGACAATCCAGGGATCGTTCAGACCATGAGATTCACGGTAGGCTGCGAGAGCCTCGGCCGTGGCGTTCTCACCGAGCGCGGCGTAAGCCGGGTCGATCGGCGAGAGACTCATGAGAACAAACACCAGGAAAGTCACACCCAGGACCATCAGCGGCAGTGCGACGAGCCTGCGGCCGACGAGTCGGATGAGTGTGTTCATCAGAAACTCTCCTTATAAGACGCGGTGGCGGTTAGTAGTTACTTGGTCGACGTTCCCAGGGTCCACAGACCCGTGGTGCCGATGGGCTCGAAGCCTTCAATCTCATTGGCGTTGTAGCCAGTGATCATGGTGCGGTGGAACAGCGGGTACAGCGGAACCTCCTGGGAGATGAGGTCCATGGCCTCGTTCCACTTCTCCTGCTGGGCATCGCCCTCCAGCGAGGTGGACTCCTTCATCAAGGTGTTGAGCTTCTCCCAGGCCTCCGGATCGGATTCCTGCCAGAAGGTGCGCTGGGTGGTCCAGACGTTGTCGCCGTACCACCAGTCGACGAGGAGGGCCGGGTCGTTACCGAACACCGACGGGTCGCCCGGGGCCAGTGCCAGGTCGAAGGTGGGCTTCTCCACGTCGAGGTTGTTGGCGTAGAGGGACTGAGACGCCTCGGACTGGATGTTGACCTTGATGCCGACGGCCTCGAGATCAGCCTTGATCTGCGGAGCCATATCGGAGATCCACGGGTGATCGGTCGTCAGCAGGGTGACGGACAGATCCTTGACGTCGTTATCCGCCAGCAGCTTCTTGGCCTTCTCCGGGTCGTGGGTGAAGACGTTAGCTGCCTTGTGGTAGTTCGGGTGGCTCTCCGGGAGGAAGGAGGTGGCGGCCACGGCCTTGCCCGACATGTTGTTGTCGATGAGCTTCTGAGTGTCGATGGCGTAGAAGAAGGCCTGGCGAACCTCAGGCTTGTCGAAAGGCGCCTTGGTGGTGTTGAAGAGCAGGAACGGCAGGTTGAAGCCATCAACCTCCTCCACAGTGAAGCCAGCGGCTTCAAGCAGCGGGGCGTTGTCTGCGTTGACAGCCTCCATGATGTCGATGGTGCCCGAGGTGGCCGCGGTGGTGCGGGCGGTGTCATCCTTGATGATGTCCCACACCATCTTGTCCGCCTTCGCGGCGTAGGCGTCGTCGCCGTTGTAGAACTCATTCGGCACGGCGGTGATGTTGGCATCGGTGATGGCCTCGTACTTCCACGGGCCGGTACCGATCGGCATCGAGGTCATTTCCTCCTTGGTAGAGGAAGCCGGGACGATCTTCACGATCGCCAACCGCTCCTTGGCCAGCGAGAAGGGCTGCGCCAGCTTGACGGTAACCGTGTTGTCATCCTTCGCCTCGACAGAGTCGACGAAGCTCAGGAAGGAGGCGTAGAGGTTGCCCTCAGCCATGGCCCGGTTGAAGGACTCGACGACGTCAGCCGACGTGACCGGAGTGCCGTCGGAGAACTTGGCCTCGGGGCGCAGGGCGATCTCCAGCTCGGTGTCAGAGACCTCGGTCGGGTCGCCAGCGGCCAGCGCCGGACGCACCGAGTAGTCGTTCATGTTCAGCTCGTAGAGACCCTCCATGACGTGCCAGTTCGTGCCCATTGCCAGCGCGGACGAGGTGGACGACGGGTCGTAGTTGGTGGTCTCGTAGGCGACACCCAGGTTGATCTCGGAATCGCCACCGCCGGTCGAACCGCTGTCACCCGTGCTGCTGCCACTGCCTCCGCCACAGGCGGTGAGCAGAAGGCTCGCGGCGGCCAGGGACGCGATGAGGCGGCTACGTTGGAACTTCATGGGACAACCCCTTTCTCGGGTTAAAAAGTTTCCGAGCCGAGGAACCGGCTCGACGGACGAAAAACGTCTTAGTTACCTTCCGTTAACTGACTCTAGGATATAGGACATCAGACGTTAGGAGTCCTAACTAGAACAAAGCCCCCCGCTCGGGGGTGGTTTCACAAATGTGAACAACGGACGATGTCCGGGCGGCGATAGGACATCTGATGTGACAAACTCCACATCCAAGCGCTTGTAGTGCAAGATTTGAACCAGAAGTCTTGACGGTGGGCAATACCAGATAGTCATACTTACGGATAGTGCCGATGAGCCGCCTCGTGAACATCCGCAGCCCGCCTCCGGTGGGAGGCAGCCACCGGCGAGCGCTCCCGGCGATAGCCTCGGTAGAGGTGACAGCGACAGTCCCCGACTACGTCACACAGCGAGAGAAAAGTGACATTGTCTTCTTCACACTGCGGAAACCCTGCAGCACAGCTATCATCCTCGGTGAGAGCGCAAGGCGCTCGCGGGAACCGGACCAGCATACTCGGGGGGCGCTGGTCCGGTTTTTCGTCGCTGCAAGCACCGCCGGCGAGATGCTGCAACCGTAGCGCTTCTCCGTGATGGAAAGACCGCTTCCATCCCTACTGACGCTTCCGCCCCATCGAGCGCGACTCCTTGCTGTCTGCGCCAACACCAGCCCAGCAGTCGCACGCCGACGCCTTCACACTGCAGATCTCGTCACATTCCAGTGAAAATGTGATCTTTTGCCGTTCGAGCTGCTAAATAACCGACGAGGCATTATTGTTCCTCATGAACGGAGAACCCGTTCAGAGCCGGACCAGCCTTCTCGGGGTGTGCTGGTCCGGCTCTCTTTTCCACGGTGTCGACGCGGCGAGGGGTTATCGTCACCACCGCGGACGTGCCAGTCCGCATCTACCGCGGACGTGACCGACGGCCCCTGCCAAGCACCCCGGTGCCCTCCTCTCGGTGAGGCTCCGATCGCCCTCGACGCCCGCATCTCTGCCTTAGGTTTGGCACGGCCTCGACGCGATCTCGACCCGAGCGGATCCGCTTGCAGAGGTCGCCAAGCTTCTCTCCATCCTGTAGCCGCTCGATGAGCCCTCTTTCCTTAGCGGCGTTGCCCCAGTGCTAGCGTGATGGGATTGAAAGTCGCCTGGTGAGGTTGAGGTACTAGGCAGCGGTCACTCCTGCTGGAGCCGCTCCCCCATCGCCGGAATCGGTCACATTTCGGTGTGAATGTGATTTTGTCCTAGTTGTGCTGCAGAACCTCAGCAACCGCGCTAACGTTCTTTTCGAGCGGAAAGCTCAGCCAAGCCGGACCAGCCTTCTCGGGGTGTGCTGATCCGGTTTTGGTTTATCTAGGTAAGGGCCCACCGCCACGGGAGCATTCCAAGTACCATCGAGCCGCAACGAGGTCCACGAAAAGGTCAGATCGCCGATGGAGCCCGGCCGCTCTGTTCGGTGGTGCAGCCACCGTGTTGCTCCTCGCCGCCGCAGCCGCCTTCGCCCTACCGGTGCCACTCTTCGCGGCCACAGCCCCGGCAGCGAAACACACTAAATCCCCAGCTCTCGTCAGCTAAAAACGCAGCTGAGGGCCGCCTCTTCCGCTGCCCACGGCCCGCCCCAGCGCCCATGCCACCGAACATCGGCGAAGAGAACGAAGATGCTGCGGAGCCTGATGCCGGGGAGCCGGCCGGCGACGAGCCATCCGGGTCAGCAGGAGTACCATAGCCCGAACCCGAACCGCCCGAGTAATACAGGGCAGACGGGGCGCGTTCCGACCCCACACCACCATGGTTCGCCTCATTCGGCGACGCCCACGATCCACCAACCCGACCAGCGCCACCACCAGCCCTAGCGCCTCTCGCCCGGGTCACCCCACGACCAATCACCCCCGTACCATTCGTCAACGGCCCACCCACACGAGGAACACCACTCGTTAGCATCCTCGCCGCCGGAGACAACCCACCAGCATCAATACTGCGCCCATTGACCAACACCCGACCCGGGGAGGTCATCGGCGTGCCATGTCCTGTGGTGGCGGGGGTGGTCACTCCGGATACCGCCGACGGCGACGACCACGTCGACGCTGTAGGCGGGTGGGTGCCTAGTGCCTCCGGGGATACTAGGCACTCCGTGTCTGCTAGTCCTACGTGGCAGGCCATTTCCCTACTAATCGCATTCCCCCGCCACCTGGTCTGGGTGAGCATCAGCAAAATCCAACACCGCATCCACAATCCCCTGCGGGGTGAGAAACCTCGTTCCATCAAACCCCTCGTCGCATCCGGAGCAGTTCGCTGCTGAGCAACAGCGACCCTCAGCGGATCTGGGTGGCAGAGACCTTGTTGGGGGCTACACGTGTAGCCCGGTTTCGCCCTTCGCTGTCACAGGAAGGTCGCTTCTGCAGGAATTCGGCGCCTTCGGTAGGCCTGAAGGGCGAATCACGTCCCGCTCAACCCCAGCGTCGGACCAGAGCACGAGCTCGTCGGCGTCGCCAACAGTCCGGGACGTTGCTAGAAGCGACACTGCACTGCCGACTATGCCCGGAACCGCCGGTTCCATAAAGCGTTGTTCATAGTGGCTACACGTGTAGCCGATAGGTTTCGCCCTTCACTGTCACCGAGAGGTGGCTCAAGCAGAAACCGGCGGCTCCGGTGAGCCTGAAGGGCGACTCGGCCTCCACCCGAGCCCGGAGTCGGACCCGAGCACGGGCTCGTCGGCGTCGCCAACAGTCCGGGACGTTCCTAGAAGCGACACTGCACTGCCGACTATGCCCGGAACCGCCGGCTCCATAAAGCGGTATTCATAGTGGCTACACGTGTAGCCGGGTTTCGCCCTTCGCTGTCACCGAGAGGTCGCTGCTGCAGACTTCGGCGGTGTCGGTGGGCCTGAAGGGCGAAACACGTCCCCACCCGACTCCGGTTCCAGTCCCCCGCACGGGCTCGTCGGCGTCGCCGACAGTCCGGGACGTTCCTAGAAGCGACACTGCACTGCCGACTATGCCCGGAACCGCCGGCTCCATAAAGCGGTATTCATAGTGGCTACACGTGTAGCCGGGTTTCGCCCTTCGCTGTCACCGAGAGGTCGCTGCTGCAGACTTCGGCGGTGTCGGTGGGCCTGAAGGGCGAAACACGTCCCCACCCGACTCCGGTTCCAGTCCCCGGCACGGGCTCGTCGGCGTCGCCGACAGTCCGGGACGTTGCTAGCAGCGCCGATACACTGCCGACTATGCCCGGCATAGCCGATCACAGGAATCACCCAGTAAGCATCGGCGCGGACGAATGTCTCAAGCCTACGACGATACCGGCTACACGTGTAGCCGCCCCACAAAATCAAGGAGCAACCCCGACCCCCAAGGCCCCGTGGGGTCTCGCCGGAACCCTGGGCCGAGTGGCACGAAAACCACCACCCCCAAGGCTCCCACACTCCGCCGGAACCACCCCCAGCGACCCGGGGATTACCCGCAACAACCCCCACACACGCAAACAAAAAGGTGGTGGGTGACACCACCCCCCCAACCCCCACACGGGGAGCCACGAGGGCTGGTATCACCCACCACCAATCATGAAGTTAAAGTATCGGCAGCAACCTACTCTCCCACACCCTCCCGAGTGCAGTACCATCAGCACGAATGAGCTTAGCTTCCGGGTTCGAAAAGGGGACCGGGCGTTTCCTCACCGTCATCAACCACCGACACAACCAACCAACACAACACACAACCACCCAACGGTGGCCTGGTGCCGTGCCAGACACTGCATAACGAACGCGACATCAATCAAATTTTTCCTGCACACTGTTCCACGTGCACATACTCTTGCTTGCGGCAAACACATCATGTTTGTAGTCGGTCAATTAGTACCAGTCGCCTCAACACCTCACAATGCTTACAACCCTGGCCTATCAACCCCATCATCACTAGGGAACCTCAAAAGAAACCTCATCTCAAAACAGGCTTCCCGCTTAGATGCTTTCAGCGGTTATCCCTCCCGTACGTAGCCAACCAGCCCTACCCAAGGCAAGATAACTGGCACACCAGAGGTACGTCCATCCCGGTCCTCTCGTACTAGGGACAGCCTTCTTCAAGTTTCCACGCGCGCGGCGGATAGAGACCGAACTGTCTCACGACGTTCTGAACCCAGCTCGCGTGCCGCTTTAATGGGCGAACAGCCCAACCCTTGGGACCTACTCCAGCCCCAGGATGCGACGAGCCGACATCGAGGTGCCAAACCATCCCGTCGATATGGACTCTTGGGGAAGATCAGCCTGTTATCCCCGGGGTACCTTTTATCCGTTGAGCGACACCACATCCACAAGTAGGTGCCGGATCACTAGTCCCGACTTTCGTCCCTGCTCGAGCCGTCACTCTCACAGTCAAGCTCCCTTGTGCACTTACACTCACCACCTGATTACCAACCAAGCTGAGGAAACCTTTGGGCGCCTCCGTTACCATTTAGGAGGCAACCGCCCCAGTTAAACTACCCACCAGGCACTGTCCCCAACCCAGATCATGGGCCAAGGTTAAGGTATCCAATCCGACCAGAGTGGTATTTCAACAACGACTCCACCACCACTAGCGTGACAGCTTCACAGTCTCCCACCTATCCTACACAAACCGAACCAAACACCAATACCAAGCTATAGTAAAGGTCCCGGGGTCTTTTCGTCCTGCCGCGCGAAACGAGCATCTTTACTCGTACTGCAATTTCACCGGGCCTGTGGTTGAGACAGCAGGGAAGTCGTTACGCCATTCGTGCAGGTCGGAACTTACCCGACAAGGAATTTCGCTACCTTAGGATGGTTATAGTTACCACCGCCGTTTACTGGGGCTTAAATTCTCAGCTTCGCACACCAAAGTGCACTAACCGGTCCTCTTAACCTTCCAGCACCGGGCAGGCGTCAGTCCGTATACATCAACTTACACGTCTTCGCACAGACCTATGTTTTTGATAAACAGTCGCTTCCCTCTATCCACTGCGACCACCACCAGCTTTCACCAGCAGTGGCACCCCTTCTCCCGAAGTTACGGGGCTAATTTGCCGAGTTCCTTAACCACAGTTCACCCGACCGCCTTAGTATTCTCTACCTGACCACCTGTGTCGGTTTAGGGTACGGGCCGTACACACACATCGCTAGAGGCTTTTCTCGACAGCACTAGATCACCACCATCACCCCAAAGGGGCTACGCATCACGCCTCAGTCAACACGCGGTGCGGATTTCACCAACACCACAACCTCGAACGCTTACACCAGAAACCAACACCTGGCGCGGCTACCACACTGCGTCACCCCATCACTTGACTACTACCAGCTCAGGCCCCACCCCTCACACACACCCGAAGTATCCGAAGACACTCAGGATAGTGTTCAGGGTGGTTAGTATCACCGATTCATCATTGGTCGCGCATATACGGGTACCAGAATATCAACTGGTTATCCATCGACTACGCCTGTCGGCCTCGCCTTAGGCCCCGACTCACCCTGGGAAGACGAACTTGACCCAGGAACCCTTAGTCATCCGGCGGTAAGGATTCTCACCTTACACTCGTTACTCATGCCTGCATTCTCACTCGCACACACTCCACACCACCTCACAGTAATGCTTCACACACGTGCACGACGCTCCCCTACCCAACCAACCAACGTTGGTTGCCGTGGCTTCGGCGGTGTACTTGAGCCCCACTACATTGTCGGCGCACAACCACTCGACCAGTGAGCTATTACGCACTCTTTCAAGGATGGCTGCTTCTAAGCCAACCTCCTGGCTGTCATCGCGATCACACATCCTTTTCCACTTAGTACACCCTTAGGGGCCTTAGCCGACGATCTGGGCTGTTTCCCTCTCGACTATGAAGCTTATCCCCCACAGTCTCACTGCCATGCTACACTTCACCGGCATTCGGAGTTTGGCTGACATCACTAAGATTGTAGTCCCGCTCAACCAACCAGTAGCTCTACCTCCGGCAAGCACACACAACGCTGCACCTAAATGCATTTCGGGGAGAACCAGCTATCACGGAGTTTGATTAGCCTTTCACCCCTACCCACAACTCATCCCCTCAGTTTTCAACCTAAGTGGGTTCGCGCCTCCACAACCTCTTACAGCTGCTTCACACTGGCCATGGGTAGATCACCCCGCTTCGGGTCCAGAACATGCCACTACAACACCCAATTAGGATTCGCTTTCGCTACGACTACCCCACACGGGTTAACCTCGCGACATGCCGCTGACTCGCAGGCTCATTCTTCAAAAGGCACGCCATCGCCCCACACAAGCAAGGCTCTGACGGATTGTAAACACACGGTTTCAGGAACTATTTCACTCCCCTCCCGGGGTACTTTTCACCATTCCCTCACGGTACTACATCCACTATCGGTCATGTCAAGTATTTAGGCTTACCGGGTGGTCCCGGCAGATTCACAGCAGATTCCACGAGCCCACTGCTACTCGGGGACATGCACAACAGCATGATAACGATGCAACCATGTACGGGACTCATCACCCTCTACGGCAGGCCACTCCAGACCACTTCCACTCACATCGCACACACCGCGCAGCGTCAGGTAGCCGCCACACGCACACACCCCACAACAACACACACGCAACCCCTACCCAGGTATCACACGCACATGCTTTAGCCTCATCCACGTTCGCTCGCCACTACTAGCAGAATCATTATTATTTTCTCTTCCTACGGGTACTGAGATGTTTCACTTCCCCGCGTCACCCCCAACCAGACTATACATTCACCTGGCGGTTACACACCACAACGCGTGCAGGGTTACCCCATTCGGACATCCTCGGATCAACGCTTAGTTGCCAACTCCCCAAGGCTTAACGCAGACTCACACGTCCTTCATCGGCTCAACATGCCCAGGCATCCACCGTGTGCCCATAAACGAACAAACACAACACACACACAAGCAAAAAACACTAAGAACAAACAGAAAAAATTGCCCACCCCCACATGCACACACACATGAGGGCGAAAAAAATATCGCGTCCACTATACAGTTCTCACACAACACCACACCCCAGACAACAACCACCACACACAACGTACGCGATGACCGCCAGCCTAAGATGCTAAAAGGAACAACAGTGCTGTCCCAGACACCCAACAATGCACCAACCACTTAAAAAAACTTTTCACTGCCACCACCCACCAGGGTGAAAAGCCACCAACCATGACTCGTCACGTGTCTTCACACGCCAAAAAATAACAACCAGGCCAGCGCGGCACCACCACCAATAGTGACACCATCAACCAACCCCCTGCCCCCCAGGCACCCAACCAGGCAACCTTCAGGGGCGAGAAAAAAATTAACTAAACTCCTTAGAAAGGAGGTGATCCAGCCGCACCTTCCGGTACGGCTACCTTGTTACGACTTCGTCCCAATCGCCGATCCCACCTTCGACCACTCCCCCCACCAAACGGTGGTTAGGCCATGGGCTTCGGGTGTTACCAACTTTCATGACGTGACGGGCGGTGTGTACAAGGCCCGGGAACGTATTCACCGCAGCATTGCTGATCTACGATTACTAGCGACTCCGACTTCATGGGGTCGAGTTGCAGACCCCAATCCGAACTACGACCGGCTTTACGCGATTAGCTCCACCTCACGATATCGCAACGCAGTGTACCGACCATTGTAGCATGTGTGAAGCCCTGGACATAAGGGGCATGATGATTTGACGTCATCCCCACCTTCCTCCGAGTTAACCCCGGCAGTCTCTCATGAGTCCCCACCATCACGTGCTGGCAACATAAGACAAGGGTTGCGCTCGTTGCGGGACTTAACCCAACATCTCACGACACGAGCTGACGACAACCATGCACCACCTGTACACCAGCCACAAAGGGAAAACACATCTCTGCGCCGATCCAGTGCATGTCAAGCCCAGGTAAGGTTCTTCGCGTTGCATCGAATTAATCCACATGCTCCGCCGCTTGTGCGGGCCCCCGTCAATTCCTTTGAGTTTTAGCCTTGCGGCCGTACTCCCCAGGCGGGGCGCTTAATGCGTTAGCTACGGCACAAAAATCGTGAAAAGATCCTCACACCTAGCGCCCACCGTTTACAGCATGGACTACCCGGGTATCTAATCCGGTTCGCTACCCATGCTTTCGCTCCTCAGCGTCAGTAACTGCCCAGAGACCTGCCTTCGCCATCGGTGTTCCTCCTGATATCTGCGCATTTCACCGCTACACCAGGAATTCCAGTCTCCCCTACAGCACTCAAGTATTGCCCGTATCACATGCACGACCATGGTTAAGCCACAGAATTTCACACGTGACGCGACAAACCACCTACGAGCTCTTTACGCCCAGTAATTCCGGACAACGCTCGCACCCTACGTATTACCGCGGCTGCTGGCACGTAGTTAGCCGGTGCTTCTTCTCCAGGTACCGTCACCCCAAAAGGCTTCGTCCCTAGCGAAAGGAGTTTACAACCCGAAGGCCGTCATCCCCCACGCGGCGTCGCTGCATCAGGCTTGCGCCCATTGTGCAATATTCCCCACTGCTGCCTCCCGTAGGAGTCTGGGCCGTATCTCAGTCCCAATGTGGCCGTACACCCTCTCAGGCCGGCTACCCGTCGACGCCTTGGTAGGCCATTACCCCACCAACAAGCTGATAGGCCGCGAGCTCATCTTGCACCAAAAAACATCTTTCCACCACACCCAACAGCATGGTCCTATCCGGTATTAGACCCAGTTTCCCAAGCTTATCCCGAAGTACAAGGCAGATCACTCACGTGTTACTCACCCGTTCGCCACTCGAGCACCCTGCAAGCAGGGCCTTTCCGTTCGACTTGCATGTGTTAAGCACGCCGCCAGCGTTCATCCTGAGCCAGGATCAAACTCTCCACAAAAAACAATCATGTTTCAAGGCGAAAGAGCCCAAACACTGACAAAAAATCCAAAAAATTACATGAACAAAAAACAACCACTGATTACATCACGCAGCCAGGCACATCCGACGAGGAAAAACCACCACAACCACGCAACAACCAACCCCCACCACAACAAAGCAGCAAAGGGAAGGCAACAATCACCAGCCATCAATCACCCACGCACAACACCCCACCCCCGCCAACAGCAGGGAACCAAGGTGCCGGGCACACGCAACCACAACCAGCAACCATCACCCACACCACCAACCCACAACAGGCCAGTGATACTGGACAGTGACAACAAAAAAATTCAAGTAGTTGACACACTATTGAGTTCTCACACAACACACGCCACCCACACAACCAACCCACAACAGGCCAGCCACCCAAGCAGCAAGAAGACACCCTAGCAACAACCCCACACAGAAGTCAAAACCAGACCATCCCCACCACCGAAACCAACCAGCAACAACCAGCAGCCTCGGCGACTCCCAAGAATCTACACACACCCCACCAACAACACAAAACCCCAGGCCAGAAGGCATCTTTCGCGGCAACTACCCCGAATCGATCGCTAGTCAGTCACGTTCCTCACCATCTGTCTCAGCAGTAACGTTCACCCGATAGACTGGTGGGAAGGTTGATCTACCAGGAAAGGAGCTACCGGATGCTGGCTACCGAAAGGCACAAATGGATTCTTGGAGAGCTGCGCTCGAAGGGGACCGTTCAGACCTCGGAGCTAGCGGCTCAACTCGATGTCTCACCTATGACCATCCGGAGGGACCTCTACGATCTGGCGCAGGCTCGGTCTCTCATCAAAGTTCATGGAGGTGCCACCTCCATCGACTTCTCAGGCGAGCCCAAGTATGAGATCAAACAGCTGCTCAATCGTGCCCAGAAGGAAGCTATCGCCTCTGCTGCCGCAGAGCTGGTTCATTCGGGGATGACGATCGCCTTCTCCGGCGGTTCCACGTGCACTGCGGTGGCTGAAAGAATTCGCGACGTTCGCGACCTCACCGTCGTCACGAATTCCTTGTTCGTCGCCGACCAACTCTACGAAGGTGAGAATGGCCCCTCGGTGATCCTGACTGGCGGGCAACGGACCCCCACCGGCGCTCTAGTCGGCTCGGTTGCCAATGCCACTCTGTCGGATCTCAACGTCAACACGCTGTTTATCGGAGCCCACGGCGCTCATCTTCAGCGGGGTTTGATGACTCCGAATCTCAACGAGGCGGAGACGAACCGGGGCTTGATCCGCACGGCTCGACGCGTCGTCGCTGTCATTGATTCCTCAAAGTGGCAGCTTAGGGGCTTGTCTCAGTTCGCATCATGGCCGGAAGTCGACACGGTGATTACGGATGACGGCACTCCGGAAGAACTCTGCGACTCCCTCGACGCGTTGGGCGTCGAGGTCATCGTGGCTTCAACCGATTAGAACAAAGCAACGGGTACAGCATCGCTGCTTCCTAGCCCTTGCCCCGGTCTTAGCCCCCGACCAAGGCAAGCCGTCGGCTAGGAGGCGTCGAACCGCACCCCGGCAAAATTCTTCTTGCCCTTGCGTAGAACCAGCCAGCGGTTATGCAGTAGGTTCTCCGGCTGCGGCGTCCATTCCTCGTCGGACACGCGCTCGTTGTTGACGTAGGCGCCGCCTTCCTTGATGGAGCGACGAGCCTCGCCCTTGGACTTCGCCAGGCCGGCTCCCACGAGGATGTCAACGATGCTTGCCTGCTCCCCCGCCTTCACCTCATAAACGGAGGTTTCCGAGAGCGCGGACGCGAGAGTTTTCTCGTCAAGGTCGCTGAGCTGCGCCTTGCCAAACAGTGCCTGTGAGGCCAGTTCGACGGCCGCGGTCGCCTCGGACCCGTGGACCAGGGTCGTCATCTCCTGGGCAAGTCGACGCTGGGCCTCGCGCTTGAAGGGGCGTTCGGCTACGGCCGTCTCGTACTCGGCGATCTCTTCCTGGGTGAGGAAGGTAAACCACTTGAGGTAGTTGATGACCACCGAGTCGCCTGCGTTGATGAAGTATTGGTACCAGGCGTAAGGGGAGGTCTGCTCGGGATCCAGCCAGAGCTTTCCGCCACCGGTAGACTTGCCGAACTTGTTGCCTTCGGCATCGGTGACCAACGGCACGGTCATGCCGTGGACCTTCGCCGAGTTAACTCGGCGGTTGAGGTCCACGCCGGAGACGATGTTGCCCCACTGGTCGCCACCGCCGATCTGCAGTACGCAGTCGTAGGTGCGGTGCAGGTGGACGTAGTCGTTCGCCTGCAGAAGCATGTAGGAGAACTCGGTGTAGGAGATACCATCGCTCTCCAGGCGTCGCTTGACGGTGTCCCGGTCGAGCATCGTGTTCAAGGAGAAATTCTTGCCCACGTCACGGAGGAATTCGATGACGTTCATCTGGTTCACCCAGTCGGCGTTGTTGACCATCACCGCATGGTTGGGCCGGGCGTCGTCGAAGTCCACGAAGGACCGCAACTGCTGCTGGATGGCAGCGAGGTTGTCGACCATCACATCCTCAGAGAGCATGGACCGCTCGCCGACGTCGCGCGGATCGCCGATCAGTCCGGTCGCCCCGCCTGCCAGGGTCAGCGGCCGGTGGCCGAACTCCTGGAACCGGCGCAGCATGATCATCGGCACCAGGTGCCCGGCGTGAAGCGAATTACCCGTGGGGTCGAAGCCGCAGTACAGGGTAATGGGGTTTTCGCAGGCTTCGCGCAAGGCGTCGAGGTCCGTGGACTGGTTAATGAGCCCACGCCACTGGAGCTCGTCGATGATGTTCATGAATTAATCCTCCTGATCGGTGTCCGCGGCGTTGGCCGGCCACGGTTGGGCTTCGTCGATGAGCATGACGGGAATTCCGTCGTCGATCCGATACGCAATGCCGAGCCGGTCATTGACAAGTACCTGCTGCTGGTCCAGATATCGCAGCGGACCATGATCCTGCGGGCACACCAACACCTCAAGCAATTGCGGGTCAAGAGTCATGGTTTCAACTCTAGCGCTGCGGCGGACCTGGCTCGTCATCGGGCGGAACAATCAAAGCAACGCCCGGCAGCGAGGTCGGACCGAATTGGAGCTGTGTCGCGCGGGTTGCGTCCTCCAGATCCATGAGAGTGTTATCGACGATGGCCTGATTCGTCTCTTCGAGGTAGTTGACGAGCAGGGCCAGGGCGTCGTCGACCTGAGCGACGGCCCGGGGATCGTTCGGGTTGGGGACCCGCAGGTAGCCCTCGGTGATTGTCGGCAAATGTACCTGGATGATCCCTCGCAGCGCCTCGCGCCGCTCCGGGACATCTGCCAGGTCCTCCCAGCGTGGGAGGAGCCGGGTGAGTTCCTCTCGGATGCGTCGCAGCTGGATTGCGATGGGATCCGGCAGTGCCCGACCGTAGAGGCTGCGCTCAATGCTCATGAATTTCTGGTGCAGTTCGGCCGGGCCGGCGGGTGGCAGTGCCTGTGGGCGCTGCTGCTGTGCAGGCGGAGTAAGAGCCACTCCGGCGCCATAGGCGGCGGCAGCGGCGATAAACCACAGCGAGCCCAACCCAAGGATGAGATGGGCGACGATGACGCCGATGGCGAGGAGCATGCCGACGAGGTTGCGCCGGGAGGTAAAGAACCTGGTCTTTTTATTGGTATCCACGGATCTCCCCAAATGCCTGGGCTAAGTCTCCGTTGAGCGCGTCGAAGACCTTTCCGCCGGTCAGCTCCGCGATGCGGTTCATTTCCGCGGCGTTACTTTCGCCGTAGAGGATGACGAAGACCGGGATCTGTTGCTGCGCCGGTGGTAGCTGGGCGTGGAATTGTTCAAACTCCGCCAGGCCGTCTCCGACGGTGACCTCGCCGTCGCTCATGAGCACAATCGAGGGAATGGTCGACCCATCGGCGGAGACGTGCTCGTAGGCCAGCTCCAGGGTGTCGTAGAGCGCGGTGTCGCCGTAGGCAACAAGGCTGGCGACGGCCGATGCCAGATCAGCGCGACCTGCTCCATCGGCGCCAATGGTGACGGCCGTGGGCTGGGCCGGGGTATCGGCAAAGGGCAGCAGGACGACGGATTCTCGCTCCCGCAGTCCCACTTTGGCGGTCGCAGTGGCGGCAGTGCCGTCGATGAGCGACTGCATCGTCGCCTGCAAGGCCGCCATGCGCTCGCCGGACATAGATCCCGAGGTGTCCAGAACATACGCCGTGTCGCCGGGTTTGCGCAGCTGGTGCTGGTACGCCGCCAGTAGCGCCTCAGTGACCGCGCTATCGCCGGGGGTAGGCAGTTCGATGAGCGTCTGAGTGCTCAGCCCTTCGGCCAGGTGTGCTTTCGGGTCGATGGGGCGCCGGTAGCTGTCCGCGACGACGTCGGGGTGATCGGCAATCCAATTGGCCAGGAGCTCGACGCGCTGCCGGTCCTCCGCATTGTCCGGACCGGCAATCGTCGACAGCGGGTAGTCAGCGGAGACCACACCATCGCTAGGGACAATGACGTGAATGTCCGCTCCGGACTCACGCATGCTGTGCAGCACTGATTCGTAGTTGATGATCGCGTCGACGCGCCCAGGCTCGGTGAGGAAGGTCTCGGCCAACCATCCGGAAGACCCGGAGGACATAGTCTGGCCGGCAAAGAAGCGCTGCAAGTTGGGGGCGATTCGCTGGATGTCGGCGACGGTAAGCGCGGCCCCGGTATCGGCTATGGCGGTAGCCACGGAGACCAGCGCCGAGAACCCCGAGTTGGACTCGCTGGGATCGGTCATACCGAAAGTGAACCGCCCGCCTTCGGCGGCATCGGCGATCTCCAGCCAGGTCGGGGCCTGGTTTACCCAACCAAGCTCGCGAGCCTTCGCTTCGGAGATGCCGAAGGCGACGGGTGAGGTGGCGGTGGAGTACTCGTCGGCGAGTGCATCGCGGGCCCCGATGAGGTCGACGTACCGATTCGTGGCAAACCAGGTGGCGCCAGCGTCGCCCAGTTGGCCGTCCTTGAGAAGCTGGGAATTCTTCAGTGTTCCGCCGGGGAACTCCATGACGATATCAAAGCCCAGGTCCCGGGCGGCTTCTCCTTCGATGACCTCTTTAAGATCGGTCAATTCGGTGGCGGCGACGATTTTCAGCGTGCCCCCAGGACTGGCAGGGCCACCCCTCGCCGAGTCGATGGCGGAGTCGATGGCGTCGGTGGTGCCACCGCAGGCAACGAGCACGCTGCCGACGATAACCAACCACAATGCAACCAGTCGTCGGGTCATCACTGCTGCTCCCCTTCCTCAGGCGGGGCCGCCGTCGCGTAGTGCATGCCGACCCCCTCAATAAGTTTCTCCAACGTGGCAAAGGCCGGCGGATCCACCGCTGGCAAGAACTCTGGCGGCGGCTCGACGCCCTTCTTGCCCAGTACCTCGGCGAAGAGAGCCGGGTCATGGGGCCGGAATCCATGCTCGGCCGCGAGCTGCTGCAATTCCGGATCGTCATTGAGCACGTCGGCTAGCCTCCGCCCCGATTCAGTCAGCGCGACGAGGGTGTGGTTGCTATGCACCGTGGGATCCGGATAAGCCAGCACCATGTCCTCACGGATGCGGGAATCCTTGCTCATCGCCTCCCCCAGGAACTGGGCTTCATACACCATGACCATCGGTTTCGAGCCGATGCCCTGAGATAGGTAATCGCCGAAGGGACCTGCGGAGGATCGTTCCGTATACCCCTGCTCGACGAACAGTGGGCGCACCCGGTCCACGGTCGCCAGAACCTCCCCCGATCCTGGCACCGCTCCGCCGTTGGCGACCCACGACACGATGGCCAGGTACATCGCTGCGGAATTGGAGCTGCGGACGTCGGTGGAGGCTATCTGAACGATGCGGGGATTGGGATAGTCGGGCGCCACGTCGCGCCAGCGTGTGCGCGCGGCGTTGAGTTCCATGAAGGCGGCGACGTCGATGTACCAATGCTCGCCCTCGCGCCGGGCCGCTCCAGCGCCCTGAAGGGCCTGCAGGATCGGTTCAAAGGTCGCTACCGCCATGGGCGAGTAGAACGGGGTGACCGAGCCGAGGTTATCCGGCATGGCCTCGCTGATCCTATCCGCGGTCGGGGACGACGATGGAAACGCGAAGTCGTAGTTTGCCAGGTCTTTCTCCGCCATGCTGCGGGATCCGGCGGTAGTAAATTCCACCCTCAGGCCCTCATCGGCCAAGGCATCGACGACCCGCGGGTCGTCGAAGAAAGGGGCTTTTTCCGAACCGATAATCCCTTGGACGACGTCATCGTCACCGAGCGGGGACGAGTGCTTCGAGAAAGGTAAAAAACGCTGCCCGGTGCCGAACACAATGGCGGCTACCGCGACAGCGATGAGGATGACCCCGATCAGGATCGAAACGCACGAACCTCGGCCTTCGCGCTGCTGCGAGTTCATGCCTTAACAGTAAACGGGCAGCAGCCTTTTCGCTCGGTACTCGGGCTATTTCTTGGACGGACGAACAGGGGCCTGCGCCCAGCGACGATGCTCGGCCGCCGCGGCTACGACGCGGTCGCGTTGCTCCGCTACCCGGACACCGGCGGTGCCGCCCCGGGTTGCACGGGAGGATACGGCCCCCTCCACGGTGAGCACCTCGCGGACGTCGGGGGTGAGCCGGGCGTCGACGCTGCGCAGTTCTTCGTCGGTCAGTTCGTCGAGACCCACCCCGCGGGCCTCGGCGATCCGCACCGCCGAACCCGAGGCTTCGTGTGCCTCTCGGAAGGGAACTCCGTGCCGAACCATCCACTCAGCCAGGTCAGTAGCCAGCGTGTATCCCGCCGGGGCCAGCTCCAGCAGCCGTTCGGGGTTAAACGTCAACGTAGCCACCAGGCCGGTCATGGCTGGCAGGAGCAGGCGCAACTGGGCCACCGAATCGATGACCGGCTCCTTGTCCTCCTGAAGGTCGCGGTTGTAAGCCAGGGGCATCGCCTTGAGGGTGGCGAGCAGCCCGGCAAGATTGCCGATAAGCCGGCCGGTCTTGCCACGTGTGAGCTCGGCGATGTCCGGGTTCTTCTTCTGCGGCATGATCGACGACCCCGTCGACCAGGCGTCGTCAAGCGTCGCGTAGCCGAATTCCGGAGTCACCCAATAGATGATCTCCTCCGCCAACCGCGACATATCCACCGCGGTCTGTGCTAGCACATAGGCTGCCTCGGCGGCAAAGTCACGGGACGCGGTGCCGTCCAAGGAGTTGTCACACGCCGAATCGAAGCCGAGCTCCTCAGCGATAGCCTCCGGGTCGAGGGCGAGCGAAGAACCGGCCAGAGCACCCGATCCGTAGGGCGACACGGCGAGACGCTTATCCAGGTCACGGAGTCGCTCGCAGTCCCGCAGCAGCGGGTGGGCGTGGCCCAGCAGCTCGTGGGCCAGCAGGATCGGTTGCGCGGCTTGCGAGTGCGTCTTACCCGGCATGATCGCGTCCGGGTGCTGCTTAGCCTGGGTTGCGAGCGCGTCGATAAGGTCCGTGATATCGGCGGCGGTGTCGCGGATGGCGTCGCGCAGCCACATCCGAAACAGTGTAGCCACCTGGTCATTCCGGGAGCGCCCAGCGCGGAGCCGGCCGCCGACCTCGGGTCCGACGCGCTCGATGAGGCCTCGCTCCATCGCCCCGTGAACGTCCTCATCCCCGGGGGCGGGAGTGAAGGCACCGCTGGCGACATCGTCGCCCAGGCGTTCCAGCCCGTCAAGCATGGTGGCGAGGTCATCGTCGCTGAGCAGTCCAGCGCCATGCAGCACCTTCGCGTGCGCCTGCGACGCTAGAACGTCGTACGGCGCGAGCACCCAGTCGAAATGGGTGGAGACGCTCAACGCAAACATGGCCTCGGAGGGGCCCCCGGCGAAGCGGCCGCCCCACAGGGCACCGTCATTGGTGGCGTGCTTTTCAAAGGTGGACATGGACGAGAGCCTTCCTGACTTCGACGGGTGACTGGTGGAGATGCCGGTTAGGATTCGCCGAACTGGCGGTCGCGGCGGTTAGCGATCTTGGAGGACAGACCGTGGAGCTGGACGAAGCCCTTGGCCAGGGTCTGGTCGAAGGTGTCGCCGGTGTCGTAGGTAGCCAGGTTGAAGTCGTAGAGGGACTGCTCGGAGCGGCGGCCGTTGACGACGGCCTTGCCGGCGTGCAGCACCATCCGAATATCGCCGGTGACGTGAGCCTGAGTGTCCTCGATGAACGCGTCCAGGGAGCGCTTGAGCGGGCCGTACCACAGGCCGTCGTAGACCTCCTCGGACCAGCGAGCGTCAATGAGCCGCTTGTAACGGGCCTGCTCACGCTCCAGGGTGACGTCTTCGAGGGCCTTGTGGGCGGTGATGAGGGCGACGGCGCCCGGCGCCTCGTAGACCTCACGGGACTTGATGCCCACCAGGCGGTCCTCCACCATGTCCAGCCGGCCGATGCCCTGGGCGCCAGCGCGGCGGTTGAGCTCCTCGATGGCTTCCAGCGGGGTCACCTTGCGGCCGTCGATGGCCACCGGGACGCCGGCTTCGAAGGAGATGATGATCTCGTCCGGGGCGTTGCCCAGGGCCGGGTCCTCGGTGTATGCGTAGAGGTCCTTGGTCGGCGGGTTCCACAGGTCCTCCAGGAAGCCGGTTTCCACCGCGCGGCCGAACACGTTCTGGTCGATGGAGAACGGCGAGGACTTCGACTGCTCGATCGGGATGTTGTTTTCCTCAGCGAAGGCAATGGCCTTGTCGCGGGTCCAGGCGTAGTCGCGCGCCGGGGCGATGATTTCCAGCTCGGGCGCGAGGCTCATGAAGGACACCTCGAAGCGGACCTGGTCATTGCCCTTGCCGGTGCATCCGTGGGAGACGTGGGTTCCGCCGTGGTCCTTCGCAGCCTGAACGAGGTGCTTGGTGATCAGCGGGCGGGAAATCGCGGAGACCAGCGGGTACTGCCCCATGTACAGGCCGTTGGCCTTGATGGTGGGCACGCAGTAGTCGTTGGCGAATTCCTCGCGGGCGTCGACAACGACGGATTCCACTGCGCCGGCGTCGAGGGCGCGCTGGCGGACAGACTCCATGTCCTCTCCGCCCTGCCCCAGGTCCAGGGACACGGCAACGACTTCACCGCCGGTCATCTTCGCCAAGTACGAGATGGCAACGGTGGTGTCCAGCCCACCCGAGTAGGCAAGCACGACGCGTGCAGTCATGAAAATTCTCCTTTAAGGATCTTCGGTGCAATCGGATGAAATACTACAGTTATTCGCTACTGCCCCGTAGCCGCGGGGTCGTTCCCTTCGGGGCCAGGGAAACGGCCAGGTCATGCCCCGACATCGGCTCCCGCGCCAGCAGGAAGATGGTGTCATCGCCGGCGATGCAGCCGACGACTTCTTCAAGCCCGGCGCGGTCAATGTGGCTTGCCAAGAACTGGGCCGCCCCCGGTGGAGTGCGCACCACGGCAGTGTTATAGGAACTGTCGACGGCGACGACGAGCTCGTCGAGGTGACGGCGCAGCCGCTCACGGACACCCAATGCGGCCATCGCGGCTTCCTCCGGGCTGAGAGTGTAGAAAGGCGGCCCGTCTCCGGGCCGGACCTTCCGGGCGCCCAACTCGTCGAGGTCACGAGACAGCGTGGCTTGGGTGACGGCGATGCCGGCGTCGCGCAGGCGGTCGAGCAACTCCGCTTGGGAGGATATGCGCTCGTGGTGGAGGATCTCGGTGATCGTGCCCTGACGGGCTGCTCTGGTGACGGTGGTGGCCATGGCGGGTGCTCTCCTCTTGAGGGGCGCGGCGGGACGGGGCTAGGACGACGGCTGGTTGGCCAGCAGCCAGACCAGGAGGGCCTTCTGCGCGTGCAGGCGGTTTTCGGCCTCGTCGAACACTCGGGAGGCCGGGCCGTCAATAACCTCCGCTGTGACCTCGTTGCCCCGGTAGGCCGGCAGGCAGTGCAGGAAGATTGCCTGCGCGCCGGCGCGCTGCATGATCTCCTCGGTGACTTGGTAAGGCATAAACGGGGTGCGGCGGTCCTTGCCGTCGTTCTCCTGCCCCATGGACACCCACGTGTCGGTGATGACGACGTCGGCGCCGGCGACCTCGGCCACGTCGGCGGTAACGGTCACCGTCGCGCCGGTGAGGGCGCCACGGGCCCGGGCTCGCTCGACGAACTCGGCGCGGGGGTGGAAACCAGCCGGGGCAATGATGGAGATATCCATCCCGGCAGTGGCGAAGCCGAGCATGTAAGAGTTGGCCATGTTGTTATCGCCGTCGCCGAGGTAGACGGCCTTGCGCCCCACCAGGCCAGCCGGGCCCTGTTCTGGGCACAGGTTTTCCACGCAGGTCTGCAGGTCAGCGAGGATTTGGCAGGGGTGCAAATCGTCGGTCAGCGCATTGATGATGGGGACAGTGGCCGTCTCCGCCAGGTCGGTCAGATTGCGCTGGGCATAGGTTCGCCACACGATGGCCTTGACGTAGCGCGACAGTACCGCTCCGGTGTCCTGAATGGTCTCACCCTTGCCCAGCTGTGAGGAGCCGGAGTCGACGACGATGGGGTGCCCGCCAAGATGGGCGATGAGAGCTTCGAAGGAGAAGCGAGTGCGCGTTGACGTCTTGTCGAAGAGCACGGCCACGGACTGCGGACCTTCGAGAGGACGACGGCTCAGTGGCGCCTTCTTAAGCTCGGCAGCGAGGGTGAGCACTTCTGCCTGTTCAGCGGGGGTGAGGTCATCGTCGGCCAAGAAGTGGCGAACGTTGTTGATGACGGTCATAACGTGGGAAAACCTCTCGTGACTAGGCGTTTAGGGGACGAACGTCGTGCAGGGTGGCGGCGATTCTGGCGGTCGCCTCGTCGAGCTCAGCGGCGGTGATAACCAACGGCGGGGTGAGCCTGAGGACGTTGTCTGCCGGTGCGTTGAGGATGACGCCGTGGTCCAAGCCTGCGTGTACGGCCTGCTTCGCGCACGGGGTATCCAGAACGAGGCCGAGCATGAGGCCGCGTCCGCGGACGTCGGTCACGCCGTCGATCTCGCGTAGCTGCTGCGCCCATCGGCGCCCCTTGGTAGCGACGTCGGAGCAGAACTGCTCGTCGACGACGCTGAGCACCGCCGTCGCGGCGGCGCAGGCGACCGGGTTGCCGCCAAAGGTGGTGCCGTGGGAGCCGGGAGTAAAGAGTGACGCTGCCCGACCGGTGGCCACGCAGGCACCGATGGGCAGACCACCGCCGAGCCCCTTGGCCATGGTGACAACGTCTGGGATGACGCCGGGTTCTGCCTGGTGGGCGAAGAACGTGCCGGTGCGTCCCACGCCGGTTTGCACTTCGTCGACGATCATGAGGATGCCGTTCGCGTCGCACAGGCGGCGAACGTCGGCCAGGAACCCGGCCGGGGCCGGGATGACGCCGGTTTCGCCCTGGATGGGTTCGAGGATGATCGCGGCGACGTCCTCGGCCGCTTCGGCGACCAGGGCGTGCAGGGAGTCGATGTCTCCATAAGGAAAGAACTCCACTCCAGCGGGCATCGGTTCGAAGGCCGCCCGCTTGGCGGGTTGGCCAGTCAGCGCTAGGGCGCCCATCGTGCGGCCGTGGAAGCCATGCTCCGCAGCGAGGATCCGCCGCCGGCCAGTCAAGCGGGCAAGCTTGAACGCGGCCTCGTTGGCCTCGGCTCCGGAATTGCCAAAGAAGACACGGGTGCTTTCCCCGGCGCCGAGGCGCTCCTTGAGTTGGGCCGCCACGGCGACCGCCGGTGCGGAGACGAAGAGGTTCGACACGTGCGCGAAGGAGGACACCTGCTGGGTGACCGCCTCGACGATGGCCGGGTGACCATACCCGAGGCTGTTGACGGCAATACCTGCCAGGAGATCGAGGTAGGTAGCGCCGTCGCTACCGATGAGCGTCGATCCAGACGCGTCGACGATGCTCAGCCGCGGGTGCCCGTAGGTGTTCATCATGACCTCCGGCCACTGGGCGTGCGCGGTGGGTGCGGGGTTCATTAGTCTTCGTCGTCCTTCCTGAACACGGTGCCGAGCGGGTAGTTCGCGCGGTCATAGTGGTCTGGCAGCACCATGGTGCCGATGCCGCCCATCGTCAACAGCTCCAGCAGCACGGAATGCGGTATGCGCCCATCGATAACGTGGGCCGCCTTGACGCCGGAGTTAACCGCCGACAGGCATGCTTCCATCTTGGGGATCATGCCGGAGTCCAGTCCCGGAACGAGCTTGGCCAGCTCAGAGGCCTCGATTTTGGACACCAGAGAGTCGCGGTTCGGCCAATCGGTGTACAGGCCTTCGATGTTGGTGAGCATGACCAAGCGTTCAGCGCCCAGTCCGGTAGCGATAGCGGCGGCCGCCGTGTCGGCGTTGATGTTATAGACTTGGCCGTCCTCATCCGGTGCGATACCGCAGATGACGGGCACCCGGCCGGCAGCTATGAGGGATTCGATGCTCTCCGGGTTCACGCCGACGATGTCGCCGACCAGGCCGATGTCCGTCGGTGTCCCGCCCACCTCAACGTAGCGTTTGCGCGCCTGAAAGAGATTGGCGTCCTCTCCAGAGCAACCGACGGCATAGGGCCCGTAGGTATTCATGAGGTTGACCAACTCGCGGCCGACCTGCCCCAGCAACACCATGCGCACGACGTCCATAACCTCCGGCGTGGTGACGCGGAAGCCGCCTTGGAACTCGCCGTCGATCCCCAACCGCTTGAGCATGGAGCTGATCTGCGGGCCCCCGCCGTGGACCACCACCGGTTTCGCGCCGACGGTACGCAGGAACACCATATCGGCAGCGAAAGCCGCCTTGAGCTTCTCGTCGACCATGGCGTTTCCGCCATATTTCACCACGACAATCTTGTCTCGGAAGTGCTGCAGCCAGGGCAGCGCCTCAGCGAGGACGTGGGCCCGCATCTCGCTCGTGAGATGCTGAACGATGTGGTGTGAGGAAGCGTTCACGGTGGCTCTTTTCCGGTCAGTGCTAGCTGGAGTAGGCGGAGTTGATCTCGACGTAGGCGTGGGAAAGGTCGGTCGTGCGCACCACGGCGGTGCCGGCGCCACCGGTACCGAGGTTCACGCGCACGGCGATATCGGTGCCGGAGAGATCGACCGAGCGGGCGTTGGGGGTGCCGGCCGAGCCGAGGCAGACCGCCTCGTCATTGAAGTAGACGTCGATGCCATCCGGGTCCAACTCAGCCTCGGCCATGCCGATGGCGGCCAGAACGCGGCCCCAGTTGGGATCGGAACCGAACATGGCGCACTTGAAAAGGTTGTCGCGCCCCAAAACTCTCGCGGCATTCAGGGCGTCAGCGTCGGTGCGGGCGCCCTCCACGGTGATGGTGACTCGCTTGGTGACGCCTTCGGCATCCGCCTGCATCTGCGCAGCCAGGTTCTCGCACGCGGCGAGGACCACGCGGTCTAATTCCTCCTGCTCGGGCATAACCCCGGAGGCGCCGCTGGCAAGGATGATCACCGTGTCGTTCGTCGAGGTCGATCCGTCGATGTCGAGGGTGTTGAAGGTTACCCCCACGGCCTTGAGGAGGGCCTGGTTTAGGGCGTGGGGGCTGGCGACAGCATCCGTGGTGAGGCACACAAGCATGGTCGCCAGCGACGGCGCCATCATTCCCACACCCTTGCCCATCCCGCCGAGGAGGAAGCCGTCGCCGTCGACGAGGACCTCCTTGGCCACGGTGTCGGTGGTGAGGATCGCTTCGGCGGCGGCCGCGCCATGGGGGCCAAGCCCGCCGGCAACCCCGGGGATGGCTGCGCGGAGCTTATCCATCGGTAGCGGTTCCCCGATGAGCCCGGTAGAGCACACTGCCACGTCCGAAACCTCACACCCAAGCTCAGCGGCGACGAGGGTAGCGGATTCGGCGGCGTCATGGTCGCCCTGAGCGCCATTGCAGGCGTTGGCGTTGCCGGAGTTGTACAGGACCGCGCTAAGGGAACCGTCGGCGATGTGGCGGCGGGTCAGCTTCACCGGGGAGGCCACAATCTTGTTACGGGTGAACGTGGCTGCGGCGTGGTGGTGCGGGCCAGTGTTCACTACGAGGGCGAGGTCCGACTTTCCGGACGGCTTAATGCCGGCGGCGCCGGCGGCGGCAATGAAGCCTTGCGGGGCAGTGATGGACACGGCGGACCTCCTTGAGTCTTAACAGTATGAGAGTGCACATTATCACAAGATTCACATATTTGGAATTTATGCACCCCGGTGCTGTTAAGGAGTCACACCCGCCCGCGCTAGACCGCTCGTCTCCGGCCAGCCAAGAGCCAGGTTCATGCACTGCACGGCAGCGCCGCCGGTGCCCTTGGTGAGGTTGTCAATGGCCGAGGTGGCCAGCAGACGGTGGGAGCGGACGTCGACCTCCGCCTGCACGTGACACATGTTGCTACCCACCACGTTCTGTGTCTGGGGCTGCTGCCCCGGCGCCAGCACCGCAACGAAGGGCTCGTCTCGGTAGAAGGCTTCATATACCTCGGATACCTCTTCCTGAGTCACCGCACGAGCCACACGGGCGGTGGCAGTGGTGAGGATCCCTCGTGGCAACGGCGCCAAAACCGGGGTGAAGCTCACCGTTACGGGCACGGTAGACACCTCGCCGAGGTTCTGCTCAATCTCCGGGGTATGCCGGTGCCGCCCAGCAGTGTTATAGGCCTTGAGACTGCCCATCGTCTCCGCCCCCAGCATTGCCACCGATGCCTTCTTCCCTGCTCCCGACACCCCGGTGACGGACGTGATCGCCACGTCCGGCTCAATGAGCCCGGCTGCCACGGCGGGTAGCAATGCCAGGGTGGCGCCCGTCGGGAAACATCCCGGCACCGCAATCCGACGCGCCCCGCTCAGTTGCTCACGATGTCCCGGCATCTCCGGAATTCCGTAAGGCCAGCTCCCCGGGTGCGGCAACCCGTAGTAGCTTTCCCACTCGGCGGCGTCGCGCAGCCGAAAATCAGCGGCACAGTCGATGACCACGGTGTCCTCGCCGAGCGCTCGGCCGATAGCCGCGGAGTGCCCGTGGGGAAGCCCGAGGAACACGACGTCGTGCCCACTCAGAGTGTCGACGTTAGTGTCCTCGATAATCCGATCGGCCAGCTGCGGCAGGTGTGGCATGAGATCACCCACTCGACTACCGGCGTTCGACGCCCCCGTCAATGCCCCGATCGACAATTCCCCCGACAGAAACTTCGGGTGCCCGAGCAGCAGGCGAAGGATTTCTCCGCCTGCATATCCGGTGGCACCCGCGATGGCTACTGAGATGGTCATGGCTTGAGCCTAGCAGGCCCAAGCGCACATTATGCAAGATTGCGTACTTTATGCACTTCCGGTGAAGTTGATACCACCCGGAGCGTAGTCCGCCGCCCCGGCCGGACCCACGTAGCCATACTCCCCCACGTCCGTCGCTACATGCAGTCCCCCGGCATTGTCCGCCCACAGTAGGTAGTGATTCATCACCACGGTCTCACCGGGCAGCAGCACCTTCTCCGCCGCAGTAGGTTCCTTGTTCCAACACACTACGTCCGAGCGCCCCTCGGCCAGGAGAACTCCCGGAACCCCATCTTCCTTCGCGCACGTCGGCATAGCCTCGTAGGCCTCATCTGTTGGAGAGGTGCAGACAATCTTTAGCCCGTCGACGCCGGGCCGAACCTCGCATTGCACCGGCGAATCCGTCCGGACGTAGAGAACCCCGGACTCCGCCGCCACAGAAAGCGGCGCGGCGATGATCGACGATGCCACCATCACGCTCGCAGCCGCTCCGGCGAGGGCCCTCTTCCGCGTCCACATGATCCGATCCTTCCCTTGAACTGGTTATCACCTCTGAGTTTATTGGAGATAACAACCAGCAGGAAAGACTCTCAACCATGTCGCAACGAAGCTGTGGCCCGTCCGTTACATTCCGACCCGGGCCGAGATTTGCACCGGCTAGGCGCGCATCTCCGCGCCGAAGCGTTCGCGCACTGCCTCTGCAGCTACCAGACGACGTTCGGAAGCCTCATCGTCCGTCAGCGTCCGGTCAGCAGCCCGGAAGAGCAGCTTCAAGGCCAGGGACTTCTTTCCCTCTCCCAGCTGCTCACCGCGGAAGACGTCGAAGAGCTCGACCGACTCAACAAGCTCCCCAGCGGCCTCGGCAACTACCCGGCGAACCTCCTCGGCCGGTACGGCCTCGTCCACCACCAGCGCAATGTCCTGGTGCAGGGCCGGGAACGCCGACAACACCGGCGCCGGAAGAACCGCGTCATAGGGCAGAGCATCGACGTTGAGCTCCATCGCGCAGGTGCGTTCCGGCAGGTGAGCGTCGGCGAGGATCTGCGGGTGCAGTTCGCCGGCGTAACCGACCACCACGCCGTCGACGAGCAACTGCGCACACCGGCCCGGGTGCCACGGCAGCTGGTCGCCGGCCGCCACGTCGAGCTCTACGCCAGCGGCGCGGGCGACGATCCGGGCGGACTCGACCGCGTCGGCCCACGTGTAGGCGCGGCCAGCGCCCCACGGCCCGGTGTGGTCCACCTCACCGGCAGCCACGGTCGCCACGTGCAAAGGCTGCTCGGGCAATGTGTCGATGAGCTGAGCAACCGTCTCATCCGACGGCCGCTGGCTCACATCCGGCATCGGGCTACGCTCGGAACGCTGGAAGGCCACCTGCTGGAGGCCGTAGAGGGTCACATCTGTCCGGCCACGAGCGACGTTACGGGCCAGCGCCTCCAGCATCGACGGCAGCAACGTGGTGCCCAGCACCGCATAGTCGCTGTCCAAGGGGTTACGGACGGAGACGACACCGCGGCGAGAATCGTCGGCGGCGAGGCCCCAATCATCGAGCACTGACGACGCCATGAACGGCGTCGGCAGGATCTCTGCGTACCCGCCGTAGGCCAGAGCGTGACCAATGGCCCGAGTACGACGCTGCCGTGCGGTCAACCCGGTACCGCCACGCGGAGTGGGAAGCACACTGGGAACCTGGTCAAGGCCCTCCAACCGGACGATTTCCTCGATGAGATCCTCCGGCATGGTGATGTCCGTGCGCCACGTCGGGGGCGTGACAGACACCACGCCGTCGCCGGCTTCTACGACGCGGGCGCCAATTTCAGCCAGGCGGCGCTGGACGGTATCGCGGTCGTAGGGCACCCCGATCAGCTTCGCCGGGTGGTCCACGTGCAGGCGAATCGGATCGGCCAGGGTGGGATCGCCGACGAGGCTGCGCACCGGCTCTACCGTGCCGCCGGCGATGGCGACGAGCAGCGCGCACGCGTAGTCCAGGGCGGTCTCCACGAGTGCAGCATCCACGCCCCGCTCGAAGCGCCGCGAGGACTCCGAGCTGATCTTATGGCGACGGCACGTGCGCGCCACCGCTCGCGGATCCCACACCGCGGCCTCGAAGTACACGTCCGTGGTGGTCTCGGAGATCTCCGACGTGGTGCCACCCATAACCCCAGCCAGGGACTGAATACCGGCCTCGTCACAGATGACAACGTCCTCGTCGCTGAGGGTGCGCTGCACATGATCGAGGGTTTCGAAGCTCTCTCCGGACACGGCATTACGCACGGTTAGCCCGCCGGAGATAACGCCGGCGTCGAAAGCGTGCATCGGCGTGCCCAGCAGGAACATGATGTAGTTGGTGACGTCGGTAGCTGCATTAACCGGGCGGGAGCCGAGCAACATGAGCTCACGCTGGAGCCAGAAAGGCGACTGTGCCTGCGGGTCAATGTCAGTGACCTTGCGTATGCCAAAGCGGCGGGCATTCGTCTCCTCCTTGACCTCGACGGCGAGGGCGTCGCCCGTCGGCTCAGGCACGACGGTGAGGTCAATCCCAGCGAGCGAAGGATCCTCAGCGACATCGCGGTAAACGAGATCAAACGCGCTAGCGATCTCGCGGGACAGGCCACGGGCAGACAGCGCATAGCCACGATCCGGGGTGATGTTGACGTCAAAGACAGTGTCATCCAGCCCAAGGATCTCACGAGCGTCCTCGCCGGGATGCCCGACCGTCTCTTCCAGGATGATGATGCCCGAGTTCTGCTTGGTAGCCAGCCCCAGCTCCGCCGCCGAACACATCATGCCGTTGGAGATGTGGTCGTAGGTCTTCCGGGCCGCGATCTTGAATCCGCCTGGCAGTTCAGCACCCGGCAGTGCGACGACGACGGTGTCACCGAGCGCGAAATTACGCGCGCCGCAGATAATACCCTGCAACTCGCCCGTCCCATTAGCATCGCCGACGTTGACCTGGCAGTAACGGATCGGCTTCTTAAAGCCGGTGAGCTCTTCGATGTGCTCCACTCGGCCCAGGACGATATCTCCGGTAGAACTCGGGATCGGTGCGTAGCCTTCAGTTTCGAAACCAACGCGAACGAATCCGGCGTCGAGCTCCGCAGCGCTGACGGACCACTGCGCCTGCGCCGGATCCATGCCGCGAAGCAGCCCGGTGAGCCAATTCTGTGCAATGTACATGGGTGTTCCTTCCGGGTTGAACTTCTAGGCCTGCACGCCGAACGGCAGGGTGAAACGAACGTCGCCTTCGACCATGTCGCGCATATCGGTGAGCCCATTGCGGAACTGCAGCGTACGCTCCAAGCCCATGCCGAAGGCGAAGCCGGAGTACTCTTCCGGGTCGATGCCCACCGCGCGCAGCACATTCGGATTCACCATGCCGCAACCGCCCCACTCGATCCAGCCGGCGCCGCCCTTCTTATTGGGGAACCAGACGTCAACCTCAGCGCTGGGCTCGGTAAACGGGAAGTAGTTCGTGCGCATGCGGGTGGTGGTTTCGGGTCCGAAAAGCACCTTGGCCAGGTGGTCGAGCGTGCCCTTGAGGTGCGCCATGGTCAAACCCTTGTCCACCGCCAGACCTTCTACCTGATGGAACACCGGGGTGTGCGTGGCGTCGAGCTCGTCGGTGCGAAACACCCGCCCCGGGCAGGCGATATACACCGGGACGTCGCGTTCCAACAGCGTGCGAACCTGCACCGGCGAGGTGTGGGTGCGCAGCACCTGGCGGGAATCCTCCGCGCCGATGTGGAAAGTGTCCTGCAGCGTGCGTGCCGGATGATCCGGCTTGAAGTTCAAAGCATCGAAGTTAAAGTACTCGGCTTCCACCTCGGGGCCTTCGGCGATCTCCCAGCCCATGGCAAGGAAGATATCCGCAATCTGCTCCTTCAAGGTGGTGATCGGATGCATGGCGCCGGTCTGCCGGCGGGTGGTCGGCACCGTGACGTCGACGCGTTCCGCGACGAGCCGGGCCTGCTTCTCCCGCTCCTCAAGGGCAGCAAGGGTCTGCGCGTAGTGCTTCTCCACTCGGCCACGGGCCATGTTGACGAAGCGTCCAGCGTCCTTGCGCTCGTTCTTCGGCAACGTGCCGATGGCCTGGCGAGCCTTCGCGATGACGGACTCCTCCCCCAGGTGGGTTCGGCGGGCCGCCTTCAGCTCTTCCGTGCTCCCCGCCGCATCGAAGCTGGCAATGGCCGCGTCCGCGACACTGCCGAGCGACGCCTCCGTGAGCTCCACCTGAGCGCTGTCAGTCACAGTTGTTCCCTTCTCCACGTACTTAAAAACGGTACAAGTGTAGCCACAGTCTAGTGAAGCACCCGTGGCTGGGCGGCGGTGGCCGGGCTTGAGCGCCGCGAGCTACGCTTCGACGGCCCTCGCTTGCGCCTTCGCCGACTCATACAGGCAGATCCCGGCCGCGGTGGCCACATTGAGGGACTCCGCGCGCCCGCGAATGGGGATCCGTACCCGATGGTCCGCCGCGGCGAGATACTTCTCCCCCAAACCGTGCGCTTCGTTGCCGAAGAGCCAGGCGGTCGGCTGGGCCAACAGCTCACCGGCGTTCTCCAGATCCACCTCCCCGTCAGCCGCCGTAGCTAAAATAGTCAGGCCTTTAGCGCGAAGCTGGCCCAGGACATCCTTGGCATTCTGCTCTCGGGCCACCGGAACATGGAACAACGACCCGGCCGACGCTCGGGCCGTCTTGCTCGACTGCGGATCCACGCTCTCTCCGGCGAACACCACCGCGTCGGCGCCCATAGCGTCGGACACCCTGATGAGCGTTCCAGCGTTACCGGGATCGGCGGTCTCGACGGGGACGCTCACCAGCTTCGGAGCACGACCCAGGGCCTGCCCGACGCTCCACAATACGGGCCGGCACACCGCAAACAGGCCCGTCGTGGTCACCGTATCCGACAGATGCCGGGCTGCCTTGTCGTCAATGGGGTGAACGTAGATGTCGAGGTATCCGGCGGCGGTGAGAATATCGTTAAAACGGGCCGCGGCCGACTCGGTCACAAAGAGGTCCGTCGCCGCGGAGGTGGCCACGGCGGCGTCGACGGCGTTCGGGCCTTCAACCAGGAATCGTCCCGCCTTGCGCCGATCCTTAGCGCGATGCAACTTGGCGGCGTTGACGATGCGCGGTGTGCGCTCGGTGAAAGGCGAGGAGAAATCGAGACTCATGGTCTTGAGAATAGTTCCCGCGCGGGCGAACTAAGTTACCAGGTCAACTCCACGCCACGGCTGTCAGCAGCGAAGTAGCCGATGCCCAGGGCAATGAGAACAAGGTCCACGAACGACCACAGTCCTACAATCGCCCAAAAAGGCGAACCCGATGAGCACGATGGCAGTCACCCAGCCCACCACGCTCAGCGCCAGCATGCCGAAGCCCGCGGACTTGTTACCCACATAGAAGTGGTGAATGCCGAGAGACCCCAGAAAGAAACACAGGACCAGCGCGATCAGCCTCGACTTCGGCTGGATGAAGGGCACAGTGGGCGCAGCGGCCGGGTAGCCCACCGGCGGATTGGGCTGGCCATAGGCATGCGCCTGCAGCGGGTCGCCATAGGGGTTCTTGTCCCCGATGCCATTGGAAGAGTTGGTCAGCGCGTTGTACTTTCTGGGTTAAGCAACGGTCGTCATCCTAATGCGCCGCCACAACCGCTCGAACTACGGACAACGCACAACTCCCCCTAGCCACCGCAGCAGCTAGGGGGAGTAAAGTTGTCGCCTCAGAATAAGCTAGGCGGCCTTCGGCGCGTTGACGTCCTCCGGCAGGGCGGCCTTAGCAGCCTCGCACAGGGCGGAGAAGGCAGCGAAGTCGTTCACAGCGAGATCGGCGAGGATCTTGCGATCCACCTCGATCTCGGCCAGGCGCAGACCGTGGATAAGACGGTTGTAGGTGATGCCGTTGAGACGGGCGGCGGCGTTGATGCGCTGGATCCACAGCTTGCGGAACTCGGACTTACGGGCACGGCGATCGCGGTACGCGTAAGTCATGGAGTGCAGCCACTGCTCCTTCGCCTTGCGGTACAGGCGGGAGCGCTGGCCGCGGTAGCCCTTAGCGGCCTTGAGGATAGTGCGGCGCTTCTTCTTGGCGTTTACGGAACGCTTAACACGTGCCATCGAGATACTTCCTTATGAGAGAAATCGGGGATGAATTAATGAGGTGAAACGGACGTCAGGCTGGCTGCGGTGGCCTAGCCCTGGCCAAGAAGGCGCTTGACGCGCTTGGTGTCCGCCTTGGCGACGTCGACGGTGCCCTTGAGGTTGCGGCGACGCTTGGAGGACATGGCCTCCATCAGGTGGCGCTTGCCCGCCTGCTCGCGGCGCAGCTTGCCCTTGCCGGTGACCTTGATGCGCTTGGCGGTGCCCTTGTGGGTCTTCTGCTTCATCGGGGAAATTCCTTAATCGACGGATTTCTTAGGTGAACGTGTGAACTGCTACTTCTTACCCTTGTTGCGAACAGGGCCGAGGACCATCGTCATGTTGCGGCCGTCCTGCTTCGGACGATTCTCGATGATGCCGTAGTCGGCAACCTCGCCTGCAAGCCGTTCCAGGAGCCGATACCCGAGCTCCGGCCGGGACTGCTCGCGACCGCGGAACATGATCGTGACCTTGACCTTGTTGCCCTTCTCCAGGAAGCGAATCACGTTACCCTTTTTGGTCTCGTAATCGTGATCATCGATCTTGGGGCGGAACTTCTGCTCCTTGACCACAGTTTGCTGCTGGTTCTTACGGGCTTCGCGGGCCTTTTGGGCCTGCTCGTACTTGTACTTGCCGTAGTCCATGATCTTGGCGACCGGCGGCTTCGCGTTAGGAGCAACCTCGACGAGATCGAGGTCTGCCTCATAGGCGACCTTGCGAGCGTCATCGGTACGAACGACGCCCACCTGCTCGCCGGACGGACCGATCAGACGGACCTCCGGAACTCGGATACGCTCATTAATGCGAGCTTCAGCGCTGATGTGGACTCCTCAGATAGAAAGCTAGTGATTCGCTACCGACGTCGAAAGCTTTTACATGAGGCGATCCCTGCGGCATAGAAAAACCCGCTGGCATGTCGTCCGACATACCACGCGGGAGCTATACCAGGCTTCACAGCCACAATGAGTGACCGTTATACCTTTGACCTGTACCCAACCGCTAGCACGCTAGAGGCGGGATGAGGTGGGATAATCTCCGCTTGCGACCCGAGCGTTCCTGGAGAAGAATCCTCGGGCGGTAGTGGTCAACATGCTAGCAGCACACCCGGGAAAGGCCAAATCATCCGGCGGCGGGGCGGCACCCGACGAAGTCGCCGTCGTCGACGATCTCCGCCACGCCCTTCGCCATCGCGTCGAGGAGCTCCACCGCACCCACGTGAGAACTCACCTCCGGGTGGACGATGACCGCCACCCCCACCGGACCATGCGGACCGGCGAGAGTGCCGAACTGGCGGTAGGTGTAGGCGCCCAGCTCGGCGTCGGCGTTCCAGCCGCCCTTGAAGTGGGCGCCGCGAACGTGACCGAACCCGTCGCGCTGACTCGGATCGATGTCTCCCATAAGTTCATATACCCGCCTAGCCGGCGCTGAGCACGGCAGCTGAGCGGCGAACTGTGCCTGATCGGTCAGCGGCCACCGCGCCCGGCCGAAGGGCGCACCGGGCCTACCTGCTAATGCGTCGGTGACGTTGATGTCGCCTCCCAGCTCCCCGACCAGCGTCTCGACGGCGGTCGCCGACTCCGCCGTCGTCCCCAGAGACTGCCATAGGGCAGTCGCCGCATCGTTGTCGGAAATGGTGATCGCCTGCCGGGCGAGCGCCTCCAACCAGCCGGTTTGTTGCCCGGATTCCCGAGCCTTCTCAAGGGCCGCGATGGCGATGGGAACCTTGATCGTCGACCACACGGGGCTGTCCCCACTGAGCCCAGCGTGAGCGACATGTTGACCGTCGGCGATAGCTACGCCCACCTGGCCTCCGAGGTCGCCTTCCACCCGGGCGACCAGCTGAACCAACGCGTCGTCGACGGCCGGTCGCGGCGTCGAGCTCGACGGCGCAGCGACGTTGGTGGCCGTGCGGCCCGGATCGGAATGCGCCGCGCATCCGGCCGCCAGCGCACTCACCATCGAGATGGCAACGCTCAGCCTTCGCAGCAGGTGGGGCATCGTCCTACCCCAACAGAGACTGCAGGAAGCGGCCGGTGTGAGACTCCGCGACCGTGGCCACGTCCTCGGGGGTGCCTTCCGCGACGACGGTTCCACCGCCAGAACCGCCCTCCGGCCCCATGTCCACCACCCAGTCGGCGGCCTTGATGACGTCGAGGTTGTGCTCAATAATGACCACCGAGTTCCCTTTATCCACCAGGGACTGGATCACCAGCATAAGCTTACGAATGTCCTCGAAGTGCAGGCCCGTCGTCGGCTCGTCGAGGATATAGATCGTCCGCCCCTTGGAGCGCTTATGAAGCTCCGACGCCAGCTTGACTCGCTGGGCCTCGCCACCAGAAAGCGTGGTGGCCGCTTGCCCGAGGCGCACGTAGCCCAGGCCAACCTCAGTCAGCGTGTTGAGGTAACGGTGAATGGCGGAGACGGGTTCGAAGAACTCGGCAGCCTCGGAGATGGGCATGTCGAGAACTTCGGAGATGTTCTTCCCCTTGTAGGTGACCTGCAGCGTCTCCCGGTTGTAACGGGCACCGCCGCACACCTCGCAGGGGACGTAGACGTCCGGCAGGAAGTTCATCTCGATCTTTAGAGTCCCGTCGCCTTGACACGCCTCGCAGCGGCCGCCCTTGACGTTGAAGGAGAACCGGCCGGCTTTGTATCCGCGTACTTTCGCCTCCTGGGTCTCGGCAAAGAGAGTGCGAATCTTGTCGAAAACCCCGGTGTAGGTGGCTGGATTGGAACGCGGCGTCCGGCCGATGGGCGACTGATCGATCTGAATGAGCTTGTCCAGATGCTCCATGCCTTCAACGCGCTTCGCGCGGCCGGGGACCTGCCGTGCCCGGTTGAGGGTGTTTTGCAGGTTCTTCGCCAGGATCTGGTTAATGAGCGTCGACTTGCCCGAGCCCGACACGCCGGTCACGCACACGAACACTCCGAGGGGAATAGTGACATCGATGCCCCGGAGGTTGTTCTCACGGGCGCCGACTACCTTGAGCACCCGCTTCGGGTCGATATCGCGGCGACGCTCCGGTACTGCCAACACCTTGCGACCGGCCAGGTAGTCGCCCGTGAGTGAGTCTGCCGCGTCAAGGATCCCGGCTGGCTCGCCCTGGTAGACCACCTCACCGCCGTACTCGCCGGCCCGAGGGCCAATATCGACCAACCAATCGGCCTCGCGAATGGTCTCCTCATCATGTTCGACGACGATGAGCGTGTTGCCCAAGTCGCGCAGCTTCTTCAGCGTGGCGATCAGGCGCTGATTATCGCGCTGGTGCAGGCCGATGGACGGCTCGTCCAGCACGTAGAGCACTCCCGCCAGCCCGGAACCGATCTGAGTGGCCAGCCGGATGCGCTGCGCTTCCCCACCAGAAAGCGTGCCGGCAGCACGGTTGAGGGTGAGATACGTCAGGCCCACATCAACAAGGAACTGCAGACGTGCTTGGATCTCCCGCAGCACTGCGGCCGCGATGATGGCCTGGCGCTGCCCTAGCTTCAAGTCTGCGAGGAACGCCGAGGCTTCCTCAATGGACAGCCCGGTCAGCTCGGCGATGGAAAGGTCGCGCCCGTCGGCGCCTTCGATGCGCACCGCTAGGATTTCCGGCTTCAGCCGAGTGCCGTGGCAGCTAGGGCAGTCCACGAGGCGGGTATAGGCGAGGAACCGCTCCTTGGCGTGCTCGGACTCAGACTGTTCCAGCTTGCGGTTGATCCACCCGCGCACGCCCTCAAACGGTGCGCTCCAATTGCGCATCCGGCCGAAGCGGTTCTTGTACCGCACGCGCACTTCAATGTCGGAACCGTTGAGGAAGGCATCTCGCTCCTTCTTCTTCAGTGCGGACACAGGCGTGGTGGGAGAAAAACCCATCGCGTGGGCCAGTCCCTCGACTAGCTTGGCAAAGTACTCCCGGTTGGGCGAACTGGTCCATGGTTGCACGGCCGCGTTGACGGGGGCGTCCGGGTCCGGGATGAGGAGGTCGATGTCGACCTCGTTGCGGGTTCCGATGCCCTCGCAAACCGGGCAGGCGCCGTAGGGAGAGTTGAAGGAAAAGGCGCGCGGCTCGTACTCGTCGATGTCGAGCGGATGCCCGTTCGGGCAGGCCATCTTTTCCGAATACATCACGCTGCGACGCGGATCGGTGGCGTCGCGTTCCACCCAGTCAATGGTGACCAGGCCGTCCGCCAGCTTCAGTGCAGTCTCTACCGAGTCGGTGAGCCGCTGCTTCTGGCTCGCCTTCACAGTGAGGCGATCGACAACGACGTCGATGGTGTGCTTGATCTGCTTCTTCAGCGTGGGCGGGTCGCTGAGCTGGTACATCTCCCCGTCCACCTTGACGCGCGAGTAGCCCTGGGCGGCCAGATCGGCGAACAGATCAACGAACTCCCCCTTCCTGGTCCGGACGACGGGCGCTAGCACCTGGAACTTCGTGCGCTCCGCCTCGGTAAGAACCTGGTCGACGATCTGCTGCGGAGTCTGCCGGTCAATAATCGCATCGCACACCGGACAGTGCGCAGTACCCGCGCGGGCGTAGAGCAGACGCAAGTAGTCATAGATCTCGGTGATCGTGCCGACGGTGGAACGAGGGTTTCGGTTCGTCGACTTCTGGTCGATGGACACCGCCGGGGAGAGCCCATCAATGTAGTCGACATCCGGCTTATCCATCTGCCCGAGGAACATACGCGCGTAGGAGCTTAAGGACTCCACGTAGCGTCGCTGCCCTTCCGCAAAGATGGTGTCAAAAGCGAGGGAAGACTTGCCCGAACCCGACAGGCCAGTAAAGGCCACCATCTTGTCCCGAGGCAGCACGACGTCTACGCCCTTGAGATTGTGCTCCCGCGCCCCACGCACGGTAATTCGGTCTGCCACGTCAGCCGCCTTTCATCATCCGTCCCAGATCCGAAAGCCGAACATACCATCGAAAACGGGGTCGCGCCACGGAGAGCCGGCGTAGTTACAATGAGGGACCATGACTGCGCACGAGGAATTGCAACTCGCTCAGATCTCCGTCTCGGAGATGGATAATAACGTCTACCTGCTTCACGACCAGCACGAGGGCCTGCTCATTGACGCTGCCGACGACGCCGACGCCATCCTCGCCCTCGCAGAACGCACGGGGGTAACCATCACGATGGTGTTGACCACCCACCGCCATTCGGACCATGTCCGGGCCCTGCCCGAGGTGCTTGACCGCACCGGCGCTATCCACATCGCTTCCTTCCTCGATACTCCGGCACTGCCGGCACCCGTGGATGTCCAGCTCGATCAAGGTGACATCGTGGAGTTTGCCGGCCACGAATTGCCTGCGTTCGTGCTCCGCGGTCATACGCCCGGCGGCGCAGGCCTCGCCGTTCGGATGGGCGGGATCCCGCATCTGTTCGTCGGCGATAGCCTTTTCCCCGGCGGCCTGGGGAAGACGGCGAGTGAGGGCGACTTCGTCCGGTTGTTTACCGACGTCACGGAGCGGCTCTTCGACGTCTATCGTGACGAGTCCGTGGTCCACCCCGGCCATGGCGAATCCACGACGTTGGGAGCGCAGCGCCCGCACCTCGACGAGTGGCTCCAGCGCCGCTGGTAGCCGGTCCCACCACCCCGCGCTACAGTGGTTGTAGTTGCGCGTTAAAGAATTTAAGGAGACTGTAACACTTATGATCCGCACGATTGCCCGGCCGATGCTCGCCTCCGTATACATTGCCGACGGCGTCGATACCCTCATCAACACCGACGCTCACAAGGACTCCGCCGAGTCCGCGATCAAGGCCGCCCGCAAGGTCATTCCGGCCGCCTACGCCTCGTATATTCCCGCCTCCCCGGCGTTGGCTGCCCGGGTTGTTGGTGGCACCAAGGTTGGCGCCGGTTCCCTGCTCGCCCTCGGCAAGGCTCCTCGCTTGAGCGCCGGCCTGCTGGTTCTCACCGCTATCCCCACGATCGTTGGCCGCCACGCCTTCTGGGACGCCGAAGACTCCGAGGAGCGCACCGCCCGCCGCCAGGGCTTCCTCACCGACATCGCGCTGCTCGGCGGGCTGGGCATCACCACCATGGACACCGCCGGCAAGCCGGGTCTGCGATGGCGTGCCGGCCGCGCGGCCAAGGACGCCTCGCAGGCCGTCCAGGCGGCGCTGCCCACGCAGAGCCAAACCGAAACCGCGATGTCCCAGGCCTCTGAGTGGCTGTCGGAGAAGGCCGAGCAGACCCAGGAAGCCGCGAAGAAGGCTTCCGCCCAGGTCGCCGAGTACGTGGACGAGAACAAGGATGACTGGAAGGACAAGGCCCAGGCGGTAGCTGCGACCGCCGCCGTGACCGCCGGCGCCCTGGTTGAGCAGGGCAAGGACGCCGCACAGAAGGCCGCCGATAACGCCCCGCAGTGGGCCGAACAGGCCCGCAAGCAGGGAGAGACCCTCCTCAAGCAGGGCGAAGGCTTCGTCGAGCAGGCAAAGTCCGAGGCTAAGGTCGCCCGGACTCGTGCTGCGAAGGCTGCCGAGAAGGCTCAGAAGCGGGCTCGTGCCGCCGCTGCCGACGCTGAGAAGAAGTCCGGTCGCGCCGGAAAGCGCGCGCAGAAGCAGGCCTCGAAGCTGCAAGACCGCGCGGCCAAGCTGGTCGACAAGGCAGCTGCGAACATCAAGTAGGAACAGAAGTCCTTCCTCCGCCACCGCCCGGCGCCTCCCACTACGGATGGCGCCGGGCGGTGGCTTTCGCAAGCGCGGCGGGAATCGGCAAGCGGGAATTGCTACACTAGAGGATTCGTTTACCGCCTAAGGAGGGTGTCCCGAGCACCATGACGCGAAAAGATGACGAGTCAGCCATCGCAGCGGAACAGGCCTACGTCGATGGTCTATTCGCCCGCCTCGACGAAGAAGTGGCCCGGGCCAACGAACGTCTACGGCAGGTGCAGCTGGAGGTTGATGAGCCGGGCAACCCGGACAACGTCGAGGCCCTCATCCGCCGCGAGACCGAGTACCACGGTCTCAACACCAAGCTCGACCGCCTGGCCGTGGCCCAACTCGGTCTCGTCTTCGGCCGGATCGACGTGGCCTCGCACATCGTGGAAAACCCCGTACCGGGTCAACCGGGGGTAGATCGTCGCTACATCGGCCGCATGGGGCTCGACGACCGCGCGGACAACTACCGCTCCTTACTCATCGATTGGCGGGCTCCCATGGCCCGGCCGTTCTACCTCGCGACCACGGCGCAGCCAGAGGGCGTGCGGCTGCGCCGTCACATCCGTACCTCCGGGCGCACCGTGACCCGCATCGACGATGAGGCCCTCTCTGCTGACGTCGACGCCAGCGAACGCGCCGGAGTCGGCAGCGAAAGTGCCCTCCACCACGCGTTGTCGCAGCCTCGCACGGGCCGGATGCAGTCCATCGTCGAGACCATCCAGCGAGAGCAGGATGAAATCATCCGCGACCCTCACCGCGGCGTCATGGTGGTGCAGGGCGGGCCGGGTACCGGCAAGACCGCCGTCGCTCTGCACCGGGTGGCCTATCTGCTCTACACGTACCGCGATCAACTCGCCAAGACCGGCGTGCTCATCGTCGGCCCGAATAGCACTTTCTTGGACTACATTTCACGGGTGCTGCCGGAGCTGGGCGAGACCGGCGTGGTCCTGTCCACGGTGGGCGAGCTTTACCCCGGTGTTCGTCCCAGCCGCGACGAGTCTCTGCTGGCTCGGGAAGTTAAGGGGTCGGCAGAGATGGTCACTATCCTGCGCGAAGCGGTTAGGCGCTATCAGCGTGTCCCCGAGAATTCCATGCGGGTGCGCAGCGGATCCATCGAACTCGACGCCACACCTGACATGATTAAGGCCGCCCGGACCCGAGCTCGGCGTTCGCGCAAAGCTCACAACGACGCCCGAGGGCTGTTCGCGGAGCATCTCACCGAGGCGCTGGCCCGAGAGCTCGGTGAGCGGATCGGAGCCGATCCGCTCGGAGGCCGGAACCTGCTCAGCGACGCGGATATCGACCAGCTTCACGACGATCTCGCCGAAGAGCCGAGCGTCGAGGCTCTCATCGATGCGCTGTGGCCCTTCCTCACCCCGGCACAGGTCCTCGAGGAACTGTTATCCTCAGCGGAATTCATCGACGACGTAGCCGCAGACTACGACGACGCCACCCGCCACGCCCTCTACCGCGAGCCCGGCCTTGGCTGGGCGGCGTCCGACGCAGCCCTACTGGACGAGTTATTCGTCCTCATCGGCGCATCGCCGGCAGAGCTCCACGAGGACGAGGCCAGCCCGGAAGACGACTCGTGGAGCCAGGAGCTCGCAGACGCGGAAAACGCCATCGACATCCTCAGCTCCTCGGACTCCACCGACAACGACGACGATCAATTCGAGGCCGAGATCCTCTCCGCCGCGGACGTCATCGACGCCCAGCACCTAGCCCAGCGGCAGGAGGTGCGGGATCATCGATCCACCGCCGAACGGGCCGCCGCCGACCACGAATGGGCCTACGGCCATGTGATCGTCGACGAAGCCCAAGAGCTCACCCCGATGGAGTGGCGGATGATCTTCCGCCGTTGCCCCGGACGCTGGATGACCGTGGTGGGCGACACCGCGCAGACCGGAGCCCCGGCGGGCACGGACTCCTGGGAGGTTGCCCTCGAGCCCTTCGTCGGTGGGCGCTTCCGCCGTCACGAACTCACGGTGAACTACCGCACCCCCGCCGAGATCATGGAGGTGGCCAACGAACTCTTGACCATCATCGACCCCTCGGCTACCCCTGCCCTCGCGATCCGATCCACCGGAGAGGACGTCACATGGCTGCCCACCGGCAGTCCTGTTCCGACGGACCTCGGGGCGGGCAGCTGTCGGGTGATCGACGCCGCCACCGTCGGCGACATCAAGGGGCTGGAATTTGACCACGTCATCGTCGAGGAACCGGCGGACATCGTCGAGGCGTCTCCCCAGGGATGGCAGGACCTCTACGTGGCAGTCACGCGAGCCACGCGGACGCTCACCGTCATCGGCGACTGGCCTCAGCCATAGCGACCGTCGCTAGTTCACGGTGTGAACGATCATGACGTCGCAATCGGACTGCCGGGCGACGTCCGCCGGCACGGAACCAAGCAGACGACCCGTCAGCGAGTTGATACCGCGATTACCGACGACGAGAAGATCCGCGCCAACGTCCTTGACGATGGCCATCAGCGCCTGAACCGGCGTGCCCTGGCGCAAGGCCGTGGACACTTCACAGGTTCCGACAGTCCGGGCGTACTCAGCTGAGCGGTCGAGGTTCGCCTGGGCGACGTCCGCCCCCACGATGAGCACCGAGTCCCGCCGCGGGACCGCGTCGGCCTCCGCCTCGGTTTCGTAGTAGGCGCAGCCGATGACCAGCCGGGCAGAAAAGGCCGAGGCGATCTGGGCGGCCCGCTCGACGGCAAGCATCGAGGACTTAGAGCCGTCGCTGCCCACCACGACCGTGCTGTACTGATCACTCATCACTGCCCCTACGATTTCTCCGGCCGATTGATAGTTCGCCCGAGTATAGCAATTCCGGCGTTAGGCGCGGGTCTCCTGAGTGTTAACGAGAACCACGTCAACCTTGGCGCGGCGGGCGATCTCGGTGGGAATGTTGCCAAAGACCCGACCGGTGATGGTGTTCATCCCCTTGTTGCCGATGACGAGCGCGTCAGCGTCGTTATCGTCGACCGCGTGCATGAGGGCGTTGACAGCGGTGGCGGCGCGAGCCTCAAGCTTGATGTTGGTCACGCCTTCTTCTTCGGCGATGACCTTCGCGTCGGTGAGGTACTCCTCGGCACGGGACTCGCTGACGACCGGAAGAGCAGAGATATCCCGGTTCGGGGAGTTGAGAAGCGTGTGGGTGGTGCCGTGGTAGGCGCAGACGAGCACCAACGCGGCGTCGTAGACGCGTGCCATGGAGGCGGCGTGACGAACGGCGACGAGGGAGGTATCCGAACCGTCGGTACCGACGACGATGGTCTTGTAGCTGTACACGATTAACGACCCCTTCAAGCAGGATTTCAACTAAGCCTGGAACTCCATCGAGTTCCCTCTACTTTGATAGCACAGTGGCTCAAATACCTGCCTCTTTCACACCTCGTAACTCTTTCTTCACCGCGATGATCTCGTCGCGCAACCGGCCGGCAAGTTCGAACTTGAGCTCCTGCGCGGCGGCTCGCATCTGGGCTGTCAGGTCCGCAATGAGTCCTTCAAGTTCATCGGCCGCCATCGACGAGGTATCCCGCTTCTCTACGACGGCGACGTCCCCCTTGGCTCGTGTACTGGCGGGGCCGTCGTCGGTGGTGTCGTACACCTGGTCGAGGATGTCCGCGATCTTCTTGCGCAGCGGCTGCGGGTCGATGCCGTGCTCCTTGTTATAGGCGAGTTGCTTTTCCCGTCGTCGCTCCGTCTCCTCGATGGCGTACTGCATCGATTCGGTGACCTTGTCGGCATACATGATGACCTCGCCGGATACGTTGCGCGCCGCGCGGCCGATGGTCTGGATGAGCGACTTCGTCGAGCGCAGGAAGCCCTCCTTATCGGCGTCGAGGATAGCCACCAGCGACACCTCGGGCAGGTCGAGGCCCTCACGCAGAAGGTTGATGCCGACCAGGACGTCGTACTCCCCCAGCCTGAGCTGCCGCAGCAGTTCGACGCGCTGGAGCGTGTCGATATCCGAGTGCAGGTAGCGCACGCGCACCCCGTGTTCGAGAAGGTAATCGGTGAGGTCTTCGGCCATCCGCTTGGTCAGCGTCGTCACCAAGACACGTTCGTTTCTGTCCGTTCGCGTGCGAATCTCATCGATGAGGTCGTCGATCTGGCCCTTCGTGGGCCTAACGTCCACCTTCGGATCGACGAGCCCGGTCGGCCGGATGACCTGCTCGACGAACTCTCCGCCAGCTGCCGCCAACTCGTAATCGCCAGGCGTAGCGGACATATACACGGTTTGGCCGACGCGCTGCTCGAATTCTTCAAAGGTCAGCGGGCGGTTATCCAACGCACTCGGCAGCCGGAATCCGTGCTCGACGAGGTTGCGTTTGCGCGACATGTCCCCTTCGAACATCCCACCCACCTGCGGCACGGTGACGTGGGACTCGTCGATGATGGTGAGGAAATCCTCCGGGAAGTAATCGATGAGGGTCGCCGGTGCGGAACCCGCCTCGCGGCCGTCCATGTGCCGCGAATAATTCTCAATGCCCGAACAGAAGCCCACCTGTTCGATCATCTCGATGTCGTACTCTGTGCGCATCCGCAAGCGCTGCGCCTCCAGCAGCTTACCGCGATTCTCCAGATCTTCCAGCCGCTCCGCCAGCTCTTCCTTGATCGCCTCGATGGCCTTAGCCATGCGTTCCTCACTGGCGACGTAGTGGGTGGCCGGAAAAATACGCAGCTCGTCCACCTGCCGGATGACCTCGCCAGTGAGTGGGTGAATGTAGTAGAGCGCGTCGATGTCATCGCCGAAGAACTCGATGCGCACCGCCACCTCCTCGTACGCCGGGATGATATCGACCGTGTCGCCCTTCACCCGGAAGGTGCCCCGCTTAAAGGCGTAGTCGTTGCGCTCGTACTGAATATCCACCAGCAGCCTGAGAAAACGATCTCGGTCGATCTCCTCGTCTATGCGCAACACCACCGACCTATCCAAGTAGGACTGCGGGGTGCCGAGGCCATAGATGCAGGACACCGAGCTGACCACGACGACGTCACGCCGCGACAGCAACGCCGACGTCGCCGAATGCCGCAAGCGTTCCACGTCCTCGTTGATCGACGAATCCTTTTCAATGTAGGTATCGGTCTGCGCGATGTAGGCTTCGGGCTGGTAGTAGTCGTAATAGCTCACGAAGTACTCGACCGCGTTATTCGGTAGCAACGAGCGCAACTCGTTCGCCAACTGAGCCGCCAACGTCTTATTCGGCGCCATGACTAGCGTGGGCCGCTGCATCTTCTCGATGAGCCACGCCGCCGTCGCCGACTTACCGGTACCGGTAGCGCCGAGCAACACAACATCCTCTTCACCACGACTCAACCGCTCCGCCAGCTCCGCGATGGCCTTGGGTTGATCGCCTGACGGCTGGAACTCGCTGACGACCTCGAAGGCGTCGGCGCTTCGCTCCACCTCGCCAACGGGACGAAAGTCAGAGTGCGGGATGACGGGGTGTTCAGCCGGGAATGCCATAGCCCCACAATAACGAGCCCGTCAAGGCGTCGGTATCGGCGGTTCGAGATCGGGCTGCTTCGGCGGCTTCGGAGGAGCCCCGTCCGGGCGTATTCGCCCTTCGCTGTCACCGGATGGGGGTTGTTTCGAGGCGTGCGCACCGCGGTGACAGCGAAGGGCGAATGCGCGGAGTTTTCCACAGCACGACGACTGGTGCCGGATTGTCCACAGGCGCTGCACGACGCTGGCGCCGAGGTCGCCACGTCATCGTTAGGGTCCGGCTCATGGCTACTTACACGACCGAACAACTCCGCGACCAGGGCATATCGAAGTACCGGACGGCACGATTGATCGCCGGCAAACAGCTCTTCCGGCTTATTCGTGGACTCTACGTCGACCGCTACACGCCCGAGGAGGTCGCACGCGCTATCACCACCGCTTACCCCGACGCGGTCCTCACCGGCGAGTCTGCGGCTGCACTCCACCTGGGGCTGCCGCTGACATTTCCCATCCGAGCGGAAGGGGCCCGAACCATCCGTGGACTGGGCTTTTCCATCACGCATTCGAGGGGGCCATCGCGCACTTCGGTGGACGGAATCGCGGTCGTCGAGCCGCTGTGGGCGGCCGTCAAAACTCCGCGACTGGCACAACGCCTCGTGGAGAAGCACTACTCGGGCAAGGGAGCGCGGCGTCGATTGAACGTCGATCTAGCGCGCATGGGCCGGATACCGAGGTGGCTACGGAGCGCCGTCGAGCGCACACCCATCGGTGCGCGCAGCAAGCTTGAGTCGAATATGGCCAAAGAACTCATCGCCGAAGGGTTCGCGGTCCGGCTCAACGAATACGTTGGCCCCTACTGCTACGACATTCTGCTCAAACGATGGCGGATCGCCATTGAGATTGACTCGCACAAGTACCACCTCGACTCCGATTCCTTCGTCTCGGACCGGTGGAAGAGTAACTCCGGCATGGTGCACGGCTGGCTCGTGCTGAGGTTCACGGATTCCTGCCTCCGCTGGAATCTCCATGCTGTGATCAGCGCGGTGAAGCAGGCCGTTGCGTGGGTTCGGGCCAGGCGCCCGCTGCGCAACTGGCATCCGGGGTACCCGGCCGGGCAGAGCGCATGGGAGTGGAATCACAGCCTGATGTAGCCCGGCGGTGGCGTTGGAGGCGTAAGGCGGGACCGGCTTTCGCCCTTGGCTGTCACCGGAAGACATCCTCGGCGAAGAGCGACAGCGCCGGTGACAGCGAAGGGCGAAAAGAGGCGGGCTAGAGGGCCGCGATCCGGGCGAGCACGCCGTCGACCTGGGCCGTGAGATCCTCGAGCGATCCGGAGTTGTCGATGACGATGTCGGCTGCGGCTCGACGGGCGGCGTCGTCGATCTGAGCGGCGATGCGACGCCGTGCATCCTCGGCGTCCAGGCCTCGGTGTTCCACGAGTCGCGCCACGCGAATCTCGGGGGCCACATCGACGACGATGACCAGGTCCATTTCCTTATCCGCTCCCAGTTCGACGAGCAGTGGCATGTCGTAAACGGCGGCGTCGGCGCCTCGCGCCTCCGCCTCGGCGAATTGCCGGTTGGCTTCCGCCCTAATACGCGGGTGGGTGATGGCGTTGAGGGTTTGCGTACCGGCCGTCGACGCGAAGGCTCGACGGGCCAGCTCGGCCCGATTGAGCCGTCCGGTAGGTTCCAGGATGGCCTCACCGAAGGCGTCGACGAGGTCGCCAAGGGCCGGCTGCCCCGGTTCGACGACCGTCCGCGCGATCTTGTCCGCATCCACGATGGGCAATCCCGCGGCACCGAGGAGCCCGGCCACGGTCGATTTCCCACTACCGATTCCGCCTGTGAGTCCAATCCTCTTCATGGATACACAGTGTAGAGCTGCTCACGACGAAGCCCCGCCTCAACCACAACGGTTGGGGCGGGGCCGACGTGTTCGGGAAGAGCTCCCGACTAGGGCCTAGTTACCGGCCAGCTTCTCGCGCAGAGCGGCGAGCTGCTCGTCGGACGCCAGGGAACCAGCCTGCTCGACCGGCTCGGATGCCGGAGCAGCATCCTCAGAGTCGGAGGAGTAGTTGGCCGGGGCGGCAGCAGCCTCGGCAGCCGCGGCGCGGTGGCGTTCGATCTGGGCGGCGTGTGCCTGGTAGCGGCGCTCGGCCTCGGCGTAACGAGCCTCCCACGCGGTGCGCTGCTCGTCGAAGCCTTCCATCCACTCGTTGGTCTCCGGGTCGAAGCCTTCCGGGAAGATGTAGTTGCCCTGATCGTCGTAGGAATCGGCCATGCCATAGCGGGACGGATCGAATTCCTCGGAGAAGTCCTCGTCGGCCTGCTTGAGCGACAGGGAGATGCGGCGGCGATCCAGGTCGATGTCGATGACCTTGACCATGACCTCTTCGTTGACGTTGACGATCTGGTCCGGGACATCCACGTGGCGCTGGGCCAGCTCGGAGATGTGAACCAGGCCCTCGATGCCCTCTTCGACGCGGACGAAGGCGCCGAACGGGACAAGCTTGGTGACCTTGCCCGGAACAATCTGACCCACGGCGTGGGTGCGGGCGAAGACGCGCCACGGATCTTCCTGGGTGGCCTTCAGCGACAGGGACACGCGCTCGCGGTCGAGATCGACGTCGAGGACCTCAACGGTGACCTCATCGCCAACGGTGACAACCTCGGACGGGTGGTCGATGTGCTTCCAGGACAGCTCGGAAACGTGAACCAGGCCGTCGACACCGCCGAGATCGACGAAGGCGCCGAAGTTGACGATGGAGGACACGACGCCCTTGCGGACCTGGCCCTTCTGCAGCTGGTGGAGGAACTCGGAGCGGACCTCGGACTGGGTCTGCTCGAGCCACGCACGGCGGGAAAGAACCACATTGTTGCGGTGCTTATCCAGCTCAATGATCTTGGCTTCGAGCTGCTGGCCGATGTACGGCTCCAGGTCGCGGACGCGACGCATCTCGACCAGGGAAGCGGGCAGGAAGCCGCGGAGGCCGATGTCCAGGATCAGGCCGCCCTTGACGACCTCGATGACGGTGCCGGTGACCGGCTCGTCCTTCTCCTGCAGCTCCTCGATGTTGCCCCAGGCGCGCTCGTACTGGGCGCGCTTCTTGGACAGGATGAGGCGGCCTTCCTTGTCCTCCTTGGTCAGGACCAGAGCGTCAACCTCGTCGCCGACCTCGACGACCTCGTCGGGGTCAACGTCGTGCTTGATGGACAGCTCGCGGGACGGGATGACGCCCTCGGTCTTGTAACCGATGTCGAGCAGGACCTCGTCGTGGTCGACCTTGACAACGGAGCCGGTGACGATGTCACCGTCGTTGAAGTACTTGATCGTCGCGTCGACGGCGGCGAGGAAGTCCTCAGCGGTGCCAATGTCGTTGATGGCAACCTGAGGGGTGTTAGAAGTGGGCATATGTAGTGTGCTCCGGAAATATAGGAGATCGTAAATGGACAGTAACGTGTCTCTCGGATGATCCAGACGGTCCGATCCCGCACCGAGTGCAACCGCACCCTCCTATCCGGCACAGCTGCATCGACAACGCGACACGCTGGACCAACACTACCGCATCACCCGCGCCGACGCAAATGTATTTGCGCTGGTCATTCATTGCTCACGCCAGATATAAGGAGCCCCAATGGGCACTTCCCTCCCAGCCGACCACACCAGCGCCACCGCGGCCGCGCAAGCACACCGGCGCCACTGGGACGACGACGCCGACCGCTATCACCGCGACCACGCCCACTACGTCGACGGATTCTACTGGTGCCCGGAAATGCTCGACGAGGCCGAGGCCCGGCTCCTCGGCGACGTGAGGGGTGCCCGCGTGCTGGAGATCGGCTGCGGATCTGCCGGTTGCGCTCGGTGGCTCGCCCAACACTCCACGGCACGGTTGGTCGCCGGGATCGACCTTTCCCGAGAAATGCTCCGACATGCTCCCGCCACGGAAGCCGCGCTGGTACAGGGCGACGCCCTTCATCTCCCCTTCTCCGACGCCAAGTTCGACGTCGCGTTCTCCGCCTTCGGGGCACTGCCCTTCTTGCCCGATGCCACCTCGGCACTCCGCGAAATCCGACGGGTCCTTCGCCCCGGCGCCGCCTTCGTCTTCTCCGTGAACCACCCGATGCGGTGGGTGTTTCCCGATGACCCCGGGCCAGCGGGGTTAACGGCCACCTACTCCTACTTCGACCGGGTCTATGAGGAGCACGACGCCTCCGGCCAGCTGACCTACTCCGAGTATCACCGGACCTTCTCCGATTGGATCACGGCGCTGACTGCCGCCGGTTTCCGCCTTGAGGGGGTCGTCGAACCCGAGTGGCCGGCGGAGCTCACCGAGACGTGGGGGCAGTGGTCACCGCTTCGAGGTCGGCTGTTTCCGGGCACGATCATCTTCCGCACCCGCGCGGACGGCTCCTAACCCGCGGCGTTGAGCGCCCGAGTCCCGCGGATCCTGCTCTGGCCGATATCAGCACCCTCTGCGGCGGATTCCCCGTCGTAATATGCTTCGGCCGACAAGGTACGACGCGAGGGCCGCGCGATTCGGGTGACGATGCCCTCCTCCTCCAGCAGGCGTCGCATGAACTCGGCTGCCTGGTCGCTCTCGTCGAGCAGGGCGAGTTCTGCGCCGGAGCCGAGAGTCTGTTCGGCGACGTTGTGCTCTGCGGCGTGAATGCGGCGGTAGATTCCACGGCTGAAGCCGAGCATGAACGAACGCCGGGCGGATACCGTGGAAATCCCCATGGAGGGGTCCCCGTGGTGGTCTAAGGCCAGGGCAAGCATCGTCGGGCTGAGTACCCCCAGCAGCATGTGCACACGTTCGACGTTGCGTCGTTGGCCGTACACCGTGGCGCTTTCCACCCTGTTGGAACGGTAGGCGCTGTGATACACGTACGCGCACCGCAACCCATGAACCAACGACGCCAACAGCTCGCGCTGCATGTCGGTATAGGCGCCGCGAAAATCGATGCGCACCTGGATCATGTCTGACCGGTCTCCCTCGGATAGCGAGGCCTCGTCTATGCCGTAGCGGGCCATCAGATCGAAGGCCTTGGCATAGTAAACCTCGGATTCGGGGGTGCCGTCGGTGTCTGCGGCCTTCGCAAGCAGCTTGGCTACTTTCGATGCAATGTCATGAGCTGAGGTGGTGGACAAGGGCTTACCTTCCTGGTTGGTCTCAAAGGCTGTCACCTGTACTGTGACACGCCGCCCAGCATCGACGATGGCGGCCAGCATCGCCGCTGTGGACAACGCAGGTTATCCACAAAAGCCGGGCGAGCTGGCGCGGCCAGCTTGCTTCTGCGTCAGTGCGCTGCCTCGTCCCAATTCCGCCCTACGCCGGCGGACACTTCCAGCGGCACGGTCAGCGTGATGGCGCCATCCATCTCCCGACGCAGGATCTTCAGCACCTGGTCCCGCTCGCCAGCTGCCACCTCGACGACGAGTTCGTCATGGACCTGCAACAGCACCCGGGAATGCAGGTTCGCCTGCCGAAATGCCCGGTCGACGCGGATCATCGCTACCTTGATGATGTCCGCGGCCGTGCCCTGAATCGGGGCGTTGAGGGCGGCTCGTTCGGCGTTGTCCCGAGCCAGCCGGCTGTCGGAGTTCAGTTCGGGCAGATACCGGCGGCGGCCGAACACGGTAGCGGTGTAGCCGTCCTTTCGGGCCTGCTCGACGACGTCGTCGAGGTAGCGTCGCACACCGCCGAAGCGCTCGAAGTAGCTCTTCATAATGCCCTTGGCCTCGCCCGCGGAGATGGACAGCTGTTGGGACAACCCGAAGGCACTCAAGCCGTAAGCCAACCCGTAGCTCATGGCTTTGACCCGGCGACGAAGCTCGGGAGTCACCTCATCGATGGGCACGTCGAACACCTTGGCGCCGACGTAGTTATGCAGATCCTCTCCCTGCTGGTAGGCCTCGATAAGGCCCGGGTCCCCGGACACGTGGGCCATTACTCGCATCTCGATCTGCGAGTAGTCAGCGGTAATCAACTCCTCATAGCCTTGCCCCACCGTGAAGGCGGAACGGATGCGTCGGCCGGCTTCGGTACGTACCGGAATGTTCTGTAGGTTCGGCTCGGTGGAGGACAGCCGCCCAGTCGACGCCACGGTCTGGTTGAACGTGGTGTGGATGCGGCCGTCGTCCTGCACGGTCTTGAGCAGGCCGTCGAGGGTAGTCTTCATCTTCTGGTACTCGCGGTGGGCGAGCAACAGCGTAAGGAACTCGTGCGGATGCTTCGCTGCCAGCTGCTCAATCTCCTTGGCTGCCGTTGAGTAGCCGGTTTTCGTCTTCTTTGTCTTCGGCAGGTCCAGCTTCCCGAAGAGCACCTCCTGCAGCTGCTTTGGGCTGGACAGATTCAGCTCCGGCTCCTCGACGAGGCGGCGGGCCTGAGCTTCGACGTCGGCCACCTTCGCGCTGAAGTCATCCCGCTGTTCCTCGATGATCCCCGCATCGACGGCGATACCGGCGTGCTCCATCCGGGCGAGGATGGTCACCAACGGCAGTTCCAGGTCTGCGTAGAGCTCGTAACTGGCTATGTCCTGTAGCTGCCGGGTCAACTCCTCGGCGAGTTCAGCGATCGCCGCGGCAGAATCGGTCAACGGTGCCTCGTCCAGCAGGGAGAGCTGCCCATCCGGCTCTACCAAGCGCCGCTGCAGGTGACGCTGGTAGATATCCCCCAGCGCATACGTCCGCTGGCCAGGCCGCAGGAGGTACGCCGCCAGGGCGGTGTCATGGGCCACTCCGGCGAGCTCGATGCCGCGTCCGCGCAGCATGTGGTAGGCCGCTTTCGCCTCGTGGAGAAGCTTGGGATCTTCAGATTCGAGCCAGGAGACGACGGCCGCGTCTTCCTCGGGGGTCAATTCGGCGAGCTCGCGAGACACGCCGTGACGGGCATCATCGACGATCCCGATGGCGCGGGCATCGCCACGACCCGGCCGCGCGTCACCCACCACATACACAGCTAGGGCCTGCCCTCGGCGCCGCTCAAGCCACGCGTCGAGCGGGTCCTCGTCGACGACGATCTCCGCGAGCTCGACGACAGCTTCGTCGGCCATCGCGCCCTCCACCGGGATCACGGACAGCACCTTCTCCCGGAGATTCGCGCCAAACTCCAAAGCGTCGAAGCGCTCGGCGACGTCCGCGGCATGGGCCGGCTTAAAGTCCAGCTCCTCGGGGCCGACAGGCAGATCCATATCCGTAATCATTTGCGTGAGGTGGCGGTTCATACGGACCTGTTCGATGCGCTCGCGGAAATTGGCGCCAGCCTTGCCCTTGAGTTCCGCTGCCTGCTCGATCAGTTGCTCCAGGGTCCCATACTGCTTGATCCACTTCGTGGCGGTCTTCTCCCCCACGCCGGGAACGTTGGGAAGATTGTCCGACGGGTCACCTCTCAACGCGGCGAAGTCCGGGTACTGAGCAGGAGTGAGATCATACTTTTCCTCGACGGCGGCAGGCGTGAACCGGTGCAAGGTGGACACCCCACGCATGGGGTAGAGCACCGTGGTCTTATCGTCGACGAGCTGAAGATAATCCCGGTCACCAGTCACGATGAGGATCTCGTAGTCGAGCTTCTTCGCCGCCGTTGCCAGGGTAGCGATGATGTCGTCAGCCTCGAAGTTGGGCACCTGCAAGGTGGTGATCCCCAAGGCATGCAAGACTTCATCAATAAGGCCCACCTGCCCCTTAAACTCCTCCGGTGCGGCCTCCCGCTGAGCCTTGTACTCCGGGAACATTTCCGTGCGGAAGGTCTGGCGCCCCACGTCGAAGGCCACCGCGATCTGGTCCGGTCGCTCATCGGCGAGGATGCTCGCAAGCATGGACAGGAATCCGTAGACCGCGTTCGTGTGCTGGCCCCCGACGGTGGAGAAGTTGTCCGCCGGGAGGGCATAGAAGGCCCGGAAGGCCATGGAATGGCCATCTATCAGTAACAAACGCCGTGGTCCGTTCGAAGAAGTGCTCACAGGCGACGAGTGTACTTGGCGGACAGGTCCCCGCCTCGACGGGGCGTTTTCCGCTTCACGGTTGCCTTGGTCTACACTTAGGTGGCTAGCGCGCCGACGCACGCAATGCCCCAGTAGCCCAATTGGCAGAGGCAACGGATTCAAAACCCGTCCAGTGTGAGTTCGAGTCTCACCTGGGGCACACCTCAGGCCCGGGGAGTCATCCCGGGCCTGTTTGCTTGAACAGGGCAATCTAGGCGCACAGTCACGCCAGAGCCTTTCGGCCACGCTGGCAGCCCCCTGCCGCAGCCCCCCTGCCGCAGCCACTACCGGAAGCTGCAAGCCCGCAAGCGATAGTTCATCCACCCACCGCCCCCCGATACGGACAGCTGTCCAGGCGTATTATTTTTATTCAGCTAGAGCGCCCCCCCCCCCGCGATTTAGCAGGGCGAAGATCGATAGTTCTGGGGGATAAAAGCATTTTCCCAGGCTAACCCTGAGGAAATCCTGATAGCCTGCCGAGGACACCCTCATCTAGCTATTGGAGTTCATCCCATGGGTAAGCCCGGAAAGCTACCGAATCGCCAGCCCAATGCCGCCACCCTGGCACTGGCAGGACTCAACACACCAACGTTGAGGCGGACCCTCACTCTCAGCGCCGCCACCGCAACGATCCTTGGCGGCGGCCTCGCAGTTGTAGGGCCCGACGGCGCACTGCCGACGGCAGCCGCGTACATCCAGGATTCGGCAAAACCGTCTGGAGTGAGTTGGGCCGAGTACACCACCGCGCGACCGGTGAGCCCAATCTTCTATTTCCCACGGAACGAAGGCAGTTTCCTCTCTGTTAACCGCCACACGAGCCCGGGATTCGATCCCAACACGTTCCCCGCAGGAACCACCTTCTCCCTAGCGAAGGCAAAGCCGTGGAACCGCGACGTGCTTCAGCCCTACGCCTTCGACTTCGAGGATGTTAACTACTGGAAGGGAGGAGCGCTGGACCCAGCCGGGCAGACGAACGGTTGGCTTGGCGCCGGCATCACGGCTAACGTCCCGCCTGCCATCGACCCGACTACTGGCGCGGTCGAATTCGGAATCCGAGGTGGAAACACAGATCGCTTCGAGGGATCGTTCCGCATCGTCCCCATTACCATCACCTACCCTGACCAGTCTCAGGACGTTGTCTTCCAGCCCCTCATGGTCGGTGATGAGAACACTTTCGCCGCGTACCCCGACATTAAGAAGCACTTCGAGGAGTACGCACCCTTCGAAACCGTAACCACTGATACAGGCGCAACCGTCGAGCTGCCGAGCATCAGCGACTCCCTCGTTGTCCCAGAAGACACAGCAGATGACCGCGTCGGAGATCTCCTCGTGGTCGATGGGCAGCCGCTTGGCAGCACCGTCATCGAAGGCGAGAATCCACAGATCGAAGGCCAACTGCCCCCTGGCGTGACGCTGGAGAACGGTGTCATTACGGGCATCCCCAAGGTCGATAACTGGGGAGATACCGACGACATTCGCGACTTCACTGTTGAGATCATTACCGAGAATCCTGATGGCTCCAAGAACCGGGACTCCGTGACTATTACCGTCCAGAGAGACTCCGATGGCGACACGGTCCCAGACCGCGGTGACGTCGAAACCGGCGACCCGGCAGGCTTCGACACCGAACCCAACCCGGACCCGGCCGCCACCGACGACGCCACCATCGACGACTTCATCGAAACCGGCGGTGACGTCGAAACCGGCGACCCGGCAGGCTTCGACACCGAACCCAACCCGGACCCGGCCGCCACCGATGACGCCACCATGGACGACTTCATCGAAACCGGCGGCACCGTCGAAACCGGCGACCCGGCAGGCTTCGACACCGAACCCAACCCGGACCCGGCTGCCACCGATGACGCCACCATGGACGACTTCATCGAAACCGGCGGTGACGTCGTCGCGTCGTGGGTCGATGAGCTCATGCCCACCGTCGATCAGGATCTGACCGGCACGGAGGCCGATGAGACCGGCGCAGCCGACGACGATAGCGACGCCACCGATATCGACGCTCTCGGTGACGAGACAGATCATCCGGGTAGCCCGGTTGAAGAGACCGACATCGACAACCTCCCCGAGGGCGGTGAAGGATTCATCGATAATCCTGACGCTGAGGTCAGCGTCGACGGCACGGTCACTGAAATCGACGGAATCGATGATGAAGGAGATGACAACGACGCCACCGACATCGACGCTCTTGGCGACCCGACAAACACGCCGGAGCCTGGTGACAGCGACGATGACGATGACACCAACCCGTCGTCGAGCTTGCCCAACGATGGCTCGATTTTCTCGGATCTTCTCGGCTCCAGCTCTGCTCCGGGCGGTGCTTTCTCCAAGGTCTTTGAGACCATCGCAAGTCTCGGTAGTTCAGCGGCGTCGGACACGTCCGACGAGCATCCGATGAAGCCGGCCGAACCCGCCAAACCGGCTGAGCCCGCGGCACCGGGGTTGTCGTCCGCAAGCAGCGCGTCCGACGCGGTTGGTTCTAGCAAGGGCGTGCTCGGATCGATCCTCGGTAGCTCGGCGTCGTTTTTCGGCGGCGTCATCGAATCGATCGGTAACCTGCTGACGCCAGCTGCACACGAGTCAGCTCCCGTGAAGCCTGCGAAGCCGGCCACTTCGGACGACGTCACCTATGCACTCGGGTCGTCTTTCGGTAGCTCTGCATGGTTCGTGAGTGGCAACGGTGCCGATGATCATGAGGGGAACGTAACCCGATAGTTTCTGTGTCGGCCTCTCCGATATGCGAACCCAGCATGGTGTAGACAGTTCGCTTTCGGGGAGGGTGCCGCTGCTTGGCTGAGCTGCTTGACAGCCAACCCCTTGAGAGCTCGTCTAGGCTCTTCGAAGCCTGGGCGAGTTTTCCGGCTCTTCCGGTTTTAGAGTGCGTGGATGCGGTCCTTCAGCCCACCGGAGTGCAACAAGCACCGCAAGATGTAGTGATCCAGATTCCGGAAACCTAGGGCGATACCACGTAAGTGCTCCAACCGACCATTGATCGCCTCCACCGGGCCGTTGGACGCACGGTGATCGAAAAAACGCCAGGATGTCGTCTCTGCGGCGCCACAGGCTTCGACCCAACTGGGCTACCTCCGCCAACCCCTTCGGCACCCGGCTACGAATCGACTCCAACACCGTAGCCATCATCGCTCGACCAGTACGTTTGTCCTTGTGCTCATACGCGGCAATGATCTGCTGGTAGACCTGCCAGGTCACCTCAAACCCCACATAGCCTTCATCCACACTCCACAGATAATCCAGGCGCTGGTGTTGCGTCTCTGTCAGAAAATCCATCCGGGTGAGCAACGCCCGCCGGTTCTTATACAACGGATCCCCTCACCTTACCGAGGTTGCGCCTAGGAGCGGCGCAACCATAGTCCCTCCATGAGTACATGCCGCTAACGCGGGTCCATCAACACTCGCCTGCTCCGCTGTCAACGACCCAGAGCGTGAGGACTCTTCGCTTCTTCGCAGTCCCACAACTGCGGCAGCCTGAGCCAGTCAACCGCTGCGCCATTCTTGGTTTACGGGGACGCGAAGCCTCCCACAAATGGAGTCAGGAGCGTCTCGCAAGCTCGCAATTTTTATAAGTAAACGCCAATACGTTAGGCTGTCTAAGCATCTTTCTTAGTTTCCTCACAGATTGAGTGCAGTAAATCTAATAGACGCAGGCAAGGGCGGCAATTTAGCCAGAAGGACCCAGAGGCCCGCCGAAGGCCACCCCACACACCATCCAGCCCGCGACCGCGAGACCCGGCAAGGTTTCCAACTTTTGGGCCACCTACACCTTCACCTCTGGAAAACCTATAGAAGGTTAGAAATGGTGGACCACCTCGCCTTTTAACCCCCAGTCCACGCCCCTACACCCCTGATTCGGGCACTTACCTGGGCTGTCTTATTTTTATTCAAAGGAAGAAGCCCCCCCCCCCCGCTGGTCTCCTCGACATACGTGGATATTTCGGGGGTAGCTTGGTAGCTTCCCGCCACTTTCCTAAGATTTTCCTGATAATCTGCACAGGAAACGTTCACCTAGTCTTTGGAGTTGCAGATATGGGGAAGACCACCAAGTCCTCAAACCGGCGATTCAATGCCGCCACCCTGGCCATGTCGGGCCTCAACACACCCTCGTTGAGGCGATCCATCGCTCTGAGCGCAGCCGTCGCAGCGGCTCTCTCCACCGGGTTGCCGTACGCGTCGGCTACCGAAGGACCTGGCTTTACGCCTGTTCCGGGTGCCGTTGCCGAGCCGCCCGCCACTGACGCTGCTACAGGAACGCCTGCAGCCAGCAACGACGTCGTCGCCTCCAACGACGAATCCCTCGGCGGCTTCCACCTGCCCGAGCTCGACTTCGACGACCTCGACCCGCTCAACGGCCCCACCGAAACCAGCAACGACGTCGTCGCCTCCAACGATGAATCCCTCGGCGGCTTCCACCTGCCCGAGCTCGAATTCGACGACCTCGACCCGCTCAACGGCCCCACCGAAACCAGCAACGACGTTGAGACCGGTGAGCTCCCCGATGGCTTCGTAACTGAGCCCAATCTGGACGCAGCGGCTACTACCGAGGCCACCATCGACGACTTCATCGATGAGTTCCCGGAAGAGACCAGGCCGGAGGAGACCAAGCCGGAAGAGACCAGGCCGGAGGAGACCAAGCCGGAGGAGACCAAGCCGGAGGAGACCAAGCCGGAAGAGACCAAGCCGGAAGAGACCAAGCCGGAGGAGACCAAGCCGGAGGAGACCAAGCCGGAAGAGTCCAAGCCGGAAGAGTCCAAGCCGGAAGAGTCCAAGCCGGAGGAGACCAAGCCGGAGGAGTCCAAGCCGGAGGAGTCCAAGCCGGAGGAGTCCAAGCCGGAAGAGACCAAGCCGGAAGAGACCAAGCCGGAAGAGACCAAGCCGGAGGATCCGGCTCCGGCCCCGGCCCCGGGTGCCTCGGTGGCTGATCAGACCTCGTCGAACTCGGTCCTGGATGCCTTCGTGTCGGCTGTCCGGGCATTCTTCGCCGCGTTGGTCGATCTGTTCACGCCGGCCGCTCCGGAAACGCCGGCCCAGCCCGCGCCCGATGCCGCAGATGAGCAGCTGTCGAGCACGGACGACGACTCCGCGGTGGTTGTCGGCTCCTCTGTGGGCATCGCCGCGTGGTTCTTCGCTGGCCCTGCCAAGTAGCCTTCACCGGCTGCTCTAGGCCATAGCCCCAGAGGCCAGGTCACCTGGTCTCCCCTACTCGAGGCTCGCCTCCGATCCGTTCTAGGGTCGGAGGCGAGCCTTTTCGGATGCGCGAGCGTCTAGCGGGAACCTTGGTCGCTGACCCACAGCACGCACCTCATCCAAAACTGCAAATTATGCACTCTACCGTATTTTCTTGTACGGTTATCCCATGCGAATGAACAGGCGTGCACTAGGCGTGATGGGGGTCGCTGCGCTGGCAGCCACCAACCTGACCGCCTGTGTGACGAATACTGAGGGCGGTACCCCAGAAGGGTGGAAGCCAATCCTGCCCGCCGAGGTTCCAGAGATCGCTGCTATGGTGCCCGAGGAGGTGGCCGCGGACGGAGTCCTGACCGCCGGCACCAACCCTCCCTTTGCCCCCTTTGAGTTCAAGGATTCTCAGGGAAACGTCATCGGCATGGAGATGGACCTAGGCGCGGCCATAGCTAGCGTCATGGGATTGGAATACCAGGCAGTCGAACAGGACTTTTCCCTCATTCTTCCGTCGGTGCAGGCCGGTACGGTGGACATGGGAATCTCGGGTTTTACGGACACCGACGAGCGCCGTCAAAACTTCGATTTCGTGGACTTCCTCTACGCCGGAATCCAGTGGGCACGTCCCGCCGGTGGCGATGCTACTCCCTCTGATCCGTGTGGATTGAGCATTTCGGTTCAGCGAACCACGGTCTCAGACACTGACGATGTTCGGCCCAAGGCCCAGGAGTGCATCGACTCAGGCCAGGAGGAGATTACCGTCCTGTCTTACGACACCTCGGACAACGCGGCCCTGGCCGCCTTGATCGGCCGTGCGGATGCTTTCTCCGCGGACTCCCCGGTGACGGCCTGGGCGGTTGAGCGTTCCGACGGCCGCCTCGAGCTGGTGGGCGATATCTCCCAGGCAGCTCCGTACGGCATGGCGGTAAACAAGGACTCCGCGATGGGCCCGGCCGTTGCCGCGGCCCTCCAGCATCTCATCGATACCGGAGACTATGCACGCATCCTCGAGCAGTGGGGTATCACCGAAGGCTTGGTGGATGAGGCCCTCATTAACGAAGAACCCGTGGAAGGGGTGTCATAACTAGCATGACTACACACACAACTGCCGAGCCCAAGCCTGAACTGATTAAGGCTAAGCCGCTTCGCCACCCATGGCGCTGGGTCTTTGCCATTGCGCTCGCTCTCATCGCTGGGTTGTTTATCATTGATGCTCTCGGACGGGAGGCCTACGGGTGGGACACCTACCGTGCCTACCTGTTGGATACCCGCGTGGCTCTTGCTGCCTTGCACACGCTGGCCATTACCGTCTTGGCCATGCTCATCGGCGTAGTAGGCGGAGCGATCCTCGCGGTGCTCAGAATGTCGCCGAATCCGGTTTTACGGGCAATTGCCTGGGGTTATCTGTGGATCTTCCGAGGCACGCCGGTGTACGTTCAGCTGGTGTTCTGGGGCCTGCTGGGGGCTATTTATCAGTCGATTAACGTTGGTGTGGCGAATATTTCCCTCGAAGGCGTATTGTCGAATGCCTTCGTCCTGGCTTTCGTCGGTCTGGGCATGAACGAGGCAGCGTACATGGCGGAAATCGTTCGCTCAGGCATCTCCTCGGTTCCTGAGGGACAGCTGGAGGCGTCGAAGGCATTGGGCATGGGCTGGTGGATGACGATGCGTCGAACCGTACTGCCGCAAGCGATGCGGATTATCATTCCGCCGACAGGCAACGAGCTCATCTCCATGCTCAAGACCACCTCTCTTGTCGTGGCCATTCCCTACACCCATGAACTCTATGGTCGCTCCATTGACATCTCGGCGGCCTTGTTTGAACCGGTGCCCCTGCTCATCGTCGCTGCCACCTGGTACCTGGCCATCACGTCGCTGCTCATGGTGGCGCAGTACTACCTGGAGAAGTACTTCGAGCGCGGCGCCACCCGCGAGCTAACTTCCCGCCAACTCGCTGCCTTGGCCGACGCCGAGGGCACCATCCCCCGCAATGTCCGCGTGACGGACAGCCACTAGAAAGGACTAGCGTCATGAATGATCAGCCCATGATCGAAGCGCAGCAGGTCTGGAAGTCTTTCGGGCGGCTCGACGTCCTCAAGGGCATCGACCTCACCGTCCCCAAAGGGTCGGTCACCTGCCTTATCGGCCCATCCGGCTCGGGTAAGTCGACTTTTCTGCGCTGCGTCAACCACCTCGAAAAGGTGACCGCCGGCCGGCTCTACGTCGACGGCGAGCTCATCGGCTACAAGGAGAAGGATGGCGTGCTCCATGAGATCTCCGAGCGCGAAGCGGCCCGGCAGCGTGCCGATATCGGCATGGTGTTTCAGTCCTTCAACCTCTTCCCGCACCGCACGGTCATCGAGAACATCATCGAGGCGCCGATTCAGGTGAAGAAGGAAGACCCCGAGGCCGCCCGCGCCCACGCCCGAGAGCTGTTGGCCCTAGTGGGTTTGGAGCACAAGGCAGATGCCTACCCGAATCAGCTTTCCGGCGGTCAGCAGCAGCGCGTTGCTATCGCCCGGGCGGTCGCGATGAAGCCCAAGCTCATGCTGTTTGATGAGCCTACCTCTGCCCTCGACCCGGAGCTGGTCGGCGAGGTGCTCGGGGTCATGCGGTCGTTGGCGGCGCAGGGAATGACGATGCTGGTGGTCACCCACGAGATGGGTTTTGCCCGGGAGGTCAGCGATCAGGTTGTGTTCATGGACGGCGGCGTCGTGGTGGAGGCAGGTACCCCCGAGCAGGTCATTTCCAACCCCCAGCAGCCCCGCACGCAGGAGTTCTTGGCGTCAATCCTGTAGCAGCGTCCTTTTAGACCTGAAAAACCGGCGCACCCCTTTTCGCCACTATCGGCTCACGCTCCCGCAAGGCATCAGTGAAGAAGTATTTTGTGGCCTCAATGAAAAAAGTCGATAGAACCACCAACGAGAGGGCAATAAAAGGGGGCTTGAGCCGGGCGTGCTGCCAATCAACGAATCCATCCAACGGCAGCACCAGAAAAGCGGCCTTGGTACCATTCATCAAGACAGCTCCCCAGAAATCTGGCTCTTCGTGTTTGAGTGTGGGTCACAGGCGTAGCCCCCCGGCGATCAACAGCATCCGTAGACGGTAGTTGTCACGGTTGCGAAACCCTCTTGCCAGGCGGCGATGAAGCTCGATCAGCCCATTGATCGCTTCCGTGCCACCATTGTTACTGCGCGCGGTGTCCCAGTACGCCAAAAAGGCATCCTTCCACCTACGCAACGTTCTGCCTAACCGGGCCATCTCCGGTATCGGACATGACGGCAGACTCCGCAACGCTTCACACGCCGCTCGCCGGCCTGCAGCCATGTCCGGTTCGTGATACGCCGCCCGCAGGGCATGCGCCGCCTGCCAGGCAATAAACAACTCCTCGTGACGCGGATCGGCGGCGATAGCCGCATCAAAGCGTTGCCACTGACGCTCAGTGAGCCGACGAGGATCACAACGCACAATGGTACGAATGCCGTACAACGGATCTCCGCTTCTGCCGCGATAGCCGGTGATATGTTGCCACAACCTGCGTCGGACATCATCGACAGCAGTGACCGCCAGCTTGACGACATGGAAAGCATCCAACACGGCGGTGGCGTCGTCGAGGGTGTCATCAATGGCTCGCTTGTACCCGGCGAACGGATCCAACGCGGCGATATCCACCCGGGAACGAAAACCCTCCCCTCGTTGCCGTAGCCAGCCAGCGAGCACGCTGGCTGAGCGTCCTGGCACCAGGTCAACAAGCCTAGCTTTGACCTTGCCGTGGTCATCGCGGCTAAGATCCACCATCCCCGTAAATTCCTTCGGGCCGCGTTTGCTGCGGCATGTGTGGTGCCAGATGTGCTCATCTACTCCTAGTGCGCTGACCCCGTCGAAGCGTGTGGGGTCAGCAGCTAAGGCCTCAAGAGCAGCCTTGACCGGCTTCCATACGGTGGACCAGGCAGTTGATAACTGCCGGGCAAGGGAATTAATGGTGGCGTGCTCCCGGCGTAGTTGTTCTAACGCCCAGGCGACCACGCGCACCGTTATGCGCTGGCGTGGCAGCGCAACCGTGGGATTGTGCTCGACGAAGGTCGTGCGTGCACAGCCGGGTGCGGGGCAGGTATACCGGCGCTTGAGCCAGCAGATCCTCACCGGCCTACCGAAAGAGGGAATGTCTACCAGCGTTACGGGTACCCGCCCATGGGCGGCGCCTGGGCCGTGACAGTCGGGGCACGCCCGTGGTGTGGGATCGGATTCGACCGTGATTTCCCGGTACTCGTCGCGGTCGTGGACGCTAAGGACGTGCATTGCGTCTAGCCCGACGAGGTCGTCGCATCGCTTACAGTAACCGGCGGGGTCACGGTTGATGGCCTGCTGGGGGTTGGTTGTAGGATCGGACATGGGTCGAGGCCTTCGTTTCAGGATTGGTGAGTGGTATCCCCTATCCTGCTAGGGCCTCGGCCCTTATTGTGTGCACGACACCCACCCCGGGATGAGACACTCACCCACACTCAAACGCGAAGAGCCAGAAATCTACTACGACAGATTTCCCCCTCAGCAAAGTTCCCGCCTGCATGACTGCGTAGAGCGCAAAGAGCACGGAGCAGGAAACCTTAGCAGGACCGTTTAAAACCGGAACCAGTAACCCGATCGCCAACAGCAGCTCCCAGAAGGGCAATAGTGCGGCCACAGATCGGTTGAGAAAAGGCTGCCGGACGCCGTAATCACGCAGGACCGACTGGCTCACCGCGATGCCGCCTAGCATTTTTGCCTAAGAGCTACAGCGAAGAATTGTCGAGAATAAGGCCAAACACATCATATCCGAGAAATATAACGACAAGATCGCGCACCGCTCTTTCCTGTTTGATTTGCGCCCGTAGAGCCTCTTCCTGCCCCTACACTATCCCCCGGCAAATCCCACAAGGAACGCTAATCGTGACTTTCATCACTTATAACCTGTGAGCACCTCACCGCCCCACCCTACCCCGCGTACTTCGCCTTCATGGCCTCGTGCACCGTCGCGGGCACCAGGCCAGAGACGTCTCCCCCGAAGCGCACCACTTCCTTGCACAGGGAACTGGAAACGTAGCCGTATTGCTCGTCAGTCATGAGGAACAGCGTCTCCACGCCAGTGAGGCGGCGGTTAACCTGAGCCATAGGCTGCTCGTAGTCGAAGTCGAGAGAGGACCGCAGCCCTTTAACCAGCGCTTGCACGCCATGGGCGGTCGTGTAGTCCACGAGCAGGCCAGACCAGCTATCAACTCGCAGGTTGGTGATGTCTGCCGTGACCTCCCGGATGAGTTCCACGCGTTCCTCCACACTAAACAACCCCGACTTCTTGTTGGGGTTGCCGGTGACAAGCACGGTGACCTCGTCGAACAGAGGCGCGGCCCGACGGAAGATAGACAGGTGCCCATTGGTCACAGGGTCGAAGGACCCGGGGCAGACAGCCTTGTACATGGTGACGCTCCTTTTACAGGGTTGGGTTAGCGGTCCATTCGCTCAAATGTTGCCATGTCCATCCGCGCGATGCCATAGGTTCGCTTCTTCAGCTTTTGCCCCGTGGGGGTAAACGCCGCCGGCCAGTCCGTTTCCGGGGAATCCCGGTGGCGTTCCACCACGACGGCCGCGCCGTCGCGCAAGCACGGCTGCAGGGCATCAAGCATGTCCACCACGGATGCGTCCGCCAGCGCATAGGGCGGGTCAATGAGCACCATGTCGAAGTAGTCGTGCGGGGCCTGCGCCAGGTAGGCGGATGCCTTGAGCTGGTGGATGTGGACGTCGTCGTGCTTCACGATGGCCGCGTTGCGGCGCATGATCTCGCAGGCGGTGGCGTCGTCATCGACCAAATGTACCGTGGCCGCTCCCCTACTGGCGGCCTCTAGGCCGAGGGCTCCCGAACCGGCGAAGAGGTCGAGCACCACGGCATCAAGGAAGCCGAATCGCACCTGAAGGGAGGAGAAGAGCCCCTCGCGGGCGCGGTCGGACGTCGGCCTGGTGCCCGTCGGCGGCACAGCAATGGTGCGCCCGCGCGCCTCCCCGGCAATGATGCGCGTCACTGGCCCAACTCCAACAACTCGTCGCCGCCGAGGACATCCGAGAAATCAGCACGGAACACCTCGCCCACTGTCCCCGGCCCCGGGGCCGGCACTGAGGCCTCAAGCTTGATGGCTTCCACCGTGGCGAGGGTATCGCCGGCGGCCACCTGTTGACCAGGAGCGACGTGGTACCGAACTATTCCGGCAAAAGGCGCATGGATTTTCATGCCGCTCATGTTAGCGACAACCTTCCGCCTAGCTTTTGTTGAGGTACTCGCGTTCGTTCTCGGCGATCTCCGCAGCCAGGCGCTTCGCGAGATCCCGATCTCGCTCGACGAGTGCGGCCGCGTCGGCGTTGGCACGTTCAATGAGCAAGTAGTCATCGATCAGGCTCAGCAGCTTCACCGATTTCTCCCGCCCGGACTGCGAGGTGCCGAGGATGTCGCCTTCTTGCCGGTGGGCGAGATCCACCGTGGCCAGCTCGAAACCATCCGACGTCGCGGCCACCGCGGACACTCGGGCGAATGCAGGGCTGGCGTCGTCGGCCAGCGTGTGTAGAAGGCACAGCGACGCATGCCCGCCTCGGCCAACGCGTCCTCGTAGCTGGTGCAGCTGGCTCACTCCGAAGTTTTCCGCCTCGCGGATGAGCATGACGGTGGCGTTGGCGACGTCCACGCCGACCTCGATGACAGTCGTGGCTACAAGTATGTCGATCTCCCCGGCTGCGAAGGCCTTCATGACCGCGTCCTTGTCCTCCCCACGCAGCCGGCCGTGGAGCAACCCCACCCGCAGATCCGGGTAGCGGACCGTGGAGAGGTACTCGTAGGTTTCGAGCACCCCTCCCTCGCCGTCGATGCGGGGGCACACCACGTAGGCCTGGTGACCGTCGGCGACCTCCTCGGCGATGCGCTCGTAGGCCCGGCGCGTCCACGCCGGCCGGCTTTCCGGCACGACGGAGGATTGGATCGGTTTCCGCCCACCCGGCAGTTCCCGCAGGGTCGATACGGCCAGGTCCCCAAAGACGGTCATGGCGATGGTGCGTGGGATGGGGGTGGCGGTCATGACGAGCAGGTGCGGGGTCTTTCCTTCCCGGCCCTTCGTGCGTAGCTGGTCACGCTGTTCGACGCCGAATCGGTGCTGTTCGTCGACCACGACGAGCCCGAGATCGAAGAACTCCACCGTTTCTTGGATGAGTGCGTGGGTTCCGATCACGATGTCGACTTGGCCGGAGACGATATCGAGCAGCGCCTGGCGTTTTGCTGCCGTGGGCATAGATCCGGTGAGTGCCACGACGGTGGCGGTGCAACCGGCGGCGAGCAGTTGACTGGTCAGTGAACGTGCATGCTGGATGGCCAGGACCTCGGTGGGCACGAGCATGGCGCATTGCGCGCCGGCGTCGACGGCCTGCAGCATGGCAAGCAGCGCGACGACGGTTTTGCCTGAGCCGACCTCTCCTTGGAGCAGCCGGCTCATGGGGACAGTACCGGCGAGGTCGTCGCTGATGTGGCCGAGGACGTGGTGTTGTCCCTCGGTGAGCGAGTAAGGCAGGGAGCCAAGCAGCTGGGCACGTTGCCCGGCGTCGACGGGCGGGAGGCTGGGCGCGCGACGTTCGGCGTGGTCGGCACGCCGCAGCGCCATGACCAGGGCTAGCGAGAGAGCCTCATTGTATTTGAGTCGAGTGAGGGGGCCGTCGGGGCCGCGGCGGTCCGGCTGATGGATGAGGCGCACCGCCTGGTCCAAGGAGGGCAGGCCGGCAGGTGGTGTGCCCAGCGGTTCGGGGATCGCCGGGAGGGAGTCGAGGACTTCGATGACGGCGCCCATGATCCGCCACGTGGTGATCGTCGAGGTCGCAGGGTAGACGGGCAGGTAGTGGTGGTCGTTGAGGATGTCGCGCAGCCTGCCGTACGTGCTTAAGGCCTTGAGGGATCCAGTGCCCTGCTGGCCGGCGCCGGGGCCGCGGATGACGAAGAAGTCCGGGTGCTGCAGCTGGGGTTGGCCACGGTAGAACGTCACCTTCCCTGTGAAGGCGGCAACGGAGCCGTCGGCGAGGGCGCGGCCGGCGTAGTGACCGTTGAAGAATGAGGCGTCGATGGGATGCCCGGATTCCTCGACGAGCTGGAAGCGGTAGACGGTTTTCTTCGGACCTCGGTGATAGACGCTGTGGCCGACGACGGTCGCGATGACGGAAACCACGTCACCGTCATCGGCCTGCAACAGGCTGGAGGCGTCGCCGTGGCGGACGTAGCGGCGAGGAAAGTGTTCGAGTAGTTCCCAGCAGTGGGTGTAGCCGAAAGCCTTCTTCAGCGCAGTTGCTTCTCTAGCCGGCAGCACATCGGCTAATGCCCGGTCGTCTCGCCAGCCCAGCATCTATTCCACTCCGATCTCCGCGAGCAGGCCCGCGCTAGTCAGCCCGGTGCCGTCGTAGTGGACGACGTCCACGCCGAGTTCGTGTTCCAAAGCGTCGAGCTGTTCGGCGGCCAGGGCCTCGGCGGTGATGAGGGTGACGAGTTCGCCCCCGCCGTCGAGGAGCCGTCGGCTGGCCGAGGTGACGGCCGCCAGGAGGGTATCCGACGTCCAGGTGTTGCCCTCTGCGCGGACGGTGAGGTCCTCGGCGACGGTGGCTGTGCGCATGGCGGCGGCGGCTTCCATCATGGTGTACGCCGCTGTTGCCAGTGGCTCCTTGGGTTCGTGTAAGGCCAGCGCCGCGATTCCGGAGACGACCCGCCGGGTGGGCACAAGGGTGATGGCTTGGTCGAAGGCGTGGGTGGCGTTGTCTACGGCGACGAGTTCCCGTCGGCGCAGCATCCCATTGGGCAGCAGGATGACTTCCCCGGCGCGACTGCGGCGGATCTCGGTGAGGACGGAACCGACAATGTCGGTGCTGCTCATGGTGGTGGCGTCTACTTCCACGACCTGCGCCCCGACCGTCCGATACAGCGTCGCCACCGACCCGGGCGGGGTGAGGGCGACGAGCACCCGCTCCGGCCGGTCGACGTGGGGCAATCCGGGCAGCACCTCGATGCGTAAGTCACTGACGGCGCCCAAGGCGAAGGCGCGCTCGATGACGGCCCCGGCCACGTGGGTGTGGATGTGGACTGTTGCTTCACCGTCGCCACGAGCGATGAGCAGGGAGGTCCCCCGACCGGTGAACTCTGTCTCCAAAGCGTCGATGGCAGCCCCGTCGGCGGTGAAGAGGAACATCACCTCAAGTTCCGGATCCGTACCGGCGGCGAGGGTGAGATCGGGAGCGCCGGCGCTATAGCGTTCGCTGTCCCCCAGCTCCGCGCCCACTTGGGTTGCCAGGGCTTCGAGGAGGACAACGAACCCTGCCCCTCCGGCGTCGACTACCCCGGCGGTGCGCAAGGCCTCGAGTTGCGAGGGCGTATTGCTCAACGCGGTACGGGCGGCCGCGACCGCGGCGGCGAGGACATAGTCGAGGCTGGAGTCGCTGGCTGCGGCCTCGGTGGCGGCGACAGCCGTGGCGCGGACCACCGTGACGACGGTGCCTTCCACCGGGTCGACGATGGCAGCGTCGATGAGGCTGACGGCGATGCGCAGGCTCTCCGCTAGAGCCGCGCCGTCGAAACCGTCATCCGTTTCCGCCTCCGCCACTCCACGCAGAATCTGCGAGAGCACCACCCCCGAGTTCCCGCGGGCTCCTCGGATGGCGCCGCGGGCCAAAGCCTGGGCGACGGTGGTGAAATCGTCCCACAGGTTCTCCGGCAGGCCGGCGGCTTCGTCGACGGCAGAGGCGATAGTGTGGGCGAGGTTGGAACCGGTGTCGGCATCCGGGACGGGGAAGACATTGAGGGCATTGATCTCGGCGCGGCGAGTAGCCAGCTGGTCGGCGGCCCGGCGCGCCCAGCCGAACAAACCCCGCCCGTCGAGCCGAACATAGGCATCGTTAACCATGCTGCCCCCGTTCCGGGCCGGCGGCCCAGTCCACGGGAGCGGCGCCTTGCGCAACGAGGGCGTCGTTGGCCCGGCTAAATGGCCGGGAGCCGAAGAATCCGCGCGAGGCGGACAGCGGCGAGGGGTGTGCTGATTCGATACGCGGGATGTCGCCCAAAAACTGGGCGGCGCTTTGCGCCTGGCGCCCCCACAGGATCGCCACTAGCGGCGCGTCTCGGTTCGCCAGTGCTCGGATGGCACACTCGGTGACCTCTTCCCATCCGCGGCCACGGTGGGAGGCGGGTTCACCGGGACGCACGGTGAGCACGCGGTTAAGTAGGAGCACGCCCTGGCTGGCCCAGCCGGTGAGGTCGCCGTCCGTCCTCGGCGCAATCCCGAGGTCCTCGTGCAGCTCCCGGTAGATATTGACCAGCGATCGCGGTGGGGCCACGCCGGGCTGCGTGGAAAAGCTCAGCCCCATGGGGTGCCCGGGCGTGGGGTACGGGTCTTGCCCGACGATGAGCACCTTCACCGCGTCGAAGGGATCTTGAAAAGCCCGGAGAATATCCCGTCCGGCCGGCAGGTAAGAGGGTTCGCTGCGTAGAAAGTCGCCGAGGGCATGCACGCGATCCTCCACCGGCGCGAGCACCGGTTGCCAGGACTGATGTACTGGAAGCGCCATGGTTGTTAGAAGCTCACCCACCCGGAGTTGTAGGAAGGCGCGGCACCGTCGATGGTGACACCACTTCCGCGGACTGTTCTTCCTATCGTACGAAAACCACTGGGCGCGTCATGGACCGTTGTCGCCAAAAGTGAGTGGTCCTCGCCCCCGCCGAGCACCCACTGCCACGGGTCGACGCCGAGTTCACGGCCGGCGTCGACGAGAAGTGAGTCCGGGGCGATCGCCTCCGCGGAGACGTCAATGCCTACCGAGGACCGCCGAGCGATCGTCGACAGATCCACGACGAGGCCATCCGAATTGTCGGTCATACACGTGGCTCCCGTTGCGCGGGCGATGACTCCTCGGCCCGGGGTGAGCTGGGGCGCACAGTGAGCCGATACCAGCTCGGCGAAGCGGTGCGGTACACCGTCGCGGCCGTAGCGCTTAAGCAGCGCGAGCCCGGCCGCCGAATACCCTAGGCGGCCGTGAACGACCAGGCGTTGGCCTGGCTTGGCTCGATGGAGGGAAAGCTCAGGGAGATTTCCGCCGAGGGACCCGATGGCCGTCACGGAGATGACCAGGCTACTGCCGCCGGTGATGTCACCGCCGATGAGTTCCGCGGAGTACTTCTGTACCTGCTCGTGAATGCCGGCGGCCAGCCCCCGGACGAAGGACAACGGGGTGTCCGCCGGCAGAGATAGCCCGAGCAGTGCGCTGATGGGGCGCGCCCCCATCGCCTCGATGTCGGCGAAGTTGGCGGTGACCGCCTTGATGCCGACCTCCTCCGGGGTTGACCACGCCCGGTTAAAATGCCGGCCCTCGACGAGCATGTCGGTGGTGGCCACCACTCGCGAGTTGGGGGCGGAGGGCAGGAGGACGGCGGCGTCGTCGCCGTTGCGGCTACTCGGGGCGGCCGACGTAATCTCCCGGATGACGGCATGTTCCCCGACGTCACCGACCGTGGGGTGAGCGGGTGCGGGTTGGTTCACGAGCAGGTGGGCCTTTCATTAGACTTTCGAGACATGAGTTCGAGTACCGCTGTTCAATTTAATCGGACACCGATCTACGTCAGCCTTGGGTTGGCGATCCTGTTGGTACTCGGCACACTTATTGGCGCGAAGATGGTCGTCGAGCGCGCGCTCCACGCCCCGGTCGCCGTCGCCGCACTGCCGGCGCCGGACGCCGGCTCCCCCGAGTGTCTCGCACTCGCCGACGCGTTGCCCGCGGAGGTCCTCGGACACGAGCGGGCCACCATCGCCGAACCGGTCCCGCCCGGGGTGGCGGTCTGGCACAGCACCTCCCAGGAGCGGGTGACGCTGCGGTGCGGCATCGACCTGCCCCTGCAATACACGGCGTACTCGCAGACCCGCGAGATCGACGGCGTCGAATGGCTGCGGGTAGCCGACGCCACCCCGGATTCGACGCTGTCGACATGGTTCGCGGTCAACCGTCAACCCACGGTAGCGGTGAGCGCGGATGCCGCCGGGTTGCTCGGCGCTGAACACCCGCTCAGCGACGTCAGCGCGGCGGTTGCTGATCTGCCGGCCGCTGATCCGCAGCCGTACCCGGTTCCGCTGGCCGATCTCACCATGGCCGACCAGCCCGGCCGGTCCGGCCAGTCCGAGGTGTGCGCCGCCTTCGTCGGCGCCGCCCCCGACGGCCTCGCCGAGCAATACCAGCGCCTTGTCAGTGACCCTGACACGGGCACCGTGGTGTGGACCCGGGAGGGCTACGAACCGATCGTCGCGCGGTGCGGGGCGGCGGGGCCGTCGAACTACGCCCCGGGCGAGCGGATCACCCAGATCGACGAGGTCGCCTGGTTCGAAAACGACCGGCTGGTCAACGGCTCCACCGCATCCGAGTGGTACGCGTTGGGACGCGAGGCCATCGTAGCCGTCTCCGCCCCGCAGGCCGCCGCGGGGCAGGCCCTACCGGAACTCACCGCCGCCATCGTTGCGGCGATCCCCGACGACCCGGCGGCGAACTAACCGCGCGCCAGCGCGGTGTGGATGAGAGTATCGAGCAGTTCCGCGTAGGCGATACCAGCCGCATTGAACACCTGCGGGTACATCGAGATCGGGGTGAACCCGGGCATGGTGTTGATCTCGTTAAGGACCGGGCCGTCGGCGGCAACGAAGAAGTCCACCCGCGCCAACCCCTTACAGTCCATGGCCTTGAAGGTGCGCACCGCCATCTCCTGCAGGTCCTTGATCGTGTCTGCCGGCAGGTCGGCAGGGATCGTGGCGGACACCACGTCCTCAAGGTATTTGGTTTCGAAGCCGTAGAAGCCCTCGTCGGAGTCCTCGGTGCCGTTGAGCTGTGCCGGCGGGCTGGCCAGCAGCCGCCCATCGGGGAACTGCAGCACGCCCACCTCAACCTCGACGCCGTGGATCATGGACTCGACGATGACCTTGGTGTCATACTTACGAGCCTCCGCAATGGCCTCGTCGATGTCCTCCGCGCGCTCCACCTTGGAGATGCCGATCGAGGACCCACCATTGGCCGGCTTGACGAACAGCGGCAGACCGAGGCGGTCGCGCTCGTCCTGGCTGAATTCGTCGCCTTCGGCAAGCACCGCCTCCGGCGCGACGCGCAGGCCCGCGGCGGAGGCCAGCTTCTTCGTGTACTCCTTATCCATGCCCACGGCGGAAGCCAACACGCCGGGGCCGACGTAGGGCACCCCCGCGATCTCGAAGAGCCCCTGAATGGTGCCGTCCTCACCGAAGGGACCATGAAGGATCGGCAGGATGACGTCGGCTACGGCGTAGGGTTCGCCGGAGGCGACGCGGATGAACTCGCCGCGCCGAGCGGGGTTGAGCGACAGCGCAACCTCCTCCTTAAGGCCCACTTCGGGTAGGCCATCGGCACTGTCGGTGACGGCCGGGTCGGCTTCGCCGACGGTCCACGCGCCCTCGCGGGTGATGCCCACGGGAATCACCTCGTAGCGTTGCGGGTCAAGGTGGCCGATGACGGCGCCGGCGGAAATGCACGAAATGGAGTGCTCTGAGCTGCGCCCGCCGTAGATGACGGCGACGCGAATGCGGTCGGAGTTCGTCGAATTAGTCACGATCGTTATGCTACCCGGGCTACTCCGCTTTTTTGGTGCGCCCCATGAGCCGGGCGATAGCTTCGTCGACGCCGACGCCCTCATGACACACGGCCACCACCTCGCGAGTGATCGGCATATCCACGCCGTGTTCCGCGGCGAGCAGGGCGATCGACTTCGACGAGATCACGCCCTCCGCCACCTGCCCGTTCGTGGCCTGAGCCGCCTCCTTAAGGCTCGCGCCGGCGCCGAGGCGAGCACCAAAGCTCCGATTACGCGAGAGCGGGGACATGCACGTCGCCACCAGATCACCCAAGCCGGCGAGACCGGCAAAAGTGCGCGGGTCCGCGCCCAGTGCCACCCCAAGCCGGGTTATCTCCGCCAGGCCTCGGGTAATGACGCTAGCCAGGGTGTTATCGCCCAATCCCATGCCGGAGGCCATGCCGCAGGCGAGGGCGATGACGTTCTTGCACGCTCCGCCAAGTTCGACGCCCACGACGTCGGTGTTCGTGTACGGCCGCAAATAGGAGGTAGCGGCCGCGTGCTGCACGCACCGCGCGCGCTCGACGTCCACGCAGGCCATGACGGTGGCGGCCGGCTGCTCCGCGGCGATCTCCCGCGCGAGGTTCGGGCCCGAGAGGACGACGATGCGTTCAGCGCCCACACCGGTGACCTCCTCGATGACCTGGCTCATGCGGAGCAGGGTGGCCTTTTCCACACCCTTGGCGATGGAAACGATGGTGGCCTCGGCGGGAATCTGCGACCGCCACGAGGCAAGATTGTCGCGCACGGTCTGGCTCGGCACCGCCAGGACGACGATGTCCGCGTCGCCTAGCACCGCCGCAGTGTCCGTGGATGCCCGCAACGCCGCCGGCAGCGCGATCCCGGGCAAGTAGCGGGGGTTTTCATGGGTGTGGGTGATGGTGTCGGCGAGGTCGTCGCGCCGGGCCCACAGGCTCACCGAATTGCCGGCGTCGGCGAATACCTTAGCCAAGGTGGTCCCCCACGAGCCCGCGCCCATCACTGCTACGTTCACCATCTCTAGCGACCAACCTTTCGCGTCTTCACCGGAGTGTTCGACGATCAGTGTAGTGACAGCCGGTATCGTTCGAGATAACCCGAACGAAACCGTCGAGCAGTTCGCACAAGGAGCGCCATGGCCAAGAAGAAGTCCCGCACGCCGCACGAGGTGGACAAGGATCGAGGCAACACGTTGGCAATGACGGGCAGGCTCCAGAAGATTCCACGCGACCCGGCAGACGGGGTGCGTCGACCCACCCTCGCCGCGGGAGCGGTGCTGTGGCGCGGTGATCTTGCGGATCTTTCCACCGTCGAGGTCGGCGTTATCCACCGTCCTCACTACGACGACTGGTCGCTCGCCAAGGGCAAGGTGGACCCGGCCGAGTCCATCGTGTCCACCGCGATCCGCGAAATCTCCGAGGAGACCGGGTACGAGGTTGTCCTCGGCAAGCTGCTCGGCAAGGTGATGTACCCCGTCGGCGACCGCACGAAGGTCGTGTACTACTGGACCGGCCGGGTGCTCGGCGGCACGTTTACCCCCAACGACGAGGTCGACGAGCTGCGCTGGCTACCCATCGACGAGGCCGTGGAGTTGCTCAGCTACGAGGTGGATCGGCAGGTGCTGCGCAAGGCGGAGAAGCGATTCCGACTGCCGGCCACCTCCCGGGTCCTCTACGTTCGGCACGCCCGGGCGCACGAGCGGGGTTCCTTCACCGGAGACGATAATCTGCGCCCGCTGGACAAGAAGGGCCGCCGCCAGGCAGAGATGCTCGTGCCTCTGCTGGAGGCGTTCAAGCCGCAGCGGTTGTACTCCGCGCTGCCTGACCGATGCCAGACCACCCTCGCCCCGCTCGCCGACGAGCTGGGGATGACGGTGACCGTCGACGCCGACTTCGGCGACGAGTCCTGGTTGGAGGACACCGACGCCGCCAAGCAGGCCTTCACCGACGTCGTCGCGGAGGGCGGCGTGTCCGTGATCTGCTCCCAAGGAGACACCATTCCCGGGATGATCGCCTGGCTGTCCGAGAACGGCCGGCTGCCCATCGATGAGATCACCGCGAAGAAGGCCAGCGTGTGGGTGCTGTCGTTCAACAACGAGCAGCTCACCGGCGCGGATTATCTCGCGTCGCCGCTACCGGTGGTCTAGCAGGAAGCTAGCGCTTCACGGCCGGCTTGAACGTGGGCCGTGCCTGCTCAAAGGCGGCGATGTCGGCGTCCTTGCGCAGGGTCAGACCGATGTCGTCGAGGCCCTCCATGAGCCGCCACTGGGTGTAGTCGTCAATCTCAAAGCGGTAGAGGCTCTCACCGACCTGGACCGTCTTATCCGCCAGGGACACGGTGACGGCCATACCGGGGTTGGCCTCCAGCTGCTTCCAGATGAGCTCGACGTCGGACTCGGGCAGGATCCCGGCCACCAGCCCTGCCTTGCCGGCGTTGCCGCGGAAAATATCCGCGAACCGGGGAGACAGGACCACCTTGAATCCGTAGTCCATGAGGGCCCACACGGCGTGCTCGCGGGAGGACCCGGTTCCGAAGTCCGGCCCGGCGAAGAGCACGGATCCGTCCTTGAACGCGTCCTGATTGAGGACGAAGGATTCGCTTCGGCGCCAGTTGGCGAAGAGGCCGTCATCGAAGCCGGTCCGGGAGACGCGCTTGAGGAACACCGCGGGGATGATCTGGTCAGTGTCGACATTCGAGGCCCGCAGCGGGACGCCGACGCCGGTGTGGGTGGTGAATTTCTCCATGGTTGTGTTTCCTACTTCCTAGAGGTCCTGCGGGGCGGCGAGATGACCAGCGACGGCGGTGGCGGCAGCCACCAGCGGGCTGACCAGGTGGGTGCGCCCGCCAGGGCCCTGCCGGCCTTCGAAGTTACGGTTCGACGTCGACGCAGAGCGCTCCCCCGGCGCAAGTTGGTCGGGGTTCATGCCCAGGCACATGGAGCAGCCGGCGGTGCGCCACTGCGCTCCGAAGTCGGTGAAGATCTTGTCCAGACCTTCCCGCTCGGCCTGCTGCTTGACCATCGTCGAACTGGGGACCACGAGCATGCGGGTGCCCTCGGCGATACTGCGGCCCTTGACTACTTCAGCCGCGGCGCGCAGGTCCTCGATGCGTGCGTTGGTACAGGAGCCGAGGAAGACGGTGTCAATGGCGATGTCACGCATGGGGGTGCCCGGTGTGAGGTCCATGTAGGCCAGGGCCTTCTCGGCGGCTGCCTTCGCGGATTCATCTCCGAAGGATTCCGGGTCCGGCACGGTCGCGCCGAGGGCGACGCCCTGCCCCGGATTAGTTCCCCAGGTGACGAAGGGGGTGAGCTCGTCGGCGTCGAGGGTGACGACGGTGTCGAATTCGGCGCCTTCGTCCGTGGGCAGCGTCTTCCAATAGGCCACCGCGGCGTCGAAGTCCGCGCCCTTGGGGGCGAACTCCCGGCCGGCGATGTAGTCGAACGTAGTCTGGTCCGGCGCGATCATCCCGGCGCGGGCGCCGGCCTCGATGGACATGTTGCAGATGGTCATGCGGGCATCCATCGACAGCTTCTCGATCGCCTCGCCTCGATACTCGATGACGTGGCCCTGCCCACCTCCGGTGCCGATCTTGGCGATGACCGCGAGGATGATGTCCTTGGCTGTGACGTCCTCACGCAGCGTGCCGGTGATCTCGACGGCCATGGTCTTGAAGGGTTTGAGCGACAGCGTCTGGGTGGCCATGACGTGCTCCACCTCGGAGGTGCCGATGCCGAACGCCATGGCGCCAAACGCGCCGTGGGTGGAGGTGTGTGAGTCGCCGCAAACAATGGTCATGCCCGGCTGGGTGATGCCGAGCTGCGGGCCTACCTGGTGGACGATGCCCTGTTGTTCGTCGCCCATGGAGTGCAGGCGAACACCGAATTCGGCGCAGTTCTTACGCAGGGTTTCAACCTGGGTGCGAGAAGTCTGCTCCTTGATCTCCAGCAACGATCCGGTGGCGATGCCTTCGGTGGGAACGTTGTGGTCTTCGGTGGCCAGGTGCAGGTCGGGACGACGCATGCTGCGTCCGGCCAGCCGGAGGCCGTCGAAGGCCTGGGGGCTGGTAACCTCGTGCAGGAGCTGGAAGTCGATATAGATGAGATCGGGTTGCCCGTTCTCTCCGGCGGCGATGACATGGTCACGCCACACCTTTTCGGCGAGCGTGAGCCTGGTCTTCTCAGTCGTCATGTTCGTTTCCCTGTTCTGGTCTTGGTCTAATGGCGTGTACGCCCGGACCTCCATCCCATGCGTTGGGATGATATGATCCGCAGTATGAGACAGTATAGCGCAGAATCCGGGATTAAGGTTCTCGACCGGGCCGTCGCCATTATGCACGCCTGCGCCCAAGGACCGCTGAGCCTCGCCCAGCTCTGCGACGCCACCGACCTTCCCCGGGCCACCGTCCACCGGCTGGCCAGCGCCCTGGAAGTTCACGAGCTCCTCTCCCGCACCCCGGAAGGGTGGTGGCAGCTCGGCACTGGCTTCGGCATCCTCGGCAGCTCGCTCATCGACGCCGCCAAACCGACCATGCAGGAACTCGTAGAGATCACCGGCGAATCCGTCCAGCTATACCAACAGACCGGCCAGTCGCGCACCTGCGTAGCCGCCGCGGAGCCACCCACCGGGTTGCGCAATACCGTGCCCGTCGGATCCCGCCTCCCACTCACCCACGGATCGGCGGCCAAGGTTGTCCTCGCTTTCACCGAAGACGACATCGTCGACGACATCCTCACCCGCGCCGCCTTCACCGCCGAAGACATCGAGGAGGTTCGCCGCAACGATATTGCCGAGTCGGTCGCGGAACGCGAACCCGGACTCGCCAGTCTCTCCGCCCCGGTTCGCGATTCCACCGGAGCGGTCGTCGCCGTCCTGTCCATCTCCGGGCCGGCCGATCGGCTGCGCCCCAGCCCCATCGGGCGTTGGGGCAACCGACTTCTCGACGCCGCCGCCCACCTTTCGAGCATTATCTAGGCGTCGTCGCCACCCCAGGAACCACCTAAGCCCCGGCCGGGCAGGCGCCGGCCGGGGCTTAGAGCCAGAGACCGTCACGTCGGCTGTCCATCCGGACAATCGGCGAACGTATCGTTATCCGGGTTAGTGCTCACCCGTAATAACGTCCGCGGTTTCACAGTGGAGCCCGAGGGCGATATCCGACGCGACGGCCACGGTCTTCGAGACCGCGTCGAGGATTGCGGCAGTGCCGCTATGGCACCCGGCCTAGGCCCTAGACGCGGTAGGCTTTATCAAGTTCTTGTAACAACGTCCGAAATGATCAGGCTTTGCATCATTTCTTTCGTTAACACCGAGCCTATACGCCGATCTTTTCCCAGAAAAGTGACTGCCGTAAGCGACCACTGGTCTTCCCCTCGAATCCCGCAAAAGCGCAGGACGACACCCCACAAGAGAAGACTGGTATGGGGTAGAGAAACGCCCACTCCCTCTATTTCGGAGGAAGCGGGCGTTTATACTTTGTACCCCGTACGGGATTTGAACCCGTGTTACCGGCGTGAGAGGCCGACGTCCTAGGCCGCTAGACGAACGGGGCAAGAACCACCTACAGCTTATCTGTAGACTGTCCGTATTCGCTCTCGCTGCGGACTCGAAGAATATTAAAACAACACCGCGCCGCGCCGCAAATCAGCTGGTGAGAGCGCACAGATAGCCTAGAGTATCTCGGCATGACCTCCGATACTTCCCACACCGACGTTCACCGTAGCCTCGGCGCGCGACACCTGGTGATGCTCGCCCTCGGCGGCGTGATCGGCTCCGGGCTCTTCATCAGTTCCGGTTACACGATCACCCAAGCGGGTCCCCTAGGCACAGTTATCGCCTACCTCGTCGGCGCGCTCATCGCCTGGATGGTGATGGCGTGCCTCGGGGAGCTGGCCGTGCAATACCCCGAATCCGGCGGCTTCCACGTCTACGCCTACCGCGCCATCAGCCCGGCCGCCGGCTTCACCACTGCGTGGCTGTACTGGCTGTGCTGGGTTGCCGCCCTCGGATCGGAGCTGACCGCCTCCGGGCTGCTCATGCAGCGCTGGTTCCCCGACGTCGAGGTGTGGGTGTTTTGCCTCGTGTTTGCCGGCGTTCTCTTCGCCATTAACGCGGTGAGCGTCCGCGGCTTCGGCGAAACGGAGTTCTGGCTGTCTCTCATCAAGGTCGCCGCCATCGTTGTGCTCATCGTCGTCGGCTTCGCGGCCATCGCCGGCCTCGGCCCTCGGGAGGCTACCGGCCTGAGTAACTTTGTCACGGACGACGGTCTCTTCCCCACCGGCGCCTCCGGAGTGTTCATCACCATCCTCGCGGTGTTCTACGCGTTCTCCGGCACCGAGCTCATTGCCATCGCCGCTGGGGAGACTCGCGATCCCCACACCACCATTCCCCGAGCGCTCAAGGCGACGCTACTGCGTCTGGTGGTGTTCTTCGTCGGCGCTATCTTCGTCATCGCGGCACTCATCCCCTTTGACCGCCTGAAGGAAATTGGTGGCGACGAATCCGTCGAAAACAGCCCCTTCGTGCTCGTTTTCGACCTGGTCGGCATCCCCTACGCCGGCGACATCATGGCGGTGGTCATCATCGTCGCCCTGCTCTCGGCCGGCAATAGCGGCCTCTACGCCTGCTCTCGGCTCATGTACTCGATGGCCCGGGCTGGGCAGCTGCCCGCCGCCTTCGGTCGTACCACTGCCCAGGGCGTGCCCCTGCTTGCGCTCTCGGTCTCGCTGGCCGGCGGCCTCATCGCCCTCGTGTCCAGCGTGGTCTCCCCCGGAGCCGTGTATCTGGCGCTGGTGTCCATCGCTGGCTTCGCGGTCGTGGCTGTGTGGATGGTCATTATCGTCTCTCAGATGAGGCTGCGAGCCACGATCGATCCCACCACGTTGAGCTACTCCACCCCCGGCTACCCGGTGGTGCCCATCGTCGCCCTCGTGGCGTGTTCCCTCTCGCTCGTCGCCGTCGCCTTCGATCCCAACCAGGTCGCCGCGCTTTACTTCGGTATCCCCTTCGTGCTGGTGTGCTGGGGCGTGCACTACGTCACGATTGACCGGCGAGGACGGCGATCTCCCGAGGCGTAACCCGGCAGCAGCCGCCAAGCAGCCGCACTCCAGCGGATCGCAGCTCCCCTGCGCACTCCAGCAACCCGCGGGCGTCATCGTCAGCTCGGTGCCACGACCGCGCCTCGTGGTCCCACACTTCACCGCTGTTCGGGTAGGCGGCCAGCGGCAGGTCGAGCACGCGGTCCAACTGACGTACTGCCGCCAAAGCGTCCTCCGCACTGCTGCAATTGACCCCCACGGCCACCAGGTTCGACGCTGTCGAGACCACCTCCGCCAGATCCGTTAACGAAGTGCCGTCACGCATCCCGGCGCTGTCGACCGTGACGGAGAGCACCGCCGGCTTCGGCACGCGGCCCAGCTCGGCGACAAGTGCCTGCACTTCCAGAATGCTCGGCACGGTCTCGGCCCAGAGCACGTCGGCCTCCGTGTCGGAAAGGACCTCGATGCGCCGTCGGTGCCAGGCGGCCAGCTCGGCGACGCTGAGGCCGTAGGCGCCGTCGTACTCCGTACCCGCACCTGGTCCCGCGCCGTAGGGCCCGATCGAGGCGGCGATCCACTGGCCTGGCCGGGTTCGCGCTTGCGCGGCGAGGGCGACGCTGCGACGCAACAACTCCTCGGCCTCCTCGCCCACGGCGTCGAAGGTCACCTGATACGAGCACGTCGTTGCGACGTCAGCGCCAGCAGCGAAGAAATCCGCGTGAGCTGCCCGGACCTCGTCCGGGTTGGAGCGCAGGATGGCGGCTGACCACAGCTGGCCGGTGACGTCGTTTCCGCGAGCGGCGAGGTGGGTCCCGAGGCCGCCGTCAAGGGTGATGGGCGTGCCGTCTGCCAGTGCCTGAAGAAAACTGCTCATGGCAACAAAGTCTACTAAGCGGCGGACATAAGAAAACGAGGCAGCCACTCGGGAAGAGTGACTGCCTCGTCTTATTCGTACCCCGTACGGGATTTGAACCCGTGTTACCGGCGTGAGAGGCCGACGTCCTAGGCCGCTAGACGAACGGGGCGCAGCGAAGAAAACTCCGCAGCTGGCCTACCAGGACTCGAACCTAGAATGACGGTACCAGAAACCGTAGTGTTGCCAATTACACCATAGGCCATTGTTCTCTCCAGGCGGTCACCCGCGCTGTGAACGAGGAATACTATAACCACAACCGCGTAACGGCCACAAGTCCGCAGCGTACGCCGCCTTTTGGGAGCTTTCTCCGCCCTGACAAATGTCATCGGGAACCCGTGATCCTCGCCATGGGTCTCCCCCGTGATGAGGCGGTTAGCTCAAGGTATGAGCTCCACACCTGCCATCGCGCTGACCGGATTGACCAAACAGTTCCGCTCCGCCACCGCCGAATCCGGCGTCCTCAACGCCGTCGACGACGTCACCCTGACCATCGAGCGCGGCGAGATCGTCGCGGTCCTCGGACCGAACGGCGCTGGAAAGTCCACCGCCATCGACATGATTCTCGGACTCACCCGCCCCACCTCCGGGACGGTGACGGTCCTCGGGCGTAGCCCAGCGGAGGCGATCAACGACGCGCTCATCGGCGCGGTCCTTCAGACCGGTGGCCTGCTCGGCGAGCTCACCGTCGACAACACCCTCCGCCTCGTCGCCGCCACCTATCCACGGCACCGGCCGGTGGAAGAGCACCTTCATCGCCACGGGCTGACAGACCTGCGCCGGCGAAAGATTGCCCGCTGCTCCGGCGGTGAACAGCAGCGCCTCCGCTTCGCCCTGGCGACGCTGGGGGCACCACAGATCATCGTTCTCGACGAGCCTACGGCCGGCATGGACCCGGTCAAACGCCGTCAATTCTGGGGCGCCCTGAGCGAGGAGGCACGCCACGGCACGACGGTGATCTTCAGCACCCACTACCTAGAGGAGGCGGAGCACTACGCCCAGCGCGTCGTTCTGCTCGCCGAAGGCCGCATCATCGCCGACGGCCCCGTTGCCGAGATCCAGCGGTTGACGAACCACAGCGTGCTGGACGCGGACATCCCGCCCACCTTCGACGCCGAGATTGCCCTCCTTCCGGGAGTGTCGGATCTCCGCCGGGCCGGCGAAGAGATATCGGTGACCTGCACGGATGCCGACTCGGTGGCCCGCACTCTGCTCACAACCACCCCGGCGCGACGCCTGCGCATAGCCACCGCCGGGCTCGACGACGTCTTTTTCACCCTCACCAGCAGGAAGGCTTAAACCCATGACCACTCCCACCCCCGCACTCACCGCCGAGCGCAGTGCCTTTCGCCGGACTCTGGCCTACTGCGGCTACTGCCAGCGCCGCATCCTCAGCGACTACGGAACACTCTTCTTCAGCATCGGCTTGCCGGTGTTGTTCTACTTCTTCATCTCCGCCGCCAACGACGGGACCGACCTTGAGCTACCCGGCGGGAATCTGGCCGCCTATCTCATGGTGGGAATGGCCCTCTACGGCGGCGTCACCTCAGTGGTCTCCGGCGGCGCCCTGGAGGTGGTTGACCGCCTCACCGGTTGGGGACGCCAATTGGCGTTGACGCCGCTTAGTGCTTCACAGATCCTCATCACCGAGGTGGTCAGCGCCGCGCACCGGGTTATCCTGCCGATCACGGCGGTGTTTCTCGCTGGAGCGGCCACCGGCGTTGAGATGCCTGCTCGGCACTGGGCGGTGACCTACCTCATCTGCTGTGTGTGCTCCGTTCCTTTCGGCTTCCTCGGGATGGCCGCCTCTGCGCTGGCCCCACGGCCGTCCACCGTCGGCGTGGTGAGCTCTAGTGTCGCTTTCTTGGCCTTCGCCGGCAACCTTTTCGTCCCGATCCCCGATAGCTGGTTGAGCCTCGCACGCCTCACCCCGCTGTGGGGGCCAAGCCTGCTCGCCCGGCACCCGATTCTTCAAGACATGCCTGTCCTGCATGATTCCGAGCCCACGAGCCGTTCGGATCTCACAGCGGCGGTGATTAGCACCATCGTCTGGGCTGTGATCTTTATCGCCGCCTTTGTGCTTCTTAGCCGCAGGGAGAAGGCCCGCGCCTAGCATTGACCACAGCAGCGAAAGGAGGCCCCATGTCCGCCTCGCCGCTTAGCGGCGCCTTCAGCCGCCCCTTCCGCGGCTTCGATCACCGCGCTGCGCTGAGCAACTCGGTGTGGTTGGTCTTCCTCATCGCGGCCGTGACCCCGACCATTGCCAACCCCGCCAACGCCTGGCCTCACCGGGTGGCGATCCTCGTCCACGCCGCGGCCTTCGGTGCGCTCTTCTGGTTCATCGTGGGCTCGGCGGATTATTATCCTCGCGGGTGGCCGGAGCGGCATCGACAGGTGCTGACCATTTTTGTGCTCAGCGCCTCGGCGCTCAGCGCGATTCCACTCCTGCACCAGTGGTCTATCGTTTACTTCCCCTTCGTAGCCAGTCACCTCGCCTTCGGCTTCTCTAACCGGACCGGCGGTATTCTTGTCGCCGTGACGGCCGAGGGTGTCTTCGCAGCAGCCTGGGCTTTTGATGACCGCTACCTGCTCAGTTACTTCATCGTCCTGGTGTTCTGGCCGGCTTTCGTCTGGCTGCTCAGCGTCTTTTCCCGGTTGGAGGAGACTACCCGCCACGCCCGCGAGGAGCTTCAACTCGTCCGCGAGCGCGAGACCATAGCCCGGGACATTCACGATCTGTTGGGGCACACCCTCACCGTTATGAATCTCAAGGCTGAGCTCGCCTCCCGGCTGGTCGCCGTCGATCCCGATGCCGCTCGCCGCGAGATTGACCACATTGCGTCGCTGTCGCGCACCGCTTTGGCAGAGGCTCGGTCGACGGTCACGCGGATGCGTAGCCCGGATTTTGCCGGCGAGGTCGAAGCCGCTGCCCGCGGCCTGAGCACTGCCGGGATCTCCGCAGACCTGCCCGATGCTGACAGTGTCGGCGCCGTCTCCGGCGGCAACGCCCAACTCTTCACCTGGGTTCTTAAGGAGGCGACGACGAACATCCTGCGCCACTCCGCGGCCGCCCGAGTCGTTGTTCAATGCTCCACCCACAAGCTGCAGATCGACGACGACGGCGTCGGTTTCCCGCCCTCGATACTCCTCGACCCACTCGCGCTACCCAGCGGCTTGGGCGGGCTGGCCCGGCGCGTGCACGACGCTGGCGGGGCGCTGCACCTATCCACCAGCGAGCTAGGCGGGGCGCGCATCCTCGTCACCCTCACTCGCGACGCCGTCCCCATGGAGGTTGACCGTGCCGACCGCTGACCCACCCATCAGGATCCTCATCGCCGACGATCAAGCACTCGTCCGCGGTGCCCTCGCGGCCCTCCTCGGCACGGAGAAGGACATGGTGGTCGTTGCCCAAACCGGCACCGGCGCCGACGTAGTCGAGCTCGCTCGTACCCACCTCGTCGACGTCGCCCTACTCGACATCGAGATGCCCGATGTCGACGGCATCGCCGCCTGCGCGGCACTAACGGCGGCAGGACTGACAACTGCCACCATCATCGTCACGACCTTTGGTCGCCCGGGTTATCTCCGTCGGGCGTTGGCGTCCGGGGCCACCGGTTTCGTCGTCAAAGACACGCCTCCTGACCAGCTCGCGGAGGCCATTCGGCGAGTCGCGCGGGGCTTGCGGGTCATCGACCCGACGGTCGCAGAGGAGTCCCTGTTCACCCCGGATTCACCGCTCAGCCCCCGCGAAGAGATCATTTGCCGTTTAGTCCTAGCGGGCGCGTCGACGGCGGATATTGCCCACAGTCTTCACCTCACCCAGGGCACGGTCCGCAACCACTTCTCCGCCATCATCGCCAAGACCAACAGTGCGAACCGCTTCGAGGCGGCCTCGACCGCCCGGGACAACGGCTGGCTCTAGGCCACCCAGGGGGTGAGCTCCCGGGCAGCCCTCAGGCGCGCCAGGGTGGATTCGCGACCGAGCAACTCCATGGACTCAAACAGCGGCGGGGAGACCTGCTCGCCGGAAATGGCCACCCGCAGGGCTCCGTAGGCCTTACGGGGCTTGAGCTCCAGGCGCTCGATGAGCGCCTCGGACAGGGCCTTCTCGATGTCCGCGGTCCGCCAGTCGCGCAGAGCCTCCAAAGCGGCAATGGCCTCATCGAGCGGCTGAACCGCGTCTTCCTTGAGGTTCTTGCGGGCGGCCTTGTCGTTGAGCTTCAGCTCCTCATCCTCGGTGACCAGGAACTTCAGCAAACCGTAGGCGTCGCCGAGGGTCTTGATGCGAGTCTGGACGAGCTCGGCGGCTAGGGCGAACTTCTCCTCCGGGTAGTCCACGGGGAAGTCGGTGTAGTCGGTGAAGTAGTCGCGCAGGCGGTGGCGGAAATCCGTCGGCTCCAGCAACCGAATGTGGTCGGCGTTGATGGCCAGCAGCTTCTTCTCGTCGAAGCGCGCCGGATTACCGAGGACGTCCTTCACGTCAAAGGCGGCGATGAACTCGTCGACGCCGAAGATGTCCTGGTCGGAAGAAAGCGACCACCCCAGCAGCGCCAGATAGTTGAGCATGCCTTCGGGGATGATCCCGGCGTCGCGGTGGTTGAAGAGGTTCGACTCCGGGTCGCGCTTGGACAGCTTCTTGTTGCCCTCACCCATGACGAAGGGCAGGTGGCCGAACTGCGGAGTGAAGGTAGCGATACCGATGCGCTGAAGGGCCTCGTAGAGCGCGATCTGCCGGGGCGTGGAGGACAGCAGGTCCTCGCCGCGCAGGACGTGGGTGATGCCCATCAGGCAGTCGTCGACGGGATTGACCAGCGTGTACAGCGGCGCGCCGGTGGAGCGGGCCACGACGTAATCCGGCTGGGTCTCGGGACGAATCTCCATGTCCCCGCGAACCAGGTCGTGCCAGCGCCAGACCTTATCCGGCATCCGCAGGCGCCACACGGGCTTGCGGCCCTCGGCCTCGTAGGCGTCGATCTGCTCCTGGGTGAGGTCCCGGTCGAAGTTGTCATATCCCAGCTGCGGGTCACGACCGGCGTCGCGGTGACGCTGGGAGACCTCCTCCGCGGTGGAGTAGGCGGGATAGACCTCCCCGGCGTCGATGAGCTTGGTGAGCACGTCCGCGTAGATGTCCATCCGCTGCGACTGGCGGTAGGGCTCGTGCGGTCCGCCCGTCACCACGCCTTCATCCCAGTCGAGCCCCAGCCAGGTCAGCGAGTCGATGATCGCCTGATACGAGTCCTCGGAGTCCCGGGCAGCGTCGGTATCCTCGATGCGGAAAATGAGCTGGCCGCCAGTGTGGCGAGCGTAGCCCCAGTTGAAGAGAGCCGTGCGCACCATCCCGACGTGCGGGGTACCAGTCGGGGAAGGGCAGAATCGTACGCGTACATCGCTGTGAGTCATGGTCCTTATAGTAGACGGCACCGGTCGGCACGCTGCGTGCAGGGGAAAGTCGGCAGTTATCGATCCAGGAACTAAAGTGGATTCCCATGTCTGCTCGTCGCCCTACCACCGCCCCGGACTTCTTGCTCTCCCGGGCACACGGATCGGTTCGCACCCAAGGTGCGCGCAAGACTTTCACCGACCCGTGGGCGGCCGCGGATGCACTGCACGACGGCGATGTCCCCATGGTGGTCGGGGCGCTGCCCTTCGAGCGTTCAGCACCGGCCGCACTAACGGTGCCGAAGAAGATCATCCGCGAATCCGGCCCGCTGGAACCGCACTCCTACTATCGCTTCGGACCGGGCGCCCGGCTGAGTGCGCGCATCGAGCACGTGGACCCCGCCGAACACGAGCATCTTCGACGCATCGAGGCGGCCATTGAAACGATCCGCAACTCCAAGCTCGACAAAGTTGTGCTCGCGCGGGCGGTGAACATCGCCTTCGACCCGCCGGTGGACCCTCTGCTCGTCGCGGCACGGCTCATTGACCGCTCGAACAACCGCGATGGCTTTATCGCCGATCTCACCCCTGCGGGTCTTGACGGCCACATGCTCGTCGGATCCTCCCCGGAAGTGCTGGTCCGCCGCCACGGAAGCGTCATCTCCGCCTATCCCCTGGCCGGCTCCGCTCCGCGTCACGAGGACCCCGCTCGCGACGCCGAGGCCGGTTATCTCCTCGCCGAGTCAGCCAAGGATCTCTCCGAGCACCAGTACGTCGTGGAACACCTGCGTGCGGCGCTGGGGCCGCTGTGCTCCCGGCTCGACGCCCCGGCAGTTCCAGAGCTGACGAAGACGAACGAGATGTGGCACCTGGCGACCCCGATTGTCGGCGAGCTGGCGAACCCGGCGACCACTGCGCTGGAACTGGCGCTGCGCATCTACCCCACACCGGCGGTGTGCGGCACCCCGACTGACGCCGCAGAGGCCCTCATCCAAACCGCCGAGAGCGACCGCTCCTTCTATGCCGGCGCCGTGGGCTGGTGCGACAACACCGGCGACGGCGAGTACATGGTGGCCATCCGCTGCGCAGAGGTTGCCGGGGACGGCCGGAGTGCGCGCGCCTGGGCGGGCGGGGGCATCGTCGCAGACTCGGATGCGGACGAGGAGCTCGCTGAAACCTCAGCAAAGCTGCGTACCATCCTGCGTTCTCTGGATCTTTAAAAGTTTGGCCCTAATGGGCCCCGTTGCGCTATCAAACTTTAAAAGTTTGATTTCGAGGCCCCGCTACCCAGCTAACCCTTCTGCACCGGGTTGGTCAGGGTGCCAAGGCCGGGAATCTCCACCGTCACCGTGTCCCCCGGCTCAACCGATGTGGCACCCGCCGACGAGCCAACGCACACCACATCGCCGGGAAGCAGCGTCATGGACGCAGTGACATACTCGATGATCTGGCCGAAGTCCGCACCGAGCGGCGTGGCGGTTGCAGCGGTGGTAGCGCCGTCGCGGGTGCGTCGGAGTGTGACCTGCGCATCGTCGAGGCCGAGGGCACTAAGGTCCGTGTCGATCCACGGTCCAAGCGGGCAGAACGTGTCACTGCCCTTGGCGCGGGTGGCGTCGCCATCAACGGCTAGCAGGTCGCGGGAGGTGACGTCGTTGCCGATGGTCGCGCCCCTAACCACTGTTTTCCAGTCCTGCGCCTTGACATTCTTGCAGGGTCGGCCGATAACGAGCGCCAGCCCCCCTGAGCATTCGACGTCGGTGGCGAAGTCGGGGATCTTGATGGGCATCCCGGGTCCCACCACGGCCGTTGCCGGCTTCAGGGTCATAACCCCGGGCAGCGAGCCGCCGTCGGCGCGGTTATGGTCAACGATGATGACCTTCGACGGCAGCGTCGGCGCAAGTAGGCGCACCTGCGAGAGCTCCCACGAGCGGCCCGTATAGTCCGGCTCGGTGAACGGGGTGCCGGCGATCTGTTTCACGTCGTCGCCGTCGACGACGGCGAAGGTCAGCCCCTCGGGGGCAGCAATTCGAGCAAAGCGCATGGAGACATGGTAACCGGCCGCCGCGCTACCCCCGGCGGCCGGTCGCGGGTTCGGCTACTGGTAGGACACGAACCAGGGGCGCGGATCCACCCAGTTGAAGGTCTCCTCCGGGGTGAAGGTGGGGGTGTCTTCGTCGATGAAGTTCTTCCACGCCATGAACCACTCACCCTCTAGGCCGTCCTGCAGGACGTTCCAGGTTTCGAACTTCAGGTCCGGGGAGCCGTGGCCGTCGGCGTGCAGGACGAAGGCGAGCTCCGGGTGGTCGGTGTTGACCTGCTCGCGGTCGCGGATCATCTGCCACTGGAACTGGTGCAGCACCAGCGCCTTCTGCGGCAGGTTGTTCTCCCGCGTGAACTGGGCCAGCCAGTCGGCCACCTCATTGACCTCGGCGGCCTCGACGTGGCCGATGTTGGTCATCGGCAACTCGTCGGGACCGAGCTTCCACTCCGGGTCCAACGCTAGGCCGACGTTCGGCCGCTTGAGGAGCTCCTCATGCAGCTGGGCCTGCTGCAGCAGCGACGCCCGGCCCGGCTGCAGGTCGATGACCGCGTAGCCGCCGGCTTCGGTGATGGCGTCGATATAGGCGACGTAGTCTTCCATCGCGAAGTCCGTGGGCACGGAGTTGGAGTAGTCGCCGTCTTCGCCGGGGAACTCCGACGCCACCGTCACGATGACCTCGAAGGCGGGAATGACGGGCTGCGTCTCATACTGCTGGTATTCGGCGGCCAAGTCGCTGACCGCCTGGGCGGCCTCGGCCGGCGGCAGGCTGCCCATGACCCCGAGGGCGTCGCCGGAGGGATGACCGTAGTAGGCGATCATGCGCCGGCCGGGGAATACGAGTCCGCCACCGCCCGGGAGTTCGCCGTTGTCCGCCATGTCCACGGCCGCGGCGTAGCGGGCGGTGTCACCGAATTCGTCACCGAGTGCAATGGTGTCGCCTTCGGCGGCGAGCTTCATCGACTCGGAGGTCACGCGGGGATCCGGGTAGCTCAGCAGTTGAACGTCGGCGCCGGCGGCCTTCGCGGTGGCCACCGAGGCGGCGGCGGTGCCGGCTGTGGCGAAGAACGGCGGCATGGAGTCCTTCGCGTCCGATTCCAGGGCAGCGATATCCGTGGTCAGCTGCGCCTCCGGGCTCGCCGACTCGTTATCCTCCGGGTTGGGAGAGGTCTCCAGGTCGATGGCCGTGTGGGCGTCGATGGGGCCGGGGTCGAGCACGGGCTGGTGTGTTGCCGGCGTGTAGGCCGGAACCTCGATCTGCTCGATTGTCGCGTCGGTTCCCTCCAGGCCGGCGACGGAACCCGCCGTCTTGATGGTTTTCGCCCCCAGGCGGGTGGCTTCCTCGACGATCTGTGCGCCGTTGCTGCCGGTGGCCACGAGCATCGGGGCGCCGTCGGCGATCGCCTGCTCCGCGGCGGCGCGCTGGGCGGCAGGGTCCGCGGCGGCGACGACGATGGTGTCGGCGCTGTCAAACAAGCGCTGGGAGACTGCCAGGCCGGAATTGTCGCCGTCGGCGATCGCCTCCGGCCCAGAGGTCTTGAGCGCGGAGCCGCCGCTCGGGGCGTCGGAACAGGATGCCAGAGTAAGGCCGAGCGACGCGGCGGTCGCCAGGGCAACAATTCGTGTGAGCTTCATAATGCTCTACAGGTTACAGAGCCGGTGCCAGCATGGCCGCGATTTGGTCGCCAATCTCCACGGTGTTGAGGGGCCCCTCCCCCCGCTGGGCGACGTGCTCGGCCACGGCGGTCTCGATGCGTTCGGCGTTATCATCGTCGCCCAGGTGGCGCAGCAGCAGTGCCGCGGAAAGGATGGCGGCCGTCGGATCGGCGATGCCCTGGCCGGCGATGTCCGGCGCCGAGCCATGAACTGGCTCAAACATGGACGGGTTGGTGCGCGTGGCGTCGATGTTGCCCGAGGCAGCCAGTCCGATGCCTCCGGTGACCGCGCCCGCGAGGTCCGTGAGGATATCGCCGAAGAGGTTGTCGGTGACGATGACATCGTAGCGCGACGGGTCGGTCACCATGTAGATCGTGGCTGCATCGATGTGGTTGTAGTCAACGGTGACCTCGGGGTAATCGGCAGCTACCTCGTCGACGGTGCGCTGCCACAGGTCGCCGGCGTGGACCAGCACGTTCTTTTTGTGCACAAGCGTGAGGTGCTTGCGCCGGGACATGGCGCGCTCGAAGGCATCACGCACCACTCGTTCGGCGCCGAAGCGGGTGTTCTGCGACACCTCACTGGCCACCTCGTGCGGAGTCCCGGCGCGCAGGGAGCCGCCGTTGCCGGCGTACAGCCCTTCGGTGCCCTCGCGGACGACGACGAAGTCGATCTCCCCCGGATTCTTCAGCGGCGAGTGTGCCCGTGGGTACAGCTTGCTGGGGCGCAGGTTGACGTGGTGGTCAAGGCTGAAGCGCAGCTTGAGCAGCAGTTCTCGCTCGAGCACTCCAGGGGGGACAGCGCCGGGCAGCCCGACGGCGCCGAGCAGGATGGCGTCGTGCTCCTTGAGCGCGGCCAGATCCTCGTCGGTGAGCAGGTCGCCCGTGGCGAGGTAACGCTGGGCACCGAGGTCGAACTCGGTGACCTCGATGTCGTCTCGAACGGCGCGCAGGACCTTCAGCGCCTCAGCGGTGACCTCGGGGCCGATGCCGTCGCCGCCAATGACAGCAAGTTTCATGTTGCGGGATTCCTTTCTCACTAACCGGATATCGGTAGTGTAGCAGCGGCCTGCTCAAGGACCCCACCTGTCATCGGCGGTATTAGCAGCAGCGCGCCCCCGGGTTCGCGTCTTGTTCGGCGTAGCGCGCCCGCCAGTACTCGCGCTCGGTCGGTACCGGCGCCCCCGGGTGGTGCTCTCGCAGATGAGCGCAGTACTTCTCGTAGTCATGGTCGCCCATGAGCTCACGGACGTACCAGAGCACCGACTTGAGCGCGGCAACCACTAGTGGCCTCCCGTGCTCACGGGGTCGATACCGTAGGCCTTCATGACCTCCTTCTCGCGCGGGGTGGCCATCATCCCGACGGGAAGGAACAGCGTCGACGGGTGTTCGTCATCCTCGCTGTCGTCGACGTCGCCTTGGCGAATCGCCTGCAGGCACACGACGACCGCCGTGCCGACCACCACGAGCACCAGCACCGCGAACAGGATGGACAGGCAGCCCTGGATGAACGTGTTACGCACCACGGCGTCGATCGCCTCCGGGCTCGATGCGGAGCCGAAGGACTCCAACCCTTGCTGTGCGGCCTCCTTGAAGCGGGCGTGCTGCGCCCAGTAACCAATGGAGGGATCGGAATGGAAAATCTTCTGCCAGGAGGCCGTCATGGTGACGATGAGATCCCACACCAAGGGCACGCCGGGGATCCAGGCCCACCGGTAGTAGCCCTTCTTGACAACAATGACCATGACCAGGGCCAGCGCCATGGCGGCAAGGAGCTGGTTGGCGATGCCGAACAGCGGGAAGAGCACGTTGATGCCGCCCAGCGGGTCGGTGACGCCCATGATGAGGATCGCTCCCCACAGCGCGCACACCGCGAGGGTGGCGATCCACGAACCCAGCCGCCAGTTGGTGTCGGCGAACTTACCGAGGCCCGGGACGTTCGACAGGGCGTCGGTCATCATGAACCGGGCGACGCGGGTGCCAGCGTCGACGGTGGTGAGGATGAACAGTGCCTCAAACATGATGGCGAAGTGGTACCAGAAGGACTGCAGGGCCGCGTTGCCGGTGATGTCCGTCATGATCTGGCTCATGCCGAAGGCGAGCGTCGGCGCACCGCCGGTGCGGGAGACGATGGTGTGCTCGCCGACGGCCGCCGCCGCGGCGTCGAGCTCGGCTGCCGTCACCGGATCACCCGGCAGGTGCAGGCCGGCCACGAACTCGGCCGCACCCTGGGCGGTGCCGCCGGTCAGCGCGGCCGGGGCGTTCATCGCAAAGTACATGTGGCGATCGATAACCACGGCCGTGATGAGCGCCATGACGGCCACGAAGGACTCCATGAGCATGCCGCCGTAGCCGATGGCACGCATGTGGGATTCCTTCTCAATGAGCTTAGGAGTGGTACCCGAGGAGATCAGGGCGTGGAAGCCCGACAACGCACCACAGGCGATAGTGATGAAGAGGAAGGGGAACAGGCTACCGGAGAACACCGGGCCGCCACCGGAGGTGGCGAAGACGGTGACGGACGGCATCTGCACATCGGGCCGCTCCACCAGAATGGCGATGGCGAGCAGGGCAATGACACCGATCTTCATGAAGGTAGACAGGTAGTCACGCGGCGCCAGCAACAGCCACACCGGCAGGATGGCGGCGATGATGCCGTACGCGATGATGCACACCGCCAGGGCTTCCTTGCTCAGGGTGAATACCGCAATGCCCCACTCCGTGGAGGACACCCAGCCGCCGCCGATGATCGACGCCAGCAGCAGCACGACGCCAATAACGGACACCTCGCTGACCCGGCCCGGGCGCAAGTAGCGCAGGTACAGGCCCATGAACAGCGCGATCGGAATGGTCATGGCGATGGAGAACACGCCCCACGGGCTCTCCGCCAACGCGTTGACGATGATGAGCGCCAGCACGGCGATGATGATAATCATGATCGCCAGGGTGGCCAGAATGCCGGCGGTTCCGCCGATGCGTCCCATCTCGTCGCGGATCATCTGGCCCAGCGAGCGGCCACGGCGCCGGGTAGACACCCACAGCACCAGGTAATCCTGGACCGCGCCGGCGAAAATCACGCCGAGGACGATCCACAGCGTGCCCGGCAGGTAGCCCATCTGGGCAGCCATGACGGGGCCGACGAGCGGGCCGGCACCGGCGATGGCGGCGAAGTGGTGGCCGAAAAGGACGCGACGATCGGTCGGAACGTAGTCCTTGCCGTCGTTGACGTACTCGGCCGGCGTCGCCCGGGTGTTACGCGGCTTGACGACGTTGTATTCGATGAGCCGGGCGTAGAGGGAATAGCCGATGATGTAGGAACCGACTGCGGCGAACACCAGCCACACGGAGCTGATGGTCTCGCCGCGGCCCAGGGCGATGGCAGCCCATCCCGCGGCAGCGAGAATAGCGGCGACGGCCAGGAAGATTTTTTCTCCCGTACCGATTATCCGCTGCGGTCGGACGGCGACGGGGTGCTCGACGCCGTCGACGACGGTGTACTCGACGTCGGGTTCCCGCCCCCGGTCGCCCACCGGGCGCGGGGGGTTAGCAATAGTCATAGAGGGGTCTCCTCGATTACTCGATTCGGCGGGCATCACGGTAATGCCCGTTAACCAGCCCCCTTACTATTCCACAGCAAATAGCCAGCCAGCTAACCGGATATTCCTCCGCTACTCAACCGTTTAATCCAGATCGATTTGAACAGCCTCTGCGGAGAGGGCTTCTGCAATGCGAGCGACGACGTCTTCGGGTAGCTCCCGCTCCACCCGCAGGATGAGCGTGGCACCGGCCCCATCCGGCGTCTGCGACAGGGCCGCCGCGTCGATGTTGATACCCTGCTCGCCGATGATCGATCCCGCCTTGCCCAGCGCACCGGGCACGTCGTCGTAGCTAAGCAGCAGATTGATCCCGATCGCCCGCATGTCAAGACCCCGACCGCCGAGGCGGACGATCTTCTCCAGGCGGTTGAGCCCGGTCAGGGCACCGACCACGGACACCGCCTCACCGTCAGCCGCGATGACCCGGACCTCCACCGCGGACCGGTGGGAGACGGATTCGGCCGCCGTCGACGTCCGGTAGGTCAATCCGCGGTCCGCGGCGATCTGCGGCGCATTGACGAAGGTGACCGGTTCCGCGGTCACGCTCTGGAAGAGGCCACGCACGGCCGCGAGCCCCAGCACGGAGACGTCCTCGCTCGACAGCTCGCCTCGCGCCTGCACCTCCAGGGTGTCGGGGGCGCCGTGCAGCAGCGAACCCGCCATGAGCCCGAGCTTGCGCACAAGGTTGAGCCAGAGAGACACCTCTTCGCCGACCGGGCCGCCGACGACGTTCACCGCGTCCGGGACAAACTCCCCCGCTAACGCCTTGAGCACGGACGCGGCGACATCGGTGCCGGCTCGATCCTGCGCCTCCGCGGTGGACGCTCCGAGGTGGGGCGTAACGACTACCTCGTCGAGGCCGAATAGCGGCGAATCGGTGCACGGCTCCGTGGCGTAGACGTCGAAACCAGCTCCCCGGATCCGCCCGGCCTTAATCGCATCGGCAAGCGCCTGCTCGTCGACCAGGCCGCCGCGCGCGGCGTTGACAATGATCTGTCCGGGCTTGGACTTCGCCAGCAATTCTGCCCCGAACATGCCGGCCGTCTCCTTCGTCTTGGGAAGGTGGATGGTCACGAAGTCGGAGCGCTCCATCAGCTCCGGCAGGCTCACCAGCTCGACGCCCAGTTGGGCGGCCCGGGCCGGGTTGGCGTAGGGATCGTGGGCGATGATCTGCGTTTCGAAAGCACGCAAGCGCTGGGCGAACAGCTGCCCGATGTGGCCGAAGCCGACGATGCCCACGGTTTTGCCAAAGATCTCCACGCCTTTGAAGGCGGAGCGCTTCCACTGCCCTGCTCGCAGCGTCTTGTCCGCCGCCGGGATCTGGCGGGCGGTGGCCAGCAGCAAGGTGACGGCGTGTTCGCACGCGGAGTGGATGTTCGAGGTGGGTGCGTTGACGACCATGACGCCCCGCTCGGTGGCGGCGTCGATGTCTACGTTGTCGAGTCCCACCCCCGCCCGGCCGACGATCTTGAGTTTCGACGCCTGCGCGAGGACCTCCTCGTCGACGGTGGTCGCCGAACGGACGAGCAGGGCGTCGGCCTCGGGTACCGCGGCGAGCAGCTCGGCGCGGTTGGGACCGTCAACCCAGCGCACTTCCACGCCTTGTCCCAGGGCATCAACGGTGGACTGAGAGAGTTTGTCGGCGATCAACACGACGGGCTTGGACACGGGAATCATCCCTCCTGGAATTTCTATAGCGGTATCCAATACCTGGTATCCAACCACACGGCGCCGGTCGCTTCCACGATTGGGGCTAGCGACGTACCCCCACCGCCGCCTCTGCTTCGGCGATCGCCGCTGCTAGGTGTTCGTCGGTACCGAAATCCCTGCCCAGGGCCAACAGGGGTTGATCACTTAAGCCGACGGTCGCTTCGAAAGTCGTCCACGACGCGCGCGGATCCACTCCGTCGACCAACCGCACTTTCGCCCCGTACGCCCGAGCGTTAGCGATCGAGGCTAACGGGGTATCCACCGTCGCGATGGCTACCGGGGAGTTGAGGCCGTCGCGTCGGGTCTGGACCGGCAACGGCCGAACGCGGGAGTTCGGATCGGTGCTGACCTCGTCCCACGAGGTGCGTAGGAGAATCGGCTCGCGCCCGTCCAGATCGATCAATGCAGTTACGGCTTCCTGCGGATCGTCAATGACGCGCTCGGTGAAACGAAAGGCCGTCATGTCCCCCAGGGCGTCAAGGCCACCGGGGTCTCGAAACACCGTCGGGGTGCCTGAAGATTCAGCGATCCCCACTTCGCCAACGAGCACGATGCGCAACGCCCCCAGGCGTCGCAGCTCTGTGATGATGTCCGCGTGACGGTGACGCTCATACACCAACATCGGCGAGTGCGCGAAGACGGCCAAAGAGGCCGCCCGCAGCTTCGCGGCCGGATCGTTTTCCGCGACGATCGCCGACACCGACGTGTCGAACAACAGCCGCGAGGTTTCCAAGCCAGTGACGTCCCCCACCACCACCGGGTGACGGGGGAAGGCTGGATCCACGTGCCGGTCGCGGTTGACCACGGCGAGCTCGGCTGGGGACAGGGGGCCGTCGTCGGCTGAGGCACAGCCGACGCATGCCGCCGCCACGAGGGCGACGGCCAACCCGGCTCGACGCGCTCTATCCGAACGCATTCGGCCCTTCGGAACCGGCCGCAAAGTTAGACTCATCGACGTCGCGGATTACCGGGCGGTCAATGGCGTACTCCACCATGCCGACGAGGCGCCGGCGCCGCTCCTCGAAGGTCTCCGCCGCCCGCGAGCGGTGCAACAACTCCGGGTCGAGCTCATGGGAGGCGAGCACCGCGTCGAACTCATCGTCCTCCATGACCGACTTCGACTGCACTCGCGGCAAGTAGCGGGTGGGGTCGTAGCCACCGAGAACCGCCTCGGTGCGCTTGCTCATCGGGGTGCGGTTGAGCACCGACTCCGCCAGCACGGAATCAACTCCGTGGCGCTGGCACCACGCCAGCGGGAAGATCGTTTCGAAACCGGGCTGGAGTTCCTCCACCGTCTCCGCACTAAAGGGCTTGCCCGTGCGCCAATCGAGGGCACCGCGCGCCATGAGCAGTGCGAAGATACCGCGCCACACGCCGGAATCCGGCACCACCGAGAACAGCCGTGACTCCGCGAAGCGAGCATCGCGCACCGTCTTCGGGGTTTCCGCGTCGCTGACCAGCAGCCACGTGCACAGCTCGTCGACGTCGCGAGCCGAGCGAATGGTCACGGCGGAGGATCCGTAGAGCTCCCCGAACACGCCGGACCAGAACCACAGATTGAGCCGGTCCTCCATCTCCTGGCGCGACAGCTGGCCCTCGGCGTCGTCGAGCAGCGCCAGGCACGCGGCCAGCGGCACGAGCTGGGAAATGTAGGGAACCTGGTCGGCGGTGAAGATGCACCGTTTGGTCAGGAACTGCGCCGCCCGCAGGAAGCCTTGGACCACGACCGAGGCCTGCTCGTGCCAGTCAGACAGGCTCATGGTCAAGATGTCCTCCCGCAGCGCACCGGGCACGCCGCGACGGGCGGTGACGACCAAGGTGAGCGCCTTCAGGAACTGGGTGCGGTCAACCCCGGCAAGCACCGGCACCTCGCGCATCGGGGCAACGATCTCCTCGTAGGCGCTGGCCAGGGAGAAGGAGGGATCCTCCACGGCGAAGACCGCAGTGAGCAGCTCGAAGATATCGAATTCCAGGCCCGGGGAGTTCGCGTGGGCGAAGATCGCGCCGATGCCGGTCTGCGCTGTCTCGCGCGACAGGCGGATCATCGGGATGGAATAACCGGCCAGCGGTGCCACGATCCGGTGGTGGAAGACCTTGATGGCCTCGCGCACCTCGGCGTCGGCGTCCACCGCGATGTCGAAGAGGAGGTTCGCCCCCTCCTGGCCGAGCAGCGAATCCACAGGCACACACCCCGCAGCCACCTGCTGCTCGCGCGTGGCCAGCGGGTAGTCGATCGCCGGGCCAAAGTGCGACGTGACATAGCCATCCTCATCCACCGTGAACACGGCTTCGTCCGGCAGCACGTCCTCGGAGACGGCGGTGGTCACGTTGACGAAGAAGCGGCGGCGGATGCGCTTGGCGCGGAAGTCCACCGTGTCGACCAACCCGCTGCCTTGGAAGCAGAGGTAGAGGCTCGTCAGACGCTGCTGACCGTCGAGCAGCATGATGCCGGGGGCACTATCGGTAGCCGGGGCGCCGGTCAGGGGACGGGACCGGAAACGGACCGGCTCATCACGAGTATCGAGCGCCATCATGGCGCCCACCGGGTACCCACGGAGGACCGTGACGACCAGGTTGCGGATCTTGTCTACATCCCACCCGTAACTGCGTTGAAAGTCGGGTAGCTGAAGCTCACCGCGGTCGATGCGGTCAAACAGTTCCGACAGGTAATAGCTGGGCGTGGTAAAGGCCATGACCGTTAGTGTAGCCACGCAACCGCCCCCTGCCACTTCGGCGTGGCAGGGGGCGGTTCAGGCGATGGTTGGGAATGCGCCTAAGCAGTTTCGGAGCGGGCGTCAACCTTGACCCAGCTCATCATGTCGCGCATCTTCGCGCCGGTCTCCTCAATCGGGTGAGCGGCGATCTCCTCACGGTAGGCCTTCATGCGCGGCTGACCAGCGGCGACGTCGGAGAACATGCGCTCGACGAAGGAACCGTCCTGGATGTCCTTGAGGACGTCCTGCATGGCCTTCTTGGTGTCCTCGGTGATGACCCGGGGGCCGGCCTCGTAGCCGCCGAGCTCGGCGGTCTCGGAGATGGAGTAGTTCATGTTGGCGATGCCGCCCTCGTAGACCAGGTCCACAATGAGCTTCATCTCGTGCAGCACCTCGAAGTAGGCCATCTCGGGCGCGTAGCCCGCCTCGGTGAGGACCTCGAAGCCGGTGGAGATGAGCTTCTCCAGACCACCACAGAGCACGGCCTGCTCGCCGAAGAGGTCGGTCTCGGTCTCTTCCTTGAAGGTGGTGTAGATGACACCTGCGCGGGCGGCACCGAGGCCGGCGGCGTAGGACAGCGCCAGATCCTTCGCGTTGCCCTGCGGGTCCTGCGCGACGGCGATGAGCGCCGGGACGCCCTTGCCGTCAACGTAGGTGCGGCGGACGAGGTGACCCGGGCCCTTCGGGGCGGCCATCGCCACGATGATGTCCTCGGCGGGCTTGATCTTGCCGAAGTGGATGTTGAGGCCGTGTGCGAAGAACAGGGCGTCGCCCGGCTCCAAGTTCGGTTCGATCTCCTCAGCAAAGAGCTCGGCCTGGGTGGTGTCCGGGGCGAGGATCATGATGACGTTGGCCCACTTGGCGGCCTCCGCATTGGACTTCACCTCGAAGCCGGCCTCGGCCGCCTTCGCCGCGGACTTCGAGCCCTCGCGCAGGCCGATGACGACCTCGACGCCGGAGTCGCGCAGGTTCTTGGCGTGGGCATGCCCCTGGGAGCCGTAGCCGATGACGGCGACCTTCTTGCCCTGGATGATGGAGAGATCGGCGTCGTTGTCGTAGAAAACCTCAATAGCCATGTTTGTGGTCGTACCTTTCGCTGAGATTGAGTATTGTTCGTCCATTGTGCCACACATCGTCACACAAGTCATCCATCAGGTGAGACAATCCTCGCAAATTATCTCACCATGTGGACAGTTTAGCGTGACGGGGCCATCGTCTTAGGCCCGCGGTTGAGCGCCACGAGACCGGAGCGGACCAGCTCACGGATGCCGAAGCTCTCCAACACGTCGAGCAGCGCGCGCAGCTTCTCCGGCGAACCCGTGGCCTCAATGACGACCGAGTCCGGCGCAACATCCACGACCCGGGCGCGGAAGATGTTGGCCGCGTCCACGACCTGCGGCCGGTTCGCGTTGTTCGCGTTGACTTTCACGAGCATGAGGGCCCGCGCGATGGTGTTATCGTCGTCGAGGCGGACGACCTTGATGACCTGAATGAGCTTGTTGAGCTGCTTGGTGATCTGCTCAATCGAGTGGTCGTCGGCGTCCACGACGATCGTCAGCCGCTGCAGGTCCGGGTTCTCCGTCTTCGCCGTCACCAGCGACACGAGGTTGAAGCTGCGGCGGGTGAACATGGCCGTGACCCGAGAGATGATGCCGTCGACGTCCTCGACCTGGACAGAGAGAATGTGTCGGGTGATGTCAGTCATGGGTTTCTCCTTTACTTCTCTGCTGCCTGGTTCATGGCTTCGCCGAGGGCGTCATCGATCTCTTCGGGCGAGGCCCCGGCGGAGTCCTCGTCGAAGTCCGGGCGCAGCCCGCGGGCGTACTCGATGTCCGAGTTCGACGACCCGGCGGCGATCATGGGCCACACCTGGGCGTCCTCGCCGACGATGAAATCGATGACGACGGGCCGGTCATTGATCTCCCGGGCCTGACGGATCGCCGGCAGGATCTCCTCTTCCTTCGTCACGCGGATGGCCGCGCACCCCAAGCCCTCGGACAAGCGGACAAAGTCCGGAACGTACTCGCCTTGGTTGCGCAGCTTCGTGTGCGAGTAATGGCCGTCGTAGAACAGCGTCTGCCACTGCCGGACCATGCCCAGGTTGCCGTTGTTGATGAGCGCCACCTTGACGGGCAGCCCCTCAACTGCCGCCGTCGTCAGCTCCTGGTTGGTCATCTGGAAGCAGCCATCGCCGTCGATCGCCCAGACTTCCTTCTCCGGCATTGCCGCCTTAGCGCCGAGCGCCGCGGGAACCGCGTAGCCCATGGTCCCCAGGCCGCCGGAGTTGAGCCAGGTGCGGGGGTGCTCGAAATCGACGAACTGCGCCGCCCACATCTGGTGCTGGCCGACACCGGCCACATAGATGGCGTCGGGGCCGACCTCCTTCGACAGGGTTTCGATGACGCGCTGCGGGCTGAGCTGGCCATCCGGCTGCTCCTCATAGCCCCGCGGGAACCGCTCCTTGAGGCCGGCGAGGTAACGCAGCCACGTCGCGTGCGACGGAGCCCCGTCGGCGGTCGCGGCTCGATAATTGGCGTCGAGCGTGTGCAGGACCCGCTTCGCGTCGCCGACGATGGGCACGTCGACGGCGCGGATCTTGCCGATCTCCGCCGGGTCGACGTCGGCGTGGATGACCTTGGCGTCCGGGGCGAAGGACTCCGTCTCGCCGGTGACTCGATCGTCAAAGCGGGCGCCAATGGTGATGAGCAGGTCCGACTTCTGCATGGCCGCAACCGCCGGAACGGTGCCGTGCATACCCGGCATACCCATGTGCAATTCGTGCGAATCCGGGAAAGCACCCAGGGCCATGAGCGTGGTGACGACGGGAATGTTGGCGTATTCGGCGAAGGCACGCAGCTCGGCGGAAGCGTTGGCCTTGATGACACCGCCGCCGATGTAGAGCACCGGGCGCTCGGCCGCCTGAATCATCTTCACGGCCTGGGCGATCTGCCGCGAATGCGGCGACGTCACTGGCTTATATCCGGGCAGGTTCAGCTCCGGCGGCCAGCTGAACTCGAACTCGGCGTTCTGGATGTCCTTGGGAATGTCGACAACGACCGGGCCCGGGCGGCCCGTGCCGGCGATGTGGAAGGCCTCGGCGATGGTGGCGGGAATCTGGCTGGCGTCCGTGACCATCATGTTGTGCTTCGTGATGGGCATGGTGACGCCGCGGGTATCGGCCTCCTGGAACGCGTCGGTCCCCAACAGCCCCCGACCGACCTGGCCAGTGATAGCCACCATGGGGACGGAATCCAACTGCGCGTCGGCGATGGCCGTCACCAGGTTCGTTGCCCCCGGCCCGGAGGTGGCGATGCACACGCCCACCCGGCCCGAGGCCAGCGCGTACCCTTCGGCTGCGTGGCCGGCACCCTGCTCGTGGCGAACGAGGACGTGGCGCAACGTGGTCGACTCATACAGGGCGTCGTACAGCGGAAGCACCGCGCCGCCGGGGAGACCGAACACCACGTCGGTTCCCAGGTTTTCCAACGATCGAACGACGGCCTGTGCGCCGTTCATGCGCTCCGTGGTGGACTGCTGAGGCTGTGCAGCGGCGGCATCAGCCGGAGTGGGCGTGGTGGAAGGTGCCACGGTCTCAAGCTCCTTAACTTACGTGTCTGACGGTCGTGATCGGGGTTCCTAGAGTTGGTCGGCCTAGGTAATGACAATGCCCTCGTCTCAGCACTAAGGGTGGGTGCTGGCGAGGGCGCTTATCGAGGTGAGCGAGTTCAGGTAGTCGCCCCTACGGCAAGCGCCGAGTGGGTACTACAAGAATTAGCTCGATGATCATGCACCACACATTACACCTCGGACGGCAGTGTTAGGCAGCACACCCCCAACTTTTTCACAGGCCGCCCCCTTAAGCTGTTGACCATGTTGGCAAGCTACATCCTCCACCTCGTGTGGTCCTGGCTGGCGTCCACGGGCATCAACCTCGCGCTCATCATCATGTTGGCGCTGCTCATCCCCCGCGCGGGCCGCTTCGCCGAGCGAGTGGTCAAGGAGTCTGTGACCTATTCACAGGACGAGGATGAGTCCAAATCCTCCCTCGCCTTCGCCGGGGTAGGCATCTACGTCGCCCAGATCATCCTCTACTTCGTTCTCACGCTGGCCTTTCTCCAGCAGATCGGATTCTCGCTCGCCGGGGCGGCTATCCCCGCCACCGTCGTGTCGGCTGCTGTCGGTTTCGGCGCCCAGTCCATCATCGCGGACTTCCTGGCCGGCTTCTTTGTCCTCTCGGAGAAGCAATACGGTGTCGGCGACTGGGTTCGCTTCGAGGGCAGTGGCGTCAAGGTGGAAGGCACTGTGATTTCCATCACCATGCGCGCTACGACCATTCGCACGCTGGCGGAGGAAACGGTGACCATCCCCAATTCCGTGGCCCGGGTGTGCATCAACGCGTCGAACTACTGGTCCCGCGCCGTCGTCGTCATGCAGGTGCCCCTGCTGGGCTCCCGAAGCCCTCAGGAGGCCGCCGAACGCGCCGAGCAGGCCACCCGTCGAGCACTGCTCGCCCCGGACATCGCTGCCGAGCTGCGCGACGAGCTCATCGTCCAGCCCGCGACGGCCGTCAATCCACCCACCACCGTCGGCATGCCCTGGACGGTGGACATGCGCTTCATGATCCAGGTCACCGCCGGCAGCCAGTGGATGGTCGAACGCGCGGTTCGGCTGGCGATCCTTGAAGAGTTCTGGGAGGAGTACGGCTCCGCTACCACAGCCACCGGCCACGTCCGGGAAACCATCACCCGCCCGGCCCCGACCCAGCAGTTCCACGCCGTCGCCCCACCACCGCGCGCGGAATCCAACAACTCCGGCCGCCACCGCGCCGAAGAAGACCCGGCCGCCGCGCCGGAGGCGCTACAGGCTCCGAAGCCGGATACCACCCCGGTCCCCTGGCACCGAGCCATCGTCTCATCGTTGCGCCAAGTCCGAACCTCGACGGTCTGGCTGCTGCTCACCTTCGCCGCGCTGCTGCTCGTGCGCATCCTCGTCATCAGCGTCGAAGTGGAGGATGGCCGACAAATCTCCGGCATCCTCGCTCCCCCCGTGTTCGGCCTGACGACCGTCGAGCCCACGGAGTCCACCGTCGAGTCGTCTGAGCCGGTGACGTCCCCCACGCCTGAACCACAGCCCAGCCCCGAACCTGTGCCGCCGACGACGCCGGCCTCAACTCCGGCTCCGACGACGCCCAACAGCTCTGAGGCCCCGCCCGCCGATGCCGAACCGACCAGGGATTCCCTCACCTCCACCACGACGACCCCGGCGTCGCCCTTGCCGTTCTAGCAATCCGCTACTGTGGTCAACCATGAAAACCGCAGTAACCTTCCGCCCCGATCGCGGGAACCTGCTCGCCGCCGCCGTGCTCGCGATGATCGCGATCATCATTATTGGCTGGGCCCCCGCCAAGCTGTGGTGGCTTCTCCTCGCGCCGGCACTCTTCGCCTACTGGGCGCTGCGAGCGCGCACCACGGTGGATGAGTCGGGCCTATCCACCCGCTACGCCTTCCGACGGAGTCGCTCATTGCCCTGGACTGAGCTCGCAGGTATCGCCTTCGTCCGGTCGACGGCCCTGGCCACCGCCACGGACGGCTCCCGCTTCGCGCTTCCCGGAATCACCTTCAGCCGCCTACCCGCGTTGTCGGAAGCGTCGGGCGGGCGGATTCCGGACGTGGTGACGGCGGCCGCGGAAGCGGCCGACGGTAAGGTGGAGGTCATCGATCGAGAGGGACACAGCGTCCTCATGACGCAAGACCAGTATCACGAGCACCTCGATTCGACAGACCAAAACCGCACGTAAAGGAGCTCCCCATCGTGTTTCCGCTTCGCTCAGCAGTGACGACCGTCGGCCGCCAGGCTGCCGGCGCCCGCGCCCTGTGGCGCGCCACCGGAACCCAGGACCATGAGTTCGGCAAGCCGATCATCGCGATTGTGAACTCGTACACGCAGTTCGTCCCGGGGCATGTGGGCCTCAAGGACGTCGGCAGCGTCGTTGCCGAGGCCGTGCGCGCCGCAGGTGGCGTGCCCAAGGAGTTCAACACCATCGCCGTCGACGACGGCATCGCCATGGGTCACGGCGGCATGTTGTACTCCCTGCCCAGCCGCGAAATCATCGCCGACAGCGTCGAATACATGGTCAACGCCCACACTGCGGACGCGATGGTGTGCATCTCTAACTGCGACAAGATCACCCCAGGCATGCTCAACGCGGCACTGCGGCTGAACATCCCGGCCATTTTCGTCTCTGGTGGTCCGATGGAAGCTGGCCGCCTCGATGACAAGCGCCTGGACTTGATCGACGTCATGATTGACTCTTCCAACGAGGCGGTTAGCGACGAGGAGCTCGACGCCCTCGAATCCGTCGCTTGCCCCACCTGCGGCTCGTGCTCCGGCATGTTCACGGCCAATTCCATGAACTGCCTCACCGAGGCGTTGGGGCTGTCCCTTCCGGGCAATGGCACCACCCTGGCCACCCACGTGGACCGCCGGCGCCTCTTCGAGCAGGCTGGCCAAACCATCATGGACATGTGCCAACGATACTACGGCGAGGAGGACGCTTCGGTCCTGCCCCGCTCGGTGGCGACCAAGAGCGCCTTCCGCAACGCCATGGCCCTCGACATGGCCATGGGCGGATCCTCCAACACGGTCCTGCACATCCTCGCGGCCGCACAGGAGGGCGAGGTGGACTTCGATCTCACGGACATCGACGAGATCTCGCGGGTCACTCCCTGCATCACCAAGGTGGCCCCCAACGGCCCCGCCCATATCGAAGACGTCCACCGGGCCGGCGGCATCCCGGCCATCCTCGGCGAGCTGTACCGCGCCGGCAAGCTCCACGATGACGTCCATTCCGTCTCCTACCCGAGCCTGAAAGCCTGGCTCGAGGACTTCGACGTGCGCGGCGGTCACGCCACCGACGATGCCACCCGACTCTTCCACGCGGCCCCGGGCGGCGCCCGCACGACGGAGATGTTCTCGCAGGACTCCCGGTGGAAGGAACTCGACCTCGACGACGCCAACGGCGTCATCCGCTCCGTGGCCAACGCTTACTCTTCCGACGGCGGACTCGTGGTCCTGCGCGGCAATCTCGCACCCGACGGCGCGATCGTCAAGGCCGCCGGCGTGCCGAAGGAGCAGTGGCGCTTCAGCGGCCCGGCTCGCGTGGTGGACTCCCAGGAGGCCGCCGTGTCCATGATCCTCAAGCGCGAGGTTCGCGAGGGTGAGGTTGTCGTCATCCGCTACGAAGGCCCGGCGGGCGGGCCCGGCATGCAGGAGATGCTGCACCCGACGTCCTTCCTCAAGGGCGCAGGCCTCGGTAAGAAGTGCGGTCTTATCACCGACGGCCGTTTTTCCGGCGGCACCTCGGGCCTGTCCGTCGGCCACATTTCCCCAGAGGCCGCCCACGGCGGGTTGATCGGCCTGATCGAAAACGGCGACCAGATCACCATCGATGTCCATCAGCGTCTGCTCTCCCTCGACGTCGACGACGCCGAGCTCGACCGGCGCCGCGCCGCCATGGAAGCCAGCGACCAGCCCTGGACGCCGCAGCGAGAGCGGACTGTGTCTAAGGCTCTGCGCGCCTACGCGAAGATGGCCACCTCCGCGGATAAGGGTGCCGTCCGGCAGATCGACTAGTCGATACCAGCGGCGATCGCCTCCGCGATCCGGTCCACCACCTCGCGGTCCGCACCGGAGACGGTCACCTCATCGCCAGCCAGCAACCCCAGGGTCATGATGAGCAGGGCCGACTCAGCGTCAACCCCGTTGAGCTGGACCCCATCCTCGGCCGCGGCCGCCATCTCCGCGATGACCGCGGCGGGCCGGGCATGCAATCCATCCGCGTCACGCACGACGACGGTCCGCTGGTAGGCATCCTCGGCGACGGCCGCGGCCGCCGGGGGACGAAACGCCTCGATCGAGGACACCGCGGCCGACTCGACACCGGCGAGATCCGATCCTTGTTGAGCCGCCACGGCGGCCGCCACGCTTCCCTCCACGAAGGGCGCGTCGGCGAGGCGTACCCCTTCGCTGTAGTCATCGAGCACGACCTCGACGGTCATGGTGGCCGACCCGAGGTCGGTCATGACGAGCACCTCGTATCCAGCATCGAGCTGCGTTCTCACCGCGGCGTCGATGGCGTCATAGGAGGTGCCCAAGCCCCCGTCGCTATCGCCACCGACCGGGGAGATAGCGACGTCCGGGGCCATCTGCTGGCACAGCTCGGCCAATCCCCTCGCCAGCTCCGCGGAGTGGGACACGAGTACCAGCGCAACGCTCACGAGGCGTCCCTCCCTGCGGCGTCGGCGGCAGCGTCCGCTGCGGCGCGGAGGATGAGCGCCGTCGAGGCGGCTCCCGGGTCCTTGTGCCCGACTGAACGCTCCCCGAGGTAGGAGGCACGGCCCTTGGTGGCGCGCATCCCGGTGGTTTCCTCCGCCCCGCGTTCGGCGGCATCGGCGGCAGCACGCAGGGCGGCGACGGCCGATTCTGCCCCGACTGCGGCGTCGGCGGCGGGCCCCCACGCATCGACCATCGTTTTCTCTCCACGCTCGGCCTTGCCGCGGCTCTGGATGCCCTGGCAGGCGGCGGCCAGCAGCGCGGCGACACCCGCGGCGTCGAGCTCGTCCCCCGGCGCGGCCTTCGCTGCTCGTAGCAGTGCGGTGCCGTAGAGCGGCCCGGAGGCGCCTCCGACGGTCGAAATGAGCGTCTTCGCCGCCATCATGAGGACCTGCCCCGGGGTGTCGAACTCCCCCGGGTCCAGGCGCCCGCGAACAGCCTGGAATCCTCGGTCCAGGTTTTCGCCGTGGTCGGCGTCGCCGATGGCGCGATCCAATTCGGTCAGTTCGGCGCGCCGGTCGTGGAGCACATCAGCGCAGCGGTCGAGCCAGTCGATGGCCCAGGTCGTGTCGATCATCACTTTTCTCCTTGGTTTACGGGGTTAGCGGCGAAACGCCGGGGTGCAGGCGGGGGCGTCGTAGAGATCGAGCAACTCGTCGTCGACCCGCAGGAGCGTCACCGATACTCCCGCCATGTCGAGGCTCGTCACGACGTCGCCGACGTGGGAGCGGACCAGCTGCACCCCTAGCTCGTCGAGTCGCTGCGCCACCCGCGCGAACACGATGTATAGCTCAGCGAGTGGGGTGGCTCCCAGGCCGTTAACGAGCACGACGACGCGTTCGCCTGCAGTGAGCGCGAGTTCCTCCTGGACGGCGTCAAAGAGCTGGTCGGTGAGTTCGTCGGCCGTCGCCATCGGGGCGGTGCGACGCCCTGGTTCCCCGTGGATGCCGACGCCCAACTCAATCTCGTCGTCGGCCAGGTCGAAGGAGGCGCGCTCCGCGTGCGGGACGGTGCAGGGGGCCAGCGCCAAGCCCATCGTTGCCACGTTGGCGACCGCGCGCTCGGCGATCGCAACCACCTCATCGAGGCTGTCGCCCCGCTCGGCGGAGGCTCCTACGACCTTCTCCACCAGGAAGGTGCCGGCCACTCCGCGCCGACCGGCCGTGTAGAGCGAGTCTTCCACGGCGACGTCGTCGTCAATCAACACCTGCCGGACCTCAATGCCTGATAGTTCGGACAGCTCGGCAGCGGTGTCAAAGTTGAGCACGTCGCCGGTGTAGTTCTTGACGAGGTAGACCACGCCCGCACCGTGGTCGGCGGCCGTGGTAGCGGCGAGGATGGGATCCGGCGTCGGCGAGGTGAACACCGCGCCGGGAACCGCGGCGTCGAGCATCCCGACGCCCACGAAGCCGGCGTGCAGCGGCTCATGTCCCGAACCTCCGCCGGAGATGATGCCTACTTTCCCTTCGGGCTTCGGCGTCCGCCGGATGACGATGTTCGATTCCACGGCGACCAGATCGGCATGGGCGCGGGCGAATCCCCGCAGCGAGTCTTCTACAAAGGAATGGGGGTCATTGACCAGTTTTTTGACCATGGAGAGGCTCCTTGACGCGACGGTGCTGCTTCCTCTTGAAGCCTAATCCGGTGGCTCGGCTTACGGCACAGGTTCTGCTCGCCTAGGCTTACTCGTTAGTATGAGCACGACAGATTCTTCCCCCGATTTCCGCCGCCTTCTGGCGCTCTTGGCCACCCTCGCTGGCTTGCTGGCCGGCCTGGGCCAAACCGCCCGCCACATTGGCGTGACCGACTTCCCCCTTGACATGATCATTTACCGGGAGGGCGTGCGCGCGTTCCTCTCCGGAGGTGAGATGTACTCGGTTCCGATGTTCGCCGGGGACATAGCGCTGCCCTTCATCTATCCCCCGTTCGGCGCCCTGGTCATGGTGCCGCTGACCACTCCGGGGTGGATGGACAACGATCTCGCGGGCAACATCATGATCGCCATGTCGAACGGGCTCATTCTGGCCTGCCTGAGGCTCATCGCACCGGTGTTGCTCCCTCACTCCTCCGCGCTGACCCGCTGGGCTGCCGCCGCCGTCACCTGGTCACTCGTGCTCACCTTCGAACCAGTCGACCTCAACAACGGCTTCGCCCAGATCAACATCGTGCTCATGGCGCTCGTGATGTGGGACCTTATCCCACGGCAGCGGCGTGTCCTCCCCCAGGGAATCCTCGTCGGCATTGCTGCGGCAATCAAACTGACCCCGTTGGCATTCGGGCTGTACTTTTTGATTCGGCGAGACATTCGGTCCTTGCTGGTAACGGCGGCCTCGGCGGTGGTGTGCACGCTGCTCGCCGCGCTGGTTCGCTTTGATGCCACGGTCGAGTTCTACTTTTCCACCCTTCTGGGAATGGGAACCTCCTCGGACATCGGGGTGGACACGACGTATCAGTCCAACTCCTCCTACAAGGGCATGATTATGCGCTTCGCCCCGGATGGCGCTGCCGTGGTGTCTCATGACACCCTGACTACCACGATCTGGCTGGTGCTCGTGCTTATCACCATCGGCCTCGGTGGGTGGCTCATGGTGGCGCTGCTTCGTCGCGGCCGGGAGCTCGACGCCGTGTTGGTCAACGCCGTCATCATGCTGCTCGTGTCCCCAGTTTCTTGGTCGCATCACTGGGTGTGGCTGGTCTTCGTGCTTCCGGTATTCGCGTTCCGCGCGCTAGCCGTGAAGCCGGTCCCCCGAGCCCTCGTGGCGGTGCTCGGGGTGTGGGCCGTGTTACTGGTGACGAAGCCGCCAAAGTGGTGGTTTGGTGACCAGATTGACCTGTGGGCCCTTCAGTGGTGGCAGACGATTCTGGTCTCCGACTACGTGTGGCTGGGCCTGGCGTTTATGGTTGCGCTGGCTCTGAGCCTTCGAGGCCAGCGATCTCTCGTAGCGCCGCTCGATGCCCCTCAAACGCCTGCAGCCCCGACGCCGTCAGCGTGACCCACACCTGGTCCTTTGCACGAGTGGAGCCCCACTCGCGCTGGCGGGTAACGTAGCCGGCCTTTTCGAGGTATCCGAGTTGTTTCGATAGGGTGGCGTCGCTGACGCCGAGGGTTTTCTTCAGGTGGCTGAAGCGCATTTCCTTATTCACCTCGCCTTGGGTAGCGCCGGCGGCGGCGAGAACGGCACAGATCTTGAGCCGCACGATGGGGTGGATGACGGGATCAAGTTCAGCCACGGTAGGCCTTTCGGGACAGCAGGTAGCAGGCTCCGCCGCCGAGCGCGGCCCAGGCTAGGCCTGCCCACCACGTGGCTGGCCACAGCGGCGCCAGCCACCACACGGCGTACGCCGCGATGAGGGGGATGACGGACCCAAAGTTCAGGGCGGGGTCGGGGCGCACCGGTTGCCGAGTGGAGGCTCTCACTCCCCGCTTCCGGGAGGCGATCCCGCAAGCGATCGCCAGGACGACGCACGCTCCGAAGATGGCGAGCAGCACGGGCGTCTGCTCCCGCCACAGCACCGCACTGAAGGCCGATATGGCGACCATGGCCGATAGCAGTAGGGCTTCAAAGCTTCGCTGTTGTGACTGTTCCGTGAGCTCATCGAGCTCCGCTAGTATCTGCCGAGCATCCTTGCTTTCCACACTGGCAACTTTAATACTTTCCAAAATGGAAAGCAAGGGTTAGACCGCCAGTGGCCGCGCCCCGAACCAGTACGCCAGACCAATAATCACGGCTGCGATAAAGAAGAACACCCACGACGAAGCGAGCGGGCGCCGGGCCCAGCCACGCCCGAAATCGAGCGAATACAGCCCGGGGCCCGTGAAGAGCACCACCACGGAAAGCCCCACCATGGCGAACCAGAATAAGGAAGCCTCGCCCATGGCCAGCGGATTGTGCCACTCCCCTATAGACAGCACCTGGATGGCGCCATAGACGGCGTTAACGACAAGTGCCAGAGCTGCGGCCACCGGGGTGAGCAGCCCAAAGATGAGGAAGAGCCCTGCGGCGAGCTGAGTGGTCGGCACCGCGATAGCCATGATGTGCGCCGCCGGCAGGAAGGACAATTCCTCCTCCAGCCCTTGCAAGCCCTGGCCGCCGTCAAGCCGGAAAAAGGTAGTCAGGGCCGCCAGGACGAGCCAGCCTCCCAGGAGCACACGCAGCAAGAGCAAGCCGAAGTCGATCGTCCCGCGCCGAGCGTCGGCGCCGTCCTCGCGGCTGTCCCGCGCTTCGTAGCGATCGAGCTGCGCCGGCTCGGCCTCGATGGGATCGTCGAGGACGTAGGTGGGCGCCGCGAACACCGTCGTCTCGGCCTCGGCGGCGTCGGTGGGCTTGATCTCCTGCGGAGCGGCCCGGCCGACCCGGTCGTAGATTCTCGTCGAGGTTTCGTCATAGGTGGGCACGATGGGTCCGAGGTCGTCAGCCCGATCCGGGCGCTGCGGGTTCTCACTCATAGGTCACAGCGTAGCGGGATCACCCGGGGCCAGGCAGCTGGCGAGGCCGCGCGTCAGTGCTGCAAGTTCCCCCGGAGTGACGGCGAGACCGTAGGCATGCTTGACCTCAACCTGAAGCTGCGCATAACGACAGGCGAAATCAGCATGGGGAGGCTGCCACTCGGCCGCATCGGACGCGCTCTTCGAGCGGTTCGCCTCCGCACTTACCGCGAGGAGGTTGCGGGGATCGTTGGCGAAGTCGCGTCGGGTCAGCTCATCCCACTGCGATGCCCCCTTCGCCCACGCGTCGGCCAGCGGCACGACGTGATCAATCTCTACCTGGCCGTCACCGCGCTCGAAGTCGATAATGGCGCCCGTGTAGGGATCAGCCAACGTTCCCCACTCCACGAGGCAGCCATAGGTCCCGGGCCGCACATGCGCCGGGTTCAGATCTCGACGGAGGATATCGTTGCGCGTGTCGCAGCCATTGTGCCCGCCAGCCACACGCACATCGTCGCTCCAGCGCTGACCGAAGAGATCGCGGTCATAGCCTTCGGCCCAGGCGTCCGGCTGCACGCGCAACTCCGCCAGCAACTGCGCGTGCCCGCCAACCTCTGGCAGCTCAAGATCCGGCACGGCAAGACTTGGCAGCTCAAAATCCGGCAGTTTTAAGGTGTTCGGAGCCACGCAGGCGGCAAGGAGGCAACACAGTGCAACGAGGGCAACACAGCTTTTCTTCATAACGCCTCGAAATCATAGGCCGGTACCCTGACACCAACGATGGTTGACGTTCGAATACCCATCACCTAAGCTTGTTGACGTATAAACAATACCGGCTAAGGAGACCTCATGACCAAGAAGGATTGGGACGGCGACGCAAAGAACGCCTCCCCGGACGGCGAATTCGTCCGCGACACCAGCTACATCACCGACCGCATCGTGTCCGACGTCGAACCGGGCAGCTCACCCCAGGCCCAGGAGGACGGTACCTTCCACTGGCCCGTCGAAGCCGGGCGTTACCGACTCCTTGGTGCCCGCGCCTGCCCGTGGGCGCACCGCACCATCATCACCCGCCGACTCCTTGGTCTGGAGGACGTGATCTCCCTCGGCCTCGCCGGTCCGACGCATGACTGGCGCTCGTGGGTGTTCGACCTTGACCCCGATGAGAAGGACCCGGTTACCGGAATCCACCGGCTTCAGGAGGCGTACTTCAACCGCTTCCCCGACTACCCGAAGGGCATCACGGTGCCGGCTATCGTCGAAGTGGAGACCGCCAAGGTGGTCACCAACAACTTCCCCACGATTCCCATCGACTTCCAAACGCAGTGGAGCGAACACCACCGCGAGGGCGCCCCCGATCTCTATCCGGAGGCCCTGCGCGAGGAGATCGACACCCTCGGCGCCTGGTTGTTCAAGGAGGTCAACAATGGCGTCTACCGGTGTGGCTTCGCTGGTTCCCAGGAGGCCTACGAGTCCGCCTACCACCGCCTGTGGAAGGCGCTTGACTGGTTGGAAGATCACCTGTCCACCCACCGCTACCTCGTTGGCGATCATCTCACCCTAGCGGACATCTACCTCTACCCGACGCTTGTGCGCTTCGATGCGGTCTACGTTGGTCACTTCAAGTGCTCCCGCAATCGCATCTCCCAGATGCCCAATCTGCACAATTACCTCAAGGAACTCTTCCAGATCCCGGGCTTCGGCGACACGACCGACTTCCAGGAGATCAAGGAACACTACTACTACACGCACTCCGACGTGAACCCGACGCGCATCGTCCCCGTCGGCCCCGATCTCAGCGACCTGGCCACGCCGCACGACCGCGACCGCCTCGGCGGCTCCCCCTTCGCTGAGGGCGTCACTCTGCCCGGCCCCGTACCGGAGACGGACAAAGTGAAGCACCCGCAGGACTTCCAGAAGTAGCACGGGGGTAGTCTGGCCGGCGTGAAGGTCCTACTCGCCGGTTTGATGCTGGGCGCATCGCTCATCGTGGCTATCGGGCCGCAGAACCTCATGGTCATCAACTACGGGATTCGGCGACGCTCGGTGGGCATCATCGTCATCACGTGCATCCTCGGGGACGTCGTGCTCTACGTCGCCGGCACCCTGGGGGTCAGCGGTCTCGTTCTCGCTTTCCCCTGGGCCTTGGAGGTCCTGCGCTGGCTCGGCGTGTTCTTCCTACTAGCGCTGGCTGCGCAGTCCGTGCGGGAAGCGTTGTGGCCCAAATCTGCGGCCCTCGACGCCGCCCAGGAGCTGCGCGACGCCGCCCGCGGATGGGTCGGGCCGGTGCGCACGATCCTCGCCGTCACCTTCCTCAACCCGGCAGCATTCCTTGACACCCTCGTCATCGCCGGCTCTATCGCCAACCAATATCCTCTGCCGCAGCGTTGGTATTTCCTGATTGGGGCGATGATCGCCAGCGCGCTCTGGTTCCCACTCCTCGGCTATGGGGCGGCTGCGCTGTCCGGACCACTGAGCAAGCCGTCGGTGTGGCGGGTGCTTAAAGGAGTCATCGCGGTCATGCTCCTCGTCCTTGCCGTGCGCGTGGCGCTGATGTAGGCCACGGTAACCTTTTCCCATGAGCACTTCCCCCCGCTGGCTTACCCCGGAGCAGACGTCGACGTGGCTTGGCTTGTGGTCCGTTACCGAGCTACTGCCGAAGCGGCTGGACGAGCAACTCAAGCGCGATGAGGGTGTCAATCTTTACGATTACTTCACTCTCGCGCAGCTATCCATGGCCGCCAACGAGGAATTGACGATGAGCGAACTCGCCGCCGTCGCCGATATGACACCGTCGAGGCTCTCCCATGTCCTTAATCGACTTGAATCCCGCGGGTGGGCGGTGCGCCGAACCTCGTCGACGGACCGTCGCACTAACATTGCTTGCCTCACCGACGCGGGCCGTGCCTTCATCTCCTCCGCCGCGCCCGGGCACGTCGAGCAGGTCCTTTCCCTCGTCTTCGATCAGTTAGACGAAGCGGAAACACGAGCGCTGGGGCGGATCCTCGCCAAGATTCTTAGCCGGCTCGATCAACCCCAGATGCCTCGCGCTTAGCCACGACGCTTCGACTCGGTCGCGCCCGCCCACTGGTTGATGCCGGCGTCGTGGGCGATGGCGTCGATCTCCGCCAGCTCCTCGGCGCTGAAATCCAGGTTGCCGAGGGCATCAAGGTTGGAGTCCAGTTGAGCCACGCTCGACGCACCGATCACCGTGGACGTCACCGTATTGGCTCCCTGGTCGCGCAGCACCCAGGCGAGAGCGAGTTGGGCCAACGTCTGTCCCCGGCGCTGGGCCACCTCGTTGAGACGCCGCGCCATCGCCACGTTGTCCTCATTGAGGAAATCATTATTCATCTTCCCGATACCCGCCCGGGAATCTTCCGGGATGCCGTCAAGGTAGCGGTCTGTGAGCAGGCCTTGTGCCAGCGGGGAGAAGGCGATTACACCCAGGCCGTGTTCGGCACACTCGTCGAGCACACTCGTGCCGTCCTCCCCCGGCTGTTCGATCCACCGGTTAACCAGCGAGTAGCTCGGCTGGTGGATAAGCAGCGGGCATCCCTCCTCGGCCATTATGTCCGCGGCTTCCCCGGTCAGCTCCGGGCCGTAGGAGGAAATGCCCACGTAGAGGGCTTTGCCGCTGGCGACGATGTCGCGCAGAGCGTAGAGGGTCTCCTCCAGTGGAGTGTCCGGATCGGGCCGGTGGTGGTAGAAGATGTCCACATAGTCCACCCCGAGACGCTCCAGGGACTGGTCCAGCGAACTCATCAGGTATTTCCGCGAGCCGCCAAAACCATACGGGCCGGCCCACATGTTCCATCCCGCCTTGGTAGAGATGACCATCTCGTCGCGATAGCCGTGGAAGTCCTCGCGGAGGATCCGGCCGAAGTTCTTCTCGGCCGCGCCCGGCGTAGGCCCGTAGTTGTTGGCAAGGTCGAAGTGGGTGACACCGCGGTCGAAGGCGCGACGGATGATCTCTTTCTGGGTGGCTAGGGGGCGATCGTCGCCGAAGTTATGCCAGAGCCCGAGGGATATTGGAGGCAGCTTCAGTCCGGATCGCCCCACCCGCCGATAGGACATATCGGCGTAACGCTCAGGAGACGGGGTGTACACAGGCAAAGGCTCAATGGTGTAGCTCATAGTCGCCATTATGCCAGTGCCCGTGACCAGCGTCAGTTAGCTCAGCTTCTTGGCGATGAGCTGGTTAACCTGCTTCGGGTCTGCCTTACCGCGCGTTGCCTTCATCACGGCGCCGACGATGGCACCCGTGACCTTGGTGTTACCGGCCCGGTACTTCTCCACGATGTCGGGGTTGGCAGCCAGAGCCTCGTCGACGGCGGCCTCGATGGCACCGTCGTCACGCACCACCTCAAGACCCCTGCTAGCGACGACCTCATCGACGCCACCTTCACCGGCGAGAACCCCATCGACCGCGCTGCGCCCCATCTTGGTGGTGAGCTTGCCCTCCCGCACCAGCGCAATGACGCGGGCTACCTGCTCCGGGCTGATCGGCAGCTCGCCGAGCTCAACGCCCTGCTCATTGGCCTTGCCGGCGAGGTAAGAGACCCACCAGGCGCGGGCCTCGTCGGCGGAAGCCCCGGCCTCGACCGTAGACACGATGAGATCGAGCGCCCCGGCATTGACGAGGTCGCGCATCTCCTCATCCGACAGCTGCCACTCCTGCTGGATCCGAGCACGCCGCAGCCACGGCAGTTCCGGAAGCGTGGCCCGAATCTGCTCCACCCACTCGCGCGGGGCGATCACCGGCGGGAGGTCCGGGTCGTTGAAGTAACGGTAATCCTCGGAGGTCTCCTTGGGCCGGCCCTTCGACGTAGTGCCGTCCGTCTCCTGGTAGTGCCGCGTCTCCTGGACGATCTCTCCGCCTTCCTCCAGCACGGCGGCCTGCCGCATCATCTCGAAGCGGATGGCCTGCTCGACGGAGCGCAGCGAGTTGATGTTCTTCGTCTCGGTGCGGGTGCCGAACTTCTCCTGTCCGATCGGACGCAAGGACAGGTTGGCGTCGCAGCGCATAGAGCCCTGATCCATGCGGGCGTCGGACACGCCCAGGGCCGCGACGAGTTCACGCAGGGCCCCCACGTAGGCCTTCGCCACCTCCGGGGCACGGGCACCGGCGCCCTCGATGGGCTTGGTAACGATCTCGATGAGGGGCACGCCGGCGCGGTTGCAGTCGACCAGCGAGGCCGTCGCGCCGTGGATGCGGCCGTCGACGCCGCCGAGGTGCGTGAGCTTGCCGGTGTCTTCCTCCATGTGTGCGCGTTCGATCTCCACGCGCCACTCGGTGCCGTCCTCCAGTACGACGTCGAGGTAGCCGTCGAACGCAATGGGCTCGTCGTACTGCGAGATCTGGTAGTTCTTCGGCTGATCCGGATAGAAGTAGTTCTTGCGGGCGAAGCGGGAAGATTCAGCGATGGAGCAGTTCAGCGCCAGGCCGATCTTGATGGCGTATTCGACGCCGGTCGCGTTGACGACCGGGAGGGCGCCGGGCAAGCCCAGGCTGGTCGGGTCGACGTTGGAGTTCGGCTCATCGCCGAACCGGGCCGACGACGTGGAGAACATCTTCGAGTTGGTGGACAGCTCGACGTGAACCTCCAAGCCCATCACCGGGTCGTACTTTTCCAGGACCTCGTCGTAATCCAGAAGATCATAGCTAGCGGCAGTCATGGTTCATCATTCTAGACAACAGCCCGTGGCCGCCGGTTTCAGGCTAGGCGAGACGACGGGGATTATTGAATGGTGATGAGATTCGACATGGGGCGAGGAAAGTAGGCGCCAACGCTTCGATCGTTCTCTTGGTAGCAGGAGACCCGTTGACGGTCGCTACCAGGAGTGCACATGAGGCTATACGTCTTCCCGGTCACCGGACTGTACGCAGAAATATGTGCGACGGGAATTGACGTCACCGTGGGATCCGGCCTCCACATAGTGTAGGTTGCCGCCAGCGCCGCGTCGTAGATAGCCGCGGCAAACTCGCAGGACGTAGCAGCCTCTGCTATGATCGTCACACCCTCGGCGGAGACACCGCAATTGCCTCCGATCTGACCGGCGTTAACGTTGTGGCTGCTTGCTGAGCCTGTGCAGCCCCCGACGCCGCCTCGGCGGTATCGCTAGGAGCCGGGTTAACTGTCGTGGTCAGGACAACGGTTGACGTCGGGGCGGCATTGCCCCCCCCAGAGCAGCCGGTCAGCACCGCTGACGAGCTCAGGGCGAGAAGGGCAGCGAGTGCCCGGAATGTGATAGTCATGCATGAAATGCTATCACCGCGCCGGGCCAGGCGGCGCGGCAGAGACTAGCCGAACATGGCCTGGGCACGCTCGTAACGCCGCAGCGGCACGGTCTTGAGCTTGCCGACGGCCTCCTCCAGCGGGATCACCGAGATGTCCTCGCCGTGGAGCGCGACGCACGTTCCGAACTGGCCGGTGTGCGCGGCCATGGCGGCGGTGGCACCGTACCGAGTGGCGAGCACGCGGTCATAAGCGGTCGGGGTGCCGCCGCGCTGAATGTGCCCGAGCACCGTGGTGCGGACGTCCTGGCCGACGCGGCGCTTGATCTCGTTGGCGATCTGCTGGCCCATGCCGGTGAAGGTCTTGTGGCCGAACTGGTCCACCTCGCCTTCCTCGACCTGCATGGTGCCTTCCTTCGGTAGGGCGCCTTCGGCGACGACGATGATGCCGTACTTCTCGCCCATCTGGAAGCGGCGCTGCATCGCCTTGACGATGTCGTTGATGTCGAAGGGGACCTCGGGGATGACGGTGTAGTGGGCGCCGCCGGCCATGCCGGCGTGGAGCGCGATCCAGCCCACGTGGCGCCCCATGACCTCGACGATCATGACGCGGTCGTGGGACTCCGCGGTGGTGTGCAGGCGGTCGATGGCGTCGGTCGCCACCGACACAGCGGTGTCGAAGCCGAAGGTGTAGTCGGTGCCGTTGACGTCGTTGTCAATGGTCTTCGGCACACCGACCACGGGGATGCCGTTGTCCGAGAGGAACTTGGCACCCTTGAGAGTGCCTTCGCCGCCGATCGGGATGAGGGCGTCGATGCCCGCGTCCGCTAGGTTCTCTTTAATGCGGTCAATCCCCGCCTTAAAGTTGTCCGGGTGAAGCCGGCCAGTGCCCAGGATGGTGCCGCCGCGCAGGAGGATGCGGTCGATCTCTTCGTCGTCGTAGAGATCCACCCGGCGATCCTCGAGCAAGCCGACCCATCCGTCCTGGTAGCCGACGACCGTTGATCCATACTCGGAACTGGCGGTTCGTACGATGCTTCGGATCACTGCATTTAGCCCGGGGCAGTCGCCGCCGGAGGTCAAGGTTGCAAGGCGCATACCTGTCAGCTTATCGCGTTGCCGGCCGTTGCGTGAACGCAAGCGAGCAACCGGCCGCAACTACTGCCACTGTTGCCAGGATCACCACTGCCACCAGGTTTCCGCCACCCGCGACAGCCGCACCGATCGACGCGACGCCAATCACCCCGCCGAACTGGCGCGCCACGTTGTACACGCCGGCGGCCACCCCGGAGTCTTCCGAGTCAATGTCCGCCAGCGATGCCGCCGCGTTCGCCGACCAGATGAAGGACTGAGCCACCCCGTACAACGCCACGAGGATGCCGATTCCCCAGAGGGCGCCATCGGCGGACATGACCCAGGCGAAGCCGGCCATGGCTAGAGCGACGCCACCGAACCCGATGAGGTGCATGACCTTCGGCTGAACTTTGTCCGAGAGCATCCCGCAGAGGGGCCCAAAGACCAGGCCGGTCAGCGCCATTGGAGCGGAGATGAAGCCGGCCTGATCGGCGGCCATTGACCGGTCAACAATGAGCCAATTCATTAGCGGCAACAGCACCGTCGAGGACAGGACGCCCATGAGCAGCAGCGTGCCCATGCCCACGCAGAAGTTCCGGGAGCGGAACAGCCGGAGCGGCATGAGGGCATCCGGTCCGTGCTGCCGGCGAACAAACAGCCACAGGACCACGAGCCCGATGAGCAACCAGACCCAGTTCAGTCCCTGCTGGATGCCCGACACAACAGCGATGAGCCCGAGGAAGCACAAGACAACGGAGACGAATTCGATACGCACCGCTTGCGTGGGCAATGTGGGAACCCAACGCGTGCCCAGCAACACGGCGACAATTCCCACCGGTACGTTGAGCAGAAACACCGAGCGCCAGCCGATGTTCTCCACCAGCACGCCGGATAGCACCGGCCCCAGGAGGCTGGCGACGGCACCGACCACACCCCACAGCCCATACGCGGTTCCGCGCTTGCTAGCTGGGAAGACCTGGTTAATCACCGCCATCGTCTGGGGCATGAGCATTGCCGCGCCCAGCCCCTGAATGAAACGGAAGCCGATGATGATCGGCAGGGTCGGTGACACCGCGGCACCGACGGCCGCGAGAACAAAGACGCTACAGCCGATCAGAAACATCCGTTTCGCTCCGTAGCGATCGCCCAGCCGGCCCGTCACCAGCATGGGGGCGACAATCGCGAGCAGGTAGGCGCTCGAAACCCACGCCGCGTCGGCGTAACTCACCCCGAGGTCCTCGGCGACGGCGGGAAGAACCACCGCCACTGTCGACTGGTCGAGGAGGGCCATGAAGAAGCCAAGGCTCAGCGCCGCCAGTGTCAACCACGGCGAAGGAGATTTTGTTGACATGATTGCTATCGTAGCGCTTCGTCGTCCTCCATCGTCCGGACGAACTCTCGCTTGGAGGACTGCCAGCCGTCCTCCGTCATGCCCAGGCGCCAGTAGCCGGAGATTGACACGTCGGATCGGGCCACCTTCTCCTCGACGAAAAGGAAACGACGCAGATCCTTGATCATCTCGGCTACGCCATGCACAAACCATCCCGTGCGGACCTCGGGGACTCCGGCTGCCCGAACGGCGCGCGCCAACATGGTTCCCGGGGTGGCGCCCTCACGGTACACCCACGTGATCTCTGCGGTCTCGGGCATGGGGATGTGGTGATCCGCGGATTCGACCTCCACGAACACGTCCGCCGTGGCCCCAACGGGTAGGCGCTCCAGGGCGGCGGCAATGGCGGGGCTGGCGGTTTCATCGCCGACGAGAACAAAGTGCGGATAATCACCGGGCGCCCACGCGCCGCCAGGACCGGCGAAGGCAATGAGGTCGCCGGGCTTGGCGGTTCGAGCCCAGGGCCCCGCAACGCCTTCCTCGCCGTGAATGACGAAGTCGACTTCAACGTCTCCGGTGGTCGGGTCCGCCCGGCGCAGGGTGTAGGTGCGGCGGATCGGCCACTCCTCGCGCGGGTAGTTGTCTCGCACCTCGGCGAGGGTGAAGGGCCAGGAATAGCTCGCATTCTCGGGGACGAACAGGAGCTTGATGTAGTGATCAGTAAACGCCAAGTCCGCGCCGATCAGCGTCGGCACGTTGAGGCCGAGACGCACCATATTGGGCGCGATTTCGGCGCGAGAGGTCACGGTCGCGAGATGAGTAGGGCGGTTCTTCTTAGACATGCCTAACCATACTACTCGTCCTCGTCGAGGCCCTCCTTGCCTGCTTGCGGATCATAAGCAACCTCGACGCCATCGACGTCCCACTCCTGCCACGAGCCGACCAATCGCTCCGGCTTCGGCGTCACCATCAACACGACGCCAGGGAAGTACATGAGGTGCTCACGCAGCAACTCCACAGAGTCGTCGTCAAGGATGTTGTCCACTCCCTCAAGGACCAGCAACGGCGGGTCGCGCAGAATCGCGCGCGCCACCTTGAGCTGCATGACCTGACTCGTGGTCCACGGCTGGCCGTCGTTCTTCAGCTGCCGGGCTAGCCCCTTCTCGTCGGCGTCGAGCACCGGCTTAAGCCCGACGATGTCGAGCACGCCCTTGATCTCGTCCTCAGACGCCCCCGGGGCCCGGAAGCTCGCCAGCCGATGCACACTGCCGCGTTCGATGGGCACCGCTTCCGAGGCGACACCGAACAGCTCGCGGCGGTACTTGCCGGGCGCCTGACCGAGGTCGGCGCCGTCGACGTGAACGACGTCCTCTTCGAAGAGCGACGCCAGAGTCGCGACGGTGGCACGCAGCTGATGCGGGTCGGTGGCCGTGAGCAGCACCCGATCACCGGGAATCGCGTGAAGGTCCGGAAGGAGCCTCCCCGCCACCTGAAGACCCTTAATCTCCACTTCACCGTTGCCGCTCATGCCGGTCCACCCCTTGGCTCGGCGCCGCTCCTCACGTTTGAACTCGTCCGCGTCTGTGAGCACCGGCGCCAACGTCCGGGCAGCGGCACGGAAATTCTGGCGGTACTCCACTACCCGGCCTAGATCCGTCAGCGGTGTCGTGAGGATTCCCAGCAGGAGCATCGTCGACGCCACGGAGGCGGTATCGGTGTAGCCCAGGACGGACACCAGCACCACCGCGATCGTGCACGCGGAGGTCGCCGTCGCCGTGAGGGAGCGGGTAAACCCCGACACCCACGCCCGGTCCACTGCCGCGTCCGCCACCCGCTGCGAGTGCCTATCCAGGGCGTTGATCTCGCGCTGCACCGCCCCAGAAGCGCGCACGGACTCCCCCGCCATCACGGTGTCCGCGATGCGGGCTGACATCCGGCCGCGCTGGCGGCGCAGCTCGCGGGCTCGTTGCAAGGTGAGCCGCGAAAGCAGCGGAATGAGCAGCAGCACGACGGCCAGCGGGATGGACACCGCCATCCCAATCTGGAGATCGAGCGCAAACAGCGCACCGAGGATGACAAGTATTAGGGGCGCGCCGGTCAACAGCGGCACGATCCCCAAGGCGATCCAGTTACGCACCGCCGAGAGGTCGTTCGACGCTCGTGTCACAGTCACCCCGAGCGAACCCGAGTACTCCACGCTGCCGATCGCCGACATGAGCAAGCGATGGCGCTGTTCGTACACGTAACCCTGCCCCAAGGCTTCCGCCACGACTCGCTCCAGCCACCGGGAGGCGAGAATGCCCCCGATGAACCCAACGACAGAGGCGATGTCCCACCAGTCCGTGTCCCGAGGCGGGGTGAGAAGAGCCTCAACCTGCAACGACAGCAAGACAGCAAGGACTGCTTCAAGCAGGCCCAGCACCACGAGGGTGACGAGTTGACCGCGCCGCTCCCCAGCCCAGACCGTGGGCATCTGGCGGATGGGATCGTCGACCCGGTTCGGGACCGTGAGGAATTTTAGTGGCATCGACTAACCGACTCGAACACCGATGCCAGTAGCAACCTCCGGCTGCGTCAGCTCGAAGGTCCCGATCACCGGCACACCGACGGGGCGCAGCACGGCCGCCGCCTCCGCCGTCGCCAGCGGCGACGAGGTCAGCACGCCCGAAGCACACGACACATTGAGACCAGCGTCGAGCAGTTCGTGCACGCCCGCGCGGGCACCGAGCGCGTCGACGGCAGCAAACGCCACCGTATCCACGCTGCTGTGGAAGAGCTCGTCGCGCAGCAGGCGTGCGGTTTCTTCCTGATAAACACCGTCGGCGATCTCCACCAGAACAATATCGTTATTGCGACCCAGGACCTCGATCATGTTGAGGGTTAGCGCACGAATCGCCTCAAAGTCGAGCTTGAACGTAGTGCCGTAGCCGAAGTCGGTGAAGTCCACCACCTCGTGAGCGCCGGCGTCGAAGTAGTGCATCCGGTCGTTGCCGGCACCCGTGCCGGTAATCTTGCCGGCGCCAACCTTGAGGCCGGACTTCGTCAAGCCGTTGACCGTGCAGCTCATGACGGTGGACTTGCCGGAGTTCATCGAGGTGCCGAGGATGGCGCGCACCTCCGGGCGCTCGAAGGCCACCTCTCCCACCGGGAGGTTCTTGAGCGGCGCATCCTGGATGAGGTTGACAACCCCGTCATCCGTGGCAAGCAGGCCAAGCGGCTCGATAGACGTCGGACCAGCCAGCTTGGAGTGGACCTCGGTCACCGTACCGGCGATGCCGCCCGCGGCGACGAGGTGGCAATTCTCCAGCGAGTCCGGAACGTGCGCCAAAAACTGATCGGCGGCATAGCGGTTGCCGTAGGCCAGGGCAACGAGGGCCTCCCGGTAGAGGATGGCCTTGCGGGACACTTCCGTCTCCACACGCCGGTGATTACGGATCTCCGTCACCTTTGCGATGACGATGTCACCCGGGGTCGGGACGACGTCCTCACCGGCAACGAGATGGTAGGCCTGCGGATTGGCCGCCACCTTCGCGGAAGTGAAGCGAGTGTTATAGGAGAATTGAATCCGACCGGGCAGCGGCAGCGTCCGACGCGGTCCGGTGGCAGCCTCGTTGAGAGGGGCGTCCATTGTCATGGTCATATCGTAATTCCTTTCCGACGTACGGGCTGTCTCTACCCAGTATCGGTGGCGGCAATGAAATGACCATGAACGCTTCGTGAGACTTTTTTAATCTTGCATACGCGCCTCGTAGGCCGCGCCGACGCGGTAGAGTCGATCGTCCTGGAAGGCCGGCGCCATGATCTGAAGACCCGTCGGCAGCCCCGTATCCGCAGCTAGGCCGCTCGGCACGCTCATGCCGCACAGCCCCGCCAGGTTCAGCGGCAGCGTCGCCAGGTCGAAGTTGTACATGGCCAACGGGTCGTCGCCACGCTCGCCCAGGTTGAAGGCGGTGGTCGGCGTCGTCGGAGACACCAGGACGTCCGCCTTAGCGAAGGCGGCGGCGAAGTCCTGCGCGATGAGGCTACGAACGCGCTGGGCCTGGAGGTAGTAGGCGTCGTAGTAGCCGACGCTGAGCGCATAGGTACCGAGCATGATGCGACGCTTCACCTCGGGGCCGAAGCCCGCGGAGCGCGACAGGCTCATGACCTGCTCGGCGGAGTGGGTGCCGTCGTCGCCCACGCGCAGGCCGTAGCGCATGCCGTCGAAGCGAGCCAGGTTGGAGCTCACCTCACAGGGCAGGATGAGGTAGTACGCGGCCAGTGCATCGTCGAAGTGAGGGCAGTCCACCTCGACGGTCTCCGCGCCAGCCTCGACGAGGGTTTCCACCGCCGCGTGGTAGCGCTCGAGCACGCCCGGCTGCCAGCCGTCTCGGTCAAACTGCTTGACCAAGCCAATGCGCACGCCGGTGAGGTCGCCTCGCGAGCCCTCCCGGGCCGCCTCAACGACCGGCGCGACCGGCCGATTCACGCTGGTAGCGTCCATGGGGTCATAGCCCGCGATTACTTCGTGGAGCAGCGCCGTGTCTAGCACTGTGCGCGCCGTTGGCCCGCCCTGGTCCAGCGAGGAGGCACAAGCGATGAGACCGTAGCGGGACACGGTGCCGTACGTGGGCTTCACGCCGACCGTGCCCGTCAACGCGGCCGGCTGGCGAATGGAGCCGCCGGTGTCGGTGCCGATAGCCAACGGGGCCTGCCCCGAGGCCAGTGCCGCCGAGGAGCCACCGCCGGAGCCGCCCGGCGTCTTATCCAGGTCGTAGGGGTTGCGGGTGACCTGGTAGGCCGAATTTTCGGTGGAGGATCCCATCGCAAACTCGTCGAGGTTGGTCTTACCCAGAATGGGAATGCCCGCCTCGCGGAGCTTGGTGGTCAGAGTCGCGTCGTACGGGCTCAGGTAGCCTTCCAGCATCTTCGACGCCGCCGTGGTCGGGGCGTCGGTGGTGGTGAACAGGTCTTTCAGCGCCAGCGGGACGCCGGCCAGCGGCGATGCCGGCGCCTCGCCAGCGGCGAGAGAGGCGTCGACGGCATCAGCCGCGGCCAGCGCCTGTTCCGGACCGACGTGGAGGAACGCGCCGATGGTGTCATCAACCTCAGCGATCCGGTCTAGGTGCGCCTGGACAACCTCCCGGGAGCTGACTTCCCGGGAGTGGATCTTCGTGGCGAGGTCGGCGGCGGTCATCGAGGTGAGACCGGACTCCGGGGTGGTGTAGGTGGTCATTACTCTCCCTCTCCCAGGATCTGCGGAACGGTGAAACGCTGCTCATCCGAGGCCGGAGCCTGGTCAAGAGCCTGTTCGGCGGTGAGTCGCGGCACGACGACGTCCTCGCGCATCTGCGCCGGAATGGCGTGCGGGTGGCTCATCGGGGTAATGCCCGCTGTGTCGACGTTCTGCACGGCCGACACGGTCGCGACGATCTGGTCGATTTGCTCGGCGTAGTGGGTTAACTCCTCGTCGCTCAGCGCGAGCCGGGAGAGTTTCGCGAGGTGAGCCACCTCATCACGCGTGATCTCAGGCACAGTAACCAATTCCTTTGCGCGTAGTCGGTTGTACTATCTACTGTCTGCCATATCGTACTGCACAGTCTTCGCCAATCCCGGGCCGGGTAGACTGGCGAGGAGCACAAAACAACTACCTCTGTGAGGTGTCATGTCTTACCTGCTTCGAGTTCAACTTCCTGACGAGCCCGGCAACCTCGGCGCTCTCGCCGAGGCTCTCGGAATGGTGGGCGCCAACATCCAATCGGTGGACATCGTCGAAACCAGTCCGCACGGCACGGTCACGGACGACATCGTGGTCGATTTACCCAAGCCCGCCATGGCAGACACGCTAATCACCGCCGTCGACTCCGTTCCCGGCGCGGAGGTGGACTCCATCCGTCCCTTCTCGGGGAGGGTCGACCGCCGCGGACAAATTGAGATGCTGGCTGGTATCGCCACCTCACGGGTGCTCGACGACGCGGTTGCCGCCTTCCCCCACACGGTTACCGCCTCGTGGGCGATCATCCTCGACACCCGAGGGCCGGTCTCTCGCGTCGCCGCCTCGGCCGCCGCACCGGAGGAGGATGGGACGGTGCCCGAGGACATTGCGGTGAGCACTGCCCGCATCCTCCACCCGGAGACGGAAGCGTGGATCCCCGAATCCTGGGCCGTCTTGGACACCGCTCTGGCCGCCTGCCCGCTAGCCGATACCGATTATGTCCTCGTTATCGGCCGCGTCGGCGGGCCGGACTTCCTGTCCTCCGAGGTCACCCACTTGGGAAACCTCGCCCTCATTACCGGCCGGCTACTGCGCCGCTAGCGAGTAACTCTCCGAACGCGGCCTCGTCAAGAATGGGGATCCCGAGGTCGCGGGCCTTCTGCTCCTTCGATCCGGCGTTGGCACCCACCACGACGTAATCCGTCTTCTTAGACACCGAGCCGGTTGCTTTGCCGCCGCGTTCGACGATCGCTTCCTTCGCGCCGTCACGCGTGAAGCCCTCCAGGGTGCCGGTCACAACGATCGTCAGCCCCGTCAGCGTCTGCTCGACGCGAGTCGTGGAGTCTTCCTCCATCCGAACCCCCGCTGCGGCCCATCGGCGAACGATTTCCCGGTGCCAGTCGACGTCGAACCAATGCTTGAAGCTCTCGGCAATCACCCGCCCCACCCCGTCGGTCCCTGCCAGGTCTTCGACGTCGGCGTCGCGCGCCGCGGCGAGGGAACCATAGCGTGTGGCAAGCGCCCGCGCCGCCGATGGTCCCACGTGGCGGATCGACAATGCGACGATGACCCGCCATAGCTCCACCTGTTTGGCCTGTTCCAGGTTGGCGAGAAGCTTGCGCCCGGCCTCGTTGACGACGAGCCGACCCTCGTCTTCTTTCTTGGCGGACTTCCGCCGCGTGTACACCGACGAGGCCAGGAGATCCTCCTCCGTGAGATCGAACAGGCCCGCCTCATCCACAAGGACTCCTGCAGCGATCAAGTCCCGGGCACCCTTCTCCCCCAGGGCCTCGATGTCGAAGGCGCCGCGGCCGGCTAGATACTCCAGCCGCGCCGACAACTGGGCGGGACACGAACGCGTGTTGGGGCAACGCCAATCCGCATCCCCCTCCTTCTGCGGCGCCAAAGTGGCACCACAGCTGGGGCATTCAGCGGGGAAGACGAACTCTACCTCCGTGCCGTCCCGTAGCTCCGCCACCGGCCCGAGGATCTCCGGGATGATCTCCCCCGCTTTTCGCACGACGACCGTGTCCCCGATGAAGACCCCCTTTCGCTTCACCTCGGTGGGATTATGAAGCGTGGCCATGGACACCGTCGATCCGGAAACGAACACCGGCTCTAGCATGGCGAAGGGCGTGACGCGACCAGTACGGCCGACGCTGACCTGAATGTCCTTGAGCTTGGTGGTCACTTCCTCCGGCGGGTACTTGTAGGCAATCGCCCAGCGCGGAGCCCGTGACGTCGCACCATAGCCGCGTTGGGCCGCCAGGTCATCGACCTTGATGACTACCCCGTCCATCTCGAATTCGGCGTCGTGCCGATGATCCGCCCAGTACGCTACTTTGCGTTGGACGTCCTCGACGGTTGATACCAGCTCCGTGTACGGCGAGACCGGAAGGCCGAAGGACGCCAGAGCGTCGTAGGCGGCGTGCTGACTGGTGGCCTCAAACCCTTCCCGGGCTCCGAGGCCGTGCGCAACAAAGTGTAGTTTTCGGGCTCGGACATCGGCGGTGGACTTCTGCCGGAGACCTCCAGCAGCGGTATTGCGGGGGTTGGCGAAAGCCGGCTTACCTGACTCCACTCGCTGGGCGTTGATGCCCGGGAAGTCCTCCGGGCGAATGTACACCTCCCCACGAACCTCCAGCAATGGCGGCGGTGACCCCACCAACCGGTGCGGTATGTCGGTGATGACCCGTGCGTTGGCGGTAATGTCCTCGCCGACCCGACCGTCGCCCCGCGTGGCGGCGCGGACCAGCTCACCATCGCGGTAGACCAGATCGATGGAGACCCCATCTACCTTAAGCTCGGTGACGTAGGCCTCAGCCGGGGTGCGCAGGAGCCAGTCGGCCAGCTCCTCTGCGCTGAACACGTTGTCGAGGCTCATCATGCGTTCGAGGTGTTCGACGTTTTCGAAAGTCGACTCTTCAGGCGACGGTGCCCCCACTTGCTGGGTGGGGCTGTCAGGTACTGCTAGCTCAGGGTGGGCGGCTTCCAGGTCCATGAGCTGCCGGAAGAGAATGTCGAAGTCGGCGTCCGGGATGCTGGGCTCGCCGGCATAGTAGGCCGCTCTGTGGCGGCGGACGTCCTCAGCGAGGCGTTCCCACGTAGCGCGAATGTCAGTCACGCGACCCCAGTGTAGCGAGGCGCACTACGCTGATTCGCATGACCAATTTCGATGCCTCGCGCATGCTCTCCTTCGATCTGGAAACCACTTCAGCCGACCCCAAAGAGGCCCGCATCGTCACGAGCGCTCTGGTGACCATCAACGGGAGCCACACCGAGAAGATCGAGATGCTCGCCGACCCGGGTGTGGAGATCCCGGCGGAGGCCACAGCGGTCCACGGCATCAGCACTGAGAAGGCACGCGCGGAAGGCCGCCCCCACGACGAGGTTCTGGCGGAGACGGTGGAGCGCATCCAAACGGGGTGGGAGGCCGGTTTTGTGCTCGTCGTCTACAACGCTCCTTATGATCTCACGGTGCTGCGGCAGTTGACAGGCGATTTCACCGTCACGGGACCGGTCTTTGATCCGTTCACCGTGGACCGGATCAAGGATCGCTACCGCAAAGGCCGCCGGACGCTGAGCGATGTCTCACGCCACTACGGCGTTGGCCTCGACAACGCTCACGAAGCCACGGCCGATGCCCTAGCCGCTGCCCGAGTGGCGTGGAAGCTGGTCCGGGAGTACCCCGAGCTCGCTGAGCTAAGCATGGACGAACTCATGGAGTTCCAGGCTGTTGGATTCTACGAACTCGCCGAAAGCATGCGGAAGTACCTTACGTCCCACGGTAAGGACGCCTCCCGGGTCTCTACGGCCTGGCCTATGCAAAGCTAGGCGCCCGTCGGCCGGCCATCCGCTGACCAAAGGTCCTCACCCACCGGCGTTGCCGCGGAGCGAGCGGTCCTTCCGGCTCCGTGGTCTCCCATCGCCCGTCAGCGAAGAGCCACAGGATGACGCCGTCCTCGAACATCACCGTCATGACCCGGCCATCGGTCTTCATATTGTGATGCCGTTGACAGAGGGACTCGATGTTGCTGGCTCGAGTCCGGCCACCCGCGTCGAACTCAGCCACGTGGTCCATCTGACAGGTGTCCGCCCGACGGTTGTGGCCGGGCATCCGGCACGTCCCATCTCTTCCAGTTACATAAGCGCGGATGTCGTCGGGCGTGTGATAAGCCCGGGAGGTCTTGTCCGCGACCTCGTCCATGTCGCGGACCTTGGTGACCCGCTCCGCTAGACGGCGCGACACAGCGGCGTTGAGCCAGCCGGCACCGAAAATGAAGGCCGGTGCGTCCGGGACGTCGTGGGCGCGATACACATTCAGCGTGACCGAGGTGACGGTGGTGGAAGCGAGGATATCGAGAAAGGCGTCGATTTTGCTGCCCCCGAGAGCTCGGGCACGAGTGCGCAGGAGCTCGTCGAACTCCACTGCACGGTCGGTAGGCAGGATGATCTCCACCAGACTAGTTCCGTCATCCTGATGATTCACCCACACCTTGGGCTCAGCGGGAGAGTCTGGCGGATCCTTCTCGGACTCGTCGGGCAGCAACTGACGGATGATCTCCCGAATGCGACGACGCACGCGCGACACCGATGGAAAGTCCTGGTTGGGAGTCCGGGCAGTGAGGTAGCGGGCTAAGCGATAGTCAATCTCGGCGAGCACTGCCGCATCGGTCACCAGGCAGAGACATTCGTCGATGGCAGCGACGTAGGTCCGGTCTAAGACCTGTGTGTCCTCCTGGACCAGACTCAGACACGGCATTTCGGCCAACCGGAGGAACCCGAACAGCGCTCCTTCGATGGCGCGCGCGGTCAATCCGGTGACCCGGTGAAGATCCGCTATCACCAGCTCGATGTCGTCCTCCAACGAGGGCATGTGCGCCGCCCAGAAGCTGTTGGATGCGGCCTTCATGGCACGGTATTGCACGGCCGCCGGGTCGGCGGAATTCACGCTGAAATATGCCCCATCATGTGCGGACCGATAGTCCCGTAGTCGTTGCACGTAGTCGAGTTGCCCTGTCACGGCACTTCCCCCTGAGATACCTCGATTATCTGTTCGATAACCCCAGAATAGCTACCCGAACAGGATTTCGCATCCCATTGTGATAGAAATCACAGATCCCCGGCGTCGCGCTCCAGGATTGCAGCACACTCGCGCGCTGCCGCGTACCGCCGGCCCACCTGAGCAGCACCGAGCCTTCGAACATCGCCGGCGTGCACATCTGTCCCGGTCAATAACGTACGAGGCAGCGACAACTCGTCAAAAAATCGAGCTAAGCGGATCGCTTCAGCCCGCGCATCGGAAGATGTCATCGCCAATGACGGGCGCACTCCCGCTGACAGCATCGCCGCCACTGCATCTAGCACCTGAGTTCCACGCACCTCACAGGAATCGAACACAACGCCGCTCACGCCGGAATCGATGATCGCCTGCCAGGGTGCATCGGAGCTTCGGACTCCGAGCGTCACCTCCGCGACGACGGTGCCGACACCGTCGACCACTTCGCGGAGTCGTTCGGCCGCATCTGGCACCGATCGGATGGTCTCGAAACGGGTCACCCCTGCCAGGGACCCGGACATCACTTCAGCGAGCAGTGGCTCATCCACCTGAACCATCGTTGCCGCCTGGAACCGCCGTCGTACTGAAGCCGCCAGCTCACGTATTCCCTCCACGAGCGCCTCAGCCACCTCACGCGTCGCACCGGGGTCGGTGATCACCCGATGACCGTTCGGAAGCTCCATCGCCGCAACCAAAGTCCACGGGCCGACCGCTTGGATCTTGACCAGCTCGCGTGTCCCCCACATGGCCTCACACACGTCGAGGTCGCGAAGCAGGCGATCCACTTCCCGGCGCCCGGCTCGCTGCGGCCGCGCGCATAGCTGCCAGGCCCGGGTTGAGCGATCCAGCGCTAACGGCAGCATCGCTCCGGTACGTCCGACCGCATCGCCGCCGATAAGAGGTAGGTGGGGCAGGTCACCAGTCTCGCTGACGATGACGTCGGCGGCCTCTAGGACGTCGTTGCCGGGCCACGGACCCAAGCCGTACGCGCGACTCACGCGGCGGTCTCGCAGATGGTACCGGAGCCGAGAACGATATCGCCCACACCGTCATCGCAGGGCAAATAAAGCACCGCGGCCTGGCCGGGAGCGACGCCGTCGAGAGGCTCATGGAGAGAGAGCACCACAGTGTCACCGTCGATGTTCGCCGTGCAATCCACGACGGAACCGTGGGCGCGGACCTGCACCTGGCAGTCGAAAGCTCCTCTCATCGCCGGATGGAGCCGCTTGAGGCGGTCGGCGCGGATGCTGCGAACTCGCAGCGCCTCGCGCGGCCCGACGGTAACGGTGCCAGTCGCGGCGTCGATCCCGGTGACGTAGCGGGGTCGGCCGTCAGCTGCCGGGACCTTAATATCAAGGCCTTTGCGCTGGCCAATCGTGAAGTTAAAGGCGCCGTCATGCGGACGTAGCTCCGTACCGTCAGAATCGACAATCATCCCTGGCCGCAACCCGATTGAGCGCCCCAGGAAGGCCTGCGTGTTCCCATCCGGAATGAAGCAGATGTCGTAGGAGTCTGGCTTCGACGCCGTTGCCAGGCCGTGAGCGCGGGCCTCTTGCCTGATCTGCGGCTTCGGCGTGTCCCCCACCGGAAACAGGCAATGTGCCAACTCGTGCGCCTCCAGGACCCCGAGGACGTAGGACTGGTCCTTGAGGTGATCAGGGCTGCGGCGGAGATACCCATCGTCGTCGACGACCGCGTAATGCCCGGTTGCCACCGCGTCGAATCCCAACGCCAAGGCTCGGTCAAGTAAGGCGGCGAACTTGATCTTCTCGTTGCAACGGAGGCAGGGATTGGGGGTCTCGCCGCGGGCGTAGGAATCGATGAAGTCCCCGATGACCTCCTCACGGAAGCGGTCGGAGAAGTCCCAGACGTAAAAGGGAATCCCGAGTTTGTCGCATACCCGTCGGGCATCAGCGGAGTCTTCCAGAGAGCAGCACCCCCGGGCCGACTGCCGGGTCTGCTGGGCGTCTTGGCTCAAGGCCAGGTGAACGCCAACGACGTCGTGGCCGGCGTCGACCAGACGTGCCGCAGCCACGGAAGAATCGACACCGCCACTCATTGCCGCCAGAACTCGCATGCGTCCCACCCTAAGCGAGCCTGGCGGGTGCAACCAACCTCACCCATCGCGGCCCGTGACAAGATGGATTCCATGGCCGCACAGAATCCGCTGCCCAGCGAGGGGCGTTACGACATCGATACCGGTACCGCCGAGATTCGCCGCGACGAATTCCGAGGCGATGGGTACATCCTGGAGGTCAATGGCGCGCTGAGCTCCCACATCGTGCCCGGCAAGCCGCTGGAGTTGGAATTTGAATACATGCGCTGGATTGCGTGGGCCGTTGAAGACATCGCCGAACGGCGCTTTGATACCAAGCGGATCCGGTTGACTCACCTAGGCGGCGCCGGCTGCACCCTTGCGCGCTATTTCGCAGCATTATGGCCCTCTTCACGCAACACGGTGGTGGAGATCGATGGCCGTCTCGCCCAATTGGCTCGCGAGCAGTTCGATATTCCCCGTGCACCTCGGGTGAAGATCCGGGTCGGCGAGGCCGGGGAGGTCACCCGCGGAATGTATCCGGCCAGCCGGGAGGTCATGGTCCGCGACGTGTTCGCCGGGGCGACGACGCCTGCGGACCTGAGCACCGAGGACTTCAATCGGGCGGCCTCGGCGGCATTGGTCGACGGCGGCCTCTACGTGGCGAATTGCGGATCCCATGCCGGGCTCGCCGAGGCGAGGGCCGAGGCGCGAGCGCTGCGCCGAGTATTCGCACACGTCGACGCCATCGCCGACCCTCCGATGCTCAAGGGCCGACGTTATGGCAACGTCATCTTCCTCGCTAGCAACAAGCCGTTAGACTTGACCGACGAGCTTCGCCGCCGCCTCCTAGGAGGTGCCGTCCCCGCCCGAGTAGCGGACCCTGGCTGGTTGACCAGCTAACGCTGGCCTGCCGCCCGCGCCCGGTCGACGATGCCAGGAAGTACCGCCACCAGCTCGGCGATATCTTCCTCCCGAGTCGCGGGCCCCAGAGTCAGCCGGAGTGAGCCCAGGCCCTCCGCAGGTCCGACGCCCATGGCCTCCAGCACGTGCGACATGCGATTGACGCCGGCGTGACAGGCAGACCCGGTCGAGGCTTCGATCCCCGCGGCGTCGAGCAGCATAATAAGACTGTCGCCATCCGCACCCGGGAAGGACAGGTGCGCGTGTCCGGGCAGAGCTGGTTCGACGGTGTTGATAATGACATCGTCAACGGCCGCGCGTATACCGGCCACCAGCCGCTCCCGCAACGTCGATACGCGAGCGTTTTCCGCCTCTCGCTCCGCGATCGCCTCGGTGAGTGCGGCGGCCATCGCCGCGGCGGAGGCAACGTCAACGGTCCCGGGGCGCACGCCGCGCTCCTGACCGCCGCCGTGGAGCACCGCCGACGGCGCCGGTGAGCGTTTCGCCAAGAGGAAACCCACCCCGCGGGGGCCGCCGTACTTGTGCGCGGAACTGGCCAGCGTGGTCGCTCCCAGTGAGTGAAAATCGATCGGCACCTTGGCCACGGCCTGGACGGCGTCGACGTGAACGGGGGTCCCCACAGCGGTAGCCCGCTCGACAATCTCCTCGACGGGCTGAATGGCTCCGGTCTCGTTATTCGCCAGCATGACTGCGGCCACAGCGGCCGGAGTGTCGAGGGCGGACAGGTCGGTGATGTGCCCGCTTCGTCCGACGGGCAGGATGTCGACGTCGTCGGTCAGGGCCCGCACCGTCTCCCCGACCGCGGGATGCTCGATCGCGGTGGTCACGATCCGTGCGCGGGGGCTAGCCCGGAAGAGGCCTTGGACGGCGAGGTTGTCGGCCTCCGTGCCGGAGGCGGTGATGATCACCTCAATGGGCTCCGCCCCCATGAGCGAGGCGATGCGCTCGCGGGCGTCGTCGAGGACGGAGCGGGCTCGACGCCCCGAGCTATACGCCGATCCCGGGTTGAAAGCGCCCGCGTATTCCAACCAGGCGTCTATCGCGACTTGCCGGATCGGAGTCGTCGCAGCGTGATCGAAATAGGACATTTAGGCCCGCTTCGCCAGCTCGGCGGTCAGCGCGGGGGCGATGTCGTGGAGGTCGCCAACTACCCCCAAATCCGCGATCTTGAAGAAAGGTTCGTCCTGGTCCTGGTTCACCACGACGATGGTGCCCGCCGTCTGCATCCCGGACAGGTGCTGAATAGCGCCGGAAATACCGAGGCCGATGTACAGGTCGGGAGAAACGGTCTCACCCGTCTGCCCGATCTGCATGGCGGCGGCGTAGTAGCCCTCGTCGACAGCGTCGCGGGTTGCTCCCACAGCGGCGCCGAGCGCGTCGGCCAGCGGCTCGACGACGTCGGCGAAGGCCTGCGCCGAACCCACTCCGCGCCCGCCGGCGACGACGACCTTCGCGCTGCCCAGCGGGGGGCGGTCACCACGCTCGGCGGGGGTGAAGGAGACAACGCTGACATCGCGCGCGGTGGCGGCCGGCAGTGCCATCTCGGCGACGGCACCCGCGGCGGGACGGGGATCGACGGCGACGGCACCCGGTCGCAAGGTGTAGATCGGGCAGGTACCGCCGACGACGGCGACGGTCTCCACGGTGCCGCCGAAGAGACGGTGGGTGGCGCTGCGATCCGGGTGAATCGCCACCACATCGGCGAGGATGCCGGAGGCCAGGCGGGCCCCGAGGCGCCCGGCGATTTCATTGCCGGTGGGGGTGGCGGCTACCACGATGGGCGCCGGGTTCGCAGCCCCCAGGGCGTGCAGGGCATCGACCTCCGGCAGCAGGAAACGAGTAGCGTAATCCGGCGCGGTAGCGTCGATAATCTGCTCCGCGCCCAGAGCAGCAAGCTCGGCGGCGAAGGGTTGCGCCGAAGCGCCGACGACGACGGCCGATACAACGCCCAAGCTCCGGGCGGCCGTGATGAGTTCCCCCGTGACGTCGAGGAGCTTCTCACCGTCGTGTTCAACGAGAACGTATACGTGAGACATCAGTTGTGTTCCTTTCTGTTCGGAGTTAGATCAGGCCTTTGGCGGCGAGGAAATCGGCGATCTGGACCGCTGCCTGCTCGGCGTTGGTGCCATTAATAATGTCGCCGGCCGTACGCTCCGGGAGGACGGTCGCCGCGGTGACTCGGGTAGCTGAGGCCGCCAAGCCCACCTGGGCCGGGTCCACTCCGATGCCGGCGAGGTCTCGGACCGTAATCTCGTGGGCCTTGGCCGCCTTCATCCGCTTAAAGTTCGGGTAGCGCGGCTTATCCGCCTTATCAGTAACGGACACCAATGCGGGCAGCGCGGCCTTAAGCTCCCAGGTGCCTCGCTGGTCATCGCGGACGCCCACCACGTCGGAGCCGTCAATCCGCAGGCTGTGTACCCCGGTCAAGGCCGGTACCTGCCGATACTCGGCCAGGAGCCCGGGCACCAGCCCGGTTTCGCCGTCCGAGGACTGCGCGCCGGTGATGACGAGCTGAACGTCGTCGATAGTGGACAGGAGATTCGTCAGGGCCCACGCAGTCGCGATCGCGTCGGAGCCGGCGAGGCCTTCATCGCTGAGACGCACTGCGTCGTCAGCTCCCATCGCCAGGGCCTTGCGAAGGGCTTCGTCGGCACTAGCCTGGCCCATCGTCGCCGCCACCACGGTCAGGGACGGGTCGGCATCTTTCAGGCGCAGAGCCTGCTCCATGGCGTATTCGTTGACTTCGTCAATGACGGCATCCACGGAAACTCGGTCCAGGGTGTGATCCGCTTCGAGGGTTTTCACGGACCAGGTGTCCGGAACGTGCTTGACGAGCACTACTGCGGTGGGCATGAGGCTGTCACCTTTCCTAGCAAACTTTTGGTGGATAATTCAGAGCTACACCATGCTACTAGGTCGGGCTACCATACTGTAGCGAGCGCCCAAATGTGTCTATTATTGTTCGACAGGTCACACTCCTACCCCCTATGAGGGGGCAATTTTAAAAGGGATTACCAATGGAAGTGGGAACTTCACGGTCCGGTTACTAGACTGATCGACGTACGCGCCATTACCACATGGCGGCGAACTTAATCGATCAACGAAGGTAGGCATTGTGACCCAAGCCATTCAGATCGACGCCTGGGAAGGCTTCGAATCGGGAGACTGGACGACGTCCGTCGACGTGCGCGACTTCATTCAGCGCAACTACACGCCTTACACCGGCGACGCGTCCTTCCTCTCCGGCCCCACCGAGAAGACTCTTCGCGTGTGGGACCACCTGGAAAAGAACTATCTCTCCGTCGAGCGCCAGCGTCGCGTCTACGACGTCGACACCGACATCCCCAGCGATATCGATGCCTTCGCGCCCGGCTTCATTAGCGAGGACGACAACGTCATCGTCGGCCTCCAGACCGACACCCCGCTCAAGCGTGCGATGATGCCGAACGGCGGCTGGCGCATGGTCCGCCAGGCGATCGGCGAGGCGGGCAAGGAAGTCAACGAAGACGTCCAGAAGATCTTCACCCGCTACCGCAAGACCCACAACGATGCGGTCTTCGACATCTACACCCCGCGCATCCGTGCGGCCCGCTCCTCGCACATCATCACCGGCCTGCCGGACGCCTACGGTCGCGGCCGCATCATCGGCGACTACCGTCGCGTCGCCCTCTACGGCGTCGACCGGCTCATCGAGGACAAGGAAGCTGCCAAGAACGCTCCGGCCGCCGAGGGCTTCTCTGAGCACTGGGCCCGCTACCGCGAGGAGCACTCCGAGCAGATCAAGGCCCTCAAGAAGCTGAAGAAGATGGCGGAGTCCTACGGCTTCGACATCTCCCGTCCGGCCGCCAACGCCCATGAGGCCGTTCAGTGGACCTACTTCGCCTACCTCGGCGCGGTGAAGTCCCAGGACGGTGCTGCCATGTCCATCGGCCGCCTCTCCCCGTTCTTCGACATCTACTTTGAGCGCGATCTCGCGAACGGTGTCCTCACCGAGACCGATGCCCAGGAGATCATCGACTCCCTCGTCATCAAGCTGCGCATCGTCCGCTTCCTGCGCACCGAGGATTACGACCAGATCTTCTCGGGTGACCCCTACTGGGCCACCTGGTCTGACGCCGGCTTCTCCTCCGACGGTCGCCCGCAGGTCACCAAGACCTCCTTCCGTCTGCTGCAGACCCTGCGCAACCTGGGCCCCGCCCCGGAGCCGAACATCACCATCTTCTGGGATCCGCAGCTTCCGGAAGGCTACAAGGAGTTCTGCGCCGCGATCTCCATCGAGACCTCGTCCATTCAGTACGAGTCCGACGAGCAGATCCGCGGCCAGTGGGGCGACGACGCCGCCATCGCCTGCTGCGTCTCCCCCATGCGCGTGGGCAAGCAGATGCAGTTCTTCGGCGCCCGCGTCAATGCCGCAAAGTCGCTGCTGTACGCCATCAATGGCGGCCGCGACGAGGTGACCGGCAAGCAGATCACCGGCGAGGGCGAGTTCCAGCCCGTCCAGGGCGACGGCCCGCTGGACTTCGACGAAGTCTGGCAGAAGTACGAGGACATGCTGGACTGGGTTGTCGGAACCTACGTCGAAGCCCTCAACATCATCCACTACTGCCATGACCGCTACGCCTACGAGGCGATCGAGATGGCGCTGCACGATTCCAACATCGTGCGTACTATGGGCTGCGGTATCGCCGGTCTGTCGATCGTGGCAGACTCCCTGTCCGCCATCAAGTACGCCACCGTCACCCCGGTGCGTGACGAGACCGGACTGGTAGTGGACTACGTCACCGAAGGTGACTTCCCCCGCTACGGTAACGACGATGACCGTGCCGATGATATCGCTGCGACCATCGTTCACACCGTGATGGAGAAGATCAAGGCCATCCCGATGTACCGCGACGCCATCCCGACCCAGTCTGTCCTGACCATCACGTCCAACGTGGTGTACGGCAAGGCGACCGGCGCGTTCCCGTCCGGTCACCAGGCTGGAACCCCGTTCAGCCCGGGCGCAAACCCGGAGAACGGTGCCGACACCCACGGCATGGTTGCCTCCATGCTCTCCGTCGGCAAGCTCGACTACAAGGATGCCCTCGACGGCATCTCCTTGACCAACACCATCACCCCGACTGGCCTGGGCCGTTCCAAGGACGAGCAGGTCACCAACCTCGTCGGCGTTCTCGACGCCGGTTTCATCATGGAAGAAGAAGGAGAATAACCCATGGCTACCAAGACTTTCGACGAGCGTCTCGCTTCGATGAAGGCCAACCGTTCCGCGAACAACATGGAGTCTGGCCTGTACCACGCCAACATCAATGTTCTTGAGGAGGACACCCTCAAGGACGCCATGGAGCACCCGGAGAAGTACCCGAACCTCACCGTTCGCGTCTCCGGCTACGCCGTGAACTTCGTCAAGCTCACCCGCGAGCAGCAGCTCGACGTCCTGGACCGCACCTTCCACCAGAAGGCATAAGAGTCCAACCCTCGCACCAACGCCGCGGGCCCTTGCGGGCTGCGCGGCGCTTGGCATATTAAGACTTCATCAAGAAAGTGAAAGGAACATCATGGCTGATGGTGTCACCGGTAGCGTGACCATCGCCCCCAGCGACGGCATTCGCCATCGGGGCGCGGCGATCGGCTTAGGCTCGCCGGAATTTGAAGCCTCCCGCACCGACCTCCTCGCCGCCCGGCGGTCCGGCTCCGCCGGCCTCGTGCACTCCTGGGAGATGGTCACCGCCGTCGATGGGCCGGGTACCCGGATGACTATCTTCATGTCGGGCTGCCCATTGCGCTGCCTGTATTGCCACAACCCAGACACAATGGGCATGAAAGAGGGCACGGTCGAGAAGGTCGAGGACGTCCTTAAGCGCATTAAGCGTATGCAGCCCGTCTTCAAGGCCTCCAATGGCGGCCTGACCATTTCCGGCGGCGAGCCCTTGTTCCAGATCGAGTTCACCCGACGCATTCTCGCCGGGGCACACGAGATGGGCGTGCACACGTGCATCGATACCTCCGGTTACCTTGGGTCTCGGCTGACGGACGAGGATCTGGAGAACATCGACATGGTGCTGCTCGACGTCAAGTCGGGCGACGAGGAGCTGTACCGCCGCGTTACGTCCCGGGACCTGGCACCGACCATCGCCTTCGGCGATCGTCTTTCGGCCCTGAATAAGCGAGTGTGGGTCCGCTTCGTGCTCGTTCCCGGCCTGACGGATTCCGACGAGAACGTGGAAAAGGTCGCGCAGATCGTTTCTCGGTGGCCGAACGTCGAACGCCTGGAGGTCCTTCCCTTCCACAACATGGGCGCCGATAAGTGGCACACCCTGGGTATGGAGTATGAGCTTGACGGCGTGCTCCCGCCGACCCGCGAGAGCGTCCACCATGTCGTTGACATCTTTAAAGCCCACGGAATTAACGCGATCGCTACCTAGATGAACATCCAACACCGAATATTCACCCGGTAGTCATCTAGGCGAAGGGGTCACGTCATCTTCTTAGGCCACAATCAGAAACTGTCCAGTAAATTGCTATTGAACAGGAATGATCTAATGACGTTGTGGTCTAAGAAGTCAATGAAGGCGATCCTCGCACTGGCCGCCTCCGCTACCGTTCTCACTGCCTGCAATACCGAGCAGTCCGCACCCGCTTCCTCCTCCGCCGCGTCCACCTCCGCCACCGCCGCTTCCGCCTCCGAAAAGTCGGAGGTGGATCCGGTCTACGGCGAAAAGAATGGCCTCGACCTCATCACCCTTCAGGACGAGAAGCCGGAAGTCGCGCCCGTCGAGCCGAATAACGAGCCGAACCGCGTGTCGATGTCCATCTCCGAGGACCCGGCCACCCAGATGAACTTCAACTGGTACACGACCGACAAGTTCGATGACGGCATCGTCCGTGTATCCACCAACAAGGACATGTCTCAGGCGAAGGAGTTCCCGGCAAAGGTCGAGGAAGTCACCTCCGAGTATGTTGAGCGCGACAAGGACGGCTTCTACATCTACGCCGCCGTCACCACCGACGACGAAGGCGAGTTCCTCCTCGACGACAACGGCAAGCCCGAGGAAGTCAAAGGCTACTTCACCGACGAGCAGATCACTCGCGACAACACCAAGTGGACTTCTGATGGCTCCGAGCTGGCGTACCTGGAGCTGCAGGACGTCACGGAACACGTCTATAAGGCCGAGGCCACTGGCCTGGCCCCGGACACGCAGTACTACTACCAGCTGGGCAGCGAGGCCGAAGGCCTGACCGAGACCGGTTCCTTCCGCACTGCCGCCGAGGGCAGTGAGAAGACCCAGTTCATCCAGTACACCGACACCCAGAACGCGTATTGGAACGCCAACGTCAACAACGAAGCCGCCTACGGCGCGGACACCTTGGCTCACGCCATGGAGGTCGCCCCCGACGCCGACTTCGCGCTGCACACCGGCGACTTCGTCGAAACCGCCCAGGTGGAAGACGAGTGGGTGGACAACCTTGACATGTCCCGCGAGCAGAACATGAACCTGCCGCACGCGTACGCCCCGGGCAATCACGACGAATACGGCCTCCGCTTCCTCGATACCAGCGACGAGACCGCCTTCAACGAGCACACCAACGTGCCCGTTACCAACGACGCCATCTCCGGCGGCTCCTATTACTCCTTCGACCACTCGGGCGCACACTTCGTGGTGCTTAACACCAACGACAACGAGGAGTCCGAGGACAACCCCGAGGGCGGCGCCATCGGCAAGACCCAAATGGAGTGGGCCAAGGCCGACATCGCCAAGGCGCGCGAGAACGGCGCCGACTGGATCATCATGGCCTATCACAAGCCGGTGTACTCCGCGTCCTACCACTCTCTCCAGGACGAGGACGTTCAGGTCACCCGTGAAGATTTCGTCAAACTAGCCGACGAGCTCGGCGTCGACGTCGTCCTCCAGGGCCACGATCACAACCTGACCCGCACCAAGTCCCTCGTCTACACCCCGGACGACTTCTCCTACGGTGACGTGGAGGAGACCGAGAAGCGCGAGATCGACGGCGTTGAGTACCACGTCAACCCCAAGGGCGTCACGTACGTCATCCCGAACACTTCCGGCACGAAAACCTACGATGCGATTTACCAGAAGGGCGCCGACCACGTCCACAAGGTTCGCCCGAAGCTGGACTGGATGACCGACGCCGACGTCGAGGAGTGGAACGGCCTGTTCGACGTTGCCGAGCAGCCCGAGAAGTCCCCGAAGTTCGACTACAAGCACTCCAACTACCGCCAGTCCGAGGTGCAGACCTTCGCGGTGTACACCTTCGATGAGAGCCGGTTCCAGATCGACTTCTACCTCGTCGAGGGCGACCTCCACGGCGGCGAGGAGCGGACGGTCTCCAAGCACAGCTCCTACGGCATCGTTAAGGAGTAAACTCCCGCGGTCCGCAGATGAGGGCTACGCCGTCGCGCCCAATCCGGGTGCAGACGATGGTGACGGCCGTTGATCCGCGGAGCTTCAGCCGGGCGCGCAATGCGTCGGGGTCGACGTCGACCCCGCGCACCAGGATCTCCGCGCGCCCGGCGTCGTGTCTAGCCAAGGCCGAGCGCAAGCGCTTGAGGGGAACCTGCTCGCGGAACTCGAAGCCGGAATACCCGGAGGGGATGGTGTCGCCGGTGAGGTAGGCGATCCGCTCGTCGAGCTGCCACAGTCCTTCCCGGGCTGCGAAGTGCCGCACCAGCCCGGCGCGCACGATGGCTCCATCCGGATCGAGGATGTAACGCCCCGGAGCAGCGGCGGGAACGTCGTCCGGCAGCGTGTCGTCGAGCCGATCGCAGCGACCTTCCCGATGGATGATCGCCTCGCGGCGGACCCCGGGCCGTGCCAGCCCCGGCGTGTACAGGCACGTTTCCTTGACCCCGCCGTCGACGCTCGACACCACCACCGCGCCGTCGAATCCGGAGTAGTCAATGCCCGGCGCGCACTTAATCGCCATCTCGGTGTCGGGCCACGCGGCGAAGAGGTCGGGAAGCGGCGGGATCGTGTCCTTCAGGCGACGCCCGCCCGAGCGTCGCGCAGGATCCGCTACGATGACGCACCCCCGGGACACGGGGTGGAGTGCGTCGGCGCGCAGGACGAGCCGGCCCGGCAGATTGTGGGCGGCCATCCGCACCCTGATCGGATCCAGGTCACTGCCAATCCACGGGCCGTCGATGAAACGTCCCTCCGTGCCCACCGAGCACGTGACGTCGTGGATGGGGTACCCGGCCAGGCGCGCCGCCCGCTCGGCGGCTACCGGCGGCGGGGTGGCCTGTTGGGCGGCTTCCGAATCCACCAACCAGTTGTCCGGCACCTTCCCCGCGGCGCGGGCGGTGAGCAGTTCCAGGGCCGCGCGGCCGAAGGCCCCGTAGCGCTCGCGGGCGAGTCGGGCGTCGTCGAAGGCCGCCCGCTTAGTGAGGGCAAAGCCATCCGGGTTCACCTCGTTCCGCAGCACAAAGTCCAGCTCATCGGCTGTAAAAGCCACGGTAGTTACCGATCCTATCCTCCGGGGTATGGGCGAAAAACTCATGATAGTCCGGCTCCACCGGCTCCCCGATCACCGGGTTGAGATCCGCGTTGCGGGCCGCGGCGAGCACCTCGTCGACGCTGTCATAGCGCGTCAGCTGGGACAACTGCGCCCACGTGGGTAACACCAATCGGACGAGGCCCGCCCGCCAACCGTCGATGAGCAGTTGAGGGGAGAACCAGTTGGCGTCGTCGGCCTCTGAGGTGAACCCGTCCGGGCTTTGTCCGACGGGAAGGCGGGAAACGAAGGAAAAGGTGTCAAACCAGGTGCCGTTCTCGGACTGACCGACCCAGCGTGCCGACGGCAAAAGCAGGTCGCTTCGTACCCGGAGGTGGTGGCGCTGCAAGACCTCGGTCAGTGACCGGCGGTGGGTGATGAGCATTTCGCGCTCTTCGTGCAGTTCGGAGGCGTCCGAGAGGAGATCACCGGCGGCGTCGGTCACCAACAGCGTGCCCGCTTCTTCATACAGCTCGCGTACCGCAGCGAACATGAGGGCGTGGGCCTTGTACTTCGTAGTGCCCAGGCGTCGGGCCAGGGAAACAACGGAGGGGCCAGACCACAGCGAACCGGAGTCCCAGGAACGGGCGGGGAAGTCGCGCTGGTCCACCCCGCCTCCCGGGAACACGGTCACCCCGGGGTAGTTGGGCATGGTGGTAACCCGTTCTTGAACCCACACTTCCAATCCGGTTGCGCCGTCGCGGAGGAGGATCACCGTCGCGGCCAGCCGGCCGCCGTGGTAACCGGTGAGATCGGTGTGGTCGATCCTGTCTCCGGCATCGCTCGACAACGCCCCGGACGCCATATCCGACACCTACTTGCGGTGGGCGCCTCGGCGTGCGCGACGACGGGCGAAGTAGCGGTCCCCAACGCGTGAGAGCTCGATGGGCTGGTGGAACGTCGCCGTGAGATGCTCGCTCGTGAGCACCTCTTCGATGGGGCCTTGGGCAACGACGCCGCCTTCGTCGAGCAGCATGGCGTGGGTGAAGCCCGCGGGAATCTCCTCGACATGGTGGGTAATCATGACGATGGCGGGGGCGTCCTCATCGTTCGCCAATTCCGACAGGTAGGCGACCAGGTCCTCACGGCCGCCGAGGTCCAGGCCGGCGCTTGGCTCGTCGAGGATGAGCAGCTCCGGGTTCACCATCATCGCCCTAGCGATAAGCACCCGCTTGCGCTCGCCCTCGGAGAGCGTGCCCCACCGTCGGTCCACCAGGTGCAGGGCCCCCACCTGTTCAAGGATCGCCACGGCCTGGTGCTCGTCAACCTCGTCGTAATCCTCCAACCACCGTCCCAAGACCGCGTAGCTGGCCGAGATGACCAGGTCGCCGACCTTTTCATCCTCCGGGATGCGGTGCGCCAACGCGGCCGAGGACATGCCGATCAAGGTGCGCAGATCCCGCATGTCGGTCTTGCCGAGGCGTTCTCCGAGGATGGTGGCTTCGCCGGTGCTGGGGTATTCCTCTGCGGCGGCGATGCGGACTAGGGAGGTCTTGCCGGCGCCATTCGGCCCGACGATGATCCATCGCTGACCCGGCAGCACCTGCCAGTCGAGCGGCCCCACGAGGACGGCGCCGTCGCGCCGCAGGGAAACGCCTTGGAAATCGATCAGTGCTTGTGCTTCAGTGCTCACCCCACCATTGTGACTGAAAATTAGAATCCCGGTGGATGTGACACAGCTGGGATAATCTTGGGGGCACACCCCCATGCTCTAGGAAAGGGAAAAACCATGATCGGTCGTCTCGGTATCGATGATGTCCGCCCCGTCGTATCTCACCGCGCGCTGCCGTCAAAGGCCGTCGTCGGCGAGGTTGTGCCCGTCTCCGCGCTCGTCTGGCGCGAGGGTCACGATGCGATAGCCGCCACCCTCAACGTGTTCTCCCCCGCCGGGGCAGTCGAGCGGATCCTCATGCAGCCGGAACGCTACATCCCGGATAATGTCCACGCCGTGTTCGTTCCCGACGAGGTGGGCCTGTGGTCCTTCCGGATCGACGCCTGGTCCGACGTCGTCGCCACCTGGCGCAACGCGGTCGTCAAGAAGCGTGACGCCGGCCAATCTGCCGTCGACATGTCCAACGACCTGCTGCACGGCGCCTCCCTGTTCGAGCGAGCCGCCAAGGGCGTTCCCGCCAGCGAGCGTCCCCTTCTGCTCGGGGCCGCGGAAGACCTGCGCAACGACGCCCTCGATCTCAACGCCCGGCTTGAAGTGGGCCTCAGCGCCGACGTCGCCGAGCTGCTCGCCGAATTCCCGCTGCGCGACCTCCTCGTGGAGGGCGAGGTCCACGAGGTCAAGGTAGAGCGCGCCAAGGCCGGCTTCAGCTCCTGGTACGAGCTCTTCCCCCGCTCCACCGGCGCCGAGGGTGAGCACGGCACCTTCGCTACCACCGCCGTCGCGCTGGAGCGCGTCGCCCGGATGGGCTTCGACACCGTGTACTTCCCGCCCATCCACCCCATCGGCGAGATCAACCGCAAGGGCCGCAACAACACTCTCACCCCGGATCCGGAGGACGTCGGCTCGCCGTGGGCCATCGGTTCCGCCGACGGTGGGCACGACGCCACCCATCCGCGCCTGGGCACCATGGACGACTTCCGGGCGATGATCGCCCGCGCCGAGGAACTGGGCCTTGAGGTGGCCCTCGACTTTGCGCTCCAGGCCGCCCCGGACCACCCGTGGGCCGCTGAGCACCCGGAGTTCTTCACGGTTCTCGCCGACGGTACCATCGCCTACGCGGAAAACCCGCCGAAGAAGTACCAGGACATTTACCCGATCAACTTCGATAACGACCCGGAAGGCATCTACAACGAGGTCCTGCGCGTGGTCGAGTTCTGGATCGACAACGGGGTCCACACCTTCCGCGTCGACAACCCGCACACCAAGCCGGCGAACTTCTGGCACTGGCTCATCGCCAAGATCCACGAGAATCACCCGGAGGTCATCTTCCTCGCCGAGGCCTTCACCCGTCAGGCACGCCTGTTCGGTCTTGCCAAGGCCGGGTTCTCCCAGTCCTACACGTACTTCACGTGGAAGACGTCGAAGGAGGATCTCATCGAATTCGGCGAGATGATCCGCGATGCCGCTGATGTCTCCCGCCCCAACCTCTTCGTCAACACTCCGGACATTCTCCACGAGTCCCTGCAGACCGGTGGGCGGGCGATGTTTGCTCTTCGGGCAGCCCTCGCCGCCACGCTTTCCCCCCTTTGGGGGGTGTACTCCGGCTACGAACTCTTCGAACACGTGCCGGTGGCCCCGGGCAGCGAAGAGTACCTGGACTCCGAGAAGTACCAGATCCGCTACCGCGACTACGACGCCGCGCTCGCCAACGGGGATTCCCTGGAGCCGTATATCACCCTGCTCAACCAGATTCGCCGAGACCATCCGGCGCTGCAGCAGCTGCGCACCCTACGGTTCCACGAGGTGGACAACGACCAGATCCTCGCCTACTCCAAGGTAGACCCGATCACCGGTGACACGATCCTCGTCGTCGTGAACCTGGATTCCTACTGGCCGCAGGAGGGCACGGTCCACATCGACTTCGACGCCATCGGCCGCAAGCCGGGCTACTTCGGTGTCCGCGACCTCATCACCGGCGCCCAGTACACGTGGGGCGAGCACAACTACGTGCGCCTGGAGCCGCGGGCCGACGTCGCTCACATCTTCGTCCTCCCGCCGGTGGCCGAAGACCGTCGCGAGCAACTGGCCTGGCGCGATATGACGGAGTATCGGGGTTAGTCACTTTTTCGAAAACCAACCCCGGGGGGCACCTCCGCGGGTACCGTCGGAGGTATGACCCACATCAATCAAGACGACCGAACCCGCCTTGTTCACTGTCGCCACCACGCCCCGCACGACATCTATGGGTGGCACCCCACCACAAGCGGATCCGTGGTCCGCACCCGTCAGCTGGGTGCGGAACGCGTCGAGCTGCTTATTCATGGTTCCTACGTGGACATGACCCCCATCGGAGACGACATCTTCGTCGCCGAGCTTGAGGACACCTACGCTCCCGACTACCGGTTCAACGTCCGCTACCCGGAGGCAACCAGCCTGGTCGCGGACCCGTACCGCTTCCTGCCGACGCTCGGGGAGTTCGACCTCTACCTCATCTCCGAGGGCCGGCACGAGCGCCTCTGGGAGGTTCTCGGCGCCAACACCCGGTCCTACGAGACCGAACTGGGAACCGTCTCTGGTACGTCCTTTGCGGTGTGGGCTCCCAACGCCGCCGGTGTCGCGGTGATTGGCGACTTCTGCGCTTGGAACCCCAACCAGTACCCCATGCGTTCTCTCGGATCCTCGGGTATCTGGGAGCTGTTCATCCCCGGGATCGAAGCCGGCGAGAGCTACAAGTTCGCTATCCACACCCAGGAAGGCCACCGCATCGACAAGGCCGACCCGCTGGCCAAGGCCACGAAGGCGCCGCCGGAGACCGTGTCCGTCGTCGCCGGCGAATCCGCCTACGAGTGGGGCGACGCCGAGTGGCTGAGCACCCGCGACGAGCGCAACAACATCGACGCCCCGGTGAGCGTCTACGAGGTACACCTGGGGTCCTGGAAGATGGGCTACGGCTACCGCGACCTCGCTAAGGAGCTCGTCGACTACGTGGTGGACAACGGCTTCACCCACGTCGAATTCATGCCCCCGGCGGAGCACCCCTTCGGTGGTTCCTGGGGCTACCAGGTCTCCGGCTACTACGCGCCGTCGGCGCGCTGGGGCACGCCGGACGAGTTCCGCGCCCTCGTCGATGCTTTCCACGCCGCCGGCGTCGGCGTCATTGTGGACTGGGTCCCGGCACACTTCCCCAAGGATGATTGGGCCCTCGCCCGCTTCGACGGCACTGCGTGCTACGAGCACCCGGACTGGCGCCGCGGCGAGCAGAAGGACTGGGGCACGTACGTCTTCAACTTCGGTCGCAACGAAGTGCGCAACTTCCTCGTCGCTAACGCCCTCTACTGGCTCGAAGAGTTCCACATCGACGGCCTGCGCGTCGACGCCGTCGCGTCCATGCTGTACCTGGATTACTCCCGCAACGACGGCGAGTGGCTGCCGAACGAATTCGGAGGCCGGGAGAACCTCGACGCGGTGCGTTTCCTCCAGGAAGTCAACGCTACTGTCCACCGTGAGCACCCTGGCGTTCTCACGATCGCCGAGGAGTCCACTTCGTGGCCGGGCGTGACCGCGCTGACCTCCGACAACGGCCTCGGCTTCTCCATGAAGTGGAACATGGGGTGGATGAACGACACCCTGGAGTACTTCAAGCTCGACCCGATTCACCGCTCCTACCACCACAACGAGATCACCTTCTCGATGGTCTACGCCTTCTCCGAGAAGTACATCCTTCCCTTCAGCCACGACGAAGTGGTCCACGGCAAGGGCTCCCTGTGGGGTCGGATGCCGGGCGATGATTGGAACAAGGCCGCCGGTCTGCGCACCCTCTTCGGCTACATGTACTCCCACCCCGGCAAGAACCTCATGTTCATGGGCCAGGAGTTCGGGCAGACCGGTGAATGGAGCGAGGCCTACTCCATCGACTGGTCCAACCTCGAAGGCTGGGGCCACGAGTTCCACGTCGGTATCCAGAGTTTCGTCCGCGACCTCAACAAGCTCTACCGGGCCGAGCCGGCGTTGTTCTCCCAGGACAACACCCCGGCCGGGTTCCAGTGGATCAAGGGCGACGACTACGAGCACAACGTGCTGGCCTTCATCCGTTGGTCCGACGAGGGCGAGGCCGTGCTCGCGGTCATCAACCTCTCCGGGGCCACGCACACTAGCTACACCCTTGGCGTTCCGCGGAAGGACTGGGAGCTCATCCTCAACTCCGACGACGGCGCCTACGCCGGTGCCGGCAACCCGCTGCCCACCAAGGTGACGGCTGCGGAACAGGAGTGGGATGGCCAGGAGAACGCCCTGACCATCGACCTGCCGGCCATGTCCGTCCAGTGGTATAAGGCGGTCTAGCTCGCACTGCGGCGGGAGGAGAAGCGTGCTACGTTCCGAGCGTGACCACCTTCTCCCGCCGCAATCTTCTTGCCGGGACCGTCGGCCTCGCCGCCGCCGCTCCCCTGGCAGCCAACGCAAACGCCCCCATTGACCCCTCCGCTTCTGCTTCCGCCGCCCCGAGCCTTCGCTTCGGCGACGACGGAACCTTCCGGATTATCCAGTTCAACGACACGCAGGACGATCACCTGACCGACCAACGCACTATCGAATTCCAGCGCAAGGTACTCGACGAGCAGAAGCCGGATTTCGTCGTCATCAACGGTGACGTCATCTCCTCCGGGCCGACGAACAATACCGAGGTCTACCAGGCCATTAACAACGTCGTGCTGCCCATGGAGGAGCGCGGAATCCCCTGGGCCATCACCTTCGGCAACCACGACGAAGACTCCACCGAGGACGCCGGCACGGGCGTGTACGAGCCGCAGATGGTGGAGTTCGTCCGCCAGTACAAGCACAACCTCAACCCGGCCGCCACCGACACCTATGGTGACTCCGATGGCCTGCTCCTCGTCAACGGCACCGCCGGTACCCCGAAGTTCGCCGTGTGGCTCTTCGACTCCGGCCGTTATGCTCCCGAGAATCCCGGCGGGCAGGAAATCAAGGACATGATGGGTTACGACTGGCTGCGCCCGCAGCAGATCGACTGGTACCGCACCCTCTCCGAGCAGACAGAGCAAACCTACGGCACCAAGGTTCCGGGCCTCATGTTCTTCCACATCCCGACCTATGAGCACCACCACATGTGGTTCGGGCAGCAGTTCTCCTCCGAGGGAACCGGCCCCGACGAGCGCTTCGGGGTCATCGGCGTCAAGAATGAGGACTGCTACACCGGCCTTATCAACTCCGGGATCTACTCCGCTGTCCGTGAGCGCGGCGACGTCCTCGGCATCTACTGCGGCCACGACCACATCAACTCGTACATGGGCAACTACTTCGGCGTTGAGCTCGGCTACTGCCCCGGCACCGGCTTCGGCCCCTACGGACTGCGCGATGGCACCTGGGACATGCACACGCTGCGCGGGGCCCGGATTTTCAACCTCGACGAAAAGACCGAGCGCGTCTACACGGACACCTCGGTCGTCTTCGCCAAGGACATGGGCCTGGACATGAACCCGATCAAGCAGCCACTCAAGGCGCCGCTGCCCTTCCCGGATTACGTGCAGCCAGTGAACTAGCCCAGCTCCTGGAGGGCTTCCTCCAGGGAACGCACCTTCTGGTGCAACATGTCGGTCCGGCCGGGGCGAATGTCCGCCTTGACGACGAGCGACACCCGCGGGCTCACCGCCTCCACGGCAGCGGTGGCCCGCTTAATCACATCAAAAACCTCGTCCCACTCCCCCTCCAGGGTGGTGAACATGGCCGTCGTCTCGTTCGGCAAGCCCGATTCCCGAACGATCTTCACGGCCCGGGCGACCGCGTCGGCCATCTCGGCGGTCGGGGATTCAGTCACGGTGGGGGCCACGGAGAATGCAACAATCATGGCCCTGAGCCTAGCGTCTCCGCTCGAAGCAGGCGCGGTGCCAATGCCGTCGGAAGTCGGCTCTGCCGTCCTCCCATGCCACGATGTGAGCGATGCCCGGTGGGATATTCTGGTTGCACCCCGGGCAGACGTAGTACTTCACCGCCCGGGCTGATCCCATGTGGCGGTACAGCAGGTCCCCGTCACGCTGGGTGCCGTAGAAGGAGGAACCGTCGGCCGGGAGCTGGCGTAGCTCGGGGCGCTGTCGCCGGTTTTTCCGTCCCATTACATCACCTAGAAGAGCCGCAGCTCGGCGGACTCGATGCCGCGCAAATCGTCGTAGTCCAGGGTGATGCACCTGATTCCCCGGTCCTCCGCCAGCGTCCTCGCCTGCGGTTTAATCTCCTGCGCCGCGAAAACTCCTACTACCGGCTTGAGGAGGTCATCGCGATTGAGCAGCTCAAGATAGCGGGTGAGCTGCTCGACCCCGTCGATACCGCCGCGTCGCTTCACCTCCACGGCGACGGCACGGCCGGCGGCGTCGCGGGCCAGGATATCGACTGGCCCAATAGCCGTCGGGAATTCCCTCCGCACCAGGGTGTAGCCGGAGCCCAGCGTCGTGATGTGCTCGGCCAGCAACTCCTGCAAGTGGGCTTCGACGCCGTCCTTGACCAACCCCGGATCGACACCCAGCTCCACGGAGGTATCCACCTCAACCTCGCTGAGAGTAATGCGCAGCTGCTCGCCCTTCGGGTTCTCCACGATCCACAAGGACTCGCCGGTATCCTCCCCGTCGAGGTCCGTGATGGGTTGTTCCGTCAGGGTGCACGGCGGCGTCATCCAGTTCAGTGGCTTGTAGGCGCGGTCGTCGGCGTGAATGGACACCGAACCGTCGGCCTTGACCAGAATGAGGCGCTTGGCCAGCGGGAGGTGTGCCTGAAGCCGGCCCACATAATCGACGCTACAACGAGCAATGACAAGACGCATGCGAACCAGCCTAACGCCCGCGCTGACGCCTGGCCTTCATGAGGAGGGCTCGATGGTCTCGTCGCTCCTGGCGCTCCGAGGGCGCGGATTCCACCCAGGCGATGATCGCCTTGGCGGCGTGATGCTCGAGCGCGAATTCGTACTGGCGTTGACCATGCTCGATGGTGATCAAGACGGTGTCAGGGTCAATGACATCCAACTCGCCGGACTGGGGGCGCCGGTGGCTCTTGATGGATAGGAACGTGCGGTGCAGGACAATATCGGCCGCCGGCAGCAGCGAGGTGAGCCGGTAGATGAGGAGCTCGTCCCCGCTGTAGCGCAGCAGGGCGTAGTGCCAGGTTCCCCAGACCCCAGTGGAGGAGGTGCGAAACAAGCCGCCGGTCCCCTGCGAGCGGACGATGAGGAAGCGCCACGCGGCGAGAGCAACCGCAACCAGCACGAGACCTACGACGAGCACGATAGCGAATCTCACGCACACTCCCCTTACTGTCCATGGGTATTAACAGAATATTTTAATGAGTCCCTCATGGAAGGGGGAAAAATGAGGGGCCGCCTCCACGGTGATTCCGTGAGGCGGCCCCAAAGAGTGTGACCTAGGCTACCTTTATCGGCCTAGGAAGCACGATCGCGGCGAAGCGCCTTGAGCGCCGCCTCCGCCCGTGCCTTCTCCTTCGGATCCGAGCTAGACAGCTTCTCCTGCGCTTCGGACTCATTGATCTCCGAAGCCCATTCGGCCCGCTCGGCAAGGACTGTGATCTTGTCCGTGGACACGGACAGGAAGCCACTCTGCACGGCGGCGACGAGCTTCTCGCTGCCGTCGTCGGGAGTGATGGTCACGATGCCGTTGTCGACCAACTGGCCGAGCAGCGGCTGGTGGCCGGGCAGGACACCGATCTCGCCCTCAGTGGTCTGGGCGGTGACCAGCTTGGCTTCACCAGACCACAGCGTACGGTCCACTGCGACCAGCTGCGTGGTGATGCTAGACATGGCGGTATCCCTTACTTCTCAGAGAGCTTCTTGTACGCGGCCTCGACGTCGTCCAAGCCACCGAGGTTGCTGAAGGCCTGCTCCGGGTAGTGGTCGAACTCGCCGTTGCAAATGCGCTCGAAGGCCTCAATGGTCTCCGACAGCGGCACGTAGGAGCCCTCGTCACCGGTGAACTTCTGCGCAACGAAGAAGTTCTGGCCCAGGAACCGCTGGATGCGGCGGGCGCGCTGAACGGTGAGCTTGTCCTCCTCGCCCAGCTCGTCCATGCCCAGGATGGCGATGATGTCCTGCAGCTCCTTGTTCTTCTGCAGAATACCGATGACGCGCTGGGCAACCTCGTAGTGACGCTCGCCGACGATGCCCGGCTCTAGAATGCGCGACGTGGAGGTCAGCGGGTTCACCGCCGGGTAGATACCCTTCGAGGCGATCGAACGGTCCAGCTCCGTGGTGGCGTCCAAGTGGGCAAAGGTCGTCGCCGGCGCCGGGTCGGTGTAGTCATCTGCCGGGACGTAGACGGCCTGCAGCGACGTGATGGAGCGGCCCTTGGTGGAGGTAATGCGCTCCTGGAGCACGCCCATCTCGTCGGCCAGGGTCGGCTGGTAGCCCACCGCGGACGGCATGCGGCCCAGCAGCGTCGACACCTCGGAACCGGCCTGGGTGAAGCGGAAGATGTTGTCGATGAACAGCAGCACGTCCTGGTTCTGCACATCGCGGAAATACTCCGCCATGGTCAGACCCGACAGAGCGACGCGCATACGCACTCCCGGCGGCTCGTCCATCTGGCCGAACACCAGCGCGGTATCCGGAAGAACGCCCATCTCCTCCATCTCAAGGAAGAGGTCGGTGCCCTCACGGGTGCGCTCGCCCACGCCGGCGAAGACCGACGTGCCCGAGAACTCACGGGCAATACGGGTAATCATCTCCTGGATGAGCACCGTCTTGCCCACGCCGGCGCCGCCGAAGAGGCCGATCTTGCCGCCCTTGACGTACGGGGTCAGCAGGTCGATGACCTTAATACCGGTCTCGAGGATCTCGGTCTTGCCTTCGAGGTCCTTGAACGCCGGGGGCTCGCGGTGGATGCCCCACTGCTCGCCGTCGCGGCCGAGGCCCGGCTCGTCGAGGCATTCGCCAAGAGCGTTAAACACGTGGCCCTTAACCACATCGCCGACCGGAACCGAGATCGGCTTGCCGGTGTCCAGCACCTCCGCGCCGCGGACCAGGCCGTCGGTGGGGGCCATGGCGATGGCGCGCACCAAGTTGTCGCCGAGGAACTGGGCGGTCTCCAGGACGATCGTGCGAGCGATCTCCTTGAGGTCCACCTTCACCTCGAGGGCGTTGTACAGTGCCGGCAGCTCGCCGCGCGGGAATTCCACGTCGACGACGGCACCGATGACGCGCACGATACGCCCGGCGGAGCCGGTGCGCTCTTCCGTGCGCTCAGACAGAGCTGTAGTCATAGTTAGTCTCTTTCTCCGCTATCGGACAGCGCGCCAGCGCCACCGATGATCTCTGTGATTTCCTGAGTGATCTGGGCCTGCCGGGCCTGGTTGGCGACTCGGGTGAGGTCGTTGACCAGTTCCGTGGCGTTGTCGGTCGCGCTCTTCATAGCGGTACGACGGGCGGCCGATTCGCTCGCTGCGGCGTCCAGGAACATCGAATACACGACGCGTGACACGTAGTTAGGCATGAGCGCCTTCATCAGGGTCTCCGCGTCGGGTTCGAAAGCCAGATCCGGGTTGATGTCGCCACCCGACTGGGTGACCGACTCGACGCTGTACTCCTGGTCCTCGTAGACCGCCTGCACCGGCAGCAATTGCTGGACCCGGGGAGTCTGAGTCAGCATCGACTCGAACTCGGTGTAAACCACGTGAACCTGATCGAAACCGGGCACCGGTTCGCCCTCCGGGGCGTCGAGCCCCGGGCGCCACTTGGCCTTGCCCGCACTGCCGGCCATAAAGCCACGAATGAGGTGGTTACGGGGGTCATGGGTGATGTCCCACTCGGGGTTTTCGGAGAAACCCGTCCACGAGCCCGCAACCTCGATGTCACGGAACTTGTAGTAGGAAACGCCCTTCTTGCCGGTGACGAAACGCACCACCTCAAGGCCTTTGTCCTTGAGCATTTCCTCCAGCTCGGCGGCGGCCTTGAGCACGTTGTGGTTGTAGCCACCGCACATGCCCCGGTCGGAGGTCACCACGAGGATGGCCGCAACCTTGGCATTCTTGCGCTCTTGGAGCATGGGGTGATCGAGCGAGGTGGCACCAGCCACGCGCGCGACGACGTCCGTCAGCTCATGAGCATAGGGCGAGGCGGCTTCCACGCGCTGTTGCGCCTTGGTAATGCGCGACGTCGCAATGAGTTCCTGCGCCTTGGTGATCTTCTTCGTCGAGTTAACGGACCGAATACGGTCGCGAGTTTCGCGAAGTGTAGCCATTGTTCACTGTCCTCCCTTCTTGTTGATCTAGACGGTGATGGCAGGGGTACGAATACCTAGTCCTTCTTGGCCGTCTTACGGGAAACAGTGAGCTTGGTCTTGCGGACGCTGTCCTCCTCGGTGGCGTCGACATCCCCGAAAAGGGACTCGCCGGTAGAGGTGGTGAACGTGTGCGCGAAGTCGTCGTTGGCCTTGAGCAGGGCTTCCTTGGACTCGTCGGAGAGCACCTTGCCACCGGCAATCTGCTCGTAGACCTCCGGAACAGCACCCCGGAAGTACTCCTGGGACTCGAACTCGTAGCGACGGACGTCCTCGACCGGGACGATGTCGAACACGCCTTGGTCGGCCAGCCAGATCGAGACGATCTGGAACTCGACGGCCTGCGGGGAGTTCTCGGACTGCTTAAGCAGCTCGACGAGGCGAGCGCCGCGGTCCAGCTGACGCTTGGAAACCGGATCAAGGTCCGACGCGAAGGTCGCGAAGGCCTCAAGGTCGCGGTAGGCCGCCAGGGAGAGTCGGAGGTTACCGGCGACCTTCTTCATGCCCTTCGTCTGGGCGGCGCCACCGACGCGGGACACCGACACGCCCACGTCGATAGCCGGTCGGACGCCGTTGTTGAACAGGTCCGACTGGAGGAAGCACTGGCCGTCGGTGATGGAGATCACGTTGGTCGGGATGAAGGCGGAGACGTCATTCGCCTTCGTCTCGATGATGGGCAGAGCCGTCATCGAGCCGGCACCCAGCTCGTCGTTGAGCTTCGCCGCACGCTCCAGCAGGCGGGAGTGCAAGTAGAAGACGTCGCCCGGGTACGCCTCACGTCCCGGCGGGCGGCGCAGCAGCAGCGAGATGGCACGGTAGGCCTCCGCTTGCTTGGTGAGGTCATCGTAAATTACCAGGACGTGCTTGCCCTGGTACATCCAGTGCTGGCCCAGGGCCGCGCCGGCGAAGGGCGCGAGCCACTTGAAGCCTGCCGAATCCGACGCCGGGGCCGCCACGATGGTGGTGTACTCCAACGCCCCCTGCTGTTCCAGGGTGTGGCGAACGCCAGCAATCGTCGAGCCCTTCTGGCCGATGGCGACGTAGATGCAGCGGACTTGCTGCGCCGGGTCACCGGTCTCCCAGGCACGCTTCTGGTTGAGGATGGTATCAATGCAGACCGCGGTCTTGCCGGTCTTGCGGTCGCCAATGATGAGCTGGCGCTGACCGCGACCGATCGGCGTCATCGCATCGATGGCCTTAATGCCGGTCTGGAGGGACTCCTCCACCGGCTGACGGTCGAGCACGCCGGCAGCCTGCAGCTCCAGCGGGCGCTCTTCCTCGGCGTTAATGGGCCCCAGGCCGTCGATCGGCTGGCCCAGCGGGTTAATCACGCGGCCGAGGAACTCCTCGCCCACGGGCACGGACAGGACTTCGCCCGTCCGCTTGACTTCCTGGCCTTCGGTAATGGTCTCGAAGTTGCCGAGGATAACGGCACCGATCGTGTCGGTGTCGAGGTTCTGCGCGACGCCAATGACGCCATTGGGGAACTCAAGCAGCTCATTCGCCATCGCAGACGGCAGGCCCGAAACCTGGGCAATACCGTCAGCCGCCGAAATGACCACGCCGACCTCCTCACGGGAGGCCTCCGCGGAGTAGCTCGAGGTGTAGTTCGCTATCGCGCTACGGATCTCATCGGAGGAGATCGTCAGCTCCGCCATGTTCTTCCTGCTCTCGGTTGTATTTTCCAGCATTACTTACTTCAACTGTGGCCGATGTTGGCTACGCGAGCGCGGCACGCATCCGGGTCAGCTTGCCCCGGGTAGAACCGTCAATGATCTCGTCGCCGACACGGATGGTCACCCCTCCGAGGAGGCTGGGGTCAACCTCGGTGTGGATGGCCATCTCCCGGCCGTAAATACGTCCCAGCTTCTCGGCTAGTGCCGCTTGCTGGCCATCATTCAGTGCTCCCGAGGAGACGACGTGGGCGACGGTACGTCCCCGCAGTTCGGCGGCCTGAGCCGCGATAGCGGCCAGGTCGTCGATCGGGTTACGTTCGGGGCGGCCGATCACCTGCAGCGCGAGCGCCTCGGTGAACATGGTGACCTTCCCGTAGAGCACGTTCGCCAACAGGCCACGCTTCGCGCTCGACGCCGCGGTGCGGTCGGAGAGGAGCTGGGTGAGCTCCCCTTCCCGATCGAGCAGGCGCGACAGCGCGAACAGCTCGTCTTCGACGGCTTCGAGTTGTCCCTGGGCTTCGGCGGCGCGCAGCAACGCGCGGCGACCGCACAGAACCAGTCCGCGGCGGAACTCGTTGCTGCTCGACCACTGCTCGGTGGACGCAGCGCGGAGTAGAGACGCCGTCGGGTCGGAGACCTTCCCGCCGAAGAGAGCGTCGGCAATCCCCGCACGCTGCTGCGCGGTGGCCGCCGGATCAGACACGGCGACCCGTAGGGCGCGATCCTCGTCGAGCAGCCCGACAACCTCGAAGAGCTCGATGCCGGTTTGCGCCCCCAGGACCACGGCGTGGTCGCCGGTGACCAGTTCGTCTACCTTGCTGGCAACTGTTTGTAGTGCCTCACGGCTTGCTGCGTGCATGTCGCTCACTTTCCGGCCGGGGCGATGGCATCCAGCTCGGACAGGAAGGAGTCGATCGACTCGGTCCGCTTAACGTCGGCCGAGAGTTCCTTGCCGAGGATCTTCTCGGCGAGGCTGATCGAGTTCTGTCCAAGCTCCCCGCGCAGCTCACCGACGACGCGTTCCCGCTCCGCCGCCAGAGCTTTCTCGCCGGACTCGATGATGCGCTTGGACTCTGCCTCGGCATTGGCGCGAGCCTCAGCCTCGATCTCCTTGCCCTTGACGCGGGCCTGTTCACGGATCTCGGCTGCCTCGTTGCGGGCCTCGGCGAGCTGCGCGTTGTACTTCTCAAGTGCGGCTTTGGCCTCGGCCTGGGCGGCCTCGGCGCGCTGAATGCCGCCCTTGATCCGGTCCTCACGCTCGGTCAGGACCTCCTGAAACTTCGGAAGTACGTACTTCCAGAAGACGATCAGGATGACCAGGAACGGAATGATGGACCAGACGATGTCGTAGGTCTTGGGCAGGAGGATGGAGTTGCCTCCCTCAAGAGGCAGGGACTCCCCCTCCGCCGCAAGCAAGTAAAAGACGTTCGTCATGAGTCTCTCCAGTCTCGTTTGAGGGTAACGCGGACGCCACCCTCAAGGGTTGATAGTCCGCTCTTGGTTTAGAACAGGAAGCCAGCAACCAGGCCGATGAGCGCGAGGGCCTCGACGAAGGCGATACCCAGGAACATGGTGGTACGCAGCTGGCCGGCCATCTCGGGCTGGCGAGCCATGGCCTCAACGGTCTTGCCGACGAGGATGCCAATGCCGAGGCCCGGGCCGATGGTGGCGATGCCGTAGCCGACGGCTCCGAGGCCGGTGACGGAGGTCTCTGCTGCCTGAGCCAGGATGATCTCGTTCATGGAAGTCGTTCCCTTTCTTGGTGCTAGTCCGCAGTAGGTTCGTTCGGTCTAGCGGTGAGTGTTGATGGAGGGGTATTCAATTGACCGCGTGGTTCGCGCGGGGTGCGTCAGTGCGAGTCGGCGTGCAAGGACAGTTCGATGTACACCGCCACCAGCAGGGCGAAGATGTACGCCTGCAGGAAGATCACGATGATCTCGTACACGGTGAACAGAATCGCCGCCACAATGGTCAACCCGGACAACGAGGTCCATGCATTGAGCTGCCAGAAGAAGAAGTTCGTGGCAGAGTACAGCAGGACCAGGATGATGTGGCCAGCCAGGAAGTTCGCCATAAGACGAAGAGCCAAGGTGACCGGACGCAGGATGAAGGTCGAGAAGAACTCGATCGGCACCACCAGGAGGTGCAGCAGCGGCGGCAGATTCGGAATGACCACAGAGGACTTCACGAACTTGCCGAACCCGTATCGCTGAGCGCCGGCGTAGACCATCGCCACATACCCGGCAACCGCCAGCACGATCGGCATGCCGATACGCGAGTTAGGCGAGATGTTCAGGAAGGGGATGATCGTCGCGACGTTCATGAACAGCACGGAGAAGAAGATGGTGGCGAGCAGCGGCAGGAACCGCCGGCCTTCCTTCTTTCCGAGGATGTCCTCTGCGATGTTGATGCGGACGAAGTCGACCGCGATCTCAGCGACGTTTTGGAAGCCCTTCGGAACCAACTTGGGGTTGCGGAAGGCGACCATGAAGACGATCAGGAGCACGGCCGCCATAAACAGGCGGACGAGCATAATCCGATCGAGTGCGAACCAGCCGTTGGCAAAGTCTTCCAACAGCATCTGGTCATAGGTTTGCCCCGGGAAAAATTCAGGATCCAATTCGGGGGCATGGAAGTGCCCCTTCATGGCCAAGGTTGTAACGCTCAGCGTTCTCTCCCGTTCTCGGGCCGCGAACACGGATTGCGCACGCGGTGCGATGGACGTCTCAATACTCTCACCACCACCGCAGCGGACTCCGTCGCACATCTGCGCTCGCGGTGGCAGGGGCACCACGCTCCCACCTCGTGGGACGACGCCGGACCCGAGTAGAACCTTATCAGTTGCCTAAAAAGTTCCCCCGCTGAGGATGCTGCCCGAGCCTGTCCCCTGCCCACCCAGAAGCGCCTACCTGCGACAACCCGGCGTCGAACGCCCGAAAAATGACAATGTACTCTTCGTCACATACCCCCGACAGAGGTAATCACGAAGGAGGAGATCACGACTAATCCGATCCCGTGAATGTGACATTGGTGGTGACGATGCCCCACACTTCCCCGGCGAGAACCACCACCAACACCGCAACGACCGTGCTGAACAGCGCCAACGTGTCGTAGAAGGCCAAGGGCCGAAGGATGACCAAGACCACGATGAGCACAACTATCTTCAACAGCCAGCTGCCCAAGACCACGGCCATCGTATTCGCCGGCGTGGAGTGGGCCGTCAGGCGCACGCTCAGAGCCGTCGTCAGCACGAAGCTCCCGCCGATCGCCGCCCCGATCACAACTCCCCAGATACCAGGAAGATCCCGGGCATAGCCCCAACCAGCCAGCGACACCACCACGATGACCCCTAGGGCCAGGGTGCCGAAACGAAGCGCTCGGTTAAGGGGGCGAGTGTGGTCACTGTACTGCGAAGTCACACCCAGAAAGCCTACCGTAGCCGTGGCGGCGAGCTTCGACGCGCCGTGAACACTCCGGCGCATACCAGGGCCGCGACCGTCGCCGCCAGTGCCCAGCGGGGTGCGACGATGGAAAAACTCACTGCGCCGAAAGCCACCGCGGACACCCACGAATAGAGGATGAGCACAGTTCGACGGTGGCTATGGCCGATCGCCAACAACCGGTGGTGAAGGTGCTGTCGATCCGCCGTGAAGGGACTCGCGCCCCTGGCCACCCGTCGCGCCACCGCCATCGAGAGATCCAGCACCGGCACGAATACCGCCGCCGCTACGACGAGCAGGGGGCTAATCAGCGCGATGAGATCCACTGCGCCGTACAGCGACAGGTCGATCTTGCCCGAGGCGCTCGTCGCTGACGCCGCCAGGAGCAACCCGATGAGCATCGAGCCCGAGTCGCCCATAAAGATCCTCGCGGGCTCAAAGTTATGCGGCAGGAAACCGGCGCACACCCCGACCAGACCAGCGGCGATAAGGGCCGGCGGATAAGCGCTCACCGCGCCACCAAGGTCATGCAAGACCGTGAGGGCGTAGACCAGAATGGCCCCGCCGGCGACCATTCCCACCCCGGCCGCCAACCCGTCGAGGCCGTCGATGAAGTTCACCGCGTTCATCAAGGTCACCGTGACCACCGTGGTGACGAGCACCGAATAGGCCTGGTCCAGTACCACAGTGGTACCGCCACCCCAGGGCACAAACAGCAGCGACCAGGACAACCCCAGCAGAGACATCAGCACTGCCGCAACCACCTGGCCCACCAGCTTCACCGGGGCCGATAGTTCCACGAGGTCATCGACGATGCCCACCACCACGATGACAAAGGCGGCGGCAATCACCGCCGTCATCTCCGGGGTGACGGGCATGAAGCCCCGGGTTAACGCCGGTAGCTGGTTGGCCAGGAAGACGGCCGCGCCGAAGCCCGTAAACATAGCGACGCCACCCAGCCGCGGCGTCGGTTGGGTGTGCACATCGCGCTGGCGGATTTCGGCGACGAAGCCACTGCGGATTGCCGCCACCCGCACGACTCCGGTTAACACGAAAGTCACCGCAGCCCCCACGAGGATGACTACTGCCAGCTCACGCAGAGGAAGCCCCACCGGGGTCATCGGCGCCGCAGGTCCTCCGCCGGAACCCGCAGAACCTCCCCGATGCGCTCGGCGGTAATCGCTCCTTCTCGCAGGATGACCGGACGTGGCCCGGACATGTCCACGATCGTCGATGCCTCGCCGATCTCAGCCGTCCCGCCATCCAGATACACGGACACAGCGCGTCCCAGCTGCTGCTTGGCATCCGTCGCCGTCGTCGGAGCCGGCTGACCCGATATGTTGGCCGAAGACACCGCCATCGGCCCCACCTCCCGGAGCAGCTCGATAGCCACCGGGTGCAGTGGCATCCGCAGCATCACCGTCGAACGGGTGTCTCCCAGGTTCCACGGCAGGCTCGGCGCCTCCGGAACGACGAGCGACAACCCACCCGGCCAAAAAGCCTCAACCAGCGTTTTCGTGTCCTCGCTCAAGCCCTGAGTAAGCCCCTGGATGGTGGTCCACGATCCGACCAGCACGGGGACCGGCATGTCCGGACCGCGGCGCTTCGTGGCGAGCAGCTTCGCCACAGCCTCGTTGTCAAACGCGTCGCACCCAAGGCCGTACACCGTATCGGTCGGCAGCACCACCAAGCGGCCGGCGCGAACAGCCTCGACGGCCGCCGCGATGCCCTGCTGTCGCGAGGTGGGATCGGCCATGGAGTAAATCTTGCTCATGGGGCTACACTTTAGCCGCGGTGACAAAACGGGGACGACCCGCCAGGTCAGTCATGGCCTCCACATTGACCAAGCCGGCGTCGCGGAAGGTATCAACCACCGCCGCCGACGTAGAGTCATCGTGTTCGACGCCCACCACCGCGCCGGGGGCCGCCAGCGCCACCACCAAAGGCATAAACGCCCGGATGAGGTCCATGCCATCGGCCCCGGAAAAGACGGCCTCCGGGGGATCGTGGTACACCTCCGGCTCCAGGCCGTCGTCAAGCGGCACATAAGGCGGGTTAGAAACCACCACATCCACCCGGCCGTGCAGCTCGGGGAGGATCAGTTCCCTGACATCTGCCTGAACCAGCGTGACATCCGGCGCATTACGCCGAGCGAATTCCAACGCCGACGCCGAGGCGTCCACCCCCACCACCGTGGCATCCGGGCACATCGAGGCCACGTATTGGGCGATGGCTCCGCTGCCGGTGCACAAGTCAACGACTACAGGCGCAGCCCGACGCTTCGCGTGCGTCACCGCCCAGTCGGCGAGCAGCTCCGTCTCCGGACGGGGGATGAAGACACCCGGGCCTACCGCGAGATCCAGGTGGCCGAAGGCGGCGCTGCCCGTAATGTGCTGCAACGGTTCCCGGGCCACGCGACGCTCGATCAGCTCATCGAATCCGGCAGGTGCCGGTCCCCACCGGTCCATCGACAGTGCCGGGACGCCCAACAGATGCGCCGCGAGCAAGCGGGCGTCGACCTCCGGCGACGGGCACCCCGCCGCGGCTAGTCGGGCCGCACCCGCGGCGAGCGCGTCGCGGAGGATCACTCCGCCTCTAGCCGCTCGGCTCGCTCCGCCGCCTGCAGCGCGGTGATGAGATCATCCATCGCCCCGCCCAGGACCGTATCGAGGTTGTTCGCCTTGTAGTTGATGCGGTGATCGCTGATGCGATTCTCCGGCCAGTTGTAGGTGCGGATGCGCTCCGAACGGTCCATGGTCCGAACCTGCGCGGCACGCCCCTCGGCGGCCTCCGCATCCGCGGCCTCAGCCGCCATCTGATCCAGCCGGGCCTGCAGCACCTGCAGCGCGCGGGCCTTGTTCTGGATCTGGGAGCGCTCCTTCTGACAGGTCACCACCAGGCCCGTCGGCAGGTGGGTGATACGCACCGCAGAGTCCGTCGTGTTAACGCCCTGTCCGCCCTTACCGGAGGACCGGTAAACGTCGACGCGGATGTCCTTGTCGTCGATCTCTACGCTGCCCACCTCGTCGGGCTCCGGGTACACCAACACGCCGGCGGCGGACGTCTGGATCCGGCCCTGCGACTCCGTAACCGGGATGCGCTGCACGCGGTGCACACCGCCCTCAAACTTCAAGAAACTCCACACCCCATCACGCGAGGGGGTCTTCGCCTTGATGGACACAGTCATATCCTTGACTCCGCCCAGGTCCGACTCCGACAGGCCCAGCACATCCCACGTGAAGCCCCGCTTCTCGGCGTACTTCTGATACATCTTCGCGAGGTCACCGGCGAACAGGGCAGCCTCCTCGCCGCCGGCGCCGGCCTTGATCTCCATGATGATGTCGTCGCCGTCGCGCTCATCCCGCGGAGCCAGCAGATCCGCCAGCTTCTCTTCCAGCTCGACGGTCTCCTGCTCTAGGCGCTCCACCTCGGGTTGGAAGTCGTGATCCTCGTAGGCCATCTCGCGGGCTACTTCGAGGTCCTCCTGGGCCCGGGTGAGCTCGGTGTTCGCCCGGATGATCGGCTGCAACTCCGAATAACGCTTCGACAGCTTGCGGAACAGGTGCTGATCAGCGGCCACCTCCGGGTCGCCCATCTGAGCCTCGATGCCCTGGTACTCGGCGACGTAGTCGTCGACCAGAGAAACTTCCTTCGCCATTACAGGTACTCCTCGACATCCTTATCGGCGGCCATGGGAGCGCTCGACGCCACCTGCATCAAGAACTCGCCATTCGACCTCGTCTTCTTCAGCTGCTTGATGAGCAGATCAATCGCCGCCTGCGAATCCAGCGCGGAGAGAATACGGCGCAGCTTGTGCATCACCCGATACTCGTCCGGCGGCATGAGCAACTCATCCTTGCGCGTACCCGTCGGATTGACATCGACGGCCGGGAACACCCGACGCTCCGAGATCTTGCGATCCAGCTTCAGCTCCGCGTTGCCGGTGCCCTTGAACTCCTCAAAGATGACCGTATCGCCCGCCGAACCAGTCTCGACCATGGCGGTGGCGATGATCGTGAGGCTACCGCCGTGCTCAATGTTGCGCGCCGCGCCGAGGAAACGCTTCGGCGGATACAACGCGTTCGAGTCGACACCACCAGAAAGGATGCGCCCCGACGCCGGCGAGGAGTTGTTATACGCACGGCCCAGTCGCGTGATCGAGTCGAGCAGGACGACGACGTCTTTGCCCATCTCCACCAGCCGCTTCGCCCGCTCGATGGCGAGCTCGGCGACGGCAGTGTGCTCGGCCGGGGGGCGGTCGAAGGTCGACGCGATGACCTCGCCCTTGACCGAGCGCTGCATGTCGGTGACTTCCTCGGGGCGCTCGTCGACGAGCACCACCATGAGGTAACACTCCGGGTTATTCGTGGCGATCGCGTTCGCAATGTTCTGCAAAATCGTCGTCTTACCAGCCTTAGGCGGCGAGACGATGAGCGCACGCTGGCCCTTACCGATCGGCATGACCAAGTCGATCACGCGCGTCGTAAGGATGTTGGGCTGGGTCTCCAGGCGCAGCCGCTGGTTCGGGTACAGCGGGGTGAGCTTGTGGAAGTCGGGGCGCTTTCGGGCTTCCTCCGGGTGCATCCCATTGACCGAATCCACCCGGACCAGCTGGTTGTACTTCCGGCGGTTTCGGCCGTTTCCGTGGGTGTGTCCACCCCCGCCGACCTTGACCTGGCCAACGATCGCGTCGCCGGAGCGCAGGTCAAAGCGACGCACCATGTTGTTGTTGACGAACACATCAGACGGTGCCGAGCGGTAGCCCGTCGTGCGGACGAACGCGGCATTGTTATCGACCACGTCGAGAATGCCCGCCACCGACTCCAGCTCCTCCGGCTCCGGTTCGCGCTGGTGGCCGTTCTGCTGCTCGGCGTTGGCGTTGTCACGCTGCTCCCGGTTTCGACGGTTGCGTCGGTTACGGCGGCCGCGCCGCCCCCGGTTGGGGCGAGAAGACCCGTCACGGTCGTGCTCAGCCTTCTCCGCCGGCGTCGTTTCTTCCGAGGCTACGGAGGCTACGGCCGGTCGGGGGGATTCCTCCCGGGGCGGTTCTTCCCGGGTCGGTTCCGGTCGGGCCGGCTGCTCTCGGGCCGGTTCCTGCCGGACCGGGGCGCCGGAGGACAAAGCAGCCACCAGCTGCCCCTTCCGCAAACCCGAGATCCCCTTCAGCCCTCGGCTGGCAGCGAGAGCGCGAAGCTCGGTGAGCTTCATCGCGCTCAAGTCAGTGGTGTCCGTATCGCTCACGGAAATCCTTTCGTAGCATGGCCCGGGCTCTTCACTAGCAACGGGGCAACGCACGGTTTGTTCGCTCTTTGACGATCGCGGGCCGCGAATCTTCGTAGCGCCCTCGAACCTGGGGCGGCCGTAATTCGGCTCGGACTCACCGACGATCGGGAGCCAGTCTAGCGCACGACCGACGCCCCGACGGTATTTACCCGCGCTAGAGTAAACCGCATGCTCTCGACCATGCAGGATGTCCCCCTCTCCATTGGGCACATCGTGTCTTACGGCTCCCGTGTGCACGCCAGCACGACGGTCACCACCTTTAGAACCATCGAGCCCGAGACCACCACCTTCGGCGCCATCGGGTCGCGCAGTGCCGCCTTCGCACACGCCCTGCGCGAGGAGCTCGGGATCACCGATGACCAGCGCGTCGGCACCCTCATGTTCAACAGCGCCGAGCATCTCGAGGTCATGTTCGCAGTCACGGCGATGGGCGCGGTCTTTGTGCCCCTCAATAAACAGCTGCTCGACGCTCAGCTTCGCCACATCGTCCGCCACTGCAACGTGGAGGTCATCGTCGTCGACCCCCGGCTGGTCGACAAACTTACCGAATTCATTCCCGACGCCTCCGAGCTACGCACCGTCATCATCACTGGCACGGACGGCATCCCCGACGCCATCGGCGGCGTTCCCGCACTCTCCTACGAAGCGCTGCTCGACGGTCGCCCCACGGACTATGCCTGGCCCGAATTACCGGACAACACCGCCGCCGCCCTGTGCTACTCCACCGGCACCGAGGGAGCACCGAAGGCGATCGCTTACTCCCACCGTTCCCTCTACCTGCAGGCGCTCACGCTGCGCGCAGCGGACTCCCTGGGGATCTCAAACGGCGAGGCCTTTCTCAGCTGCGTACCCATCTACCACGTGCTGAGCTGGGGCGTCCCCTTTGCCGCCTGGATGTCCGGCACCCCCTTGGTACTGCCAGCAGCCGACCTCAGCGCGCCCCGGCTAGCCGACATCATCGCCACCGCCCAACCCCGCAAAGCCAATGGCGTCCCCACCCTGTGGAACCAGCTCATGGTTCACTACCTCGAACACCCGCCGCACCGCATGAGCCTCACCGAGGTGTTCGTCGGCGGCTCCCCCGCCACCGACTGGCTCATCCGCACCTGGGAGGAGAGCTTCGGAGTCGACATCATCCACGTCTGGGGCATGACCGAAACCACCACCGTCGGCACCGTCGCCCGCCCGCCGGCCGGCTCCTCCGGGGAGCAACGCACCGCCTACCGCGTCTCCCAAGGCCGATTCGATCCCTCCCTCGACTACCGCGTCGTTAACGACGGAGACATCGTCACCCCAGACCAGTACCGTCCCGGCGAAATTCAAGTCCGGGGCAATCTCGTCACCGCGTCCTACCTCCCCGACGATGCGGACACCGCCCGCGCCACCAGCTTCACCGAAGACGGCTGGCTGCGCACCGGCGACGTCGGCACCGTCACCTCCGACGGATTCCTCTCCATCTCCGACCGGGCCCGCGACGTTATTCGCTCCGGCGGCGAATGGATCTACTCCGCGCAGCTGGAAAACGTCATCATGGAATCCGACGCCATCTTAGAATGCGCCGTCGTCGGCATCCCTCACGTTAAGTGGGGCGAACGCCCCCTCGCCGTCGCCGTCACCTACCCCGGGTATCCGCCCACTGCCGACACCGCCCGCGCCATCCGGGCAGAGCTCCGTGCCATCCTGCCGAATTGGATGATCCCCGAATATTGGGCCTTCGTCGACCACATAGCCAAGACAAGCGTCGACAAGTTTGACAAAAAGGACCTCCGTCAACATCTCGCCGATGGCCTCCTCGACGTCATCACCCTTCCCAGCCCGGGCGATCGATGACGCTTGGAATAGATACCGAAAATCCCTAAACTAAAGCGGATAATGACACCTCCGCTGCTTCTCACCGACCGCTACGGCCGTATCGGCCGCGACCTTCGGGTCAGCCTCACCGACCGGTGCAACCTCCGTTGCACCTATTGCATGCCGGCAGAGGGTCTCGACTGGCTGCCGAAGGAGAGCACCCTCACCGACGAAGAGATCATTCGCCTCATCCGCATCGGCGTCACCCGCCTGGGAATCCGAAATGTCCGCTTCACCGGCGGGGAACCTCTCCTGCGCAAGTCACTTGAGCAGATCGTGGCCGCTACCACCGCCCTACGCACCGACGACGGGCGCGTCCCCACCACCGCGCTGACCACCAACGCCCTCGGGCTCGCCCGGCGTGCCAGCGGCCTCGCCGACGCCGGGCTCCAGCGAGTCAACATCTCCCTCGACACCGTCGACCGCGCCACCTATGCCCAGCTCACCCGACGAGACCGTCTCCCCGACGTCATCTCCGGCATCGACGCCGCACTCGACGCCGGGCTGCGCCCCGTCAAGATCAACGCCGTCGCCATGCCGGGCATCAACTCCGACCACATCATCGACCTAGCTGCCTTCTGCCTGCAACGAGGCGCCCAACTCCGCTTCATCGAACAGATGCCCCTTGGCCCCCGGGACCAATGGGATCGCACCCACATGGTCACCGCCGAAGACATCCTCCGGGAACTGCGCAGCGCCTTCACCCTCACCCCCGCCTCCGAACCCCGAGGGTCGGCGCCTGCCGCCCTGTGGAACGTCACCGGACACGGCCTGAGCGGCACCATCGGCATCATCGCCAGCGTCACCCACTCCTTCTGCGGAGCCTGCGACCGGACCCGGCTGACCGCCGACGGCGCCATCCGAAACTGCCTCTTCGCCCACGAGGAATTCTCACTCCGCGACCTCCTGCGCGACGGCGCCAACGACGAGGCAATCGTCGACGCCTGGCTCAACGCCATGTGGGCCAAGAAGCCTGGTCACGGCATCGACGACGAAGGCTTCCTTCAACCCGAACGACCCATGTCCGCCATCGGAGGATAAATGGACACCATCGACGACCACCTCGCGCGCGTCCTTGCCACCGTCGGCCCCGCACTCCCGGCTCGGCGTCACCGCACCGTTGACGCCGCCGGCCTCGTGCTCGCCACCGACGCCTCCGCAGTGCTCGCCGTCCCGCCCTTCGCAAACTCCGCCATGGACGGTTTCCTCGTCCACGACACCACCCAGGCTGGCGACGTCCTCACCGTCGTCGCCGACGTTCCCGCTGGCAGCCCACCCCGCTCAGCTGCACCGGGGCAGGCCGTGCGCATCATGACCGGCGCACCTGTCCCCGAGGACCACCGCCGGCAGCGCGTTATCCCAGTCGAACTCACTGACATTCCACCCGGGCCCCAGCCGACACCCGCCACCGTCACCATCCGCGACCTACCCGGCGACCGCACCCACATCCGGGACCGCGGAGACAACATTCCCGCCGGGCACCCCCTCCTTCGCGCTGGGCAACGCCTCGACGCGGGCCGCATCGCCGCCGCCGTCGCCGCCGGCATCGACACCGTTCTCGCTCACCCCGCACCTCGCGTACGGATCATCGCCACCGGCGACGAACTCGCACCACCCGGCGCGCCGCTCGGCCCAGGTCAGATCCCAAACTCCAACCTACCCATGCTCGCCCAGCTCGCCGCCGACGCCGGCGCCGCCCACGTGCAGACCGACCATCGACCCGATGACCCAACGCAGTTCCTTGAAGCCACGAGTAACGCCGACCTGCTCATCACCTCCGGAGGGATCTCCGCCGGCGCCTTCGACCCGGTCCGCGCCGCTCTTTCGGACACCTGCTGGTTCGGCGAGGTTGCACAGCGCCCCGGCGCCCCGCAGGGGACCGGCCGCTACGGCGCCACGCCCGTCGTCTGCCTCCCGGGAAACCCGGTCGCCGCCTTCGTCTCCTTCCATCTCTATGCCGCACCCGCCATCCGGGCGCTCGCCGGACGCGACCCCCGCCATCAAATCCTGCACCTTCGCGCCGAAGGGGAAGTCCGCCGCCGACCTCACCACACGACCATCATCCCCTGTATCGTCAACCTGTCCGACGGCACCGCCCGTCTCGGCGATGGCGCGAGCCACCGGGTCGCTTCCCTCGGCGGTACCACCGGCCTCGCGCTGATTCCGCCTAACCACAGCGACAACACCATCCCTGTCATCTACACCGGATAGCCCAGAAACACCATGAAACTCACCCACCTCAATGACTCCGGCGCCGCCCGCATGGTCGACGTCACCGCCAAGACCCCCACCGTCCGCAGCGCCACTGCCTACGGGGAGGTAGCCTGCTCCCCCGAAGTCCTGACTGCCCTCCGTGACGGCACCGTCCCCAAGGGCGACGTCCTCGCCGTGGCCCGCATCGCCGGCATCAACGCCGCCAAGAAGGTACCCGAGCTGCTGCCCCTGGCTCACACCATCGGGGTCCACGGCGCCGCAGTCGACCTCGACCTTCGCGACGACCACATTGCGATCACCGCCACCGTCCGCACCGCCGACCGAACCGGTGTCGAAATGGAGGCTCTCACCGCCGTCTCCGTCGCCGCCCTCGCCGTCATCGACATGGTCAAGGGTGTGGATCGCTCCGCCTACATTCGACGCCAGGGCATCACTGCCAAGTCCGGTGGCCGCTCCGGCGACTGGTCCCGGGAGCTGCCCCGTGACTAATTTCACCCCCGGCCTCGACGTCATTATTCTCGCCGGCGGCCGCGGTAGCCGGATGGGCGGGCGCGACAAGGCCACCGTACGTGTCAACGGAGAACGGCTCATCGACCTCCTACTCGACGAAGTATCGCTGCTCGACGGCCTCATGCAGGTCATCGTCGTTACCACCCGAGGTCTCGACGTGCGCCCCGGAGTGAAAGTTGTCGCCGAGGATCCCGCCTTCGCCGGCCCGGTTGCCGCCATCGCCGCCGGACTGGCAGCCGCCGCCGGCCAGCCGTCGACAACAACCGCTATCCTCGCCGTCGACGCCCCGGCCTCCGCCGCCCTCGTGCCGGACCTCATCGACGCCCTCGATGACGGTGACGCTGCCTGCGTCGACGGCCAACCCCTGTGTGCCGTCTGGTCCACCCCGGCCCTTCAGCAACGCATCAGCGATCTCGACAGCGTCCAGGACCGGTCCGCCCGCTCCCTGCTGGAGGGCCAGACAGTTTACACAATTGACGGAAATGGCGACGAAACCGACTACGACACCCTTGAAGAACTTCGGGAAATCGGCACTGTCGACTAGCCACCCTTAAGTTATCCACAGGGGTATTCCGCGCCAGAAGCTAGTGCTCTAGTGTCCGAGGCATGAACGTTGCTTCGCAGCTCAACGAGTGCCTCGCAGATGGGATCGGTCTTCTTGATTCTCTCAGCGAGCACGGCGAGCTGCCCGCCACCCTGCTGAGCCGCTCCCAGCGAGTCAGGCTTCGCAGCCTCGTAGACATTTATGCCGGTCCCCGCCGGGCACGGCGCAAGCAACGCGCCTGCCGCGATACCGCCCGCGCAGCACACATGTCATTGCACGGACTGCTCGCCATCGAAAAGCAGATGACCAAGCTGTCCCCCAAGGCTGATACCTGGGGTGTGCGCGCACGGCTCTGCGCCCTCACCGGAAGCGTCGACGACATCGCGCGCGCCGCCGCTGCGATAGTAAGGCAAGAAAACCGCAAGGTAGATCCCAGCGAAGAATCTGCTCACCGCCTCCGCGGAGTCAAGGGAGGCAAAAACACCGACGGCGCAGGGTGCCGTACCTTCACCACCACCGGGCCCGAATCCGATATCCAGCGCATGCTCGCCGTCGTCCATTCACGGGCCGTCTCACTACGAGCCCGCGACCGGAACCTCACCTACGAGCAAGCACGATTCGACGCCCTCAAGGCCCTTATCCTCGGCGGGACCGACAAACCCGCCAGCCAGCTCCGGGCTACCGCCTTAGTCGTCATATCCCTACCCGACTGGGCCCGAGTCCTGCGCGGCGAAGGCGACGACGTCGTCCTCGCAACCACCGGTGGCATTGAGATGACCGGCGCCCAGCTCGTCGAGCACCTGGTATCCGAGGAGCACCTCGTAGGCCTCTACGATCCGGTGGAAGGCCCTGTCAACCTCTATCGGACCAAGCGGCACCACTCTCCGAAAATGGGCGTGCTTGCCGACGCCGAGTCCATCGTCTGCGAATGGCCTGGATGCTCCACACCCGCCGACCAATGCCAGAATCATCACCTCACTGCGTGGGCGGCCGGCGGTGAGACATCCGTAGATAACATCACGAAGCTCTGCCCGACCCATAACGGTCGAAACGATGACCGCCGCGAGGCACCCCGCTACGGCCACGTCACCAGGGTTGAGGGACGGGTCGTGTGGATGCCGCCCGACGGTGGGCCACCGGACACCAACCATCATCCCATTAAGGACTACTCGGCAGCCGCCCTCATCCGGCGCTAGCAACTGCCTTCGGGGGCGCTACGAACTGTGTCGAGCGTCTGGTTTTTAGCAGCCTGCCAGCTTACGGGTGATGCTATCGACGAGCGGCAGGACGACGCCGAGGGTGTCTCGCACGCCGCCGGCGGAGCTCGGCGCGGTGACGATAAGGGTTGCGTCGGGTTCTCGGCTCGTCAACCCGATGACGGCTCTGGACAGGCCGGCCTTCGAGGAGGACGCGAGGCCGGCGAGGAGCACCTGGGTCTCAACTCCGGTGAGCCGTACGTGGATGCGTTCCATGGCCACTTCCGGGGTGTAGTCGGTGGGCCCGCAGCCGGTGCCCCCGCTGATCAGGATGATGCGTGCCCCGGTTGCGAGAGCTTGGTCGAGAGCTTCGGACACGTCGTCGCGCCCCTCCCCGATGACGCGGGGTTCGTCGACGGCATATCCGCTGGCGGCCAGCATCTCCTTGGCTAGTGCGCCGGCGTGGTTCGGCTTAACCCCGGTTTGGACGCGGTGTGAGGAGACGATGACGGCGGCTCGGGTCGCCTCGTTTTTTGCTAACGATTGATCGACCATGCTTTTCGCTGTCCTTTCGCAGGGCTCGATTTTCCAAACACTTTCGTTGCGTAATTATACACGGATTTTTCCGGAGAAAAAGTGGACTCCGCTGGTGACGGACTGATTAAATAAATCTAAGGATACAAACTCGATGGGCGTGGCCCGTTACTCGGAAGGACCTGAATGTCGTCACTTGATACCTCCCAGCGGGTGCTCCATGGCTGGGACCCGGAAGACCCACAGAAGTGGAACGCCGGCATCGCCTGGCGCACCCTGTGGATCTCCACCATCGCCCTGTTCCTGGGCTTCTGCACCTGGTTCCTGGTATCGGCAATCGCCCCCATGCTGAACCAGATTGGCTTCTCTCTCACCAAGGGCCAGCTCTACTGGCTCACGGCTATCCCGGGCCTGTCGACCGGTCTACTCCGACTCGTCTTCATGTTCCTGCCGCCCATCATCGGAACCCGCAAGCTGGTCTCCGTCTCGTCGTTGCTCTTTGTCCTGCCGATGTTCGGGTGGTTCTTCGCCGTCCAGGACCCGACGACACCCTACTGGTGGCTGCTCACCCTGGCCTTCATTTCGGGCATCGGCGGCGGCGTCTTCTCCGGTTTCATGCCCTCGACGGGGTACTTCTTCCCGAAGAAGAAGTCAGGCACCGCCCTCGGCCTGCAGGCCGGCCTGTCGAACATGGGCATGTCCTTCATCCAGTTGCTCAGTCCCTGGCTGATGGGGTTCTCCCTCCTCGGCATCGGCTTTGTAGCTCCGCAACGCCACGTTGAGACCGGGGAGGCCCTCTTCGTGCACAACCCGGCGATCATCATGGTGCCGTGGTCCATTGTTATGGCCGTCGTGGCTTTCGCACTGTTGAAGGACGTCCCGGTCAAGGCGAACTTCCGCCAGCAGATCGACATCTTCGGAAACAGCAATACCTGGATCATGACCCTGGTGTACGTCGCCGGGTTTGGCGCTTTTTCGGGCTTCTCCGCCTCCCTGGCTCTACTCATTAACGACAACTTCGGTGCTTCCTCCGCCCTCGCCGAAACAGTGCCGGCAGACCAGCTGCCCAAGGGTGCGGCATTCGCCTTCGTTTTCCCGCTCATCGGCGCGGGTGTCCGGGCCCTGTCGGGTCCGCTGTGCGACCGCTTCGGAGGCGCCATCTGGTCCTTTATTGGCCTGGTCGGCATGGCTATTTTCACGGGAGCTGCCGCGCTGTTCCTCCGCCCGGACAGCACCTCTGACTTCTATTGGTTCTTCGTGCTCATGATGATCATGGGCGTATTTTCCGGCCTGGTTAACGCCGGTTCCTTCAAGCAGATGCCGATGATCTTCACGAAGCGCCAAGCTGGTGGCGTCATCGGATGGACCGGCGCCATGGGTGCCTTCGGCCCCTTCATTATGGGCATCTTGCTCTCCCTGTTGGCGCCTACCACCTTCTTCATCGGTTGTGTCGTGTTCTTTGCGGTCACCGCCGTCCTGGTGTGGATCTACTACGCCCGGCCTAACGCCCCGTTCCCCGGATAGGAGTTCACCATGACAGTTTCCAACCCCCTGTTTAAGCTGGGCGCCTACGCTCGACGCGGAGAAACCAGCGACTCCGGGCAGCAGCTCTTTCTTACCGGCGGCCGCGATGCTGACGCCTTTTATCGCAACCGCTGGTCCTTCGACAAGATGGTTCGTTCGACCCATGGGGTTAACTGCACCGGTTCCTGTTCCTGGAAGGTGTACGTCAAAGACGGCGTCATCACCTGGGAATCCCAGGCGGTCGACTACCCGTCGACGGGGGCGGATATGCCCGACTACGAGCCCCGCGGTTGTCCCCGCGGAGCGTCCTTCTCGTGGTACACCTACTCGCCGACGCGCATTCGTTATCCCTACGCCCGCGGCGTGCTGGTGGACATGTACCGGGCCGCTAAGAAACAGTTCGGCGATCCGGTCCTCGCCTGGCGTTCCATCCAGGAGGATCCGAAGAAGCGTCACGCCTACGTTTCTCAACGCGGTAAGGGCGGTCTCGTTCGCATTGACTACACCGAAGCGATCGAAATGGCTGCGGCGGCTCATGTGTATACCGTGCGCCAGTGGGGTCCCGATCGGATTGCCGGTTTTACGGTCATCCCAGCAATGAGTCAGGTGTCCTACGGCGCTGGTACTCGCTTCTTGCAGATGATCGGCGGCGTGGCCCTTTCCTTCTACGATTGGTACGCAGATCTTCCGCCGGCGTCTCCGCAGACCTTCGGCGATCAGACGGACGTTCCCGAATCGGGTGACTGGTATAACTCTTCATACCTCATGATGTGGGGCTCTAATATTCCGGTCACGCGAACCCCGGATGCTCACTTCATGGTGGAGGCTCGCTACCGGGGCACGAAGGTGGTGGTAGTTTCACCGGACTTTGCGGACAATACTGTTCACGCGGACGAGTGGTTGCGAATCGATCCGGGTACCGACGCGGCCCTCGCTTTCGCCCTGGGCCACGTCATCTTGTCGGAATTCCATGTGGGACGCCAGGAGCCCTACTTCCTCAACTACATGAAGAAGTACACGGATGCGGCCTTCCTTGTGGAACTCGACGATCGCGGCGACGGCACGTTCACGCCCGGCAAGTTCCACACGGCGTCGAATGCCTCCGACGACGCGCTGCGTGCCACCCCCAACGCCACCCACCGCCTCCTTGTCATGGAACACGACGGGGGCGTCGTTGACCCGGGCGGAACGGCCGCCGATCACTTCGGCCCCGACGGTGAGGGGAAGTGGAATCTGAAGCTCGAGGGCGTCAGCCCGGTGTTGTCCATCGCGGAGACTGACGGCTTCGATACCGCTGAGGTGCTCTTTCCTCGCTTCGACCTTGATGCCGACCCGGCGGACGTCGGTGGTGACGGCCCGATCGGCGCCGGGGTGATCACGCGCGGCGTCCCGGTTCGCCGCGTGGGCGATCGCCTCCTGACGACGGTTTTCGACATCATGCTCGCCCACTATGGCGTCAATCGCCCCGACCTTGGGTTGCCGGGCGACTGGCCTGTGGACTTCTTCGACGCCGACTCTCCCGGCACTCCGGCCTGGCAGGAGGGCCTCACGGGTGTGCCGGCCCAGGCAGCAATTCGTATTGCCCGGGAGTTTGCCCAGAACGCCGCGGATTCCCAGGGCCGTTCGCAGATCATTATGGGCGCCGGTGTCAACCACTACTTCCATGCAGACTCCATCTACCGCACGTTCTTGGCGTTGACGTCGATGTGCGGAACCCAGGGTGTCAACGGCGGCGGTTGGGCTCACTACGTGGGCCAAGAAAAGCTGCGTCCGATGAACGGCTGGTCCCAGTACGCCTTTGCGCTGGACTGGCAACGCCCGGCGCGGCAGATGATCACCACCGGCTTCTACTACTTGACGACGTGCCAGTGGCGCTATGACAATTCGAAGGCGTCGCGCCTGGCTTCGCCCCTGGCGAACCGAGGGACGGTGGGCGACAAACTGCTGTCGGAGACCCTCATCGAATCGATGAAGCGCGGGTGGATGCCGTCGTACCCGCAGTTCAACCGGAATCCGCTACTGCTGGCAGACGAGGCCGATAAGAAGGGCCTGGACGTTCAGTCTTACGTCGTCGAGGAGCTGGAGTCGGGTCGCCTTCGCTTTGCGTGTGAGGACCCTGATGCGCCGGAGAATTGGCCGCGGATTCTGCTCAATTGGCGAACAAATCTCATGGGTTCCTCGGCGAAGGGCACGGAGTTTTTCCTCCGGCACATGCTCGGCGTCGATTCCGATGCTACGGCCGAGGAACTCAGCCCGGAGGAGCGCCCGTCGACGATCTCGTGGCGAGAGGCTCCGCAAGGCAAGCTCGATCTCATGTTGACGACGGATTTCCGCAATACGTCGACGACGCTGGTGTCGGATATTGTGCTGCCGGCCGCCACGTGGTACGAAAAGCATGATTTGTCTACCACGGACATGCATCCGTTCATCCATTCCTTTAATGCGGCGATTAATCCGCCGTGGGAGGCACGCACCGATTTCCAGGTGTTCCGTGATCTCGCCGATGCTTTTTCGCAGATGGCGGTGCGGTGGCTGGGCGTTCAACGTGACCTCATCACCGCGCCGCTGGGCCATGATTCCCCGGATGAGCTGAGCATGCCCAATGGCGTGGTCCCCAACCTCACCGAGGAGGGGCTCCGCCCGGGCAAGAACATGGCGAAGTTGATCCCCGTGGAGCGGGATTACACCAAGGTGTTCGAGAAGTGGAAGCACCTGGGTCCCAAGACTGAGCAACTGGGCACTGGTGTCCACGGAACCCCGTACAACGTGGCCAAGCAGTGCGAGGAATTGGCGATCATTAACGGCGTCGGCGATACAGCCGTGGGGCCTCGACCGAGGCTCGATAAAGACACCAAGGTCATTGAGATGATTCTGCATCTGTCCGGGGTGTCCAACGGAGAGGTTGCCGTCGAAGGGTTCCGAAACCAGGGTCGGCGAGTCGGAGTTGATATGTCCCCCCTGGTGGCGGGCAGCGAACACACGCGTATTAACTGGGACGCCATTAAGGAACGTCCGACCAAGATCCTCACTTCTCCCGAGTGGACGGGCGACACGCGTGACGGACGGCGCTACACCGCGTTCTCCATCAACGTTGAGTGGGACAAGCCCTTCCACACGCTGTCCGGCCGGATGCACTACTACCTGGATCACGATTGGTTCATGGATTACGGCGAGCAGCTTCCGGTGTACCGACCCCCGTTGGACAAGCTTCACCTCAACGGTGAACACCGCCCCGGGGAGCTACTCACGGGCGAAGGTGGCGATCCGGAGGTGACGGTGCGCTACCTGACCACCCACAACAAGTGGTCGATTCACTCGCAGTATTTCGACAATCTCCATATCCTGTCGATTTCCCGCGGCGGCCAAGTGGTGTGGATGTCTCAGAAGGACGCCGAGAAGATTGGGGTGAAAGACAACGAATGGGTGGAGGTGTACAACCGCAACGGTGTGGTCTCCGCCCGGGCTATTGTCTCCCACCGCATCCCGGAGGGCACGCTCATCATGAATCACGCGCAGGAGCGGACGGTGGGAACGCCGCTGAATGAACGCACGGGGCGCCGCGGAGGTACCCACAATTCGCTCACCCGGATCATGATTAAGCCGATTCACGTGGCCGCCGGGTACGGCCATCTCACCTACGGGTTCAATTACATTGGCCCGACCGGTAATAACCGCGACGAGGTCACCCGCATTCGTCGCCGCTCTCAGGAGGTGCAGTTCTAATGCGAGTTATGGCGCAGATCGCCATGATCATGAACCTGGACAAGTGCATTGGGTGCCACACCTGCTCGGTGACATGCAAGCAGGCGTGGACGAACCGTCAGGGCACCGAGTACATGTGGTTCAACAACGTCGAAACCCGCCCCGGCGTCGGGTTCCCCCGGGGTTGGGAAGACCAGGAGAAATGGGAAGGCGGCTGGGCGCTCAATTCCCGCGGGCAACTCACTCCTCGCTCGGGTGGTCGGATTAAGAAGCTCGCCACCATCTTCCACAACCCGAAGCTGCCGACCATCTCCGACTACTACGAACCATGGACCTACGAGTACGACAAGCTGCTCTCGGCGCCTAAAGGGCAGTCGACGCAGCCCACGGCCCGGCCGGTGTCTCAGATCGACGGTAATCCGATCGACACGATTTCTTGGTCGTCGAACTGGGATGATAATTTGGGCGGCTCCGCGGAGACGCTGGATGAGGACCCGACGCTGCGCCAGGCGAGCATCCGGGTGAAGAAGCAGATCGAGGACTCTTTCATGTTCTATCTGCCCCGCATCTGCGAGCACTGCCTCAATCCGACGTGCGTGTCGTCGTGTCCGTCGGGCGCGATGTACAAACGGGCTGAGGACGGCATCGTGCTCGTCGCCCAGGACCAGTGCCGAGGGTGGCGCATGTGTGTGTCAGGCTGCCCTTATAAAAAGGTGTACTTCAACCACAAGTCCGGCAAGGCGGAAAAGTGCACGCTGTGTTATCCGCGCTTGGAAGTGGGTCAGCCCACGGTGTGTTCGGAAACCTGCGTGGGCCGGTTGCGCTATCTGGGGGTGGTGCTTTACGACGCGGATCGGGTCGCCGAGGCCGCCGCAACCCCTGATGAGCATGATCTCTATGAGGCGCAGCGCAGCCTTCTGCTCGATCCTTTCGACCCCCAGGTCCAGCGAGAGGCGCTGGCACAAGGCATCCCGCCGTCGTGGTTGGACGCCGCCCAGCAGTCCCCCATTTACGAGCTGATCTCCACCTTCGAGGTGGCTCTGCCACTGCATCCGGAGTACCGAACGCTGCCGATGGTGTGGTACATCCCGCCGTTGTCTCCAGTGGTCGACGAGGTGACGGCGGCTGGCGGTGACGGGGAGGATCACCGGATTCTGTTCTCTGCCCTGTCGAATATGCGCATTCCCCTGGAGTATCTGGCGGGTCTGTTTACGGCTGGTGACACCGCCCCGGTGGAGCGTTCGCTGCGCCGGCTGGTTGCTATGCGGTCGTACATGCGCGACCTTCACTTGGGCCAGGATCCGCAGGAGGAGATCGCGGCCGCCGTCGGCATGACAGGCAAGGACATCACTCGGTTGTACCGCCTCCTGGCTATCGCGAAGTACGACGACCGTTACGTGATCCCCACGACGTCCCCGGAGACCCCGCGAGGTATTGCCTCCCTGGATCCTTTTGGCGACCAGGAACCCCACAAGGCCCTGGATTCCTTCCCGGATCTCGGCATCGGCGCCCCGGAGGCCTGTTCGTCCGGGTGCGGCACCTCGGCACCCGCTAGCGGTAAGGTCTCGCTGCTGTCGTGGCAGGGCGAACGCCCGGAGGCGATGTTCCCACAGGAGCGCTTATGAGACCCCTAGGTGCCGCCGTCGCCGAGGTGACGGCCCCGGTGGAGGTCAGCATCGAGCAGCGCCGGGTGACGGCGATGGCCGCGGCGTTGCTGCTGGCCTACCCGGATCCGGAGGAGGCACCGGCGCGCTTCGAGGCGGTATCGGAGCAGCTGCACACGCTGCCGGCGGCGGTGCGGGCCGAGTTCGAGGCCTTCTTCGCGGCCACCCATGCCCTGTCGGCGCGGGAGTTGGCCGCCCACTATGTGGAAACCTTCGACCAGCGTCGACGGTGTTGTCTGTTTCTTTCCTATTATCTGGCGGGTGATACCCGCAAGCGCGGTGCCGCCATCCTAGCTTTCCGTGACCGCTTGCGGGATCTAGGCATTGTCGAGATCTCGGAGGAGCTGCCGGATCACCTGTGCGTCGTGCTGGAGGCGCTCGCGCTCGCCGACGACGCTCACCACGAGGCCGCGGTTGAACTCGTGGCCGCTCACCGAGAGGGCGTGGAGGTGCTGAAAAGCGCGCTCGACGCGGTGGGCTCTGCCTACGCTCACGTCGTCCGGGCGGTGGCGATGGTTCTCCCGGAGATTGATGCCTCGACCGTCGACCGCTACGTCACTCTTATCACCGCCGGTCCACCCGCCGAGGTGGTGGGCGTCGAGCAGCTCGGTATCCCGCTGCCCGACCCGATTCGCACGGCGTATCCACCCATGTTGAAAGGCGATCACCATGTTTAATCTCGAGTTGTTCCTCTGGGTTGCGTTTCCGTGGCTGGCAAGCGCAGCGTTCCTCGTCGGCGTCATATGGCGGTGGCGTACCGACCAATTCGGCTGGACCACCCATTCCTCACAGATTTACGAGTCGAAGCTTCTGCGGCTGTCCTCCCCCCTGTTCCACTACGGCATGCTTTTCGTCGTCGTCGGCCACCTCATGGGGCTGGCGTTTCCGAAGTCGTGGACCCGGGCGGTGGGCATCAACGATCACGCTTATCACCTGCTGGCAACCATTCCGGGCACGGTGGCCGGCGTTGCGGCGGTGTTGGGCCTGATCGGGTTGCTGTACCGACGGGTGGTCAAGCGCTCGGTGTTTTTGTCGACGTCACGCTCCGACAAGGTGATGTACGTGTTCCTGTGCGGCGCGATCCTGACCGGTTTCGCGGCCACGGTGATCCACCAGGTGTTTGGCGGGGCGCACGGCTACGACTATCGGGAGACTATCTCGCCGTGGCTGCGGCAGCTGTTCGTGTTCAACCCACAGCCGGAGCTGATGGCCGACGTGCCGGTGGCGTTCAAGATGCACGTCATCGCCGGTTTCACCTTGTTGGCGGTGTGGCCGTGGACGCGTTTGGTCCACGCCTTCTCCGCCCCGGTGGGTTATGTGTCGCGGCCCTACGTGGTCTACCGGTCCCGGGACACGTCCCGGGGTGTGCAGCGCATGCCGGACGCGTGGGAGCCGATCCGTTCTCGCACGGAGCAGCTGTCGCGCGGGGAGGCGCCGTCTCGCGGGGCGTGACCATACCCCGGGTAAGCTGAGGGGTTATCGACTGCTCACGAAGGGGTTCATGGTGGATCGCGCAATCAAGGCTGGGGCCGCCCTGTCGGCCGCCGCCGTCGTTCTGACTGGCTGTGGCGGTGCTGGCGACGCAACGGGGGTGACGGTCTTCGGGGCGTCGTCGACCCGGGTGCTCAACGACCGGATCGTCGAACTCGCCGGCGGCGTTGACCTCGTGTTCAATAACGACGGTTCCGGGGCGCTGGTCAGCCAGCTGCGGGAGGGCGCCCCGGCTGATCTTCTCATCACCGCCGACACCGCGACGATGGACCGGGCGGTCGCCGACGGTAGCGTCGTCGACCCGGTGTCAGTGGCGTCGAACTCTATGGTCATTATCGTCGCCGAGGGCAATCCGGCCGGCGTCGCCGGGCTCGCCGACCTTGAGGAGCGCTCGGATCTGACCGTAGTGGCGTGTGACCCGTCGGTGCCCTGCGGCGTCCTGGCCCGCCAGCTGGCCGATCAGGCCGGGGTTCAGCTCAATCCGGCGTCGTGGGAGGCGCGGGTGGCCGATGTGGCCGGGAAGGTGGCTAATGGCGAGGCCGACGCGGGTTTGGTCTATCGCACCGACGCGGTTGCGCTGTCGGAAGTGGTCGACGCCGTCGACATCCCGGGCGCCAAGGAGTATCCGACGCAGGTGTGGGCGGCGGTGACGACGAACGCGGCGCACCCCGAGGCCGCCGAACGAGTCCTGGCGGTCCTCACCTCCGCTGAGCTGCGCGATGCGCTCACTGACGCCGGGTTCGCCCCGGCCGTCTGATGTCCCAGCTGCGGCCCGCCTGGCCGCCTGCCCCCGTCGTGATCACGACGTTGGCGGCGCTAGCCCTGGCCTACCTGGTTGCTCCCCTGGTGGCCCTGGGAACCCGGGTGCCGTGGGGCAGGTTGGGTCGGATCCTGGTTCGCGATGACGTCACGGAACTGTTGCGGTTGACGCTGTTGGCCGCGGTGTGTTCTTCCGTGATCGTGGTCGTGTTGGGCACACCGCTGGCACTGGCGTTGCACAGCTACCGCCGCGGGGCCATGCTCGCCCGGGTGCTGGTATTGCTTCCCTTGGCTATGCCGCCGGTGGTGGGCGGCTTGGCGTTATCAGCCCTGCTGGGCAACCGGGGCGCGTTGTCGGGCCTGCTCGAGGCCGCCGGCATCCGTATAGCTTTTGCCTTTCCCGGGGTGGTGGCGGCGCATGTTTTCGTGGCCCTGCCTTTCGTCGTCGTGGCTGTCGACTCGGCCCTGCGGCAGGTGGACCGGGAGGTGACGGCCTCGGCGGCGAGCATCGGCATGAGCCCGTGGCGGGTCACCAGCCGCATTACGGTGCCGACGATCGCCCCCGCGCTGGCCACCGGCGCCGGGCTCGCTTTCGCCCGCTCCCTCGGGGAGTTCGGTACCACGATCACCTTCGCGGGGTCTATGCCCGGGGTGACGCGCACGATGGCTCTGGCGATCTACGTGGAGCGGGAGTCTGACCGGGACGTCGCCTATGCCCTGTCTGCGGTGCTGCTGCTGCTGGCCACGATAACGCTCGTGGTCTCGGCGCTGCCGGCTATGTGGCGGCGTTTACCCCCCTCACGGCCCCTCCCACTTGAGGAAATGGACGCCGAGGCCTTGTCGGAGCTGACCCGTCCGGTGGCCGCCGAGGACGTGGTCATCACGTCGGCGGGGGTTCGCACGGAGTTTCCGGCCAGGCGGATATCCGCGGTTGTGGGGCCTAATGGGTCGGGCAAGAGCACCCTGATGGGACTCATGGCGGGCCGGCTGCTGGCCCCGGATACGCAGGTCAGTGTCGGCGGACGGCGGGTGGACGGCCTACCCGCGCACCGACGCGGCGTGGTCCTTCTCACCCAGCGTCCCGGGTTGCCGCCGATCGGCACGGTGTCCTCGGCGATCACCTTGGTCACCGGGGACGCGAGTCGGACTCGCGCCTTGCTCGAGGCCGCCGGGCTCGGTCGACTTCACGACGCCCCAACGCTGGCACTATCCGGCGGGCAGGCAGCCCAGGTGGCGCTGGTACGGGCCTTGGCCGCGCGTCCGTCGGTGCTGGTGCTCGACGAGCCCCTGGCGGCCGTGGACGTCGAATCCGCTGTCCGGTGGCGCCGCGTCCTGTCGGCGGCCTCCGCGCACCGCACCACTGTCTTGGTTACCCACGACGGACTCGACGTCGCCGGGATGGCGGACCGCCTGGTCGTCCTGGAGTCAGGCGGTGTCGTCGCGGCGGGAGCGACCTTGCAGCTTCTGGCGGTTCCTCCCACCGATTTTGTGGCTGCTCTGACCGGCCTGAACCGACTGGAGGGCTTGGTCGACGCGGTCAATGGGCGTATCATTACGGCCACCTGTGGCGGTCTTCGCGTCACGGGGAAGGCTTCCCCAGCCGAACACCGACTCCGGCCCGGCGACCACGTGGTGGTGACCCTGGACCCGGCGGGCACCGCCGTTCAGCCTCCCGGCGTCCAGCCGCCGAGCTCGGTCTGCAACGTGTGGCCCGGGACCGTGGAGACGATTTCCGCCGTGGATGTGACGTCGGCGAAGGCCTCGGTGCGCCTGGCGTCGGGCGCGCGCCTGGTCGTCCCCGTTACGGCGGCGGCGGTCGTGGAGTTGGGTCTGGAGCCGGGCACCCGCGTGGACTGCTTCACCAAGGCGCGCGCCATCGCAGTGCACCCCCACCCGACCTCGATCCATTAAGGAGGGTTGTTATGGCTCCCCCTCGTCCGACCGCTGACCTGTTTCCCACGTCGCTGCGTCTCAGCCCGAAACAGCGACTGGTACTGCGGACTCTGCACGAGTATCCCGGCGGGTCGAAGGCGACGGATATTGCGCAGGCTTTAGGGATGCATGTCAACACCGTCCGCGGGCACCTCGACGAATTGATTGAGCGAGGTGCGGTCGACGTCGTCACCGCCCCGATCAGTGGCCGTGGCCGCCCGTCGTTGCTCTTCCGTGCCTGTGTGCCCGACGGCCGCATCGTCACCAACGAATACGTGGACCTGGTCAACCTGCTGACGGAGGTCGCCGGATTAACTCCGCAACAGGCGCGGGACCTGGGTCGCCGTTGGGCGCAGAACGTCGCGCCCGAGGACTCCTCCGAGCGGCTGTGGGACCTGCTGCGCCGGATGGGCTTCGATCCCTCGTCGCCGCTGGCCACCGACGACGGCGATGCGGTGACGTTGCGGGCCTGCCCCTTCGTTACTCCTGGTGGGGCGGCCCCGTCGCCGGTGATCTGCTCGGTGCACGCCGGATTCATCGAGGCGATCGCCGGTTCGGAACGCAGCGTGACGCTACAGACTTACCTCGACGGCCCCGAGTGCCGGGTCGTGCTAGGCCCTGGGTCCTAGCTAGCTTCGACCGGCCCGGCGACGGGCAGTTCGATGACGCGGAGGCCGTCTTCGCGGGCGGCGTCGAGGACTCGTTCATCGATGGGCTGGGTGTGCAGCACCATGCAGGTCGGCCCCGCTCCGGAGAGGTAGGCGGCGTAGCCGCGATTACGCAGCCGGTTGACCCACTCCGCGGTGACGGGGAGGACGTCGGCTCGGTACGGCTGGTGGAGCCGGTCACGGGTGCCTTCGAGCAGGAGCTCTGGGTGGTGTTGCAGTGCGACGGTCATCACGGCGACGCGGGAGACATTGAAGCGGGCGTCGAGGTGTGTCACCTGTTCCGGCAGCACCTTGCGCACGGCGTGGGTGGAGGCGTGGAAGTTCGGGACGAGGGCGGTCGCCCGAATGTCGGGGTGGACCCCGATTCCTACGGCACGGTAGGTGGGCTGGCTGTGACCGTCGACGGGGATGTCCGTCCAGGAGACCACGGCTCCGCCGAGTACGCTGGCGGCGGCGTTATCGGGGTGTCCTTCGAAGGTGGACGCTAGCTGCACCAGTTGGTCGTTGTTGAGCGGCTTGCCAGCTAGGGCGTTGGCGGCAACAACGCCGGCGGCGGCAGCAGCTGCGGAGGACCCGAGACCGCGCGACTGAGGGATGGTGTTTTCGCACCTCACTCGCAGACCGGGGGCTTGCACTCCGGCGGCGGCGAGGCCGGCGTGGATGGCGCGGACGACGAGGTGGGAGCCGTCGCGCGGGAGGTCGTCGGCGCCTTCACCGTAGATCTCGATTTCAAGACCGGAGGAGGTCACCTCAACGGTGACGGTGTCGTAAATGCCGAGGGCGAGTCCTAAGGTGTCGAACCCGGGGCCGAGGTTGGCCGAGGAACCGGGCACCCGGACGGTGGTCTGGGTGCCAACGACGAGATCGATTGCCATGGGATGCCTGCCTTTAGCCGTCGAGTCGGATGACGGAGGTGACCTGCTGTACGTCGTCGAGCTCGGAGAGCCGCTCAACCATGCCAGCGAGCGCGGATTCGGGAGCCTGGTGGGTGACGAGAATGAGGCGGGCGTGTTCGTGGCGCTCTACCTCTTCCTGGCGGACGGTGCGCAGGGAGATGCCGGCGTCGGCGAAACGGGTTGCCAAATCGGCCAGGACGCCGACCCGGTCCTTGACTTGCATGTCGATGTGGTAGCGGGTGGGGACGTCACCGAAGTCGGCAACCGGCAGGTTGGCGTAGGTGTTCTCGCCCGGGGCGCGGCCACCGTGGACCTTGTTCCGGGCTGCCCCCACGAGGTCGCCTAGGACCGCGGAGGCGGTGGGCGCTCCGCCGGCGCCGTTGCCGTAGAACATGAGGGAGCCGGCGGCTTCTGCGTCAACGTAGATGGCGTTGAAGGACTTGGACACGGAGGCCAGCGGGTGCGAGCTCGGGATGAGGGTGGGGTGGACCCGGGCGGAGACCTGCTCGGAGCCGTCCTCGTTGGTGAGGCGTTCGCAGATGGCCAGCAGCTTGATGGTGTAGCCAGCCTTAGCGGCGGCGGTGATGTCGTCGGCGCTGATCTGGGTGATGCCTTCGCAGTGGACGTCGTTGAACTTGACGCGGCTATGGAAGCCGAGGGAGGCGAGGATGGCGGCCTTGGAGGCGGCGTCGTGGCCTTCCACATCGGCGGTGGGGTCGGCTTCGGCGTAACCAAGGCGGGTCGCCTCGGCGAGGGCGTCTTCGTAGGAGGCGCCGGTGGTCGCCATGGCGTCGAGGATGAAGTTGGTGGTGCCGTTGACGATGCCGAAGATTCGGTTGATCTGGTCACCCGCCAGGGAGCGGCGCAACATGCCGACGACCGGGATGGCGGCGGCGACGGCGGCCTCGAAGTAGAGGTCGACGTTTTGCTCGTCGGCAGCGGCAGCGAGTTCATCAGCGTGGGCGGCAACGAGGGCCTTGTTGGCGGTCACGACGGACTTGCCGGCCTTCAAGGCTTTGAGTACCAGTTCGCGCGGGTAGTCGATGCCGCCGATGACTTCGACGACGATGTCGACGTCGTCACGTTCGACGAGCGCGTGGGCGTCGTCGGTGAGCAATGCCGGGTCTACGCCGGGCCGTGGTTTGTCGAGGTCGGACACCGCGACGCCCTTAAGGGCCAGCGGCCCGCCGATGCGGGCCTCGAAAGCGTCGGCATTTTCCTGCATGAGGCGAATCACGTCGGTGCCGACGGTACCCATGCCCAACACGGCTACGCCGACGGGCTGTCCTTCGCCTTTACCGGGGTTAAAGCTGGTGCTCATAGTGATTCTCGGTTCTCCTCTTGTCCCTTTGGGGACCTCACTGACGGTATGTCCGATAGTCTAAACGCCGACCAGCACGGCCCCGTAGCGAGGGGTCATCCATGCGTGGTCGGCGTTGAATATAAATGGCTGGGCGCTGCGGCCGGGACGGAGCTACGCTTCCCTGGCTAGGAAATCGTCGACGGTTTCGCGCCGCAACATGAGCGTGGCACGGCCCCCGCGAACGCTGACGATGGCCGGCTTGGGCTGGGCGTTGTAGTTCGACGACATGGGCTGGCAGTAGGCACCGGTGCCGGGCATGGCGAAGTAGTCCCCCGCCTGGACGTCATCGGGAAGGTCGATGTGGTTGATGAGCACGTCGCCGGATTCGCAGTGGGAACCGACAATCCGCGACGGCAGCTCCTCGCCTTCGGTGAAGCGATTGACGAGGCGGCCGTCGTATTCGGCGTCGTAGAGCGCGGGCCGAATGTTGTCACTCATCCCACCGTCGACGGCGACGTAGCGTCGCCAGGAATGCGGACCGACCTGGGTGTCCTTCACCGCGCCGACGGTATAGACGGTTACCGCGGCTGGGCCGGATATCGCACGCCCGGGCTCGGCGAGCACGATGGGCGGCTCGATGCCCAGCTCTGCTGCGGTCTTGTCGACGGCTGCCAGCAGCGACGCAGCCAGGGCGTCGATGTCGAGCGGGCTCTGGTCGTCGACGTAGGCAATACCGTACCCGCCACCGAGGTCCAGCTTGGGCAGGGTGACTCCCGCCTCGGAGTGGAGTCGCGAGTACAGGGCGAGGACGCGTTCGGCGGCAAGCTTGAAGCCGTCGGCGTCGAAGACTTGCGAGCCGATGTGGCAGTGGAGGCCGACGAGGTCGAGGTTCTCGGCGTTGTGGGCGGCGCGCACTGCATCCCACGCCGCGCCCGAGGCGACGGAGAAGCCGAACTTTTGATCCTCGTGGGCGGTGGCGATCATCTCGTTGGTGTGCGCTTCGACGCCGGGGGTCACCCGAACGAGCACCGGCTGGACGACGTTGTAGCGGCGCGCCAATGAGTCGAGGGTGACGATTTCGTCGGGGTGGTCGAGGACAACCTGGCCGACTTGGTGACGGACGCAGTCGCGAAGGAAACGGTCGGACTTGTTGTTGCCGTGAGCGGTGATCCGCTCGGCCGGGAAGTCGGCCCGCAGGGCGATATCGAGCTCGAATTCGCTGGCTACATCGAGGCTGAGGCCTTCCTCGTCCACCCAGCGGGCGATGGTGCGGGTAAGCAGGGACTTGGAGGCGTAGTGGACGAATTCGGGTCGTCCGAAGGCGCGGGCCATGTCACGGCAGCGGCTGCGGAAATCGTCCTCGTCGATGACCATGACGGGCGTGGCATAGTCTTCAGCCAGCTGGGGCAGGGCCACGCCGGCGATGGTGACCACGCCGTCGTCCTGGCGCTGGGCGTTACGCGGCCACACGTGGGCCGGTAGTTCGTTGAAGCAGTTCATAGGCCTACATCCGCTCCGGGGCGGTGACGCCGACGAGCCCCAGTGCGTTGGCCAGGGTCTGGCGGGTCGCTTGAGCGAGGGCCAGGCGGGCGGCGTGGATGGGCTGGGCGTCGTCGCCGGCCTTGGGCAGGATCTGGCACGTGTCGTAGAAGCGGTGGAAGACCCCGGCAAGGTCTTCGGCGTAGCGGGCGATGCGGTGGGGTTCGCGTAGTTCTCCGGCGGTCCGCACCACGGCCGGGAAGTCTCCGAGGGTGCGAATGAGGTCGCCTTCTCGGTCGGTGGTGAGCAGCGCCAGGTCGGCGTCGGCGGAGCTTACTCCGGCGTCGATGGCCTTGCGGTCGATGGAGCAGAGCCGGGCGTGGCCGTATTGCACGTAGTACACGGGATTATCCGAGGACTGCGACGCCCACAGGCCGAGGTCGATGTCGAGCGAGGAGTCCACGGAAGAACGCACGAGAGAGTAGCGGGCGGCGTCGACGCCGATGGCTTCTACCAGGTCATCGAGGGTAACCACGGTGCCGGCGCGCTTGGACATCTTTACGGCCTTGCCGTCGCGCAGGAGGTTAACCATCTGGCCGATGAGCACCTCAACCTGGTCGGCGTTGTACCCGAGGGCGGCGGCGGCCGCCTTGAGGCGGGCGATGTAGCCGTGGTGGTCGGCCCCGAGCATGTAGATGGCGAGGTCGTGGCCTCGGTCGAACTTGTTGGCCACGTACGCAATGTCACCGGCGATGTAGGCGGCGTTGCCGTCGGACTTGATGACCACGCGGTCCTTGTCGTCGCCGTAGTCGGTGGAGCGCAGCCACCATGCACCGTCGGCCTCGTAGAGGCTGCCGTTGGCTTTGAGGGTGGCGACGGCCTGGTCGACGGCGCCGGACTCGAAGAGGGAGTTTTCGTGGAAGTAGACGTCGAAGTCCACCCCGAATTCGTGGAGAGAGTCCTTGATGTGGGCGAACATCATCTCCACGCCGAGCCGGCGGAAGTTCTCCTGGACCTGTTCGTCGGTGCCATCGAGCGCGCTGTGGTCCAGCTCCTGGATGCGGGCGGCGATGTCGTCGATGTAGGCGCCGGCGTAGCCATTTTCTGGCACGGGTTGACCCTTGGCGGCCGCCACGAGGGAGGCGGAGAAGTTGTTGATCTGGTTGCCGTGATCGTTGAAGTAATACTCGCGGGTGACGTCGGCACCGAGGGCGGTGAGGACGCGTCCGAGGGAGTCGCCGACCGCGGCCCATCGGGTGCCACCGAGGTGGATGGGGCCGGTCGGGTTCGCGGACACGAATTCGAGGTTGATCTTCTCCCCCGCGTAGAGGTCGCTGCCGCCGAAACCGCCGCCCTGGGCGAGGATGGTCGAGACGATGCTGCCCTGGGCGGCGGCACCGAGGCGGATGTTGATAAACCCAGGGCCGGCTACGGTGCACTCGTCGATGGCTGCGTGGGCGGCTAGTCCCTCGGCGAGCCAGCCGGCGAGTTCACGCGGGTTGGTGCCAGCCTTCTTGGCCACCTGGAGGGCGAGGTTCGTCGCGTAGTCGCCGTGCTCCGGGTTACGGGGGCGCTCGACGGTGACGGCCTCGGGCAGGACGGAGGCGTCGAGGTCGTGGCTGGTCAGCGCCGCAGCGGCGGTGTCCTTGATTAGCGAAGCGAGGTCAGCTGGCGTCATAGCTCACAGATTCTAGCGACCTGATGCCGTGCTGACCTCGCAGAGGTGGCCCTAGCGGGCTGGCGGTTTTCTTAGACGACCATCCAACCGAGGACGGAGGTGGACTGGAGGAACACCAACAGGCACATGAGCGCCAGCAGGCCCACGGAGTACTTGAAGGCTTCGGCGGTGATCTTGGCCTCGCCGCCGTCGAGCTTCGCACTGGCCGCAGCGAGGGCAACGGTCTGGGGGCAGACCATCTTGCCCGCGACGGCGCCGGCGGAGTTCGCCGCAACGAGCAGGTGCTGTTCCACGCCGATGGCCTGCGCAGTCTGGGATTGCATCTGGGCGAAGAGGGCGTTGGAGCTGGTGGCGGAGCCGGTGACGGCGGTGCCCAGCCAGCCGAGCATCGGAGACAACAGCGGGAAGATGGCGCCGGTGCCCGCCAGCAGGGCGCCGATGGCGGCGGTCTGGCCGGAGAAGTTCATGACGTAGGCCAGGCCCATGACGGCGGCGATCGTGAGGTAGGACAGCTTCATGCGGTTGAGGCCGATGAACAGCTCTGCGAAGCCGGCGCCAGCGCTCAAGGGGCGGTCCTTGGTGGACATTGCGACGTAGACGATCACGGTGATCACGCCGCAGAAGAACAAAATGGTGCCGGGGTTGGACAGCCAGTTGAAGTTGAAGATGGTGCTGGTGATGGGTTCGCCCTGCTCGTTGACGAGCTTCCCGTACAGTCCAGGCCACTGGATCTTGAGGTCCGTGGAGGACAGCGCTGCGGGGATGTCCACCCCGATACGCCACAGCTTCGTGATAGCGAAGACCACGACGATGAGGATGTAGGGGAACAGGGCGAGGGAGGCGTCCCTGCCGGACAGGGTGAGCGAGTCCGCGTCGATGGCGGAGGCCTGCTCGGCCGGCGTCTTCGGACCCCACACGGTGAGGAAACCGATGCCGCAGATCAGCGAGATGAGGCAGGCGACGACGTCGGTGAGCTCGTAGGCGAAGAAGTTGGAGGCAAGGAACTGCCCGCCACCGAAAGTGGTGCCCAGGACGATAGCCATCGGCCAGCACTGTTTGATGCCGCGGACGCCGTCCATGATGAGGCAGAGAACGAAGGGGACCACGAAGGCCATGACGGAGAGCTGGCGGCCGGCCATGGCGGCGACGACGGTCGGGTCCAGGCTGGTAAGCCCGCCGGCGGTGGTCACGGGGATGGCCATGGCGCCGAAGGCGACCGGGGCAGCGTTGGCGACGAAAGTCACGATGACGGCCTTGAGCGGCTCGATGCCGATGGCCACCAGCATGGAGATGACGATGGCGATGGGCGCGCCGAATCCGGCGAGGGCCTCGAGGAGGCCGCCGAAGGCGAAACCGATGAGCATGGCTTGGACGCGCTTGTCGCCGCGGCCGATCTTGGAGAAGATGACGCGCATGTCCTCAAAGCGGGAGGACTTCACGGTGAGGTCGTAGATCCAGACGGCCATCCAGATGATGAAGACGATGGGGAACAGGCCGAAGGCGACGCCCTGGGTCAAGGACAGCAGGGACAGGCCGACGGGCATGCCGAACGCAGCAATGGCAACGATGAGGGCAACGACGACCGAGAGCAGGGCCGACGTGTGCGCCTTGAGCTTGAAGCCCATAAGAAAAACGAAGAAAGCGGCGAGGGGAACGATGCCGGCGAGGGCGCTGAGCGCCACGGAGCCGGCGACGGCGTCCGTCGCAGCGAAGAATGTGTGGTTGTCCACGAAGTTCCTTTCACACCCGAGGTGGTGGCGGAGGGCGGGCGCCCTTACGTCGGGCATTCTAAGCCAGCTGTCAGCCGGGCTCATACTTTCTGGCAATCCCCCGCCTCGGGGGTGGCCCCTGGTGGGGCGGGAGAGCGTGATTCCCCGCCCCACCAGCACCCCATTTAGGAAACATTTTTGTTCCTAAAAATAGGGCGTGACGTCGTGTTTCCCCCCATTAGACCACAGGTATGATTTCCAACAAGACCAGTTCTCTCCATGAAGGAGTTTCATGAAAGTCGCGTTGTTCTCCACGTGTATCGGTGATGCACTATTCCCGGACGCGTCGAAGGCCACGGCGTTGATCCTGTCCCGTTTGGGCCACGAGGTGATCTTCCCGGAGGGCCAGACCTGCTGCGGACAGATGCACACCAACTCCGGCTATCAGAAGGAGGCGGCCGGCATCGTTTCGTCGTACGTCGACGCCTTCAACGACCCGTCGATTGACGCCATCGTCGCCCCCTCCGGTTCGTGCATCACCTCCGTGCGCAAGCACAACCTCCACGTCGCCGAGCGCTACGCCTCCCCCGCCGTTGCCCGCGGCGCGGCCGAGGTAGCCACCAAGTCTTATGACATTTCCGAATTCCTCGTCGACATTGCCGGTGTCACCAACGTGGGTGCGTTCTTCCCCCACAAGGTCACTTACCATTCCTCCTGCCACGGCCGCCGCATGCTCAAGCTCGGTGACCGCCCCTTCCGGCTGCTGGAGCAGGTAGAGGGCATTGATCTTGTCCCCCTGGACAATGTTGAAGAATGCTGCGGCTTCGGCGGCACCTTCGCCATCAAGAACGCAGAGATGTCGTCCGCCATGGTCTCGGACAAGGTTCGCCACATTAAGGATGCCCAGGTTGAGTACGTCACCGGCGGCGACTCCTCGTGCCTGATGAATATCGCCGGCGCCCTGTCCCGCCAGAAGACTGGCGTCCGCGCCATCCACCTCGCCGAGATCCTGGCCTCCACGAAGGAGCACCCGTGGTCCCCGGTTTCGGCCGCGTACTCCAAGGAGGTTTCCCTGTGAGCCCCGTCAACCTCGGCACCCCGACGCTCCCGCCGCACGCCGATCACACCCATTCCAACCTGCGCTTTAACAAGAACTCCTTCACCAAGTCCGCGCATGAGGAATTGAATAACGCCACCCAGCGTCGAAACCTCAACCACGCAACGACCACCATCCGAGCCAAGCGTGCTCGTGTCGTCTCGGAGCTCGACGACTGGGAGGCCCTGCGCGAGGCGGGCTCTGCCATTAAGCGCAGCGTGGCCGCCCGCATGCCGGAGCTGCTGGAGCAGTTCGAGGCCGCCGTCACCGCCCGCGGTGGGCACGTCCACTGGGCGCGCGACGCCGCCGAGGCGAACCAAATCGCTCTCGATCTGGTCAAGGCCACCGGGGAGACAGAGGTCATCAAGATTAAGTCGATGGCCACCCAGGAGATTGCGCTTAACGAGAACTTTGAGGCCAACGGCATCACCGCGATCGAGACGGACCTCGCGGAGCTTATCGTCCAGCTAGGCGAGGACTACCCCTCCCACATCCTGGTCCCGGCTATCCACCGCAACCGCGCGGAAATCCGCGATATCTTCGTTCGGAAGATGCCGCACACCGACGAGACCTTGCCGGCCAATCCGCCGGAGCTGGCCGAGGCCTCCCGCGTGTACCTGCGCAACAAGTTCATGAACGCCAAGGTGGCGATCTCCGGCGCGAACTTCGGCATCGCCGAAACGGGCACGGTGACCATCGTCGAGTCCGAGGGCAACGGCCGCATGAACCTCACCATGGCCGAGACCCTCATCACGGTCATGGGCATTGAGAAGCTCCTGCCTACCTGGCAGGACCTCGAAGTGTTCCTGCAGTTGCTGCCGCGTTCCTCCACCGGTGAGCGGATGAACCCGTACACCTCATTCTGGTCCGGGGTCACTGAGGGCGACGGTCCGAAGAACTTCCACATCATCTTGCTGGACAACGGCCGCACCGCGGTTCTGTCCAACCCTGTTGGTCGCGAAGCGCTCAAGTGCATCCGCTGCTCGGCGTGCCTGAACTCCTGCCCGGTGTACGAGCGTGCGGGCGGCCACGCCTACGGCTCCGTCTACCCGGGACCGATTGGCGCCATCCTCACCCCGCAGCTGGCGGGCATGGACTCGGTCCACGACGTCACCGCCTCCCTGCCGTTCGCGTCCTCCCTGTGTGGCCGTTGCGATGAGGTGTGCCCCGTTAAGATCCCCATCACGGACATCTTGCTGGAGATGCGCCACCAGAAGGTCAAGAAGTTCTCTCCGAAGCCGGAGGCCTGGATGATGCGCCCCGTCGCCTGGCTGTGGAAGAACCCGGGAATGTGGAACAGGGTGACCCACTTGGTGGCCCTGGGCCGGGTGTTGGGCGGTTTCAACAAGACCATCGAGGTGCTGCCCCCGCCGGTCAGTGGCTGGTCCGCCGGGCGCAACACCGCCATTCCGCCGAAGCAGTCTTTCCGGCAGTGGTTCGCCTCCGACGAGGCCAAGGCGCTGCTCGAGGACGCTCGTCGTACCGGCTTGCCCACCAACGCGCTGTCCGCCGATGCCGCCGCGTCCGAACCGTCTGAGGAGAAGTAAAGGCAATGTCTAGCGCAAAGCAGGAAATCCTGGCGCGTATCCGTAACGCGCAGAAGCTGTCCGGGACCCCCGCCTCCGTCGAGATCCCCCGCGATTATCACCGCGGCGGCGACCTCAACGCCGCCGAGCTGCACGAGATGCTCGTGGATCGCCTCATCGACTACAAGGCGGACGTCCACGTCACCACCGCCGCCGACTTGGCTTCCTCCCTCGTTGCCGTCCTAAACGAGCGCGAGGCAAAAGACGTCGTCTATGCCCCGGGCCTCGAGGCGGAGCTCTTCGCCGACTTCGAGGGCCAGGCACGCCCGGACGACGAAGCCGCCGATCCCCGCGCGCTCGACGCCGTCGACGCGGTGGTCACCGACTCCCTGGTCTCCTGCGCTGAGACCGGCACTATTGTGCTTGAGTCTGGCCCCCTGTGCGGGCGGCGCGCTCTGTCGCTCGTCCCCGACCGTCACGTGTGCATCGTCCGGGAGGACACCGTGGTCCATCGCGTGCCCGAGATGATCGCTCGGATGTCCCCGGCACACCCGACCACCATGATTTCCGGTCCTTCCGCCACGTCCGACATCGAGCTCTCCCGCGTGGAGGGCGTTCACGGTCCCCGCGACCTCATCGTCGTGGTGGTCCGTGGGTAGATTCCCGATCCCGCTACAGCGGCGCTGCTAACCTTGCTCCCAAGTGTTGGCAGCGCCGCATTTTTATGAAAGGACTCTCTATGGTTACCCCCGCCTCCCGCCCACGCGCAGCAGGTTTCCTGATGGCCGCAGTCACCAGCGCGGGCATCATGGTCACCCCCGCGGTGGCCGAACCGGCGCCCACGAGCGTCGTTTGGGAGGAGTGCCCGCCTCAGGTCACTGAGCCCACCGCCGAGTGCGGGCGCGTCGAGGTGCCGCTCGATCACGCCCGGCCCGACGGGGAGAAGATTTCGGTGGGGTTCCTCCGGGTGCCGGCGAGCGATCCGGCGCAACGACGGGGCGCTCTTTTCGGCAACCCGGGTGGACCCGGCGGCGACGCCTACTCATTCTTCGGTAACGATTCCACCTTCCACTTCCCTGCAGAGCTGCGGGCGGAGTGGGATCTCATTGCCGTCCAACCTCGCGGGCTGGCTGGGTCCACACCGGTCGATTGCACCGTCCCGCCCGCGGATGCTGAGGCCATTGCCGCCCGCGGCGACGGGGCATTGGCGAAAGCTACGTGCGATCATCAGCATCCGGGCCTGACGGACGTGCTCACCACGTCGCAGACCGCCGATGACTGGGAGTCCGTGCGTCGCGCTTTGGGAGAAGACACGATCTCCCTACTTGGCCTGTCCTACGGCACCTACCTCGCCAGCGTCTATGCCTCTCGCTACCCGGAGCACACCGGCCGGGTAGTTCTCGATTCGGCGATGGCGCCGTCGACGGCCTGGAGCCAGCTCTTCGTCGAACAGCGTCGAGGCTACGCCTACGCAATCGAGGACATGTTCGCCTTCTTTGCCGATAACGATGACCGCTACGGCCTGGGCACAACCCCGCTCGCGGCCTTCCAACGCTGGTCGGACGTGGTCGCGCAGGAGTCCGGCATCCACCCGTCGACGACACCGCCGCCGGCCACCGACGAAGACATCGCGGAGGTCTTTGGCTCCTCGGGGCCCGAGATTGCGGGGTCTTCCGCGGCCGATATCGCCACCGAGACGGCGACCCTGCGTGCTCACATCACGACGGTGATCGACCGGCTTTCGGCGGGGCTCAGTGAGGGCCAGCCGGGCCACCTCACCTCCCCCACGTATCAGCTGCTCTGGTTGGTTCTGCCACGTCCCGAGCTGTGGGACGGCTTCGCGAAGCAGATAGCCGACCCGCAGTCGCCGGAGGAGGCCGGGGCTCCGACCGAGGAACAGCTGAAGGAGATCATCAAGGCGCAGGTGAACGCGTCCGGAATGCAGCAGATGGTGGTGTGCAACGAAAACGTCTCAGGCGGTAACCCGCTGCTCATCCCCGCTTTGCAGTGGGCCACCCGCTATACGGTAGACCCCCGGGACATCATTCACCTGGGGTACGGTTCGGGCTCCCTGTGCGCCGGCATCGAGCCGGTCGCAGCTCTCCCGACGCTTGATGGGTCCCGCCTCACGGATCGTCCCCTGCAGATCTCGGGTACCCGTGATCCTCAGACGTTGTACTCTCGCCACGAGGAGCTCGCCGAGGCCATGGGGGCTCACGTTGTGACCGTCGACGGCCCGGGTCACGGTCACGTGGGCTTGCACAACGCCGCGGTGGACGACGTGGTGGTGCGCTATCTTCGCGGCGAAGAAGTCACCGTCGACCGCCTCCCGGGGGTTGATCCGCTGGTGGTGGCCGTCGAGTAGGCGGCCGACGTGGGGAATTGGGCATCCGGGTTGAAGGTGTTACACTTCCCTCTTGTGACTTAGTCACAATGTCTCCGTAGCTCAGAGGATTAGAGCACTGGTTTCCGGTACCAGGGGTCGCAGGTTCGAATCCTGTCGGGGACACTTTTTTATTGCCCATATCCTGGGCGCTAGGTGGAACTATTACACTGAATGATTATGAGTCGATCGGTTCCCGAAAATCTGCTTGCGCTCGCAGATACGTGGTCCCCCCTCTTTAAGGTGTTGGGCGATCCCACCCGGCTACGCCTCCTGCTGACCATGCATTATCTGGGCCCGGGGAGCGCTAGCGTATCCGAACTGGCAGAACTCACCGGGTTACGCACCGCCACCACCTCCGCCGCACTCAAGCTCATGCAGCAGAGCGGTATCCTCACTGCGGAACGCGACGGCAGGCAAACGTTCTACTCCGTAGCCAACTCGGAGGCGCACACCCTCCTCCACCACATCGGAGGAATACACGAGTAGTCGCGCGGCCGGAGTTCCCCCTAGTCCAACGGAACGTCGGAGCACAGACGGCCGGCGAACCCTTCGGCACCGGGGACGTTACTCACCGCCAAGACGGCCTCGCAGTAGCTGCGCATGACGCGCGCTTGCTCTTCGGTCATGTGGTCAAACGCCACTCGACGAACCGACTCCACATGTTCGGGAGCCGCCGCCTTGAGTCGGCGCATGCCGTCATCAGTCAGGGTGACGACGACGCCCCGGGCGTCGCCCTCACTCTTACGCTTCAGGACCAGGCCGCGACGCTCCATACGCGTGATCTGGTGGGAGGTGCGGGAACGGTCCCAGTCGAGCTTGACGCAGAGATCACGCAGCCTGAGCTGGCAGTCACCGGCCTCGGAGAGGCATACGAGCACGGAGAATTCAGAGGTGGAGAGTTCACTCCCAGCCTGCAGCGTGTCATCCATAACCCGATCAACCTTCCGGGAGGCAGCCAGCATGAGGCGCCAGAGGCTCTGCTCTTCGTCGTTCAGCCATCGAGGTTCACTAGTCACAACGAGGATCCTAGCGACACCGGACTGAAAAACCCAATCCTGACCGGAGTGAAATAACCCCACACGCTGGACTTTCGGCATCACTGAAATTAAATCAGCCAGATTAGTTGACACGTCTACAGAACCGTGTACCATGGGTACCAGCAACAACGAAGGCCGCAGCGCCTCCCCGTCATTGCTAGGCAAACCCTTAATTGGTAATCGACAGCAACTATCTGAGGAGACTTCCATGACCGACTTCAACGGCACCTACACCCTGGACCCGACCCACACCACCGTTGGCTTCATTGCCCGCCACGCGATGATCACCAAGGTCCGCGGCTCCTTCGACGAGTGGACCGCCGACGTCACCATCGCCGATAACGACTCCACCATCAAGGTTGTTATCAAGACGGATTCCATCAACACCCGTAACGCTGACCGCGACGGCCACGTGAAGGGTGAGGACTTCTTCGACGTTGAAAAGTACCCGGAGATGACCTTCGAGGCCACCAACGTCGATCTGGTCGCCGGCAAGGTCGAGGGCAACCTCACCATCAAGGAGACCACCAAGCCGGTCACCCTCGACGTGGAGGTCGCCGGCTCCGAGGTTGACCCCTGGGGCAACACCCGCGTCGGTTTCGAGGCCACCACGAAGATCAACCGCAAGGACTTCGGCGTTGATTTCCAGGCCCCGCTGAACTCCGGTGGCGTCCTCGTCTCCGAGAACATCACCATCGAGATCGAAGGCTCCGCCATCAAGGCGTAAGTCCCTTGGCCGACGACAACCGCCGGCCTTCTCACTGTTACGACGCCCACCGCAGGTCATCCGTTCAACGGGTCACCGACGGTGGGCGTCGTTGTGCCGCAGGTTAGTCGGTGCTCTTGAGAGCCGACATCGAATAGTCAGCGGCCGGCACGATGGCATCGTAGCGTTGCCGAAAACACGTCAGGACAATCACCTGCGAGCGCTGCCCCACTTTCTTGAACAGCTGGGCCATCACGTCCAGTCGCTCGGGGTCCGTCGACCCCAGTGCGTCATCGATGATGACGGGCATGGGCTGACCGTCCTCCGACGCGCTCACCATATCTGCAATCGCGAAGCGGGTCATGAGGGCGAGCTGTTCCTTCGCCCCTCTGGAAAGGCTGTCGATATCGATGGCCTGGTCACCTACAATGCGGCGCTGGACGCCGAGCTTGTTGTCGAAGTCGAAGGACACGGACGGCCCGAAGACAGCGCGGGCGTATCCGGCCAACGCCTCCGCGAAGGGCCGCTCGTAGGCGTCCCGTGCCTCGTTGTGGTAGCGCTGAAGGGTCTCCTTCAACCGCTGGGCGACCTTCGCCTTGTGAATCTCCCGGTCTAGTGCCTCCTGCGCATTGGCCTTCTGAGCCTCGGCGTCGGCGAGTCGCTCCGCCGTTCCGGCCGCCAGCTCGATCGACCCTTCCAAGCGGCTCTTCTCTACGGCTGCATTGTGCTTTCGCTGAGTTAAGGAATGGAGCTTGGCGGCGGCTGCCTCCTCGGCGGCTCGCTTGGCATCGATCTGCGCCTCGTCGAGCAGCTGGCGGGCCTGCGCCTCGGCAGCTTCGGCCTCAGTCACTTTCGTCCGTGCCGCGTCAGCCGCCTGAGTCAGCTCTTCGGATGTCGTTTCTTCCTCCGCGGCAGTCAACTCACCGGCCACGCTTTCCCGGGTCGCACTCGCCTGTTCAAGCAGAATATCGAGCTTCGTTAAGGCATCGCGGCAGGGACGTTCGCTTAGCCCCGCAACGCGGCTATCGGCCAGTTCCTCAGCTTCCTGCGCGAGTTTGAGGGCTGCCTCCGCGGTGACGACGGCGGCGGCCGCCGTCGATGCATCGACAGTTTCCGGCGCGTCGGCGTCATCCTCCTGCTGAGCCAACCTGCTCGAAAGCGCCTGGAGCTCGGCACGAAGATCTGCTGGATGATGACCGGCCAGCAGGTTCCGACGTTGCTCTCGTAGCTGCTCGGCTGCGTGCGCGGCGTCTTCATCCTCACGGTGACGCTGTCGCAGCTCGTCGACGTCCGTCACCCCGTAGCGGGCGAGCACCTCACCTAGCTCCTCCTCGGCTCGCCGCACCTCCTCGAATGGGGAGTTATCCCTCTCACCGGTGTGATACGTCCCTGTGACGTCGCCGATGACCAGGGTGGTCCCGTCCTTGAGGGGAATCTCCGACGGCCCGTCGACGGAAATCTCCGCGCCGTCGACGGTCACCGTGGTTGGTTCCGCGGCGTTGAGAATCAGGTGGGAGGCTCGGCTTTCCGCAATGCGTCGAGCGATGCGCACCTCGTTCTCGGCTGCCTCCCCGGCGCGGACATGAGCCGCGGTCACCGGCTCTGCGGCCAAGGCAGCGGTGGCCTGAGCCACACGGGCGTCGAGTTGATCCAGTTCAGCGAGCAGTTCGGTCAGCTCGGTCTTCCGGGCACGGTCCGCCACCGTTCGTTCTAGGCTCCGTGCAGCGTCAAGCTGGCCTTGTGCGTTGCGTAAGGCCAATCGCGCCGCCTGCCGCTGGGTGAGAGCCTCATCGACCTTTTTTGCTTCTTCCGTCGCAGCCGTCGTCGCCACAGCATGTTCGCCTTGTAGGCGGGTTAGCTCGCGGGTGGCCGTCGCCAAGGCATCACGAAGCGCTGTTCGGGTGGTCGCGGCCTGCTCGGCCCGCTCGCAGTCCAGGCGGAGCGTCGAACTAGCCAAGGCAGCCCGGTCGAGGCTTGCTTGGAGCTTCTCCGCCTGCTCTCGGTTGAGCGTCGCCTTTCGCAATTCCTCCTCTACCTTCGGCAAAGCGCGGGCACAATCGCGCAGCTCTCGTTCTGTGCGCGTATGATCGGCGACCCACCGAGAGAGCCTGGCCTCCGCGTCTGCCGCCTCCGCGAAGAGGCGTTCCCTTAGCGCCAGCTCCTTCTGGAGGTCCGTGATCTGCTTTTTGTACCGTCCCTGTTTGGTGAAATAGGTGTCATATTCATTGTCGACTGCCGCCATCAGCGCCGAGGCTTCGGACACTCCGCCGTCGCCGCCGTGAGCATCCTCCAGGAAGGTGCTCACCGCGGTGAGCCCCAGAGCGTCGATTGCGGCGAGTTGATCCCCCTGCTGCATGAACAAGGTGTCCCACAGATCCCTGTCCAGATGCTGCGAGACGATGTCCTCGAAACGCTGCTCGGCCTGTCCCCCAGAGAGGTTTTCGATGCGCGGCTGATGCACAGTGAGCTCGCACGATTTCGAGTTGACGTATCGCTTTGCGATGGTGAGCTCATAGGGGCCGACGTGGATCCGGGCGGAGATACCGACGGGCACGTCACGCCCGACCGGCTGGACGGCCTTAATCTCCTTTTTCGTGGAGGTGTGCTTCACGGTGAGGAGCAGGCTCAGGGCTTCGAGGATGCTGGACTTGCCCTGCTCATTGTCGCCATGAATGATAGTCACGCCGCGCTCGGGCAAATCACGAATCTCAAGGTGGTCGATGTTACGGAAGTTATCGATGGTCAGCGAGTGGATGCGCATTAGCGCTCGACCTCCTTCATGAGCCGATACATGAGGTTGAGGGCGTCATGGGCCACCGGATCGTCGTCACTGGCCAGCTCTGTCACCGCCGCGCGCGTGACGGCGCCGACCGCAAGGGCATCGAGTTCCTCCGGCGTCGGTTGGGTGAGGAGATTGTGCAGGCGGACACGTTCGTAGAAGCTGGCGAAGGACGGGGCGAGTGCACCCATCTCCGCATCCAGGTACTCCCGGTCGCGCAAACTCAGCACACCGGTGAGGGAGTATTTAATCATGGTGTAGTTCTTGGCCGGGTAAGCCCGTAACCGCGACAGCCAGGCATCAACGTCCGCTCGGGAGTTAAGCTCGGCCGCTAAAGCGTCAAAGGTCCATTCCCCAATGCGGTGCTTGACTACGGTGGCGTGTCGCCCATCCACCCCGGAGGTTAGGGTCACCACCAGAGCATTCCCGGAGTCCGACTCGCCACCACCTGCGGTGGAATCGTCCCGGAAATCCGTGGTCTCCGGCGCTCCGGAGTACCATGTTCTCCCGCTCTCGCCGAGCTGCCGGGTTGAATGCGTATCGCCGAGCGCAAGGTAATCGATGGTGCCGTCCGCGATGCGCTCTTCGACGTACCCGAGATCGATGAGATTGGGGTGGCTAGCGTCGCCGAAAGCCTCCACTGCGCCGTGGCCGACCGCGATGCGGATCGTTGCCGACGGTGTCAGTGGCTCAAGTGCCTCCCGTACCAGGTCAACGGCGGAGTGTTTCGTTAGCAGCGGGGCGCCGACAAGTTCCACGCCGTCGGCCACCGTCTGGGGAACGCTGTCGCGGATGACGTGCACATTAGCCAGCGGCTCGGTGTGCTTAAAGATGTTTCCTGCTACCAGTGGATCATGGTTGCCGGGGAGAAGATAGACCGGCACTTCTAGCGCGGAGAGAGCGTCCGTCACTCTAGAGGTGACCTTCCGGTCCAGAGAATTGGCGTCGAATACATCCCCGGCGACGACGATGAAGGCCGCGCCCTGCTCCCGGGCCAGGTGGCCCAGCTTGTCGATGGCCCGGAGCCGGGAGTTATCAAAGACCCCCTGCTCCTCGCCCAGCCGCCGATGCCGCATCCCCATCTGCAGGTCAGAGGTATGGATAAAGGTTATTTCTGTCATAATCACAGTCCTAGCATCGAGCCATGACACCTTACCTAGCTAACGCGTCAAATGATCGAACATATCTTCGACATCGGAGACGGCTCGCAGCTCGTCAATACTCGTATAGGAGACGTGCCTCATAGCCTTGTGCAGCAGCGTTAAGTCGCTGGTAGACAAGGTGGACTCCTTCTTCGGCTGAGGCAAGTCAGGCAGCGGACCACCGGCCCAGAAGTCCCCGGCCGGGGACTCCACCATCCCACGGGCTACCTCCTCGGAGCGCTCAACCACGTCTTTTTCGACCCCGTCGAGCGTCAGACCGCGCAGGGTGAAAATGATGGAAGGATCGGAGTCCATCTTTGCGGCGACGCATTCGGCCACTGCCACAATGTGCTTGCACGCCGTGACCGGATCCGGGCAGTCACAGCCGAAACGGGCGTCGTGAGCGTCGGCCCAGAGCAGCAGGTTGAGAATATCGTCGCTAATGATGCCCCGGCGCGCCCGGCTCAGCCCGCTCGGAGCGGAGGCCAGCAACTCCGAGACCTCAGCAAGCTGCTCCTTGGAACGATAAGGCAGGATGATGGACGTGAGGAAGGGGTCATTTTGAGATCCTGCTACGCGGCCGTGGATGGCCCCTGGGAGGAACTTGAGATCCACGACGTGCCCGGCGGCGGCGTAGTCGCGCCCGCGGGCGATGCGGCCTTGATCGCTTCTGCTAAGAACCGCTTGCATGAGCCGCAATCCTGCCAGGCCATGCTGCTCTGGTGCGGGCCGTTGAGGCAGCTCTGAAGCGTCGCGGACCCGGGTTTTCGCGCCGAAGTTGGCGTAAATAACATTGCCGACCCGCGGCCGGGCTGTCCTATCGGGTTGTTTCTTAGACATCAGCCTATTCCTCCCGGCCGCGGTAGCTAATCAGTTGCGCCAACTGGTCCGGATCGAGTTCCGTGATCCACCCTTCTCCTTCAGTGATAACCGCCCCGGCAAGCTTGGTCTTGCCGTCGAGGATATCTTGAATGGATTCTTCCATCGTGCCGACGGTGATCATCTTGTACACTTCGACGTCCTTGCCCTGACCGATGCGGAAGGCCCGGTCGGTTGCCTGGTTCTCCACGGCCGGGTTCCACCAGCGGTCCATATGCACCACCATCGACGCGGCGGTGAGGTTCAGCCCAGTGCCGCCGGCTTTGAGGGAGAGAATCATGGCGCGCGGCCCGCCTGGGCGCTGAAACTCGTCCACCATGGCGTCGCGAGCGGTCTTGGTTGTCCCGCCGTGGAGGAAGGGAACCGGGTGTCCTAAACGCTCGGTGAGAAAAGGCTGCAGGATCTCGCCGAACACGCGGTACTGAGTGAAGATGAGCATGCGTTGGTCGGTGCGGACGGCCTTGTCCAACAGCGTCATCAACGCGCGAACCTTCCCGGATCGGTGGCGCCCACGGATCGTAACTGGGGACCCATCCCCCAGGAAGTGCGCCGGGTGGTTGCAGATCTGCTTGATTCGGGTGATGGTGGCCAGAACCAGGCCGCGGCGCTGCATACCTTCGCGTTCTTCGATCTCCTGGGCAACATTATCGGTGAGCGCCTGGTAAAGCGCGGCCTGCTCCGGGGTCATCTCTACCCGCAGTATGGTCTCGTTCTTTTCCGGGAGGTCATCGATGATCGTCGTATCCGTCTTGAGCCGGCGCAGAATGAACGGCGCGATGAGCTGCCGTAACCGGTCCGCCATCTCCCCGTCCTCCTCGCGTTCGATCGCTTTCGCGAAGTGGTTCCTAAAGAAACTCGCCGAGCCGAGAACCCCAGGGTTGACGAAGTCAAGAATGGAGCGCATCTCGCTGAGCCGGTTCTCCACCGGGGTGCCGGTGAGGGCCACTCGATGACCCGAAGGCAGCGATCTGACGGCCCGTGAGGACTTAGTTCCGGAGTTCTTGATCGCCTGGGCCTCGTCGAGAACGACGCGGTGAAACAGCGTCGCGCCCAGTTCGCGGTGATCACGGGTCACCACACCATAGGAGACAATAACGACATCTGCCTCGGCCATGGCTCGGGCGAGGGACACACCGTGGAGGCGGTGGGGACCGTGGTGCACGTGGACCCGCAGCGACGGGACGAACCGGCTCGCTTCTTTCGCCCAGTTTCCGACGACGGAGGTGGGGGCGACGACGAGCGTCGGCCCCGTGAGCTCGCCACGGTCCTTTTCGACGGCCACCAGGGCGAGCAGCTGCAGCGTCTTACCGAGGCCCATATCGTCGGCGAGGACGGCGCCCAGTTTGTTACGCGCCATCCAGTACAGCCAGTCGACGCCACGTCGCTGGTATTCGCGCAGCTCGGCGTGGACGGTGTCGGGTATGGCGATGCGCTCGGGGGCTGGCGTCGTTGGCCCGCCGAGCAAGGCATTGTGCCAGCTGGTACCGGTGAACTCGATGGGATCATCAGCCGTCGATTCCACCGCGAGTCTTCGCAGTTCGCTGAGCGGCAGCGTGCCGAGGGCCGAGTTCTTCTCTGCGAGCTCGGCCTCCAGGCGCTCTGCTTCAGCGAGGCGCTCCTCCCATTCGTCGGAGCCGAGGGACTTGAGCAGTTCGGCGTTCATCCGCAGGTTGGTGATTTCCTCGGTGATCCGTTTAGTGGAACGCGTTTCCAGCTCGGACATGTAGGAGCTGACGCGCCGGATGGCCGCGGCGTCGGCAAGCACCCATTGCCCACGCAGACGAATCAACCCCGACTTCGACGCCACGAGCTCAGCCATCTCTGCGTCGGTGAGCTCGACGTCGCCCACCGACATCCGCCAGTTGTAGTCCATGAGCTGATCGAAGCCGAGAAGCGATGGGCCAGCGGCGTCGTCGACCGCTCGCCGCGTCGACAGTGAGGCCTTCGTGTCGGCGACACTCCAGGCCTTGGGCAGCATGACGATGAATCCCAGCTCGCGCAGCTTCTCGGCGTCTTTGGAGATGAACGTCACGACGTCGTCCGTGGAAAGGTAGGTGTCCCAATCACCTTCAAACTGATGGCCTCGGCGCTCGTAGCTGGACTCGTCCATGGGATGGCTCAAATAGTCGACGAGGCTGGTCACCGCAGTGGCGGTCATGTACTTGCGGCGCAGGGTGTCCTTCGAGGCGGCGTCGAGCTCGGAAAGATGGATCGGCTGCGGCGAACCCGTGCCGGAACGCACGAGGGCTCGGACCGGCCAGGTGGCATCGGCGGGATCGGTCATCTCCTCGTTATCGGCCGGCGGCTGTTCGACGACGAAGAGCAGCTGCACATCCACCGCGGCGACCGATGCCCTCCAGTCGTTGATCGCACGCAAGAGCCCGGGCCCGCCGCGGCGCAAGGCGGAACTCGTCATGAGGGCCTCGGCGAAGTCGTGCCACGGGTAGGGGCGGGGGGCCGAGTGAAGATCAGTCAGCAACGAGTTCGTGACCCAGTGAACCAGGTCAGTCGTGAGGTCTTCCGCCAAACTGTGGTTATTCGCGGTGAGGATTCCCGGCGCGGCATTGATCATCTCGGCTACCCAGCCGCGTTCACCCATACCGGTCGCCAACTGCCACTGGGGATACCATGCTCGGTCCGCGTAGTGCAGTCGGATGGTCACCCGTCCTGCCTGGGCGAAAATCTTCATCCCCACATACATGCGGATCAGCCACCGCAGATCGGGAGCGAGGGAGTTCCGTTGTTCCCGAGTAGCGGCTGGATGCTCCCCGTCGAGGTAAGCCAATAGCCCTAGCCATTCAATGGCGCGTTCCGGGGCAATTGCGGCCACCGGCAATGCCAGCTCTACATCGCGGCCCTTGGGGGTCTGCAGTTTGACGCTCGTTCGGTGCCGGAACATGGAATCCCGGAGCAGGCCTTCCACGGCCGGGGGGAAAGTTCCGTCCGGGACCGCGGAGGGCAGGACGATGCGGTGACCGTCGACCTGCTCTACCCACAGGCAGAGACCTAGGTCTGCTAACCAGAGTCCGTGGAGTAGATGCGAGGCCATACGAACATTTGTACCATTGTCTGCGCTCATGGCAACGCCTATGCCCGACAATGGCGATAAATCCAACGTTTCCCCTGCCCCCGTGGGCGCCGGACAGGCGGTGAACTACGATAGTAGGACTTCACTTTAAGGAGGCTTCATGCAGGAATCGGCCTGGTTTATCGCCGCGATCGTCCTCTACCTCGCCGCCATGCTTGGCATCGGGCTCTGGGGGTACTCGAAGACGCGGGCCTACTCGGATTACACCATCGCGGGCCGGGGCTTACCGCCCTTCGTCGCCGCCCTCTCAGCCGGCGCCTCGGACATGTCGGGGTGGTTGCTCATGGGCCTTCCTGGAGCGCTCTTTGTCACCGGGCTGTCGGAGGCCTGGATCGCCATCGGTTTGACCGCTGGCGCCTGGGCCAACTGGACCTGGGTGGCCCCGCGGCTACGTGCCTACTCCGAGGTGGCCGGCAATTCAATCACGATGCCTAGCTTCTTCGAGAACCGCCTCCAGGACCGTAGCCACCTATTGCGGATCACGGCGTCGCTCATCATCATTTTCTTCTTCGTCTTCTACGTGGCCTCCGGCATGGTTGCCGGCGGCAGGTACTTCGAGGCCACCTTCGACGGTAGCTACCTCACCGGCATGCTCATCGTCGCCGCCGTCACCATCGCGTACACATTCTTCGGCGGCTTCCTCGCGGTGTCCTACACGGACGTTGTGCAGGGCTTGCTCATGTTTTCTGCACTCGTCGTGGTTCCACTCATGGCGATTGCCGCCTTGGACTCTCCAGCGGATCTTGTCACCTGGGCGACGACGCACCCGTACGGCCCGCACCCGGAGGGAAACCCCACGTACTTCAACATGTTCGCCGGAGTGTCCGCGGCCGTCATCATCGGCAACCTTGCCTGGGGCCTCGGCTATTTCGGTCAGCCACACGTCCTTATTCGTTTTTTCGCCCTGCGTTCCCCCGGCGACGCTCGCCGCGGCCGCCTGTGGGGTATCTCGTGGATGGCGCTGTCGATGTTGGGCGCGGTCTTCGTCGCCATGGCCGCGACGGCATTCTTCGCGCAAAACGACGCCATCTCGGTGACGGACCAGGAGAACTTCGAGACGATCTTCTTAGACATGGCCCGGATTCTGTTCCACCCGCTCATCGCCGGGCTCATCCTCACTGCCGTGCTCGCAGCAATTATGTCGACGATGTCCTCCCAGCTGCTGGTCGTGTCCTCCTCCCTCGTGGAAGACCTCTACCGGCTTCTAACGAAGAAGAAGCCATCCGACGCCTCACTCATGACGCTTTCTCGGGCCGCAGTTGTCCTGGTGGCAATCGTGGCCCTCGCCCTGTCGGTACATCCCAATGACTCGATCCTCGGCCTTGTTGCCTTCGCCTGGGCCGGATTCGGTTCCGCGTTTGGTCCCCTGGTGGTCATCTCCTTGTATTGGCGCCGTCTCACCACCGCTGGCGCCCTCGCCGGCATGGTCGGCGGCGCGGTGACGGCCGTCGCCTGGTCGGTAGCCGGACTCAGCTCAGTGATGTACGAGATGGTGCCGGGCGTGGCGGTCGCGGTTCTGCTCATCGTCGTGGTTTCCCTGCTGACGCCGGCACCGTCGGCGTCGGTCACCGAGGAGTTCGACGCCGCCCGCCAGCTCTAGTTCTTATCCATCCCCGCGGCCGAAACCTTCCCAAGAGGGAACCAGACTGCGGGGTGATGGCGTCTCAAAGAGACATGAGGCGACGACTATTCCGTATATATGTAGGCCTGCTCGCGGCGGCGACGCTCGCCTACTCCCTCTCCTGGGGCCTTCCCTGGTTGTTCCCGCGCGTCAGTCCCAACCTGCCACGAGTGTCTTACTCGCTTGCTGATACCGCCAGGCTTGCCTCCCGCCCCAATCAGCCAGGCTACGACCGGGACGCCTTCGGGGGTTGGGCCAGGGTCGGGCCCTGTTCCACTCGTGAGCTGGCGATGACGGCCGTATATCACCACGACGGATGCCGCTCGTTCGGTCAGGCCGTCGACCCGTACACGGGCCGTCTCATGCTGGCGGATGACACCGAGATCGACCACATCGTTCCTCTCGCTGCCGCCTGGGATCTGGGTGCGTGGCAGTGGGATGCGCAGACCCGCCGTCGTTTCGCCAACGACCCGCTCAACCTCGTCGTCACTTCTGCCGAGGCCAATCAGGATAAGTCCGATCAGCTGCCCGCAAGCTGGCTACCATCGGCACGCCGGAATCGATGCTGGTACGCCCGCCGGGTGGGAGCCGTCGTCGACGCCTACCAGCTGGCCTTGCCGAGCAGTGATGCCCGCGCCATGCTGCGCCAATGCCCTGATGACTGGTGGCGTGTGGGTGGGTGGCGTCGCGGCAGCCGAGCCTCAACACCCCTGTCTTCGGAGTTCTTCGATAGGGTATTCACCCGTAAGACCACCGATGTGTGACCAGCACGACGAAAGTGAAGACACCGATGACCACACTCTTGACCATCCTGCACGTAGCTACCGCCGTGATTTTCCTCGGCCCCGTCATGGTGAGCTCGTCCCTCTTCGGCAAGAACGCGCTCCAAGCCTCCAAGGGTGACGACCGCGCCGACGCCATCACCAGCCTGCTGCACGGAATCACCAAGCTCTACGGCTACCTCTCCGCGGTGGTCCCGCTGATCGGGGCAACGATGCTCTTCACCGACTGGCCGACGTATAAGAGCCAGTGGCACTTCCATGTGGCGTTGGTCGTCTCCGCCGCCGCCTGGGGCGTGCTCTTCCTGCTCATCATCCCGCGTCAGGCGAAGACGGTCGAGGCGCTGAGTGCGGATCGACAGGGGCCGGGCGTAGCTGAGCAGCTCGACGTCGCCCCGGTCAACTACGTCAAGGAAAAGGGCCAGCAGGCCATGTTTGCCGGGATCTTCAACCTGCTGTGGGTCGTTGTCCTGGTGCTGATGTACCTCTAAATCCACATCTCGCACCCTCGGCTACGGGTGCGCACACGGGAAAGGCCCCGGGGCGGACGTAACATCCGATCCCGGGGCCTTAAGCGTTCGTGCCCGGCGTTGCTTAGTCGCGCCAGCCGCCACGACGATCGCCACGGCCACCGCGACGATCACCACGATCATCACGATCCCGCCAGCCGCCACGACGGTCATCACGGCCACCGCGACGATCACCACGATCATCACGATCCCGCCAACCACCACGACGGTCATCACGGCCACCGCGACGATCACCACGATCATCACGATCCCGCCAACCACCACGACGATCGCCACGGCCGCCGCGGCGATCACCGCCGAAGCCTCCGTGGCCGGAATGATCGCGCTCGATGTCGATCTTCACACCGGAAATGCGGGTGTCCTGTAGGCGGTCCAGCACGGACCGGTCGAGGTTCTTCGGCAGTCCGACGAGGGTGTGATCGACAGCGATGGAGATGCGACCGATGTCGTGGCGGCTCAGACCACCTTCGTTGGCCAAGGCACCAACCACGGCCGCCGGACCGACGTGCTGACGCTTGCCGACTGCCAGGCGGTAGGTATCGAAGTCGTCGTCCGAACGGCGCTCGCTGCGGCCCCGGCCGCGGCGATCGTCGTCATCGAAGCGACCCCGACCGCGACGCTCGTCACGATCGAAACGGTCACGGCCGCGGCCACGCTTCTCGGGCGGCGGCTCCTTCATGAGGAAGTCACCAGACTGGGCCTGGGCTGCGAGCGCGGCGGCGACGTCCACCATGGGCACGTCCTTATCCTCCGAGTAGCGCTTAACCAGGGAACGGAAGACGTCGAGCTGGTCGGACTCCAGGGCCTCGGTGATCTGGTCGGAGAACTTCTCCTTGCGGGATTCGTTGACCTCGTCGACCGTGGGCAGCTCCATCTCCTCGATGGTGGCATTCGTCACGCGTTCGATGGAACGCAGCATCCGACGCTCGCGCGGGGTGACGAAGAGGATCGCCTCACCAGAGCGGCCGGCACGGCCGGTGCGGCCGATACGGTGGACGTAGCTCTCGGTGTCGTGCGGGATGTCGTAGTTCAACACATGGCTGATGCGTTCGACGTCCAGGCCGCGCGCGGCGACGTCGGTGGCCACCAGGATGTCCAGGCGGCCGTCCTTGAGCTGGTCCACGGTGCGCTCGCGCTGCTGCTGCGCGATGTCGCCGTTAATGGCGGCCGCGGAGAACCCGCGGGCGCGCAGCTTCTCGGCGATCTCCTCGGTCTCGTGCTTCGTACGGACGAAGACGATCATGGCCTCAAACTCGGTGACTTCGAGGATCCGGGTGATGGCGTCGAGCTTGTTGCGATGCGCGGTGAAGAGGTAGCGCTGGGTGATGTTGGTGTTGGTGCGGGTTTCCGCCTTGACAGTGACCTCAACGGGATCGTCGAGGTACTGCCGGGAGATCCGACGGATGCCGTTGGGCATCGTCGCGGAGAACAGCGCAACCTGCTTCTCAGCCGGGGTGTCCTCCAGGATGCGTTCGACGTCCTCCTGGAAGCCCATGTTGAGCATCTCATCGGCCTCGTCAAGAACGAGGAAACGGAGGTTGGAGATGTCTAGCGAACCCTTATCCAGGTGGTCGATGACACGACCCGGGGTGCCGACGATGATGTGGGCGCCGCGACGCAAGCCCGAAAGCTGAATGCCGTAGGCCTGTCCGCCGTAGATCGGCAGGACGTGGATGTCACCAAGGTAATCAGAGAAGGACTGGAAGGAGTCGGCAACCTGGAGCGCCAGCTCGCGCGTCGGCGCCAGCACGAGGGCTTGGGGGGAGCGGTCCGCGACGTCGATACGCGCGAGGATCGGCAACGCGAAGGCGGCTGTTTTACCAGTACCGGTCTGGGCCAGGCCGACGACGTCTCGACCCTCCATCAGGACCGGGATGGTCTCCGCCTGGATCGGCGACGGGGTCTCGTATCCCACCTTCTTGACGGCGCGGAGGACGTCGTCGCTCAGACCGAGCGCGTCGAAGCCGGGCTTGTCCTCCTCTTCGTTTTCGGGGTCGGCTGCGTCTTCTGCGTCGACGCTTTCTTCCGAGGTCTCAGTGTGTTCTGCGTTGTCCGCCGGCGCCACATTCTCAGTGGATTCCGCGGCGGAGCCGGTTGCCTCAGAAGATTCCGCGTCCCCGGTGCTCTGGCCTACGCCGTCGATGGCCTCAGGGGCCTCGACCGCGGGCGCAGCCTGTGCTGCGTCACCTTGCGGGTTGTTCTGAGATTCCGACGTGATGGTCTCCGGCTCGTTGACGCCGCCGGTGGCGTTTTCATCGGTCATGCTCATTGCCCGACTAGCCTACGCTGAGTCGCCCCCTTTTGCCTATTCCTTCCGCTTTACCCGCTGACCCTTCAGCCTGCCACCGCACATCCCATAGGGCGCACCTTCATCTCATTTCCTACTTTCGCCCAGGCATCTAACCGCCTACACTAAGGTGCCTGACATAAACCTTCGTAGAAAGACGTCGTCTTCTCATGTCTCACACTGCTAGCGCGGCTCCTGAACGCCCCCGCACCGCCGGGCTGAAGCACCGCCACATCCACTTCATCGCCCTCGGCTCCGCCATCGGCACTGGCCTGTTCTACGGTTCGGCGGGCGCCATTCAGGCCGCTGGTCCGTCGGTCCTGCTGGTCTACCTCTTCGGCGGCGCCGTCGTGTACTTCATGCTCCGTGCGCTCGGCGAGATGAGTGTGCACCACCCGGTTCGCGGCTCCTTCGCTGTGTACACCCGCGCCCACCTCGGTGGCTGGGGTGGCTACATTACCGGCTGGATGTTCGCTTTCGAGATGCTCATCGTCTGCATCGCAGACCTCACCGCCATCGCTATCTACATGGGCTTTTGGTTCCCCGACGCCCCGCAGTGGATCTGGGTGGCGGCGACGTTGTGCATTGTGGGTGCAGCCAACCTGGCTAGCGTCCGATGGTTCGGCGAGCTGGAATTTGTCTTCACGATCATCAAGGTCACCGCGGTGGTGGCGATGATCGTCGGCGGTGCTGCTGTGTTGGCATTCGGGCTGTCCACCGAGGGCACCCCGACGGGCCCGGGCAACCTCATCAACGACGGCGGCTTCTTCCCCAACGGCATCGAGGGAATGGTGGCATCCTTCATCCTCGTTCTCTTCGCATTCGGCGGAACCGAGATCATCGGCGTGGCCGGCACTGAGGCCGACGACCCGGACCGTTCCGTTCCGCAGGCCGTCAACACCGTGCCCGTGCGTATCTTGCTGTTTTACGTGCTCGCCATCCTCGTCATTCTCATGCTTAACCCGTGGTCCGCGATTACCGGCGAGGCGTCGCCTTTCGTCCAGATCTTTGAGACCCTCGGTGTGAGCTGGGCCGCGGCACTGCTCAACCTCGTGGTCATCACCGCCGCGCTGTCCGCCATCAACGCGGACCTGTTCGGCGCTGGCCGCGTACTGACCGGTCTCGCCAAGGAAAACCTGGCGCCGAAGATCATGGGCCGCGTCTCCTCGTCTGGAGTGCCGATTATGACGACGGTCATCATGCTCGTCGTCCTCATCGCTGGCGTGATCCTCAATGCCGTGCTGCCCGAGCGCGTCTTCGAGATCGTCGCCGCGCTGGCCACCTTCGCCACTGTGTATGTGTGGTTGATGATCCTCCTTGCCCAGGTTGCCTCGCGGCGCCAGATGTCCGCCGAGGAGGTGGCGTCGCTGAAGTTCCCAGTGCCCTTCTACCCCTTCGGTCAGTACTTCGCCATCGCCTTCATTGGCTTCACCTTCGCGATCATGGTCTGGCTGGAGGAGTACCACGTGGCTCTCGCCGTCGGCGTCGGCTTCCTGGCCGTCATGACGGTCTTGTACTTCGCTACCGGGCGGCCGAAGGTCATCGCCCCCGTGGACTACTCGGCCATTGAGCTGAAGCACTAACGGCCCGCTCAGCACCGTGAATCCCCCACGTCAAAGAGGGTGCGGTGCTGAGCCATGGTTGTATAATTCCTAGTCGATAACTAAGAGAAAACCGATCCCACGGGCGGCGATGATGAGCATCAAAACACTGAGCTTCTTCAACAACAAAGGCGGGGTGGGAAAGACCACCCTATCGACCAACGTCGCCCACGAGTTTGCCCGGCGCGGCAAACGAGTGCTCTATATCGACTGCGACCCGCAATGTAACGCCACGCAGCTCATGCTGTCCGACGAGCAGACAGAGAAACTGTACGGACCCGACCTTGACGGCCGCGGACACGTCCCGGAATCCCTGGTCAAGACTATCTTCGGCACCTTCATCCCGCTGCGCGAAGGCGAGACGTCCATCGATGCTCGGGTTCCGGTGCTGCGTGCCGAACGCTTCGGCGTCGACCTGCTCCCCGGTCATCCCAACCTGTCCCAGATCGAAGACGACATGAGCGCCGCCTGGCAGAATGCCCTCGGGCGTAATACCGCCGATTTCCGGCGTGTTCACTGGGTGGGGCAATTGGTCACTGCCATGGAGGAACAGAACCGCTACGACGTTGTGTTCTTCGACGTCGGCCCCAGCCTGGGCCCCTTTAACCGCACCGTGCTTCTCGGGTGCGATGCCTTCGTCACCCCTACCTCCACCGACTTGTTCAGCTTCCACGCCTTCGGCAACCTGGCGCGATGGTTCGAGCAGTGGGTGTCCTCCTATAGCGAGATGTCTGAAGCCGCCCTGACGCGGTGGCGGGAATATGCGATGGACGTGGAGGAAAAATCCGCGCCCCTGCGCCTGCGCGGGCATAACGGCCACAGCCTGTCCTACCTCGGATACACGACCTTGGAGTACATCCGCCGCTCGTCCGGCGGCCAGGAGCAGTTCATCGGAGCATTTGAGCGCTTCCGTGGCCGTTTCAACGACGAGGCTCGACGTATCGCCGCCAGCCTCGGGCAGCCCGATCAGGACTCCTACCTGCTCGGCCCAGTTCCTCACATGCATTCCATGCCGGCTACCGCGCAGGACGTCCACTCCCCCATCCGCGGCTTGGGTTACGCAGACCGCGTGGTTGGCTCCCAGCTCAATCAGCGCGATGGCTACGCGGAGAAGATCGACAACGTTGCGGAGATGGTGTTCAACCGCCTCTATCCTGCTGAGTAATTGTTCCAGCGCCCCGAAAGAAAAGGACTATTTCATAACTCTTCGACGGCTTCTGCCTGCTGCCGGTGTTGCAGCCAGCCTGGTGTTGGCTGGCTGCTCCGGGCCGAGCGACGACGCCGCGGCTCCCGCTGCGGACTCACAGGCCCAAAGCACTACGTCCGCTGACCAGTCCGAGGGCAAGAACGGCAACGCCGGGAAACTCGGCGAGCGTTTCGAAATGTCAAAGATGCCGGATAACGACATCTTCGTGACTGTCCAGGACATCAAGCTCGGCGGCGAGTGTGCTAACGGCGGCGCGAATCCCGGCGAAGAGGTGGACGATCTCGAGGGCAAGCAGTATCTCCAGCTCTGGGCGGAGATCGATGTCGAGCGCCTGGACAACCCCGGCCCCTTCCCTTATGGGTCGCTCCTGTTCCCCGACTATGTGGACGCCGAGGGCTTCACAAGCACCTCCGAACCTGCCTTTGACTGCCAGGAAGTTGACGGTCATGAGCCTTGGGGAGATCCTGTCTACCCTGGTAATAAATCCCGCATGTACGGGGCCTTCATCGTGCCGGAGGGCATCACCGAGGTCCACGTCGAGGGCCGTTCCTTCAAGGTCGAGGGGTAGGCAGCACACCCGCAGCGACGGCGGCAGAGAACCGTGAGCGGGTCATTGACGGTAGACTTTGTCTACTTTCTAGTGGAAAGGATGACCCATGACCCGTATCCGTGCCCTTGCCGCCCTCGGCACCGTCGCCGCCTTCGCGCTCTCCGGCTGTTCCCTGCTTCCCTCGAACGATGCCGGTTCGGACAGCTCGGCCACCGACGCCCCTGCGATCGAAACCCCGGGCGCCGGCAGCCAGGGTTCCGCCGTTAGCTCGGCCGAATCCGCCCCGGCGAAGAGCGACTCCGCCGCGGCCGCGCCCGGCACCAATTACAGCGACCGGATCGAGATTTCCTCGCTGCCGGAAAACGACATTTTCATCACTGTTCAGAATCTCCAACTGGGTGGGGAATGCGCTGCCGGCGAATACACCCCCGGCGAGAAGCTCGATGACCTCACTGGTGCCCAGTATGTCCAGCTGTGGGTGGAGCAAGAGGCGGAGCGGATCGACAATCCCGACTCCGCACCCTTCGCCACGCTCTACGGCCCCGACTATGTCGATGCCCAGGGACAGGTTCTACCCGCCGTGGCCGCTCTCGATTGCCGTGAGGTAGACGGCTACGAGTCCTGGGGCAAGCCTGTCGACCCTGGCACGAAGGCGCAGCACTACGGCGCGTTCATCATCCCGGAAGGTGCTACCGAGATCCAGATTGAGGGTCACTCCTTCCCGCTGTAGCGCCGCACTGCGCCGGACCCAGCTACTGCCCTCTACGGGTCAGTGTTTCTCTACCGCGCGACCACGCGGCGAGTCCGGCAAGGGCGACTAGTGCGCTAACCGCGAAGGCGAGAGCAAAACCGAAGCGGTCAGCCAACGCCCCCACCAGTACCGGCCCCAGGATCTGGCCCGCATCCATCGACATTTGATAAGCGGAAAGCACCTTTCCGCCAGGTCGATCGGCGCCGATAACGTCGGCGAGCACCGCCTGCTGTGCAGGGTTGAGTAGCCCTGCCGCTGCCCCAGCCAGCAAGGAGGCGAGGAGCAAGGTCGCCCCGGTGTCTGCGAAGCCCATCACCCCCATGAGCGCCGCCGTTCCGGCCAATCCGGCAACGATGAGGGGCTTTCGCCCGTAGGAGTCGGCCATCTTTCCGGAGAATTGCAGGACCACCGCGTTTCCAAGTGCAAAAGCGGCCATCGCGAGTCCGGCGAGGGCTGCCCCGTCGGCGAACACGGCAGCGGCGAACAACGGCAACACTGATACCCGGACCCCCATGTTGTTCCATCCGTGTGCCACGTTGGACACCACCACTGCCCGGAAGGCGGAGTCGCGCCAGGCCTCGCCGAGGCGCAGCGGTGGCTGCTGTGGGGGTGCTGCGGTGGTGTCCGACTGCTTTGTCGGTGCAGTTCTGGGCATCTGCCACCAGACGACGACGGCAGCCAGCGCCACCCCCGCGCCGTAGATGACGAATGGCCAGCGCATGCCGAGGAAACTCATCGCAGCTCCAGCAATGGGTCCGATGACGTTTCCGATGAGGAAGGCCGAACCGTAGGCCGCCGACGCCTGGCCTCTCGCATTCGCGGGGGCGATACGAACGATCAAGCCCATCGCCGAGACAGTGAACATTGTCGATCCGATGCCCGCTACTGCTCGCAAGGCAAGGATGTGCCAGTATTCGGTGACCAAGGAGATTGATCCGGTGGTCACTGCGACGATCACGAGACCGGTGAGGTATACCCGCCGGGACCCCAGGCGATCAATGAGGGTTCCCGATACCGGGGCGAACAGCAGTCGCGACGCCGAAAAGATGGCGACGACCATGCCTGCCGCCGCCATCGAAACGTCGAAGGTGAGGATGAACTGCGGGAGAATGGGGGCGATGAGGCCGTAGCCAAGGGCGATGAGAAACGCCGCCGCTACGAGGATCCAGATCTCTCGGGGCAGGCTGACGCGATCGGAATTCCGGGGGTGAAAGCGATGTGGAGGCATGACGGGCTCCACCTTATCCCTGCCGCTCGCCAGGCATTAACCACCCCCGCAATAGAACGCTTATTCTATTCGCCTAAGCTTCGTGTTCGAATCATGTTCTAACGTCTGAGACATGTTCACCACTAAAGAGTCCCGCACCGAATCCCGCCGCCGCGCACTCGAAGCCCTCCATGCCGCCGTCGTTCACCCTCGCTCGCTCGCCCGTCCTACCGCCACCTGGCGGCCACCCACCGTTACCCTGCCTCACCCGGCTGGACGGGGCGGCTTCACCGCCGCCGTTTCTCGGTACCGGGTGGGCCCCAAAGTCCGGGCCCGCCTTCTCGGCTACGGCGAGACCCGCACCCCCGTCTACCTCGTGACGATCCGAATAACCCAACCATCGGGACTGCCCGTGCCCCGTGCACGGTCCGACGCATGGATGGCAGAGTTGGTGGGAGAGCGCGAACTCGGTGCCGTGCACGACGTCGGTAGTCGATGCGCGGCGACGTATGTGTGGTTAGTCGACGCTGCCTACCGGCCGGTGCGCTCTCCGGCGTCCCTCTTCGTCGGCTATCACGCCGCCGCGTAGAGCTTTAACGATCGTCCTCCGCCAGGGGGCCGTCCGGCTCACCGAGTACGTCGAGATCGTCGTCCAGATCGTCGAAGTCGTCGTCTACGTCCTCGTCATCCAGGTCATCTTCTCCGAAGATGTCGTAGATCTCCGGTTCCGGGAAGTCCTCATCATCGAAGGAGTCCAATTGCTCCTCCCAGTCCGCCGCCTGGTCTGCTGCCAGCGACAGCACGTCGAAGAGCTTGTCGAAGTCGACAAATTCCCCCAAACCCAGGTACTCCTCCGTGGGCTCGAACAGCACGTCCGCGAAGAGGCGCTGGCGGTCTTCTTCGCTAAGGACGTCATCCGCATCGGATTCCCACAGCTCCCCGATGATCTCGTCCAGAGCGTCCTCGTAGCCGCCCAGTTCCACCACGAACTGAACTCTGGCGGTGGGCACGCCATCGATGACCTCAACGACCACCCGCAGTTCGGAGTTGTCTCCGACCTCAGCACGAACCAGGTTGGGGTCAAACGCGTCTTGGAAGAATTCGAGGTCGGCGATGCGCTCGTCGGTTCCCTCCAAGAGGTCTTCGAGCACCGTGACCACTTGATCCTCCGCAACGTAGCTGGCCACCGTGGACACAGCATCCGACACAGAAAACACAACCGAGACGAGGCGTGCCTCGAATTCTTCGTCGTCGACGTCGACGTCGGCGGCAGCGATGTAGACATTGGCGGCGGGGATGACGGGGTCGATCTCCACGAACTGGATCTCCAGGTCGGAAGTGATCGGCACAAACATGGTGTCATCATGGACGCGGGACTCGATTCCCTCGGCATCCAAGGCCGTTGCGATGTCCTCAAAGAAGCTCATGATCACTGTGTCCTTCCACGGGACGTGACTAGGGAGTGACTGCCCAGGCGGGCAACCGTTTTTAGTCTAACTAAATTACCGACCCCGGGCCCCCACCGCTTAAAATGCGAACACATCAACACCGAGCAGAAAGGTCGGCAACCTAACCATGACGACGAACCAGTCCGAGGACCTCGCCACCAACCTGGGCGCCGAGCTCAGCTCCGACATGAAGAAGCTCGATGACAACCTGGGCACCGTGGGGCGTACCTTCATCAATGCGCTCGACCGCGCCATCGAACTCCAGACGTCGACCATCGAGTCCTACCTCACGGCGCTTCGCCGCCGGCACCCCGAAGACGCCCCGGCCGACATTCAGGCCCGCCTGGACAAGCATTTCACGCGATTGTCCTCCGGCTCCGGCGCGAGCGTAGGTGCCGCCTCGGCTCTTCCCGGCATCGGCTTTGTCACGGGATCCGCGGCCGTCGCCGGCGAATCGTTAGTGTTCCTCGACGGCGCCGCCTTCTACACGGTCGCCAGCGCAGCTCTGCGTGGCGTGGATGTTCGCGACCCGGAGCGTCGCCGCGCCCTCGTGCTCCTCGCTCTCCTCGGCTCCGAGGGCAATGCCCTCGTTGAGGCGCTGGTCGGGGACCTGGCCAGCCAGTCCGCCAAGGGAACCACCGCGTCCCTGCGCGCCCTCGGGAAGCTCTCCGGGCCGACCCTCGCACCTATCAATAATCGCCTGACCAAACTGGTTCTGAAGCGGGTCACCAAGCGGTTCATGACCGGCTGGATTGGCAAACTCATGCCTTTGGGTATTGGTGCAATCGCCGGCGCCGTCGTCAATCGACGCCTGGCAAAGGGCATCATCTCCAACGTCAGGGACGCCATGGGCGCCACCCCGGCCACATTCGCCACCGCCCTACCGCCGCAGGAGGAAAAGAAGTCCGAAGAAGAGGGCCGTAGCGCGGTAGAGCGCGTAAAGTCTGCGGCCACCGCTCTATCCACCCGGCTAGGCGACCTCATTCCCCGGCTTGGTTTCAAGAAGAAAGACGAAGAACCCAGCGAGGATGAGGAACTCGACGCCCTCGCTATCGAAGCCATGAAGCACTAGCGAGACCCCGGTGGGACGCGGAACCAGACTTCTTTATCGTTCGCTCGCAGCACACAAGGCGCTGACTGCTCTGTGCGTGGTCTCCGCCGTCATCACCGTCGTAGCAAGTACGACGATTCCAGCGCTCACGGGTAAGGCCATCGACACGGCCACGGCTCACACCCCGGAAGCGCTTCGCCACACAATCGCCACGATCGTCATCGCGGCGGTTGTCTCTTTCGCATTCCAGGCCCTCCGGAAAGTAAGTTCAGGGGCTCTCGCCTTAAGCGTGCAGCACACCCTCCGAGTTGACTTGCTCGCGAACCTCCAACGCCTCGACGGCCCCGGCCAGGACCGCCTGGTGACCGGGCAGGTGGTATCCCGGGCGATCAGCGACCTCGGCGGCGTCCATACGGTGCTCATCAAGAGCCCCATCGGCCTGTCGAGGCTGCTCCAGATCATCCTCGTCACCGGTTTCCTGCTGGGAACATCCCCGTTGCTCACAGCAATTTCCTTGGCCATCATCCCAATCCTGGTGCTTCTCGCTCGGAGGTCCGGCCGCACCCTCTTCGCTGCCACCTGGACCGCGCAGCAGGCGTCCGCGGAAGTCGCCACGCACGTCGAACAAAACGTCACGGGGGTCCGCATCGTCAAGGCCTTCGCCCAGGAAGACCGTGAAGTAGCTCGACTCGATGCCCTGAGCCGGGCGCTGTACGCGGTCAAACTGCGCTCGGCGAAACTCACCGCCCGCTATCAGCCGGCTTTGACGGAGCTGCCCCGTCTTGCGCTGGTCATCACCATCGTCGTCGGCGCCGTGTTGGCTCAGCGTGGCTTCATCTCCATCGGTGATTATTTCGCTTCCGCCGCCTACCTCACGACCCTGGCCCAATCGGTCTCCGCCCTGACACTCATAGCGGTCAATGTTCAATTGGGGATGAGCTCGGTAGTGCGCATTGACGAGGTCCTCGATCTTCGCCCAGAACAGGAGGAACCCGAGCACCCGGCGGTAGTGCCGACGGGCCCGCTCGGTCTTGAGATTCGCGACGTTTACTACGGGAGCACCCTCGCCGGGGCGTCATTGACGCTGAAACCTGGCGAAGTCACCGCCCTCATCGGTCCTCCTGGCTCCGGCAAGACCCTGCTCACCGAGCTTGTTGGAGGCTTCTACGCGCCCACCAGCGGCAGTATCGCCCTGACTGGCGCAGGCGAGGAGATCCCATACCCCCAGCTGCGCAAGAGAGATCTCCGGTCCGCCGTGTGCTGCGTCTTCGACGACGCCTTCCTTCTCAACGCGTCCATCCGGGACAATATCCGGCTGGGTGCTCCGGATACCGTTTCCGAAGAAGAGATCATCACCGCGGCCACACTCGCCCAGGCCCACGACTTCATCACCGCTTTCCCGAGCGGTTACGACAGCGTCGTCGGCGAGCAGGGCTTGACACTCTCCGGCGGGCAACGCCAGCGCATCGCCCTCGCCCGAGCGCTCCTTAGACGGCCACGAGTCCTCATCGTTGACGACGCCACCAGCGCCCTCGACGCCCGCACGGAGCATCTGCTTATCGACTCCTTGCGTGAGGACCTCGGCACCATGGCGGTCCTCGTTATCGCGCACCGGCGTTCCACGCTGGCTCTTGCTGACCGGGTCGCCATCATCGACCGAGGCCGAATAGAGCTCACAGGTACGTATTCCGAGATTGCCGAAACCGAGGAATTCCAGGCAATCATGCGCCCCAAGCCCAGCGACCTCACCTTGGACGAGCACCACGCCGAACCGAGCAGAGAGCTGCTGTGGCCAGCGGTGGACACCACTAAAACGGAGCACTTCAACGCCTCTACCCCGTCCTACGGCCGCGGCGGGCCCATGCGCGATATTGCCTCAACGCCGGAGTTGCTTGAGCGGGTTTCTCAGCTACCACCGGCTGATGAGGAACCCGGGATCTCCCCGGCCTCCGTGGTCGTGGAGGGATCGCGGTTCCGAATCACCCATCTGCTCGCACCGGTATCGCGATTGATTGCCGCGGCCGCGGCTCTCATGGTTGTCGGAGTCGTCGCGGGGCTGGTCTTTCCTAGGCTCATGAGCGCTGCCATCGACCGTGGCGTGGTCGCCCAGGACAACGCCACTCTTGTTGCAGTGGCGGGGATCGGACTACTCGTCGTCGCCGTGGCCTGGGGGTCCCTCCGAGCTCAGACCGTCATCACCGCTCGATGCGGGGAAAGGCTCCTCTACGCACTGCGTGTGCGCAGCTTCCAGCACCTCAACAGCCTGTCGATGAGTTACTTCGAGGCTCGCCGAGGCGGAGCCATTATGACCCGGATGACCACGGATATCGACCAGCTCTCAGTGTTTCTACAAACGGGCTTGGCGCAAATGGTCGTCGCGCTCGGAACCCTCGTCGGTGTGTTGGGGATGCTCGTCTACACCGACGTCGCGCTCGCCGCTCTCGCTGGGATAGCGATCCCGGTCATCGGCGTCATCACCGTCGTATTCCGCTCTGTCTCCCGGCGGCTTTACCGCGCTGCTCGGGAGGAAATCAGTCACGTCAACGCCACCTTCCAGGAGGCGATCAGTGCGCTGCGCGTCACCCAAATGCACGACGCAACGTCGACCATGCTCGAGGATCTGAAAGGCTCCTCTTTGCGCTACCGCCGCCTGCGACTTCGGGCACAAGTGGCAGCCGCGTTGTACTTCCCGGGCATTCAGGCAATCTCTCAACTCACGTCGGCCTTGATCGTCGGTTTTGGGGCTGCGCGTGTTGCCGAGGGCGCGCTCTCACCCGGTGTGCTTGTTGCCTTCTTGATGTATCTCACGCAGATGTTCGGTCCGCTGCAAACGCTCGGAATGGTGTTCGACTCGTGGCAGCGCGCCCGGGTGTCCTTTGACCGGATCACTGACCTGCTCTCTCAGGAGTCCGACGTCCGCGACGAGGGCGACCGCGTGGATGCTCATGCGGCAAGTCATTCCCTCGCGCTAGAGGAGGTGACCTTTGCCTACCCCGAGACTGATCACCCCGTGGCGCAGGGGCTCAGTGTCGCGCTTCCACCCCATAGCACCACCGTCATCGTGGGGCCCACCGGCGCCGGGAAGTCCACGATCATCAAGCTTCTGGCCCGTTTCTATGATCCGAACGAAGGTCGGGTCACGGCGAGCGGCGTCGACGTACGTGACTTCCGCCTTCCCGTGTGGCGTCGGGCGATGGTCCAGGTGCCGCAGGACGCGCACCTATTCATTGGTTCGGTGGCGGACAACATTCGCTACGGCACGCCGGGAGCGACGGATGGCGAGGTGGAAGATGCCGTTCGCCGCATCGGCGCCCTATCGATCATCGCCGGCATAGCGGGTGGGTTTAACGCCCACATTGGTGAACGCGGTCGGGGGTTATCGTCTGGTCAGCGTCAGATAGTGGCCCTCGCCCGGGCGGAGCTGTCCCGCCCCTTGGTGTTGTTGCTCGATGAGGCGACGGCGTCGCTCGATCCGACGACGGAGGCCACCTTCCTCGACGCCGCGGATCGGGCAGCGCAGCACGATCGACTGTGTGGGAATAAGTCCCGTACCACGGTTATTGTCGCACACCGGCTGGCGGTAGCCCCGAGAGCAGATCACATCGTCGTGCTCGACCGGGGCCGAGTGGTGGAACAGGGCGACCACGACACTCTCCTAAATAGGGGTGGTCTTTACGCCGAGATGTGGGAGCTTAACACGGAAGCACCGTAGAATGCGGGGTGATTCAAGCTCCCACCTTTGCCCGCACGACGGGGGTAGCCTCCCTAGCCCCGAATCGGGCTCTCCCGGTCCCGCGCATGAATATTGCGCTAGGGTGGGTGGCCGCTAATCGAGTTCGATACCGATACGCATATTTTTTAGGAGAACAGTACTCGTGAGCAGCGTCAACTCTTTCGGTCAAAACCAATGGCTGGTGGACGATATGTATCAGCAGTTCAAGAAGGACCCCTCCTCGGTCGGGCCGGAGTGGCGGGAGCTCTTCGAGGCCGAGGGAGCTCCGAACTCCGTCGCTTCCAAGCCCGCGGGCACCACTACAACCACCCCGGTACAGAAGCCAGAATCCGCGAAGACGTCAGCTAAGCCAGCCTCTGCTCCCTCCGCACCCTCGACCGCCTCGCAGCCTCACGAGGCTCAGCAGGTAGCTGAGGAGAAGGCGAAGAAGGCCGAGAAACCCGCCCGGAAGGCCAAGCCTTCCCCCATGGATCTGGCGAAGGACGCCCCGAAGCCGGGTTCGGCGCTCATCAAGGGCATGTTTAAGGCCATCGCGAAAAACATGGATGAGTCGCTGGAAATCCCCACCGCCACCACCGTGCGCGACATGCCGGTGAAGCTGATGTGGGAGAACCGCTCGATGATCAACGAGCACCTCAAGCGCACCACGGGCGGCAAGGTCTCCTTCACCCACATCATCGGCTACGCGCTTATCCGGGCAACGCTCAACCACCCGGATATGAACGCCTCTTACGAGCTTGATGACAAGGGTAAGCCGCACAAGGTCACACCCGAGCACATCAACCTGGGCCTTGCTATCGACTTGCCGCAGAAGGACGGCTCGCGGGCGCTCGTCGTCGCTGCCATCAAGGAGTGCGAGAACAAGTCCTTCAAGGAGTTCCTCACCGGCTACGAGGACATCGTCGACCGCGCTCGGCTGGGCAAACTAGGGCTGGAAGACTACCAGGGGGTGACCCTGTCGCTAACGAACCCGGGCGGCATCGGTACCCGGCACTCCATCCCCCGCCTAACTAAGGGCCAAGGCACCATCGTGGGCGTTGGCTCCATGGACTACCCGGCGGAGTTCGCCGGCGCCTCCCCCGACCGGCTGGCAGAGATGGGCATCGGCCGGCTACTCACGCTGACCTCGACCTACGATCACCGCGTGATTCAGGGCGCGGAATCCGGTGAGTTCCTGCGCACCATCTCTCAACTGCTCGTTGATAACAAGTTCTGGGATCACATCTTCGACTCCCTTGAGATTCCCTACGCTCCTATGCGCTGGGCGCAGGATCTGCCCAACACCGGTATCGACAAGAACACTCGGGTGGCCCAACTCATCGAGGCCTACCGTTCTCGCGGACACCTCATCGCGGACTCGAATCCGCTGCGCTGGCAGCAGCCGGGTCTGCCTATCCCGGATCACCGCGACCTGGACCTGGCGACCCACGGGCTGACGCTGTGGGACCTGGATCGTTCCTTCAACGTCGGTGGTTTCGCCGGCCGCGAGACCATGACCCTCCGCGAGGTTATGAAGGTGCTGCGCAATGCCTACACCCAGAAGGTGGGCACGGAGTACACCCACATCCTGGACCGGGATGAGCGCGAGTGGCTGCGGGATCGGCTGGAGGCCGGAATGCCCAAGCCGACGAACCCGGAGCAGAAGTACATCCTGCAAAAGCTCAACGCCGCCGATGCCTTCGAGAACTTCCTGCAAACAAAGTACGTGGGTCAAAAGCGCTTCTCCCTCGAAGGCGCCGAAAGCCTCATCCCGCTCATGGACGCAGTCATCGATACCGCCGCTGGGCAGGGCCTCGACGAAGTGGTCATCGGCATGCCGCACCGCGGCCGCCTCAACGTCCTGTTCAACATCGTTGGCAAGCCGCTGAGCGACATCTTCAACGAGTTCGAAGGCCGAATGGTCGGTGGCCAGACCGGCGGTTCGGGCGACGTGAAGTACCACCTCGGCGCTGAAGGTCAGCATCTGCAGATGTTCGGCGACGGTGAGATCAAGGTCACCTTGACTGCTAACCCGTCGCACCTGGAGGCTGTGGATCCGGTCATGGTGGGGCTGGCCCGCGCGAAGCAAGACCTCATCGATAAGGGCCAGGACGGCTACACCGTGGTGCCGCTCATGCTGCACGGCGACGCCTCCTTCGCCGGCCTCGGCGTGGTCCAGGAGACCATCAACCTGTCGAAGCTTCGTGGTTACGCCGTGGGTGGCACCATCCACGTAGTCGTCAACAACCAGGTGGGCTTCACCACCACCCCTGATTCGGGACGGTCTACCTATTACGCCACGGACCTGGCCAAGGGCTTCGACGCGCCGGTGTTCCATGTCAATGGCGACGATCCCGAGGCGGTCGTGTGGGTTGCTCAGTTGGCGACTGAGTACCGCCGGCGTTTCGGCAAGGATGTCTTCATCGACTTGATTGCCTACCGTCGACGCGGCCACAACGAGGCCGACGACCCGACGATGACGCAGCCGGAACTCTACGAGCTCATCAACAACCGCAAATCGGTTCGCGCCAAGTACACCGAGGAGCTCGTCGGCCGTCACGATCTGTCCCAGTCGGACGCCGAGGCCGCCGAGCGCGACTTCCATGACCAGATGGAGTCCGTATTCCAAGACGTCAAGGAGGCCGGCAAGGCCACGGCTGAGAAGCAGACCGGCATCGCCGGTTCGCAGGAGCTATCGACAGGCCTCGACACGTCCGTGTCCATTGCTACCTTGGACGCTATCGGGCAGGCTTATGCCAACCCGCCGGAGGGATTCGCCTATCACAAGCGTGTCAAGCCGGTGGCGAAGAAGCGCGCCGAGGCAGTCCGCAAGGGCGGTATCGACTGGGCGTGGGCAGAGTTGCTCGCCTTCGGCTCCCTGGCAGCGGAGGGCAAGCTCGTCCGCCTGGCCGGTGAGGACACGCGCCGCGGCACCTTCACTCAGCGCCACGCGGTCGCCTTCGACCCGGAGACCGGAGCCGAGTACAACCCGCTGCACGAGGTGGCCCAGGAGACCGGCAACGGCGGCAAGTTCATGGTGTACAACTCGGCGCTCACCGAGTACGCGGGCATGGGCTTCGAGTACGGCTATTCGGTGGGCAACCTTGATGCCGTCGTCGCCTGGGAGGCACAGTTCGGCGACTTCGCCAACGGCGCCCAGACGATCATCGATGAGTACATTTCCTCCGGCGAGGCGAAATGGGGTCAGCTTTCCAACCTGATTCTGCTGCTCCCCCACGGTTACGAAGGCCAGGGGCCGGACCACTCCTCCGCCCGCATCGAACGCTTCCTCCAATTGGCAGCCGAAGGATCCTACACCGTCGCCCAGCCGACGGTCCCGGCGAACTACTTCCACCTGCTGCGCCGCCACGCACTGGGTACGATGCGTCGCCCGCTCATCGTTTTCACCCCGAAGTCGATGCTGCGAAACAAGGACGCCGTGTCCCATCCGTCGGAATTCACGGATGTGAAGAAGTTCCACTCGGTTATCAACGACCCGCGCCTGGTGGACTACACCGGCAAGGCGGTCGGCGACGTCGAAAAGGTCACGACACTGCTGCTGTGCTCGGGCAAGATCTACTACGAGCTGGAGAAGAAGCGTGCCGCACTCGGCCGCGAGGACATTGCGATCGTTCGCTTGGAGATGATCCACCCGCTGCCGTTCAACCGGCTGCGGGACGCGTTCGATTCCTTCCCGAACCTTGAAGAGATCCGCTACGTCCAGGATGAGCCGGCCAACCAGGGTGCCTGGCCGTTCGTCAACGAGCGCATTCAGGAGTTCCTACCGGAGCTGCCCCGCCTCAAGCGGGTGTCCCGCCGCGCCCAGTCCTCCACCGCGACAGGCATCTCCAAGGTGCACCAGGCTGAGCAAGAGCAGCTGCTCAAGGAAGCCTTCGCCGACTAACCCCGTGGCGTTAGACGCCACGGGTGAATAGGAAGCCCGCGTGGCGTTAGACGCCACGCGCCACGGGGTTAGAGCCAGCGGGGATGTTCAGCGAACTCGCGGGCTTGCTCTTCGAAGGCTTCGTCGACGAGCGCGGCTCGGTAGAACTCATCGGCGACCTGTGCCGGTGAGGCTCCCGCGTCGACGGCGGCGGACAGCTTCTGGAGGGTGACGGTGTCCAGGCGCTCGGCGAGGAGATCGAGCGACCACCACAGGTCACGATCGATGCGGGAGCTGCGGAATACCGGCAGAACGTTATTCGGCAATGGGCCGTCGGCGCTGCGGCATCCCTCACCGCCGACGCTATCGGTCACCCCGATGCCTCCAGGAAGCGACGCGAGCGTCGCGTCATAGGTCAGCTCCACCGGGCCGGGCCGGTTCTCCGCCGCTACCGAATTGTGAAGGTTAGCTGCCGCCGTGCTGGCGGCCTGCGGGTTGAGCTGCGCGAGAGTCTCGCCGGTGCAGATGACGGCCACATCGATCGTCCCGGCGGATAAGTGGTCGATCATGTCTTCTCCCCCGGCCGCCTCGACGGCGTCGACGCGCACCGTGGCGGCGTCTCGACCGGCTAGTTGCCGGGCAATCAACTCGCCGAGCACGGCTTGATCGGGTTGTCCGGCGGCTACTCCCACCACGATCTCCGGCGTGCCGCCGGCGTCTAGGCAGGCGGACACGCTCACGCACGCAGCGGCGACCACGGCCAGCCCGACTAGCCGGAGCGGGGAGAAGCTCATCATAGGTTCTTTATGCTACCTCGAAGCCGTGGTTGCCCGGTTAGTCCTCGTCGGCCGGTGCCGGTTCGCCGGCGGCCCCGCCCTGGCGAGCGGCGAGGAAGTCACGCGCGCGCTCCGCGTGCTCAGGATCGGCGAGGATGTCGTAACGCCCGGCCACGATCGCGGTCTGGGAGGTAAAGTCCCTCGCTCCGCCAGTCAGCCCGTAGGACACCGCCGCGAAGATGACGCCGAAGATTGCGCCGATGGCGATGCCCCACAGCAGGCCCACGATCATCGGGCCGACGGACAATATGCCGAAAAGCAGGCCGAAAAACAGGCCCATCCACGCGCCGGAGGCAAGCCCGCCAAGGATAACCTTTCCCCAGGTCAGGCGGCCGGTGACCTGTTCTACTTCCATGAGGTCGACGCCGACGATGGTCAGCGAGTGGACGGGAAACTCGTGGTCCGACAGGGCGTCGACGGCCGACTGCGCCTCCAGGTAGGTGCCGAAGCTGGCGACTGGCCAGCCGGAAGGGCGGCGGCGAAGTTCTCGTCGGGGGTCCTTCTGAACAGTGCTCATTGTTATGTTTTCCTTTCTTAAGCGGCGTTGAAGATTAGGTTTTACCTTCGCACGCACACGGCTGATACTGCCAGAGTGTTCCCGTTATCGCACACACTAGGATGAAGTGTTATGAGTGCTGTCAATCGCGTCTACGCGGGCCGACTCGCCGGTCTGCAGGTCCGGGGTCCTGATTTTGCGGTGATCGGTCGGGTCCGCGACGTGGTGGTCAGTATCCGCCCGGCTGGTGTCTCGCGGGCGTTGGGACTGGTGGTGGAGCTGTTCAACAAGCGTCGCATCTTCGTGCCCATGCTGCGGATTGCCGCCATCGAACCGAGCGATATCACGCTGGTCACCGGTACCGTGTCGATGCGCACGTTCCAGACTCGGACTGCGGAATTAACGATCCTGGGCGACCTCGTCGGCTCCAAGGTGGTCACGGACGATCCTGATTATCCGCACCTGCAGGGCAAAGCCGTCGAGATCGCCGACATTGAATTGGAACGAACCCGCACCCGGGACTGGGTGATCTCTTCGGCAGCGGTGTTCGCTACCCGGCCCAAGTTCGGCCGTTCGCCGCAGCTGACCACCATCCCGTGGAAGCACATCGGCGGTGTGTCCGCCTCCGGCGTCGGGGCGTCGTCCCCGCTGGCAGAGACCATCGCGGCCTTCGACGACATGCGCCCGGCGGACATCGCCAGCTTCATTCACGAGCTCTCGCCGGTCAGACGCAACCAGATTGCCCGCGAGCTTGACGACGAGCGTCTGGCCGACGTCATGGCCGAGCTGCCCGACGACTACCAGGCGGAGCTGCTGGAGGCCCTCGACATCGAACGCGCCGCGGACATTCTCGAAGAGATGGACCCCGACGACGCGGCGGACATTCTCCAGGAGCTTCCCGATACTAAGGCCGAGGTGCTGCTGGAGCTCATGGAACCGGAGGAGTCCGCACCGGTGCGCCGCCTCATGGCGTTCGAGGACAACACTGTCGGCGCCATGATGAACCCGGAGCCGCTCGTGCTCACCCCGCAGACGACCGTCGCCGAAGCCTTGGCGTTGGCCCGCGATCCCGATATTCCCACCTCCCTGGCGTCGTTGATCTTTGTGGTTCGTCCGCCCACCGCCACCCCGACGGGCACGTATTTGGGCAGCGTCCATCTTCAGAAGCTGCTGCGAGAGCCGCCGAGCGCGCTCATTGGCGGCATCCTTGATCCTGACCTGCCGCCGCTTTACGCCAATGACTCTGAGGAGACCGCCGCCCGTTACTTCGCCACCTACAACCTCGTGTGCGGACCGGTGCTAGACGCCGATAGCCACCTGCTGGGCGCCGTCGCGGTCGATGACCTCCTCGATCATCTCTTGCCCGAGGACTGGCGCGAAACCGGCATCCGTCCCGACGCCGACTTGGCCCCCACCCAGGAGGTGACCCGTGGCTGATTCCCTGCAGCCTTCCCGCTCGGCTCTTGATACCCCGGTCAGCGCTCGCCGCAAGCGCCTCATCGCGATCGACGACGAAACCGTCGGCGCCTACGCCGAGCGCGTCGCACGTTTCTTCGGCACCGGACGTTACCTGCTGTGGCAGACCCTCATCGTCATCGTCTGGATCGGGTTGAACATCGGGGGTCTGGCGTGGAGCTGGGACCCCTACCCCTTCATCCTGCTGAACCTGGCGTTTTCGACCCAAGCGGCCTACGCTGCACCCCTGATTCTGCTGGCCCAGAACCGGCAGGAGGATCGTGACCGGGTGACCCTGGCCGCTGATAGGCGCCGCGACGAGCTCACGAAGGCGGACACCGAGTTCCTGGCTCGGGAAATCGCCCACGTACGGCTCGCCCTCGGAGACACCGTGACCCGCGACTACCTTCGCCGCGAGCTGGAGGACATGCGCACGCTCATGGAACGCATCGAGGCGAAGCTCGACGACGCCGCCGCCGACGAGAACCGCTCCGCGCGCGACCTCCACGACCCAATTCAGGGTGAGCTTCATAGTGACCGGGATCGGCCCCATCGCTAGGATCGGAATGGTTATGGCTATTTCCGAATCACAAGTCCGCGCCGCTCTCGCCCGGGTCGACGACCCCGAGATCGGTAAACCCATCACCGAGCTGGGGATGGTGAAGTCTGTCAGCATCACCGGCAACGACGTCTCCGTGGAGCTCTACCTCACCGTCGCCGGCTGCCCCATGCGCAACACCATCGAGGCGAACACCCGCCTCGTGTTGGAGGAGATCGAAGGCATCGGCACGGTCACCGTCGCCATGGATGTGATGAGCGACGACCAGCGCCGGACGCTGCGGCAGCAGCTGCGAGGCGACGTCGACGAACCGATCATTCCCTTCGCTCAGCCGGACTCGCGGACGCGCGTATACGCCATCGCCTCCGGCAAGGGCGGGGTCGGTAAGTCCTCCATGACGGTCAACCTCGCCGCCGCACTGGCTGACAGGGGCCTCAAGGTCGGCGTCCTCGACGCCGACATTTACGGCCACTCGGTCCCCGGCCTGCTAGGTTCCGATCAACGCCCCACCGCCGTCGACGACATGATTCTCCCGCCGGTCAGCCACGGAATTAAGCACATCTCCATCGGCCACTTCATCGACGGCAATGCCCCCGTCGTGTGGCGTGGTCCGATGCTGCATCGCGCGATTCAGCAATTCCTCGGCGACGTATTCTGGGGAGACCTCGACGTGCTCCTGCTCGACCTGCCCCCGGGCACCGGCGATGTCGCCCTGTCCGTGGCCCAGCTGGTGCCCAATGCTGAGCTTCTCATCGTCACCACCCCGCAGGCGGCGGCCGCCGAGGTCGCCGAGCGCGCCGGCTCCATTGCCCAGCAAACCCGGCAGCGAGTTTTCGGCGTGGTGGAGAACATGTCCGCGATGGTGCTCGAAGACGGTACCGTCCTCGACGTTTTCGGTTCCGGCGGCGGCGAACGCGTCGCCGAGCGCCTCAGCACGCTGACCGGCGGGCCGGTCCCACTGCTCGGCCAGGTTCCCCTCGACCCCTCGGTGCGCGTGCACGGCGATGAGGGGACGCCGGCCGTCCTTGCCCGCCCGGATTCTCCCGCATCGCAGGCCATCCGGGGTATCGCCGACGCCCTCGCGGTGCGTCGCGACTCGCTCGCCGGAAAGCATCTCGGACTCGGGGTCCGTACCCAGAACTAGGTGATATCCGCCCAGGAGAAGCCGGTGCCGGCGCCGTAATCGCCGGTGGGCTTCGGCGGGGCCTGGCGAACCGGGGGTTTGCGCGGCTGGCTGCCCTTCGACGGCTTAGGAGCGGGAGGTTCTTCGGCTTTCTCTCCCGCCTTCTCGATGGCGTCGGCCTGGCGTCGCAGGCGTCGAGCGGCCTGGGCGGGGCTTTCCTTGGTGGGGTCCACTCCGGAGGCGGCGAGGATCTGCTTCGGATCGAAATCGTCCAGCGTGGACTCGTCGCCCTCGAAGAGGGCCTTGGCGATGGCACGCTTGGGCCCGAGGCGGCCCCACTCCGCTGCTTGAGAGATCGGCTCCCGGAGGCTGTCGAACTCGGCGCCCATGCCGTCGAGCTCCGCACGGGCGTTGGCGATGCCGCGGCGAGCCGCATAGACCGCCGCCCGGATGTCTTTGAGAACCTCCGGGAGGCGCTCCGGTCCGATGATGATGACCGCGAGCACGATGAGGACGAGGATCTCGCCCCAGCCGATATTGTCAAACACACATACACCTTAGCGAGCCGTTCGTCGGCCCGCTTGATTCGCCGGCGTCGTCCCGCTACCCGCGCTTGATCCGGGCCCGCCACACTGCCCGCAAGGCGTCACACACCACGTCGAGCCGCTCGTGTGCCGGCGGCCGAACAGCGTCTTCTGCGGCACCGGGCTGCGTCTTAGCGATTCCCTGGAGGCGCTCCATGAGCTCCTGCGGCGCCTTCACCTGCGCGTCGGCGTTCGATACCCGCAACAGCTGCGCTGCCCGGGCTTGTGCCACCACCTCTCGGCGACACTCGGCACACCGGGCGAGGTGTCCGTGCGCACGCCGGGCGGCGGCCGGGCCTAATTCCTTGTCGACGAGCGCCGCAACGGCCTCGTGGGACAGGTGCTCGACGGAGATGAACTTCTCGGTCTGGCGCGCGATGTGCATGAGGCCATGCTCGTCGCTCATCGTCATCTCCTCCCCTCTCCTCCTAGCTGGACACCGGGATGAGCATTTTGGTATCCGCACAACTTTCGGCGGCTTTCTCCAGCGTGGCGCGTAGTTGCGAGCGGCCTCGGTGGATCCGGGACCGTACCGTGCCCATCTTCAGCCCCAGCGTATCTGCAATTTCCTCGTAGGACATTCCCACCACGTCGCACAGCACTACGGGAAGCCGGAAGTCCGTACTCAGGCCGTCGAGCGCGGCTTGCAGCGCCGGGTCCAAACGGGAGACGTCGAAGCGCTGCTCCGGCGTCATGTCCGTTCCAGCGACCCGCTCATAGTCCTCCGGCAGGGCCTCCATGCGGATGGTGGAGCGGTGACGCACCAGGTCGAGGAACAAGTTGGTGGTGATGCGATGGATCCAGCCCTCGAAAGTGCCTGCCCGGTAGTTGTTCAGGGACCGAAAGACCCGCATGAAGGTCTCCTGGGTGAGGTCCTCGGCATCGTGGAGGTTGCCGGTGAGCCGGTAGGCCAGCCGGTACACGCTATCGGCGTGCTCCGCTACGATCTCTGCCCAGCTCGGCATCCCGTCGACGCCAGCGTCGAAGGCGGCTGTCCCACTGAGACGGCCAGGGCTTGAGGTAGTGGAGGAAGCTGAGTCCATGAGACATAATTGTGCCTCGGCTTGCCGAAGACCTCGTTAAAGAACCCTGGCACCAGACTGTTGGGTCCGTAACGATTGCATATCGCCTAGACTGGCGGGCGTGACAGAGACGTTTCCCGCGGCTGTGGCCGCACAGGTCGACTACATCGCCTCGACGGCCCCCGGCGACGCGGACCTCGACGCCGCCCGTGAAGCCGCCGAGGAGTTTGCCATCGCGACCCCGGGCGTGTTCACCGGGCAGCTGCTCACCACTTTCGCTGCCGGCGGGGCCAACCAGTCGTCGTCCGGAGCGGTGCTCGTGACTCCGGCCTCAGCGGTCGCCGGCCTTTACACCCTCGCCGGGCTGGGACAGCGCCAGTCCATCACGTGCATCGACGTCGAAGCCGAACACCACCAGAGCGCTAAGACTGCCTTCCGCCGTGCCGGCTACGCCCCCTCTCGGGCGCGTTTTCTCCCCTCGCGGCCGGTCGACGTTATGGGCCGGCTCGCTGCCAACTCCTATCACCTCGTCTACCTCGACGTCGCCCCCCTGGATTTGCCGGCGGCGGTCAAGGCCGCCCTCCCACTGCTCACCCCTGGCGGCAGCCTCCTCATCGCGCGCTCGCTGCTCGACGGCACCATCGCCGACCCCACCCGCCGCGACCGCGATACCCTCTGTGTTCGCCAGGTCGACGAGGACCTGCTCGAACGCAGCGACGTGACGGTCTCCCGCCTGCCGGTGGACGGAGGCCTCACCATCGTCACCCGCCTCCCCGACTAGCGCTGCTAGCCCGTCGGTGCCGGCTCGATGCCGGCCTGGCGCAGGCCCAGCGCAGGCTCAGACGCGTCGACTCGCGCACGACAACGGCCCCCGTCCCCGCTGTGGGAGACCGGGGGCCGTTAAGCCGCTCGGTTGTGCCTAGACTTCCTTGTTCTTCCCGACGACGACAACGCCGCCCGCGGAGACCTTGAAGCGCTGCGCATCGCGCTCGGCATCCACACCGACGTATTCGCCGTCGCGAACCACGACGTTCTTGTCGAGGATCGCGTGGCGAACCACGGCGCCCTTACCAACTCGCACGCCCGGCAGAAGCACGGAACCCTCGACCGTCGCACCCTCGTCGATGTAAACGTCGTTCGCCAGCACGGAGTTACGCACCGTACCACCGGACACGATGGAGCCCGGGGCCACCATCGAGGAGGCAGCGATGCCGCCCTGGACGAACTTGGCCGGAGGCAGGTTCGCGTCGTTGTTGCTGTGGATCGGCCAGTTCTGGTTGTACAGGTTGAACACCGGCAGCACCGAGATGAGGTCCATGTGGGCCTCATAGTAGGAGTCGATGGTACCAACGTCGCGCCAGTAACCGCGGTCACGCTCGGTGGCGCCCGGAACCAGGTTGGCGGAGAAGTCGTAGACATGGGCGTCGTCCTTCGAGACGAAGAACGGAATGATGTTGCCACCCATGTCGTGCTCGGACTCTTCGTCCTGCTCGTCCTTGAGGAGGGCATCCACCAGCGCGTCGGCCGTGAAGATGTAATTGCCCATGGACGCGTAGGTCATGTTCGGGTCGTCGGGGGTACCCGGGGGATCCGCCGGCTTCTCCAGGAATTCGGTGATGGAGCCGTCGTCAGTTGCCTGAATGCAACCGAACGCGGTGGCTTCCTCACGCGGGACGCGAATGCCCGCAACGGTGCAGGACTTGCCGGAAGCGATGTGGTCCGCCAGCATCTGCGAGGGGTCCATCCGGTAGACGTGGTCGGCGCCGAACACGATGACGTAGTCGGGCTGCTCGTCGTAGATGAGGTTGAGGGACTGGACGATGGCGTCGGCAGAGCCGTTGTACCAGCGCTTACCGCGACGCTGCTGGGCCGGGACGGACGCAACATAGCCGTTGGTCGGACCGGAGAAGGTCCAGGCCTGCGAGATGTGGCGGTCGAGCGAGTGAGACTTGTACTGCGTCAGCACGGCGATCTTGTTAAAACCACCGTTGACCAGGTTGGACAGGACAAAATCGATGAGACGGTAGCTGCCACCGAACGGCACAGCGGGCTTGGCGCGATCCTCGGTCAAGGGGAACAGGCGCTTACCCTCGCCGCCGGCGAGAACTAAGGCAAGGACATTCGGCTGATTCTTCACATCTACCAACCTATTCCGGAATGAACTCGTTTGCAGCAATTTTCGGCTAATGGGTTAGCGGGCAGCTGGTTTACCTCACCCGGTTACCCCCGGAGTTGTATCTCAAGCAGCCTGCGCAGCGAGCAAAAGCAGATTACGCTCTACAACTATGAGAGTCGGAATTATGACACGAGAGTATCCGCCGGAGGTCTACGGCGGCGCAGGCGTCCACGTTACGGAGCTGACCCGGTTCATGCGCAACATCGACGGCGTTGACGTCGATGTTCACTGCATGGGCGCACCTCGCGATGAGGCTGATACCTACGTCCACGGCGTCGACCCGGCTTTGGCCGACGCCAACGGTGCCATCAAGACCCTGTCCACCGGCCTGCGGATGGCCCACGCCGCCGCCGGCCTCGATGTTGCTCACTCACACACCTGGTACGCCGGGCTGGGCGGCCACCTCGCAGCGAAGCTGCACGGCATCCCGCACATCGCCACCGCTCACTCCCTGGAACCGCACCGTCCCTGGAAGCGCGAGCAGCTCGGTGGCGGCTATGACGTCTCCTCCTGGTCGGAGAAGAACGCGATGGAGTACGCGGACGCTGTCATCGCCGTGTCGGCGGGCATGAAGGACGCTATCCTCGACGCCTACCCGCGCATCGACGCCGATAAGATCCACATCGTCCTCAACGGCATCGACACTGAGCTGTGGACTCCGCAGCCGACGTTCGGAGACAACCCGAACTCCTATCTCACCGGGCTGGGCGTGGACCCGGATCGCCCGATCGCTGCCTTCGTTGGCCGCATCACTCGGCAGAAGGGCGTGGAGCACCTCGTTAAGGCCGCTCGGAGCTTCGACAAGGATATTCAGCTCGTGCTGTGCGCGGGCGCGCCGGACACCCCGGAGATCGGTGCCCGCACCGCCGCGCTGGTCGATGAGTTGAAGACCACCCGCGACGGTGTGTTCTGGGTCCAGGATCACCTCAAGGGTGAGCAGATCAAGGAGATCTACACGGCTGCCGACGTCTTCGTCTGCCCGTCGATCTACGAGCCGCTGGGCATCGTCAACCTGGAAGCCATGGCGTGCTCCACCGCGGTCGTCGCCTCCGACGTCGGCGGTATCCCGGAGGTTGTCGTCGACGGTGAGACCGGCACGCTGGTCCACTACGACGAGGCCGATGTCGCTACCTTCGAGGCCAACCTTGCCGAGGCCGTGAACGCTATGGTGGCGGATCGTCAGCGGGCGGCTGCCTTTGGTCAGGCGGGCCGTACCCGCGCCGTCGAGAAGTTCTCCTGGGAGACCATCGCCCAGCAGACGGTCGACGTTTACCGTTCGCTGCTCTAACCTGGCCCTTATCCCCGACCGAAAGCGCGAAATATGCCCGTTCAGCACCGCCCAGAACTCCACGTCACCGCCGAGACCGGAATCCTCAACGCCCCCGCGGGCGTCATTAAGGACGACGACACGTGGCACGTGTTCTACCAGTTCCAGCCCTCCGTGGGGGCTGGCTCCCGGTGGGGCCACGTGTATTCGGACGATGGCCCGTTCAGTTGGGCGGTCTGCGACGACGCGCTCGCGCCTGCCGGCGGGGAGATCGGCCTGCGGGCCGGCTCTGTGCTCGCCCACCACGGCGGCGTGGATCTCTATTTCACGTCCGTGACAGCGGCGGGCAGCTCGGTGCAGCTCGCGCACCTCGCTGACCTCGACCAGAGCATCGAGGTCAGCGACGATGGATCCGCGGTAGACCCCCACGTTCAACGCTTCGGCACCGTCGTGGGGGACTCTGCCGGACTCAGAGACTTCCGCTCCCCCTGCGTCGTGCGCGGGTGGGAGTCCAACCACGACCGCGACGCCGGCCACGAGGGCTGGCTCATGCTCGCGGTCACCGGGGAGGAAGATAACCCCACACCGGTGATCCTGTCCTCCGCAGATTCCCGCGACTGGACCTTGGTCGGCGCCTTGACCTTTGCCGGCGACCACGGTCTACACTCGACCACTCACCTGGTAGCTCCGCGCATCCTGCGGCTCCGGGACGAAGTCGATGACGAAATCTATGACGTCTTGCTCATCACGGTGGAAGGCGACGACGAAGAAATGTCCGGCTACCTCGTGGGTACCCTCGACGGGTCCACGTTCACCGTGATCACCGGCTTCACACCCATCGATGGGGGCTATGACTTCGTTCGTCCCCGCAACACGTACTACACGCCACAGACACCGGACGTGGCAGACCCCTACGCCACGGGCGTCATCTTCGGGTTGCTCAACCATGACGGCCGAGCCGATTCGCCCGAGAAGCATCTGTCATTGCGCCAGAGCAACTGGGCCAACGTCTTGTCCCTTCCCCGCGTGCTTACTCTGCAGGGAGGACGCATCTTCCAGACCCCTTACCCGGGCATCCTCGACGCGGTGTCTGCTTCGCAGCGGGCACGCGCCTGGGTGGGGCTCATGGCCATTCCCGAGGGAGGCTGCGTCAGCGTCGACATCCTCGACGCCGACGGTGCGGTGGCCGCGCGAGTGACCCACTCGGGTGCGGAGATCGCCGTAGACCGGTCCATGAATCCCTATCACTCGGACCGCGGAGCTGTCTCCATGGCCGTGTGTGAGGATGACACCCACTCCATGTCCATCTTCGTTGACCATTCCACCGTGGAAGTGTTCACCGACGGCGGAGAGGCCGCGCTGGCCTCCCGGGTGTACATCAAGGGTTCCGGAGTGCCGGCACTATCAGTTCGGGCCACCGGCGGGGCCAGCATCGAGCAGTCCTACAACTACCGGCCGCTAAACCTCGACTAAGGCTTTAGCAGCGGCACAGCCGGGTGAGGTTCGCCCGAGCCGTGACCGTCATCTCCTCCGGGAGTTGCGCCACTCGCTCGGCGAGGTCCACCACGTGACGCGCCGAGGGGCTCATGCCCACCTGAGCGGCGATCGCGGCCCGGTCGAGGTCCATGGCAAATTCGATGGCCTGCGGGGCGTCGACGAGCTGAAGCAGACCCGAGGCCTGATCAATCATGCGTTCTAGCTTGTTGTCCTCTACCTTGAGAATGCCCAGCGGCTCCCGCAGTTCGTCGAGGTGGCCCGGCGCGGGCGTGAGGACCACAACCTGGCCTTTCTCGGTGAGCAGGCGGGCGAATTCGTGGGGATTGCGCGGGGCGAACACCACGGAGATGAGGTCCATCGAGTGATCCTGTAGCGGGATGCCCTGCCACACGTCCGCCACGACGGACCCGATGCGAGGATGCGCCTTGGCCAGGTGTTTCGCCGCTGCCGTCGACAGATCAAGCCCGACACCCCGGGCGTGCCCCAGGGTGTCGAGGGTATGTGACAGGTAGTATCCGGTGCCGGCACCGACTTCGAGGACCGTGGCGGTCGCGTCATCGGCGATCCCCGCTTCTTCAATCGCATCGAGTGCAGCCGAGGACACCGCCTCCACGAAGGGGGCGAAATGCCCAGCGGCGAGGAAGGTCTCGCGGGCGGACACCATCTCGGCGGAGTCCCCCTGGTGTTTCGAACCGGCGCCGCTGAGCAGCGTGACGTAGCCTTGGCGGGCGACGTCGTAGCTGTGGCCGGTTTCGGAGGTGAGGCGCGTTCCCTCGTCGACGAGCGTGAGACGCGATCCGTCGGCGGGGTCAGCGAGCACATCGATGATGTCTGAAAGCATGTGCCCAGCCTAACGCAGTGCCGGCGAGCTACGCCCCCGCGGCCTCGATGAGCAGCTGTCCCAGCTCAGCGGCCTCCTCGCTGTTCATCTCGATAACGAGACGACCGCCGCCGTCGGCGGGGATGCGAACCACGATCTTGCGGTTTTCTTCGACTGCCTCCATCGGGCCACTGCCGGTGCGCGGCTTCATTGCTGCCATGGTGGACTAGCTCCTTCTTAAGAGGGAAAAATTATAACCTAGCCCCGCCCATATTAGTCTTTTTTTGACGCGCTTTCCCCGCCTTGCGCCTGGCGCAGGCGCTCGGTGAGTTCGGCGATCACGGCATCGACCTGCTCCGGGCGGTAACCCCGGAAGCTGAGTTCGAAACGGATGCGCTCGGGCTGCTTCGCGTCGATCGCCGCCACGTTGGCGGCCTGGAGGGTGTCCGGGTCGTCGATCGGGGGCAGCATCTCCCCGCGGCCAAAGATGAGTCCGAAGACGTAGGTCCCGATCACGGTCAGGCAAGCTAGGACGACAAAAAGCACGATCCACGACAGCACGACGGGCTCTCCTAGTCTTTGAGCCGGCCGTCAGTCATGTGCTCGTGGCTGGCGACGATGAAGTCCACGGCTTCTTCAACGGAGTCGGTCACCAGGAAGAGGTCCGTGTCCCCGGCGCCGATGAGCCCGCGGGCGGCAAGCTGGTCTTTCATCCAGTCCACGAGCCCGCCGAAGAACTCGCTTCCGAGGAGCACGATGGGGAAATTCGTCACCTTCCCCGTTTGCACCATGCACAGCACCTCGAAGAGCTCGTCCATGGTGCCGAACCCGCCCGGAAGTGTCACGAAGGCCTGGGAGTACTTAAGGAACATGGTTTTCCGGGCAAAGAAGTACCGGAAGTTAATCCCCAGATCCACCCACTCGTTGAGGTGCTGCTCGTGGGGCAGTTCGATACCCAGGCCGACGGACAGGCCGCCGGCTTCGGAGCAGCCCCGGTTTGCCGCCTCCATCAGCCCGGGGCCACCGCCTGTAAGAACCGCGTAGCCGGCTGCGTGGAGTGCCGCACCGAGCTGGCGGCCGAGGGCGTATTCCGGCGTTTTTTCACCCAACCGGGCCGAGCCGAACACGGTGACGGCCTTGGGGAGGTCGGACAGGGCGTCGAAGCCGGAGACGAACTCGCTCTGGATGCGCAGGATCCGCCACGGGTCGGCGTGTTGCCAATCATGGTCCGAGCCCAATTCCAGTAGCCGCTGGTCATAGGTGGACCCTTGTGCTTGCCCCTCTGATCGTACGAGTACGGGTCCGCGAAGCAGACGCTGCTTCTCTGAGTCCAGGAAGTGAGTGGGGGCCATGGGGTACTTTCTTCTCGGGGCGGGTCAGGGGTGCCACAGCGGCATTAAGCCTCGGTGAGATAGCCACGCAACGCGCGGAACACGTCGTCGATGTCGGACACCGGACACTGCTCATCAATCTTATGGGCATAGCCGGGGTCTCCGGGGCCATAGTTCACCGCGGGAATCCCCAGGGTAGAAAACCGAGCGACATCCGTCCATCCGAACTTTGCTCGGAATCGACCGCCGGTCGCGGCCACGAGTCCGGCGGCCGCGGGCTGGCTCAGGCCGGGCAAGGCCCCTGGCACCGCATCGTCGATCTCTACGCTGATGAGTTCGTCGTCGATGGCCAGCACCTCGTTGAGGTGGCTGAGTGCCTCGTCGACGCTGCGATCCGGAGCAAAACGGAAGTTGATGGTGGCGGTGGCTTCGTCGGGGATGGTGTTGTTGGCAACACCGGCCCCAAGGCGTACGACGTTGAGCCCCTCGCGGTACTCACAGCCGTCGATGGTTACCCGGCGCGGCTGGTAGGCGGCCACCCGGGCCACCACAGCGCTTAGGCGGTGAACCGCATTGTCACCCAGCCACGCGCGGGCCGAGTGCGCGCGCGTGCCCCGGGCGGTGACGATGGCACGAATGGAGCCTTGACAGCCCGCCTCGATGACGGCGCCGGAGGGCTCACCCAGCAGGGCGACGTCGCCGGCGAGCCATTCCGGAGCCTCGCGCTCGATGAACCCTAACCCGTTGTACTCGGACGCGACCTCTTCCCCCTCGTAGCAGATGAGGGTGAGGTCTCTGCGAAGCTCCGGGGAGTTGGCCAGGGTGGCGAAGGCGTGGAGATAAACGGCGAGTCCGCTTTTCATGTCCACGGCGCCGCAACCGTGCAAGGTGTCTCCCGCCAGCCGATGCGGGACGTTTCCGGCGATGGGCACAGTGTCAATGTGGCCGGCCAGGATGACCCTGGTCGGCAATCCACGGTGGGTGCGCGCCATGAGGGTATTGCCGATCCGACGGATGTCGACGCCGTCGATGGCCTGCAGGGATGCCTCGATGGCGTCGGCAATAACGCGCTCGTGGTGGGAGGGGCTTTCGATGTCGATGAGGGCGGCGGTGAGGTCGATGGGATCCGCCGTGAGGTCGAGGGCGCTCATGGCTGACCACGCTACACGCCGAAGAAATCCAACACGGGCTATGGAAACCTGCGAAAGCGGCAAGACGCCCTATGATAAGAGAAATGACACGCATCGGAGCTCAGGCGATCGGCATCGCCAATATTGCCATCGACGGCACAATCCTCGACACGTGGTATCCCTCCCCCGAACTCGTCCACTCCGACGACCTGGTTTCCGGGACCACCCGGCTCGGCGCGGCGGACATCCCGCCGAGCTACCTCAAGTTGGTCACCATGGATTCCGATCGCATGGTCGAGCAGGTGGCGGTGCGCACCACCATCTCCGATATCAACGCCTCCCCGGTCGACGCCCACGACGTTTACCTGCGGCTGCACCTGCTCTCGCACCGCCTGCTCAAGCCGTTGGAGATCAACCTCGACGGCGCGTTGAAGCTGCTGTCCACCGTCGTGTGGACCAACAAGGGACCATGCCTGCCGGATAACTTTGAATATTTGCGCACGAACCTCCGCTCCCGCGGGCTGATTCACGTCTACGGCATCGAGAAGCTGCCCCGCATGGTGGATTACGTCGTGCCCTCTGGGGTGAGCATCTCGGAGGCCGAGCGGGTGCGCCTCGGCGCCTACCTCAGCCCCGGAACTCGGGTGCTGCGGGAGGGCTACGTGTCCTATAACGCGGGCACCACCGGCGCCGCCCGGATTGAGGGACGCTTGACCTCCGGGGTTGTCGTGGGTGAGAACACCGACATCGGCCTCTCGGCGGTTGTGGTCAGCAATAGGCGCGGCAATGGTCTTCGGGATCCGCTGCGCGTGGGTAAGAGCTGCACCTTCGGCATCGGCGCGGGACTGTCGGGTATTTCGATGGGCGATGAGTGCACCATCGGCCCCGGCATCGTCATTGACCGCGACAGCGAGCTCTTCGACGTCGCCCTCAATGTCACTATCACCGGCGCCCGGCTCAGCGGCGAATCCCGCTGGACTGTCGCCAACGAAGCCGGCTACGACGTGCCCACGGTTCGCTGGCACTAGCCCCGGCAAAGCACCCCACCCTTAAGTTTTCCGACCCCACATCCCGAGGGCAGAGCGGAAACAGGTTACAGTTTCGGTCTATGAACACACCGACCTCGTCGTCTGTAGCCGCCAGCGACGCAGCTAATACCACCCTGGGCCGCGGCCTCAAGGCCCGGCACCTGACCATGATGGGCCTGGGCTCAGCGATTGGCGCTGGCCTTTTCCTGGGAACCGGCGTGGGCATTCAGGCCGCCGGCCCCGCGGTCCTCGTGGCCTACGTCATCGCCGGTGTCCTCGTGGTCATGGTCATGGCCATGCTCGGCGAGATGGCCGCTGCTCGTCCGTCGTCGGGCAGCTTCTCCACCTACGCCCGCCAGGCCTTCGGCCACTGGGCGGGCTTCGTCCAGGGCTGGCTGTACTGGTTCATGCTCACCATGGTGATGGGCGCGGAAATGACGGGGGCGGCCGCGATCCTGGGCAATTGGTTCGGGGTGGCACCCTGGATCCCCGCGCTCATCGCGGTGACCTTCTTCGCCGTCGTCAACTTCGCCGCCGTCCGAGGCTTCGGCGAGTTTGAATTCTGGTTCGCCTTCGTCAAGGTGGCCGTGATCATCGCCTTCCTCATCGTCGGCATCGCGTTGTGGCTGGGCCTGCTGCCTGACACGGAATTCGTGGGGCTGCGCAACATCACCGAATCCGGCTTCGCGCCGAACGGTATCCCCGGCATCGCCGCTGGTCTTTTGGCCGTGGCCTTCGCCTTCGGCGGCATCGAGCTGGTCACCATTGCCGCCGCCGAGTCGGAGAACCCGGCCGAGTCCGTGGCCACCGCGGTCCGCTCCGTGATTACCCGGATTTCCCTGTTCTACCTGGGCTCTGTCACCGTCATCATCCTGTTGCTTCCCTACTCCACCATCTCGGGGGCCGAATCTGCCGCCGAGTCCCCCTTCACGCGGGTGCTGTCCATGGCGAACATCCCGGGCGTGGTGACCTTCATGGAGGCCGTCATTGTCCTGGCCCTCCTGTCGGCGTTCAACGCTCAGATCTACGCCACTTCCCGCCTGGTTCACAACCTGGCTGAACAGCGCGATGCCCCGGCCATCTTCCGCACGACGTCGAGCCGCAACGTGCCCATCAACTCGGTTGTCCTGTCGATGGTCTTCGCCTTCATTTCCGTGGGCTTGCAGTATTGGAACCCGGCTGGCCTGTTGGAGTTCCTGCTCAACGCTGTCGGCGGCTGCCTGCTCGTCATCTGGGTGCTCACCACCTTGAGCTTCATTAAGCTGCATCCGCAGCTCAAGGCCTCCGGGGAGATTTCCACCGTCGAGGTGCCGGCCGCCAAGGTGGTGGGCTGGACGACGGTCATCGGTCTCCTGCTGCTCGTCGTGCTCATGGCCTTCGACGCCGCCGCCCGGGCCCAGATCGTGTCGGTGTCGATCGTCGCCCTCGTGCTCGTGGGCCTGTCCTTCCTCACCCGTGGGGCGGCCACCAGGCACGCGGCGTCGACGGCGTAGTCCTGGGCGCTGGCGAGGCCGGGCGGGCTAGACTGTCTAGCCATAACCGTGACCCGATTTCTTTTCTCGTCAAAAAGGAGACAGTCCTTCGCCATGACCACTGCTTACGCGCGCGGCCTCGCCACCGTCACCCACAACGGCACCGTTCTCGACGTCTGGTACCCCTCCCCTGCGTTGAATGCGTCGGTGAGCGAGACCGGAACCGTCCGACTCGACGAGGCTCCGCAGCAGTTCGCTGAGCTCGTCGGCCCCGACGAGGAGCGTGGGGTGGCCCGCATCGCCGTCGAGACCTCTATTGCGGACCTCGACGCCGCCCCGGTCGACACCTACGACGCCTACCTGCGCCTGCACCTGCTCTCCCACCGCCTCGTCCGCCCGCACGGACAAAACCTGGAGGGCATCTTCGGACTGCTCGCCAACGTGGTGTGGACCAACTACGGCCCCTGCGCCGTGGCGGACTTCCAGATGACGCGCGGCCGCCTGGCCTCCCGCGGTCCGGTCATCGTCTACTCCGTGGACAAGTTCCCGCGGATGGTGGACTACGTGGTACCCACCGGCGTGCGCATCGGCGACGCGGACCGGGTGCGCCTCGGCGCCCACCTCGCGGAAGGTACGACGGTCATGCACGAAGGCTTCGTCAACTTCAACGCCGGCACGCTGGGCCACTCCATGGTCGAGGGCCGGATCTCCGCGGGCGTCATCGTGGACGACGGCACCGACGTCGGCGGCGGCGCCTCCATCATGGGCACCCTGTCCGGCGGCGGCAAGGAAACCATTTCGCTGGGCAAGCGCTGCCTGCTCGGCGCCAACTCGGGTGTGGGGATCTCCCTTGGCGACGACTGCGTCGTCGAGGCGGGACTTTACGTCACCGCGGGCACGAAGGTGACCGTGCTGGGCGTGGTCGCTGAGGCCGCCGGTGTTTCCCATGGCGACACCATCAAGGCCGCCGCGCTCTCGGGCGCGTCCGGGGTGCTCTACCGCCGCAATTCCGTCTCCGGCGCGGTGGAGGCCACTCCGTGGAAGGCGGAGGCCGTCACCCTCAACGCGGCACTGCACGCCAACTAGCCCGCAGCACACCCCACTTCGCGCCGCGCCCGACACCGCGCCGCGGCTCGCCGAGCCAGTAACGAGCCATGTTGGGTGAGGCTAGTGGGGGGCGACGTCCTCGACGATGGCCGTCGTGCGCGGGCGCCCGAAAGCCCACAGCTTGTTGATCCCGAAGTTGATGGGCATGGCCACCACGATGGCGATGGCGGACGCCCAGTAGAACATCGTCCGCAAGCCCGTCGAGTCATCGAGAATCTCCGCCGGTAGGGCGATGGGCGAGGTCTGGTTCATGAGGAACGTGGTGACGATCTGGGTCACCACAAGGGACACCAACCCGCTGGTCAAGAAGGGGAAGTAGCCCCGCAACCAACTGCGCTTGGAGATTCCTCGGAAGGTCCAGACTCGGTTGAGTTGGTAGTTCCAGGTGTTGGCCACGAGGAACGCGATGAGGGTGAAGACGTGGTACCAGCGGATGTTCCACTGGGTGCCGAAGAGGTTGACGAAGACGTCGTGCACGCTAATGCCGGCCAGCCAACCGGAGAGCTTCGTGGTCAGGTAGACAACGATGAGGTTGACGATAGTCCCCGAACCGCCGACGAGGCCGAACATGATGAACTGGCGCATGCCGTCCATAAGCCGGGCGCCGGTGGTCTGGCGTACCGCAGTACTGGCAGCGCTGCCGGTGCCGGTTGACGTGGCGTGGCTGGCCGGGGTGGCCTGCTGCGAATCGTGGTGAGTCATCAACGAACTTTCTCTTCGATTAACCCGTTCAGCTTATCGGGCAAATGCCGTTCGCTGATAAATTTTCGGTCCTGCCCTGTGATCGGGTCGCGGAAGGCCAGCGTGGTGGCTAGCAGGTGCAGGGGCGTGGAGAAATCCCACAGGTCGCGGCCTCGGTTGACCGGGTAGGTGTCATCACCGGCGATGGGCATCCCCAGCTCCGCACACACCACCCGCAGCTGATGGGTATACCCCGTCATTGGGCGCAGTTCGACGACACTGTCGCCGAGTCCTCGCCACAGTGTCCGGGTCTCAGTACCCTCACCCACCTGGACTTGCCTGGCACCTCGGGGTTTGTTCATCCGCAGCCGCACCTCCTGCCAGTCGGTAGCGCCCACGTCCGCGTCGACGCGCGCTAGGTAGGTTTTGTGTACCTCCCGGCGGGCGAATAGCTGTTGGTAGGCACCGCGGGAGGCGGGGTCGAGGGAGCAGAGCACCAGACCGGCAGTGAGCCGGTCAAGCCGGTGGCAGACCACCGCGTCGTCGCCGAACTCCTGGCACAGCCGGGTCTGGACCGTCTCTCGTTGGATGCGGCCATTGCCGGTGGTGGGCAGAAAATGCGGCTTATCCACCACAACCAGCTGTTCGTCGCGGTAGCGGACCTGGTAGTGAAAGGGGATTGCCGGCTCCGGCGGTGTCGGCGGAAAAGTCCAGGCCGGTATGGGCCTCGGCAGTGCGGTGCCGGGGGTCAACTCAGTGCCTGGGGCAAAGGGAGAATCGCCGGCGCGGGCAGCCCAGAATCGCCCAGCCGGGACCTCACCGGAGAGGACGACCTTGCGGGCGGGGATGCCGTCGCGGGCGGGCGGACGCCCGGTGGGATTCACCTAGGACGCCGAAGTGTCGGCCACTGCGGACAGGCGCTCGACGGCGGCGGCGATGCGCTCGTCGGTTCCCGTGAGAGCCATGCGGATGTGCTGGTGGCCGGCGGGGCCATAAAAGTCGCCGGGCGCTACGAGGATTCCCAGCTCGGCAAGCCAGTCGACCGTGGCGCGGCAATCCTCGCCACGGGTTGCCCACAGGTAGAGCCCAGCCTCGGAGCCGTCGACGCGGAAGCCGGCCCGGAGCAACGCCGGCAGCAATGCTGCGCGGCGGCGGGCGTAGCGCAGCCGTTGCAGCTGTTCCTGGTCGTCGTCGTTGAGGGCGGCCCTAAAGGCGTGCTGGATGGGCCCGGGAACCATGAGACCGGCGTGCTTGCGCACCTCGAGCAGCTCGGCGATGAGGGCGTCGTCGCCGGCGATAAACCCGGCGCGGTAGCCGGCGAGGTTCGACGACTTCGAGAGCGAGTGCAGGGCCAGCAGGTTCGTGGTGTCGCCGTCGGTCACCGCGTCGTCGAGCAGGGAGACCGGCGGGTGTTCGTCCTCCCAACCGAGGCCGATGTAGCACTCGTCGGCGGCGACGATCGCCGACCGGGACCGGGCGGCGGCCACGACAGCGCGCAACTGCTCCACCCCCAGCACCGTTCCGGTTGGGTTGGCCGGCGAGTTGATGAAGACGAGGTCAATGTCGGCGTCGTCCGGCCAGTCTTCGGGGGAATCGGCGCGCACCACCGTGCAGCCGGCGAGCAGGGCGCCGACCTCGTAGGTGGGGTACGCGACCTCGGGGATGACGACCGTGCCCGAGCATCCCAGCAAGGTCGGTAGCCAGGCGATCGCTTCCTTGGTTCCGATCACCGGCAGCACGGAGGATTCGCTGAGGCCGGCCACCCCGTAGCGGCGGTTCAGCCAGGCGACGATGTCCTCGCGCAATTCGGGCAAACCCGCCGTCGTCGGGTAGTTGGACTCCTGCGCCGTGCTGGCGAGCGCGAGTTGGATGGACGGCGCCACCTCGTCGACGGGGCCGCCAACCGAGAGGTTAACGATGCCGTCCGGGTGGGCGGCGGCCGTGGCTTTGGCCTCGGCGAGGGAATCCCAAGGGAAGTCGGGCAGTCGCTGCCCCAGCGGTGTTCGAGCCATAGGCCCCTACCCTACCCCAGGGCCATCGCTGGGCCGTCGGCCCTCGGCGGTCGCTGCTCCGACGCGACGCTAGTCCTGGTTTTGTGGTGGCAGGGCGGCGATCATGGGGTGGTCGAAGTCCTGCGGCCCCAGCTTGGTCGCCCCGCCCGGGGAACCGAGATCGTCGAAGAAGCCGGCGTTAGCCTCGTTGTAGTCCCACCATTCCTCGGGGACGTCGTCCTCGTAGAAGATGGCCTCCGTGGGGCAAGCCGGCTCGCAGGCGCCGCAGTCGACGCACTCGTCGGGGTGGATGTAGAGCATCCGCTTGCCCTCGTAAATGCAGTCGACCGGGCATTCCTCAACGCATCCGCGGTCGAGGACATCGACGCACGGCTGAGCGATCGTGTAAGTCATCGGGTTTTCCAAGCTCCTTGGTGTTTGAAGTCTCGCGGTTGTCTAGTGCGGGTCTTTCTCGCGCCGCCGCAACACGTCTCGGATCATAGTAGGCTATCGGCCGCGTACCAACGGCCTCAGCCCGCCGAGGACGCCCAGCGCCGCGAGCACGGCCAACGGCCACCACGTCGTTAACAACGCTGCCGCCGGCTGCCACGCCACGCCCAGCGCCGCCGCCCACACCACAATGGGTACCAGCGCCACTACCGTCCGCTGCGACCACAGCTTCGCCGTCTTGACCAGCACCGCGTTGAACCACGGCGCGGCCACCAGCGGCCAGGGCAGCGCTATATCCGCGCCCATAATCCGAACCGACGCCGACAGATAGAACGCTTCGATGACGGCGGCGACGGCGGCGAAACCGGCCAGCCAGGCAAGCGCGGCCACCGCCTCGGATCGGCTGAAACTATCTCTCACCACCGACCGGGAGGCGGGGTGCCGGCGAACGCGCCACGCCACTAGCGTTCCAGTCCCTCCAGCAGACATGCCGACGGAGAACTGTAGGCCGGGCCGGAGCCCACCTGATAGTGCTCGCGACACATGAGCGGCTGGGCGATGAGGTTAGACAGAGCAAAGGTGACCAGCCCCGCGGCGGAGTCGGCGTCCGCCGGGTGAGGGTTGGTGTGGGAGCTGCGGCCGTCGGCTAACCACAACTGGGTGGCGTGGGCGCGCATGGCTTCGGCCTTGGCGTAGTAGGCCTGGTCATCGAGGTCCACCGCCACGTCCGAGCCGTCAACGGAAGCGATCTCGTCGTCGGCGCGGCGCCAACCAGCCGGGATCGTCCTCAGCGCGGCCAGCCCCGCGGTCAGCTCGGCGCGCTCGGTCACCGCCCACAGGATCCGGCCGACGGGCACCTGCTCAGCGGCGAGGTGGGAGATGCGGTGCGCCTGGATATGGTCCGGGTGCCCATATCCGCCGTCCGGGCCGTAGGTGATAAGGACGTGCGGGCGGTACTGCGCGAGCACCTCCACCAAGTCCTCGACGGCGCGGTCCGTGTTATTGACGAACGCCCGAGGGTTGGCGTGCGCCGGGGAGCCCGCCATCCCGGAATCTCGGTAGCGACCCGGCGCTCCCAGGTGGATGCCGTGGACGCCGAGGTGCCCCAGGGCCTCACGGAGCTCGCCGATGCGGAACCCGCCGAGCTGGTCGCCGTGATCGGCCACCAACTCTTGGTACGTCTCCCCGATGACCTCACCCTCCTCCCCGAGAGTGCAGGTCACGACGGTGACGTCGGCGCCCCGCTGCGCGAGGGAGGCCAGGGCGCCTCCCGTCCACAAGGATTCGTCATCGGGGTGGGCGTGCACTGCGAGGACTCGGTAGCCTGCGAGGTCGCGGGTCATCGGTGTTCTCCTTTCAGGGTCCACGTCGCGGCGGTGGACAAGTCGGCCGGCTGGGGTTGGTCGCTGGCGGCAGCTTCGCCGCCTAGAGCGGGCACCACGATACCGTCTCCCCGGGCCAGGATCCGGGTTTCGTAGACGATGGGGATGCTCAGGTGCTGCTCGCGGTGAATCTCGTCGGCAAGGGCGTTCGCTCGTTGCGGGCCGTAGGCGCCGCCGAGCATTCTGGCTACCAGGTCCTCGGTCTCCGGGGTGCAGTAGCCGGTGAGGTTCGCCGCCCACGCGCGCGATTCCTCGTCAGGGCAGCTCAGCTGGGAGGCGGCTGCCGCGATGGTGCCGTCGTTGTAGGCCTGGTACACCAACATGTCGAGCTCGCCGTCGGGCAGTTGGTGCGAGGTTGCCCGCGAAAGGTCGGTGACCACGGTGTTTGCGTCGATTCCGTGACGAGCCAGCAGGTCCTTAAGCGTTCGCGCGGCAGCGGAGGCGGTGGCGTCGGCGCCGTCGTAGCCGATGGTCAGGGCCGGCCCCTGCGCCAGCGGAGACGCCGCCGTGCTCGACGACGTGGGGGCGGTGCTCGACATCCACCGGCTGCCGGCGGTGCCCCCGTCGGCGCCCCAGTTGTTCTCGGCACTGAGCTGGGTGGGCGCGTCGCCGTCGAAACCGGGAATCTGGGTGGCCGGCGGGTGATCGGGAATCGCCAGGTAGGAGCGCCGGCCGGTTGCCTGCTGGGCCAGCAGTGGAACGTCGACGAGCCGCGTGAAAGCCGCCCGGGCGTCGACGCTGCGGAAGGCCGCAGATTCGGTATTGAGGTCGATGCGCAACTGCCGGGGACCGGTGAGGATCTGCGACTGCATGCCTGGGAGCAGCTGCACCGCGGTGATGGTGGTCTCCTGCGGGATGAGGTCCATCATCGCGGTCTGGCCGCTGCGCAGCAGATCCGCGGCGTGCATCGGCCCGGTCACGGTATGCAGGTGCAGAATCTCGATGTGGGCGGGATCGGCGCCCCAGAACCGGTCATTGCGATGCAAGGTAATGATGCCGCGGGAGCGATCGACGGCGTCAACGAGGTAGCGGCCCCCCGCCGCGGGCAGGGAGTTATAGAACACCGCCGCGAAGTCGGTTGCCTCCGGGGCCGCGAGGTGGCTGGGCAACAGGTGAGAAAAGAGCGACTCCCACTCGATAACCGGGCTAGTGAGGTCCACCTCCACGGCGCGGCCGCCGTTACTCGTTCGGATGGCGCTGATCGCCTCATAGGGGGCGGCGTTGATCACCCCGGGCGCGTGGGTCTTCGCTTTCCACAGGTAGATGAAGTCCGCGCCGGTAATGGGCGTGCCGTCGGACCATTGGGCCTCCGGGTGGATGCGGTAGCGCAGCACTTGCTGAACCGGTGCCGCCGCAGGGCCGTCACCGGTGACTTCCGTCTCCACGTTCGGCTCGGCGGCTTTCTTGGCCTCCGCGGGGGCCATCGACTCTGCGTCAACGAGCAGGTCGTCGTTCATGTCGCCGTCGATGAAGGCGGAGGGCAACGTGAGGTCGGCGATAGCGTCGACGGTGGGGTTCGTGTCCGAGAGCAGGTGCGGGTTCAGCCCGCCGCGCAACCCCTCCACGCCGACGCTGATCTCGCTGCGGGTGGTAGGTGCGGGCTCCGGGGCGCGGGTTTCCTCCGGCTGCGGCGCCGACGACAGCGTCGGATCCGTCGGGTCAACCAGCGGCGGCGGACCCGGGTTTGCTACGCAGGCGGCAAGCAGTCCCGCGCATAGCACCGACGTCGCAGCGAGCGCGAGCCGGCGGGGCGGGGAAACCAGGTGGGTGTCTAGCACCCCACCTAGGTTACTTGTTGAGGGCCTTCTCCCGGGAGCGAGCACGCCCGCGCTCGGTGGCGTTGAGGATGATCTTGCGCACGCGCATGACGTCCGGGCCGATCTCGACGCACTCGTCGTTGCCGCAGAACTCAACGGCTTCGTCGAGGGAGAGCGTCTTGGCCTTGTTGAGGGTGACCGTCGCGTCGGCGGTGGCCGAGCGCATGTTGGTCAGCTTCTTCTCCTTGGTGATATTGACGTCCATGTCCTCGTCGCGGTTGTTCGCGCCGATGACGGTTCCTTCGTAGACCTCATCGCCCGGTTCCACGAAGAAGGTGCCACGATCCGCCAGCTGGGTCAGCGCGTAGGCGGTGACGGCGCCGCTGCGGTCGGCCACGAGCGAGCCCGACGGGCGGTCCTTGATCTCGCCGGCCCAGGGGCGGTGCTCGATCGAGTAGGAGTTGGCGATACCCGCGCCGGAGGTCTGGGTGAGGAAGGTCGTGCGGAAACCGATGAGGCCACGTGCCGGCACGTCGTACTCCATCCGGATCCAGCCGCCGGCGGCGTTGCTCATCGCCGTCATCTGGCCCTTGCGGGCGGCCATGAGCTGGGTGACGTTGCCCTGGTACTCGGCCGGGGTGTCAATCACCATGTGGTCATAGGGCTCGTAGATCGCCCCGTCGACGGTCTGAGTCACCACCTGCGGCTTGCCGACAGTGAGCTCGAAGCCCTCCCGGCGCATGGTCTCGATGAGGACGGTCAACGCCATCTCGCCGCGGCCCTGAACCTCCCAGGCGTCGGGGCGCTCGGTCGGCAGCACGCGGATGGAGACGTTACCGATGAGCTCCTGGTCCAGGCGCGCCTTAATCATGCGGGCGGTGAGCTTGCTGCCGCCGCCGCGGCCGGCCATGGGCGAGGTATTGACGCCAATGGTCATGGAGATCGCCGGCTCGTCAACGGTGATGCGCGGCAGCGGGTCCACGTGCTCCGGGTCGCAGAGGGTGTCACCGATCATGATCTCGTCAATGCCTGAGATGGCGGCGATGTCGCCGGCGACCACCGGGTTATCGGAGGGGTTGCGCTCCACGCCTTCGGTGATGAGCAGCTCGGCCACCCGGACGTTCTTGACGTGCAGCTCGCCCTCGGCGTCGTAGTGCAACCACGCGACCTGCTGGCCCTTCTTGATCGTGCCCTTGTGCACGCGGATGAGCGCGATGCGGCCCAGGAAGGAGGAGGAGTCCAGGTTCGTAACGTGGGCCTGCAGGGGGGCCTCGATGTCCGCCGACGGCTCCGGCAGCACGTCGTAGATGACGTCGAAGAGGTCCTGCAGGTCAGCGGCGTCGGGGACGTTGGCGTTGCCGGGGTTCTCGGTGGAGGCCTTGCCCTCGCGGCCGGAGGCGTACAGCACCGGAAGCTCCAGCAGCTGCTCGGCCGCCTCGGCGGCCTCCGGGTCCTCCAAGGCGCTAGCGAGCTCCAGCAGCAGGTCCTGGGATTCCTCGACCACTTCGTCGATGCGGGCGTCGGGACGGTCCGTCTTGTTCACGCAGATGATGACCGGCATCTTGGCTTCCAGGGCCTTAGAGAGCACGAATCGGGTCTGCGGGAGCGGTCCCTCGGACGCGTCGACGAGCAGCACCACGCCGTCGACCATGGACAGGCCGCGCTCTACCTCGCCGCCGAAGTCGGCGTGGCCCGGGGTGTCGATGACGTTGATGACCAGGTCAGCGCCGTCCTTACCCTTGCCCTTGCGGCGGATGGACGTGTTCTTCGCCAGGATCGTGATGCCCTTTTCCTTCTCCAGGTCACCGGAGTCCATGACGCGGTCGGTGACGTCACCGTGGTCGCCGAAGGCGCCGGACTGTTCCAGCATGGCGTTGACGAGCGTGGTCTTGCCGTGGTCAACGTGGGCGACGATGGCAACGTTGCGGAACTCAGGGTGAATTGGGGTCACTGGGGTCATGCTCCTCGGCTTGGGGAAAGTGCAGGCGGGTGCTGCGCCGTCGCTACACACTACTCGGTCGGTGGTCTTCGTGCACGCTCACTTCGGTCGTTCTTGGTCTCAGGCGAGACCGGCTTGCCCGCCGCGGCCGCGCCGGGGCTACACTTAACATCAATAAAGACGCAGAAAAAGGTAGGCGAAGACTTCTTCGCACCTGTGAGACGAAGGGCGCTGACGCACCGTGGCACGATCTCCCAAGCACGCTATTCCCACCCGCTCCGGTTCGGGCGTCCGTCCCCGCGCCGTGGCCGCCGCCATCATCGCTGGGGCGGGGATCATCGCCGCCTCTTCGCTCCACGCCGTCGCTGACCAGTCGCTGCTCGGTGACATCGCCCTGGGTTCCTCTGGGCCGATCTTCAGCCAGACCGCCTACCTCGATGAGCTGGGCCGCCCCACTCCCCTCGTGGAGGAGCGGGTCAACCAGCTCGCCGCCCAGCCGTGGCTGCCCGCCGAGATCTCCGAGACGCTGCGCGCCGGCCTGGCCGTCGGCACCGGCGAGGCCGCAACCGGGGAAGGCTCCCCTGAGCTTTTGGACCCGGCCGTGGCTCCGGAGATCGCCCAGTTCGCGTGGCCGACGGTGTCGGGTAAATGCATCGGCGGCACCCAGACGGCGACGGGCACCGCGTTGGCCGTTCCCGGACCGTCGGAGTTGCCCGCCCCCGGTGCTGGCGCGAACCAGACTGCCTTCCTCTTTACCGCCCTGGGTACCGCCCCGGCCGCCGCCGAGCAGGGCGGCATGACGGTGACCTGGCTCAACCTCGACACTCTTGCGTTCGGGGAGACCCCGCTAGGCGAGCACGGCATCAACCCGCAGGGCCCGGCCACTATCTCCGGCGTGGCAGACACCGGCGAGGGCGTGGTGGTGGCGGTGCTCAAGGGGACGGTGGCCACCACCGAGGGGAGCTGCACCTTCCTGCCCACCGCCGGCGTCATCAACGCCCGCTAGGCCCGCAGCGTGGATCTCCACCCCGTCAAGCAGGAAACCTTCGACGTTTCTGCGCTCACCAATGTGGACCCCAAAGGTTTCACGCGGGTGGTTGAGCGCTTTGTAGAGACGGACTGGGGCCTGTATATGGCCCGCGGGGCTGACCACCCGCGCTTCGGCTACCTCGAATCCTGGCTCATCCCGGCCTTGAGCCTGCGCGTGAATATCTTCCACTTCCGGCCCGGCGTTGAGCAGTCCCAGGAGCTCTACATCGACGTCGCCGACGTCACCCGCGACACGCGCGGCGACGCGTCCGTGTGGCGCACGCGGGATCTGTACGTCGACATCGTCACCCACGCCGACGCCGCCGCAGAGGTCCTCGACCTCGACGAATTGGCCGCGGCGTGTGCCGCCGGATACCTCAGCGCCACGGACACCCACCGAGCCATGTCGGCCACCGTCACCGCCATCGCCGGCATTGCCCGGTACGGCGGCGACGCTCTCGCGTGGCTCGCCGAGCAGGGCTACGAACTCTTCTGGGCCGACGCCCCGGCGCTCATGCCGGCTGGCGGCTCAACCTCGCCCTCGTCGCCGGCGGAGACGTAGACGATGTCGTCGGCAGGCACCCGCCCCTCGGCGGCGAAGAAAGCACGCTCCTGCTGCGCCCACTGCTCCCAGTAGTCGCGGTAGTAAGGATCGCGCGTTAAGGCCCGGCGCTTGCGGGTCTGTTCCTCGGCAACTAGCCGCACGGTGCGCACCTCTCCGAGGGCGCGGGCGGCGTCGATGTTGCGTTGGGTCAGCGCGCCGACGCCCTCGATGATGTAGTCCGATGCGGGGTCCAACTCGACCCACTCCCCCGGCCGGTTAGCGTCCCAATCCCAGCGCCGGAAGCCGGGGTGGGTGGGGTGCAAGACGTCATCGGCGACCATCTGCGAGGCCTGCCGTAGCCCCGACCACCCGGGGTAAAAGTCCTCAAGGTGCACGACGGGTATCCCGGTGGCCTCGGAGAGCCGCTGTGCGTACGTGGTTTTGCCGGCGCCGGATCGGCCGTCGACGAGCACGAAGCTGCGCATACCGCTAGCTCACCCCCAAAAACCGCGCCGCGCCGACGGCCACCGCAACGGCCACGCTGCCGAATCCGATCACCGACGCGACGACCATGAGTGTGACGTCCCGCGTCCGCAGCCGTGACGGCCGCGCCCACGTGCGGGTGGTGCCTCGGCCAAAGCCGCGGGCCTCCATCGCCGTCGCCAGCTTCGCGGAACGCCGCAACGCCGACACCAACACCCCGAAGGACACCGTCAGCCAGTACTTCAGCCCCGTATCGTCGGCAAGGCCTCTGGCCCGCCGCGCCATGCGGATCGACGCGAGATCGCTACGCAGCAGCCCAATCAGCCGCACTCCGGCGACGGTGGCGATGACGAAGCGGTGCGGGAGGTGCAGGATCTGCGCGAGCCCATCGCCCAGTTCAGTTGCGTCGATATGCGCGCTCAACACCACGACCGGCAGGCCGATGGCGAGCACGCGGACGAAAATGGCCACCGCCAGGGAGAGAGAATTGTCCGTGACGTGGAAGAGTCCCAGGTGGAGGTAGACGTGGCCGTCGGGGGCGCCGAACAGCGCCATGGACACGCTGGCCAACGCGGCAGCCACCATAATCGGAGCTCCCCGGCGCGCTAGCCGCAGCAGTCCGACGCCACACAGTGGCGCAGCTAGGACGGTGGCGGCGAGCACGATGCCGGCGGACACGGCGTCCACGGACAACATGAGCGGCGTGGTGAGCACCACCAGGGCGATGACCTTCGCCACCGGATTCACGCCTTCCAGGACGTTCACTTAGAGGGTCACCTCCTTATCGCCGAGAGCGGTTCGATACAGCTCATCGTGGGTGATGGATACGACCGTGCGGCCGGCGCGGTTGATCTCGCGGATGAGGGCGAGCAACTCGACGAGTCCGGCGTCGTCTTGGCCGAAGGTCGGCTCGTCGAGGATGATCAGCTCGGGGGCGTTAATGAGGGCCGTGGCAACGGACAGGCGACGCTTCTCCCCGCCGGAGAGGGTGAAGGGGTTAGCGCTGGCGACGTGGGTGAGACGCAGTCGATCAAGCCACTCGACGACGCTGCGCGCCGACGCGCCGGATGCCGCAAGCTCGTCGCGCACCGTGCGCAGCGAGAAGTGGTGTTCCGGGTCTTGGAAGACGAAGCCGAGCCGGCGGGCTAGCTTGCTCGACGGCCATCGATGTGCCGGTCCCGTTAATCCTCGTCGGATGCTCTCGGCGTAGTCGACAGTGCCGGAGATGGGGGCCTGCAGACCGCCCATGGTGACCGCGAGGGTCGACTTCCCGGCTCCGTTCGGACCCATGATGACGGTGGAGGCTCCCCCCGGGATGAGGATGGTGCCCGGGCGTCCCGCCGGGGTGACGAGGTCTTTAGTCCATACCGCGGCGGCGTTGGTGGCGTACTCGGGGTGGGCGGAGGCGACCGCGGGCAACGGTGGGAGGGCATCGAGCGCGTCGAGGCCACCGGGGGTGAGCCTGTACAAGGTGGGGTTGAGGCGCAGCCAGTGGTGCGGCCGGTGTTCCGCAATGATGACGGCGGCGCCGGTAGCTCGGGCGATGTCCCCCACTGCGGTCACGATCTGTTCTCGGCCAACCGGGTCGAGATTGGCCGTGGGCTCGTCGAGCAGGAGCACGCCGGCACCCATGGCCAAGACTCCGGCCAGGGCGAGTCGTTGCTTTTGCCCGCCGGAGAGCAGCTCGGTGGGGTGATTCAGGGGCAGGTCCAGGCCGACCAGGGTGAGGGCGCGCTCAACCCGGCGCCAGATCTCGTCGCGCTCCACGGCGAGGTTCTCGGCGCCGAAGGCGACGTCGTCGCCCACGCGGGAGGCGATGACCTGGGAGTCGGGGTCTTGCAACACCATGCCGACGGTCCCGTCAACGCTGATGGTTCCGCGCAGGGTACCGTCGGCGGCATCGCCCAACAACCCAGCGATGGCCGCCAGGAGCGTCGACTTGCCGGCTCCGCTGTCTCCGGTGATAAGGACGATGTCGCCGGGGCTGACGTCGAGGTCGACCCCGCTGAGGGCATCGTCGGGGCGGGCGGCGTGCCGGTAGCCGACGCCGCGCAGGCGAACCGCGCTCACAGGTCCGACGACCCCAGTGCAGACGCGCGCAGGTCGCGACCCGGGCCGAAGCGGTCGAGCACCCCGGTGCCGGCCAAGGCGCGAACCAGGTAGTACCCGCCGAGGCCGGCCAGAAGCACCCCGGAGATGATGAGGCAGCTGAGATAGATCACATTGAAGCCGAGCGACTTGGCCAGATTCGCCGAGGTGATGAGCTCAAGCAAAAAGGCGCCCACGCCTGACGACGCGCCGGCGAGCAGGGCCGGGACGAGGCCGAAGCGTCGATAGGCGAAAACTGCGAAGATGAGTTCGGCGCCCAAGCCCTGGGCGATGCCGGAGTAGACGGTTCCGATTCCCCACTGGTTACCCAAAAGCGCGGAGACCATGGCGGCGATGAGTTCGACGGCAACCGCCGCGCCCGGCTTGCGGATGATCAGCCCGCCGAGGACGCCGCCGATAAGCCAGGTGCCGGCGACGAGCCCACCCAGGCCCGGGGTGAGGGTATCAAGTGCGGTGAAGCCGGCGTAGCCGACGATGTTCCATACCCAGAACAGCATTCCGACGGCGATGCCGAGCACGGCCGTGGTGACGATATCAATGACACGCCATGACGAATTCACGGTATTTACTTTCCTTCCTAGCGCCGGAATTACCCGGATCAGGTTCAACGGTTCCCCTGCGTCTTCGTTCGCAGGAATCTCAGCCCACAGCGGTGGGCACCCGTGGCTGAGCGTGATGATGGAGGCGCTCAACTTCCGACAATTTTAGCGCATCACGCACCCGGCGCGATAACCGGCTAAAGTCTGTCGATGGTCCGATTTTAGGACAACAATTCCCCCCAACGAAAGGTTCTTCTTATGGCCGGTGGCCTGCTAGCCCTTCTCGACGACGTGGCGTTGATCGCCCGCAATGCCGCCGCAAGCATTGACGACGTCGCCGCCCTGACCGGTAAAACCACCATGAAGTCCGCGGGTGTGGTCATCGATGACGCCGCGGTCACCCCCGGGTTCCTGGAAGGCAGCTCGCCGAAGCGGGAACTGCCCATGATCTGGCGCATCACCAAGGGTTCCCTCATTAATAAGCTGGTCATCATCCTGCCGATCGCGATGCTGCTGAGCTGGCTGGCGCCGTGGGCCCTCACGCCGCTGCTCATGCTCGGCGGCACCTACCTGTGTTACGAGGGCGCGCACAAGGTTCTCGGGGCCGTCCTGGGGCACGGTTCCCACGAAGAGCCGGCCCGGGATTCCGGCCCGGAGGCCGAGGACAAGCTCGTTAAGGCCGCCATTACCACGGACCTGATCCTGTCCGCCGAGATCATGGTTATTTCCTTGAATTCGGTGCTCGATCAGAGCTTCTGGATGCGCCTCGGCGTGCTTATCGCGGTGGGCATCGTCATCACGCTGGGCGTGTACGGCGCGGTGGCGTTGCTCGTCAAGCTCGACGACATCGGCGTCGGCATGATTAAGCGCGGCCGGGGCGAGGCCCTCGGGCGCGGACTGGTCCGCGCGATGCCAATCATCTTGGGCACGATCTCCGTGGTCGGCACCTTCGCCATGCTGTGGGTTGGCGGCCACATCGTCGTCGCCGGGCTCGCCGAGCTGGTGTGGTCGTGGCCCTATGACCTCATCCACAACTTTGAGCACTGGGCGCACCACCTGGGCGGCGGTGCGCTGGGGTGGCTGGCCAACACGGTCGGCTCCCTCATCTTTGGTTTGGCCTGGGGCTTCGTGGCCTACGGCGTCGTCGAGGGCGTGGAAGCCCTCATCCCGGGACACAAGGCCACCCCGGAGCACATCGCCAACCGGGCGGCGGGTGCCGCCAGCAAGCACTAGAGCTGGCTAGATAAACAGCAGCAGCGACAGCGCCATGACGGCCATACCGGCGACGAGCCCGTAGATGGCCACATGGTGTTCGCCGGTCTTCTCCGCCGTGGGCAGCAGCTCGTCTAGGGAGATGAACACCATCACCCCAGCGACGGCGGCGAACGCGACGCCCATCGTGGCCGGGGACATAAACGGCAGCAACACGAGGAAGCCCAGCAAGGCGCCGGCAGGCTCGGCCAGGCCGGATAAGGTAGCCCACCGCAACCCCGCCCGGCGCGAGCCGGTGGCCTCCCGGATGGGGACCGCGACGGCCACACCCTCCGGGATGTTGTGGATGGCGATGGCGACGACGACCGGGAGCGCGACCGAGAGGTCCTCCAGCCCGGAGACGAACGTCGCGAAACCCTCGGGGAAGTTATGCAGGCCGAGCGCTACTGCCGTCATCACCCCCGCCTTCATAAGGTGGGAGCGCTGAGCGAGGAGCGCGCCGCTGGCTGGTTTCGTCGCATTGGCCGGCTCGTGGGGGTTGATGTCCTCGGGCACGAAGAAGTCAATGACCGCGATGATGGCTATCCCGAGGAAGAATGCTCCCACCGCCGCCCAGGCGCCGGCCTTCGCCCCCAGTGCCTCGCCGAGGTACTCCTGCGCTTTGGGGAGGATCTCGACAAAGGACACGTACAGCATCACCCCGGCGGAGCACCCGAGGGCCCCGGCGAGGAACTTCGGGCCCGGGGTGCGCGCGGCGACACCGATCATCCCGCCGATGCTCGTGGCCAGGCCGGCCAGCAGGGTGAGGGTGGCCGCCAGGGCGACCGCCTCCGGGGCATACCCGGCGATCTCGGTCATCGATTCATCCCCTTCGTCGGCGCTAAGCGGAACCATCGAAGAAGGCCTGTCTTATTCACGGGCATCAATTTATCATGGCCGTGGCCCGCATCGCCCGCCGTGGCCGACGGTGTCTAATCTAGGGTCTATGCAACTTTCGACCTACCCGCTCGTCCCCAGCGCCGCGTTCACGGCGAAGCACCTGCCGCTGACTCGGATTAATCACGCCGCAGCGTGGGCCCTGCCCAACTGGGACGTGGAGGTCACGCTGGCCGATCACCCCGAGGGGTGGTTAGTAACAGGGCCGACGGGTTACCTGGGGCTTGTCGCCAACCAAGACAAGGAGAGATACTTCGACGTCGATCGGGTGTTTCGCTCAGGCCTGCTTCCCCAGTGCCAGGCCCGGCTGACCAGCATGGACGCCACCTCTGGGCAGCTCACGGGGGCGTTGCTCCTCCCGCCGGCGATGTTCGCGGTGCCAGTGGGGACAGTTCCCGACGGGGCGGAAGTTCTCCGCCAGGGACAGCCCTTAGACATGGACTTAGCGGTGGAGCTGCTCCAGCCGTGTCAGGTCCTCGTCGAGCTGGGAGTGGTCGGCCAGCGTGTGGTGGCGGTGTACGACGGCCAGCTGATCGGCGGTCTCGCCCGCCCTCCGGCCGCCCTCCACGAGGCGGTGAGTAGCCGCAAGCTGGTAGCCCGCGCGTTCGTCGCGCACCGCGATGCGATCTTAGACATCGACCCCGAGGTACGCTCCGCCCCGATCACCAACCTCTCCGCCGAGGGGCCAGCGGTGCTACCCCAGGCAGAGCAGACGCCGGCTAAGGACGTGGAGCAGTTGCCCACGGTCATGATCCCAGCGGTGAAGGCCGGGTTGGAGTAGCGCCCGTCCCCGCCGGGGCTCTTAGAAGCTCAGGCGGTGCAGGAGGGTGCGCTGCGACGGCGCGTTGAAGTTGTCGTCAGAGACGACCAGCAGCTGCGGGTCCTCTTCGCCGAAGGCCTCCGGCACGCCCCACACCATGCCCTCGACGTTCTCCGGGTGTTCGTCGTTGCCCGCGAAGTCAAAGACCATCTTCTTGGTGACGGGGGTTTCGCTGCCGTCGAGCGCTTCCTTGCCGAGCACGTCGGTGGCACCGTCGAAGTTGAGGCGATAAATCTCCGCGCTATTGCCCTTACCGGGCACGAAGCCGCGTTCCAGCACAAACAGGGAGCCGTCTTCGGATCCGACGATCGAGGAGATGCCCCGGTCGGTGGCTCCGGGGTACAGCGGTCCGATGTCGAGGACGTACTCGCTGTCCGCCTTGCCGGTACCGATGTTGTAGAACGTGACTCGCGTGCGCGAACCTGCCTCCTCGGTGTTACGGGGGCCGTCCTGAGCAAGCGCGTTCTCGTTGACGGTCACCGCTCGGCCGTCGTTGGTCAGACCGAGGGCCTCGGGGCCGTTGTTGTGGTGAATACCCCGGGTGCCCTCGGCGTTGGGGGCATGGTAGGCGGGCACCTCGAACTCCCGGAGGTAGGTGCCGTCGCGGTCCGCGTGGATAATGCGAGGAGACTCGAAGCGCCCCTCCTTGGCCCAGCCTTCATCCGACCACAAGAACGTGCCGTTGGGCAGCATGCGGATACCCTCGGGGTCGACGTCGTTGAGCTGCTTGCCCTCAGCATCGCGCAGGGCAATAACGTCCTCGATGGTGACCTGCTCGCCGGTCACGGTCATCGCGTAGGCTCGCGCGTCGTTCTTATCATCGCTAATCGCCAGGTAGAGATCCCCGGCGCGGTCAATACCGGACAGGCCGCCGACGGGACGTTGCGCGATGACGTCCTTGTTATAAGGATTGACGGCCGCATCGGCAAGATTCTGATAACCGCGGTAGGTCATCATCCCGGGAATCACGTCGATGGAGGACTGCACGTCGACGCGGTCGCCTTCTCCGCTGGAGGCCGTGAACAGGTCACTGATCGGATCGAGGACGGGAGAAAGAATGCTGGAAATACTCAGCGCGCTCAGGGCGACGGCACTGGCAATCAAGGGCTTCATAGCAGCAATGATAGATCCCAGCAGGTGGCGGTGCCAGGTAACGACGCGGACCCGCTGCCGTCATAGACCGATCTGTTCAGTGAGGGCAGAACAAGGCGTCTTGCTTTTCCAAGGCACTTCATGACATCATTTCAGGGTTCCAACTCACTTCAATGGTCTTACCAATTGGCGCCCGTCCGCGTCGCCGTGCGACGTCGGGAACGCCACACACGGAGAACAACATGACTCTTTCCCCCACCCCTAGCGCCCGGAAGCGTCGGCTGCCCGCCTGGAGCACCAACTTCGGCGTCCAGGTAGTCATCGGACTCATTATTGGCCTCGCCCTCGGCTTCCTCGCACGCCGCCTCGACGCCGCCCTGCCGGAAGACACCACCAGCTGGCTGACGACCCTGCTGCTGTGGGTCGGCAATACCTACGTACAGCTGCTCAAGCTGCTTATCCCGCCGCTCATCTTCACCGCGGTCGTTACGTCAGTCGCCAACCTGCGGCAGGTGACCAACGCCGCCAAGCTCGCCATCTCCACGCTGGCGTGGTTTGCCATCACCGCCTTCGTCTCGGTGGTCTTCGGCATCCTGGTCGCGACGATCCTCAAGCCCGGCGTGGGCACGAGCGTCGACGCCGCCACCGCCGCCGAACCCTCCACCATGGGTTCCTGGATGGGCTTTATCAACTCCGTCGTCCCCGCCAACTTCCTCGGCCTCGGGGCCACCCTCCGTGCCGAAGACTCCATTAGCGTTTCCTTCAACGTCCTCCAGATCCTCGTGTTCTCCCTGGCCATCGGCATTGCGGCGGTGAAGGCCGGCAAGGACGCCGAGCCCTTCCTCAAGTTCGCCGACTCGCTACTGAAGATCATCCAGGTCATGCTGTGGTGGATCATCCGGCTCGCCCCGATCGGCACCGCCGCCCTCATCGGCAAGGCCGTCTCCACCTACGGGTGGGAGGCCCTGGGATCCCTGGGCAAGTTCGTGCTCGCCATCTACGTCGGCCTCGCTTTGGTCATCTTCGTGCTCTATCCGCTCGTCCTCGCCTTCGCCCGCATCCCGGTCCTGGAGTACTATCGCCGCGTCTGGCCGGTGACGAACCTTGGGTTCTTCACCCGTTCCTCGATGGGTGTCATGCCAGTCAACCAGCAGATCGCCGAAGAGAAGATGGGCGTGCCCCGCGAATACGCGTCCTTCGTCATGCCTCTGGCCGCTACCTCGAAGATGGACGGCTGCGCCTCCATCTACCCGGCTATCGCAGCGATCTTCGTGGCCCAGTTCTATGACGTCCCACTCACGTTCAGCCACTACCTGCTCATCATCATCGTCGCCGTTCTCGGTTCTGCGGCCACCGCCGGCACGACGGGAGCGACGGTCATGCTGACCCTCATGCTCTCCACGCTCGGCCTTCCGCTGGCGGGCGTCGGCCTGCTGCTGGCCACGGAGCCGATCATCGACATGGGCCGCACCGCCGTCAACGTCACGGGCCAGAACATCATTGCGACCGTGGTGGCCAAGCGCAACGGGATCCTCGACGACTCCCTGTGGAACGCTGGCGCCTCCGAGTCCTCCGGCACCAAGACGACGGCCACCGTCGACGCCACGGCCTAAGCCTCACGGCCAACCGACCAAGCTGAAGCCCTGCACAGCATTGTGCAGGGCTTTCTTTACTATCTCTCAGCTTAAGCACACAAGCATATAACAATGAACATTGTTGAAAGCCGTTGTCAAATCGCCAGCAACGTTGACGAGAGGTCCAAATAACTGGCTGACCAGCCACTTCCCACGATATTCCTACGACGGACGCCATTAAATGTGACGACCACCACAAAAATTTGACCCGGCAGGATCAAGTTTGAACCTGAGAGTTGCACAAGACCCCTGAGACGATGCACTGTGTTTCTTGTCAGGCCGGGCACTCCCGGGAACACACACCGCTTACCTAGAAAGGCAGTCACCATGGCTACCGTCACCGCTATCATCACCGCCCTGGGCGTCATCGCCAGCATCATTACCGGCGGCATCGAACTCTCCAAGGACGAGGGCGTTCAGCAGCTGTCCTCCCAGATTCAGAAGGCCGAGGAGAACGGCGAGACCTCCTCCTCCGACACCGAGATCCCGGCCGGCTCCTCCGAGGCTGAGACCCCGGCTGGCTCCTCCTCCGAGGCTGCGGGCACCGAGGACGTCGTCGTCGAGGGCACCGAGGACGAGGGCGCTTCCACCGAGGTCGAGGGCACCGACTCCGAGGGCGCTTCCACCGAGGCCGAGGGCACCGAGAACAAGCCCGCCGAGGAGGCTGCTTCCGACGAGAAGCCGGCTGACGAGAAGCCCGCCGAGGTCTCCACCCCGAACGTTGACGAGGCTGAGTAAGTCACCTCACCGTCGCGGCTAGTGCAACCCGCGCTCCCACCACCTGGTGTGAGCGCGGGACTTTTAATATTTAAAGTCTTAAGCCGGCAGATGTTCACACTTTCGTGCAAGCACTCCCCCGCCCCGGCTTCCCACCCCGGCTTCCCGCCCCGGCGCGATAGTCTTAAAGGCCTATGCTTACCCCTACTCTCCGCCGCTTCGTCGCCGACGCCCGGCGCCACGCCGCCGTCCACGACAGCAACAGCGACAGCGACGCCACTACCGTCGCGGTGCTCACGTCCTCCAACAGGATCCAGTTCGGCCACACCGAACTACCAGCCACCGTTCCTGATGACCCGCCTGCTGCGTGCGTCGTCCTACGCTCACCGTACGGCGATGTTGTCGCCCCACCTGCCCGCATCCGCGATGAGCTCCGGCGGCGCTCCCCCAACGCCGTCTGTGTGCTGCGCGATGCGGCCGGGCTATACCCGTGCCCGGTAAGCGACGTCGAACCGGAGCCGCCCTACGACGGCCCGCAGCGCATCAACATGTGGGAGGGCTACCTCGACTCCGTGGCGGCCAAGACGAAGCAGCAGACCATCCGTGTCGACGATCCTTTTCACGTCGGTCCGGCAGTCATCGAATTCGATCATGCCGACGGCTCTGTCACCCGCCTTCCCGCTGTCGTCACCGCGGTGGAGGCCAGCCAGCGCTCAGCGTTGACGGACGCTATCGCGCGGGCCGACGGTTTCCACGACCTGGCCGAGCTCAACGCCGCCCTCGATCACCACTACCCCGGACTGGGCGCCGATGAGGAACTCGACATCGTCACGTTTCGACTCTGCTGAACTGACGCTTACCCAGCCGGATGCCCGGCTTGCCACAAGGCTCTAACTACGCCCTAGCGTAAAAACAGCGACCCCTCACCCTTACACGTTGAACTTGAACTCGACCACGTCGCCGTCGGCCATGACGTAGTCTTTGCCCTCCTGGCGGACCTTGCCGGCGGCCTTCGCTTCGGCCATGGAGCCGGCCGCATCAAGGTCGTCGAAGGCGACGATTTCCGCCTTGATGAAGCCCTTCTCAAAGTCTGAGTGGATGACGCCGGCGGCTTGCGGGGCGGTATCGCCCTGGTGGATGGTCCACGCACGGGATTCCTTCGGCCCGGCCGTGAGGTACGTCTGCAAGCCGAGCGTGGCGAAGCCTGCCTTGGCCAAGGTGGTGAGTCCGGGTTCCAGCTGTCCAACGGATTCCAGCAGCTCTTGCGCCTCGTCGTCGTCGAGCTCCAGCAGCTCGGTTTCGGTCTGCGCATCGAGGAACACGGCCTCGGCAGGCGCAACCAGTTCGCGCAGTTCGGCCTTGCGGGCGTCGTCGGTGAGCACCGCCTCGTCGGAGTTAAAGACGTAGAGGAAGGGCTTGGCGGTCATGAGATGCAGGTCCCGCAGCAGAGCCAGATCGATGTCGCCGTTCTTGCTCGCTGCGAAAAGGGTGACGGAGTCTTCGAGCAGCGCCTGGGCCTTCTTGGCCTCGTCAACGGTAGCGGCGAGTTCCTTGTTCTTGCGGGCTTCCTTCTCCAGGCGCGGCAGGGCCTTTTCCAGGGTCTGCAGGTCGGCGAGGATGAGCTCGGCGTTGATCGTGTCAATGTCCGTGGCCGGGTCGACGCGCCCGTCGACGTGGATGACGTTGTCATCGGAGAACGCGCGCACGACCTGGCAGATGGCGTCGGCCTCGCGGATGTTGGCCAAAAAGGCGTTACCCATGCCTTCGCCCTGGGAGGCGCCCTTGACGATGCCGGCGATGTCCACGAAGGAGACGGTGGCCGGGAGGATCCGCTCGGAACCAAAGATCTCGGCCAGCCTGTTCAAACGCTCGTCGGGCAGCTCCACCAGCCCAATGTTGGGCTCGATGGTGGCGAAGGGATAATTCGCCGCCAAGACATCGTTGCGGGTAAGGGCGTTAAAGAGGGTGGACTTGCCCACGTTGGGCAGGCCGACGATTCCAAGAGTAAGGCTCACGTCGCCTGATCCTATCGCAGCCGCCACGCGCTGCCCACCGCCCGGTCTCGCCTAGAAGGTTCTAGCCTTCATGGGGCAAGATGTCAGACGTGACTGACAAGATTGTTGATGCGGCTGACAACCCACCGGAAGCCAGCGTCCAGCAGGCGGACCCCGCGCCTGCGGATTCTTGGCCCGGCGCGGAGGATCAGGTGGACCGGGGTGTCGTTGCGGCTACCTCGATCAAGGCCACGGCGTGGTGGGCTCTTCGCCTCTTCGTGATCGCGGCTGCCGGTTACGTTCTGTGGATCGTGGTCCAGAATCTCTGGGTGGGCATTTTGCCCGTCATCCTCGCTCTGATTATCTGCACGGTACTCGCGCCCTTGACGAGTTTTTTGCGTACCCGGTTGCATTTCCCCGATGCCGCGGCTGCCGTGCTGTCGGTGCTGGCGTTTTTCGGCGTGGTCGGTGCCATCATCGCGTTCGTGGCGCCTGACCTCATTAATCAGTCTCGGATCCTTTATATCCAGGCGTATGAGGGCATCCAGTTTCTCCAGGTGTGGGCGCAGGGGCCGCCGCTTAACCTCCACTCCGAGACGGTGTCCAACACCCTCAACGACGCTATCGCCTGGTTGCAGGGGCAGGCCGGGAGCATTGCCGGTGGGGTCATCTCTGGGATCAGCACGGCGACGTCCCTCGTCATTCAAATGTTCATGATTCTCGTCTTGGTGGTGTTCTTCCTCAAGGACGGCCACCGCTTCCTGCCCTGGCTGCGGCACCTGACCGGGCGTCGGGTGGGTTGGCATCTCACGGAGCTGCTCACCCGGGCGTGGGTGACCCTCGGCGGCTACATTCGCGCTCAAGCGGTGGTGTCTGCGGTCGACGCCCTGTTCATCGGTGTGGGCCTGTGGCTCATCGGCGTGCCGATGGCCTTCTCCTTGATGATTATTACCTTCCTGGCTGGCTTTATCCCCTATATCGGCGCGATTTCGGCGGGCGCGTTGTCAGTCCTCGTCGCTCTCGTGTCCCTGGGATTCCAGGAGGCGTTGCTGGTGTTGCTGCTGGTCATCGCGGTGCAGCAACTGGAGGGCAATATTCTCAGCCCGTTGTTGCAGTCGCGGGCAATGGATCTGCACCCGGTCATTGTTCTTATCTCGGTGGTGGTGGGTGGCGGACTGATGGGCATCCTCGGGGCGTTTCTGTCGGTTCCCATTGTTGCCGTGATCGCGGTTGTGCTTCGCTACCTCATCGACATCATGACGTTGCACGCGGGCGAGAAGACGGCCGAGGAGCTTGAGCACATCACCCCGGAGGGCGCGGAAATTGCTCGCTTGGCGGAGATCAAGGGCCGTGCGCTGCGCCGCCATTGGCGAGAATCGGCCGTGGTCAACGATGACGCGGACGCGGCACTTCTTGACGCGGCTCGACGCCTGGGATCCGACGGTAAAGCCCCGACCACCCAAGATTAGAACATGTGTTCTACATCCCGAGCGGGGTCGTGTCGAAGACGTGTGCCATAGTTCCTCCCATGGCTTCCCTTGTGGTCACTCTCGTCATCGGGCTTCTCATCGGCGTCGTCCTCGGCTGGCTGGCGCGCGGCCAGCAGCCGGAACAGTCCACGCCGGTAGGCGCCGGTCAGCCGCAGCTGCCCGGCGGGCTGAGCGAGGACAGGTTCGTCGAACAGATGGCGCCGCTGCGCTCCGCTGTGTCGCAACTGGGGCTGCAATTACAGGCTTTGGAGACTGATCGCGCCGCTGCGCTGTCGTCCCTGACCGCCCAGATGCAGGCGGTCACACGGACGTCAACGCGCTTGAATGACCGGACGGACAAGCTCGTCACCGCGCTGCGGGCCCCGCAAATCCGAGGCCGGTGGGGCGAGATGCAGCTGCAACGGGTCGTCGAGCTCGGCGGCATGCTTCAGCACTGCGATTTCTCTACCCAGGTGTCCGTGCGCGTCGGGGAGCAGGTCCTGCGCCCCGACCTCGTCGTGCACCTCACCGGCGGCCGGCAGATCATCGTCGACGCGAAAGTACCCTTCAGCGCCTATCTCGATGCCATGGATACGCAGTCCCCCGAGGAGCAGGCGGCGTTCATGCGGCGCCATGCCCACCTCCTTCGCACCCACGTCACCCAATTAGCATCCAAGAGCTACCAGGACGCGTTCTCCCCCACCCCTGAATTCGTGGTGTGCTTCGTACCTGCGGATCCTTTTCTTGACGCGGCGCTATCGGTGGAACCCGAATTGCTCGACTACGCGATGGGACGCAACGTCGTCATCGCCACGCCCACATCTCTCTTCGCGCTCCTTCGCACCGTGGCGCTGAGCTGGCAGCACGAGGACGTCTCCGAACGGGCGCGGACAATCCAACGCCTCGGCCGGGAACTGTATCAGCGGCTCTACACGTTCCACGATCACTACGCTAAGGTCGGCCGCCAGCTGGAAAAGACCGTGTCTGCGTATAACTCCACCCTCGGATCGCTTGATTCCCGCGTCATGGTCACCGCCCGGCGTCTGTCCGAATTAGAGGTCACCGCGAACCGCCACGAGGCGGACACTATTGAGCCGATCTCTACCTATCCCCGTTCGCAATCAGCCTTTGGGGACGAAGGCAACCAGCATGACTGGTCTACGCGTTAGCACCCGGTAGACTCTTTTGACGTGACCACCGCGAACCAACATCCAAGGGCCAATACCCCCTCTAGCTTTGATGGTTTCTCCCTTCAGTCGTCGGTGTCCATCATCATTGCCGGCGCCGTAACCGGGGTCCTCGTGAGCCTGGCTCTCAAAGCGGTCGGCTACGGCTTTCTTCTGCCCTACTCACTCGCCGCGGTGGGGGCCACCCTCATGGTTCGTCCGCGGGGTATCTTCATTACGTGCGCGGTGGTTCCCGCAGTGTTCGGTGTCGGAATTTTCGGCGCCGGGCTCGTCGTCGCCGAGCGGATGTCTGCCGGGGACCCCTTCGGCATCTCGGTGAGCGAATTGTTGTCCGCGGTCATCCCGATTACCACCAATTTCCCGTGGCTGTTGGCCCTGACTTTGCTGGTCGTGACTATCGGAATCGGGCGGGTGTACCTGCTCAAAAGGCGCGCTGAGCTCGACGCACGCCGTTCCCGCACCGCCCGCCGCCGGGCAACTGCTGCGACGAGCCGCACGCAAACGCTGTCCCGGGCGGCGCGTAGCCGCAATGAGCAGGCCAGCGTCGAGGAAATCCTCCAGCGCGCTCGGCAGCGCAGCGCCCAGGCCCACCAAGCAGCCGACTACGCACGCGGCCGTTCGTCAGATAGCTCGCGTCGATCGCACTCGCGGCGCCGCTCGCAGCGCTAACGCCGACGGCTGGGGCGCAGGTCCCGCGGCAGCGCGAAGTTGACGGTCTCGACGGTAGTGGTGACTTCCTCCACGCTGGAGTAGCCGCGGTCATCGAGGTAGTCCAGGACCTCCCGGACCAGAATCTCCGGCACGGAGGCCCCGGAGGTCACACCGACGCACTTCACGCCGGCCAGCCACGCTTCGTCGATCTGCGTGGCGTAATCCACGAGATGGGCGTCGCGCGCCCCGTAGTCCAACGCCACCTCCACGAGCCTCTTCGAGTTGGACGAGTTCTGGGAGCCGACGACGATGACGAGGTCCGCGTTGGGTGCGATCTCCCGGATGGCACCCTGCCGGTTCTGGGTGGCGTAACAGATGTCGTCCGAAGGCGGGTCCTGAAGATGCGGGAACCGCTGCTTCAGCTTGTTCACGATGGCCATGGTCTCGTCCACGCTGAGTGTCGTCTGCGATAGCCACACGAGCTTCTCGTCATCGAGGAAATCGGGGAGCTGCGCGACGGAGTCGATGTTATCTACCAGGTGGGTGACCTCGGGCGCTTCCCCGCCGGTGCCTTCCACCTCTTCGTGCCCCTCGTGGCCGACGAGGAGGATGTGGTAGCCGTCGCGGTCGAATCGCACGGCCTCGCGGTGCACCTTGGTGACCAACGGGCAGGACGCGTCGATGGTGAGGAGGTTTCGAGAGTCCGCGAGATCTCGCACCGCCGGGGATACCCCGTGGGCGGAGAAGACGAGGTGCGCTCCTTCGGGAACCTCGTCGGCCTCGTCGACGAAAATGACGCCCTTCGCAGCCAGGGTTTCCACGACGTACTTGTTGTGGACAATTTCCTTGCGCACGTAAATCGGGGCCCCGTACTTCTCCAGGGCCTTCTCCACGGTCTCCACGGCGCGGTCAACGCCGGCGCAATAGCCACGTGGCGACGCTAGAAGGACCTTCTTTTCATCAATCGACATGGAACCTAGGGTAACGAATGTCAGTCTGAAACAATAGGCTGGTTACCCAAGCCTTGAAAACGTCACCGTCCACCATCAGAAGGGGCATGCTCGTGGCAGAACACGATCTGCGCGTCACCAACACCGCGGAAAGCGCGGTGCCGGTTCGCGACATCAACGCCAAGATCGAAGGCTGGATCAACCGGCTCGGCGGGCTGTGGGTGGAGGGTCAGCTCACCCAAGTCAACATCAAAAACACGTGGAAATTCTCCTACCTGGTGCTGCGCGACACCGAGGTCGAGCAGTCGGTTCAGCTGACTTGCCCCACGGAGCTGCTGCGCTCCATGCCGGCTTTGCCGAAAGACGGAGACCGCGTCGTCATCCTCGGCAAGCCGTCTTACTACACCGGGCGCGGCTCCTTTTCCCTGCGAGTGTTGCAGATCCGGCAGGTAGGCGTCGGCGAACTACTGGCCCGCATTGAGGCGCTGCGGCGCACGCTGGCCGCCGAGGGGCTGTTTGACCCTGCCCGCAAGCGACGGCTGCCCGTGCTGCCCACCACGGTCGGCCTCATCACCGGCCGCGGCTCCCACGCAGAGCAAGACGTCCTCCAGGTGGCTAAGGATCGCTGGGAGCACGTGACCTTCCGGGTCATTAACACCGCTGTGCAGGGCCCGTCGGCTGTTCCTCAGGTCATCGACGCACTGCGCACGCTCGATGAGGACCCCGAGGTTGACGTCATTATCATCGCCCGCGGCGGCGGGTCGGTGGAGGATCTCCTGCCGTTCTCGGAGGAGGCTCTGCAGCGAGCTGTGGCGGAAGCCCGGACCCCGGTGGTCTCTGCCATCGGCCACGAGCCGGATAATCCCATCCTCGATAACGTGGCAGACCTGCGGGCCGCCACCCCCACCGACGCCGCCAAGCGCGTTGTCCCCGACGCTGCCGAGGAGCGTGCGCTCGTGCGTGAGGCTCAGGTAAGGATGTCGCAGGCGCTGCGGACCTGGGTGGATCGGGAACGCCACGGCCTCGCGGCCTTGCGCTCACGGCCGGTGTTGGCCGATCCCCTCCGCCCCATCACCGCCGGCCGCGACGAGGTGACCCAGCTGCGGGAGCGGGCACGCCGCTGCGTGTCGACGTACCTGGCGCAGCAATCATCCATCGTCGCCGGTTTGCGCGGCCAGGTATCCGCTCTGGGCCCGGCCGCCACCCTGGCTCGCGGCTATTCCGTCGTGCAGGTTCTTCCCCGGGATGGCTCCGAGCCGCAGGTAGTCACCACGATTGCCCAGACGGATCCCGGTTCCCAACTGCGTATTCGCGTTTCCGACGGCTCGATCACCGCCGCCACCATGTCCACCACCCCCGCCAATTAGCTACTACTCGACGTGTAAGGAGCACCCATGTCTGATAACACCTTCGGAACCGGCGTCGCTAAAGACAGCGCCGTCACCCCCGTCGCGGAACTCACCTACGAGCAGGCTCGTTCGGAGCTGGTAGAGACCGTGCGGATCCTCGAATTAGGCCAGATGAGCCTGGATGAGTCGCTGAAGTTCTGGGAACGCGGGGAGGCGCTGGCGAAGCGGTGCGAGGACTACCTCGACGGCGCCGCCCAGCGCGTCGAGGCGGCGTTGGAGCAATCCCGCCCCCACGAGCAGGAGTAGGCCCTAGGCCGCCGGGGTGCCATTGAGGGTGGCGTCCACGAGTTGCCGTACGGCGTCCTCGGTGGCCACGCCGCTGATGAGGTTCGTGGCCCCCTTGGTCTCGAAGGCCCATAGGTCGCGCACGCCGCGATAGTCGGACGTGTAGTGGGTGACGGTGGTTCCGGCGACGTCAACGGTGCCGGCCGGCGAGCGCAGCTCGCCGTCGTAGGCGGACACGGCTTCGTCGAGCGGGACGGAGGTCTGGGTGAGCTGAAGGTAGCCGCCGTCGTCGGTGAGGTAGCCGACGACGGGCGCCGGGGTCTGCCCCACGGCGCTGCGCCGCGCGGAGTTCGCGGTCCAGCCTTCCGGCACCGCCGGGATGACGACCGGATACGACAGAGCCTGCGCCTCCATGGCGAGGAACGTCTCCTCGTCGACCTTCACAACCGGTCCGCCCTCGGGGGCACCCGGTTCGAAGCTGCACAGCCCGGTCGGGAGGACGACGGCCACCATGAGCACCACGATGATAACCATCGATATCGCCATGTCCCGGCCACCGGTGAAGATGCGCGGTTTCTTGTCTTGAGCCACGCACTTGAGTATCGCACGCCCGTCGTCGTGATTGAACAGTCCCCCATCTTCGGGGAGATTTCCACCCCGACGTGCGCGAATAGTGCCACAATGGATAATACGTGTGGGATAGACCATGAATTCCCTCACGTGAGACAAAGACCAAGAAGTTCAACCGTGCCTGGAGGGAATATCCCCATGTCTGAAAAGAAGTTCGACGTTCCGGATCGCAACCTGGCGATGGAGTTGGTCCGAGTGACCGAGTCCGCCGCTCTCGCCTCGGGTCGCTGGGTCGGCCGCGGCGATAAGCTCGCCGCCGACGGCGCCGCGGTGCAGGCCATGCGCCACCTCATCAACTCCGTCAATATGCAGGGAATTGTCGTCATCGGCGAGGGTGAGAAGGACGAAGCCCCGATGCTCTTCAACGGTGAAGAGGTCGGTAACGGCCAGGGCGCCGGCGTCGACATCGCCGTTGACCCGATCGACGGCACCCGCCTGGTTGCCGAGGGCCGCCCCAACGCTATTTCCGTTATCGCCGCCGCCGAGCGCGGCTCCATGTATGACCCGTCGACGGTGTTTTACATGGACAAGATCGCCGTCGGCCCGGAGGCGAAGGGCCACATCGACATTGAGGCGCCGGTAGAGCACAACATCCGGGCGGTGGCGAAGGCCAAGGGACTGGACCCGGACGAGGTTATCGTCAGCGTTCTTGACCGCCCGCGGCACAAGGATCTCATCCGCCGCATCCGGGAGGCCGGCGCGAAGGTGCGCCTCATTATGGACGGCGACGTCGCCGGTGCCGTGGCGGCCGCCCAGCCGGACATCGTCAACTCGGTAGACATCGCCATGGGTATCGGCGGTACCCCCGAAGGCGTCGTTGCGGCCTGTGCGATGAAGTGCATGGGTGGTGAGATTCTCGGCAAGCTCGCGCCGATTTCCGACGAGCAGGCGGCGCGCGCTCGGGCGGAAGGCCTCGACCTTGACGCGGTGTTGACCACCAATGACCTGGTACGTTCCGAGAATTGCTACTTCGCCGCCACCGGTGTCACCAACGGCGATATGGTCCGTGGCGTGTCCTACCGTGACGATCAAGCGGTGACTCGTTCCATCGTGATGCGCTCTAAGTCGGGCACTGTGCGTAACGTGGAGTCCGTGCACAATCTCACGCGGTTGGCAGCCTTCTCGTCCGTCGACTACCTTGACCCGACTCGCCGCTAGTCCGCGCCAGGATTGTCCTCATCGATCAACACTCAAGGAGTTTTAATGACTGAGCAGGAATTCCGCATCGAGCACGACACCATGGGCGAAGTCAAGGTCCCGAAGGAGGCCCTGTGGCGGGCCCAGACCCAGCGCGCCGTGGAGAACTTCCCGATCTCCGGCCGTGGCCTTGAGGCCACGCAGATCCGCGCGCTCGGTCTGCTCAAGGCAGCGTGCGCCCAGGTCAACAAGGACAAGGGCGTTCTCGATGCGGAGAAGGCCGACGCGATCATCGCCGCCGCCAAGAAGGTGGCCGACGGCGAGGTCAACGACGCCTTCCCGATCGACGTCTTCCAGACCGGCTCCGGCACCTCGTCGAACATGAACACCAACGAGGTCATTGCCTCCCTCTGCGCCGCAGCGGGCGTCGAGGTGCACCCGAATGACCACGTCAACATGGGACAGTCCTCCAACGACACCTTCCCGACCGCCACCCACGTCGCCGCCACCGAGGCCGCGGTCATGGATCTCCTGCCGGGTCTGAAGGTCCTCCAGGAGTCCCTGCAGAAGAAGGCTGTGGAGTTCCGTGAGGTCGTCAAGTCCGGCCGCACGCACCTCATGGACGCCACCCCGGTCACCCTCGGCCAGGAGTTCAGCGGCTACGCCCGCCAGATCGAGCTCGGCATCGAGCGCGTCGAGGCCACCGTCGCTCACCTCGGTGAGCTGGCCATCGGCGGCACCGCCACCGGCACCGGTCTGAACACCTCCGCGGACTTCGGTGGCCTGGTCACCGAGGAGCTGAAGAAGCTCACCGGCCTGGATGCGCTGTCCGAGGCGAAGAACCACTTCGAGGCCCAGGCCAACCGGGACGCGCTCGTCGAGTTCTCGGGCGCCATGCGTTCCGTCGCGGTCTCCCTGTTCAAGATCGCCAACGACATCCGTCTCATGGGTTCCGGCCCGCTGACCGGCCTCGCCGAGATCCACCTCAAGGACCTGCAGCCGGGTTCGTCGATCATGCCGGGCAAGGTTAACCCGGTCCTGTGCGAGGCCGCCACCATGGTCGCCGCCCAGGTGATCGGCAACGACGCCGCGGTCGCCTTCGGCGGCTCCCAGGGCCACTTCGAGCTCAACGTCTTCATCCCGGTGATGGCTCGCAACGTGCTGGAGTCGGCTCGTTTGCTGGCGAACATCTCCCGCGTCTTCGCCGAGAAGTGCGTCGACGGCATCACCGCCAATGAGGAGCGGATGAAGAAGTTCGCCGAGTCCTCGACCTCCATCGTCACGCCGCTGAACTCGGCCATCGGCTACGAAAACGCCGCCAAGGCCGCCAAGCACGCGCTGCACGAGAAGATCACCGTCCGCGAAGCCGTCATCGACCTCGGCTTCGTCGACGGGGAGAAGCTCACCGAGGAGGAGCTCGACGCTCGCCTCGACGTCTTGAAGATGACGAACCTCGACCGCTCCGACATCTAGGACGCGCTCCAGGCCTCGTCCTGCGCGCCTTAAGACGCCCCCTGTCACCGCCTCCGGGCCGGTGGCCGGGGGCGTCGCCTTTGGCCACCGTGGCCGGCTGGACGCGCCGGGTGGCTTTGTATGCTTAAAGCTCGCTATGACCCCGCCGCCGCGGCTGGGTGCGCCAGCGACGCGGCGGCGACGACCCCCTTAAGGAGGTGGCTGATGCCCCTAGGTAGTCCCTACCCCGACATCACGATCCCGGATCTCAGCGTCACCGAGTTCGTGTTCGGCAGTGTGGATCCAGCCGATGCCCACCGGCCGGCGATTATCGATTCCGGTTCCACGATCACCTTCGCCGAGCTAGCCGAGCAGGTGGAGTACTGCGCGGGGGCGTTGCATCGCCGCGGAGTGCGCCGAGGTGACGTCGTCGCCCTGCATTGTCCCAATTCCACCACCTTCGCGGTGGCGTTCTTCGCAGTGCTGCGCCTCGGGGCCGTGGTGACCACTATCGGCACCCTAGCCACCGCTGAGGACGTCGCTTATCAGATCCGGGAGTCCGGGGCGGCGATGCTGCTCACCACCTCCTCGATCGGGTGGGCTGGTGCTGTCGGCGCCGGGCAAGCCGGACTTAGCGACGAGAATATCGTGGGGCTGACCGGCGCCCACGGCCTCAGCGCGCTGGTGGCCGAACGCCACTCGGCCCCCGAGGTGTCCATCTCCCCCGAGGACGTGGCTGTGCTGCCCTTCTCGTCGGGGACGACGGGTCGGCCTAAGGCCGTGGTGCTCACCCACCGCAATCTCGTGGCGAACGTGCTCCAGGCGACGGTGGCGTTGGGAGACACCTTCACCCGGGAGCACCCGGTGGCGACGGCGTTGCCGTTCTTCCACATCTACGGGATGTCGACGATGCTCATTCACATGCTCTATCGGCGCATCACCCAGGTCACCTTTGCCTCTTTCGACCTGACGGCGTTTTTGTATCTCATCGAGAAGCATCGCATCAACTTCGCCTTCATCGCCCCGCCGATAGCCGTGGCCCTGGCCAAACACCCGATGGTGGACCGCTTCGACCTGTCCAGCCTTGAGGTGGTCCTGTCGGGGGCTGCGCCGTTGCAGGAGGAGCTCGCCGCCGCGGTGCGCGACCGCTTGGGGTGCGTCATGGCGCAGGGTTTCGGTATGACGGAGTCCTCCCCCGTCACGCACGCCCGGATGGACCACTCCCGGCCGCTGGAGTCCATCGGCCCGGCCGCCCCGAACACCGAGTTCCGCCTCGTCGACGTTGGCGTGCCCGGGGAGCCAGAGATTCCGCTGCCGACTTCCGGTCGCAGCACCCCCGGCGAGCTGCAGGTACGCGGCCCGCAGGTGATGCGCGGCTATGTCAACAACCCGGAGGCGACCGCGGCGGCCTTCGTCGACGGGTGGTTGCGCACGGGCGACATGGCGCAGGTGGATGCCGAGGGCAACCTGTTCATCGTTGATCGGATCAAGGAACTCATCAAGTACAAGGGCTACCAGGTGCCGCCGGCCGAGATCGAGGCGCTGCTCCTCGAACACCCGGACATCCAGGACGCGGCGTGCGTCGGAGTGCGCCGAGGCGACGGTGAGGAGGTACCGAAGGCCTTCGTGGTGCGCCGCTCCGGTGCCACGCTGACTGAACAAGAGGTCATGGCATTCGTGGCGGATCGGGTGGCCCCCTACAAGAAGGTACGCGAGGTGGAGTTCTGCGCCTCGATCCCGAAATCCGCGACCGGGAAGATTCTTCGCCGGCTACTGCGCTAAGCCCTGCAAAATTGCACTGAGTGCATCCACTGCCTTATGGTGATATGTCATGGTGGACAACTCAGGGGGCGAAAGCCCTAAACGCGCCCGAACACGGCGGGCACTCATCGACTCGGCGACGCGCCTCGTCGCCGAGCGGACCTTCGCCGAGGTGACCGTGGATGACATCTGCGCCGACGCCGGCGTCAGCCGTCGAACCTTCTTCAATCACATGGATTCCAAGGATGAGGCCATTCTCGGGACCCTGCCGCTGCGGCTGGACGACGGGCGCGTCGCCGAGCTCGTCGAGAACGCCTCTGACAACCTCCCGGTAGCGATGCTCGACGCCCTCGCCGGGGTCATCGCCGACCAATGCCGGCACGACGCCGCCGAGGATCCCGACTTCCTGCCCCGCGTCCGGGCCCGGCGCGCCACCATCCTCCACCGCGAGCCCTCCCTCGCACTCATCTTCTACCAGCGCTTCCGCGAACTTGGGGCGTTTTTGCGCGGCGTCGCGGTGGAACACTTCGACGCCCACCCCGGCGACCGTCGCTGCCTAGAGCTGGCTGTGGAAGACGAGGCGGTGGTCGTCGTGGCCCTGGTCCGCGAGGCGATCCTCGTCGCCGCCGCCCGACCGGCAACGCACGCCGCCGCCCCAACCGAACTCGCCGCCGCCTGGCGCGAATCCGTCCAGCATCTGAGCACCCTCGCGAAAGGACTTTCTTGGTGACTTCCCGCCCAGCCTCTACCCCCACGGCAGCCGACGCGCCCTCCACCAACCGGGCATGGATCTTCGGTGCCCTCATGACCACCATGCTCATGAGCTCCATGGGCCAGGTCATCTTTTCGACGGCGCTTCCCACCATCGTTGGCGAACTGGGCGGCGTGAGCCACATGAGCTGGGTTATCTCCGCCTTTATGGTGACGATGACCATTGCCATGCCGGTCTCTGGCAAGCTCGGCGACGCCCTGGGGCGCAAATGGCTCTACATCGGCTCCATCGGCCTGTTCGTGCTCGGGTCCACCATCGGTGGCTTCGCGGATTCCATGCTCATGCTGGTCATCGGCCGGGCTATTCAAGGGTTCGGCGCCGGCAGCATGATGATTAACTCTCAATCCATCATCGCCGAGGTCACCACCGCGCGGGAACGCGGCAAGTTCATGGGGCTGATGGGCGCCGTGTTCGGCTTTAGTTCCGTCCTCGGGCCGGTGGCCGGTGGCTGGTTCACCGATGGCCCCGGCTGGCGCTGGGGATTGTGGATGAACATTCCGCTGGGCGTGCTGGCCATGACCGTGGCGACCCTCGTGCTGCGGCTGCGTACCGGTGAAATCGCCTGGGCGCGTTTCGATTGGCTCGGCACAGCCCTCATGGCGGTGGGCACGACCAGCGTCGTCCTCGTCACGACGTGGGGTGGAAGCCAGTACGAGTGGGCCTCCGCGCCGATCATCGGCCTGGCGATCCTGGGTGTTGTTGCCGGGCTGGCGTTCATCTGGGTGGAATTACACTCCGCGGATCCGCTCATCCCCATGGGCCTGTTCCGCAGCCGCAACATGGTGCTCACCACCGCTTCCGGCACGATCCTCGGCCTGGCCATGACGGGCGTGCTCGCCTACCTGCCGACGTACCTGCAGATGGTTCACGGGCTATCGCCCACCACCGCCGGGCTCATGATGGTGCCGATGATGATCGGCCTGCTGGGCACGTCGACGACGATCGGCTTCGTCATCGCCCGCACGGGAAACTACAAGATCTACCCGATCATCGGCATGCTCATCACATCCGCCGGGCTGTGGCTATTCTCCCGGATGACGGTCGAGACCTCCCTGTCCGCCATGGGCTGGATGTTCTTCGTCTTCGGTTTTGGCCTGGGGATGGTCATGCAGGTGTTGGTGCTCATCGTCCAAAACTCCTTCCCCATCCGGCAGGTGGGCATCGCCACGGCGTCGAACAACTTCTTCCGCCAGATCGGCTCAACGATGGGCGCGTCGCTCGTCGGCTCGCTGTTCATCCACAACATGCAGGCGGAACTCGGCGTCCGCCTGCCGGCGGCACTGGCACAGCTGGGCGCCGAGGCGCAGGCTCTGGTGGCGGAAGGTACCTTCGATCGGCTCACCCCGGGCGCCGTCGCCGCCCTTCCCGCTCCGCTGCGCGACGCGGTCCTCGTCTCCTACAACGACGGCCTCACGCCCATCTTGTTGCTCATGGTGCCGCTCACCCTGCTCGCGACCGCGCTCCTGCTGCCCATCCGCCGCGAGCGCCTCAAGGACACCATCGACTAGTACGTGCGCGACTAGTACGTGCGCATCAGGGGCGGCGCCGCTCGTCCGGCTTGGGCAGCAGCTTTTCATACACGGCAGTGTCTCGCCATGTGCCGGCCAATTCGCCGTAGGTCATCTTCGCCAGGTGCGAGTACGTGCCCACCTTGGTGAATCCGCGGGACTCGTGCAGCCCGATGGACCCGGTGTTCTCCGGGAAGATCCACGAATGGATAGCCCATTTGTGCAGTTCCTGGCAGGTTTCGATGAGTTTGTCGAGCAGCGCGCCGGCCACCCCGCGGCCCTGCCCGTCGGGGTGGATGTAGATGGAATCCTCCACCACCCCGTGAAACACGGAGCGCGACGACGCGGGCGCTGCGGACACCCAGCCGATAACCTTCGAGTCATCCTCGGCCTCGACGGCGACGAAGACGGTCTCCAGGATCTTCTTTGCCGCGAACTGTTCCCAGGTCGGCGCCTGCGTCTCGTAGGTGGCGTGGCCGCCCTGGAGACCGAGTTCGTAGATCTCTCGGACCTGCGGGTAGTCCTCGGGCCGGATCGGCCTCAGTGCAAAGCTCTGGTGAGACATAGCCCCAATTGTGGGGCCGACCCCAGCGCTCATGCAAGTGGGCGCCGACGCCGCCTAGTTCCCGTCTTCGAGAAGCTCGGTGACCAACTCGGCAATCGCCGAACGCTCCGAGCGCTGCAGCGTCACATGCGCGAAGAGGCTGCGGCCTTTGAGTTTCTCGATGACCGCCTGGATGCCGTCGTGCCGGCCTACCCGCAGGTTGTCGCGCTGCGCGACGTCGTGGGTAAGCACCACCCGCGAGCCCCGCCCGAGGCGAGAGAGCACGGTGAGTAAGACGTTGCGCTCCAGTGATTGTGCCTCGTCGACGATGACGAAGGCGTCGTGCAGGCTGCGGCCGCGAATGTGTGTCAGCGGCAGGACTTCGAGGAGATCACGGTCCTCGATCTCCTCCATGACGTTGCGCGACACGAGGCCGTCGAGGGTGTCATACACCGCCTGCGCCCACGGGGCCATCTTTTCGTTTTCACTACCGGGAAGGTAGCCGAGGTCCTGCCCGCCGACAGCGTAGAGCGGGCGAAACACGACGATGCGCCGGTGTTCCTGCCGCTCCAGCACCGCCTCCAATCCGGCGCAGAGCGCGAGGGCGGACTTGCCGGTGCCGGCGCGCCCGCCGACGGAGACTATCCCGATGTCGCTATCCATGAGCAGATCCAGCGCGATGCGCTGCTCAGCGGAGCGCCCCGTCAGGCCGAAGGCCTGCTGATCGCCGGGGACCAGCTGGACGTTGCCGCGGGTGACGACCCGCCCCAGCGCCGACTGGCCCGACGGGCCGGAAATCTTCAACCCGCAGTGGATGGGCAGATCCGCCACGCGGGCGCCGAGGTTGACCAGGCCGTCGCGGTACAGCTCAGAGACCTCCTCGGCGGTGACGGCGACGTCCGCCATCCCGGAGTACCCGGTGAGGACAACGTCTTGCGCCCGGTACTCGTCCGCTGCCAGGCCGATGGCGCCGGCCTTGACCCGCAGCGGAACGTCCTTGGTCACGAGGATGGTGTCTTTGCCTTCCTGGTGCAGGTTGTAGGCGCAGGCCAGGATCCGCTGATCCCCGGAAGCGCCCCGGAACACCGGGGGCAGCGAGGACTGATCCTGGTGGTTGAGCTCGACGCGGAGCGTGCCCCCGTCGTCGGTCACGGGCACCGGCTGATCGAGGCGGCCGTGGCGCCGGCGAAGGTCCTCCAAAAAGCGAAGAGCTTGGCGGGCGAACCAGCCAAGCTCGGGGTGATGCCGTTTCCCCTCCAGTTCCGTGACCACCACGAGGGGCAGCACCACCTCGTGTTCCGCAAACTTCCTTAAGGCCCAGGGGTCGGACAGGAGCACCGACGTGTCTACGACGTAGGTCCTGATCTGGGTATCCTCTGGCATCACAATCGCCTCTCATCGCCGTTGGGGGTCCACCACTGACGATAAGAGGCGAAGGTAGAGCTCACATTGGTGTCAGATGAACAGCAGGTTACTGGTTCAGGGCAATGTCGGCGGTGTAGGAGCCGTCGCCCTGCGGCAGCCAATCGATGGTGCCGTTGGCGAAGGTCTGGTGCCACCCGGACTCCATGTCGCCCTCCTCCGGGGCGGTCGGCAAACCAAGGGCGGAATCCACGCCGCCCTCAGCGGTCCACGTTTGCAGGATCTGGCCGATCACCGGAACCGCGCCCGTCGAGGCGGAGTAGACGAGGATGCCGTGATCGGTATTCGGGTAGGTGGCCACCCACGCGTCGCCGGACTGCTCGACGCTGGCCGGCGCCCCCTTGAACTCAGCCTCGTTGCCCAAGGCGGTGGCGAAATCGGCCGGAACCTGGATGCTCGTGCCGTCGGACAGGGTAATGGGGGTATCAACGCCGGCGGCGTCCTTGGCGGCGTCCTTAGCCTTGGACGCGGCGTCCTTCGCCTCCGTGGCGGCCTCCTTCGCCGCGTCCTTGGCCTCGCTGGCGGCCTCCTTAGCTTCGGACGCGGCGGTGCTGGCCGCGCCCTTGGCGTTGGAGGCAGCGGTGTCGGCGTCGTTACAGGCGACGAGGCCGAAGCCCAGGCTCAGCGCAGCGGCGCCGGCAAGAAGGCGACGAGACAGGGAAGAAGTCATGATGGACAACCAGCTTTCCTAATAGGTAGTCGTATATTCGATGCCCTTCACTATGCCAGGTTACGTCGAAGTGTCCACAGCCTAAACGCCGGTTGCCACGGTTCCGTTAACGTTTTTTACGGCGCGTATGACCTTGCGTTCGAGCACGCGACCCCCGGCGTGGCTGCGGCTTCTTCCCGGCCGCGGCACGTCGCGCCTGCTTCGCCGCCGCCTTCTCGGCGGCCGATTTCTTCGGCGCGGCCTGCCGGGACGACTGCGCCGTGCGGCCGCGAACAATGCCGATGAAATCCTGAATATCGTCGGCGTCGCGCTGCTTGGCGAACACGACGGCAATGCGCGTCAGCGCCACGGTGGGATCGTTCAACCCCAGCGGCACGACCTGCTTGCGGCTCAGGGCCTTAAGGAGGGGGCGCGGCGCGATGGCGATGCCGACGTTGGCCGCCACGATCTGCAGCGCGTCAGCGACCTCGTCGACGTCGACGAAGCCTGACGTGGGGATGCGGTAGTTGACGATCTCGTCGCTAAGCTCCGCGGCCGGGATGGCGGCGGAGAGCTTGGTGCCGAACTCGGCAAACACGGAGTCCTTGGGCACCGCCACGCCAGGGGCCTCGGTGTACAGCTCGACGACGTGAAAGCGCTCGTCGACCCGCGAGTCCGGCAGGCGGACCAGGGCAACGTCGCACCGCCCGTCGTGCAGGGCCGCCACGGGGTCGCGCATACTGTGCGCGTCAAGCCCGCCGTGGTCGGTGAACTCAGTGTATTTCCGCAGCCACCGATCGGGCTCCACACCGGTGACGAACCCTAGGGTCAGCATGGGGGCAATGCTACCGTGGTCTGCGTGACTGACACGAACCATCTCGCCCCGTCCGGCACCGCCATGAAGTCGGTGACCGCGGCCAAGAAGCTGGGTATTCACCTACCCGCCGCGCCGCAGGAGTTTCAGGATAACGCGCTCACCCACCGCCAGCTGCGCGACCTGCTGAACAACCCGCCGGAGTGGCTCCAGGAACTGCGACGCACCGGGCCGCACCCGCGCCAGGTGGTGGCGCAGAAACTGGGGATCTCCATGACCTCGCTCAAGGCCTCCGAGATCGATCACGCGCTGACCACCGCCGAGATCAAGGAGCTGCTCGCGAACCAGCCGGAGTGGCTGGCCGCGGCCCGGAAGTCCTTCGCCGACCACCGCGCCGAGCAGGCGCAAGCCAAGGACAAGGCGCAGGCCAAGGACACAGCCGCCGAAAAGAACACCTAGCGGCCAGGCAGGAGCTAAGAACCGAACGGCACCCCACAGCGCAGGATGACGTTGGAGTAGGCAGTGGTGGAGCCGGAGCGCACCACCACCCGAGCCCGGGCGACCTCGGCCTTGAGCTGCTCGTGGTCGACCTCGATCACCTCGCTCAGCTCCGCGGGCAACAGCGCCCTCACCTCCGCTGGCGTGGCGTCGGCGATCGTGACCGCCTCGATTTCCAGCGCATCGGTCACCGCGTGCCAGACCTGCTCAAAGGTCGGCACCCCGAATACCAACGCCAGATCCACTAGCTCGACCCCTTCGGGGACGGGCAATCCGCAATCCGCAATGACGATGGTGTCCGTGTGCCCCAGGCGGGCCAGGGCGTGGGCGAGTTGGGCGTTGAGGATCCCGGACTTAAGCACGTGCCACCTCCGGCAGGGCGTCGTCGGCGGTGGGATAGGAGGCCTGGGCGCCGGCGCGGGTGGCGGCGAAAGCACCCACCCGGGCGGCGTAGTGGCTGGCCTCGACGAGGCCGTCGCCGTCAGCCAGCCGGGCCACGAGCGCCCCGGCGAAGGCGTCGCCGCAGCCCGTCGTATCGACCGCGGTAACAGTGGGCGTGGCGATCGCATGCTCACCTTCGGCATCGGCGACGAGCGCCCCGGCCGAGCCCAGGGTCAGCACCACAGAGGCGAAGCCCGCGTCGCGCAGCGCCCGGGCCAGATCTGCCGGTTCGGTGGAGTCATAGGAGGCGCCCAGCTGGCGCAGCACGAGCTCCGCTTCGTGTTCGTTGGCCAGCAGCGGGTCCGCCTTGAGCAGCTGCTCCCGGCCCACGGGCACCACCGGAGCCAGGTTGATGACAACCCGACCGGTGGCCAGGTCGACGGCGGCGTCGAAGCCGTCGGCGGGGATCTCGCCCTGCAGCAGCACGATCCCGGCATCGGCGATGAGCTCGGAATGCTCGGTGACGTACTCCTTCGTCACGGTGGCGTTCGCGCCGGGGACGACGATGATCGTGTTCTCCCCGTCGTCGCTGACGGTGATGACTGCCAACCCGGTCGGTTCCTCGGATCGCTCGGCAATCGCCGAGGCGTCGATACCGGACGTGGTGATGTGGCGCATCGCGGCCACCGATTGCGGGTCCTGACCGACGGCGGCCACCATGGCAACGTCGGCGCCGAGCAACGCGGCCGCCACCGCCTGGTTGGCCCCCTTGCCGCCGGCGCTGAAGTCGCCACCAGAGCCGATGAGGGTCTCCCCCGGGTGCGGATGCCGGGCAACGCGGGTGGTCAGATCCGCGTTGATGGATCCGACGACGACGATCTGGTCACTCATAGATATTCTCCTACGTTCTTCTTGGTCACGCTCACAACCGGCACGGGCACTACCTCTGCCACTGTATCGCCGCGGAGCAACGCCTGAGCCTGCTCCACGGCCACCGCCCCCAGCTCGCGGGGTTGCTGGGCGATCGTGGCGGTCATGGTCCCCGCGTCGACGGCGGCCAGGCCTTCCGACGTGCCATCGAAGCCCACGATGGACACCTCCTTACCGGCCCGCGCCCCGACGGCCTCGATGGCGCCGAGGGCCATCTCGTCGTTCTCGGCGAAGATACCGACGACGTCCGGGTTGGCCTGCAGGAGGTTGGTGGCGACGTCGAGCCCCTTAGTGCGGTCGAACCCGGCGGTTTGCTGGGCGACGATCTCAATGTCCGGGTACTCGGCGATGCGCTCTCGGAAACCCTGGCCTCGGTCGCGCGATGACGAGCTACCCGGGATGCCCTGCAAGACGATGACCTTGCCACGACCGCCGATGGCCTCGGCGAGCGCGTCGGCGGCTTGGCGTCCGCCAGAGACGTTGTCCGAGGCGACATAGCTGGTCAGCCGGCCCGAATTGGCGGTGCGGTCAAGCGCCACCACCGGGATACCGGCATCGTTGAGCGCTTCGACGGAGTTGCCGACCGCGTCCGAGTCGACGGGGTTGACCAGCACGACGTCGGCGTCGGTGGCGACGGCGGTGTTAAGCTGATCCGCCTGCTTGAGGGCGTCGTCCCCGGCGTCTTGCACCCCAAGGTCAACCCCGAGTTCGGCGGCGCGCTCTAAGGCGCCGTCACGCACCTGCACGAAGAAGGGATTGGTCTGGGTCGACAGCGCCAGAGTGACGGTATCCTCCTCGGCAGCGGCGCACCCGGCGACGCCACCCGCGAGCAGGCACGCTACTGCGGCCGCGCACAACGTGCGCACGGTGTGGTTCATGAACTGCTCCCCTACTGCGAGATGGTCTTGTTGCGGATGACGTCGAAGCCTACGGCGAGGGCGATGACGATGCCGATCACGATCTGCTGCCAGAAGGAGCTGACGTTGAGCAGATTGAGCCCGTTGCGAATGACGGCGAGCAGGATCGCCCCGACGAGGGTGCCCCAGGCGCCACCCCGGCCGCCGGCCAGCGACGCACCGCCGATGACAACCGCGGCGATGGCGTCGAGCTCGTAGCCGGTACCGGCGTTGGGCTGCGCCGAAGACAGCCGGGCAGTCATCACCAAGCCGGCGAGGGCCGCGAAGACGCCACACAGCGCGTAGGTGGAGAGGAGCACCCGTCGCACCGGGATGCCGGAGAGCCGGGCCGCCTCGAGGTTTCCGCCGAGGGCGTACATGGAACGGCCAAGCACCGTGCGGGAAAGGATGAACCAGCACACCAGGCCGGCCAGCGCCATCATGACGATGGGCATGGGCATAACGCCGATGTCCTCACCCATCCAGTTCGCCGCCGGCGGGCTGGCCACCGGCGAGCCCTGGGAGAGCACGAGCGTCAGCCCGCGGGTGATGGACATCATGGCCAGGGTGGCGATGAAGGCCGGCAGCTTGCCGACGGCGATGGCCGCACCGGCGACCATCCCGCACACCAGGCCGGTAGCCAGGCCGAGCAGGACCGTCACCCAGCCGGGCAGGCCAAGGTCCGCCCAGAAGTAGGCGGTGACCATGCCGCCGAGGGCGGCGACCGCACCAACGGAGAGATCAATGCCACCGGTGACGATGACGAAGGTCATGCCGAAGGCGATGATGGCCACCGTGGCCGCCTGGACACCGACGTTGAGCAGGTTGTCCGCGGAGATGAAGTGCGGAGTGGCCAACGATAGCCCCGCGCACAGGATGAGCAGGCCCACCAGCGCCCCGTTGTTGAGGAGCCAGCCAGAAAGGCGGTGAGAGGTCGAAGCTGAGGTAGTCACGTTAGTTCCGGTGTCCTTTGTGGTCGTCGGTAGAGGTGTGGCTCACGGCGAGCGCCATGACCTCGTCCTGGGTGGCGGTGGGAGGAAGTTCGCCGGCGATGGTGCCGCCGGACATGACGAGGATGCGGTCGGACATTCCGAGGACCTCAGGTAGGTCGGAGGAAGCCATGAGCACCGCGCCGCCGGCAGCGACCACGTCGTTGATGATGGAATAGATCTCTACCTTGGCGCCGACGTCGACGCCGCGGGTCGGCTCGTCGAGCAGCAGGACCGAGGATCCGGCCAGCACCCACCGCCCGAAGACGGCCTTTTGTTGGTTGCCTCCCGACAGGTGGCGGATGGGTTGATCGATCCCGGCCATGCGGACCCGCAGGCGCTCGGCCACCTCGGTGGCGCGTCTCCGTTGCCCGGCAAGGTCGGCCAGAGGCCCCTTCGCGGTGCTCCGCAGCGTCGCCAAGCCGATGTTGCTGCCCACCGAGGCGTCGACGATAAGCCCTTGGTTTTTCCGGTCCTCGGGAACGTGGCCGATGCCGGCGTCGATGGCGGCGTCGATCCGGCCGGGACGCAGCACCTGCCCGCCGACGCTCACCTCCCCGGACGTGTACGAATCTGCCCCGGCGAGCGCGCGGATGACCTCCGTGCGCCCGGCGCCCACCAACCCGGCAAGTCCCACCACTTCGCCGGCACGCACCTGGAAGCTGACGTCTTGGAGGGCGTCGGAGCTCAGTCCGCGAACGCTGAGCAGCGGTTCGCCGATGGTGACCTCGCGGGCGGGATACTGCTCGGTGAGCTCTCGTCCCACCATGAGCCGGACGAACTCATCCTCGCTGGTGCTGGCCGGGACTTCGGCGACGAAGGCGCCGTCGCGCAGCACGGAGACGGTATCGGCGATACGGGAGATCTCATCGAGGTGATGCGAGATGAAGACCATTCCGACGCCTTTCGCCTTGAGCTCCTCGACGACCGTGAAGAGCTGGTCAACTTCCCGGGCGGTGAGGGTGGCGGTGGGTTCGTCGAGGATGAGCACGCGGGCGTCCTGGCTCAGCGCCTTGGCGATCTCTACTAGTTGCTGTTGGGCGAGGCCGAGCTCGCCGACAGGGCGGTCGAGGGCGACGTCGAGGCCCACCCGATCCAGCGCCTGGCGGGCCTGGCGGTTCAGCTCGCGGCGGTTGACGAGCCCGGCGCGCCGGGGAGTGCGCCCGAGCAGGATGTTCTCCGCTACAGACAGGGTGGGCACGAGGTTGAGTTCCTGGTAGATGGTGGCGATGCCGCAGGCCTCGGCGGCCTTCGTGGTGGCCAGCGTCACCGGTTGGCCGTCGACGAGCACGTCGCCGGAATCAGGCTGATGCACGCCAGCCATCATCTTGATGAGCGTGGATTTTCCTGCGCCGTTTTCGCCAAGGAGAGCATGGACGGTGCCGGGGTGGACGGCGAGGGTCACGTCGTCGATGACGGTGACGGGTCCGAAGGACTTCGACACGTGCCGGAGTTCAATGAGTGGGGCCGTCATGTGCGTCACCTCCTTATCAGGGGGTTCATGGATGGTCGGGGGACAAGAAGTGCCGGTGTTCGGATGACACCGGCAGGTGGCGGCTGGCCGTCAATGAGGGCGTCGAGCAGCGCCCACGCGCGGGTGGCCATGGCCTCGACGTCCTGGTCAATAACCGCTACGGGCACCGGTTGGAGTTCAAAGACCGGGTGGCGGTCGAAGCCCACGAGCAGGACGTCCTCGCCGAGTGTTACGCCGCGGCGGTGGCAGGCGTCGAGGGCGCCGATGGTCATCATGGAGTCGCCGGCGAGCAGGGCCGTGGCTCCCGCATCAAGGAGGGCGTCCGCTCCGGCGCGGCCAGATTCGCGGGTATATCCGCCGGTATAGGTGGCGGCGTCGGTGATCCCGCGGCGCCGGCAGGCCTCGTGGAAGGCTGCGGTTCGACGACGCCCCGTGGACGTGGAGGCCGGGCCGGCCACGTAACCGAGGCGCCCGTGGGGGGCGAGGGCGCCGACGGCCTCGTCGATAGCGGCCGCCGCCTCCGAGACGATGGTGGGTATCGCGGCATCCACCTCCCGGTCGATGAGCACCATGGGGGTGTCAGCTGCCTCTTCGATGGCGGCGCGGGCGCCTTCGTGAGGCACGCAAATGATGCCGTCGACGCGTTGGGAACGCAGGATCTCCAGGGCGTTGGCGAGCTCGGCGGGATCCTCCCGGTTACTGACGACGATGGTGAGTTGGCGTTGCTGAGAGGCGGCGTGTTCGATGGCGGTGACCATCGTGGCGAAGTAGTGATTGGCCAGCGTCGGCACGATGACCCCGAGGGTGTTCGTCCGGGCACCTTTGAGCGCGCGGGCTTGGGCGTTGGGGCGGTACCCGAGCGTGCCGGCGGTGGCGACGACGTGCTCGCGCGTCGACGCCGTGATGACGGGGTTTCCGGCCAGCGCCCGTGACGCGGTGGATACGGACACTCCCGCCTCCCGGGCTACGTCTTTGAGGGTGACTCGGGACCGGGAATGGGGTTGGTGCGCCACCGCGTCACTCTCCTTTCGGGCCCTTCACTCCTGCGTGCAAACGTTTGCACGATGATGCGAGAGAGTATAACCAGCGCCCAAAACCCCGAGCAACGCCGCTCCCCCAATCGCGGGGTACGCTGAGACACCATGTCCGATGTCCACGACCGCCTCGTTCGCGCCCGGCTCGATTCCCCTCTTGCCGCCCCGCTGGTAACAGAACTCTCCGACTTCTATGCCGCCCGCTACGCCGACTACGGCGGCTTCGACCAGCCGGCCAATACCCCTCCGGAGCTTGAGCTCTACCCCCCGCTGCTATTCACCCCTCCCTACGGGGAGCTTGTGCTCATCGTCCGAGACGGCCGCGCCATCGCCGGCGGTGCTTTCATGTACCTGGACCCCACCACCGCGGAAATCAAGCGCGTATGGACCTCCTCACAGCACCGCCGGCAGGGACTCTCCCGCCGGATCATGGCAGCGTTAGAGGAAGCCATCATCGAGCGCGGATACCGCAACGCCTACCTGAGCACCGGGCCCCGCCAGCCGGAGGCCGTCGCACTCTACCGCAGCCTCGGGTACACGCCACTGTTCGACACCACCGTTGACCCCGAAAGCATCGGGGCGCTCGCCTTCGAAAAGGTGCTGGCCCCGGACAATGCCGGCCCGCGGCTGCGCGGCCCCCTCGACGCGCTGCGAGGAGCGCGCCAGCGCCGGGCGCTCCGGAGAACACACAAGTTCCGGCCGCGCCCCGGAAGGCGCCTGGGCGACTAGAAGACCAGCGCCTCAGCGCCGTCGATGTGAATAGCGGCGTGGGAGCCGTCGGCCACGGATAGGTTCACCGCCAGCTCGTGGGCCTGCTCCCCGCGGGCGCGCACCACGTAGGCGATCGCCTCGTCGGACTTCTCGACGACCTCCAGGTCGCCCTCGGCGATCCAGCCGTGCTCGCCGCGCAGCCCGATAAGCCGGCGGTAGAGCTGCGTCAACTCGCCCGGTTCGGGCAGCTCGTCGAAGCTCGGCCGCAGGGCGGCGTCGGCGTCGACGCCCTCGCCCTTACGTCCCTCGGCTCCCCGCTCGTCACCGTAGTAGATGCTCGGGATGCCCGGCAGGGTGAGCAGCGCGACCGCGGCCAGGCCGGCCTTCTCCGCACCGACGAGGCTGCACACGCGCTCCACGTCGTGGTTGCCGATGAAGGTCTGCAGGCCCGGCTTGCCGTGCTCGTACATCCGCGCCTGGAACTCTGCATGGCGGCCCAGCGCGTGGTCAAGCTCCCAGAAATTCTCATTCTGCAGGGAGGACCACACGGCCTTCCACACCTCGTACTGGGTCATCGTGTCCAACTGCCCGGCCGCGGCAGCCTCGACGTAGTCTCCGTGGATCATCTCGCCGAGGAAGCCGGCCTCGGGGAAACGCTCACGCACCCGGGTGACCACCCGGGACCAGAACTCCGAGGGCACGGCGTACGCGACGTCGAGACGCCACCCGGTGATCCCGCGTTCCAGCCAGTGGCACATGACGTCCACGACCAGGTCTTCCGTCTCCGGGCGGGAATGATCGAGCAACGCCAGCGTGCCGTCGCCTTCCCAACCGAGCGGCTGGCCTTCATCGTCGCGGGCGATGAGCGGTGACCCCTCCTCAACCAAGGGATGCTGAACGCCCACATGGTTAAACACGCCATCCAGCCAGATATCGAGGCCGCGCTCGCGACAGGCCTCTACGAGCTCGCCGAAGACGGCGTCCGCCTCAGCCGGATCCGCTCCACCGAGACGGTCGTCGATGCGGAAGTGATCGAGCGTGTCATAGCCGTGAGCCGTCGATTGGAAAATCGGGGCGAGCAGCAACGCCGAACAGCCGAGCTCCGCCGCCTCCTCGACCCACGGCAGCATGGCGCGCAAGCGGTCGGCCGGGTCGTGCTCCCCGTGGATCTGCGCGCCGCACGCGGAGAGCGGATAGACGTGCCAGAAAATAGACTCAGATTTCACACTCACTTCAACGATCCTTTCTGCAAGGGTGAAGTTTCCGAGTCTACACGGTGGCGCCTACGCCAGCTTCCACTCCTCCAAACCGGTGTAGAGGGGGAAACGCTCCGCCAGCGCCTCGACGCGGGCGCGCAGCTCAGCGACGTTAGCCGCGCTGCCCGCCGCCAGGGCGGTGCCGATGATGTCCGATACCTCGGTAAACGCCGCCGCGTCGAAGCCGCGGGTGGCCAGCGCCGGCGTGCCGATGCGCAGGCCGGAGGACACGGCCGGCGGACGCGGATCGTTGGGAACCGCGTTGCGGTTGACGGTAATCCCCACGGAGTGCAGCAAATCCTCAGCCTGCTGGCCGTCCATCTCCGAGTTGCGCAGATCAGCCAGGACCAGGTGAACATCGGTACCGCCAGTGAGCACGTCGACGCCGGCGGCGCGGGTGTCCTCGGCTACCAAACGCTCGGCGAGGATCTGCGCGCCCTCCAGGACCCGCTGCTGACGCTCCTTGAAGGCCTCGCTAGCCGCGATCTTCAAGGCCACGGCCTTGGCCGCGATGACGTGCATGAGCGGCCCGCCTTGCTGGCCCGGGAAGACAGCCGAGTTGAGCTTCTTCGCGTACTCCTCCTTGGCGAAGATCATTCCGGAACGCGGCCCGCCGATGGTCTTGTGAATGGTGGTGGTCACCACGTCGGCGAACGGGATGGGCGAAGGGTGCAACCCCGTAGCCACCAGACCCGCGAAGTGCGCCATGTCCACCCACAGGTAGGCCCCCACCTCGTCGGCGATGGACCTGAACGCCGCGAAATCGAGGGTGCGCGGGTAGGCCGACCAGCCGGCGATGATGACCTTCGGCTGCTCGCGCAACGCGATCTCGCGGACCTGGTCCATGTCGATGCGCATCGTCACCGGGTCCACCTCGTAAGCCACCACGTCGTACAGCCGGCCGGAGAAGTTGATCTTCATGCCGTGGGTGAGGTGACCGCCGTGGGCCAGGGACAGGCCCATAATCTTGTCGCCCGGCTTGATGAGCGCGTGCAGGACCGCAGCGTTGGCCTGAGCACCGGAGTGCGGCTGGACGTTGACGAACTCGGCCCCGAACAGCGCCTTAGCGCGCTCAATGGCCAGGTTCTCCACGACGTCGACGTGCTCACACCCGCCGTAGTAGCGGCGCCCCGGGTAGCCTTCGGCGTACTTGTTGGTCAGCACCGACCCCTGTGCTTGGAGCACGGCGCGAGGAACGAAGTTCTCGGAGGCGATCATTTCCAGGGTCGTGCGCTGACGGTGCAGCTCCGCGGCAATGGCCTCGGCGACGTCCGGATCCACATCCGCCAACGGCAGGTTGAGTAAGTTCTGTGCATCGGCTGCGGTCATGGTCTGGGGCACCCCTTTTCAGTGTGTGATGGCGATAACAACACCACGATAGTACAGGGTTTTTGGGTCCCCACAGCCCCCGTTATATTGATTGCCCCCTTCGGTGTCACAATGGTGGCCATGGCGCGCTCCAGAGACTCGACCCCGTACGTGGCCTTCACCCGAGCGGAGTGGCAGGGGCTTCGTTCCTCCATGCCCCAGGTGCTCACCGAGGAAGAAGTGGTGGCGCTGCGCGGCGTCGGCGAAAACGTCGATCTCGCCGAGGTGTCCGACATTTATCTCACTCTCTCCAGGCTCATTCACCTCCGGGTATCCGCCCGGCAGAAACTCATCGAAGCCACGGAGACCTTCCTCGACGAAGATCCCGGCCACGTACCCTTCATCATCGGCATCGCCGGGTCGGTGGCGGTAGGAAAATCCACCACCGCTCGACTCCTTCAGGTGCTGCTCCAACGGTGGGATTCTCACCCTCGGGTAGATCTCATCACCACCGACGGCTTCCTTTACCCCACCGCGGAACTCAACCGCCGCCAGCTGCTCAACCGCAAAGGATTCCCCGAATCCTACGACCGGCGGGCCCTGCTGCGCTTCGTCACCGACGTCAAGTCCGGCCGGCCGGAGGTCACCGCGCCGGTGTACTCCCATATCTCCTACGACATCGTGCCCGACGAGCGGCACGTGGTACGCAGCCCGGACATCCTCATTGTCGAGGGCCTCAATGTGCTCCAGACTGGGCCGACGCTCATGGTCAGCGACCTCTTCGACTTCTCTATCTACGTCGACGCCCACATCGACCACATCGAAAAGTGGTACATCGAGCGCTTCCTCAAGCTGCGCTCCACCGCCTTCCGCCGGCCCGGCGCGCACTTCGCCCACTACGCGAACCTGAAAGATGAGGAGGCCGAGGCCACCGCCCGGGAGGTGTGGCAGTCCATCAACCTCCCCAACCTGGTCGAAAACATCCTTCCCACCAAGGTCCGGGCCTCCCTCGTGCTCCGCAAGGGCGAGGACCATCTCGTCGAGGGCGTGCGGATGCGCAAGCTCTAACCCGGGCCTGCCTCACTGTGGCTAGGCGCCGTGGGCGCGCGCCCACGCGACGACGGGGTCGAGCTCCGCGAAATCGATGCGGTCGACATCCTGTCCATAATCCTGGATCAGGTTGCGGTCATTGTCTGACTTGCGCGGTTTGAGCTTGAGCGCGTTAACGACGCCGAACATCACCTTGCGGTGAGCGGGCGAAATCTCGGAATAGGCCAGCCGCCCGGGCAGATAGAAGCGCTCGACGTTCGCCGCCTGCTCCCCCAGCATGGATTTCATCTGGTCGCGTTCGCGCGCCGCGGACACCAGCGACATGCCCACGGCACACGCGGCGAGCGGTCGCTGAGGCAGGTGATGCTGAGTGAAAAACGACGCTGCCGGCAACGACGGGCCGTGGGTGTAGGACACGGTGATGACCGGGTCTGACCCAGCCAAATCCTCGGGTGCCACCTCAGTCATAGCGACCGCGGTCGTATTCAACCGTCGCGCCAGCTCCTCGGCATACATCCGGGAAGAGCCGTAGGCGGAGGCGTAGAGGATGTGGGTCATCGCGAAACCGGTCCTTTGCGTGAAGGCGTCGTTACTTCTCTGTTGTCTCAGCGTTTCCGGCCAAGCCGGCCTCCCCTACGCTACCCCGGTCCTGCCGCAGCGACTCCTCGACTCCCGCGTCCTCCGAGGACTTAAGTTCGCTTTCTGCGTGGGCCAGCTCCCGGCGTTCGACGACAGTCGCGGTCGAGTGCTCGGTGTACCAATCCGTGAGGCTCTGATCTTCGGAGTCGAAGTCCGCTCCGGCGCCCTGGTAGCCGCGCACGCGGTCGACGCCGAAGACAAAGTCGTCCCCGTGTTCGTCGATGCCGCGGATCACGCCCTTGCGAATGGCCTCCCGCGCGTAGGTGCGTCGGATGAGCACTGGGTCGTTCTTCAGCTCCCGGCCCCAGCAATAGGCGATGCCCCAGATAATGAGGACGAAGGGCACCGAGCCGGAGACGGTGATGGCCTGCAGGCCCGAAAGTGCGTCCTGGCCGCCGGCGATGAGCAGGGACAGTGCGAGCAGACCCAGGGTGGCGCCCCAAATAATCGTGACCGAGTTGGAGGGCACGGCGCGGCCGTTTTGCGACATGGAACCCAGCACGTTCGTGGTGGAGTCGCCCGCCGTGGTGAAGAAAATGATGATCGCCAGCAGCGTCACCGTCTGCATGACGAGGGACAACGGCATGTTCGCGAACAGGTCAAACATGACGTTCTCGCCGGAGCCGACGATCTCGATGGCCTTGTCCTTAAGATCCATCCACATCGCGGTGCCGCCGAAGAAGATGTACCACAGCGCAGAGATCAGCGCCGGGGCGAAGATGGTGGCGGTGACGTACTCGCGCAGGCTGCGCCCCTGGGAGATCTTGGCGATGAACATGCCCACGAACGGGGACCAGGACGTCCACCACGCCCAGTACAGAATCGTCCACGCCGTGACAAACTCCGCCTCTTCCTGTCCCTGGGAGGGGGACACGGCGAAGTAATCCGGAATGGTCTTGACGAAGGTCATGAACGACGTAGGAACGAGGTCCAAGAGGAACACCGTCGGGCCAAACGCCACCACGAATAGCGCCATGAAAATAACGAGGCCCATGTTGGTGTTGCTCAGGATGCGAATACCCGTCTTCACGCCCGACACGGCGGAGAAGGTGAACACGACGGTGAGCACGCTGATGATGACAGCGACGGCGCCGTTGCCCTCCAGCGGCTGGCCGGTGAGCAGGCTCATTCCCGTGCGCACCTGGAGCGCGCCGATGCCCAGAGACAGTGCGGTACCAAACAAGGTCACGATCACGGCGAAGACGTCAATGATGCGGCCCACCGGGTGGTTGGGAGCGTCGGGGAACACCGGCTCGAAGATTGCCGAGATCAGCGGCAGCCGGCCGCGCCGGTAGGCGGAGTAGGCGATGGCGCCACCGACGAAGGAATAGATCACCCACGGGAAGGACGCCTGGTGAAGAATCGCCTGGGCCACCGCGGCGCCCAACGCGTCCGTCGACCCCGCCTCGATGCCCTGGTAGGCCGGCGGGATGGTGCGGAAGTGGATGAGCGGCTCCATGGGGCCATAGAAGATCAAGCCGATGCCTAGGCCGGCGGCGAAGAGCATGGAGATCCACGTGCCCGTCGAGAATTCCGGTTCGGAGTCATCTGCGCCCAGCCGGATACGGCCGGTCGGCCCGTAGCCGATGACGAGCATGAAGACAGCCAGGCCCACGATGGTGACCGTGAAGAGCCAGCCAAGATTGCTCACTACCCAGGTTTGCAGGCCGATGCCCACCGAATTCACCTGGGTGGGGTTGATAAACGCCCAGATAATGACGGCGAGGCTCAGGCCGAGCGCGATGGCGAAAACGGGCTTATTGGTGCGGTATTCGCGATCGGTGTCGTCGACGCTGATGCCGGGCACCAGGCCCGGGTGGATGGAGCGCTGCCCGGTGACCACCTTGCGTAGCCGCTCGGCGGTGTAGGGCCGATGATGCCGGCGCAGCACTAAGGTGTCGTCATCGGTAAGCGACGCCGCGGCCGGGTCGAGCCCCAGCTCTTCCTTTTCGTTTTTCGAACGGGCGTGGGGCCGTTGCGGCTCCTGCCCGGTTGCGGACGAGGAGTGAGGGTCACTCATCGAGTCAGTCCTTCCCATAGCGAGGTCTTGAAGACACATCACCTTTTCACACTTGGGGCGAACTGTCACCTTGAGAACGCGCGAGCTACTTGCCGAACCGCCGCGATCGCTTGGAATAATCCCGCAGCGCCCGCAGCAGATCAATGCGACGGAAGGCCGGCCAGAACGTGTCGGTAAACCAGATCTCCGAGTACGCCGCCTGCCACAGCAGGAACCCGCTCAGCCGCTGCTCGCCGGAGGTGCGGATCACCAGATCCGGGTCCGGTTGGCCCGAGGTGTACAGGTGGGTGGAGATGGATTCCACCGTGATGGCGTCGGCAAGCTTCGCCAGTTCGACGCCGCGCGCCGTCGCCTCCCGGATCACGTCCCGGGCGGCGTCGACGATTTCTTGACGCCCGCCGTAGCCGACGGCGACGTTGACGGTAATGCCGTCGTTGTCGCACGTCTTGGCGGCCTCCCGCTGCATACTCTCCGCGATGTCACCGGGAAGCAGGTGCAGATGACCCACCAACCGCACTCGGCAATCGGTGTCGCCATTGGCCAATTCGCTCACCACGCCGGAGATGATCTCGAAAAGCAGCTCGATTTCTTCGCTGGAGCGGGACAGGTTTTCCGTCGACAGCAGGTAGACGGTGATGACCTCAACGTCGGTGTCCTTGCACCAGGACACGAGCTCGGCGACCTTTTTGGCACCGATACGGTGACCGTGGGAGACGTCGGCAAAGCCAGCCGCGCGGGCCCACCGACGGTTGCCGTCGACGATGACCGCGATGTGCTTGGGTTGCGGCAGCCCGGCAACTTCTTTGAGCAAGCGCTGTTCGTACAGCGGGTAGAGAAGACGCGGCAGGAGTTTCACATTGGGCATTTTAGCCTGGCACGCATGGACACACCGGCGCTCGGCCCACCTGGGCAGATTTCCGGCCGCGACCGGCGCTGAGATCTAGAAAAAGGTGTCCTTGCGCAGATCCTTCACGCCGGCTTCGGCCATGGCGGCGTCCACCGCCTCCTTGTCGAAGGGGTCGATCCCCCGCGCCTCAGCGAAGAGCCGACGGCGGCGGAAACGAGAGTGCCGGCGGTGGAAGGCCCACCCCAGGCAAATCACGGCGACGGCGAGGACCACAAGGACGAACAAACCGATCGGGGACGCCTTGCCGAACTCGGCGCCCAGCGGACCGTCAGTCGGGGCCGCCGGTCCGGTGATTCCCTGCGCCACCAGAAGGTAGCCGTCAAGAACAAGGTCGTTAACAGTCAAGGTCTTCTCCTTCGCCGAAGCGTGCCGGTGATTATCCCGCGAGCTAGCTTAATGCGCCAACCCAGCGAAGAGGTCATCCTCCGGCAAGGTGGTGGACACTCGGGTGGCGGCGAGCTCGAACTCCTCGGTGGGCCAGAGGCGCTGCTGGACCTCGACGGGGCTCGCCAGGAAGGCGCCGGCCGGGTCGATCTGGGTGGCGTGGGCGATGAGCGCTGCCTCCCGGTGCCCGAAGTAGTCCGCGCAGTGGATCTGGGTGGTCACCCGCGCCATGATGTCCGCCTTGTTCTCCGACCACCGCTGAAGCATGGGCCCGTACGGGCTGCTCAGGCCGGATTCGAGGAGCTGATTGTGCAGCAGGAGCATCCGCTGGCGGACGAAACCGTGGGAGTAATAAAGCTTCTTCGGTTCCCACGGCTCACCCAGGTCGGGGCGGTACGCGGCGTCGCCGGCGCGCTCCCAGGCCAGGACGGAGACCTCGTGGACTTTGAGGTGATCCGGGTGAGGGTAGCCACCGTTTTCGTCGTAGGTGATGATGACGTGTGGTTTGGCCCGCCGGATCACGCCGATGAGGTGGTCGGCCACCTCCTGCGAGTCTTCCAACGCGAAACAGCCATCCGGTAGCGGCGGGAGCGGGTCTCCCTGGGGCAGCCCGGAGTCGACGTACCCCAGCCATTCATGCTCCACTCCGAGGGCGGCGGCCGAGCGAGCCATTTCCTCCCGGCGTAGCTCGTTGAGGCGGTCCTTAACCCCCGGGCGATCCATCGCTGGGTTGAGGATATCGCCCCGTTCGCCGCCGGTGCAGGTCACCACGAGCACCTCGTTGCCCTCGGCGACGTACTTGGCCATGGTGGCGGCGCCCTTCGACGCTTCGTCGTCCGGGTGGGCGTGAATCGCCATAAGACGGAACGCGGACACTGTCATCTACTCCCTCAACTTGTTGCCGTATACGCAATTCATCTTACGCGTAGCCGGCCGTCGTCCTAACCGTCGGCCGTACTCCCCCGACTGTGCGAGGTGGAATAGTCTAGACAGTCATGAGCTCTTCCTTCACCCGCCCAGCGTCCCGCTACGGCCGCGACACGTCGCCGCAGAAGCGCAACCAACTCAGCGGGAAGGTTTTCGCAATACTACTGGCCATCCTGGCGATCTCGCTCGTCGCCTTCATCGGCCGGCTCGTGTACGCCAGCGCCACCAAGCCGATCAGCGCCACCTACGTGGCCCACGAGCGGGTCGACGACGCCACGCTGCGGGTATGGGTGGACATCGAGCGACGCGACGTCAACGAGCCCGCCTACTGCATCGTCACCGCGATGGACTACGAGATGGCCGAGGTCGGACGCCGGGAAATCCTCCTGCCGGCCGGGGGCGAGGCCCACCAGCGAATCGCGGCTGACATCCCCACCCGGGAGCTGCCCGTCGCCGGCCAACTCTACGGCTGCTCCACCGCCATGGCGCCGTTCATGGAACCCGACCAGGCGGTGAACACGTTCTGATACTATCCGGGGGCATCTAAGTCACGACGGCCCCGGAAGCGTCGTCGATAATCACGGATAGGGAAAGGGTCAGCCCGATCATGGCAGACGTTCAGAAGCAGTACATCACCCCGGAGATGAAGGCGAAGCTGGAGCAGGAGCTCCAGGCTCTCATCGATAACCGCCCGGTCATCGCCGCCGAGATTAACGAGCGACGCGAGGAAGGCGACCTCAAGGAGAACGCGGGTTATGACGCGGCCCGCGAGCAGCAGGACCAGGAAGAGGCCCGCATTAAGCAGATCTCCGAGGTGCTCCAGAACTCCACCACGGAGCGCTCCGTCCACGTTGAGGGCGTGGCCCACGTGGGGTCCGTCGTCCACGTCTACTACAACGGTGATGAGTCCATGAAGGAGACCTTCCTCATCGGCACCCGCGCCGCCTCCACCGACAACAAGGATCTGGAGACCTACTCCGAGCAGTCACCGCTCGGCGCCGCCGTGCTGGGAGCCTCCGAGGGCGAGACCCGGGAGTACACCGCCCCCAACGGCCGCACCATCTCCGTGACGATCGTCTCCGCGGCCCCCTACGACTCGCAGAAGGCCTCGACGCCGCGCGCCTAGGCACGGCGTAGGAACGTTGCACATGAAGTCATCCGTTCAGTGGGCGCCTCGCGCCGTGTTCGTCGTGGGGTTGGCGGCGGCGCTAGTGTCGTGTTCGAACCCCGCCACTCGCGAGCCCACTCCGGCAGGCTCCCCGACGCCGGACGACGCGATGAGCGCGGCGTCCGCGTCGTCGATGCCGGCCACGTCGTCGGCGGGATCCGCCTCGCCCACCCCGACGCCGTCCGCGTCGCCCTCCGCATCCTCTTTACGCCCGGCGACGCCGTCGAGCACCGCCTCGCCGTCTGCATCGCGCACGCGGGCCGGCACGGTGCTGGTCATCGACTGCGTCGGCGCGCCTGAACACCGCCCGACGACGCTGAGCGCTGATTGCTCCTCGCCCACGGTTCAACTCACGGATATCGTGTGGGACTCGTGGGACGACGAGCAGGCAGAGGGCACCGGCACGCTACAAGGCAAAGAGGTGACGGTGGTGCTCTCAGTTCCCGTCGATAACGGCTCCGAGCTGGTTTTTTCCACCGTCATGATCGACGGTCAGGTTGTGAGCAGCTAGCCCGAGGTTAAGGGAACTCACGCCGGCCCGGGAGGGTCTATCGTGATACTCATGAGCGAGGATCACGACCGCCACCTTGATATTCGGGTCAGCGACGCCGAAAGAGAACACGTCATCGAGCAGCTCGGGCAGGCCATGAGCCTAGGCCAGCTCACCTTCGCCGAATTTGACGAGCGAGCCACCGCCGCCCGAGACGCCCGCGTGCGCCGGGACCTGGTCCCGCTCACAGCCGACCTGCTGGAGCCGCACCCGCCGTCGCCTACCGCCCCGCCCGCCGTGTGGGGCACGAGGCGCCCGGCCACCCGCAGCGCCAGCTCGATGGTGACCAACGAATCCGGGGGTTCCGCCATCAGCCTGGGAGTCATGGGCGGCACGGAGCTCTCCGGTGATTGGCTCGCTGCTTCCCAACACTTATCGGTGGCCTTCATGGGCGGCACCGAGGTAGATCTGTCCCGCGCCCGGCTCAGCTCACAGAACACGACGATCACGGCCGTGGCCTTCATGGGCGGCATCGAGGTTCGGGTCCCCGAGGACGTGCGGGTCAAGGCCGTTGGCATCCCGTTCATGGGCGGCTTTGGAACCGAAGACGCCCCCGGCGTGACGTTAGCGCAGTCGGATCTTCCGGAGGATGCACCCAGCGTCACCGTCCGCGGGCTGGCGTTCATGGGCGGAGTGAGTGTGGTGAGGGTTCCTCGCACCTCCCGGCCCGCGAAGAACTAGCAAAGCCAAGCAAAAACCGGCCTGCGCCAGTGGTGCGGGCCGGTTCGGTCTTATCAGACTGGAGTTCGGTTTAGCGCTGGGTGAAGTAGCTCAAGAAGCGCAGGATCTCGGTGTAGAGCCACACCAGGGTCACAGCCAGGCCGAGGGCGACGGACCAGGCCATCGAGGCCGGGGCGCCGGCCCGGATGAGCCGGTCAGCGGCGTCGAAGTCCTGCAGGAAGCTCAGCGCAGCGAGAGCGATGCAGACCAGGGAGAAGATGATGGCGAGGATGCCGCCGTCGCGCAGCGGGTTAGCGTCCGTGAACATGGCGAGCAGCATGTTGCCCAGCGACAGCACGACGACGCCGATGAGCGCGCCCATAAGGAAGCGGGTGAACTTCGGGGTGACCTTAATGGCGCCGGTCTTGTAGACGAAGAGCATGCCCAGGAACACGCCGAGGGTGCCGAGCACCGCCTGCCCGATCAGCGCACCCGCGTTAGCGCCACCCACCAGCCAGCCGGAGAGCAGCAACGAGATACCGCCAACGAGCAGGCCTTCGAAGGCCGCGTAAATGAGCGTAGACACCGGGCCGGACTTGCCACCCAACGTGGCGATCAGCACGGTAATGAAGCCGCCGATGCCGCCAACGGCCGTGAGTCCCACGGCCAAGCCCACCATGCCGGCCTTGGCGAGACCGAAGTTGATAAGGGCGAAGACGACGATGACGGCCAGCGTCATGCCGGTCTTGGTCACCACATCGTCCACCGTCATGGGCCGCTCAGCCTGGGCAGCGGACGGCGCGGGCTGGCCGTAGCCGCCGAAGCCATCGAGGCCCTGGTGGCCTCCCTGATAGTAGCCGCCGCTTGCTTGCTGCGGACGCAGCTTGGTCAGAACCGGGTTGTTGCTTCGCACGTGCCGAACACCTCTCTTGCACAGATATATTGTCGTTCTATTAAGGATCAACGTACCGGCCCGGGTCGTTGTTCCCTACCCGACGGAAACTTTTTGGCCGGACCCCTTGCAACTTTAGGGCAGCCTAACCTATGATCTAAGAGAACGGTCGCCAACCACAGGCAAGGAGAGTGAGGCCTTAAGGACTGTCAGACATCTCTGGTCTTATGCGTTCGACGCCGCCGCCCCCACCGAGCTCCGGGGGCGGCGGCGTTGATCCGTCACCTCTTCCCCCAGCGCCCCCTCTTCCCTCGTGCCCCCAGTGGGATTCGAACCCACACTGAATCGATTTTAAGTCGACTGCCTCTGCCAATTGGGCTATAGGGGCCCTCGCGCCGCTAGGACGCAGCCAGGATGGACACTATACCGTCAAGAATGTCTTTCTCAGAAATGACGATGGAGGACGCCGTTTCCAGCCGCTCCACCATGTTGATGATCCCCTCCACCGCCACGGCACCACCAGCGATGACGTCGGCTCGTCCCGGGTGAATGACCGGGTGCGAGGCCCGCTGCGCGGACGAGGACCCGACGAGCTCCCGGGTAATCACGCGCAAAGCGTCGAATCGCAGCTCCGAGCAGTGAATCTCCGCCGGGTCATAGGTCTCCAACCCTTGCGCGAGGGCGGACAATGTCGTAAACGTTCCCGCCACCCCGACGAAGGTTCGGGCCTTATCCACCGGAACCTCCGCGAGGACCTCGCTGATCCGTTCCGCGACGTACTCTTCCGCGATCTCCACTTCGGTGTCCGTCGGCGGGTCCGAGCGCATGATGCGCTCGGTAAGCCGAACACAGCCCATCTGCACGCTCTTCGCGCCATAGATCTCCCCGTCTGCCCCGCCGACGACGAACTCCGTCGAACCGCCGCCCAAGTCAATGACGCAGAAGGGCCCACGGGAACGTTCAAGGTCTAGGATCGCCCCGCGGAAGGAGAGCTCCGCTTCTTCCTGCCCGGAGATTACCTCGGCGCGTACGCCGAGTACCTCCTCGGTCATCGCGAAGAAGTCTTCCTTGTTCTCGGCGTCTCGGGTGGCCGAGGTCGCCACCATCCGCACGGCCGTGACACCTTCGAAGCGAATGATCTCCGCGTAGCGAGTCAACACTGCCCGGGTTCGGTCCAACGCTGCCTGAGAGATGCGCCCCGTGGCATCCACGCCCTCTCCCAGGCGGACGATCTCATTGAGGCGCACGACCTCCCGACCGTCATCGGAGATGAGTAAGCGAAGCGCATTCGTGCCGCAATCTACCGCTGCCACTCGCGTCATGATCTAGCCCTCCTTAGCCAACCGGGCGGAGCCGTCGGCGTCGACGATGATGCCCAGATCCTCCGGGGTCGGCCACTCCTGCGGGATCGCGCTGCCACGCAGATCGCCGTGCTCGGCGGCGATCGCCACCGCCTCGTCCCCCAGCCGGATCCGGCCCGGACCCTCAGCCAGGGCGTAGGCGATGAGCACATGCAGGCATTTCACCCGGTCGGGCATCCCGCCGCCGGAGAAGTCCGTGCCGAGGTCCTCGATGGCGTTGCGTTCGGCGAGGTAGTACTCGTGTGCCCGCTCATAGTCGGCGCGCAGCGCGTCGTCGCTGCCGAGGCGGGCCTCCATCCACTTCATCACCTGCGCCACCTCCAGGCGGGAGGCCTCGGCCGTCAGGCGCGGGTCCGTGAGGTAATACAAGGTGGGAAAGGGGGTACCGTCGTCGAGCCGGGGCGCGGTCTTCACGACGCCGGGCTGGCCATCCGGCGTCCGATACGCGATGTCCAGGACGCCGCGGGGGCGGCGACCGAGCTGCTCGGTGACAATACCCAGGTCCTCTTCGGCAACAGTCATGGCGATTACTGTACCGGGCGTTCCGGTTCGGCCACGGATCGCCACAACACCTGGTACCACTCCGGCTGGATCGCCTCATCGGTCGAGGAGGTGGTGACCTGCTCCTGCGGGGTCATGCGGGGATCGACGATGCGGAAGGCGACCTCTCCAGGTTCGATGAAACCAAGGCGACGACGCGCCTCCTGGCGGATATAGGCCTCATCGCTGTAGCGCTCCAGCTCGGCCTGGAGGCTGGCTTTTTGGCGCTGTTTGAGCTCGATGGATTCTGTCAGCCGGGCGATCTCCGCCCGGCCATCGAGATAATTGCGCACCGGGGCGACCAGCATCGCCATGAGTGCCAGGGCCGCCAAGCCCATCGCGAGGCCAAGGCGGGCGTCGATCTTGCGAACCCGCGGGCCGAGATTCTTCAACCGGGGAAGCTGGGGGGAGTCGCGCCGATGCGCCACGGGGACGCGGGTGCGCGAGCGCTGTCGCTGTGCCATAGAAGCCCGATTCTACTCCACGCCCAACTCCCCTTAGGCGGACACGACAACGGCCCCACACCAGTGACAGTGCGGGGCCGAGCCGGACCTTAGGTACGGGTGCTACTTAGGCCTGGAAGCGCGGGAAGGCGGAACGGCCGGCGTAGACGGCGGCGTCGCCTAGCTCCTGCTCGATGCGCAGCAGCTGGTTGTACTTCGCGACGCGCTCGGAGCGGGCCGGGGCACCGGTCTTGATCTGGCCGCAGCCGAGGGCGACGGCGAGATCGGCAATGGTGGTGTCCTCGGTCTCGCCGGAGCGGTGAGACATCATGCAGCGGTAGCCGTTGCGGTGAGCGAGGTCCACAGCGTCGAAGGTCTCGGTGAGGGTACCGATCTGGTTGACCTTGACCAGCAGGGCGTTGGCGGCCTTCTTCTCGATGCCCTCGGCGAGACGCTTCGGGTTGGTGACGAAGAAGTCGTCGCCCACGATCTGGACCTTGTCGCCGATGGCGGCGGTCAGGGCGGTGTAGCCCTCCCAGTCATCCTCCTGCAGCGGGTCCTCGATGGAGACGATCGGGTACTCGGCGATGAGCTCGGAGTAGACCTTGGCCATCTCCTCGGCGGTGTGCTCGCCGCCCTCGAACTTGTAGACGCCGTCCTCGAAGAACTCGGAGGAAGCAACGTCGAGGGCCAGGGCCACGTCCTTGCCCGGCTCGAAGCCGGCGGCCTTGATGGCCTCAACGATGAGGTCGAGGGCTTCCTTGGTGGAGCCGACGGACGGGGCGAAGCCGCCCTCGTCGCCCAGGCCGGTGGACAGGCCCTTGTCCTTGATGACCTTCTTCAGGGAGTGGTACACCTCGGCGCCGGCGCGCAGGGCCTCAGCGAAGGACTCGAAGCCGATCGGGGCGATCATGAACTCCTGGACGTCAACGCCGGAGTCGGCGTGGGCGCCACCGTTGACGATGTTCATCATCGGCACCGGCAGGACGTGGGCGTTCGGGCCACCGATGTAGCGGTACAGCGGCAGACCAGCGGACTCGGCGGCGGCCTTGGCAGCGGCGATGGACACGCCGAGGATGGCGTTCGCGCCGAGCTTGGACTTGTTGTCGGTGCCGTCGAGGGCGATCATGGCCTGGTCGATGAGGCGCTGATCATCGGCCTCGAAGCCAGCGAGCTCGTCGGCGATGACCTCGTTGACGTTCTCGACGGCCTTGAGCACGCCCTTGCCGAGGTAGCGGTCGCCACCGTCGCGCAGCTCGTGGGCCTCGTGAACGCCGGTGGACGCACCGGAGGGGACGCCGGCGACACCGCGGGCACCGTCGTCGAGGAACACCTCGGCCTCGACGGTCGGGTTACCGCGGGAATCCATGATCTCGCGGGCAATAACGTGAATGATGTCAGCCACTTTCGAGGGCCTCCTAAAACATAAATTCAGTGAACAGGGCACTCAACGCCTCCTGCCTAGCGCGACGCGTTGAGGTTCCGCTAGTCATTGTTCCAGAAAAGTCCCCACAATGCCCACGCTTCCACGCGCGGCCGATGGGGATGTGACCAGCACCGCTCGCGCTGCAGACCCCGCGAGCAGGCAATAAAATCCCGCAGTGCACGCCAGCCGTGACTCACACCACACGCATGAAGAAAAAGGATTTCGCACATGTCCCGCCGCGGTCTTGCTCTCACCACCGTTACCCTGCTCAGTTTGCCCCTCGTGTCCTGCGCCGGCGCTAACATCGCCGCCACCGCCGCCTCGTCATCTGGCGCGTCGGAGTCCTCCTCCGCCGCCGAGTCTCCCACCTCCACCGCCACCGTTGCCCCGGTCTCCGGGCGCACCGAGGGCCTGCTGACGGACCCCTTCCTCCAGCTTCCCGGCGATCAGCAGGTCAACGTCGCCTGGTTCACCGAAACCGAGGGCGCCGCGCACGCCGTCCTCACCGGCGACATCGACGCCCTTGACGCCGCCGCTGCCCGAAAGGCCGTGGACGCAGGCGTCGACGGTGTCAATGTCTTCGCCGCCGACACGATGAAGCTGTCTCGCATGTTTGAGGACGCAAAGTCTTTCGTTGAATCCCCACCGGCGGAGAGCGAGGGCATCGTCGCCCGCGACGTATTCCGCCACGAGGCAACCGTCACCGGTCTGGACAAGACCGACGACACCCCGTACCGCGTCGTGTCCATCGACGGCGACGACGTCGCCTTGTCCGAGGTGTTCACCGCCAACGATGAATACACCTCCGACGAGGACCTCACCATGCTGCTCACCTCGGACCACCAGCAGAAGGACCACTCCCCCGCCAACCTTCAGTGGGCGGTGGAGACCATCGGCGGCATTGACGTCGCCCTCGTCGCCGGTGACCTCATTAACGTTCCCGATCGCGCCTCCGAGTGGTTCGACGATTCCCGCGGCCTCGCCTACTTCGAGGGCATGCAGGGCAACGCCAACTACACCGCCACCAATGGCGAGACCTACCACGGCGGCGAGATCCTCCAAAACGCCCACTCCTACCCGGTCATCGGTAATCACGAGGTCATGGGACGTATCGACGGGCAAACCTCGCTGGACAGCGTCTTCAACAATCCGGTGCCGCGGAAGGTCGCCGAGGCCGAGTACGAGAAGGTCGCCCAGGAGGTCAACCCGGGCAACTCACCGGAGGTCAAGGACAAGTGGATCGAGGACAACTCCTTTTCCACCACGTCCTACGAGGAGATCTTCTCCTTGCCCGAATCCGCGCCCGGCGGCGAGAAGTATTACGCCACCACCATCGGCAACACCCGCCTGATCTCGCTGTATTCCACCCGTATCTGGCGCTCGGAGGACGCCGAGCCGGATCCCGCCAAGCGGGAGAAGCACTCCCGCTACCAGGACGCCGCCGCCTCCATCGGCAAGCCACTGGAGCGGGGCTACGGTGACTTCGTCTTTGAGGACATCGCCGTCGGCTCGCAGCAGTACGACTGGTTGAAGAAGGAACTGACCAGTAAGGAGACGTCGGCCGCTGAACACGTCATCGTCATGCTCCACGAGTCCCCGGTGTCCAACGGCAAGAACGTCATGCCCCACTTCGGAAACCCGGTTGTCACCGAGGAGAAGGACGACGCCGGCAAGGTCATCGGCTACCGCTACGACTACCCGGAGGAAGGCAACATCCTGCTGACCTCCCTGCTGCCGCTCGTCGACGCCAAGGACTCCCCCGTGGACCTAGTCTTCAACGGCCACTCTCACCTGTGGAACCGCTTCCAGTCCGACAATGGGGTCAACTTCCTGGAGACCTCCAACGTCGGTAACTCCTACGGCTTCTACGGCCCGCTGTCCACCGACGGCAGCAATAAGGACGGAAAGCGCAATCAGCCGCCGGCGCCGTGGACCCCGGAAAACGTCCTTGAGCAGGGTAACCCGGCGGGTCTGGAGGCCATCACCCCGACGGAGAATCCGCTGAAGTCGCTTGCCGACTCCTCCCAGGACGCCCCCTTCGTGGCCTCTAACGACTACTCCGTCTTCACGTCCTTCGACACCGCCACCGGAGAAGTGACCTCCTGGATCTTCGACGGCACCACCCCGGGCGCGAAGCCGGAGAAGCTGGACGTGTTCACGCTGGCTGATTAGGCGGATTGGCCCACGGCATAGTTGGCGGCGGCGTTACGCACGTCGATGAGGTATTCATTCGACTTGTTGTAGGAGTGGATCGCCCGCGTCCACCCTTCCGGGGTGGACAGGTCCCGTCCCTGGTCGCACAGGTGCTTAGCGGCGCCCAGGGCGGCGTCGTCGATGTGGTGGGGATCGGCGTAGCCGTCGCCGGAGGCGTCGAGCCCGTAGCGGTACCACGAGTCCGGAATGAATTGCATCGGCCCGACGGCGCGGTCGTAGTGCGTGTCACCGTCGAACTTCCCACCGTCGGTGTCGCGAATCTCCGCGGTCCCGTTCGTGCCATCGAGGGCGATGCCGATGATCGGCGGCGTGACCACCCCGTCCTCGCCGATCGCGCCCCGGCCAAAGAGGGAACCGGTGTAGGTGCCGTGGCGGGTCTCCACCCAGCCGATGCCGGCTAGCGTGTTCCAGGTGAGGTTGCAGCCGGGCCACGCCTCGTTGGCGATGAGCGTGGCGTTGCCGTAGGCGCGCACCGCCGGCGCCGGGATGCCCGTGGACTGCGAAATGGGATCCGCCCAGAACCCCAGTTTGTCCGAGGTTCGCCCCGGAGAGTGGACGTCGATGGCAGGCACCGGTTCGCCGGCGGCCGGAGGGACGTCGTCGGGGATCCTCACCCGCGACGTCGGGGAGCCGGCTGTCCCCAGCGACAGCGCCCACCCCACGATGGTGACGATGAGCACGACAACTAACACGACCGCCAGGACGATGCCGCAGCCGCAGCCGGGCGATCGGCGGGCGCCGCCGTAGGTTGAGTTGCCGTTAATCACGATGGGCCATCGTACCGGCCCGGTAGCCAATCACCATCACGGCTACCCACTACTCCAGGAAACTTTCAGCTATCGCCCCACTCGCGTTCACCGGTCTCGTCATCGAGGCTCTCGCCGGATTCCTGCAACTTGCCGGCCTGCCACAGTTCGTCCTGAGTGAGCGCATCGACCATGCTGGTGCTGCCATCGAAGAGGTACGGTGCCCGGGAACGCATCTTCGCGATGAAGGAAGCGGCGACGTCATCCAGATCAAACGCGGAGCGCCGGTCCGCGATCTCCGCGTGGAAAAGCACCTGGAGGAAGATATCCCCCAGCTCCTTAACCAAGGTGGCGTCACTGGCGTCGTTGCGCACCGCTTCGGCGAACTCGCCCGTCTCCTCAACGAGGAAAGGCAACAGTGACTCGTGCGTCTGCCTAGCCTCCCACTGGCCGACGCTCCGCGCCCGACTCATGATGGCGCGGGCTTGAAGCAGCGGGTCGTCGAGGCTTGGCGAGCGGACGATCTCGCGGTACTGCCCTGCTTCTGCGGCGTCGTCATACACCCGTTGCGCAACTTCCTCGTTGCAGGTGATGAAGGTTCCCACCCCGTGAGGGTCATCACCGTCGACGACGTCGTCCACGTTCCACCGGAGGGACACGGGGACCTCCATCGAGAACGAGACCGGCCGTAGGATCCGGCCACGGGCGGCGATCGGCATCATCGTCGGCCATCGGGCATCGAGCAGCAGAATCGTCATGCCAGCAAGTCTAGGAGGATCGACGCCCCGAGGTGCACTCTTACTCCCGGATAGTAATGGTTCGGCGGCGTCGACGCGGCGTCGTCGAATCCAACGGCCTAGCCCCGCCCTTCGACGCGGCCGACTCCCTAGGCGGGCGCGCGAGCCCGGTGACGCTGATCTCCGGCACATCAAAGAGGTCGGACAGGAAATCCGCCACCCACTGCACCAGGTCCAGGTCGCGGAGCATGGGGGCGCCCGCCCCGCGACCGGCGCGCGGCAGGGGAACCTGAATCGCCTGGGCGGCAGCCCGGTACGTGGCGCCGGCGACGATTCGCTTGAGCCGGATCTGCTTGGAATCGGCCAGCACCACTGGATGGAGCTTCAGCCGAGTTCCCTGCACCTGGATGTCACCCACCCCGGCGGCCCGGGCGGAAAAACGCAGCCTGGCCATAGCCAACAGGCGCTGCACCTCCTCGGGGATCGGCCCGTACCGGTCCGTCATTTCCTCACTCACCGCGGTGAGATCGGACTCCTGCTTGGCCTCGGCGATCTTCCGGTAAATCTCCAGGCGCAGCCGTTCGGCGTTGATGTACGCCTCGGGGATGTGAGCATCCACCGGCAGGTCGACGCGGATCTCCTTCGGGCCTTGGTCGGTAGCATCAACCACCTCGCCCTTGGCCAGCGCCTTATAGGCGTCGACGGCCTCGCCCACCAGGCGGACGTAGAGGTCGAAGCCGACGCCGGCGATGTGGCCGGATTGCTGCGCGCCGAGGACGTTGCCCGCGCCGCGCATCTCCAGGTCTTTCATGGCCACGGCCATGCCGGCGCCGAGGTCGTTATTCTGCGCGATGGTCGCCAATCGGTCGTAGGAGGTTTCCGTGAGCGTCACACCCTTCGGATACAAGAAGTAGGCATAGGCGCGCTCGCGGGAGCGTCCCACCCGCCCGCGCAGCTGATGCAGCTGGCTCAGGCCCATGTGGTGGGCATTTTCGACGATGAGCGTGTTGGCGTTGGCGATATCGAGGCCGGTCTCCACGATGGTGGTGCACACAAGCACGTCGTACTCCCGGTCCCAAAAACCCTGGACCGTCTTTTCCAACAGCTCCTCACCCATCTGTCCGTGGGCGACGACGACGCGCGCCTCCGGCACGAGGTCGCGGATCTCCCGTGCCCGCTTTTCGATGTCTGCCACCTTGTTGTGAACAAAGAAGACCTGCCCGTCGCGCAGCAGCTCGCGCCGGATGGCGGCCGCGACCTGCTTTTCCTCGTAGGCGCCGACGTAGGTCAGCACCGGGTAGCGGTCCTCCGGCGGGGTGAGCATGGTGGTCATTTCCCGGATGCCGGACAAGCTCATTTCCAGGGTTCGAGGGATGGGTGTGGCTGACATCGTGAGCACGTCGACGCTGGCCTTCATCGCCTTAATGTGCTCCTTATGTTCCACACCAAAGCGCTGTTCCTCATCGACGATGATCAGTCCCAGGTTCTTCCAGTGCACACCGGTCTGTAGGAGGCGGTGCGTACCGATGACGATGTCGACGGAACCGTCGGCCAACCCGGCGAGGATCTCCTTGGATTCCTTCGCTGTGGTGAACCGAGAAAGCTCCTTGAGATTGACGCCAAAACCGTCCATTCGCTGCGAAAACGTCCGGAAGTGCTGCTGGGCGAGCAACGTCGTCGGCGCCAACACCGCCACCTGGGTGCCGTCCTGAACCGCCTTGAACGCCGCACGAACCGCCACCTCGGTCTTGCCGTAGCCGACGTCACCGACGATGACCCGGTCCATCGGGGTAGCCGCCTCCATGTCCGCCTTGACGGCCTCGATGGCGGTCATCTGGTCTTCGGTCTCAACGTAGGGGAAGTTGTCCTCCATCTCCGCCTGCCACGGGGTGTCGGGGGCGAACTGGTGGCCCGGCGCGGACTGTCGCTGCGCATAAAGCTGCACCAGCTCGCCCGCGATCTCGCGGACGGCGGCCCGGGCCTTCTTCTTGGTGTTCTTCCAGTCGGAGCCGCCCATCTTCGACAGCGAAGGCGCCTCCCCGCCGGTGTACTTACTCAAGAGGTCCAGCGACTCCATGGGCACCCACAGCTGGTCTGCAGGCTGGCCCCGCTTGCTGGGGGCGTACTCAAGCACGATGTATTCGCGCCGGGACGTGTCATCCCCGGTGTGGATGGTGCGCTCGGCCATCTTGAGGAATTTGCCGATGCCGTGGGTCTCATGCACCACGTAGTCCCCCGTCTTCAACGCCAGGGGGTCCACCCGGTTGCGCCTTTTGGCTGGACGACGCTTCGCCCCCGCAATGTCACCGACGCGGTTGCCGGTGAGATCCGTCTCGGTGATGGTGACCAGCTTGATGGCGGGGAACATCAACCCGGCGTGGGACAGCGCCTGGTACAGCGTCACTTCCCCAGGGCGGGGTTGCCAGCCCGGGGTTGCTACGTGCGCGGAAATGCCGTTCTCCCGGAAGCGCTCAACCATGCGCTTGATGGCCGCCTGCGTCGGCGCGATGAACACACCCCTGCCGCCGTCGGCAACGTGTGCTCTGAGGGTGGCCATCATGACCGCGATGTCCTTGAGGTCGCCGCGAGGTGCGGGCCCCGGTTGGAAATCGAGCGGCAGGGTGCTGGCCTCATCCGTGTTCATCATGCCCGGTGCGGCGAGGGTCCACCACGGGCCCTTCCGGCCGGCTTCGAGGGATTCGAAGGAGCGGTACGACGACGCATCAAGGTCCAACCCCTCGGCGGCGAGCGGACCATGGGCACCCATGGCCGCCGCCTCCCACCCGGCGGCGAGGAATTCCTCATCGGTAGAGATGAGGTCTTCGATGCGCCGGCGGATCTTCTCCGGGTCGACGACGACGGTGTGCGTCCCCGCCGGCATGAGTTGATCGACGGTGATGAGCGCCGAGTCGGTCAACGCCGGAATGAGCGCTTCCATACCGTCGGCGTAGACCTGCTCCGAGAGCTTCGACAACAGCTCCACCAGGGCGGGGTTGCCGGGGTGTTTGACCATGAGCGCGGCAGCCCGGGCCGCGACGGACTCATCGATAAGGAGCTCGCGCGCCGGGTAAACCTCCACCATAGAAACGTCCGTCTCCGGGATGGCCCGCTGGTCCGCCACGGAGAACTGCCGGATGTCCGTAATCTCATCGCCCCAGAACTCCACGCGCACCGGGTAATCCGACGTGGTAGGGAAAATATCCAAGATGCCGCCGCGGACGGCGAACTCGCCGCGTTTGGCCACCATGTCGACGTGCGAGTACGCGCGGTGGATAAGGTCGGCAGCCAGCGCCGATAGGTCGAACTCCTCGCCCACCTGTAAAGAAATGGGGGTGCGCCCGTCGGCCTGGGCGAGGACCGGTTGGCACCAGGCGCGCGCCGGGGTGACGACAACGCGGTAGTCCGCCAGGTGGTTGAGCACCTGAGCTCGCCGTCCGACGATGTCCGCGCCCGGAGACAGCCGCTCGTGCGGCAGCGTCTCCCACGAGGGGAACAACGCGACCTTCTCCCCGAGCATGGCCGTGAGTTCGGCTGCGAGGTCTTCGGCTTCCCTACCTGTCGCCGTCACCACGAGCACCGGCACCTTCTTCGCCATCGCCGCGAGTGCCCACGGGCGTGCCTGGGTGATGGCGGTGAGATGCAGGGTGGGTTCGCCAACGCTCGCCAGCAAGCCTTTAATTTTGGGTTCGTCGGCGATAGCTGTGAGCAGTCCAGCAAGCATGGGAGTGGGCAAGGCAGCGTCCTAACCGTGACGACTCTTCACGGGCGTCACACGATCATCGGGTACGGGCCATACCTTACCGACCAGGACCGACACGACCGCGAAAACCGTGCGTGGCTTATTCGAACACAGAGAGCGCGAAAGACGGTTCGACGCCCGCTAGTGGCGATTTCGTGAGTGGCGATTGAGGACCAGCGCCCCCGGTGCGCTAAGCTACGGAGTCGAACGATTCCCTGTGGTGTAATTGGCAACACTACGGTTTTTGGTACCGTCATTCAAGGTTCGAGTCCTTGCAGGGAAGCTCTCACCTCCCCTGGCTGAAGGCCTGCTTTAGCTACGGCGAACGGCCATTTATGCCTGGTGTCCCGGCGGGTGGAGGTTAATCGCACCCTCGGGGATGCGCAGGTCCGGCTTGTCTCCGGGTTCCACCACCACGAACTGGCCCATCATGCCGTTATCCTCATGCCACAGCATGTGGCAGTGGAACATGTAAGGAACGTGAGGATCCGGGTAGTAGCCGAACTCCACGGCCAAGGTGGCGGTGGACTTCGGTGGCAGCGCCACGGTGTCCTTCCAGCCGTAGGTAGCCACCTCTTCCGTGGCGTCGCCGGTGATCTCAAGAACCCTGAAGCGGCTGTTGTGAATGTGGAAGTTATGCGGCCAGTCCGAATTGTCGTTAGTAACCGTCCACACCTCGGGACCGTCGTGGTCAATGACGACGTCGACGCGTCTCATGTCCATGAGCTGGTCGTTGATCTTGAAGGTGTCCAGACGGAATTCCCGGCGGGGAGCTGCGGTGACGTCGGGAACCGCGGCGGCCGACGGGTCCAGCTGCGCTGGCAGGGCCGAAGGCTCGGGCGCGTCGGCGCTGGGGCCGTGAATAGTCAACAGCTCGAAGGAATGCGCGAAGCCGAAGTCGGGCGCATTCTCTAGGTCGGCAGGGATACCGAAGTTGCTGGCCAGCGGGGTGGATTCCAGCGTCACGTCCGTGTCCGGTTCCAGGTCTACGACTACTTCCACGCGTTCCCCCGGGCCCATGACGACGGCGTCGACCTCCAGTGGCTCCGCGAGCAAGCCGGAGTCGGTGGCCACGACGAAAAAGGGGCGCTCGTTGGAGAAACGCAGGTTATAAAAGCGCATGTTGGCGCCGTTGATGATGCGCAGGCGCACCCGGCGCGTCGTGGCGTCGAAGGCGGCGTTGGTGATGCCGTTGACCACCGGTGTATCGCCCATGAGGCCCAGGTCCGGGTCGAATTCCTTATCCAGCTGCCCGTCCTCGGTGAACTTCGCGTCCATGATGACCACCGGGATGTCGTCCACGCCGTACTGCCGGGGCACGTCCACCGCGGTGGAGACGTCGTCGTCGACAATGACCATGCCGGCCAGTCCCTGGTAGCACTGCAACCCTGTGCGGCCGTGCGGGTGCGGGTGGTACCACAGGGTCGCCGCGGGCTGGTCGATGCGCCATTCGGGCGCCCACGTGTCACCCGGTTCGATGGGTGAATGGGGACCGCCATCGGCCGCGGCCGGGATCTTCATGCCGTGCCAGTGGATTGTGGTCATCTCGTCGAGCTCATTGTGGATGTCGACGTGCGTCGTCTCCCCGCGTCGAAGGTGCAGCGTCGGCCCGAGCAGGGGGCCGTTGAAGCCCCACGTGGCGGTGGTAACCCCCGGGAGGATCTCGGACGTCCCGGCTTGGGTGGTGAGATCGAAGTGCCGAGTGCCGTCGCGTAACTGCCCGTCGTCCAGCGGGGGGATGGGCAGCGGCCGCGGGTCGCCGTCGTAGCCGCGCGGCGTGGGCTGATCGACGGAGGAACAGGCCGCTGCGCCCGCTCCCAGCATCGCGGCGCCCATCGTGAGAACCGCACCTCGCAGGAAAACCCGCCTCGAAACGTTGCTCATCGGCCCTACTCCTGTTCTGACATTCTGTATTCGGTTGCCTGCCAGCGTACGCCCAGGCTGTCGTCCGCCTGCTCGCATGGCGGGGGCGTCCCGGGGCGGGTTGAAACGGACCGGTGGCCCCGGTCGGCGATATGCTGGCTCTACCGTTTATGCATCACGGCAGATGAAGGAGCTTTTCGTGGCACCCAGCACCCACCCGTCGCCCGCCCCGTGCGCGGTCATCGTCCTCGCGGCCGGCGCCGGCACGCGGATGAAGTCCGCTACGCAGAAAACGTTGCACAGCATCGGCGGTCGCACCCTGCTTGGCCATGCCCTCCACGCGGCTGAGGGGATCGCTCCAGAGCAGATCGTGGCCGTGGTTGGCCATCAGCGAGACCAGGTCATTCCGGAAGTAGAGCGCGTCTCCGAGAACCTGGGGCGCCCGATTGTGGTGGCCGTGCAGGAGGAGCAAAACGGCACCGGCCACGCCGTGTCCTGCGGCTTGGCGCCGCTCGGCGACTACGAGGGAACGGTCGTCGTCACCAACGGTGACGTGCCCCTGCTCCGCCCGGAGACCCTGGCGGCGCTCGTCGACGCCCACGCCCTTGCCGGCGCGGCGGTGACCGTGCTGTCGCTCGTCGTGGATGATCCCACCGGCTACGGGCGCATCGTGCGCAACGAAGCCGGCGAGGTCACGGCCATCGTGGAGCATAAGGACGCCTCCGACGCCGAGCGTGCCATCTCCGAGGTCAACTCCGGGGTGTTCGCTTTCGACTCCGCCGTGCTGCGCGACGCGCTGACCCGGCTGGATACGGATAACGCCCAGGGCGAGCTGTACATCACCGACGTACTGGGCATCGCCCGCGCCGACGGACACACCGTCGCCGCGCACGTTGCCTCGGACCCGGGTGAGCTGGCCGGCGTGAACAACCGGGTCCAGTTGGCCGAGGCCGGGCGCGAGCTCAACCGCCGGCTGGTGGAGGCCGCCATGCTGGGCGGGGCGACGATCATCGACCCGGAGAGCACGTGGATTGGCGTGGATGTCACCGTCGGCGAGGACGTCACCATCCATCCGAACACCCAATTGTGGGGGTCTACCAACGTTGGCTCGGGCGCTGTAATCGGGCCCGATTCCACGCTCACTGATATGACGATTGGCGAGCGCGCGAGCGTTATCCGCACCCACGGCGAAGGCTCGACCATTCTTGCCGACGCCACCGTCGGGCCGTTTACGTACATCCGCCCCGGCACCGTCCTCGGGGAGCGCGGCAAGCTCGGCGCCTTCGTGGAATCGAAGAACGCCCAGATTGGCGACGGTTCCAAGGTGCCGCACCTGACCTACATTGGCGACGCCACCGTGGGCGTGGAATCCAACATCGGCGCGTCGAGCGTCTTCGTCAATTACGACGGGGTCAACAAGCACCGCACCGCCATCGGCGACCACGTCCGAACCGGTTCGGACACCATGTTCGTGGCCCCGGTGACCGTCGGTGATGGCGCCTACACGGGTGCCGGTACAGTTGTTCTCGACGATATCCCGGCTGGAGCGTTGGCGATCAAGGAAGGCCACCAGCGCATCATCGAAGGATGGGTCGAACAGAAGCGTCCTGGCACCCCGGCCGCTGAGGCCGCCAAGCGCGCACGCGAGAAGGAAGGCAAATAAGACTAATGACCGGAATACTGAGCGAGAGCCGCAAGAACATGATGCTGTTCAGCGGCCGCGCGCATCCGGAGCTCGGAGAAGCCGTCGCCCGAGAACTGGGCATCGACCTGGTTCCCACCACGGCCCGTGACTTCGCCAACGGCGAGATCTTCGTCCGCTTTGACGAGTCCGTCCGCGGCGCTGACTGCTTCGTCTTGCAGTCGCACGCCGGGCAGTTGAACAAGGCGATCATGGAGCAGCTCATCATGATCGACGCGCTCAAGCGTGGTTCCGCGAAGCGAATCACCGCCATCATGCCCTTCTACCCCTACGCCCGTCAGGACAAGAAGCACCGCGGCCGCGAGCCCATCTCCGCCCGCCTCATCGCGGACCTGCTCACCGCCGCCGGCGCTGACCGCATCGTTTCCGTCGACCTGCACACGGACCAGATCCAGGGCTTCTTCGACGGCCCCGTCGATCACATGCACGCCATGCCGATCCTGACGGACTACATCCAGAACAAGTACGACATCAACGACATCGTCGTGGTCTCGCCCGACGCCGGCCGCGTCAAGGTGGCCGAAAAGTGGGCCAACATCCTCGGCGACGCCCCCATGGCCTTCGTCCACAAGACCCGCAGCGTCGACGAGGCCAACGTCGTTAAGGCCAACCGCGTGGTGGGCAACGTCGAAGGCAAGAACTGCGTGCTGCTCGATGACATGATCGACACCGGCGGAACCATCGCCGGCGCGGTGTCCGTGCTCAAGGATGCCGGCGCCAAGGACGTCGTCATCGCCTGTACCCACGGCGTATTCTCCGACCCGGCCCGCCAGCGCCTCTCCGAGTGCGGCGCCATCGAGGTCATCACCACCGACACCTTGCCGCAGTCCACCGAGGGCTGGGAGAACCTCACGGTGCTGTCTATCGCCCCGCTGCTGGCGCGCACCATCAACGAGATCTTCGAAAACGGCTCGGTGACCACCCTCTTCGAGGGCCAGGCCTAGCTGTTCGCGTGGCGCCACGCGGCGCCACGCGGCGCCACGCGGTGGCACGTGGCGGCGTCAGATTTGGCTGCTCATCGCCCTCGCTGATACCCTGAAGCGGTCTCGGCGAGGGCTTTGACCCGCGTGGACCTCTTCTACGTGGCGGGCCGTTATCGACGCGATGATGTATTGACAGACTTCCTTAGCAAGCCTGCGATGACTCGACGGAGACGATCGAGCCGGTCGCGGGCTTGTTGCCATTTTCGGCACCAGCACCGCCGGCCCGGTTAGCAAACACCCGATTTACTAGCTAGGAGATCCCCATGGCTGATTCCCCGATCATCAAGGCCGAGTCCCGCGACGAGTTCGGCAAGGGCGCTTCCCGCCGCCTGCGTCGCGCCGGCCGCCTCCCCGGCGTCCTCTACGGCAGCCACATCGACGAGCCGGTTCACTTCCACGTTGACCTGCTCGAAATGACCGCCATCGTCCGTAACGACGGCGTCAACGCCATCGTCGAGCTCGAGGTCGACGGCGAGCAGCACCTCGCCATGGTTAAGCACGTTGACCAGAACGTCCTGACCCTCAAGATCGACCACATCGACCTCCTGGGCATCAAGCGCGGCGAAAAGGTCGAGGTCGAGGTCCCGGTCGTCACCGAGGGCGAGGTTGCCCCGGGTGCGCAGCTGCTGCAGGAGGCCGACACCGTCCTCATCGAGGTCGACGCCCTGAAGATCCCGGACGAGATCACCGTCAACATCGAGGGCCTGGCCGCCGGCACCCAGATCACCGCCGCCGAACTGGCGCTGCCGGCCGGCGTCACCCTCATCGTCGAGGGCGAGACCCTCGTCATCAACGTCACCGAGGAAGAGGTTGCCGAGGTGCCCGAGGAGGGCGAGGAGAACGCTGAGGCCGAGGGCATCGATCCCTCCGAGGTTGAGGCCACCGAAGAGTCTGACCAGTCCGCCGAGAGCTAGTCTTTCGCTCTTCACCCGATAACGCCTCCGTCGTACGACGGGGGCGTTTGTCGTACCGGAGCCTTAAGCGCCAGGACTCCGCCATGTGGGACAATGACGGTCATGACTGACTCCCCCATCCTCGTGATTGCCCTGGGCAACCCCGGACCTAAGTACGAAGGAACCCGCCACAACATCGGCGTCGACGCGCTGGAGGAGTTACTCAGCCGGGTTACGCCTATGCCGGCGCAGCTCAGCGTGCATCGGCGGACCAACACCGAGATCGCGGAACTCCCCGCCGGCCGGCTTGGCCCACGCAAGGTGGTCCTCGCCCGCACGCGGGAATTCATGAACCTCTCGGGCGGACCGACCAAGGCGCTCGCCAACTACTTTGGCGTGCCGGCGCGCGACATTGTGGTACTGCATGACGAGCTGGAACGCGACTTCGGCGTCGTTGACCTGCACCTCGGCGGCGGCGACCACGGCCACAATGGACTTAAATCCATCACGAAGTCCCTGGGCACCAAGGATTATCACCGGGTGGCGATGGGCATTGGCCGCCCGCCGGGACGCATGGATCCCGCCCCCTTCGTGCTCAAGCCGTTCTCCAAGGCGGAGTCGGCAGAGCTTCCCATCGTGTGCGCCGACGCCGCCGACGCCGTCGAACGTTTCCTTGCCTCGCAGTAGGGTTGCCGTCTTCGTCTCTCTTAACCCGGAAGGAATACTCCATGCGCCTTGCCACCCTTCGCTCCGGTGAATCCACCTTCGCAGCCCGCATCGAATCGGAGCACACAGCAGTGGTGATTGATGGCTACTCCAACGTCGGAGATTTGCTTCAGGATCCCGCATGGGCGACGATAGCCGCCGCTGCCTCCGGTGAGTTGATCCGCTTCGTACCCACTGATCTCGCCGCCGTCGTGCCTGCACCGCGGAAAGTCATTTGTGTTGGCCTAAATTACGCTACCCATATTCTGGAGATGGGACATGCACTTCCTGACTACCCCACGATCTTCATCAAGTTCGCCGATGCCCTCACCGGCCCGTTTGACGACGTCGTGGTGCCGCCATACGCCGCCGGGGCGCTGGATTGGGAGGGCGAGCTTGCCGTAATCATCGGGAAACGAGCACGGCGGGTGTCGGCCAGCGACGCCTCCGAATACATCGCCGGCTACGCCATCATGAACGATTACACAGCCAGGGACTTGCAATACCGGACACTGCAATTTCACCAAGGAAAATCCCTAGAAGGCTCCGCCGGCTTTGGGCCCTGGCTAACCACGTCGGATTCCTTCGACCTCGGTCAGCCAATTACCACGTGGTTGGATGGCGAAGAAGTACAGTCCGCGTCGACGGGTGACTTGGTTTTTAAGCCCGCCGATCTTATCGAGTACATCTCGCGTCTCTATCCCTTGGACCCGGGTGATGTCATCGTCACGGGAACCCCGAGCGGGGTGGGTCACGCCCGCTCACCACGGCGTTATATTCGCGACGGCGAGGTGGTCACAGTAGCAATTGAGGGCCTCGGCCGCATCTCCAATAAGACGGTGGTGGAGTAGAGATCCTTCGGTGTCAACGCGAAAGGCCCCGCGCCCGCCGCGCTGGTTGTAGCGAAGCGGGCCGCGGGGCCTGCAGAGTTTAGCTGGCTAGCGGTCAACGTTAGGCGTCGAGCAGGCCAACCTCGCGGAGCACGCCCGCGACGCGCTCGACGTTGTCGCCGCTGAGGCGCTCGACCGGCTCCGGCATCTGGTTGGTCTTGAAGTAGCCGAGCAGCTGGCAGGCGGTCTTGAAGGAACCAATGCCGGCACCGAAGCCGCTGATCCCCTGCGGGACGAGGGCGATGTGCATGAGCCGGGCGAGGCGATCCTGGATCTCGGCGACCTTCTTCCAGTCACCGGCCTCGAAGGCGTCCCACTGGGCGACGTAGCCGTCGGCGTCGACGTTGGCCAGGCCCGGAACGGAACCGTCGGCACCAGCGAGGTAGGCGCCGTCGACGACGACCTCGTGGCCGGTCAGCAGGGACAGGGGGCTGCCGGCAGCCTTGTTTTCGAGGACGAGGAAGCGGAAGGAGACGTCGTCGCCGGAGGAGTCCTTGACGCCCTGGAGGACGCCGTCACGGCCGAGGCGGACGAGCATGTCGACGGGGAGCTTGACGCCCACGCACACCGGAATGTCGTAGGCGTAGATCGGCAGGTCGGTCGCTTCGCGCAGGGCGCGGAAGTGACGCTCAATCTGCGGTACGCCGCCGAGGGCGTAGAAGGGGGCGGTGGCGACGAGGCCGTCGACGCCGTAGCGCTCCGCGACGCGGATGTGCTCGATGACCCGGTCGGTCTGGGTGTCGACGACGCCGCAGAGGACCGGCACGCGGCCGGCGACCGTCTCCATGGTGGTCTTGATGATCTCTTCGCGACGCGCCACGGTGGAGAAGGCGACCTCGCCGGAGGAGCCCAGGATGAAGAGACCGTGGACGCCGGCGTTGATGAGGCGGTCGATGTGGCGGGCGAAGCCCTCGTGGTCGATGCTGCGGTCGTCGTTGAGCGGGACGGCGACGGGCGGGACAACTCCGCGAAGCTTCAGTTCAGTCATGGCGATACTCCTTAGGTCGGGTGACTGGGCGGGACACAATCCGTCATTCATCAGACATCCTACCTCAGGTTGGTACGGCGGGGGTGGAACTAGGGTAATTCCCATGAAAACTTCACCCACCGTGATGGTTACTCACGGCGTCACCGACTCCGCCGAGTGCCTGACCAGCCTCATTGATACACTCGCCCCCATTGCACCCACCCAGGGCATTGATCTTCCCGGCCATGGAGACTCCCCCCGGATTCACCATCTTGACGATCCCATCGAAGAGATGGCGGACTACCTTCAGGCCAAGGTGGCGCCGCAGGCCCCGGTGATTCTCATCGCCCATTCCATGGGCGCAGCGGTGTCCACGGTGGTGGCCGCCCGTCGGCCGGACCTGGTCAGCGCCCTCGTGGTAGAAGACCCCGCCTGGCTCACCACCGAACAAGCCGCCCGGTACCGGGCTGACGGCGAGCACTCCGCCCGTCGGCTAGCAGAGATTGCGGCGGCGCCGGCCGCCGCCCGTGCGGGACTGCTCGCCGACTACCCGCATTGCTCACCGGCCGATGCCGACGGTTGGCTTAAGGCCAAGCTCAGCTGTCAGCGCGAGTTCGTCGCGACCGGGATCGTGGGGGTAGAAGACTGGCGACGCGTCGTCGGCGCCCTTTCGTGCCCCACGCTGCTCATCACCGGAGATGGGGACGATATTCTCATCGGTCCACGCCGGGCACAAGAGATTCGCGAAGAGTATCCCCTCATCGAGACAGCAGTAATCCCCGGGGCGCGTCATAGCGTGCGGCTCGACGCCCCGGGGCACTACTACCAGGTGCTTCGCCGCTGGTTAGCGGCGCGGCTGGCGGCCTAGTACTGCTGCCACTCCGGCTTGTTCTCGTAGGCGAATTCGTAGTACTCGCGCCGCGTCAGCTTCGACGCCGCAGCCTCGTCAACGACGACGGTGGCGTGCGGGTGGTACTGCAGGATCGACGCCGGGCAGGACGCGCTGATCGGGCCCTCGACGAGGGCCGCCACCGCGTCAGCCTTACCGGCACCGGTGGCCAGCAGAAGCAGGTGACCAGCCCGAGAGATGGTGCCCAGGCCCTGGGTGAGGACGTGGTGCGGCACCTTGTTGGGGTCGTCTTCGAAGAAACGGGCATTGTCGATGACGGTCTGCGGGTGCAGAGTCTTCATCCGGGTGCCGGAGCCCAAGGAGGAGCCCGGCTCGTTGAAGCCCACGTGGCCGTTCGTGCCGACGCCGAGCAGCTGGATGTCGATGCCGCCGTGCTCAGCGATGGCCTTGTCGTAGGCAACGCCGGCCTCATCGGGGTTGTCGGCGGTGCCATCCGGCGAGAACACCCGGGCATCGTCGATATCGATGTGGTTCGTCAGCTCGCGGCGGATGGTTTGGTAGTAGCTCTGCTCATGATCGCGGGGCAGACCAACGTATTCATCGAGGAGGAAGGCGGTGCAGTTAGCGAAGGAGAGCTCGCCGGCCTCGACGCGACGGCGCAGTTCGCGGTACATCGGCAACGGCGTGGAGCCGGTGGCCAGGCCGATGACTCCGCCGCGGGCAACGTAGGGGGCGTAGACATCGGCGGCGACGCGCCCCACCTCTTCATGCTCGGGGCGAGCAGGACAAATGACAACTTCCATGAGCGTTCCCTTCAGACATATGACGTCCTACAACGTGATCACTTCAAGCCTAGTCCCCCACAGCCGCCCTGTCATCGGTTTAACCCCAAATTCGCCGTGTGTCACAATGAGCAACCGTGAGCGCCCTGAGCACCCTAATGACTACACTCCTGCGTCCCTTTAGCCGTGAGCACACCACCCCCGAGGTGTCGCAGCCGCCTGCCCCGCACTGGGTCGTGCTTGGTTTGGGCAATCCGGGCAAGAAATACGCGCCGACCCGGCACAACGTCGGCTACCTGTGCGTCGACGAGCTCCTCGCCCCTCGGCACGCTTCCCTGTCCGCCGTCCCGGGAGTCCCGGCCCTCGCAACGAGCATCGCCCTCGATGGTCAGCCGTGCCTGGCCGCCCGGTCCACCACGTATATGAACTCCTCCGGTGAGGCCGCCGCGGCCCTGCTACGCCAACACGCACTCCCCCCAGAACAGCTCATCGTTGTCCACGACGAACTCGATCTGCCCGCCGGAGTTGTCCGCATCAAGCTGGCGGGCAACGAAAACGGGCACAACGGACTGAAGTCCATTACCGAACACCTCGGCACCCGGGACTATATCCGAGTGCGGATCGGCGTCGGCCGGCCACCTGCGGGCACCTCGGTGCCCGATTGGGTGCTCTCCCCCATGATGCCGGACGCCTCGGGCGCAATGCCGAACATTCAGCTCGCGTCCGAGGCGGTGACACTCATCGTCAGCGGCGGCGTAGCGGCGGCCCAAAACACCGTCCACGCCCGCTAAAACGACCGAATAGCGCTTGACTAGTGCGCGGCGACGAGCCCCTCAAGCTGGGTCAGCAGCGCATCGGCCGACGCGACCTTGCGCTCGTTCGGGGTGAGCGCGCCCTCGGTGAAGTCGGTGTAGATAGAGAAGCCAAGCTGGGCGCCGAGCTGAACCATCTCGTAGATGGCGACGACGAGACGCCAGGCCTCCACCGCGCGCACGCCTTCGTTTCCGCCGTAGCCGACGAAAGCGACGGGCTTGTGCTGCCATTCGGTGGCCAGCAGGTCGAAGGCGTTCTTGAAGGGGCCGGGAACGGAGTGGTTGTACTCGGGGGTGACGAAGATGAAGCCGTCGCACGCGTCGATGACGTCGGAGAACTTCTGGACGTTGGCGTCGTCGTACTGCTTGTTCGCCATGAGCGGCAGGGTTTCGGAATCGCCGAACGGCAGGTTGTAGTCGGCCAACTCGATGAGCTTGTAGTCAGCCTCGCGGCCGGCGGTCTGCTCGACGAGCCACTGCCCGACCGCGCTGCCGAGGCGGCCCTTACGGATGCTACCGACGATGATGCCAATGGTCATGGTGTCCCCTTCATTCACAATCTTGCTTTGTTGACCCGTCACACTTTAAAGCAGGAAGGTATAACCCGCAACCGATATGCCCCAGCGGGTACCGCGACCCCACCTCCACTACCCCCACACCAGCCGCCTGGGGATGACACTTCCTTCATCTCACCCTCAGATAAGCCTCATCGACGCAGGTCATCACCTTAACTACGCATCTCATGCCGGCTCGGGAACTTGAAGTGTCCACAACCTTTCTGATTGAGTGGGAGGTGAAAGATCAACAACGATGAAAGGATCGCCATGAAGCGCATCGCCCTCGTCGGCACCCTGGCCGCCGCGACCGTCGCCCTCGTCGCCTGCGGCTCCGACACCCCGGCCCCGGCCACCAACTCGACCGCCCCCGCCACCGTTACCGTCACCGAGGCCCCGGCTAGTAGCGCCCCGGCGTCGACCGCCAAGGACTCCGGTAACGCCACCGCCGCCACCCCGGCCATCTCCCAGCAGGACGCGGAGCAGACGGCCCTCGACGACGCCGGTGTTACCCGCGACCAGGTGACCAACTGGGACCGCACAGACTTCGACTCCGATAAGGACGACGTCCCCAGCTGGGAAATCGAGTTCGACGTCAACACCACGACGTACGAATACGACATCGACGCCACCACCGGCGCCATCATTACCAAGGAGATCGACCAGTAACCTGGTGATAGTTGCTGCCTTAGGCGGCGAGCAGGCTACGATCGACGGTCATGAGTACCGTCGCCGAAGCAGCTCGCCGCCGCACTTTTGCCGTCATCGCACACCCCGACGCCGGTAAATCCACCCTCACCGAAGCCCTCGCTCTCCATGCCCACGTCATTAACGAGGCCGGCGCGGTCCACGGTAAAGGCTCTCGCAAGTCCACCGTTTCCGACTGGATGGAGATGGAAAAGGACCGCGGCATTTCCATCGCGTCTTCCGCGCTGCAATTCGAGTATCAGCCCGAGGGCCACGACGGCGCCCCGTACATGATTAACCTGGTGGACACTCCGGGCCACTCCGACTTCTCGGAGGATACCTACCGGGTGCTCTCGGCCGTCGACGCCGCGGTCATGCTTATCGACGCCGCCAAGGGTCTAGAGCCCCAGACGCTCAAGCTCTTCCGCGTGTGCAAGGCCCGCGGTCTGCCCATCGTCACCGTGGTGAACAAGTGGGACCGAGCGGGGCGTGAGCCGCTGGAGCTCGTCGACGAGATCGTTACCGAGATCGGCCTGCAGCCCACCCCTCTTTATTGGCCGGTCGGCGTCGCCGGAGACTTCCGCGGCCTGGCGCACGTCAGCGCCGACGGCGACGTTGACCACTACATCCACTTCCAGCGCACCGCCGGCGGCGCCACCATCGCCGGCGAGGAGCACTACAGCCCGGCCGACGCCGCCGCTAAGGAAGAGGAAGCGTGGGACACGGCCGTCGAAGAGGCGGAGCTACTAGCCGCTGACGGCGCCCTGCACGACCAGGAGCTCTTCGAAGCCTGCGAGACCTCCCCGCTCATCTTCGCCTCTGCCATGCTCAACTTCGGCGTTCACCAGATCCTCGACACCCTGTGCGCCATCGCCCCCGCCCCTGCCCCGCGGGATGCCGACCCTGCCGCCGTTGAAGCCTCCACCTCCGCTATGGATTCCCGACGTGAGCTCGACTCCGCCTTCTCCGGAATCGTCTTCAAGGTGCAGGCCGGCATGGACAAGAACCACCGGGACACGCTGGCGTTCATGCGCGTTGTCTCCGGCGAGTTCGACCGTGGAATGCAGGTCACCCACGCCCAATCCGGGCGTAGTTTTTCAACCAAATACGCGTTGACCGTGTTCGGCCGCAACCGCGAAACGGTGGAAACAGCCTTCCCCGGCGACATTGTCGGCCTCGTTAACGCCGGATCACTAGCCCCCGGCGACACCATCTACGCCGGGCGCAAGGTGCAATTCCCGCCCATGCCGCAATTCGCCCCCGAACACTTCCGTATTCTGCGTGCCAAGTCTCTAGGCAAGTACAAGCAATTCCGTAAGGCGCTGGACCAGCTAGATGCCGAGGGCGTGGTGCAGATCCTGCGCAATGATGCCCGCGGCGACGCCTCCCCCGTCATGGCCGCCGTCGGCCCCATGCAGTTTGAGGTCATGCAGGCCCGGATGGAGGTCGAGTACAACGTCGAAACCATCACCGAGCCCATCCCCTACACGGTGGCCCGCCGCACCGACGCGGCCTCCGCGTCCACCCTCGGCAAGCAACGCGGCGTGGAAATTTTCACCCGCACCGACGGCGAACTCATCGCCTTGTTCGGCGACAAATGGAAACTCGCCTTCATTGAGAAGGAACACCCGGATCTCACCATGGAGCCACTGGTGGCGGATTAGTTATCTGCGCACCGCATCCTGAATGCCATCCCTATGCTTGGTCAGCGCCCGGCCAAGACAAGCGGCCTCGGCGAATGCGTGGACACCGCCGAACCGATCCAGGAGCTCAGTTCAGCTATGTTCTCGCACCCTCGTCTCGACACCAGTCTCGACGCCAGCCCCGGCTGACACCCGGAACGCCGCGATCATGCGCCCATGGACGCCCTACGTCGCCTTGACATAGACGGGGCCAACCATCAGCGCAAAAGGCTGGCGGCCGGTCGGCTCCTGGCATACACTCATCCTCAGTACCGTCGCTGTTGCTAGGGGGCTGTGGTGTCACGACTGCTGGGGATTGGCATTCTTATCGTGTGTCTCTTGTTCGGAGGTACCGGGATCGCGTCCGCGACAACCGGTGAAGCACCGGTAGCGTCAACTTCTGCAGAGGATCGGGCGGTCGCCGAGGAGTTGGACGAGTTTTTCGACCGGTACGTTGATGCAGAGACGTTGGTGTTCTCAGAGTCGCGTGCTGAAATCGATGGCCGATCGGCGGAATTCGTCGCCACTGGCGACGAATATAATCGACTCATAGTCGAACACCGTGATGACATAGCCTGCTTATCTCAAGACCGCTCCCAGCGGTCAAGGCATTGTCTTTATAGGCTCGATGCTAGGTGGAATTGGTGCGGAACATGCCAATCCATTGGCGACGGCCTTGGGCCTACCCAAAACTTGGCCGACCTAGCGTGCCGAAACCACGACCATTGCCTGAGCCGAGACGAACCGGTGTGCGCCTGCGACCGAGCTTTCGTACAAGCGCTCACAATGCTCGATAAGTCTGGTTATAGCAGGTTGGATAAAGCTTACATCTTCCTCGCGAGAAATGCGGTGGCGCGATTCCATGGTTGCTAAGAAACGGAGGCTGCCTCGGTACCACACCGAGATTGCGTGGCTGTTACTTCTCCTTCTATGGGTATGCACCCTGTGGATAAACGACGTCACGCCGAAACCGCTGACCGTGATATGGTTTGCTTCCCTAGTGGTGTTTCCCATCTACGGGCTCGTTGTGGCGTTTTTTCGACGTAATTACGCATTGGGATGCTTCTCTTTAATAACTCCGTTTGTGTGGGTTATTCTCTTCTGCGTCGTCGTTTTTGTTTTCGGCTTCTCCGAGGAGGGCCCCATCTGGGAGCGGGGCTACCCTGCCAAGTCGCCGAGCGAGCAGTCACAGAACCAATGACAGTCAAAATATGCGCTGGTACGCCAACCACTCAGTGCCATCGAGAACTGTGAAGAGCCGATAACCGGCTCTTGTGGTTCTCAGCCGACTGGCTGCCACCTCGCCACAGCCCTCAACCTCAGCTTGCAGGCTGCCGGCAATCTCGAAACGACCGCCGACAGCCCCACACCCGGCTCCTATCCGAAAATCGACAAGATGGACTTCAGCACGTCGCCGAAGAAGCCCAGTACTTTGGCGATCACCCCGGCGATGCCCGCAGCATCCGTCGAGGACCCAGCCGGCTCCGGATTGGTGTTGTCTGGCTTCTGCTGCCCCTGCGAGCCCTGGTCCGAATCCTGGTTCGGCTTGGGGCTGGGCGCAGCTTGCCCATCGCCAGGCTTTTGTTCTTCGGGCTTGGGCGTGACGCTGTCGCCGACGTTCTTGTTGACGGTGAGGGTGTAGTCAGCCTTAGCCGCCCGCGGAATGCCGGTGCCGTCGTCTTCCTCACTGAACGCCACGGTGAGGGGGAATACCTTGGGCTCGGTGTTGCCTAGGGCAGTGCGGCCGGTAATCGTCATGGTCTCGGCGTTGAAACTCAGTCCCTTCGGCAGCCCGGTTACGGTGACGGTGTTCTTCAACGCCGGGTCGTCTCCGGTCATCGCCAGCTTCAAGGAGACCTCCACTCCGTCGGTGATAGAGCCCTCGACGGACGTGAATGCCGGCTCGGTGGCCAGCTTCGGCTCCAGCCAGGACAGGGTGAAGTTCTGGTACCCGACCTTGCTCCAAATGTCCGGCTCGTAGAGGATTCCGATGGATCCGTCGGCCTGGATGGTCATGGTGGTGTACCCGGTGCCCTGGGCGCGGAATTCCTTGGCTACGGGCCAGGTTGTGCCGTCGTCGTAGGACAGTGAGATGGTGCCATTGGTGCGGTCCTTAACGTTCTTCGTGTTTGAGAACAGCAGCACCTTGGAGCGCAGAGTGCCCGGGCGGGCGGTGGGGAACGCCCGGATGACCTGGGCGTTATTGGCCGGGTCGATGACCCCGGTGTCCACCCGGTAGTCCTGCCAGGTCTGCCCGCCGTCGGTGGAGGTGGCTACGATGCGGTGGCCCTTCGCCGCACCTGACGGGGTACGGGAGTTGAGCAGCAGCGTGCCGTCGGACAGCTCGACCACCTTGTTTTCGTCGAACTGCCAAGAGCCACCCTGCGGAGCATCGGCAGTAAGCGACGTGAATTCGCCAGAGTGCCAGGTCGCACCGTGGTCATCGGAGTAAATCGTCAACGCAACCACCTGCTTACCGCCCTTCTTAAAGCAGGCAGCCTGCTGCAGGAGGCGCCCCTTGTGCGGCTGCGCCATCTTCTGGGTGCCGGCGCCGGAGGTGGCGAAACAGGACTGGACCTCGCGGCCCTTCTCTCCCAGGACGTCGGCGGTGATGACGCGCTTGGTCCAGCTGCGCCCGTTGTCTTTGGAGACCGCGACGTTGAAGTTCATGGTCTTCGGGTTCTTTTCGTTGATGCGGCCATCGGCGCCGTACTCGTAGTACGGGTTGTTCACCACCACGCCTGTCTGCTGGGAATAGACGTGGAAGTTGAAGATGGTTCCGGTTTCGTGGTCGACCACGTAGGAGGGGTCGGAGTAGCCGGTGGGGGTCTTACCGTCCTCGCCGAAGCCGCCGCGGGCGATGACCGTGCGCGGCCCCCACGTCGTGCCGTTATCCGTGGATCGGCGCTGAACAATCCAGTTCGTGTTGGGGGCGTCGCCGCCGTTGTTGCTGCCGCCCTTCTTCGGGCGCAGGTCGTAGGATGCGAGGACGTCTCCGTTGGAGGCGGTCGTCAACGCCGGGATGCGGATGTTGTACTCGCCGGTGGGGGCGTCGAGTACCTGCAGCGGCGTGAGGCGGGCCGGGCTGGCAGGATTTGCGTTGTGCGGCGCGAATGCGGTTGCCGGCGCCCAGTTCCCCAGCACGGGGACTATGACAGTCTTCGTGTCCGAGTAGTCGCCGCCAGTCACGGTAAGCGTGAGCTCCGCCTCGCCGAGCTCGATGTCTTCTGCCGTCACGGCGTAGGACAGCGCGCACGTGGTGTCTTGCCCCGCTCCCAGGGTCGGGGCGGCGCAGGTGCCGGTAATATCCGACTCTTCGGCGACGGTGATTGAGACCTCGCCACCGCTGGGGTTGTGCAGCGTTGCGTCGAGGTGCAGCGTGTGGCCAGGTTTGTACGTCGTACCTTCAGCATCGGCTACGGCGAGCTTGGTGATCTCGACGGTAGGCACGACGACGTTCACCGCCGGCCCGGTCAGCGGCGCCAATCGCTGAGATTGTCCCTGGTAGTAGGGCTTGGCGTAGACGTCAACGGTGACGCTGGGAGTAAACGACCCGGCCGCAACGTCCGTGGCGTCCACTGTGTGCGACGCGGTGCAGGTCTTGGTCTCTCCCGGGGCGACGCTGCCCCATCGGCAGCCGTTGTAGTTGCTCAGGTTGGACTCCACGACCTTGATGGCACGAGGCGTGTCGGTGGTGTTCTTCACGCTCACGGTGAATCCGATCGTCTCACCCAGTTCCCATGCTCCGGGCTTCGTCTCCACGACGGAACCACTGATGGAGGCGGAGACGTCCTTCTCGGCGTCGGCCGCCGGCTCGTTCGCTTCGGGATTCTCTTCCGCGGGAGAAGTGGCCTCCGGAGTGGCGGCGGGCTCGGTGGGGGCCGAGGTCGCCGCAGGCTCCTCGGTGGGTGGCGCCGCTATAGGGGTTTCGCTCACCGGTGTCGCGGCAGGCTGGTCGACGGCCGGTTGGCTGGTGGCGGCCGCGGCGGATTCCTCAGCGTGGACGGGGACAAAGGCAGCGCCGGAGGACATCACCATCAGGGCGCTGACCAGCGACATCGTCGCGGCACGCCGGGTCATATGACGTACGATCATGCGCAAACTATACGACTTTGCGGTTATGCGATCGGGTGGTTTTGGGGCACGTCTTTGCTCATACCTGCCCGATTTGGGGGTAGCCGTGAAAAAGCTCGCGTGATTGCCTGCCTAGAGCTCAAGTTCATCGAGTAGAGCATCCACCGCGTCGCCCACGTTCGTCCGCCACAACACGTCGACGCGCTCGTCGGCGCGTCCCGGGCCACCGTTGATGACCGATACCGGGATACCTGTTCGCTGTGCGGCGATGACCAGCCGAAACCCGCTCATCACCGCCAGCGACGAGCCCAGCACCACCACCGCCTTGGCGGCGCCGAGCATCGCGGACATCGCGTCCTTTCTCTGCCGCGGCACCGGTTCGCCGAAGTACACCACGTCGGGTTTGAGCCGCACCGAACCGCAGCGTCGGCACCCCACCATCCGGTAGTCGGCGACGACGTCCTCGGGCAAGTCGATGTCACCGTCCGGGTTGACCTGCCCGGCGCGCTCGATGGCGGCTTGGAGATAACCCGGGTTCGCCTCAGCGATGCGTAAGCCCAAGTGAGAGCGCGGCTCCTTTGCTTCGCAGTCCAGGCACACGACGGTGGCGAGATCTCCGTGCAGGGCGACGACGCGCTTCTGGCCCGCAGCGTGATGGAGGCCATCGACGTTCTGGGTGATCAGTCCTGCGAGCAGTCCGGCGCGTTCCACTTCGACGAGCCCGTAGTGGGCTCGGTTTGGCCGGGCCGCTGCCATGCGAGTCCAGCCAACATAGGACCGCGCCCAGTAGCGCCGAAGAGCCGCGTGGTCGACAAGAAATTCTTGGTAGGTCATCGGCCGACCACGGGTGAGCGAGCCGGCCGGGCCTCGGTAATCGGGGATGCCGGACTCGGTGGACACGCCGGCCCCGGTGAGCACGAGGACGTCGCCGCGCCGGAATTGCTCGGCCACCGCCGCTAGCGCCACGGATGGGTCGGTGGGTTCGGTGGTTTCGTGGACCACCCGGAGCATGGAGCGCAGGGCGCTGGCGTGCAATTGCTGGGTCGTAGGCGTCACGCGTCCCACGCTACGCGGGTGGGGTCTCTAGATCAGGGCGCCCTTGATCTCCTCCCAGGCGCGGGCGGCTTCCTCGTTGAAGTGATCCCAGTTGTGCAGGCCGTGGTCGTAGTACTGCACCCGGTAGTCCGGGTGCCCGATCTCGCCCAGGCGGGCGTCGAGCGCCTGGGTGCAGGACATCGCCCCGCGCTCGAGCAAGCTGCCGGCGCTCACGGTACCGACGGTGGTCCCGGCGTACCCTTGCTGATCCCGGTCGTGCCAGGCGCCATTTCCCGTGGCGAGGTACACCCGCGTGTCAGCCAGGCCGGAGGGATCCGCGGTGACGTCGTAACGCGCCGCGGTGGCGCCGGCAGGATCGCCCCACAGGTTGGCCAGCTCCCCGCCGCCGTCGCCGACGATGGCGGCGGCCGTCATCGCGCCTAAGGAATCGGTCGTGGAGTAGCAACCGGACAGTCCGAAGGCCGCGTCGAAGGCACCGGGGTGGGCGTTGGCGATCATGAGCGCTCCGGATGCCCCCATGGACAGCCCGCCGATGGCGTGCTTGCCGTTCGTCGCCAAGGTGGCGTCCACCAGCGGCAGCAGCTCGGTCGTGATGAAGGTGTCCCATTTGGGTTGGCCCTGGTTAGGGTCCGGGTGATCCCAGTCCAGGTACATCGACGCCCCGCCGTGGGAGGGCATGAGTAGGTGGACGGGTTGGTCGCCGAACACGGTGGTAACGGCGCCATGGTTCACCCAGCCGGAGTTGCTCTGGGAGTTGATGCCGTCGAGCAGGGTCAGCACCGGCGCCGGGCCGCCCGTGGCGGGGCGTACCTGCACCTCGACATTGCGTTTCATCGACGGCGAGGCCACCACCCACCGCTCCACTCCCCCGGCTTCCGGGGTGCGCGAAACCAATTCCACGGCGGTGATGTCGTCTCGCGTCGGCAGGAGGTTGGGTACGGGTTGGCGTTCCGCTTCGAGCAGGGAGCTCAGGCCGGATTCCTCTGCCCCTACCAGGGCATCGAGGATCGCACCGGAGGACAGTTCGCTCTGTCCGATGCGGCGAAAGAGCGCGTCTTCGCCTTCCGGGGTCCACACGAAGGCGGATAGGCCCGTGTCCGGTCCGATGAGCGAGGCGGTCTTTTCTGCCTCGCTGGAGGTCTGGAAGCCGGAGGATCCTCGCGTGGACTCGTCGAGCTGCGAGGATGTGTTCTCCTCCGGTTCTGGAGTGTCTGCTAGGACGCTGCTGGGAGCAAGTGCTGCGCTTGCGGCGACGGCGGCGGCGAGGACGAGGGCAGAGCGGCGCCGAACGCCGACGGCAAGGAGACGGATGGCCATGAGGCACACAACCTTTTGTGTGGGGTAATGGATGACGAGCGGGCCGAATGAGGGCCTCAGCGCGTGGGTACCCCGTTAAGCCTAATGCCGCCCTCCCATCGCGGACGATGAGTTGGCGGCATCGGTGCCTTCCGAGTATGCGCTAGGCCATGTCCTCGATGGTGACCTCGACGTGGCGTTCGCGCGGGGCGCTGCCGCTGTTGACTCGGCCGAAGGCCTGCCATGAACCATTGGCGCACCGCACCGGCTGGCTGGTGTACTGGTCCATGATGAAGCCCCAGGTCAGGGTTCCCTTTTCGCCGGGGTTGAGATCATAGGGGCCGACGCGCTGGCCCATGGACCACACCATCTCACGGCTGTAATCCCAGGAGTACTTCTCCTTGATTTCCTTGGTGAGGCTGACGGTCACGGCGGCCGACCAGGTCCACTTCCGGGAGCGGCTTTCCTTCAGGGTTTGCTGCAGCGGGATGACCACGTCGGAGGTGTTAGACGTGGACTGCGCGCCCTCGACGGCGTAGTAGGATCCCACGAGCTCGACGTACTCGCGGCGCTCGCCGGGCCTAGAGCACGTGGTGCCCGGCTGCGGGCCTTGCTGAACCTGGCGCAGCTTCGGGGCAGGCGTCCAACCGTCCGGCGTGGCGCCGACGCTGGCGGTGTCCGCCGACGCCTGGGGCACCATGGCACCGCCGAGGGTAAGTGTGGCTACCGCGATGCCGGCAGCGGCCATGCGACGAGCGAAGGTCGTCATGATCAGTGTCACTTCCTAACCTGGGGTGGTCTCTTAGGGGTTCAACGTGGCCGCAGCGGAGTCCTGCGGGGTTTCGCGTTGACCTTGGACGTATTGGACATTGGAGCTGTGGGCGCCTTCGGCGCTGGTGCGGTGCCACACGACGAAGCGGGTGCTGGGGCCCTCGCCGTGGTAGTGGCCGAAGTAGGGTTCGGACTTCCACTTGCCGGTGCGGGCGTCGCACGTGCGAACCCGGCCGATGAAGGACTTCATGTGGACGCCATAGTCGGCACGGACGGTCTCGCCGGGCTTGACGATGACGGGCCCGAGCTTGTCGCCCACCGCCCACTGCGACACCTCAACGATGCCGTAGCTGGACTTCACGCCCTTGAGGAACACATCCCAGGTGTTTCCCGAGCTCATCGCCTTGACCGACTCGTTGACTCCCTCGGTGACCTCAAGGGAGAACTTGATGTCACGGTCGGAGGTGTTGGTAAAGGAGGTGGTGCCGTTGTAGCGGTCCCACTCGTCCGTGACCCACTGCTCCCAGGGGTGGCGCTTGGCGTCGGTGGCTGGGTTGCATGCCTCGTCGAGGAACGTGCTGCGGTGGACGTCTTGGTCGGGGGTCATCTGCTGGTTGACCGCCTCCATCACGGCGCCGGCCGGCATGGCCGTGCCTAGGCCCAGTCCGGCGGTGATGAGCGCGGCGGCCGCCATCTGGTATACGCGGCGCATAGGTTAGAACTCCGCGTTGTCGCGCATGGAGACCCGGATGTGGCGCTCGCGCGGGATGGTGCCGTGGAAGGTGGAACCGGTGTCCGTCCACACGCCGCCAGTGCAGCGCAGGTTGGTGCCCTCGAAGGTCTGGTTGAGGAAGCCGTACTCCAGGACGCCGGTCTGGCCGGGCTTGACGGGGTACGGGCCGAGGGTCTGGCCGACCTCCCAGGTCTGGGAGGACTGGTAGCCGGCGCTGAGGGTGACGTGGAAGAGCTTGAGCAGGTCAAAGTTGACGGAGCCGCCGACGTTCCAATTCTTGGTGGCACCTTCCTTGATGGTTTGGGTCAGCGGAAGGTTCTCATCGTTGTAGTTGGCGACGGTGGCGGTGCCCTCAACCTCGAAGTGAGAGCCGGTGATACGCAGAGACTGGCCTGCCTGGCCTTCGACGGAGCAGGTCTGGCCGACCTCGCCCGGGACCACCGGAACGGCAGCGGAGGCGGTGGGGACGAGCACGAGGCCGGTCGTGGCGATGGTGGCGGAAACCAAGCAAGCGAGGGCGGAGGTGGTACGACGCATGGTGGGCTTTTCCCTTCTGATACGCGGCGAAAATCCTTGGTGACGTCTCCACTGTGAGTGGTGAAATCCACTGTCGGCAAGTTTCGGGCCGGAATTTGACCCGTTAGTATCAACTTTGTGAGCCTTTCGGCTCAACTTTCCGGCCCGGAGCCGTCGGCTAAGGTTTTTCTCATGGGACTCTTAGACCGCTTTCGACGCCGCTCAGGTTCGTCTCAGGCGTTGCCCGACCTGCCGTCGTCGGCCCTCGTTTACCACGATGCGCAGGCCTTTTGTCGCACCGCGGAGGAGTTAGTGATCGTCAGCGTCGACGTCGATGCGTGGCGAGCCATCACCGCCGCGGCCGCCGCCGGGCGGACCCTACAGTTGCGCGGCCCCCGCCAGCGCGTTACTATATTAATGGGTTCTTCTACCCTAACTCCGGTGGTCGACCCCACGGAGGGGTGGATCATTCCGATCAGCGAGGCCCAGCGCACGCAGATCTCCACCCTCACCCCCGCACCGGGTGAATATGACCTGGGAACACTCGCGTTCGTCGTTGAGTCTGCCTGAACTCGGACTGTAAACAGCCTAGGACTTCGCTAACATTGGCACCTAGGCAAAATTGCCAATCGAGTCTTTCAGAAGAAGTATCAACCGACTAGGTCGCAAGACCGAGATGTGGAGAAGAACGTGAAGGTTGCGATTCTAGGTGGCGACGGTTTCTGCGGATGGCCGGCGTCACTGTACCTGTCCGACCAGGGACACGAAGTCACCATCATCGATAACCTTTCCCGTCGGGCCATCGATGAGGAACTGGGAGCCGAATCCCTCACCCCCATCGCCAGCATCGACGATCGCATCGCCGCGTGGCAGGAAGTCACCGGCAAGGAGATCGCCTACCACAACATCGACGTTGCTCAGGACTACCCGGCGCTGCTGGACTTCATCGCCACCGAGCGTCCCGACGCCGTCGTGCACTTCGCCGAGCAGCGTGCTGCGCCCTACTCCATGAAGAACTCCACCACGAAGCGCTACACGGTGGACAACAATGTCAACGCCACCCATAACCTGCTGGCCGCCATCGTCGAGGCGGGCGTGGACGTCCACGTCGTCCACCTGGGCACCATGGGCGTCTACGGCTACGGCACCGCCGGCATGAAGATCCCCGAGGGCTATCTCAATATCCAGGTCATGACGGATGAGGACGCCGACGGCAACAAGGTCGACCCGCACCCCGTCGAGCTGGAGATCCTCTACCCGTCCAACCCGGGCTCCGTCTACCACATGACGAAGGTGCTCGACCAGCACCTCTTCGCCTACTACGCGAAGAACGACGAGCTGCGCGTCACTGACCTGCACCAAGGCATCATTTGGGGAACGACCACGGAGCAGACCGCCCGCGACGAGCGCCTCATCAACCGCTTCGACTACGACGGTGACTACGGCACCGTCCTCAACCGCTTCCTCATGCAGTCCGCAGTCGGCTACCCGCTGACCGTGCACGGCACCGGCGGCCAGACCCGCGCCTTCATCCACATCCGCGACATGGTCCGCTGCGTGGAGATCGCGCTGGAGAACCCACCCGCCCGCGGCGAGCGCGTGAAGATCTTCAACCAGATGACTGAGACCCACCGCGTCCGCGATCTCGCCCACCTCATCGGCGAGATCTCCGGCGCCGAGGTCGCCCTCGTTCCGAACCCGCGCAAGGAGTCCGCGGAGAACGAATTGCACGTCGTCAACGAGACCTTCCTCGACCTCGGTCTCAAGCCCACGACGCTCGCCGAGGGCCTGCTTCACGAGGTCGAAGAGGTGGCCAAGAAGTACGCCGACCGCGCCGACCTGGACAAGATCCCGGCCCGCTCCCTGTGGACCAAGGACAACGCCGCCGGCGATCCCGCGGACGCCCGCTAAGCCTGGGACGACAATGCGGATCGCGCTGTTCACGGAGGTCTTCCTCCCGAAGATCGACGGGGTGGTGACCCGGGTGACCCGGACCCTCGACCAGCTCGCGGAGATGGGCCACGAGGTCATGATCTTCGCCCCTGGCAAGACCCCGAAGGAATACGCCGGTTTCGAGGTCATTGGTGTCAACGGGCTTCGGCTTCGCCCCATCTACCCGGAAATCACCGTCGGCGTGCCCACCCGGAGGGTGGCCCGGGCCCTGCACCGCTTCCAGCCGGACGCCGTCCATTCCGTTAACCCAGTGTGGTTGGCGGGGTACGGCGCCCACCTCGCCGTGAAGCGGAACATCCCGCTCATCGCCAGTTTCCACACCAACGTGCCGGAATACACCGAATCCCTCGGCATCGGCTGGTCCTCCCGGCCGGTGGCGTGGTGGATCCGGCGGCTGCACAACATGGCCTCGGTGAACCTGTGCACCTCCGGGCCGATGGTGGACAAGGCCAAGGCGGTGGGGATCCGCAACGTCGAGCTGTGGCCGAAAGCGGTGGACACCGACGGCTACCACCCGTCGAACGCCAGCGCCGAAATGCGCGCCGAGCTCTCCAACGGCCACCCCGAGGACCCGCTCGTCAGCTACGTCGGGCGCATGTCTGCGGAGAAGAACCTCCACGCCCTGCTGCCCATCATGGAGCGGGTGCGTGAGCGCATCCCCAACGCCCGTCTCGCCATGGTGGGCTCCGGGCCCGGGCTGGAGGATCTGCGGCAGCAGTTCGACCCTTCGTGGGCTACCTTCACCGGCTACAAGTCAGGTGCGGCGCTGGCCGCGGCGTTCGCCTCGGTGGACGTCTTCGCCTTCCCCTCCACCACGGAGACCCTCGGCCTGGTGGCATTGGAGTCCTTTGCCTCCGGAGTGCCGGTGGTCGGCGCCCGGGCGGGGGGCATCCCCTTCGTCATCGACGACGCAGCCACCGGCTACCTGGTGGACCCGCACGACTACGACGCCTGGGCAGACCGCCTGTGCGTGTTGCTGGAGAACACCGAACGCCGCCGCCAGATGGGCGCCCTGGCTCGTCAGGAGGCGGAGCGCCACGGGTGGCGGGCCGCCACCCAGACCGTGGTGGACTTCTACCAGCGGGCTATCGACACGGACAGGCCCGGCACCGTGAACTGACCCGGGGCCGCCTCCCCGGCGTCGACCTGGTGGTCGTGGACGAGCAAGCGAGCCCGCTGCGGCATCGCCACCGTCCACGGCTTCGTATCGAAGTTGATGAACACCGAGGTCACCGCGTCATGGTAGGCGAGGTGCGTGCCGTCGAGGACGTCGAGGGTGCGCCGGCCGAAGCGCAAGATTCCCTCCGCACGCAGGCGATTGAGCCCGCGAACGAGCTCGACGACCGGGGCGAAGTCCGGGTCGACAGCGCGGTCGTAGTCGAAGGCGTTGATGCTGTCGGGGCTCCGGAAGGAATTACCGATTCCCTGCTTGGTGCGGCAGGCCTCCTGCCCGGCGTGGAGGAACACCGTGCCGTCGCCGAGGTAACTCAGCGTGGTGGCGAGCATGTGGCGACGCACGATCTCCGCCCGCGGGGCCTGCGGAAGCCCGGCGCACAGCGCGTCGAAGAGGGTGTGGTTGTCATGGCATTCGCTATAGAGCACGGAATGGGTGTTGCTCAGGCTTTGCCACAGCCGCTGGGTTAGGCCGGCGTCGGCCGCCCCGGACACCAGTCCCGGTGCCCCGAGGTGGAACGTCGAGCCGCGGACGGCGTCCCGGAAGGAATCGTCAAAGGTGCCGACGCGGGGCATGAGGTGACTGTGATCCTGATCGGCGGGAATCACCCCAGTGGGGTGATTGCCCATGCGCCACGCCTCGCCGATGACGATGATGCGCTTGTCGACCTCATCGAGCGCGCGGCGCACAGCCCGCATCGTGTCCACATCGTGGATGCCCATGAGGTCAAAGCGGAAGCCGTCGAAGCCGACGGTCCGCGCCCAGTACACCACCGAGTCAACGATGAGTTGGCGCATCCCGGAGCGCTCCGAGGCGGTCTCGTTGCCGCAATAGGTGGCGTCGGTGTACGTGCCGTCGGCGTGGCGGCGGAAATAGTAGCCCGGCGCGGTGAGCTCCAGCGGGGAGGTCGCCAGGTCGTAGACGTGGTTGAAGACGACGTCCATGACCACACCTATCCCCCGGGCGTGGAAGGCGTCGACGAGGGCACGCAGCTCGTGGATGCGTTCCAGCGCCGCCGACGGGTCCGTGGTGTATGAGCCCTCGACGGCGTTGACGTGGACCGGGTCGTAGCCCCAGTTGTACTGCGCGCCGAAGCTGAGGTCCCCTGCCTCGTCAACGGTGGCGAAATCGTAGACGGGGAGCAGCTGGACGTGGGTGACCCCGAGGCTGGCGATGTAGTCGATACCGCTTAGGGCTCCGGATTCGGTCCGCGTCCCGGGCTCGCACAGGCCCAGGAATTTCCCGGCGTGACGGATGCCGTTGCCCGGCGCGATGGTGAGATCACGGACGTGCAGCTCATAGATGACGTCTTGGTTCGCGGCGCGGCTTCCGGCCCGCTCCGCCCGGCGGGGCGCGTCGGGCAGCGCAGGCGCGATGACGCTGCGGGCGCCATTGACGGTGACGGCGGTAGAGCAAGGATCGGTGGAGGTGTGGGTGCGTCCCCCGGGAAACTCCAACCGGTAGAGGTACTCCCGGCCATGGTGGTCGCCGGCGACGCTGCCGCGCCACACCCCCGAACCGTCCTGGGTGAGCGTCGCGGTCGTCGGACCGGGATAGACCAGTACGTCAACCTTGGACGCGTCGGGAGACAGCACCGCGAAGTCCGTGGCCTCGGGCCGGTACGCAGCACCTAACATGCGCCCCACCTCCTGGGAAATAATCAAAGATGAATAATGCCTATGCTGATTAGTACCACCGCGACCGCGTAACCCCCGAGTTTGCTCACCGTGGTGGCGTGCCCCCGGGCGTAGAGCATGAGCCGGCCAGCCGGCGACTCAGGATGCGCGCGCACCCACCCGACCGCCGCCGCGACCGCCGCCGGCAGGGACAGCGCGGCCGTGGCGTACCACACCATGCCGCCGTAGCGGGTCAGTGCGGAGAAGTCGCCGGCCGACAGGATAGCGATCCCGCCGTAGAAGGGAGCGGAGGTGGCGGACTGCACTACCCCGAGGACGAACCCGGCGGCGGCCGTCACCCAGCCTGGGCGGGAGACGTAAGCAAGCATGAGCTCGACGAGGCGTTGGTCACCGCCGGGCCGAGCCCGCCACGCCCCGATGGCCGCGAGGGCGCCGATGACGATGAGCACGATCCCTAGCCAGGGCCCGGACGTGAGCTGGTGGACGAAGCCTTGGGCGCCGTCGAACGCCACCATGACCAACAAGGCCAGCAGATACACGCCCAGCCAGTCCCCGGCGATGAGCAGTGGGGTGACCAACCGGTAGTGCCCGCGTGGCAGGATGATTCCGAGCGCGAGGATGACCGCAATGAGCAGCGCGTTGACGGAATCGGTGAAGGCGAGGACGACGGCGGACAGCATTGCTCTTATCGTAGCCGCTGCCCTGCCCCGTCATCGCGCTACAGTTACTGCCTATGGGACGGCATCACGCGACTACTTCGCCACCAACCGAACAACCCGACCCCAGCCAGTGGGCTCGGCGCCTGGTGGTTGGTTTTCTGGCCGTGGTGGCAGCGGCGACAGCGGTCGCCATTGTGATGATGTGGCCGGACTTCTCCCGCCAACCAGCGGTATCCGCCCAGTTTGAGCAGGTAGCTGCGCACACCCGGGTGCAGGTCGACGGCACCGTCACCGCCACCCGCCCCGGGCCGTGCTCGCATCCCGCCGCTGGCACGATTGTCGATCAGGTCCCCGCGGACCCGCCCGGCGCGACCGACTGCACGGTGGCGATCGTCGAGTTGACCGAGGGCGCGCACGCCGGAAAGAACACGCTCATCGTTACCACCGGCGGTTTGGGGGAGCCGGACCTCGCCGAGGGCCAGGAGATCTCCCTCTACGAGGCGGCCGACGCCAACGGCCAGGTGACCTATTCCTTTGCGGATTATCAGCGAGACACCGTGCTTATCGTGTGGGGCATCATTGTCACGGCGGCGATCGTCGCCGTCGGCGGTATGCGGGGTCTGCGTTCGCTCGTCGGCCTCACCGTGACGCTGCTCGCCGTGTTTGGGTACCTGGTGCCGGCGTTGCTGCGCGGTGGTGACCCGCTGCGGCTGTCGCTGGTGGTCGGATCGGCCGTGTTGTTTTTCGTCATTTACCTGGTCCATGGGTTCTCGTGGAAGTCGACCTCCGCGCTGTCCGGCACCTTGCTCGCCATGGGGCTGGCTGCCCTGGCCGGCCGCTACGCCATCGACAGCTCCCACCTGCGCGGCCTGGGTTCTGAGGACAATCTGCTCATCCAGATCTACCTGCCAGAGCTCACCATCACCGGGCTGATGCTCTGCGGGTTTGTCATCGGCGCCCTCGGCGGCCTCAACGACGTCACCGTAGCCCAAGCTTCCACCGTCAACGAGCTGGCGGAGCTGGACCCGACGGCGAGCCGGTGGACCCTCTTCGCCCGCGCCATGAAGGTGGGCCAGGACCACGTGGCGTCCATGGTGTACACGCTCGTGCTGTCCTATACCTCCGCCGCGCTTCCGCTGCTGCTCGTGCTGTCGATCTCCGGCCGAACGCTGCGAAGCATCCTCACTAGTGACATCATGGCGACCGAGCTGCTGCGTTCCGGGGTGGGCGCGGTGGGGTTGGCGCTATCTATTCCGGTTACCACCGTCATTGCCGCCTATGTCACACCGCGCCGGCGCGAGGCGACGCAGCGCGGGTAGCCGGCACCGCTATTGTTAAGGCCATGGTTCTTCCCGTTCCGCATACCGTGGCCGAGCTTGCCACCGACGGCGTCATCGAGCAGGCCGGCGTCGATGCCGCCCGTCCTCTCATCACCTCGGTGGAGTTCAACGCCCCGCCGACGGCTGACTTGACGCCCGACGCGGACGTCGAGGTGCGCCTCGGGCCGGATAATCGTACGGCCGCCGGCACCCGGGTGGCGCGGATCGCCGATGGCGAATGGACGTGGTTGACCGGGCGCATTGTTGACGCCGGCGGCGAGGACCTGGCCGCCCCGGGTCCGGCTACGCCGGATCACCTCCGGGCCGCCCGCACCTTGTTTAACGGCGCGACGGCCCTGTTGGCCCCGCACGACGACGGCGTAACCAGCGTCGTGGTCCTCACCGAACCGCCGGCGCGCGGCAGCGTCGTCGACGCGCTGCGCTTCGGGCTTCCCCTAACAGTGGGGCGCGACGCCGAGCGGGCGCTGCGCTCTTTCGCCACCGTGCGAGGGTTGACGCTCACCGTGGAGGGAGATGAGTGGGTGCTCTCCGACGGGACCCGCCTGGTGCTTCGCGATGGAGTGATCGTGGACGTGGCCGGGGTCGGCGTTTCCTTAAGCAGGGTGCGGGCCGACGCCCACTACCCGGCCGTCGAGCATCAGCTTTTACTCGACGGTCGTTTCCCGGACGCGGTGCTCACCATGGTCCCGGGAAATCCGGTGGGTCGGCTCACGGCGTCGAACGGCGCCACGATCGAACCGCACTGCGACATCCTCGCCACCGTTGCCGACGGTGTATTCCGTTGGGAGGCATCCAGCCGGGCGGGCCAGGCAGTGCGGCGCTTCGGCCATGACCAGGCCATTGCAGTGCTCGCAGCCGAGGAAGTACCCGAGCGGTTGGCCGAGGAGCTCGGGCTGATCGACATGGCTAAGCCCATCACCGGGTTGTGGCAGCACGTGTGGGTGGACCTGGGCGACCGGCGCGCCGTCGTCTTGCTCGACGACCCGCAGCTGCGCCTGCCCTCCCCCACCGCTGAGGCACTCGCCGCGGTCCTGCGCACTCCCGTGCCCCAAGGCGTGACTATCGGTGCGGCCCGCGCCGGGTACGCCGCCTTCCGCGGGGTGGAGCTGCCGCCGCGGTTGGTGGCCGTGGACATGGATGGCACGTTGCTGGACGGCGAGGGGAAGATCCCGGCGGAGTTCTGGCCGCTGCTTGAGCGCGCCGCTCAGCAGTCCGTCACCATCGCCCCCGCGTCAGGTCGCCAGTTGGCGACCCTGCAGGCGATGTTCGACGACCGCCCCGCCGGGTCTCGTGCCGTGTCCTCCTTTATCGCCGAAAACGGTACTGCGGTGAGCCACAACGGGAAGATCATCTCCACCACGCCCATGCCGGATGAGTCCGCGCACCGGGTCATCGACGTCGCCGCCGGCCTGGAGTGTTGGCTCGTCGTGTGCCGCCCCGAAGCCGCCTACGTTTTGTACATTGAAGACGACTACATCCGTGAGCAGGTCCAGACCTACCACCGGTCGATGAGGGTCGTGGAGGATCTGCATTCGGTGGTTAACGGCGAGGTCATCAAGCTCGCGTTCATCACCCCGCATGTCTCGGAGGACTATCTCGCGCCCGTGCTGCGCGAGACGGTGCCCGAGTGTTCGGTGGCGGTCTCCGGGAAGCACTGGGTGGACGTCATGTCCGCCGACGCCAACAAGGGCGTCGCACTGCTGTCGCTGGCGCAGACGCTGGGCGTGGCGGCCGAGGACACCATCGCCTTCGGCGACTACCTCAACGACATGGAGTTGCTCCGCGCGGCCGGCGTCGCCTACGCGATGGCCAACGCGCACCCGGAGATCAAAGCGATCGCCGACGTCATCGCGCCGTCGAACGTTGAGCACGGCGTCATCACCGAGCTCAACGCGCTGCTGGGCTAGCGCTTCTTGCCCTTGCCCTGGTGCTTGCGCTTTTCTAGGGTGGCGGCGTAATCGGGCACGTAGCGGAATTCCTGGCGCGGCGGCCGCTCGATGCTGCCCTGCTGGGTCCGTTCGGGCAGCTCGGGAATGAGCGGCTCGGAGGACTCGTAGGGAATCGAGTCGAGGATGTGCTTGATGACGTTGATGCGGGAGCGCTTTTTGTCCTCGCTTTCCACGGTGTACCAAGGGGCCAGCACCGTGTCGGTGTGAACGAACATCTCGTCCTTGGCCTTGGAGTAGTCATCCCACCGGTTGATGGACTCGACGTCCATGGGTGAGAGCTTCCACCGGCGCAGCGGGTCATCGACTCGGGAGTGGAAGCGGCGCAATTGCTCCTCCGGGGACACGGAGAACCAGTACTTACGCAGGTGAATGCCGTCTTCGACGAGGAGCCTTTCGAAGATGGGGGCCTGGGCGAGGAAGCGGCGGTACTCCTTGGTGGTACAAAAGCCCATGACGCGTTCCACGCCGGCCCGGTTGTACCAGGAGCGGTCAAAGATGACGATCTCCCCGGCGGACGGCAGGCGCTCGATGTAGCGCTGGAAATACCACTGGCCCTTTTCCTGCTCGTTCGGCTTGGGTAGGGCCTCCACGCGGCAGGATCGCGGGTTGAGGTACTGCGTGATCCGGCTGATTGCGGACCCCTTGCCGGCCGCGTCGCGGCCCTCCATGACGATGACTACCCGCTCACCGTTGTTGACTACCCACTGCTGAAGATCTACTAGCTGGGCCTGGAGCTTCTTCAGTTCCTTCTCGTAGGCGTGCTTATCCAACTTGGCGGGTCGATGGGCTGGAGCGTCGGATTTCTTAGCCATGGTCTCGACCCTAGATCGCGGGTTATAACCAGAAGAAATTGCGCGCCGGATGGGGGCAATGTCGTAGTTCTTAGTCGGCTCTTAGTCGACGCGGAACTCGGCCATCTCATCCCACTCGGTCTTGCCGGGGATGAGGGTGTTGATGATCTGCGGGGTCTCAAGCAGGATGGTCGGGAAGAGTTCCTCTGCCTCCTTGAAGTGCGGGGAGTTCACATGGGCGACGGCGGCGTCGTCGTGGAAGGCCTCGGTGAGGATGTAGACGCTGGGGTCGTCGACGCTGCGGTACCAGTCGAAGAAGATGTTTCCCGCCTCGCGGCGGGTCTCGCGGGTGAACTTGGCGACCTTCTCCGGGAAGGACTCGATGAACTCGGGGCGCGGGCGGAATTTCACGTTGATGAGAATCATGACCCCCATGCTAACGACCACCCCGGCCGAAGCCTGGCAGGTCAATATTCGAAACCTTCGAACGAGCTGGGAGTTTCATGTCAGGCCGGTCACGTTTAATGAGTCTCACTAGTCGATCACGCTCATAACGCGAAGGAGAACCTATGAGCACTCCTGCACAACCCACCAACTCCCAGCCCACGCCGGAGGGCTTCGTCCCGGAGGGGTACGTGCTGAAAAAGAAGAAGCGCGGCGGCTGCGCCAAGGTTGCGCTCATCCTGGTGGCCATCGTGCTCGGCCTCGGGATCCTCGGGGCCATCTTCGGCGGCGGAGACACCGAAGGCTCGTCGGAGTCCGCCGCCGACGGCGCCGCTCAGCTCGTCGACGGGGACGCTGCGGCCGACGATTCGGCCAAGGATGAGGCTTCCGCTGACGTGCCGCAGGAACACCGCAACGCCCTGCGCCAGGCCGACGTCTACGCGAACACCATGCACATGTCCTACGCCGGGATCTATGACCAGCTCACCAGCGAATATGGCGGACAGTTCAGCGCCGAGGCGGCACAGTACGCGGTCGATAACGTGGAGACGGACTGGAACGCCAACGCCCTGGAGAAGGCGAAGACGTACGTGGAGGACATGGCGATGTCCCCGGCGGCGGTCTACGACCAACTGGTGTCCGAGTACGGCGAGCAGTTCACGCCCGAGCAGGCGCAGTACGCGGTGGACAACCTGTAGGCAGCCACCACCGCGCGGTGTTAAGAGGCACCGCACGGTTCCAGGCCTAGGGCACGATGTGAGAGCATCGACGGTGTGTGGCTGAAACTGAGAAATAACCTCACCGTCGTGGCAACGCTGGTGGCGCTGGCATTATTCTTCCTCACAATGCTGACGTCGACCCCGATCCCAGGACCGTTTTACGTCCTGCTCATCGCCGCGCTGGGGGTGTGCATGATCTGGGGCCTACAGAACCCCCGCGCCGCACTGCTGAGTACTGCGGCCATCTTCATCCTCATGTGGTTGGTAGGCAACCGCTATGGTTTGGGCATTTTCTACGGCGCCTTCCTGCTCACCATCGTCGCTGCGCGCTGCAACTATTGGTGGGCGCTGGGCTTCGCGGTGTTCATCGGATTCGCCGGCATCTACGACCCGGAGGATGGTGACATCGCCCTCGAGCCCGAGGCGACCATCATCTGGCTGCTTCTCACCCTCGGCGCGTTGTTGCTGGGTATCTGGATCCGTAAGACGGTCAAGTCTCGGGAACGCGCGCGAGAGGAACAAAAACGCCGGCAGGAGGAGCTGGCTAAGTCCTTGCACGACTCGGTGGCGGCAACCCTGACCTCGCTCGTCGTTCAGGCGGAGGCACTGTCGTTGACCCGGGGCGCGAAGGATCCAGAGCTGGCCGACGACCTCGACACCCTGGCCGACCTCGGCCGCAACGCCATCACCCAGACACGCACGCTTCTGGCCTCCTTGAACACGCCCTCGGGCCTGACCGGGGACAAACCCGGTCCCACCTTCGAGAAGCAGTTTCAGAACCAGGTACGGCTGCTGTCTCGCCACAAATTCCGGGTGCGATCCCACTACCAGTTGGAAAAAACCCAGCTCAGCGCCGTCCAGGCCGGGGCCCTCGGACAGGTGATGCACGAGGCGGTGGTCAATATCATCAAGTACGCGCAGCCCAAGTCCCCCGTCATCCTCACCGTGGAGCAACCCGAAGATTCAGAGAAGATCATCCTGACGGTGGTCAACGAGGTCGGTCACAAGGATGTCTCTCACCTGGGATCCTCCGGCATCGGATTGCGGTCCATGCAGGCACACATGCAGTCCATCCGCGGCAGCATAACGACTACCAGCGAAAACGACCGCTGGACCCTCATCGCCGTCGCGCCTTGCTGAGAGTTTTCTCAGGAATTGTGGCAGAGGTCTCATGCTTTTCTAGGTTTTCACCTAGCGAACTCTTGGGTGATGCTATACCATCCCACCTATGAAGATCACCGCAGTCCTCACCAGCCTCGTTGTCCTGTCCCAGCTCTTCGTCGGCCTGACCGACATCACCAACCGCGAGCCCGGCTTCCGCTACACCTGCAAGGCCTACCCGATGCTCGCGTGGTGCTTCTAGTAGTACCCTTTACCTCGTGTCCGAGATAACTCGAATCCTGCTGGTCGACGACGACCCTGCGATCATCCGCGCGTTCAAGATTTACTTCGAAACCACGGATGATCTCAAGGTCGTCGCCGAAGCGCGTAATGGCCGCGAAGCCATCGATCTGCTCAACCGGATCTCCGTGGACCTGGTTCTCTCAGACATCCGCATGCCCGATATCAACGGTATCGAGCTACTCAAGATCATCCGCCGCACCGAGGAGTCTCCGGTGTTCGTCGCGATCACCGGATTCGACACGGACACCACCATGCTCGAAGTCCTCGCCCTCGGTGGCGCCGGCTATATTCTCAAAAGCTCCCGGCCTAAGGAGATCATCGACGCGGTTCGAGACGCCATGTATGGCGGCACCGCCTTGTCCCCGGACTGCGTCAGCCGGCTCGTCGACGCCACCCTGGCCCACAACGCCCGGGGTGCGAAGCGCCCCGTTATGCGGCGGTCGTCGCCGCCGATCAAGATCAACGGCGTCATGCTAAACGAACGCGAGGAGGAAGTCCTCCGCCTCGTGTGCGAAGGAAAGTCCAACGCACAGATCGCGGAAGTGACCCACTTTTCGGAGTCCACCGTGAAGCGGCACGTGTCTTCACTGCTCAAGCGCTTCGGCGTGAAGACCCGCGTGCAGCTCACGCTCATGCTCCTCGGCGGAGCCGGCGCCTAGCCTTCCAGCTGCTCGCCGATCTCCAGCCACTGCATCTCTAGCTCCTCGTGCTCGGCCTGGGCGGCCCGCAGCTCCCGGTCAGCGTCGGCTAGCTTGCCCATGTCCGGATCCGGGTTCATGGACAGCTCGGCTAGCTCCTGTTCGAAGGTTGCGATGCGCTCGGCCGTCTTGGCCATCTTCCTTTCGACGGCGTTGAGCTTCTTCTTCAGTTCCCGCTCCTGCTGCGAACTCAGCCGGGGCTGCCCGTCGGCGGCCGGCGTCGACGCCGTAGCATGCTTCGTTTCACCGAGGTTGATGGGCCCGGAGGCGGCGTCGGCGGCCGCGGCGCGGCGTGCGAGATACTCATCAATTCCCGCCGGCAGGTGGGTGAGCTTGCCGTCTCCGAAGAGCGCGTAGACGTTGTCCGCGATGCGTTCGATGAGGTAGCGGTCGTGAGAGATGACGATGAGCGTCCCCGGCCAGGAGTCGAGCAAGGATTCCAATTCCTGGAGGGTATCGATGTCCAGGTCGTTGGTTGGCTCGTCGAGCAGCAGCAGGTTCGGCTCAGCCATGAGCACCCTCGTCAGTTGGAGACGGCGCCGCTCACCGCCGGAGAGATCCCGGATGAAATCCCGCTGCCGCTTCGCAGAAAACCCGAGGCGTTCGGCGAGCTGGGAGGCGGTGAGCTCCTTCTTGCCCAGCTGAACGTAGCTGGCGACGTCCTCCACGGCGTCCAGGAGGCGCCGGTCCGGGTCCAGGTCATCGAGTTCCTGGCGCAGCCAACCGAGGCGCACGGTTTGACCCTCGATGCGCGTGCCGGCGGTGAGCGCGTGGGCGCCGGCAATAGCGCGCAGCAGCGTCGTTTTGCCGGAACCGTTCACGCCCACCAGGCCGATGCGTTCGCCGGGCGCGAGCCTCCAGGTGAGGTTATCGACGAGGCAGCGGCCGTCGACGGTCTCGATGCGGGCGTCTTCGAGCTCTACGACTACCTTGCCCTGCCGCTGCCGCGAGAAGGCGAGCAACTCGACGCTGTTGCGGGGGGCGGGGACATCGGCGATGAGGGCCTCGGCGGCTTCGATGCGATAGCGCGGCTTCGACGTGCGGGCCGGGGCGCCGCGGCGCAGCCAGGCAAGCTCCTTGCGGGCCAGGTTGCGGCGCCGTTGTTCCATGGCGTCGGCCTGGCGAGCCCGCTCAGCGCGGGCGAAGGTCCAGTCGTTATAGCCACCCTCGTAGAAGTCGACCCGGCCGTCGTGGACCTCCCAGGTTTTGGTTGCCACTGTGTCGAGGAACCAGCGGTCGTGGGTAACGACGATGAGTGCCAGCTTGCGGCTGAGCAGGTGTTCCGCGAGCCATTGGACGCCTTCCACGTCGAGGTGGTTCGTCGGCTCGTCGAGGACGATGAGGTCGAGGTCCTGAACGAGCGCTGCGGCGAGGTTGACGCGGCGTCGTTCCCCGCCGGACAGCTCCCCCACCGCGGTGCCTAGGCCCAGCTCGGCCACGCCCAGGCCGCCGAGGACGTCGCGGACGCGGGCGTTAGAGGCCCACTCATAGGTGTCCAGTCCTAGGGGCTCCACCACCACCTGGCCGATGGTGTGGGAGTCGTCGAGCTTCGCCTGTTGGGTGACGACCGCCATGCGCAGGTCCGAGGCGTGGGATACCCGCCCGGAGTCGGCCGGCGCGATGCCGGTGAGGACCTCGAGCAAGGTGGTTTTACCGCCGCCGTTGAGGCCGACGACGCCGATGCGGTCCCCGGTTTGCACACCGAGGCTAACGCCGTCGAGCAGAGTCTTCAGCCCGTAGCTTTTCGACACCTTTTCCAGGTTGATGAGGTTGGCCATAGGCATCGATGCTACCGTCCGCCAATGTTGGACAATAGTTGAAAACATTTGCCATTTAGCTGGTAGTCGTATACTTTTGCCCTTATGAAACGTTTCACGATGACCGCGGTCTTGGCCGCGAGCGCCCTCGCCCTGGCCTCCTGCTCGTCCCCCGACAGCCGCACCGAGGCCACCTCGGAAACCACCACCACCGCCGCCGAGAAGGCCCACGAGGGACACTCCCACGACGGCCACGAGCACGATGCCGAGCAGAAGGAAGTGTCCTCGCTCACCCCTCGCGTGGTCCTCACCCACGAGGGCGGTATTACCACCATCGATTCGCTCTCCGGAGAGGCCCTCGACGCCGTCGACGAGCCCGGCTTCTACCGCCTCAACCACGCCGGCGACGGCCGCCACGTCATGGTTACCGACTCCGACGTGTTCCGCGTCTATGACTCCGGCAACGAAGCCGCCAAGCACGAGGACCACTACCACTACTACGAGTCCGCCCCGCACCTGAAGGACACGTCCTACGACGCCGCCAAGGCCGGCCACGTCGTCCACCACGAGGGGCTGACGGCGCTGTTCTCGGACGCCACCGGCGATGTCACCATCGTCGCCACTGACGAGATCGCCAACCCGGATGCGAAGACAACCACCCTGTCCACCGGCGCGGCCCACCACGGCGTCGCCGTGCCCTTCGAGGACGGCTCCGTGCTGCACACCGTCGGCACCGAAGAGGAACGCCACACCATCCGCCACGTCGCGGCCGACGGCACCGTCCTCGCCGAGACCGACAACTGCCCGGGCGTCCACGGCGAAGCCGTCGCCGACGGCGAGGCCGTCGTGTTCGGCTGCACCAACGGCCCCGTGGTCTACCGCGACGGCGCCTTCACCAAGATTGCGGCCTCCGGCTACCAGCGCAACGGCAACCTCGCCGGCTCGGAGGACTCCCCCATCGTGCTCGGCGACAACAAGACCGAGAAGGACGCGGAATTCGAGCGCCCCACCTCGGTGGTGCTCATCGACTCCCGTGACGCCAGCCTGCGCACCGTCGAGCTCGGCTCCTCCTACTGGTTCCGCTCCCTGGCGCGCGGCCCTGAGGGCGAAGCCATCGTGCTGACCTACGACGGCGAGCTCGTCATCATCGATGAGGAGACCGGCGAGATCACCAACAAGATCAAGGTCATCGAGCCGTGGCGGGAGAAGGAGGAGTGGCAGCAGCCGGGCCCGATCCTCAAGGTAGCCGGGACCGACGCCTACGTCACCGACGCGGCGAATAACACCCTCGTCGTCGTCGACCTCACCTCCGGCGAGATCGCGCTCGAGCACAAGCTCGACTTCTCCCCGGTGGAGATGGCCGTCGCCACCGGCCGCGCCTAGTCCGTCACCAGCTGCGCCGGGCCGGCCGGCCCGGACACCGCCAGCGCCTTCGTTCCCGGCAGCTGAGTAACCACCTCGGCGCCCACCTGTCGGGCGGTGTCAGCGTCTTCGCAGAGCAACGCGCACGTCGGCCCGGATCCGGAGACGATGCCGGCCAGCGCGCCCTCGTCAATCCCGACCTCCAGCACCCGCCGCAGATCCGGGCGCAGCGACAACGCCGCCGCCTGCAGGTCATTGTGCAGGGCGCGCGCGAGCGACTGCGGGTCGGCGCTCATGAGCGCCTCCCCCACCGCCGCCGGGTCAAGCTGTGGTGCTAACGCTTCCGGCCGGGCTGCGCGCAACTCGTCGAGCTTGCGGAACACCGTCGGCGTCGACAGCCCCTCCCGCGAGGTAATCATCGCCCAGTGATACTTCCCCCGCGACAGCATGGGCACCAGTTCATCACCGCGTCCGGAGCCCACCGCCGTGCCCCCGGACAACACGAAGGGGACGTCCGCGCCGAGCAGCTTAGCGATCTCCACGAGCTCCTCCGCCGGGAGGGTAGTCGTCTCGTAGTAGCGGGCGAACCAGGCATCAGCCGCGACGAGGGCGGCCGCCGCGTCGGCGGAGCCCCCGGCCATCCCGCCGGCGATGGGAATGTGCTTATCAATATCAATGCGCACGGCTGGCAGACGACGTTCGCCGTGGCGGCGACGATAAAGCCACCCCACGCCGGCTACTGCGCGCCACGCCAAATTTGTCTCATCCGTCGGCACCTCGCCGACGACGCTCTGGGACACCGTCATCTCCGCTACCGGCGCGTCCGTGCTGGCGACCGCGCCCGTTGGACTCAGCGTGACCGTGTCCGCGACGTCGAGCGACTGGAACACCGTCACCAAGTCGTGGTAGCCGTCCTCGCGCAGCGCGCCCACTCCCAGGTGCAGGTTCACTTTCCCGTGGGCGCTGGCCGCCACCACCGTGTCGAGGCTCATCGCGTGGCCTCCACTCCGGCCAGCCGGACAAAGTCGGCAACGGAGAGCTTTTCACCGCGGAGTTTCGGGTCAATCCCGGCCGCGACGAGCGCTTCTTCAGCGGCAGCCGGGGACCCGAAGTACCCGCCGAGGGCGGCCCGAAGCGTCTTGCGTCGCTGGGCAAACGCGGCGTCGACGAGCGGGAATACCCGCTCGCGAGCCTCTACCGACCACGGAGCCTCCGGGTAGCGGTCGATGCGCACCAGGCCGGACTCGATGTTCGGCTCCGGCCAGAACACGTGCTTACCGATGGCGCCGGCGCGGCGAACCTCGCCGTAGAAGGACGCTTTGACACTAGGCACCCCGTAGGTGCGGGAGCCGGGCGCGGCGGCCAGGCGATCGGCCACCTCGGACTGGACCATGACCAGCACCCGGGTGATGCTGGGAAATGTCTCAAGGAAGTGCAGGAGCACCGGCACGGACACGTTGTACGGCAGGTTAGCCACCAAGGCGGTGGGGCGGTCCACATCCGCCGCGCCCACCTCCAGGGCGTTCGCGGTGACCACGGTCAGCCGGTCGGCGCAGCGCGGGGCGCGTTCGGCGGCGGTGCGCGGTAGCCGCGCGGCGAGGCGCTCGTCGATTTCTACAGCGGTGACCCGGCCGGCGGTATCCAGCAACGCCAGGGTCAGCGACCCGAGACCAGGGCCGATCTCGACGACGTGATCCTCAGCCGAAATATCCGCCGCGGCGACGATACGCCGCACCGTGTTCGGGTCGTGGACGAAGTTCTGTCCCAGCTTCTTCGTCGGCACCACGGACAGCTCGGCGGCGAGTTCGCGGATCTCCGCCGGGCCGAGGAGGGCTGAGGCGCGGCTGTCGCCCGAGGCGGGCGGGTGTATCGGGGCTGCCATAGCCCTCAACTATACGGACGAGCTAACGGATCCCCAGCTTCGCGGTGCAGGCCGGCCACGCACCCCAGCCCTGGGCGGCCTGCACGCGCTGTGCGATGTCGATCTGCTGCTCACGCGACGCCTGGGCCGCCGTCGGCGCGTACTGCCCACCGCCGTAGCCCAGCCACGTCGACGGGGCGAATTGCAGGCCGCCGGAGTAACCGTTACCGGTGTCGATGCCCCAGTTACCGCCGGACTCGCACTGAGCGATGGAATCCCACACGGACCCGCTACCGATGGAAGGAGCGGACAAGGACACCGACGGCTTCGTGCCCCGGGCGATGGTAGTCACCGTGGGCTTGGTGATGACCTTCTCCTCGACGACCTCCGAAGACTCCTCCACGCCGTTGACGGTGGTCACTCGCGTGCGCACCTCAGTCTCGCCGTCCTTACCCTGAGAAACGACGCTCTCGGTGCCGGCCTCGGCCTCGGGATCGTCAACGTACTCCACCGGGGACTCGACGGTCACCTTCTCCGTCGTTTCCTCGATGGTCACGCGATCGATCGTGATGTCCAGGTTGTCCGTCACCGGCGAGTTCAGGGCGGGGGACACCCGATCATGTTTACCCAACGTGATCCCTTGTGCAGCGAGGGCGTCCTTCACGGTGGACACTGCCACCTGGGTAAACGTCACCGAACCGGCGTCGTCAATGGCGACGATCTTCGGAGTGGTGACGGTGACCTTCATCCCATCGGTCAACGGCTGGTTGACGTCCTCGGCTACGTGGGCACCGCGAGTGAGCGCGGGGTTTTCGGCCAACAGAGCACCCACCGTCTGAGCGGTGGATTCGACGGGGGTCTCGCGGCCGTCGATGACGAGGGCGACCGGCTTGAGCGTGTTAATCGTGATGTGAGTACCACTGGTCAGCGGCGTGCCGGGGGCCGGGGAGACGACGTCGCCGGGCTCGACATCCACCTGTGCGCGCTCTAGGGCGCCGGCGACGTCACCAGCCAGGGTGGACAGCTGGATCGATTCACCGTCGTAGTCAATCGTGACGTCCTTGTAGGCGACGGTGACCACGGCACCACCCACGGCTAGGGCACCGACCACGCTGCCGGCCGCCATGCGCTTGAGGGGCAGCTTCTGGCCGATGTGGGTCTTCGTGTTAGCCATGGCAGGTGATTCTCTTCTTTCGTGCTCGCGAATCCATCACAGATATGCCATCACATTAAGGTAACAACCGCTGGCTGACAAGTGTTTTTTATTGACCAGCATCATTGCATAGCCCCCCAGTCACACCCGTCACAACAACCCCAGTGGACACACTGTGAGGTTTCGATTCCCGCGCGAGCGACAGTGCCGACGGCGAAGGCGGGCTCAGGTCTAGCCGCGGAAGGCGGCGTGGCGCATCACCGTGCGTATCTCACAGCAGACCTTTGCAGAAGAAGAGTCCGCCCGAACCGATTATTGATCAGGACGGGCGGATGTTAGCCGGCCTAGCAAGCTTTGCAGCGAGGCCGGCTAACGCTTAGAAGCGGCCGAGGAAGCCCCACGCGGAGCTACCGAAAACCACACCACCCTCCTCGCTGCCAGACCCGGTAGTGCTACCGGAACCACCAACAAACTGGGCGAAGAACCCACAGATCACACCGAACACACCCTGGATCGCCTGGGTGCCGAGCAGAATCGGCTGAGCCAACAAGGCCAGCAACGACCCCACACCCACCGAGCTACCCACAGCCGGAACCACAGCAGCGGACGAGGCATTCCCCGCGTCAGACGACCCCACCGGCACGCTGGAACCCTGCGCCGGGGCACTGGACTGCTCAGCAGAAGAGCTCCCACCAGCCGGGGCAGGTGCAGGTGCAGGGACAACCGGCAAGCTAGAACCCCACGCCGGCAGAGTCAACCCCGGTAACGAGGAACCACCAGCAGACGGTGCACCCTGCTCGCCATCAGACGAACCACCCGGGATCACACCAGCGGTGTGATCGGCATCATCACCGGCAAGCGACGAGCTACCCGAACCTGAACCACCGCCGAGGAGGTTACCAATAGCAGCGACAATGGTCGCCAGGGTATCCCCACTGAACAGCCCGGAACTCAGCAGCCCAGAGAAGATAGGATCCTCAACCGGCTCGGGCTTCGGCTCGGGCTTGGGCTCAGGCTTGGGTTCGGGCTTCGGGGCCGGCTCCGGGTTGAGATCCGGATACTTGGCCTCAACACTGTTCGGCTCATCACCAACCCACGACGCACCCTGCTCATCCGCCACCGGCTTCGGCTCAGGCTTCGGCTCAGGCTTGGGCTCGGGCTTAGGAGCCGGCTCCGGGTTGAGATCCGGATACTTGGCCTCAACACTGTTCGGCTCATCACCAACCCACGACGCACCCTGCTCATCCGGGGTGAGGTCCACGGTGTTATTCGGGTAGTCATTCGGCTCGGCACCGAATCCGTCGGGCAGCGGGCCGGTTTCGACGGTGCCGCCGTCTTCGACGAAGTCACCGAACTCGGCCTCGTCCGAAGCCGTCGGATCAGGAAGATCCTCGCCAATGAAACCATCAGGCAACGGACCAGTCTCCACCAGACCGCCAGACTCAGTCTCACCAGCAAGCGGGTCAAAGTCACCGAACTCAGCATCGGTGTGCGTCACCCCACCGAGGGACTCATCCGTGGACTCAATGACCTCACCACCAGTGACAGTCTCACCAGCCAACGGATCGAAATCACCGAACTCAGCATCGGTGTGCGTCACCCCACCGAGGGACTCATCCGTGGACTCAATGACCTCACCACCAGTGCCAGTCTCACCAGCCAACGGATCGAAATCACCGAACTCAGCATCGGTGTGCGTCACCCCACCGAGGGACTCATCCGTGGACTCAATGACCTCACCACCAGTGACAGTCTCACCAGCCAACGGATCGAAATCACCGAACTCAGCATCAGTGTGCGTCACCCCACCGAGAGACTCATCCGTGGACTCAATGACCTCACCACCAGTGACAGTCTCACCAGCCAACGGATCGAAATCACCGAACTCAGCATCAGTGTGCGTCACCCCACCGAGAGACTCATCCGTGGACTCAATGACCTCACCACCGGTTTCGAAGAAGTCTTCGTACTTGGCATCTTCGGTGGCCGCTGGGTCCGGGATGTCATCGGCCTCGAACCCATCGGGGAGTTCTCCAGTGAGAGCTGTATTCGGGATGACTGTCATGCTGACCGGATCACGGAACGGACTCTCCACCGTCACCGACTCACCCGGAATCAACGCCCCCTCCGGCACCGGCAACGTCCACGTCCCATTATCAGCAACCACCACAGTCGCCGACTCACCATTCGGGAAGCCCACCGTCAACTCAACACCAGGCTCACCCTTACCAGTGATGAACTCGTCACTATCGTCCACCGGGTCAACTGTGGTTAGTGCTGCAGGCACCGCCGTCGGATCATCATTCGGCAGAATCTCCTTACGAGTCTCCACCGGACCATCCGCACCCATCTGCGACACCACGATCTCACCCTCACCAGGCAGACCATCCGCCGACTCCACCGGCACCGTCCAGAAACCATTCTCCCCAACAATCACCTGCTTGGGATCCTGACCCGGAACAACCACCGTAATCGGAGTATTCGGCTCACCACGACCAGTAACCACCTGATCACCAGCATTCGGCTGATGAATCTCCGTCACCGCCGAAGGCACCGCCGTCGGATCATCATTCGGCAGAATCTCCTTACGAGTCTCCACCGGACCATCCGCACCCATCTGCGACACCACGATCTCACCCTCACCAGGCAGACCATCCGCCGACTCCACCGGCACCGTCCAGAAACCATTCTCCCCAACAATCACCTGCTTGGGATCCTGACCCGGAACAACCACCGTAATCGGAGTATTCGGCTCACCACGACCAGTAACCACCTGATCACCAGCATTCGGCTGATGAATCTCCGTCACCGCCGAAGGCACCGCCGTCGGATCATCATTCGGCAGAATCTCCTTACGAGTCTCCACCGGACCATCCGCACCCATCTGCGACACCACGATCTCACCCTCACCAGGCAGACCATCCGCCGACTCCACCGGCACCGTCCAGAAACCATTCTCCCCAACAATCACCTGCTTGGGATCCTGACCCGGAACAACCACCGTAATCGGAGTATTCGGCTCACCACGACCAGTAACCACCTGATCACCAGCATTCGGCTGATGAATCTCCGTCACCGCCGAAGGCACCGCCGTCGGATCATCATTCGGCAGAATCTCCTTACGAGTCTCCACCGGACCATCCGCACCCATCTGCGACACCACGATCTCACCCTCACCAGGCAGACCATCCGCCGACTCCACCGGCACCGTCCAGAAACCATTCTCCCCAACAATCACCTGCTTGGGATCCTGACCCGGAACAACCACCGTAATCGGAGTATTCGGCTCACCACGACCAGTAACCACCTGATCACCAGCATTCGGCTGATGAATCTCCGTCACCGCCGAAGGCACCGCCGTCGGATCATCATTCGGCAGAATCTCCTTACGAGTCTCCACCGGACCATCCGCACCCATCTGCGACACCACGATCTCACCCTCACCAGGCAGACCATCCGCCGACTCCACCGGCACCGTCCAGAAACCATTCTCCCCAACAATCACCTGCTTGGGATCCTGACCCGGAACAACCACCGTAATCGGAGTATTCGGCTCACCACGACCAGTAACCACCTGATCACCAGCATTCGGCTGATGAATCTCCGTCACCGCCGAAGGCACCGCCGTCGGATCATCATTCGGCAGAATCTCCTTACGAGTCTCCACCGGACCATCCGCACCCATCTGCGACACCACGATCTCACCCTCACCAGGCAGACCATCCGCCGACTCCACCGGCACCGTCCAGAAACCATTCTCCCCAACAATCACCTGCTTGGGATCCTGACCCGGAACAACCACCGTAATCGGAGTATTCGGCTCACCACGACCAGTAACCACCTGATCACCAGCATTCGGCTGATGAATCTCCGTCACCGCCGAAGGCACCGCCGTCGGATCATCATTCGGCAGAATCTCCTTACGAGTCTCCACCGGACCATCCGCACCCATCTGCGACACCACGATCTCACCCTCACCAGGCAGACCATCCGCCGACTCCACCGGCACCGTCCAGAAACCATTCTCCCCAACAATCACCTGCTTGGGATCCTGACCCGGAACAACCACCGTAATCGGAGTATTCGGCTCACCACGACCAGTAACCACCTGATCACCAGCATTCGGCTGATGAATCTCCGTCACCGCCGAAGGCACCGCCGTCGGATCATCATTCGGCAGAATCTCCTTACGAGTCTCCACCGGACCATCCGCACCCATCTGCGACACCACGATCTCACCCTCACCAGGCAGACCATCCGCCGACTCCACCGGCACCGTCCAGAAACCATTCTCCCCAACAATCACCTGCTTGGGATCCTGACCCGGAACAACCACCGTAATCGGAGTATTCGGCTCACCACGACCAGTAACCACCTGATCACCAGCATTCGGCTGATGAATCTCCGTCACCGCCGAAGGCACCGCCGTCGGATCATCATTCGGCAGAATCTCCTTACGAGTCTCCACCGGACCATCCGCACCCATCTGCGACACCACGATCTCACCCTCACCAGGCAGACCATCCGCCGACTCCACCGGCACCGTCCAGAAACCATTCTCCCCAACAATCACCTGCTTGGGATCCTGACCCGGAACAACCACCGTAATCGGAGTATTCGGCTCACCACGACCAGTAACCACCTGATCACCAGCATTCGGCTGATGAATCTCCGTCACCGCCGAAGGCACCGCCGTCGGATCATCATTCGGCCCAACCGTTTCCTTAACAGGATCCCGATAGGGTACGCTGACCGTAATTACATCACCGAGCTGCAGCGGACGATCCGGCGCAACAGGAGTAGACCACTCCCCTCCATCCCCGATAGGTACAGAGACTACACCCCTGCCAGGAATATCAACGGACACATTGGTGCCGGGAATTCCTGAGCCTGTGATGACCTCGTCGCCTACCTCAACACTGTTGAGCGTCGGGGCGGGAGGCACGTCAGCCTTGTCATACGGGCTGGTATTGGCAGCATCCTCGTCGTCGTTTGATGCCTTGTCGCCATCGATGTCTGGATCGGTTTTATCAGGTATACCGTCTCGGTCCGTGTCCCGCTGGACGGTAATCTTGACTGAATCCCTGTTGACGGTCCCATTCCCATTAGGGGACTCGACAGTAACTTCGAATTTTCTTTCCAGCTCACGAGGTAGAACATCACCCCAGTCATCAAGCTCCGGAGTCCCCTGCAAAGATCCTTCAGTTATTGATAGCCACGAAGGAGGAAGACCTGCCAACGTAGAGCCGTCTGGCAGGTTCGATACATTGATCGGTTTACCCTCGAGAACGATTAGGTCCTGGATATGGTCGTCCGCGGTATCCTTGGGCTTTTCCGGTTCGGGATCGCTGACGACATTCGCAATATGGTCGTCCACACCACCGTTATTGGGGTCCGACTCTTCATCTCCTGCATAGAATCTAGCGATGCTTACATTCCAGGACCCATCGGTGAAGAGAACGACAATCGGAACATTGCGGGTGCTCCCATCAACAACGATGGGCCCCCTCGTGATCGGCCCGACTTCGCCGGTCGATTCAGAAACCCTGGGCGCACCACCTGCTAGATTTCCGTTCGCGCCACCAAACCAACCGATCCAGACATCATTCTTATTCTGCTCCCAGTTCAGACCATAGTAGTTCCCCTCAGTGTTGACCAAACCTACAGGAGACGAAAACCGGGCACCGCTGGCCAGGAAATAACGAGTACCAGGAGGCATTTGGTTCTTCACCTTGTTTGAACTTTTTTGCCTCGTCTGGAGGTAGGTCGTTCCATATTCGGCATGATACTTCAGTGACATCGAATCTGGTCGGTTCCAGTTGTCCATGGACGCAGTCTCTCCCAGCTCCCCTCTAAGTGGTTCAGCCGGGTTGGCGTCTGGGGATATCGCTGCGGACGCTGTGCCCACTATCCCCACTGGGCCGATGAGCTGGAGGGTTCCCGTGGCCGCGAGTGCGGTGGCGGTGGTGAGGGCCAGGGATCGGCGGGAGAGGATCGTGGTGTTGAGGCCATTGATAGCCAAGAGAGCGGCGTTGCGAGAGAAGCGGGAGGGCTTGAGGTGCTTACCCATGCGAAAATCCTATGACTGCTAGACGGTGGGACAACGCGGACTCTACGCCCGCTACCAATGGACATCCACCGAAAGGTTGATTTCAGCCAAAGACAGTCCCCCCCCCCTTATTTTGGGGGTATTATAACTTTCCTACAACAGTTTATGGGCTTGGATTCAGGTCAACCTCAGCCACGGCTCAGCTTAGACTTCACTCACTTCCGAAAAGCAACGCAAACCCTCATAGAAAAGGTCTGATCTTACCCCCTCGGCCGAGTTTGCGGCCCAGGTCTAGCCGACCTGATACACCCGCGCGAATGTCGCCGTGACCTCCGTAGCCAGCTCCTCGACGGCCATCCCGCGGGCCTGCGCCACCACTTCCGCCGTATGCCCGATGAGCGACGGTTCGTTGCGCGCGCCCCGGAACGGCTCCGGGGTCATGTAGGGCGCGTCGGTCTCAATGAGCCACTGCCCCACCGGCGCCAGGGCTGCCGCGGCCCGCAGCTCGTCGTTGCGTTTAAACGTCACGTTGCCCGCAAAGCTCAACACGTATCCCCGATCCAGCGCCTCTCGCGCGACGTTAAGCGGCGAGGAAAAACAGTGCAGGATGACCTCTCGAGGGCGCGGGGCGTCGTCGAGTATGCGCAGCAGCTCCTCGTCTCCCTCCCGGTTGTGGATCATCAGCGCCTTACCACTCGAACATGCGAGGTCGATGTGCCAGCGCAGCGCCTCTTCCTGCACATCCAGGGGCGCGGTGCTGTCCGGAGCGTGGGTCAGCCAGTAGGTATCGATGCCGGTCTCCCCAATCGCCACGCAGCGGGGATCCGCCGCCATGTCGGTCAGTTCAGCCCGGGCTGCTTCCGTCAGCTCTGCGGCGCGGGTGGGATGAATCGCACACGCGGCGAAAACACGCTCATGGCCGCGGGCGGCGTCGAGCGCCTGCCGGGCTTCGGCTAAGCCGTCGCCTACCGTGCACACCCACCGCACGCCAGCGGCGTCGGCTCGCTCCATCATGGCGGCGACGTCCTCGGCGGTCGTCGCCCCTGCGGAGGCAAGGTGGGTATGCGCGTCGATGAGGCCAGGGATGGTCCGGGCCGGAACAGGGGTGGGGCGGGGCTTCTTCTTCGACATGTCTGTACACCTTAACCGCCCCGACGGGCTGTTACTTGTGCACGGGGGCCCACTCGGGGCCGGTCTCAGCAAGCTCCGGGTCCAGCTTGGCCACCAGCGGCTTCGGCTTGCTCAATGTGGTTCCAGGCACGACGTCGACGCGGGCCCACGTGGCCGCCTGCGAGGCGTAGTCGCCCGTGATGACCGGGTAACTCTGCCCCTGTTCGGGCACGCCGACGCCCACCGGCTGCTCGGGGGAATCGTCGACGACGTCCCGGATCTCCGGCAGGGCCGCCCAGACGCCGTCGCGCCCCAGAGTCTCGTGCACCCGCTGCGCGAGGTGCGGAAGGTACGGGGTGAGCATGACGTTGCAGTCGCTGACCACCTGCAGCGCGGTCCACAGCACGGTGGCCAGCCGGGACCCTGGCTCCGTGGCGCCGTCGAGCTTTGCCAGCTTCCACGGCTCCTGCGCGGCGATGTAGGCATTCGCCTCGCCAACCAACTGCATGACGGCGGTGATGCCGTTTTTGAACTTCGCCTTGGCCAGCGACGCGCCCACCTCGTCGAACGCGGCGGCCGCCTGGTCCAGCAGCCGGACGTCGTCCTCGCTGAGTTCCCCAGGGGTCGGTACCGCCTGGAAGTTCTTGTACGCCATGGACACGGTGCGGTTGACCAGGTTTCCCCAGCCGTTAGCGAGTTCGTTGTTGACCCGTCGCACGAACTCTTCCCACGTGAAGTCCGTGTCCGTGTTCTCCGGGCCGGCGACGGCGATGAAGTAGCGCAGCGCGTCGGGGCCGAACTCGGCGAGGAAGTCCTTGACGTAGATGACCACGCCCTTGGAGGAGGAGAACTTGGACCCGCTCATCATGAGGAACTCGGAGGAGACCACCTCGGTGGGCAGGTTGAGTTCGCCGTACTTGTGCAGCGTCCCACCCTTGTCGCCCTTGCCCATGTAACCCAGCAACTCGGCGGGCCAGATCTGCGCGTGGAAGGTGATGTTGTCCTTGCCCATGAAGTAGTAGGCCGGGGCCTGAGGATTGTGCCACCAGTTCTTCCAGGCGTCCTCGTCGCCGATGCGGTGCGCCCACTCAATAGAGGCAGAGAGGTAGCCGATCACCGCGTCAAACCACACGTAGAGCTTCTTGGCGTTATTGTCCTGCCAGCCCTCTACCGGAACCGGGATACCCCAGTCGATGTCGCGGGTCATGGCGCGCGGGCGCAGGTCATCGAGCAGGTTGAGGGCGAATTTCAGCACGTTGGGGCGCCAGTCCGTGCGGGTCTTAAGCCACTCGCCCAGGCTGGAAGCGATGGACGGCAGGTCGAGCAGGAAGTGCTCCGTCTCGATGAACTTCGGGGTTTCCCCGTTGATCTTGGAGCGCGGGTCGATGAGATCCGCCGGGTCGAGCTGGTTGCCGCAGGTGTCGCACTGGTCGCCGCGGGCGTCGGTGGCCCCGCAGATGGGGCACGTTCCCTCGATGTAGCGGTCCGGCAGGGTTCGCCCCGTCGACGGCGAGATAGCGCCGAGGGTGGTCTGCCGGATCATGTAACCGTTGTCGTAGAGACCCTTAAAGAGTTCCTGGACCACGGCGTAGTGGTTGCGCGTCGTGGTGCGGGTGAACAGGTCGTAGGACAGCCCCAAGCCGGTGAGGTCCTCGACGATCTGCCGGTTGTACCGATCCGCCATCTCCTTGACGGACACCCCTTCCTTGTCCGCCTGAACCAGCAGCGGGGTGCCGTGCTCGTCCGTACCCGACACCATGAGGACCTTCGCACCGCTCATGCGCTGGTAGCGGGCGAAAACGTCCGCCGGGACCGCGAAGCCGGCCACGTGGCCGATGTGGCGCGGGCCGTTGGCGTAGGGCCACGCCGCAAAAACGAGTACGGGGGTGGAGGTGTCAGGCACAGTCATGCCGGTCATTCTACGGGGTCGCCCGGTCGCGCACCCACTTGAGTAGCAGGGCGAGACCGGGCGTCGACGGGTTCCGTAGCGAGGGTTGAAAAGGCGGTGGCGCCTTAACGCTCGCGGGAGGGCTTGCGGTGCAGCATCGCGCGTCGACGTTGCTTCTGCGCCTCCAGGTACGCCTTCTCCCGGTACTTGCGGCGCTCGATGGCCAGCTGGCGTTGGAAACGTTGGTGCTCTCGGTGATCGAGGTAGATGACGTCGTTGCGCAAGTCCTTAAGGATGGCAACCATGAGGCAGACGACGATGAGCAGGAAGGGCGTCGCGGCAACGATGGTGACGTTTTGAACCGCGTTGAGGGCGTCATCGCCGCCGCCGAGCAGCAGCGTCAAACCCACCAGCGCCGCCAGCACGCCCCACGTGGCGGACAGCCAGCCGGCGGCGTCGGACTTGCCGCGCTGGGACATCGACCCCATGACGGTGGAGGCCGAGTCCGCCGATGTGATGAAGAACGTACCGAGCAGGACGACGGCGACCACGCCCATGATCGTGCCCAGTGGCAAGTTGTGCAGGAGGTTGAACAGCTGGGCCTCGGTACCCAAGTCAGAGACGATGGAGGTGCCGTTTTGCTCCATGCTGATGGCGGTGCCACCGAAGATAGCGAACCACACGGTCGACAGCGCACTCGGGACAATCATGACGCCAAGGCAGAACTCACGGACCGTGCGTCCTCGGGAAATGCGGGCGAGGAACATGCCGACGAAGGGCGACCAGGAGATCCACCAGGCCCAGTAGAAGATGGTCCAGCCGGAGATCCACTCCGCGGCATTGCCGTCGGCGCTTTCGGCGGTGCGACCGGCCATCTCAAAGAACTGAGAGAGGTAGGTGCCGACGGCGCCGGGGATGAGGTTGAGCTGGGTGATCGTGGGGCCAAAGGCGAAGACGAACACGGCGAGAAGGGCGGCCAGCACCATGTTGGTGTTGGACAGGTACTGGATGCCCTTGCCCACGCCGGACAGTGCGGAGAGGACGAACGCCAGGGTGAGGATGAGCACGACGACGAGGATGGTCGTGTTCGACGGGTTATCGACGAAGCCCGAAGCGACCAGGCCGGCGCGGATCTGCAGTGCGCCCAACCCCAGGGAGCAGGCGGTGCCGAAAACGGTGGCGAAGATAGACAGAATGTCGATGAGCTTGCCGAGCACGCCGGTCGCCGCCTTCTCCCCGATCAGCGGCACGAAGGAGGAGGAAATCAGCTGCCGACGCCCGACGCGGAACGTGGAATAGCCGATGGCCAGTCCGACGATGGCGTAGATGGCCCACGGGTGCAGCGTCCAGTGGAACATTGCGGTGGCCATCGCGGTGCCGACCTCGTTCGGTTCGTGTCCGGGTACGCCGTCGCGATAGAAGGACAGCGGCTCGGAGGCGCCGTAGAACATCAGGCCAATGCCCATGCCCGCGGCGAACATCATGGCCACCCAGGAGGTGGTGCGGAATTCGGGTTCTTCGTCCTGGGCGCCGAGCTTGATGGAGCCGAAGCGGCTAAAGGCGACGCACAACACGAAAATGACGAACACCGTGCCGAAGAGGACGAAGGCCCAGCCGAGGCTGTCCAGGACCCAGGTGAACGCGGCGGTGGCCGCGGCGGAGAAGCTCTCTGCGGCGGCGAGGCCCCAGATGACGACGGCGGCAACTAGCACGGCAGCCGGGCCGACGACGGACCAGTCGACCGAGTAGGAGTGCTCCGGCAGTTCCTTCTCGCCGTCGGCGTCTTGGCCAGCGTCGGTGCCGGCGAGGAGGTTCTCGTCGGTGAGCATTGCGGCGAGCTGGCTGGTTGCGCTCGCGGAGTCTAATTCCTCGCGCACGGAGCGGTAGTCTTCGCCAGCGGCGTCGGGTGCCGCTGGCTGATCTGGTTGACGATGTGGCGTTTCGTGTGCAGACATATGGCTCATTGTCCCAACCAACGCCATCAACTCAAGTTATCTTAAGCTCTAGCTCAGTCAGTATTCACCAATAAATAGCCGCCGTTACCTTTTCGTGACCATAGTTTCAACCGGCAGCACCCGGATAGCCCCCAAAGGTCACGACAACATAACGTTATGCTGTCAATGCCTCCTACCGGTCACGCCGCGCTTGAAGTACCGCCTCGTACAACTGCTTATGGCTCACCCCACGCCCCTGCGCCACCTGCCGGCACGCGTCCTTCAAGCGCATCCCCTGATCGACGAGTTCCTCGACGTCGCCCACCAGATCCTCCGGGGCCTCCGCTGCTTCCTCGCCCGTTGCCCCCTCGATGACCACGGTGATCTCCCCGCGCACCCCGTCAGCAGCCCACTCAGCCAGCTCGGCGAGGCTGCCGCGGCGAACCTCCTCGTACGTCTTGGTCAACTCCCGGCACACCGCCGCGCGTCGATCACCCAGAACCTCCGCGGCCGCGGCCAACGTCTCCGCCAACCGATGCGGCGATTCAAAGAAACACACCGCCCGCGGCTGCCCAATCAGCGACTCCAACCAACTGCGGCGGGCTCCCGCCTTCCGGGGCGCGAAACCGTCAAAAAGGAAATGTCCGACGTTGAGCCCCGACAGCGCCAGGGCCGTCGGCACAGCCGAGGGCCCAGGCAGGCACGTCACCGCGACCCCGGCGTCGTGCGCGGCGTTAACGAGCGACAGCCCAGGGTCGGACACCAACGGCATCCCCGCATCCGTCACCACCAGGACACTGCCGTGCCGGGCAGCGTCGAGCAGCCGCTCCACACGCGACTGCTCATTGTGATCGAAATTCGAGATCACCTCAGCCCGCAGCTGCACCCCCAGCGCACTGGCCAACGCCCGCGTGCGCCGAGTATCCTCCGCGGCGATGACATCCGCCGAGGCCAACGCGGCAACCAGCCGCGGCGACGCGTCGCCAATGTTGCCCAACGGCGTCGCCGCCACAATCACCCCGCGGGGCAGGTCCTCGGGCTCTCGTCGCGCACAGGTATCCATGCCGTAAAGCATGGCACACTAGACTCTCCTAGCGTGTACAGCCCGACCACTTCCCCGCGCCACGCGCACCCCAATGCGCCAGCGTGCCCGCCGGCGCCGCGTCGCTACCTGTACACGCGCGCCGACGCATGGTCGACCGCACTGATCGCCCTCCTCGCCCTCATCAGCCGGGTATCGGGACTAACCTTGCCCACGTCCCAGGGAACGCCAGTCTTCGACGAAAAACACTACGTTCCCCAGGCCTGGGACATGGTACGCAGCAACGCCAACCCCCTCGTGGGCGGCATCGAATCCAACCCCGGCTTCGGGCTGGTGGTCCACCCACCGCTGGGCAAGCAGCTGTTGGCTGTAGGCGAGATGGTCTTCGGCTACACGCCCGCCGGTTGGCGTGTCATGACCGCGCTCTTCGGCGTTGGCGTGGTCCTACTGGTCATGGAACTTGCCCGCCGGCTCAGCCACTCCTGGCTGGTCGGCTTTATCGCCGGGCTGTTGGCGGTGTGCGACGGCGTCCTGCTCGTCGGCGCCAAGTTCGGAATGCTCGACATTTTCCAGGTCTTCTTCATCACCGCCGCAGCGCTGGCCCTCGCCATCGACCACGAACAGCTACGCCACCGCATCCATGCCTCCTACACCGCCGGGTACCTCGCCACCTGCGGCCTCGGCTACCGGGCCGGCGTCCGCTGGTGGCGCTTCACCGCCGGCGTCATGCTCGGACTCGCGGTGTCCGTGAAATGGTCGGGTCTGTACTACATGGCGTTCTTCGGGCTGCTCTCCGTCGCCCTCGACGCGGCGCTGCGTCGCCGCTACGGAGTCCGCCGCCCCACGTCCGGCGCACTGCTGCTCGACGCCATCCCCGCTTTCGCCTCGCTGGTCATCGTGCCCATCTTGCTCTACGCCTGGTCCTTCCGCGCCTGGTTCGCCAGCGAAACCTCGGTGTACCGCCACGCCGCCGCCGACGGCTCCATCGACGCCAACTCGTGGCTGCACCATCTACCGGACGCCCTCGCCGGCTGGTTCTACTACCACGCTCAGGTCCTCGAGTTTCACAGCAGCCTGACCTCCTCCTCGGGTAATTCCCACCCCTGGGACTCCAAACCCTGGTCATGGCTGGCCGCCACCCGGCCGGTGCTCTACTCCTCCGCCTCCGACATCGCCTGCGCCGACACCACCTGCCGCTCCGCGATCTACCTCTTCGGCACCCCGCCGATCTGGTGGCTCACCGTGCCCGTGCTCTGCTTCGCAACATGGCGCCTGCTGCGGGGGGATCGACGCTACGTCATCCCCCTCGTTGCCTTCGCCGCCGGTTTTCTCCCCTGGCTGGCGGCGTTCGACCGCCAGATGTACTTCTTCTACGCCATGCCGCTGGCCCCGTTCACCATCGTGCTGCTGGCCCTGGCCACCGGGGACGCCATCGGCCACGGCCGTCCGCGAGCCTGGACGCGCCACCTGGCCGGTCATGTCCTCACGACGGGAACATTCCTCGCCATCGTCTACGTCGCGTCCGTGGTGGCGGCCTTCTTCTATTGGTTGCCGCTGTTCTACGGCATCCTCGTCCCCGACTGGTACTACTGGCAGCTTATGTGGCTACCGAGCTGGTCTTAAAGACCAGCTCGGGGGAGGTCGAAAGAGACCAACTCGGATCTACAACGGGTCCGATCGCAGCGCCCGCCATGCTTGGCTGACCACCAGCCCCTGGTCCGCCACCCACGCCGCGACCAGCGTGAAGACCGTCACCACCAGCACCACCAAGCTCAGAAGCTGCCCCGGCGCGAACCAGCCGAGGACAACGTCGCGGGCGGTAAAGCCAACGAGGAACGCCGCCAAGGTTGCCGGAATCACGATGAACCCGGCAATGAGCTGAGGCCGCCACGCACACATCGCCAACCCCACCGCCAGGGAGAAACGCAACCCCGCCGTTTCTATGAGTGCGCGGACGGTCTCCGGGTGGGCCTGCGGATCGAGAGTGAGCCCATCCGCACCGACGGGCGCGACCCCGTCCGTGGCCCCCACGGTGCGCACCGCCCACACCGCGTACAGCACTGCCAGCACCACGAGCACCACGCGGGCGGTGGCCAGCCAGGCCCGCCGGCTCGCCATCCCGCGGCGCCACTGCGGGTCCACGCCGGCAAGAATGGTGTCCGCCAGGTCGGGCGGCGGGCTCATCCCGTCGTGCGGCGATTCAACGTACATCAACGCCGCCGATAAGTGCGCGGCCCGAGTCTGAAAGGCGCTGCATTCCGGGCAGGCTTGCACGTGTGCGTCAATGACGGCGTCGTCGAGGCCGGCGGGTTCACCGTCGAGGCGGGCGGAGATGGCCGACTGGATCTCGTCGTGGCTAAGCACTCGCCAAAACCCTGTCAAGGCTCGCCCGGCCGGCACCGAACACGACGATGACCAGCAGCGTCACCATCAGCACCGCGGCATACTCGCCGCCGCCCTGGGCGACGAAGAACCCCGCGTCGAGGTGGACGAAGTACACCGCCGCCACCATCATTAACGCCAAAGCGCCGGCCACCACGGTAGACAGCAGGCCCACCACCAGCAGCGCCCCGCCGATCATTTCCGAGAGGCCGGCAACGATCGCCGAGATCCCCGGTTGCGGCACGCCCCACGCCGAGAATTGCCCCGTCGTTTCCGTCAGACCGGTGAGGAAGAACTTGTCATAGCCGTGTGCAACGAACACCACCCCTATGACCACGCGCACGATCAGCAACGCCGCATCCCTCACTGCCGGTCTATCCATGGCGCTAAGACTACCCCACCAGTTCCGCCTTCTCGGGCCGCGTAGGGTGGGCGTTATGAGCGCGCGCTTCGTGGACGAAGACTCCCCTATCGGCGTCCTCAGGCTCATCGCCGACGGCCCCGGGCTCGCCTACGTGGCGTTCCTCGCCGTCGAACGCCCACCCGAGGCCTTCGCCACGGCGGTGGCGTCCCCGGACGACGAGCTGCTCGCCGAGGCCCGCCGCCAGCTGCGGGAGTACTTCGCCGGGGTGCGTCGGCGCTTTATGGTCCCGCTGGCTGGTGCCGGCTCGAGCTTTAGGTGGCGTGCCCAACAGACACTAGGCCGTATCGGTTTTGCAGAAACATGGAACTATGGCGAGCTCGCCGCAGCTGCCGGCAATCCTCGGGCTGTCCGGGCAGCCGGCTCCGCGTGCGCGACGAACCCCGTGCCGCTGTTTCTTCCCTGCCACCGCGTGATCCGCGCCGACGGCAGCGCCGGCGGATATCGCGGTGGCCCGGCGGCAAAACTGTGGCTGCTCGAACATGAACGCGCAGTGCTCGCGTCGACCCCGGAACCGCGCACGAAGGACGGACGTCGAACCTAGTTATGACCGAATTTCTGCTTGGCTCCGACGAACCCGCCGACGATCCCACCGCCTCACCCGACTTGATACCCGGCGACGACGGCTTACTCCGGCCCGCGTGGGCGGCCCGCAACGATCTGCTGCGCCACTACTACGACACCGAATGGGGCATGCCCATCACCGACGAGGCCGGCATGTACGAACGCCTGGTCCTGGAGGGTTTTCAGGCTGGGCTGTCGTGGCTGACCATCTTGCGCAAACGCCCGGCGTTTCGCCGCGCGTTCGACGGCTTCGACCCCGACCTGGTCGCCGCCTACGGCGAGTCCGAGGTGGAACGGTTGATGGCCGACGCCGCCATTGTGCGCAACCGGCGCAAAATCGAGGCCGCTATAACCAACGCCCAGGCGACGCTGCGGCTGCGGGACGACGGTGGGCTCGCCGGCCTGGTGTGGTCCTTCCAACCGGCCGAAACGCCTCGACCGCATTCGGCCGCGGAGGTGCCGTCGACGAGCCCGGAATCGATCGCCCTGGCCCGTGAACTCAAGCGACGCGGCTTCCGATTCGTCGGACCCACCACGGTGTTCGCGCTCATGGAGGCCGTCGGCGTGGTCGATACCCACCTGGTGGGCTCCCATCGCCGCGGCAGCTCAGGTATCTGGCCGGACTAGCCTGCGTCGAGGACGCGGTTGCGGCGAGCCCGGGCCTCGTGGAGGTCGCGGACGTCGGCGCCGGCGGAGCGGGTGTATTCCGCCACCGGGAGGACGTCGAAGTCGGGGCTGTCGTCGTCGAGTTCCACGATCACGGCCCCGTGGCGTCGGCGCTGCACCGACACCCCGGACTGGCGCACGCCCAGGCGGGCCCGGCGCAGGTGATGAATGCGCCGGCGGCGAAGCTCGCGTTCCTGCTGGACCTGGTTGCGCAGCGCGGCCAGGTAGAGCACGGCGACCCCCAGCACACCAGCGGGTGCGGCCCACGCCCAGCCACCAACAACGATGGCGACAACCACGGCGACGACCACGGCCGCGAGGAGCCCGAGGACGGTGCGCTGGCGCCGCGCGTACAGCCGGGCGGTGCGCCGCGCCTCCCGCTCGGGATCCCACCCGCCGCGACCAGAGCGGGCTCGGGCAAAGGCAACGTCCTCCGCTGAGAGCGCCGCGTCACCGCCGTAGCCATCAGATTCGTCCCAGTCGCGGTCCATCGGCACGGGCGTGGCACTGTGCGCGGCGGCTCGGGCTGTCGGATGCAGCAGGTCGGCCGGCCCGACGTAGGTCTCGTCGAAGTCCACCGCATCGATGGCCACGACAGGCGCCTCGTGCTGCGCCTCGTAGTCTTGCTCTGGGGCGTCCTCGGCCGCGGTACCCGCGTCGTCGAGGTCGGCGTCGGCAGGTTCCTCATCGTGGGCGTCATCACCATCGTCGGCGCTGAGGGACTCAACAACCTCCCCGTCCACCACGTGCTGCTGGCGAGCAGCGACCGGCTCCTCGATGAGCAGCGGGGCGTCGTCGTCCCGCGCTTCGACGAGCTCATAGTCCTCCTCGTCATCCTGGCGGGTGGCGTGGACATCCGCGGAGGACACGCTGGGGGCGCGACGCGTGGGCAGCGAGCTGCTTCCTCCCTGGTACAGGACCCGGGTCTCTTCCAGCGCGTCCCCGGAACGGCGGATGGCGCGCTGGTCCTTGAGCACCATGGGGGCCAGGACGAAAATCCACACCGCGATGATGAGCACCACAATGAGACCGTTAGACATGGTTTCCGGGCCGCCTTTTGTGTCGGGAGTTTAGGATTCGTGAATAGTGTAGCGCCCCGCGCGGGGGCGGCCTTCGTGCCACGCCGCGCACCGGCCGGCCTCGATCTGCCGGGCCACGCACGTCGACGCATACTCATCGGCCAGCAACGCCACGAAGTGGTGGTCGCGCCACCGTCCGTCGATGTGCAGGTTGGCGCGGAGGAATCCCTCGTTATGGAAACCGCACTTAGCGAGCACCCGCCCCGACGCCGGGTTGGTGGGCAGGTACGTCGCCGTCAGGCGGTGCAGCCCGATGCGTTCGAAGGCGTGGTCGACGCCGAGGGCGCAGGCCGCCGTCGCCACCCCGGCACCCATATAGGGCGAGTGGACCCAGTAGCCGATCCACGCCTCGCTCAGCGCCCCGTGTTGGATGTTGCCGATGGTGACCTGGCCGGCGAACCGGCCGTCGATGTCGATGACCAGGGGGACAACCGTGCCCTTCTTGGCCGCCGTGCGCAGGAAGGAGAAGTTAGCCTGCCAGGCGTCTCGCTCGTGCGCCCGGTGCCAGCCGCCGCGCTGGGTGGGTTCAACGGGACGAAGCCAGGACTCGTCCGCCCGCCGCTGGCGCGCCCACTCGCCGCCATCCCGCCACGTTAAGGGACGCAACCGCAGGCAGCGACCGTCGTTCAGCGCCACCTTGGGCGAGGCCTCGGGCCAGCCGGGGTGGCGTGGATCCCGGGGGCCGGAAGCGTCGGGCAGCCGGGTGACTTGGTGGAAGAAATCGTGCATGCTACCAGCGCTGCGCCACGAAGAGCACGTCGACGATATCTCCCGGACGGATCTCCGACACCGCCTCCGGCACCCGGATCATGGCGTTGGCCTCGGCGAGGCCTGCCAGCAGGTGCGCGGGCGCACCGGTGGCGCCGCCGAGTCCCTCCACCAGATAATCCTGAGTCTCGGCGTCGCGCATGAGCCGGGCACGAACATACCCACGCCGGCCCTCGATGGAACTGACGTGGTTGATGCAGCGAGCGCGGACCAGGCGCCGATGAATCGTCTTCTTACCCAGGGAGGTGCGCAGAAGTGGCCGCCCGAAAACCTCGAAGGCGACGAGCGAGGACACCGGGTTATTCGGTAGGAGCAACGCCGGGATGCGCCCTGGGCCCAAGAGACCGAAACCCTGGACTGACCCCGGGTGCATGGCCACGCGGGTGGTGTCCACGTCGCCGAACTCCTCCAGCAGACCGCGTAGAACCGCCGCGCCCTGACCGCCAACAGCGCCCAAGACGATGAGCAACTCGCTGCGCTGCAGCTGGGTTTCGATGATCTCGCGAAGCCGGCGCGGCTCCCCCGCGGCGATGCCGATGTGGTTGACTTCCGCCCCCGCCTCCTTCGCCGCTGCGGCAACGGCGTAGGAGGCAATGTCAAACACCTGCCCGTGCCCAGGGGAACGGTCAATGTCAACGAGCTCGTGCCCGTAGGACAGCACCGCTACCCGCGGGCGGGGATACACGAGCACCTTCGAACGCCCGGCGGCAGCAAGCAAACCGATCTGGGCGGGCCCCAACACCGTGCCGGCGCCCACCGCGACGTCGCCCGGCTGCATGTCGTCCCCGGCGCGTCGCACAAAGTCCCCAGAACGCACCGGGCGTTGGGCGGTCACCCTCTTGCGCCCGCGGTCGCTCCACTCCAGCGGCAACACCGCGTCGGCAAGGGTGGGCAGTGGCGCACCGGTGTGAACGCGCACCGCCTGCTTCGGTTGCAGTCGCAGGGGCTGACGCGATCCGGCAGGTACCTCTCCCACCACGGGCAGGGAGCGCTCCGGCAAGGTCATCACCGGCTGACTCGGGGTCAGGTCGGCCCCCTGGGCGTCCGGGTGATCGGCCTCGATCCCCCGGCCCAGGGCGCGTTCGCCGCCAATGTCCACCGCGCGGACGGCGTAGCCGTCGACGGCGGCCAGTGCGAAACCGGGTACCGGCACGGTGGCCTGGACTTCCTCGGCGGCCATGAGCCCTAGGGCGTCACCAATGGACATCCGAACCGGTTCGGGGATGACCGCCGCGTCGGTGACGATCGCGAGTTGTTCCTCGACGCTGCGCATCCTTAAGCCAGGCCGTTCTCGCGCTCGTACTCCGCCATAATCTTCTTGATCGCCTGATAGAGGCCGGCGCCGTATGTGTGATGATGCAAGCCAAAGTCCACGTTGGCAGTAATATACCCGAGCGGATTTCCGAGATCATGGCGGGTGCCCTCGTGAACAACGACGTGCACCGGGTGGCCTTCTCGAATAAGCAATTCGATAGCGTCGGTCAGCTGGATCTCTCCGCCCTTTCCCGGTTTCGTGCGGCGCAGCGCATCGAAAATCGCCCGGTCGAGGAGATACCGGCCGGCAGCGACGAACGTCGACGGCGCGTCCTCCGGCGCCGGCTTCTCCACCATGCCGAGGACTTTCTTAATGACCTGGCCGTCGAAACCGGCGACGTCTCCGACGGACTCAACGTCGAACACACCGTAACTACCGACCTGCTCGCGCGGGACATCGAAGGCGCACAGCACCGAGCCACCAAACTCCTCGCGCACCCGCCACATGGTCTCCAAGACGCCGGTGGGTAAGACGAGATCATCGGGAAGCATCACGGCGAAGGCCTCCTCGCTCTGGTCCAGCACGCTTTCGGCCAGGCCCACCGCGTGCCCCAGGCCGAGGGGGCGCTCTTGCACCACTGCAACCGGGGTGATGAGTTGCGCGGCTCGTTGCACCTTCGATGCCTGCTCGTCCTTACCGCGCTGCTCCAGGGTGCTCACCAGGTCGGAGAACTGGCCAAAGTGAGCGAGTACCTCTTCTTTATTCGGCGCGGTGATGATGGCGAGCCGGGAGGCGCCGAGCTGCGAGGCTTCTTCGGCGATGAGCTCAATGCCCGGGGTATCGACGACGGGCAGCAATTCCTTCGGGACCGTCTTGGTGGCGGGCAGAAAACGCGTTCCCATACCGGCCGCGGGGACGACCACGGTGTGGATGCACTTCTTGGGGTCGGTAAATGAGTCCTCCATAGAGCAAACCCTACCGCGAAAAACAACACCTAGACCCTTTTCGGAGGCGATATGGCCAAAAGTCGATACTCTTGGCTCATGTTCCCTGAGGAAGTCATCGCTGCCAAACGCCAGGCGCGGCGGCACTACCGCCACCGTCGACAGCACATGACCGCAGCGCACACTCGCCAAAGCAACGCGGCCCTGGTATCTCGCCTTGACGAACTGTTGTCGAGCTGGGGTTGCGCTGACCTCACGGTGGCCGCCTACGCTCCCCTGGCCACGGAACCCGGCGGAGCGGAGCTGCTCCCGGCGCTCGATGCGCGGTGCGAGACGATCTACCTGCCCGTTACCGGTGACGATGGGCACATGCGCTGGGCCGTCTACGCTGGTCCGGACTCGCTGCGTACCAGTGCCCTGGGTATTGCCGAGCCCACCGGGCCCACCCGCGGCCACGAAGTGCTGGCCGGCTGCCACGTCCTGTTCGTCCCGGCCTACGCGGTGACCAGCTTCGGGGTGCGCCTAGGAAAAGGCGGCGGCTACTACGACCGTGCCCTAGCTAGCCTCGGCAACCTGGACGAATCAGTACCGGGCACGGACCGCCCGCTCATCGCGGTGGTGCTCTTCGACGGTGAAACGAACGCCCAGGTGGCCGTCGAGGCCCATGACCTCGGCGTCGATGTAGCCCTCACCCCGGGCGGCGTCGTGTCTTTCCGCGACCTGGGAACCTAAGGGCCGCACCGACGCGTCTAACCAGGCATGACCACCTTGCTTGGCGCAGTCCGCTCCCTGACCATTCCCGGCTACCGTCGTCGGGTGTTTCTCCACCGCATCGCAGCGGCCGTGTTGCTTCTCAGCGCCGTGGCGTGGGCCGCTCACGATCACGTCGCCGAGGACCCCGCCGTCGTCGTATTCGCCGCTGACCTGCCCGTCGGCCACGAACTGGTGGCGGCCGACCTTCAGCTGGCGCACCTGCCCCACCGCGTCGTCCCGCACGGCGCCGTGGGCAGCACCGAGGACGCCCTCGGGCGGGTGACGGTCACCGCCGTGGGAGCCGGCGAGGTGGTGACCACTTCGCGGGTCACCGGCTCGGCGCTGGCGACCTCGCTTGCTGGGGAGGAGGCCACGACGGTGCCGGTCCGCCTCGCGGATCCGACGACGGTGGCGTTGCTCCGGCACGGCGACGGAGTCACCGTGGTCACCGCGGGTGCGGAACCCGGCGGGGAGCCGGTCATCGTCGCCACCGGCGGAAAGGTCGTTCTCGCGGATCCAGAGCACCCGGACAGCGTGCTCATCGCCTTTCCACCCGAGCAAGCCCACGCAGTGGCGGCGGCAGCCTTGGCCACCCCGCTGGGCGTTGTGATCGATTAGTTGTCGCCGCCGTAGTGCGGCGGTCGCTGTTGCAGCAGGAAGTCCAGCTCTGGGTCGCCGAAGATCATCATCGAGTCATCGCTGAGCCGACGCGCGGCGTCGAGCTCATTGTCGTTACGGTCCGCCGTGCGGTCGTAATCCGGGGCGTCACCGAGGCGAAACGCCCGGCGACGGCGCCGCGGCCGGCCGGCCGACGCCTGCGGATCCACCGGATCAGACACAGTACTTTCCGAGTTGGTCGATGAGGTGGTGGACCAAAGGCGGCAGGGTCGCCATGCCGTCGCGCACGGCGGCCCGTGAGCCGGCGAGGTTGACGACGACGGTTTGCCCGGAAATCCCCGAGATACCGCGGGAACAGGCGGCGTCGACGGCACCGCACGCCTGGCCGGAGGAGCGCAGGGCCTGCGCCACCCCGGGCACCATCTGGTCGAGAACCTGGCGGGTCGCCTCCGGCGCCTTGTCTCTCGGGCCCACGCCCACCCCGCCGATGGTCACCACGAGATCGACTCCACCCACGACGGCGGTCTCGATGGCCTTGCGGATCTGGGACTTCTTCGAGGCGACACGAACCACCGCATCGACCTCGAACTTGGCCTCGGACAGCAGCTCGGCCACCATGGCCTCGGCGTCCGGGCCGGCGAGCGGGCAATGATCGGCAATGACAACGGCAAGCGCGCGGCGGTGGGAGCGAACCTTGGTCTCCTCCTCTGCGGTGCGCAGGTAGTTCGCGTCCGGACCCTCCAGGTCACGTAGCCGCCCGTCGTCCTCCCGGAGCGACAACTCCGTTACTGAGTGATTCATCCCGTCATCTCCTGCTCGGTGCCAGGTCGCCACTGTCGTCCTCGATCAATTTACTCGGTGGTGAGTGTCACTTCTACTTGGCGGGTCTCGCCGGTATCGGGGTCGGTGACATCAAGAACCACCGTCTCCCCGAAGTCATGGGAGCGAATGGCGGCGATGAGCGCGTCAGAGGACTCGATGTGGCGATCGTTAAGCTTCGTGATGAGGTCGCCGGAGCGCAGACCAGCGGCTTCGGCCGGGCCGCCGGGTTCGACGTCGACGATCAAGCCGCCGTCGGTGAGGGAGCGGGCATCGACGGCCGCCCCGATACGCGGCTGCACGGCTTCCCCGTCTTCGATGAGCTGGGTGGCCACCCGCTGCGCGAAGTTGGCAGGAATGGCAAAGCCCAGGCCGATGGAGCCTGCCTGACCCCCGGCGCGCGACGTCAGCGAGGCGATAACCGAGTTCATCCCGACGAGGTTGCCGTTCATGTCCACCAGCGGGCCGCCGGAGTTACCGGGGTTGATAGCGGCATCGGTTTGGATGCCGTCGATGAGCGAGGACTCCCCGCCGCCTTGCGAGGCACGCACCGGGCGCTCTAAGGCAGAGACGATGCCGGAGGTCACCGTTCCTGACAGCCCCAGCGGGGCGCCGACGGCCACCACCTCCTGGCCGACGATGAGCTGATCGGAGTCACCAAATCCAATAGTCGGTAGGTTATTGGCGCCGTCGATCTTGATGACACCGATGTCCGTCGCCGGGTCGGAGGCGACGTAGGTGGCCGGTGCCGTCGCCCCGTCGTTGAAGCGCACCTGAAGCTTCGCCCCGGACTCACCCTCGGCCACGACGTGGTGGTTGGTGAGGACAAAGCCGTCCGGTGAGATGATTGAGCCCGAGCCCTCGGCGCCGCCGTTTTGGGTAACTACCTGGATAGATACCACCGCCGGCAGGACCTTTTGGGCCACCTCGGCCACGCTTCCTTCGGGCACCGCCGGCGCGTCGGCCGGCGGCTGGGTGAGGCTGTTGGCAACGTTCGTCGTGGGTTCCTCCGGGGTGTGAGAACCCAGGGTCAGCGCGCCCGCGACGACCCCGCCGCCCAGCACACCACTGCCTATCATGAGGGCAACGACGGTGGCGGTACCTATGCCGCGCTTGGCCACGGGGACAGCCGGCGGTTCCTGGGAGGTGTCAGGAGGTGTGGTGGGCTGCGTACCCGGCTGCTGCGTATAGGGATTACTCGTCATGGCTGATACCTTGCACTTTCGTTCTGACACTGCCGTGACAGCGCACTGTTGACGTGTCAGGTAGTACCTGTGTGTTTACTGTACGTCGATGTCTTCGTGGGCGCCGGGAAGGTGCCCGGGCAGCACCACACGCATGACGGTACCGCCGCCGTCGGCATCGAGCACCGTGATGGCGCCGCCGTGGTTATGGATGACCTGCTGGACGATGGCCAGGCCCAAACCCGAACCGGGCATCGCCCGCGCCTCCGGGGATCGGTAGAAGCGATCAAACACCCGTGGCTTGTCGACGTCGCTGATCCCGGGACCGTGATCGGTCACGGTCAGCTCCGCCTCCTCATCGTTGATGGCCCGCAACTGTAGCGTGACGTCCCCACCTGCTGGCGACCACTTGGCGGCGTTATCGAGCAGATTGGTCAGCGCCCGGCTGAGGGAGTGGGCTTCGCCGTGGACCACCCAGGGCTCAGTGTCGATGACAAAGGAGACGTCGGGGCGGCGGCGTCGGATGCGGTTGATGACCTCGCCGATGATCTCCTCCATCCCCACGTCCCCCTGGTCTTCCTCGCGGTGGGATTCCACCCGGGAGAGGTCCACCAGGTCGCCAATGAGCGAGGAAAACTCCTCGAGCTGGCTGATGACATCGTTTTCTAGCTCTTCGCGGTCCCGGGTCGATAGCACGGAGGGATCGCGGGAGCGAGACACCATCATGAGAAGCTCAATGTTCGTGCGCATCGACGTCAACGGGGTTTTCAGCTCGTGACCGGCATCGGCCACGAGCCGGGCTTGGCGCTGTTGGGAGTCGATGAGCGCATACACGAGCCGGTTGAAGGTCTTCGTCAGCTGGGAGACCTCATTGTTGCCCCGCACCGGCACGGGCCGCAGGCGCCCGTCCTCGGTTAGCTTAACCACCTCTTGTTCAAAGGCGCGCAGGGGGCGCAACCCGGCGATGGACAGGATAAACCCGGCGACGAAGGCCAACGCCACCGCCAGCAAGAATATGACCAATAGCACCAAATGCAGGCCGGATCTCAGCGTTTTCATCGCCGTGAGGTCGCGTGCCATGGACACCATGAAACCGTCGGCGCGGACGACGGTGATGACGCGCTTATCTCCCGAGGTGCTTAAGGCTGCGCGCAACTCTCCGAGCTGCTCCCACTGCCCCGTGGCGGGGACCACCACGTCGCCCAGGCTGACCTGCTGGACCGGCACCACGATGGACACCTCATAGCCGGGATTGTGGACATGGAACTGGCTCAGGTGCTCGTTGAGAATGGTGGGGTCGTTCGTCTCCCCTGCCCAGGCCATGGTGGTGGCGGCCTGGTCGCGCAGGTCGTCGTCGACGGCGCGGGTGAGGACCACGTCGGCCACCATGAGAATCATGAGCGTCTGCGCCCCAGCTGCAACCACAACGATGAGGATGGTCAGCAGGGACATCCGCCACCACAGAGAACCACTCGTCGTGTGCCGGAAGGTGTCGGAGAGGTCCGAGCGGGACAGCGGCCGCCAGAAGGAACGCTGTCTCACCGAGACGAGCCTTTACGCAGGACGTAGCCCACGCCGCGGACGGTGTGGATGAGGCGGCCCTCACCACCGGCTTCAGTTTTGCGGCGCAGGTAGCCGATATAAACCTCCAGAGCGTTTCCGGAACCGGCAAAGTCATACCCCCACACCTCTTCCAGGATGCGGTGGCGTTCCAGAACAATCCTCGGGTAGCGCATAAAGAACTGAAGCAGCGAAAACTCCGTGCGGGTGAGCTCGATGCGCCGCCTGCCGCGTCTCACCTCGCGAGTGTAGGGGTTGAGCCGAAGGCCTTCGTACTCAAACTCTTCCACCACGTCTTGGGACATAACGCTGGAATCGGTGGCAGCGCGGCGCAGCAGTGAGCGCACCCGAGCCAGGAGTTCTTCCAGGGCGAAGGGCTTGGGCAGATAATCGTCCGCCCCGGCGTCAAGGCCGGCTACTCGGTCGGAGATCCCGTCGCGCGCGGTGAGCATGATGATGGGACGCTCGAAGCCGGTGCTGCGCAATTCGCGACAGACTTGCAGGCCGTCGACCTTCGGCATAAGCACATCCAGGATCACAAGATCGGGGGTGGCATCGTTGATGGCCGCCAGGGCCTCGACCCCGTCCTTCGCCAAGGTCACCGTGTATCCGTTAAATCCTAGTGAGCGTCTCAGCGATTCTCGGACCGATTGTTCATCGTCGACGACCAAAATCCTCATAGCTGAATTATGCCCGATGCTTATCAAAACAGTCAGCGCAAGGTCGCGAAAAGCCCCGCCACGATGACACGTAGCGGGGCGATCTGAGCCATCACCTCAGCCGGTGACGGGTCACTGCGAGCTTAGAACTGCTCGACCTCGATGAGGCCTTCCTTGGCGGCGCGGACCAGGCGGCGCGGGATGCGCACGGTCTTGCCGTCGATGGTGACCTCCTGGAGGGCGGCGTTGTTAGCCTTCCACTGCGAACGACGCATGCGGGTGTTCGCGCGGGACATCTTGAACTTGGGAGTTGCCATTGTCTTCTACCCTCCTTTACTTCTGGGTCTTCTTCTTGCGACGGGCCATGGCACCGAAGCGCTGGTTGAACTTCTCCACGCGGCCGGCGGTGTCCATGACGCGCTGAGCGCCAGTCCAGAACGGGTGAGACTCGCTGGTGACGTCGACGACGATGAGCGGGTATTCGTTACCGTCCTCCCACTCGATGGTCCGCGCGGAGCGGGCGGTGGAGCGGGTCAGGAACTTGAAGCCGGTGCCGGCGTCCTGGAAGACTACCGGGTGGTAGTCGGGGTGGATGTCTTTCTTCATGAACTGCGTCCCTCAGGATTGAACTACGAGTCGTCTCCCCCGCACCACTAGCCGGCAAGAGGCCGGCGGGCCGGGCGATCGCGCTCGAGTTGGGTTGCTACTCTTATTCGGGCCTGCCACCCGACCGCTATGCGGCGGCGGCAGACAACTCGGGTAAGCATACAGAAGCCCCCGTACGCCCACGAAATCGCGGGCCGACGCCCGCGCACGAAACCAGGCCGACGTAGCGGAATTAGGCATTCCAGCGCCGCCCCTGTAAGCTTTCCCCTTGCTGTTGTCGAAAGTATACGTTTACGCCCCGTCAACTGGCGATGCGGCAGCGCCCCGAGCCACCCCTCACACCTCGGCTTGGCGCGGCACTTCCGCACTGTCCGGACGTGGGCGGCAAGAGAGAAAGAAGCACCCATGTCGGCTATTTGCCAGGTCACGGGACGCACGCCGAAGTTCGGCAAGACCGTCTCGCACTCGCACCGCCGCCACTCGCGTCGTTGGAACCCCAACGTGCAGCGCAAGCGGTTCTACCTGCCCTCTGAGGGCCGTACCATCACCCTGACCGTGTCCGCCAAGGGCCTGAAGGTCATCGACCGCGACGGCATCGAGTCCGTCGTCGCCAAGATCCGCGCCCGGGGAGAGAAGGTCTAAACCATGGCACGCAATGATATTCGTCCGATCATCAAGCTGAAGTCTACGGCTGGCACCGGTTTCACCTACGTCACCCGCAAGAACAAGCGCAACAACCCGGACCGCATCACCCTCAAGAAGTACGATCCGGTCATCCGCAAGCACGTCGAATTCCGCGAGGAGCGATAAACTATGGCGAAGAAGTCCAAGATCGCCAAGAACGAGAAGCGCAAGGAAATCGTCGCCCGCTACGCGGAGCGTCGCGCTGAGCTCAAGGCCATCATCAAGAACCCGAACACCTCCGACGAGGATCGCCTCGACGCGCAGTTCGAGCTGAACCGCCAGCCGCGCGACGCCTCCCCGTCCCGCGTGCGCAACCGCGACTCCCACGATGGTCGCCCCCGCGGCTACCTCCGTAAGTTCGGCCTGTCCCGTGTCCGCATGCGCGAGATGGCTCACCGCGGTGAGCTGCCGGGCGTCCGTAAGTCCAGCTGGTAAACGAGGGAGATTGCATTCATGAAGCGCACTAACCACAAGAAGGCGCGTCTCGAGCAGTCGCGTCGCCCGAAGAAGAACCCGCTCAAGGCCGAGGGCATTGAGAAGGTGGACTACAAGGACATCAAGACCCTTCGTCTGTTCATCTCTGATCGCCACAAGATCCGTTCCCGCCGCGTCACGGGCCTGACCCCGCAGCAGCAGCGTCAGGTTGCCACCGCGGTGAAGAACGCCCGCGAGATGGCTCTCCTGCCGTTCACCAGCCGCTAGATTCGTCAGCGACGAGGTACGCAACAGCGCTCTTTTGCCGCTGACTGTGTGACGCGGTAAAAGAAAACAACCGCCCCCTTTTTCCCAGGCAATGGGATGGAGGGGGCGTTGTTGTTGTGCTTGTAGACTACGGAGCATGCCTTTGCACGAATCACTCTTGGACCTCGGCGAGCTCGCGCCGCGCTGCGATTCCCTCGCTGCGGCGAAGGGGGTTCTAGCGGAGTCGCAGGAGCTGCTGCTCAACGCCCTAGCCCACCGGTTTGACCCGCCGGAGTTGGTCTGCTGGCTCAGCAAGCTGGTGCGTGACGTAGTCCGCAGCCCCGCCGTCGTGGAGCTCAGCGGGGCTCCTCTTCAGGTGACCGGCGCCTTCGCCCGCGGCGACGCGACCCCCACCACCGTCGTCGAGTGGCTGGCGGCACCGGCCGGCAACCGGGAGATCGTCGAGCTGCTTGCCGCCACCGGGTGGCGAGGACGCAGCGTCGACGCCCCCGATGCCCCGGCGCTGCTCGACGCCGGTGTGGCCACCGCGTTTGCGCCCACGAGCGCGTGGGCAGACGTGGTCCGCCACCGCCCCGAGGCGATGCACACCGCCGACGGCCGGCCGGACGACTCCGTGGTGATCCGCACCCAGACCGCGCTGTTGCGGCCGATCGCGGATCTAGCCCGCTGGGCGGCCGGTGAGCGGGCCGCGGCCGTCGTCGGCACGTGTGAGCGCCTCTCCGAAGGCGTCGCGCGCGGCGTGCTCACGGACGTTGAGCTGGAGGATCTTCTCCGGGCTCGGCGTACCGGCATGGAATTGGCCCTGTTACGCTGGAAGGCTCATACGTCAGATGAGGCGGTGGCGTGGTCTGACATGCCGGCGCTGCAGCGCTCCGCCTATGGGGAGGCAGCCCGCACGCTCGCGGCCGTCGTGAGCATGGTCGCCGCCCGCAATGAAGTATCCGTAGACGAAAGCGAGTCCGAGTAGTGGCCGGAACCGTAGGACGCCCCCGTAAGAACAGCACTCGACGACGGGGCTCCACCGCCCGCGAGGAGATCCTCGACGCCGCCAGTGAGCTGTTCACCCGCCAGGGCTTTGCGACGACCTCCACGCACCAGATCGCGGAGGCGGTCGGGATCCGGCAGGCGTCGCTGTACTACCACTTCCCGTCGAAGACGGAGATCTTCCTCACGCTGCTGCAATCCACCGTCGAGCCGGCACTGACCCTGGCCGAACGCCTCGCCGAGTCCGACGTGCCCGCGGAGCTGAGGCTGTGGGCTCTCGTGGCGGCGAAGGCTAACGCCTTGTTGGCTAGCCGGTGGAATGTGGGCCGGCTCTACCAGCTGCCCATCGCCAATTCCCCCGAGTTCACCGAGTATCACACCGCCCGGCAGGAGTTGGAGAAGATCTTCCGGCAGTTGGCGGAGGAAATCGTCGGCGTCGACGATCCTCGCCTCGACATGCCGTTCTACCTCTCACTCGCCGTGGTGGAGATGCGCAGCAACGACGGCAGCGTCAACCCCGACGCCGTCGGCACGTTGCACCCGACGGCGATCATGGTCGCCGATGCCACGCTCGACGTTCTCCACGCCCCCCTGCCCGAGGACCGCGTCCAGCGGACCCTCGCGCTGCTGGCCTAGTCACGCACGACAGCCCCCGATGCCCACCCCTTTTGAGAGGTGGGCTCTCCGTTTAGTGCGCGAAGTGGCGTGCCCCGGTGAGGTACATGGTGACGCCGGCCTTCTTTGCGGCCTCGATGACCTCTTCATCGCGGATGGAGCCGCCCGGCTGGACGACCGCCGTGACGCCGGCGGCGGCGAGAACCTCGAAGCCGTCAGCGAAGGGGAAGAAAGCATCGGAAGCGGCCACCGCACCGTCAGTACGGCGCACGTCACCGGCCAGGGTGTTCGCGCGTTCCACGGCTAGCTTCGCGGAGTCCACGCGGTTGACCTGACCCATACCCACGCCGACGGTGCCGCCGTCGCGGGCGATGAGGATGGCGTTAGACTTCACGCAGCGCACGGATCGCCACGCGAACTCCAACTCGGCGAGAAGGGCGTCGTCGGCCGCCTCGCCGGCTACGAGACGCCAATTCGCAGGGTCGTCGCCCTCGGCCTGGAAGGAGTCGCGCTCCTGCACCAGGGTGCCGCCGGAGATCTGACGGGTTTCGTAGCTCATCTCGGGGCGCTCGGCGACGAGCACGCGCAGGTTCTTCTTCGTCTTGAGCAGCTCCAGCGCCTCGTCGGTGTAGGACGGGGCGATGATGACCTCGGTGAAGATGTCCTTGACCGTGTCCGCCATCTCAGCGGTCACTTCCCGGTTGGACGCGATGACGCCGCCGTAGGCGCTGAGCGGGTCGCAGGCGTGGGCCTTGCGGTGAGCGTCGGCGATGGACTCCTCCGACACCGCGATACCGCACGGGTTCGCATGCTTGATGATGGCCACACAGGGACGGTCGTGGTCCCACGCGGCGCGCCACGCGGCGTCCCCGTCCTGGTAGTTGTTGTAACTCATCTCCTTGCCGTGCAGCTGGGTGGCCGCGGCAATGCCCGGCTCCCCGTTGGGCAGCAAGTGGGCGCTCTGGTGGGGGTTCTCGCCGTAACGCAGCGGCCGGGAGGCGAACTCTGCGTCGGCTACGTCCTCTGCGCCGGCCTCGTCGGCCTCGGTGCCCAGCTGCTCAGCGAACCAGGCGGACACCGCAGCGTCGTAGCGGGCGGTGTGGGCGAAGGCCTCAGCGGCCAGCCGACGACGCTGCTCCAGGGTGAAACCACCCTCCTTGAGGGCGTTGGCAATGTCAGCGTAGCCGGCCGGATTCGTCACCACCGCCACCGACGGGTGGTTCTTCGCGGCGGCGCGAACCATCGACGGCCCGCCGATGTCGATCTGCTCCACGCAGGCGTCGAAGTCGGCCCCGGACGCCACGGTGTCCTCGAAGGGGTACAGGTTCACCACGACGAGTTCGAAGGCGTCGATGCCCAGCTCCGCGAGCTGGTTCAGGTGATCGGCCTTGCGGGTATCGGCGAGAATCCCGGCGTGCACGCGCGGGTGCAGCGTCTTCACGCGCCCTTCCAGGCACTCGGGGAACCCGGTGAGCTGGGACACCTCGGTCACGGGGGCGCCGGTCTCAGCGATCACTCGAGCAGTCGATCCCGTGGAGACAATCTCGACGCCGGCCTCGTGCAGTGCCGACGCCAATTCCTCCAAACCGGTCTTGTCGAAGACGCTCACTAAAGCGCGCTTGATGGGCTTGCGCTCGTCACTCATGGTCGATGTGTACCTTTCTGGTGTCCTTATCCACTACCGCTGTGCGCAGCACCTCCACAATGAGGCGTCGCTCGACGGATTTGATGCGCTCATGCAGCGTGGCCTCATCGTCGCTACCGTGAACCGCCACTGCTTCCTGGGCGATGATCCGGCCCGTGTCGACGCCACCATCCACAAAGTGCACCGTGGAGCCGGTGACCTTCACGCCGTAGGCAAGGGCGTCACGCACCGCGTGGGCGCCAGGAAACGACGGCAGCAACGCCGGATGGGTGTTGATCGTGACGCCTTCGAAGCGGTCAAGGAAGGCGGGGCCCAGGATCTTCATGAACCCGGCTGACACCACGAGGTCCGGGGCGGCCGCTGCAACAGTATCGGCGAGGCGACGGTTCCATTCCCCACGGTCTTCCCCGAGGGCGACGCGGTGCGCGGGAATACCGGCCCGCTCGGCGCGTTGCAGCGCCTCGCAAGGCACGTCCGCGATGACCGAGACGACGCGATAGCGCTCGTCCTGGTGGTCGAGGATGGCTTGGAGGAGCGTGCCCGAACCGGAGGCTAGGACGACGACGCGCGTCGGCTGGCCGGCGACCTGGGCGGGATCAGTTGGGGACGGATCATTCGACGTCAACGGTGAGACCACGCACTACACCTTAGCCGGCGGGCTTATCGTCGTGGGATTCGTCCGCCGTCGTTGGTTCTTCCGGTTCCCTCGGCGCGTCCTCGTCCGCCTCGTCTGCCTTTGCAGGCTCGTCGGCGTCCTCGTCGGTGGCGTCTGCCTTTGCAGGCTCGTCGGCGTCCTCGTCGGTGGCGTCGTCGGTGGCGACGGTGGCGGGCCCGGCCTCGACCGACGTGGCGTCAGCCTGTTCCTCGGCGTCCTCGTCGGCGTCAGCGTCGTCGCCCGCGTTCTTCTGCGGCGCTTCTTCTGCTGGCTGCTCAACGCCGTCGACGACACCGTCGTCGGTGTCAGTGCTGGCTTCAGGCGCCGGTTCGTGATTTGTCGGCTGCTCGATAAATGTGCCCGGTCCTCGCAGCCGCTGTGACAGCACCAAGCCCAGCGCTGCGGCGAGCGCCAACCCGCCGCACCACGCGCCGGCAAGTGCTGGGGCAAGCCACCACGTGGGGCCGGTCCAGCCGTACTCCCCCATCACCCCAGAGGCGAGGTAGCTCACCGCCATCCACATGACTGCCGCGCCGACTCCCGCGCTGACAGCGCGCACGAATCCCGGCCGAACCGAGGCAGCGACCCATGCCGCCACCAGTGCAGAGATCAAGGCAAGGACTGACGCGAACGACGGCACCGAGGCGGGGATCAGCGCGAACAGGGGCATCGGCGGCAACGCCACCAGATGAATACCGAACAGCGACACCATCGCCGGACCGATGGTCACGTCCCCTCCGAGCAGAACGCTGACCCCACCGACGATCGCGTTGGGTAGGTAAGCAAGCGTGACCGCAATCACGCCGGCAACCGCCCCGGCGCTCAGCTTCGGGTAGGCGTGGAAGGCATCGATCTGCTGCTGGTAGTTCACGGCAGCAAGGACAACAAGAAACACCAATCCCGCCAGGCTCAACCAGCGCAGGAAGCGAGTCGCGTCGAGCCAGCCGTCCACGACGTCGCCAGGTAGACCGTAGCGCTGGGCCACCGCACGGGTGAGCGGACCGCCGACGCCCCACACCGCAGCAATGAGGTGAATGAGCAGGGTTCGTCCCACCACAATCGCCAATAGCGGCGCCGTGACGGGTAAGTCACCCGGACGAGCATCCAAGAGCGCCCAGGCAGCGATGCTGAGCACCAAGGGCAGGATCAGGACGCAAGCGAAGATAACCGCAAGGTCGACGACGCTCACCTTGGCTCGAACGATGGTCCGCACCCGCTGGGCCATGACGACGATGACGATGAGCGGGAAGGTCAGCGGCAGCACGCCAACCGTCGTGCCGTCGACGGTGATGGGCACGGCATGGGCCAGCAGCCATAGCTGGCCGAGGGCCGCCGGGACGGTGGCCGCGGTCGGACGGGTGACGATGGCGACGGCGCCGACGAGGACAAGCAAAGCGATGAGGAGGCCCGCGACCGCTAGGCCCACGGCAGGCAGGTAACGCTTGAGCTTGCCCGCGATGGTGGTGGGGCGGGCGCCGGCGGCGGTGGCGTCGCCTCCTGCGCGGGCCTGATTCCGGCGGACGGTACTGCGGCGCGACAGTCGGGATTTGGGGCTGGTGTTAGTGCTCATCGAGTACTACTGTGCCACGAAGGGCCGACGGGTTTGCGCACCTGCTCCGGCGCGCTACGATACTTCCGGTCATGGGTTCAGTTGTGTCAGTCCACACTGGTTTTCTGGCGACGCAAAGAAAGTGCTCGTATTACTTGCACACACGCGTCCGAGACACTACTGTGACTCTTCGTAGATAACGAGATGGTCACGGCTCCATCACAGAGCAGGTGACACTAACGCGCTAGAAGGGGACACACCTCATGGGCAAGAGCAGCCAGTGCCAGGTAGCTGGAAAGCATCGCAAGTCCAGCACGCTGCAGTCCACCACTGGCCGCGTTGCCTTTGTTGCCATCACCTCTGCCACCGTGGCCGGCGCCGGCGCCGCTATCGCAACCGCCGAGACCCCGGCACAGGCCGGGACCGTTGCCCCGCAGATCGAGCTCACCGGCCTGACCGACGCCATTCCCGCTGGCAGCTCCGCCCCGCAGACCCTGGCTCTGGCCGAGTACAAGCCCGTCGCCGGCTTGGACCTGCAGCTGACCAAGGCCATCGACGCCGCCACGGAGCACTCCCTCGCGTTCTCCAGCGTCGATCCGGCTGCCCAGCTGTCGAGCTTCGCCGGCGGCAAGGTGGCCAAACCTGCCAACGGCATTTTGAGCTCCGGCTTCGGCATGCGCTGGGGCGCCATGCACGCCGGCATCGATATCGCTAACGCCGTGGGTACCCCGATCTTCGCGGTCATGGACGGCACCGTCATCGACTCTGGTCCGGCTCAGGGCTACGGCCAGTGGATCCGGATCCTGCACGACGACGGTTCGGTGAGCGTGTACGGACACATGGAAACCCTCAACGTTGGTGTCGGCCAGCGGGTTGCCGCCGGCCAGCTCATCGCCGGTATGGGTAGCCGCGGTTTCTCCACGGGCCCGCACCTGCACTTCGAGATTCACCCGGCCGGCATGGGCGCCGTCGATCCGGCTCCGTGGCTCGCCGCGCGCGGCATCGGGCTGTAAGCCGCCGCGCTCCCCTTCTCTCGTATCTCCCCCCTTCTCTCGTATCTCCCCCTTCTCGCAGTTCCTGCGAGAAGGGGTTTTGCTATGCCCACACACCGTCACCACCACGGGCGCTCATAGACACTTGTGAAGGGTTCGAGCTGTTGAAATCTGCCGGTGGAGACGCTAGATTCACTTAACGTGTCGCCACACTGGCCACATTATTAACACCAGTAACTGGCAAGGATTCTGATCTCTTCATGAAACGCACCCTGACCACCCGCCGCCTCACCGGTAGCGTCGCCGCTACGGCCGTCGGCCTCGGCGTCATCACCAACCCTGCGGCCGCGTCGGCCCAGGACATCACCATCGACCTCGGAGCCGTCGCAGAGGCGGCCCAGGACCTCCAGACCGCGTCCGAATCCCCCTCCGGCATCACCGCTAACGACCTTGTCAGCGGTGCTGCCGGCATCGCCGCCGCCATCAACGTCTCTCAGGCCGACGGCCCCGGCGCACCTTCTGCCCCTTCCTCGCCGTCCACGCCGACGAGTGCGTACTCGGATTCCCCGAGCTCTGCTAACCAGACCTCGCCGAGCGCCGCTGAGACTGCTACCGACTACCGCAGCGTGACCCCCACCGAGTCCGAGGCCACCATCGAGCGCGACGAGGTCGACGAGGAGAACGAGGCCCTCGCCATCGCTAACGACCGCCCCGCCAACATCGGTCAGACCGCCGACGGCCGGACCGTCGTCTTCCCCACGACCGGCCGTTTCACCTCCGGGTTCGGCCCTCGCTGGGGCCGCTTCCACTACGGCATCGACATCGCCAACCCCATCGGCACGCCCATCCGCGCCGTCATGGACGGCACCGTCATCGCCACCGGGCCCGCCTCCGGCTTCGGCAACTGGGTTGTCATCAAGCACGACGGTGGTGAGAAGTCCGTTTACGGACACATGGCGCAGTGGGACGTCTCCGTCGGCCAGCGCGTCGAAGCCGGCCAGGTCATCGCGTACATCGGCAACGAGGGCCGCTCCACCGGCCCGCACCTGCACTTCGAGATCCGCCCCGATGGCACCACCGCCGTCGACCCTGTCCCTTGGTTTAAGCAGCAGGGCATCTCCATGGAGGCTGCGCTGCAGGCGTAGCCTCGGTTTCCGCCACGAGCCCTAGAGCTTCTCCATGGGCAGGTTCGGCATCACCATGAGCCGAACCACACCGGCCCGGCCGAAGTCGATCGTGGCGAAGTCTTTGCCTGCCACCACCGACATCTCGGTGACCTTGCCCAGGCCATACTTCTCGTGGTTGACGCGGTCCCCCACCGACAGCGACAACCGGGCAGCGCCCGCCCGGGGTGCCCGGGTCACGTCGGCTCGCCGCGGGGTGAAGCGTCGCTGTCGCTCGGCACCGGCTGCGTAGCGCGTACCGCCGCCCGGCCACGCTGCGGTGCCCCAGACGTCTGCCTCTGCAGGTTCCGGCTCGAGGCGACGCCACTCCACAAGATGCTCGGGAATCTCGCTGAGGAAACGGCTAGCTGGATTAGTCACCGCCGAGCCCCACGATGAGCGCAGCAGCGCCCGAGTGAGATAAAGCTGTTCCCGGGCGCGGGTGATGCCCACGTACGCCAGGCGTCGCTCTTCGGAGAGCTCCTTCGGGTCCCCCAGCGAACGCAGGTGGGGGAATTGGCCGTCCTCCCAGCCGGTGAGGAACACCACGGGGAACTCCAGGCCCTTCGCGGTGTGCAGCGTCATGAGCGTGACCACACCCTGGTCGTGCTCGGGGATTTGATCCGCATCCGCCACCAGCGACACTCGCTCCAGGAAGGCCTGGAGGGAACCGGGTAGTGCCTCTCCTTCCTCCGGCTCGAATTCTCCGCCGTCCATCTCCGCGTAGGCGATCTGGTTAGCGGCTTCGGAGGAAAACTCGCGCGCGACCGACACCAGCTCGTTGAGGTTTTCCAGGCGGGCGCCGTCCTGCGGATCGTTCGACGCCTCAAGCTCGGCGCGGTACCCCGTGGTATCAAGTACGTCGGCAATGAGCTCGCCCAGATCCGGCATGCCGGTGGCTTCGTTGCGATGAGAATCCATACGGTGGCGAAGCCCGTCGACGAGCTCGAGGAAGCGGCCGATGGCGTTGCGCGCGCGGGTGTTGAGCCCGGCAACCTCCCCGGCAGCGGCGTCGCGCAGTGCCGAGCCGAAGGAGATTCCATGATTGTCGGCGTGCAGGGCGACGACGGCCTGCGCCTTGTCACCGATCGCCCGCTTGGGCACGTTAACGATACGACGCAGGCTCACCGTATCCTCCGGGTTGTCGAGGATACGCAGGTAGGCGATCATGTCACGGATTTCGCGTCGTTCGTAGAAGCGGGTTCCGCCGACCACCTTGTAGGCGATGCCGGTGCGCAGAAAGATATCCTCCAGCGCGCGGGAGGCGTTGTTTGTGCGGTACATGATGGCGATGTCGTTATAACTGCGCCCGTGATCGGTAAGGCGGTCGATTTCCTCGGCGATGAACCGGGCCTCGTCGTGTTCATTATCCGCGACGTAGCCGACGATCTTGTGGCCCTGGCCGTGCTCGGTCCACAGGTTTTTCTCTCGACGTCCGTCGTTTTGGGAAATGACGGCATTCGCGGCGTCGAGGATCGTCTGGGTGGAGCGATAGTTTTGTTCCAGCAAGATGGTGCGCGCGTGTGGGTAGTCGCGTTCGAATTCCTCAATGTTGCGGATGGTTGCTCCGCGGAACGCGTAGATGGACTGATCCGAGTCGCCAACAACGCACAGGTTGCTGGCCGAGGCGCCGTCGCCGACGAGGGTGCGCACCAATTGGTACTGCGCATGATTGGTGTCCTGATACTCGTCGATGAGCACGTGCCGGAACCGCCGTCGGTAGTACTCCGCCACCTGCGGATGTTCCTGGAAGATCCGCACGACCTCGCCGATGAGGTCGTCGAAGTCCACCGCGTTCGCCGCCCGCAGCCGCTTTTGGTACTCGGCATACACCTCCGCGACCGTGTTCTCATAGGGGTTGCGGGTCTGCTGTGCCGCCTCGCTGGCCGACGCCGGGCTCACCAACTCGTTTTTGTACTGGGAAATCCCATTCGCCAACGCCCGAGGGGTGAACTTCTTGAGGTCGAGGGAGGCCTCTTTGGCAATCATGCTCAAAAGCCGGCGGGAGTCATCCGCGTCGTAGATCGTGAAATTGGTATTCAGGCCCGGGACCAGCTGGGCTTGTTGACGCAGGATACGCACGCACACGGAGTGGAAGGTGGCTACCCACATCCGTTCCGCCTGCTCACCGACGAGCGCCGCCACCCGCTCCCGCATCTCCGCCGCGGCCTTATTCGTAAAGGTAATCGCGAGGATCTGCCACGGCGCCACTTCGTTGGTGGCGATGAGAAAGGCAATGCGCCGCGTCAGCACGGCGGTCTTTCCCGAGCCGGCGCCCGCCACGATGAGCAGCGGCGCCCCGAGGTGCGTGACCGCCTCCGCCTGCTGGGGATTAAGGCCCTGGATGAGATCTGCGTGGGAAGTAGCCATAGTGCTTAACAACCTACTACGCAGCCCGCACACGAAGCCGTGGGCCAGCGACGGATGTTCGAATGGTTTAGGACTGGTCGAGGGAGTCCAGGACGACGTCGAACTCCAGCAACTCAGCCTTCATCGACACCGGCCGGCGGGCGGGCTGACCGTCGGCGCCGTCGGAGCCGTGGGCGTGTGCCGCCCGGCCTTCGCCGGCCCACCACGCGTCGTACGACGCCTGATCTGCCCAGCGAGTGACCACAAAGTAGCGGTCCTCGCCCTTGACCGGGCGCAGCAGCTGGAAGCCCTCGAAACCGGGCTGGGAGTCGATGGCGTGCTTGCGGGCGGCGAAGCGTTGCTCCAGGACGTCGCCGGAGCCTTCGGGGACAGTGATGGCGTTGATCTTGACGATGCTCATGGTGCCAACCTAGCGCCTTAGGCCACGACTCTCCCCCACGGGGCGGGGTCGTGGCAGAATCGAGCGCATGACCAATGACTTTGAGGTGCGCATGCCAACGGGTACGGATGATCCGCTATCGGATGCGGAGATCCAGCAGTATCGGCTGGAGATCGATCGCCTCAACCGGGTCATCCTCGACGCGGTGAAGCGCCGCACCGAGGTTGCCAAGGCGATCGGCAAGACCCGCATGGGCTCGGGTGGCACCCGCCTAGTCCACAATCGGGAAGTGGCTATCATCAACCAGTTCCGTGATGAGCTCGGCGACGAAGGGCCCAACCTCGCCGGAATCCTTTTGAGGTTGGGACGCGGCCGCCTCGGCCACTGACGCCACTGCTGCCCTAACTAGGGCAGCGCGATGTACTTCGGCTCCAAGTATTCGTGGATGCCTTCGAATCCACCCTCCCGGCCGAGTCCCGATTGTTTGACCCCGCCGAAGGGCGCCGACGCGTCGCTCAGCGCTCCCCTATTGACGGCCACCATGCCCGCCTCTACGCCTTCGGCGAGTGTGAGCGCGTGCGCGAGGTTCTCCGAGAAGACGTAGGCGGCCAGCCCGTAGCTGGTGGCGTTGGCGAGCCGAAGCGCCTCCTCGTCGTCGGCGAAGGTGCGCACGGCGAGGACGGGGCCGAAGATCTCTTCGTCGTTGATGCGGGCATCAGCGTCGAAGTCGCTGAGCACGGTGACCGGGAAGTAACACCCCTGTTCCGGCAGGCCGTCCGGGAAGCTGTCGCCCAGGTGGCGCACGCCGCCGTGGACGAGGGCGTCGTCGACGAGCTCTCGAACCTTATCCACTTGATCCTGCCCGGATAGTGCTCCGTAGTCCGCCTCCGGGTCCGTGCCGCGGCCGATCCGGTAGCTCTTGAGGTGTTCGATAGCCCGCGTAAGGAAGGCATCCTTGATGGATTCGTGAACGAGGAACCGGTTCGCGGCGATGCACACCTGCCCCGCGCCGCGCATCTTCGCCACGGCGACGGCCTCGGCGGCAGCGTCGACGTCAGCGTCCTCCGCGACGATAAACGGCGCGTTTCCGCCCAGTTCCAACGAGGTCTTCATCGAGTGGCGAGCTGCCTTGGCGGCCAGCTCCTGGCCTACCGCGGTGGAGCCGGTGAAGGTGAATTTCCGCAGGCGGGCGTCGTCGAGCAGGTCCGAGACCGCCGCCGACGTGGCGGTGGGCACGACGGCAAGGACCCCGTCGGGCAGCCCGGCGTCGCGCAGCAGCTGCGCGAGAAAGAGCATGGTCAGTGGGGTCTTCGACGCCGGTTTGAGCACCATGGTGCAGCCGGCGGCGAGGGCCGGCGCGATCTTACGCGCGCCCATCGCCAGCGGGAAGTTCCAGGGAGTAATCGCCAGACAGGGGCCGACGGGTTCGTGGGTGACCACGATCCTGCCCGAACCTCCCGGAGCTGGCCGGTAGTCCCCGCGCACCCGCACGGCCTCCTCGGCAAACCAGCGGAAGAACTCCGCGGCGTAGGTGACTTCCGCGGAGGAATCGGCGAGAGCCCGGCCGAGCTCCGCGGATTGGAGGTAGGCCAGCTCGTCTGCGTGGTCGTGGATCAGTTCATAGGCGCGGTAGAGGATCTCGGAACGGCTGCGGGTGGCGGTGCGTGCCCACGCGGTGTGCGCGCGACAGGCGACGTCGAGGGCGCGGCGGGCGTCGTCGTGGCTCGCCGAGGCGACGGCGGCGAGCACGGTGCCATCGGATGGATTAAGGACGTCGAAGGTGGCGCCATCGGAAGCTGAAACGAAATCGCCATCGATGAACAGTCCACGCGGAACGCGGGTGAGCAGGGAGTCAAGGTCGAAGGACGAGGACGATGTGGTCATATCCCCGTTGTACCGGCGACCTGAGGAAATGTCACCCACCTCACACCTTTTCGGTCTCGTTGGGGTGACGCAGTGTAAAACCCAGGCCCATTGTCAGCCTTTCGGACTACATTGGGATATACGACTATTCGCACAACCAGCCCTAAAGGAGCGTGTATCTCTCATGGCAGATATCACCACGACCGACGCCTGGCAGAACCTTTCCACCCTGTTCGAGTCCAAGTTGGACCTCAACCTCCGCGAGCTTTTCGCCGCGGACCCGCAGCGCGCCTCGAAGCTGACGTTCGACGCCGCCGGCCTGCACGTGGACCTGTCGAAGAACCTCATCGACGCGGAGGTTCTCGCGGCCCTCATCGAGGTTGCGAAGGCCGCCGACGTGGAAGGCCGCCGCGCGGCGATGTTCGGTGGCGAGCACATCAACAACACCGAGGATCGTGCGGTGCTGCACACCGCCCTGCGTATTCCCGTTGATGAGGATCTCCAGGTAGACGGACAGGACGTCGCCGCCGACGTTCACGAGGTCCTTGGTCGGATGCGTGATTTCACCCACGCGCTGCGTTCCGGCGAGTGGCTGGGCCACACCGGGCACACCATCAAGAAGATCGTCAACATTGGTATCGGCGGTTCTGACCTGGGCCCCGCGATGGCGGCGAAGGCGCTGCGCAGCTACTCCACCGCCGGCATCACCGGCGAATTCGTCTCCAACGTGGACCCGGCGGACATGATCAGCGTGCTCGACGGCCTCGATCCGGAGTCCACCCTCTTCGTGGTGTCCTCGAAGACCTTTACTACCCAGGAGACCCTGGCCAACGCGCACGCCGCGAAGCGCTGGCTGCTGGAGAAGTTCGACGGCGACGAGTCTGCCGTTGCGAAGCACTTCGTGGCGGTGTCCACCAACGCCGAGAAGGTGGCTGCCTTCGGCATCGACACCAAGAACATGTTCCCCTTCTGGGAGTGGGTGGGCGGCCGCTACTCCATGGACTCCGCTATCGGCCTGTCGCTCATGGCGATCATCGGCGGCAATGAGTTCATGCAGATGCTTGAGGGCTTCCACGCGATGGACGAGCACTTCCGCACCACCGAGTTTGAGAAGAATGTTCCGGTGCTCATGGGCCTGCTCGGCGTGTGGTACACCAACTTCCACGGCGCCCAGACCCACGCGGTTCTGCCCTACTCTCAGGACCTGGCCCGCTTCGCCGCCTACCTGCAGCAGCTGACCATGGAGTCCAACGGTAAGTCCGTGCGCCGCGACGGCACCGCCGTGTCCACCCAGTCCGGTGAGATTTACTGGGGCGAGCCGGGCACCAACGGCCAGCACGCCTTCTTCCAGCTCATCCACCAGGGCACCAAGCTCATCCCGGCGGACTTCATTGGCTTCGCCCGCCCGAAGGGCGACATGCCCACCGCCACCGGCGAGGGCAGCATGCACGACCTGCTCATGGGCAACTTCTTCGCCCAGACCAAGGTCCTGGCCTTCGGCAAGACGGTCGACGAGATCAAGGCCGAGGGCGTGTCCGACGAGTTGGCGCCGCACAAGGTCATGCCGGGCAACCGCCCCACCACGACCATCCTCGCCGAGGAGCTGACCCCCTTCACCCTCGGCGCGCTCATTGCCCTGTATGAGCACATCACCTTCGTCCAGGGCGTGATCTGGGACATCAACTCCTTCGATCAGTGGGGTGTGGAGCTGGGCAAGCAGCAGGCTAATGACCTGGCCCCGGCCGTCGCTGGCGAGGTGGCCCCCGATACTGGTGACTCCTCCACCGATGAGCTCATCTCCTGGTACCGCTCGAAGCGCTAACCTGCGAAGTTGTCGCTACCGCCCCCGGTGTTACTAAGGCCTGTGCCTAGCGCCGGGGGCGCATTTCCTGCGGGAGCGCGTCGGGGTTGACCATGGGCCGCCACCCGTAGGGGATGGCGTCGCTGCTGACCACGCGACGGCCGAAGGGGAAGCACGTCACCGGAATCATCTTGATGTTCGCGATGGCCAGCGGGATGCCGATAATCGTCACGAACTGCACCGCGGCGGTGGACAGGTGCCCGATGACCAGCCACAGCCCGGCGACGATGAACCAGATGATGTTGCTCACCGTCGACAAGCTGCCGACGCCTTCCACGGGTTCGACGACGGTGCGCCCGAAGGGCCAGATGGCGTAACTGGCCATCCGGAAGCTGGCGACGCCAGCGGGGATGGTGACGATGAACACGCACGCGAGGATGCCGAAGAGAACGTAGCCGAGAGCGAGGAAGAACCCGCCGAAAATAAACCAAATGATGTTGAGTAGGAGGTTCATATCCCCTAAGGTAGTCGTTTGATCTTCTGGCGCACGTCGCCCCAACAACACAGGAAGGCACCTCGCTCGTGGAAGCAATCGTTGACAAGATCGTGCACCTCATGGAGGTGCTCGGCGCCCCCGGCGTGGGCATCGCCATCCTTTTGGAGAACCTTTTCCCGCCGATTCCCTCCGAGGTGGTCCTCCCGCTGGCCGGTTTCACGGTCTCCCAGGGCTCGCTCAGCTTCGTCGCCACCTTTATCTGGGCGACGATCGGCTCCGTCGTCGGTGCTCTCGCGCTGTACGGCGTCGGCGCGGCGGTAGGTGCCGAGCGGCTGCGCCGCATCGCGGACTGGATGTGGCTGGTGGAGCCGTCGGACGTGGATAAGGCCCTGCACTGGTTCGATAAGTACGGGCCCGCGTCGGTGTTCTTCGGCCGCTTCATCCCGGGCGTGCGTTCGCTCATCTCCATTCCGGCGGGCATTGACCGGATGCCGATCTGGAAGTTCTCGCTGTGGACCACGCTGGGTTCCGCCGGCTGGAACCTGCTGCTCATCGCCCTGGGCGTGTGGCTGGGCGAATCCTACACCCTGGTGGAGAAGTACGTCGGCGAGTACTCCAACGTCGTCTACGTCATCATTGCCCTTATCCTGGTGGCTGCTTTCGTCTGGCTGCTGCTGCGCGCCCGCCGACGTAAGGCGGCCACCGAGGACGCCAAGCGCAACGCCGACCGAGCCCGCGCACAGGCACGCCAGTCCGGCGGCCGCCACCACCGTGATCCCCACTAGGGTCCGGACGATGTTCCTGAGGCGGTCGCGCTGATGCTGGCAACTGTTGTGCAGGCCATCGGCCTGTTTGCCGTGACCAATATTGACGACATCGTCGTGTTGGCGTTGTTCTTCGCCCGCGGGGCGGGCCGTCCCGGCACGACGCGACGCATCGCCGTCGGCCAATACGTGGGCTTCGTCGCCATCCTTGCCGCGGCGCTGCTCGCCACCCTCGGTGCACACTGGGCCCTGCCCTCCTCCGCGATCCCCTATTTCGGCCTCATTCCCCTGGTGCTGGGGATCCGCGCGGCGTGGCAGGCGTGGCGTGGCGAGGACGACGACGAGCTCGGCGACGGCACGAAGGTCGCTCCCCTCGTCGTCGCGGCGGTGACCTTCGCCAATGGCGGCGACAACATCGGGGTGTACGTGCCGGTGTTTCTCAGCGTGGGTGCGCGCACCGTCGCGCTGTATTGCGTCACCTTCTTGCTCATGGTGGCGGTGTTAGTCGCGGCCGCGAAATTCGTGGCGACGCGGCCCGGGATCGACGAAGCACTCGAGAGGTGGGAGCGGGTCCTGTTCCCGCTCGTCCTCATCGTCCTCGGCTGCGCGATTCTCATCCACGGCGGAGCGTTCGGGCTCTAGCGTCGTTTTAGAAGCTGACGCACGGGGTGCCGTCGGCAAGGAACTCCACAAGCTTCACCCCGCCGACGATGGTGGCCTCCTCAATGAGGTCGTCCTGAGCGTAGCCGCGCTTGTCCGTGCACGTCTTGCACGCGTAGATGGTGCCGCCGGCCTCGACGAAGGAGGAGATGAGCTCGGTCATCGGCGCGAAGCCGGGCTCGTGGATGTCGTCGGCACCCCCGCGAACAACGAGGTTGACCGCATCGCAGGACAGAAACACCAATGTCTGCTGCTGGGACGCCGCTGCGGTGGCAGCGAGGTGGAATCCCATCGACGCCTTATCCGTATCGCTCGGTCCGTGGGTGATGCTGACGCAGAACTTGCCGGTTGCTGACATGGCTTAGTCCTTCTTCCTGATAACAAAAATGGGTGGATTCTCGTGGAGAAGCTCGTGACCGGTCAATCCGCACCAGGCCTCGATGTCCATGAACACCGCCTCGCTGGTGGCGCGGAAAAGCAAAGTTTGGCCGGGGAGCAATTCCGTGGCGAATAGACGATTAAGCCTCACGAGGAGCTGGGCGCAGCTCAGCCCGGAGGCGTCCCAATAACGGTCCGCATCGATACCACCAGACCAGGCGGGCTGCTGCTCGTGGGAGCTCATAGCCTCTCAGTGTAGGCGCGGGGAATCTACCGGGGTGGATGGTGGGGGGCGGCCAGCGACGCTCCCGGCCGCAGAGCCCCAGCGATGGTTTCGTGGGTGATGGGACGGCGTGGTTCTTCGAGGCGCTCCCCCATGACCTGCGCGGCTCGGGCCGCCACTTGGTCGATGGGTAGGCGCACCGTGGACAGCCCCACATGGTGCAGGTCCCAGAAAATGCCGTCGATGCCGGTCACAGAGACATCGTCGGGAATGCGAATGCCGGCGCGGTAGCACGCCTCCATGAATTGCAGCGCCCGGTAGTCGGTCGGGAACCGTTACCCTCCCCCGCGCGTTAGCGCTGGCAGACCGGGCACCACCAAATCACTCGTTCGAGGTCTTCCACCCCGCCGAGCATCCCCTTCTCGATCGGGGTCCGGCAGCGCCGGCACGGCTTGCGATTGCGGCCGAACACGTAGGACGTCTCCCCTGCGCGCTTGATCCCCGTCGTCACCCGCACCGGGGAGAGCCGGTTAGCCCAGATCAACCGCCGTGCCAATCGCAGGATGCCAGGCACATCCACCTCCCCGACGGCGGTGGTGGGGCGCACTCCGGCTAGGAAGCAGATCTCTGCGCGGTATTCATTGCCCAATCCAGCCACGTTGCCCTGATCCAGCAACGCCTGGCCGATGGTTCGACGCGGCCTGGCCTCGACTCTGCGCACGGCCTCGGCAAAGCCCTCGGATTCCCAATCGTCGGCGAGAATATCCGGCCCCAGGTCGGCGATGGCGCTGTGGTAGCCGTCGGCACCGAAGACACGCACGAAGCCCAGCGAGTACCCCACCACCTCGATCGGGCGAGGGTGGGGCGCGCCGGTGAGCTGAAGGACAACGCGTGCCGTGTGAGCGGGTTTGCGCCACCTATCCCCCACCAGATGCATCCCCCACGTGCCCTCCATTTTGAGGTGCGTGTGCAGGATCCGGTCGTCGAACTGCATGAACAGGTGCTTGCCGTAGGGCCACACCCGCTGGCAGGTCTTGCCGTCAAAGCGTTCCAGGGCGAAGCGGGGCACCCGAATGCTCGTGCCCACCACCTCCCGGCCGGTCATGAACTGCAACCGGCGGGAGAGCTGGTAGACGGAATCGCCCTCGGGCACGACGTCGCTCCCGGGCTACAGCGCCGCGACCAGTGCCGGGTCAGCCAGTGCTAGAACTGCCTCGCGGGCGCCGGCAGCGGTGTCAGCAGCAAGCGCTGCCTCGGCCATCGCCTGGCAGGCGGGCAGGTCGTGCAAGCTCAGCGCGGCCCGAACTGCCGGAAGCTTGCCAGCAGCCATGGACAGAGAGCTCACGCCCAGGCCGACTAGTACCAGGGCCAGCAACGGGTCACCGCCGGCCTCCCCGCACACGCCGATGGGGGCATCGGCGCTGCGCCCGCCGTCGCAGGTGGCCTTGATGAGTTCCAGCAGGGCCGGTTGCCATACGTCGAGCAGTACTGCCAGCTCGCCCTGCATCCGGTCGGCGGCCATGGTGTACTGCGAGAGATCATTCGTGCCAATGGAGGCGAAATCGACCTCGCGCAGCAAGTGCCGGGCTCGCACCGCAGCACCCGGAACCTCGATCATGACGCCCACGCACGGCAGGTTGCGGGAACGGACCTGCTCGGCGAAGGCGCGGGCCTCCTCCACGGTGGCGATCATCGGCGCCATGATCCGCAGGTCGGCGGCCCGGCCGGTGGCCTCGTAGGCGGCAGCCAGCGCGTCGAGTTGGGAGGCAAGCAGCTCCGGCTTCGAGGTCGTCAAGCGAATACCGCGGATGCCCAGAGCTGGGTTGTCCTCGTGCTCCTGCGTGGCGAACGCTAGTGGCTTGTCGGCCCCGGCGTCGAGGGTGCGCACGACGACGCGCTGCGAACCGAAGGCGGCGAGCACCCGGGTGTACACCTCGGTCTGCTCTGCCACCGTCGGTGCCGTGGCGCGGTTGAGGAACACGAATTCGGTGCGGAATAGTCCCGTGCCCTGCGCGTCGGTGGCCGCTGCCTGCTCAGCGTCGTCGGCATTGCCGATGTTGATGAGCAGCTTGATCGGGGTTCCGTCGGCGGTGGCGCCCGACCCCGACGCGCGAGCGACCAGCTCGTCGCGGCGGTGCTGCCGGCTGACGATCTCCTCGATATCGGCGTCGGTGGGGTTCGCGACGACGCGCCCGCTGCCGCCGTCGAGGGCGACCGGTGTACCGGTGGCCAATTCCAGAGCGCCATCAACCTTCACCACGGCAGGGATGCCGTACTGGGCAGCAAGAATGGCGGTGTGGCTAGTCACACCCCCGGCGGCGGTGATGATGCCGACGACGGTGGCGGGATTGAGCCCGGCGGTATCGGCCGGGGCCAGGTCGTGAGCGACCACGATCGCCGGTTCCGACAGCGCCGGCACCCCCGGCATGGGCAGTCCGCGAAGCTGGGCGATGGTGCGGTCCCGGATGTCGTACAGATCCGTGACCCGCTCCGCCATGTAGCCGCCAAGACTCGCCATGAGCGTGGCGTAACCCTCGGTGGCGTCGTGCACCGCAGCGGTCACTCCGGACCCGGCCTTGAGCTTCTTGAGCACGGCCTTGACCAGGCCCTTATCGGTGGCAAGCTGAGCCGTCGCCTCGAGAACCTTACGGCCGGTGTCGCTGGCGACGGCGGCTCGGGCTCGCAGGTCGTCCGCGACCGCGGCCATGGCCTGCCGGACACGCTCAATGTCGGCTGCCGGATCGACGCTGGCTGGTTCCTTCGCGTCGACACCCGGCGCCGGCTGCAGCACCACGACGGGGGCCACAGCCGCGCCTGCCGACACGCCGATGCCGGCGAGTTCTTTACGGGTGGTCATCGCGAACCGTTACTCCTGATCCAGGTCGCGCTCGAGCAGGGCGACGAGCTCGTCGAGCGCGCCGGCCGCCGCCTCGTCTTCGCAGGCGAGGGTGACCACGTCACCGTGGCCGGCGCCGAGGGTCATGACCTCCAGCACGGAGTCGGCGTCCACGGCCTCTTCGCCGTCGAGGGCGATGGTGATCTCGTAGCCGGTGTCTTCCACAGCCTGGACGAACAGCGCCGCGGGGCGGGCGTGCAGGCCCACGGAGGAACCGATGGTGGCGGTGCGGGTAATCATGGTGGTGTCCTTTCGACGGGTGGTGTGATGATGAGCCACGCACACGGCCTCAACCATGCGGCCGATGTGCAAAGCAAGGTAGGCGATTTCGTCACCACTAAGAGTAGCGCCCAGCCGCAACTCCAAAATAGTGGCCAACGTTTGAGCGGTATGGAACGCTTCGGGATGGGTCGCAGCAATCGCGTCGGCGATGACCGTGTGGTCGGCGTCGAGCTGCTCGCGCTGGCGAATGCGCACAAAGAGGTAGCGAAGGTGGGTGATGAAGCGGCCCACCGAAACGCTCGTCGTGTCCAGGGTGACGCCGTGGCTGGCCTCGACGGTGCTGATGAGCTGCTGGAGCACCCCAGTCATGGTGTAGGTGAAGGACAAATCCCCGGAGGCGAAGCCGGCGGTCACCAGGTGCAGCGTCAAGGCAATGGCCTCAGCCTCGGGCAGTGGCTGGCTACCACGGCTGACGAACGCGTCGTTGAGGTGCGCCAATAGCTGCACCGCGATGCGGTATTCGTCCGGGTAGAGAGTTGTGACCTCGGCGAGCAAGGGGTACTCGATGGCCAGCCCGCTGTGCAACCGTTGCACGGCGAAGTGAACGTGGTCCGCCAGCGCCATCATGGTGGTGGGGCTGGACAGGGTGGCCTCGTTGAGGCCAACCTCCATGCCGGCGGCGGTCAACAGCTCCAGGTACTCGAAGGGAAGACCGGCGATGAGAGCGCCGAGGTGGTCCGGGTCGCGCCCGTCGGTGGGCACGTAGGTCTGAGCGATCGACGCCCGGTCCACCGTGTCCCCCGGTCGGGTGTGAAACCCTAGGCCGCGGCCGGTGAGGATGACCTCACCATGAGCCGACTGTGCGAGGACAACGTTGTTGTTGAACACGCGCAGAACCTTCATATCCGCAGCCATGAGAGATGCCCTTTCTGTAAACAGTGACGGCGTCAGCGGTCAACGGTGATGACGAGGTCACCGACTTCAGCGTGGCCGGGGTGAGCCGTTACCTGTCCCAACGTCTTCGAGTTGGTCACCGTCATCATGGTGGTGGTGTCGAGCCCCTCGGCGGCGATGGCATCGAAGTCCACGACGGCGAGCACCTGCCCGGCCGCAACGCGATCCTTCTTGGCCACCAGCCTGTCGAATCCTCGACCCTGCAGATTCACGGTATCAATTCCGATGTGGATGAGGATCTCGATTCCGTCGTCAGTCTTGATGCCGAACGCGTGGCCGGACTCCGGCGCGGTGCGCACCACGCCGGCAACCGGCGAGACGACCTCGACCGTGCCGCCGGCGGGGGTGATGCCCACGCCCTTACCGAGGGTCTCGGCGGAGAATACCGCGTCGTTGACGTCAGCGACGGCGACGACCTCACCGGCGAGCGGCGCGGTGATCTCGACGACGTCGCGAGCGGCGCCGGCGTCCTCCTCGACGGCCTCCTCAGCAGCCTCCGTCGCAGTCGGCTCGACGGCGGGTACGGCCTCCGATTCCGCTTCGGCAACCGGCGTGACCGGGGCGACCGGGGTGACCGGGGCGACCGCAGCCTGGCCGCGTTCCTCGGCGGTGCGGTAGTCGGTGAGCACGATCGCGGCGCACGCCACCGCAAAGGCGGCGGTGTACGCGACGGCGTACACCCACATCGGATCCATGACGAACACGGACAGCACCGAGGAGAACACGAACGCGGACGTCGTCACGCCCTGGTACGGCAGGGAGAGAATGGCCATGATGAGACCACCGGCGAAGCAGCCACACAGCATCCGCGGGTAGATGCGCTTAAACCGCAGGTGGATGCCGTAGAGCGACGGCTCGGAGATACCACCCAGCAGGCCAGCGGCCAGAGCGCCCGACGCGGTCTGACGCATGACGGTGTCCCGCTCCCGCATCGAGATGATGAGCACGCCCGCGGTCGCACCGAAGCAGGCGGCGTTCCAGGCACCCATCGGGCCTTGGATGAAGTCATAACCCAGGGTCTGAATGTTCACGAGCATGAGGGCGTTGAGCGGCCAGTGCAGCCCCAGCGGCACGAGGAAGGGGTAAATCATGGGAATGATGAGGGCGAACACGAAGGGGGCGTGCTCGTTCATCCACGCCAGGCCGGTGCCGATGCCGGTGCCCAGCCACACACCCAGCGGACCGATGAGGAACGCGGTGAGCGGGATCATGATGACGATGGAGAAGAAGGGCACGAAGACCATCTGGAAGTTTGCGGGGAACACCTTCTTCAGCGCGTGGTAGACCAGCGCCAGCACCGCCGCCATCATGAGGGGCACGAAGACCTGGCCGGCGTAGTCGTTGAGCTGCATGGGAAGACCGAAGATGGTGGCCACACAGCTTTGGGTGCCCAGGGCCTCGTTAGTGGTGCACACCGTCGACGACGTCGCTTCGGTATCCGACAGGGAGATGAACTCCGGCGTCATGAGCGCACCCATGATCGCGGCGCCGACCCACGGGTCTACCTTGAGCGTCTTGGCGGCGTTGTACGCCACCATGATGGGCAGGAAGTAGAACACGCTGCGCCACATGGCGTCCACGAACACCCAGGTGGCGGTCTTGTCTGCGGGGTTGAAGCTGATGAGCCCCACCTTGGACAGCATGTCCACCACGGCGGTGAACGCGATGATGAGCGACGCACCCAGCAGCACGCCAAGCAGCGGCCGGAAGGAGTTCGACAGGTACTCGAAGAAGCTATCTACCCAGGCGGACTTGCCTCGCACGCCCTGGTTGCGGAGGGACTCCTTAAGCTCCTCGTCGCTCGGCGCGGCGGCTCGGTTGTGCCAGTCGGGCAGGTGCCGAATCTGGTTGTAGATGCTCTCCACTGCCCCGCCGACGACGATCTGGTAGCGGGAACCACCCTGCGGCAGGACGCCTAGTACCTCAGGCAGGGCGTCGATGGCCTGTTCGTTGACCTTGGACGCGTCGTTGAGCTCGACGCGCAGCCGCGTTGCGCAATGGGTCAGCGAGGCGACGTTGCCGGCGCCGCCTAGATTGTCCAGGATTTCCTGGGCGGTGGATGTCCTCGTGGTGGTGGCCACGGTTGCCCTCCTTGGATCATGCGAATTGTCCCGTGCGCGGTGATAACCAGCCCGGAAAAGACGAAAGACCCGGAGGGAATAACGGGTGCGCTACCACACCGCAGACTGGCTCCGCGGGTTGGGAATGCACCGTCATTCCTCCAGGTCTTGCCTTTGCAACGGGTGATACCGACAAAGTAACAATCCGGATACGAATTGGTGTTAACCAGCACTCTAACTGGCTAACCCACCAGCCCCTAGCAGGCCACCCGTTCGGGGCTAGAGACGCAGCGATTGCCGTCACTAAGCCGAGGTTGTGAACAGGCGCCGCCGGCGCGCCAGCACCCGGCGAACATCCCGGCTGCGCCGGGCGTCGAAGCGGCCGGAGTCGAGGATGATCTCGGCCGCATCCTCCGTAACGGTGAGGGCTCGCGCGATAATGCGCTCACCGACAGCTCGCGGCAGCCCTATATCGTCAGTGAAGGCAAGGAATTTCTTCGCGCTGATGTTGTCTTTGGCGCCCTGGACCGGAAGCGCAAGAGTTGAGTCCCCATAGACGAGAGTTGAGGGAATATCGTAGACCGGCGCAACATCATAGCCCGCGCCAGTATCTATGACCGAGATATTTTTCGCATGCATATCACCATTTCCGGTAAGCCAGGCGAGAGCCACCATGAGAGCTATCGTGCGCTTCGCCCTCGTCGGCGACACCACCACCGCACACACCGCCTTGACAATCTCTTCCATCGTGGTCGAGTACTTCTGACCCGGGTGCAGATTGAGCAGCTGAGCAGCATCTTCCACCGGGTATCGGTGAGATCCAGCCCGGTCGAAACGGGTGACCAGCAGGCCGGATCTGCCAAATTTGTCATGAATGACTTCGACCTCTGCGAGCCGTAGCCAGGCAGAGGGCAGGCGCCGCGCGATCTCATAACACGCTGCTTCATTTTCGACCAGAAATGGATATTCCGGCGGAGAGACCTTGAGAATGAAGCTCTGCGACACGCCGCCGACGGGCACGGCGATCGTACGTGCCGACGCTTTGTCCTGAGCACCGGCCAAAGCGGCGGGATCGTTGACCCCGGCTGCGGTGAGAACAGTGGTGAAATCCAGGTCCGCCGTCATGTCAATCTGTGCCACTGATGGATCGGGAGTGCGTCCGGCAGGAACAACTGACACATTTCCCACAGTGTTAGAACCTACCGCCAGCAGGAGGGCGAGTTCGTCATCCAGCGAGGCCTTCGCGGCACGCTTCAAGGTGGATAGCCGGCGCCCTTCCGGCAGAAGATTGGCAAAAAACGCGGGAAGCGCCCCGCCGGCGGTCAACACAGGCTCCGCACTCAGAGGAAGAGTGGAGGCAACAACAGGCCCATTGTTTTCCAATGCGTGGGAGGTGTAGGCAAACTGCGTGATGCCGCCTTCCAGCGCAGTAAGCGTGGCAGCCAGCACATCGCCGACGTAGACATCCGCCACCACGGTCACCGGGCCCCCATGCGCAGGGAGTTACTGAAGTTCGCGTTGTGGATCTCACAGGTGAGATCGAAGCCCAACACGCCGAGAACGGCAATGGTCTTATCCAGCCTTACCGTCGGCTTACCGGTCTCCAATTCGCGGATAAAGCGCTCCGAAACTTCGGACAGCTCCGCCACGTCAAGCTGTGTCATTCCCTGCTTGATGCGCTGGCTACGAACAAACTCGCCTACCTCGTGTGCTTCCACCGCCTGAGGACCTCCTTCCACGAACCGGCACGATCGTGCCGATATCGGCTATAGTAGGCCCGCCGCGCACGCAAGCGCTACCAAACCGGCACGATCGTGCCGAATTCCAAGATCTGGCCCGAGCCAGTATCAAACCAGAGGCATAACCGGCACGATCGTGCCGGTTACTCGCCTGACGATTGAGGGCAAGGCGCCGTCGCCTCCGGCGAAGCCGTACCGCTGCACCCGCTGATACGCTATCCGCTCATGGACGCGTCCTCTTACCTCACCTTGCTCGGCGTATGGGTGGCGGCAATCGCCTCCCCCGGCCCCGACGTGGTGCAGGTGCTCCGCACCTCCCTTAAATCGCAGCGCGCCGGAGTAGCCTGCGCCGCCGGCATCATGACCGGCAACGCCGGCTGGGCACTGCTGTCCCTGCTGGGCGTCGGAGCCATACTGACCGCCTCACCGGGATGGTTCGGTGCGCTGCAAATCGCCGGCGGGGCCTATATCGCATACCTGGGCTTCTCCTCCTTGCGCTCCGGAGTGAGGAACGTGCGCTCTCCCTCCTCCCAGCAGGGACTGCCCGAGGAAACAGCGCCCCCGCGCAACCTGAGCCTCGCCCAGGGGTACCGGGCCGGGGTGAGCACGAACCTGGCTAACCCGAAGGCGGTGTTGTTCTTCACCGCGGTGTTCTCCCAGTTTGTTCAACCCGGGCTCGGCGCCTGGTGGATCGGGGTCATCTTCGGCACCGTTCTCGTCGTCGGATTGGCCTGGTTCTGCTCCATTGCGCTTGCCATTGGCCGCATCGCACCGGTGATGCACCGCTATGCCGGGCACATCGACCTCGCCACGGGCGTCGTATTCGCCGCCCTCGGCGCGTGGATGATCGTCCACGGCGTGACCACGGCCGTCGGCTAGTCGTCGAAGTTCAAGCTCTCCATTGCTTCCGTGACGCTGCGGCCGCGCCGCGGTCCACGCGGGGCCGCCGCGCGCCCACCGATGCGGATGCCCCGAGGGCTCAGGCTCGCGCCCGCCGCCCGCAGATCCGCCACCGCCGGGGACTCCAACGCCGGGACCGCGTCGATCTTCTCCACGGTGACCGGTTTCATCAGTCCCCGGCCCACGACGTCTTCGACGGCGCCCACCACGCGCTCCCATAGGCGGGCGGCGCTCTCCCCCACCTCGGGCAGGGAATCAAAGAAGGTGGTCACCGTGCGTCCACCGCGGGTGATGTGGGCGATAAGCAGCCCGTCGACGAGCACCACCAGTGCCCCCGCCGCCCGGGAAACCCGAGCCGAACCGCCGGTCTCCGGCCACGGCAAGGCGGCACCGTAAGGGTTGGCAGGGTCGGCGGCCGCAAGGACCACCAGGTCTGGGTCGCGGGTCCCGGACGGCCAGCCCGTGACGTCGCCGCTATCAGCCACGGCGCGCATCCGGTCGATGATGGCCGGCGTGGAGAATTGCGCGGCGCCAAGTTGCTCGACCACATAGCCGCGCATGGCCTTGCCCGACTCCTCGAATCCGCTAAGGACCTTGTAGGCCAAAGCGAACCCACCGAGGACATTCTCGGCCACGATGGATCCCCGGGTGACCACACCGTAGCGTTCCAGCCAGATCTCGCCGCGGGTCAAGGACCTCGTCGTGGCGTCCGTGCTGGCCCGCGGGACCAGCGACCATCGGCCCACCATATCCGGTGGGGTCTGCGGGCGATTCATCCCGGCGCGCCCCATGCGTAACCGGGAGCGGGCAGGCCGTCGACGCGAACGGTGGGCGCTACCCGACGCCGCCCGGCCCGATCCACCCGCCAGGCGAGCGCGGATGGGCGCGAAGCCGTCAGGGGCGATGATGCCGGCGTCGACGAGCCCCCACATCGCCTCACGGAGTTCGTCCGGGGTCGCCGGGGCGAAAGCAGCAATGTCGTCGCGCAGCTCGCCGAAGAGGAACCCGCCGCCGCGGCCGAGCACCTCGACGATAGCTAGCTGCACTGCGCTGAGGGTGGGTTCTTCGGGCCCGCCGAGCACGTCGTCGAGGAGCTCAGGGGCGTAATCGGCGGGCAGAAGCATGATCCAAGGGTCGCTGGCCCCGGCCTTGCCGGCACCGACGACGAGAATCTCGCCGGAGGAAGTGAGCTCGTCGAGGTGCAGCGGGGAATAGTCCCCCACCCGTTGCGGAAGCACCAGCGTCTCCCAGGCGCTGGCGGGCAGACGCACTCCGGCGAGCTGTTCGAGGACGCTGAACACCCCGTCGGCGCCGCGCAGGTGGGGGCGCTCGCCGACGGGCGCAACCTGCTGCCAGTCGGGGAGAAAGCGCCCGAATGTGGATTGTGACACCGGTTTGGTGGCGGCCCGCGCCGCGGCCAGCGAGCGCGACCGGATGACTGTGAGCACCTCAGCGGCGATGTATTCGGCGTCGTCGACGCCCTGCCGGTAGCGCCCCTCGACGATCTTCCCGGCGCGTGCCAGCTGGGTCAGGGCGCTGTGCGCGGTGCCGGCGCCGAGGCCGAACGCGTCGGCGAGATCTCTCAGCACGAACGGTCCGCGGGTGCGCGCCCACCGGGTGATGAGTTGTTCGAGGGCGTCGACGATGGTGGCTTGCTGTGCCGGGATGCCGGGGGGCACGGGGACACCGAGGCCATCGCGGAGCAGGGCGGCGTCGAGGGACTGAGCGAGGTGCTCGCGACCGGCGATGCGCACTCTCATGACGCGATCACCGAGGTGCTGTTCGACGACGCTGACCGCCCGCTCCCCCAGCGCTGCGAGACCATCGGCGCAGTGATGAGGCAGCCGTTCGACGTCGATGGGTCCGATGATGCGCAGCGCGTCGGCCACCTCCTCCGGGGTGCGGACACGGGCCACCCAGTTGAGCCGATCATGCGTTTCGGCGATGACCTCCGCGTCGAGCAGGTCGCGTAGCTCGACGGTGCCCAGCAGTTTGGCCAACAGCGCCGGATCCAGCGCGAGGGCGGCGGCGCGTTTTTCCGCCAGCGGGGTGTCGCCTTCATACATGAACGCGCCGGTGTAATTGAACAGCAGCGACGACGCGAAGGGCGACGGTTGCTCGGTGGTGACCTCAGCGATGCGCACCCGTCGATGCTGGAGGTGGTCCATGACTTCGCGAAGAGCGGGGAGGTCGTACACGTCGCGCAAGCACTCGCGCACGGTCTCCAAAATGATGGGGAAGGACGGGTACTTGCGGGCGACGTCGAGGAGCTGCTCAGCCCGCTGCCGCTGCTGCCACAGCGGGGCGCGCTTACCGGGGTTGCGCCGCGGTAGGAGCAGAGCGCGGGCGGCACATTCCCGGAAGCGGGAGGCGAACAGGGCAGAGCCGCCTACCTGCTCGGTCACGATGTCCTCGATGTCATCGGGGTCGAAGACGAAGAGGTCCCCGCCGGGTTCGGCGTCGGCGTCCGGCAGGCGCAAGACGATGCCGTCGTCGCCGGCTACCGCCTGCGCGTCCATTCCGGTGCGGGCGGCGACGGTGGCCCCCACCGCCAGCGCCCACGCGGCGTTGACCCCCTTGCCAAAAGGGGTGTGCAGCACGACGCGCCAATCCCCTAGCTCGTCGCGGAAGCGCTCAAGGACCAGCGTCGTTTCGTCCGGGACGACGCCGGTGGCCTCGGCTTGTTCCACGAGAAACGTCGCGAGGTTGCCGCGGGCGTACTCATCCAGGTCGGGAGTGAGCTCGGCGAGCGCCGCGTCGTCGTGGGCCACGGAGTGGGCCTCACGGCGGAAGGCGCCCAGCGCTCGGCCCAGTTCGTAAGGCCGGCCTAGGGAGTCGCCGGACCAGAAGGGCAATCGCCCGGTGTGCCCCGGAGCTGGGGTGACGAGCACCTGGTCGCGGGTGATGTCCTCGATGCGCCAACTCGACGCCCCGAGGGTGAACACGTCGCCGACCCGGGATTCGTAGACCATTTCCTCGTCAAGCTCGCCGACGCGCCGCGGACCTCGCCCAGAGTCGTCAGAGCTGGCGAGAAACACGCCGAACATGCCGCGATCCGGGATGGTGCCGGCATTGGTGACGGCCACGCGCTGTGCTCCGGGGCGAGCAGACAAGGTATTGCTCGCCCGGTCGTAGATGACGCGGGGTTTGAGCTCGGCGAAGTCGGTCGAGGGATACACACCGCTGACCAGGTCGAGGACGGCGTCGAACACGTCGCGGGCGAGGTCTTTGTAGGGCCACGCTCGGCGGACGGTGGCGAACCACTCGTCGACGTCGAGGTCCTCCACTGCCACCGCTGCGACAGTGTGCTGAACGAGCACGTCAAGCGGATTGGCGGGGACCTTTAACTCCTCGATCTCTCCGGAACGCATCCGGGTGACCGTCACTGCCGATTGCACCAGGTCACTGCGGTGCTTGGGGTAGAACACCCCGCGGGAGATGGCGCCGACGGCGTGCCCGGCGCGGCCAACTCGCTGCAGCCCGGAGGCCACCGACGGCGGAGATTCCACCTGGATGACCGCGTCGATGGCGCCCATGTCAATGCCCAACTCCAGCGACGACGTGGACACCACGGCCCGCAGTGCGCCCTCTTTGAGCATGGTCTCCGTGGCGGCGCGTTCATCTTTGCTCACGGAGCCGTGGTGGGCGCGGGCGAGCACGGGAGGGGCGGTGCCGGCGACGTCGGTGGACTTCATCAGCTGTGCGGGGTCGCGGCGCAGCTGTGGTGACAGCGATTCGGGATCGTGCTCCAGCGCCCACAATTCGTTGAGCCGACTCGTGAGCCGTTCGGCGGTTCGCCGGGAGTTGACGAAGACTAGGCTCGCCCGGTTGCGTTGAATCTCCTCGTAGAGCTGGCGCTCGATGAACGGCCAAATGGATTTCTGCTGTGGCAGGGCGGACTCGGCACCACCCGGGCCCAGGTCGACGGGGTGGGCGTCGTCGCCGCTGAGGCCCAGTGGATCGTCGACGATGGCGTCGCCGATGGTAGAGGCGTCCTCCGGAGTGGGCAGGTCCGCCATGTCCGCCACCGGAACGCGGACGCTGAGCTCCCACTGCTTCGCCGCCGCGGGGGCGATGATCTCCACCGGCCGGTCCCCGCCCAGGAAGTTCGCCACCGTGCTCAGCGGCCGCACCGTTGCCGACAGGCCAATGCGCTGGAATCCCCCGTTGGGTTGGGTGAGCCGGTGCAGCCGTTCGAGGCTCAACGCGAGGTGCGCACCCCGCTTTGTGCCGGCCAGGGCATGGATTTCGTCGATGATGACGGTGTCCACCGTCGCCAGGATCGACGCCGCCTTGGAGGTGAGCATGAGGTAGGCGGATTCCGGCGTGGTGATGAGAATATCCGGCGGGCGCCGCACCTGCCGGGAACGCTCCGCCGAGGAGGTGTCTCCGGAACGCACCCCGACGGTGATGTCCGGGACCGCTACCCCCAAGCGCTCGGCGGTGCGGGTGATGCCGGTCAGCGGGGCCCGAAGGTTGCGTTCCACGTCCACGCCCAGGGCTTTAAGCGGGGAAATGTAGAGCACCCGCACTCCCCTTGACTGCTCGCTGTCCGGCGGCGTGCCGCCTGTCACCGGTAGGGGCAGTGGTTGCTGCCCAGCGCGTTCCACAAGGCTGTTGAGCGACCACAAAAACGCCGCCAGTGTCTTACCGGAGCCGGTCGGGGCGACGACTAAGGCGTGGTCTCCGGCGGAGATGGCGCGCCAGGCCTGTTGCTGCACGTCCGTGGGGGCGGCGAAGACATCCCGGAACCACGTTCGTACCTGTGGCTTAAATCGGTCCAAGATGTCTGTTGTCATACGGCTCAACTCTACTGGGAGCGCTAGACTACAACCTATGAGCGCTACCTATTCCGACTCCCGTCTGACCGACCTGATTGCGCAGGGCACCGGCGAAATTCTCAAGGGTGTCCGCGGCGTGGGCTTGCTCCGCGGGCGTGACCTCGGAGAAGCCGGCGACGACCTGGCCCAGAACTGGATTGCCCGCGTCCTCGCCCAGCACCGCCCGGAGGACGGTTTTCTCTCCGAGGAAGCCGCGGACAACCTGGAGCGGCTGAACAAAGAACGCGTGTGGATCGTCGATCCGCTCGACGGCACCAAGGAATTCGCCACCGGCCGGCAGGACTGGGCCGTCCACATCGCCCTCGTCGAAAACGGTGTCCCCACCCACGCCGCCGTCGGCCTGCCGGACCTGGGCGTGGTGTTCTCCTCCTCGGAGGCCAAGCACGTTGAGGGGCCCTTCTCCCGCAAGATCGTCGTCTCCCGCAACCGCCCGCCGAAGGTGGCCCACTTCATCGGCGAGAAGCTGGGCTTTGAGATCGAGGGCGCCGGGTCCGCCGGCGCGAAGGCCATGCACGTCCTGCTCGGCGACCATGATGCCTACGTGCACGCCGGCGGCCAGTACGAATGGGACCAGGCCGCGCCAGTCGGCGTCGCCCTCGCCTCTGGGCTGCATGCCTCCCGCCTCAACGGCGAACCGCTGCACTACAACAACGAGGACACCTACATCCCGGACCTGCTCATCTGCCGGCCGGAGTTGGCCGACGAGATCCTCGGTTACGCCGCGGAATACCTCGACGAGCACGGTTCCTTTTTGGGCTAGGCGCCCGCGCGCTAGAGTGTGCGGGCATGACCCCCATCGCCACTCCCTACGAGGACCTGCTCCGCGACATTCTGGCCACCGGACGCCCCAAGGGTGACCGCACGGGCACCGGCACCATCAGCGTGTTCGGCCGCCAGTTGCGCTACGACCTGTCTGCGTCTTTTCCCCTGTTGACCACGAAGAAGGTCTATTTCCACGGAGTGATCGGGGAACTGTTGTGGTTCCTGCGCGGTGAGTCCAACGTGCGCTGGTTGCAGGACAACAACATCCGTATTTGGAACGAATGGGCCGACGCCGACGGCGAACTAGGCCCCGTCTACGGAGTGCAGTGGCGAAGCTGGCCCACCCCTAACGGCGCACACATCGACCAGATCTCCGCGGCGCTGGACACGCTGCGCGCCAACCCGGATTCGCGGCGCAACGTTGTCTCCGCGTGGAATGTCTCCGAGCTCGACAAGATGGCGCTGTTGCCCTGCCACCTGCTCTTTCAGCTGTACGTGGTGGATGGACGGCTGAGTATGCAGGTCTACCAGCGCTCCGCGGACATGTTCCTCGGCGTGCCGTTTAACATCGCCTCGTACGCGCTGCTCACTCACATGTTTGCCCAGCAAGCGAGCCTTGAGGTGGGCGAACTCATCTGGACCGGCGGGGACTGCCACATCTACAACGACCACATCGAGCAGGTGCGTGAGCAGCTCTCCCGCGAACCTCGCCCTTACCCGCAGCTCCAGCTGACCAAGGCGGCCAGCCTCTTTGATTACACCTTCGACGACGTCAACGTCCTCGGCTACGACCCCCACCCAACCATCACCGCGAAAGTGTCGGTGTAATGCGTGCAATCTGGGCACAATCGACGGACGGGGTCATCGGCGATGGGCACTCCATGCCCTGGCACATTCCGGCTGATCTCGCTCACTTCAAGCAGGTAACGCTGGGTGCTCCGGTGGCCATGGGGCGAGCCACGTGGGAGTCCATCCCGCCCCGCTTCCGCCCGCTTCCGGGCAGAGAGAACATCGTGTTATCCTCCCGCGCGTCCGGCGCCTGGTCCAACGGTGCCACGGTGATGGCGGGGCTCGGTGACGTGCCGGCCGACGCTTGGGTCATCGGCGGCGGTCAGGTCTACGAGGCGGTCGCGGACCGGCTCGACGTCGTCGAGCTCACCCTCGTCGACGCCGAGCTGTCCGGGCTGCTGCCCACCCCCGTCTACGCCCCTGCGTTACCCTCGGGCATGGCCGTGACCGCCGACTCCGGGTGGCTGGCCGACGACACCGCCCGACTCACCGTCGGCGAGCACCGCACGCCCGTGCGTTATCGTTTTCTTCGATACGAAAGGACACCCTCACGATGAGCCACGTCACCATTTACGCCACTGACTGGTGCCCCTACTGCAAGAACCTGCGCAAGCGCCTGGACCGCACCGAGCACGCCTACGACGTCATCGACGTTGAGCAGGACGCCGACGCCGCCGCCTGGGTGGAATCCGTCAACGGCGGCAACCGGGTGGTGCCGACGGTGAAGTACTCCGACGGAACCTACGCCACCAACCCGGAAGCCTCTGCGGTGCGTCGCAAGATCGCTGAGCTTGAGGAAGCCTGATCCCCGCATGGTGTTCCCGCAGGCGCCCCGCGGGTTTTCGGCAGCGTGCGGACCGGCTGCTATGCTTGGTTCGTCCTCGCCTCAGTAGCTCAGGGGATAGAGCACCGCTCTCCTAAAGCGGGTGTCGCCAGTTCGATTCTGGCCTGGGGCACGATGTGATCCGTCGGGGCATAGTTGAAGCTATGGGCCCGATGTGGTGAAAAGGCCGGATTCCCTCGAAGGAGATCCGGCCTTCTTCGTCTTTGGGGAACGTTTCTGGCCGGGTACTTCGATTACTGATTCAGAAGAAAGCCCACCACGGGTATCACAGGCTCGTATTCGTAACAGCCCGGCCGCATCGAGGTTGAAGGCCAGACCCAGCACAGAACTAGAGCCACGTCAAGAGATTTCGACACTTTTGAGCCTAAAGGTTCAATTTCTCGCTCCGGGCGTGACTTAGCTTGCTACCTTCCCTAGCCTGGGGTTAACGACAATCGCCCCTCACTTCTGGAAGCACCACTCAATGCGTTTGAATCCCTCGAGAGCACATCTAGCGACTGCTCTCGCTCTCACGATCATTCTACCTGCATCTATGCTCACTCCTGCATCAGCCCACGTCTCCCATGCCTACTCAACCAACACATGACTGGCTCAGCAAAAGTCCGATGACGAGCGCACGAGCGAGCATGCTAGGCTGCACCGGCGCGATTACCAGTATGCTCGCCGGTAATGTCATCGCCGCCGCAAAACTCCTCAAGATCAAGGAAAAGTGCTTCACATAACTGAAGAAGCCGAATCAAGGAGCACATAATGAACCGAAAAATCATCGAAGCGATCGCAGTCATCGTGCTGCTGGTCGGTGGAGTTACCCTCGTCGTCAATGGCCACATGTGGTGGGCTGCACTGGCCTTCGTCGCAGCAGCCGGGCTCGGCCTGAGCGCCATTCCGAGCACACTGCCGCTCAAAAAGGGGGAGGAAATCTCCACGCGCCCAGACCCGCAGGAGGTGCGCCAGTACCGCTTGGACAACCCGGGCACCTCGCTGAGCGAGGCCTACGTAGCCGTGGCGGATGTTAAGAAGTCCTAGCCCCTAGCTCATCGTCCACCCGCCGTCGACCGGCAGGACGTGGCCGGTGATGTAGCTGGAGAAGTCCGAGGCGAGGAACAGCGCCGCGTGGGCCACGTCCTTGGGCTCGCCGAGCCGGCCTTCCGGGATCGGGGCGAGGAAGGCTTCCTTGATGGTGGGATCTTCCAGCAGTTTCTCGGTCATGCCGGTCACTCCCGTGCCCGGGGCGATGGCATTAACACGCACGCCGTCGCGGGCGTAATCGACGGCTGCCCCGCGGGTGAGGGAAATGACACCGCCCTTGGTGGCGGCGTAGCCGATGGCGCCAGGGAATCCGATGATGCCGCCAGCGGAGGCGGTGGAGATGATCGTTCCCTTCGTTTCCTTAAGGTGCGGCATGGCGTACTTCATGCCGAGGAACACGGCGGTGAGGTTGACGGCGACGGACTTCTCCCAGCCGGCCAGGTCGGTCTCTTCCACGGTGCCGGGGACGTAGACGCCGGCGTTATTGAAGAGGATGTCGAGGTGACCGTAGGTGTCCACCGCCGATGCAACAAAGGCCTGGACGTCCTTTTCATCGGCCACGTTGGCGGCCACGGAAATGGCCTCGCCGCCAGCCTCGGTGATTTTCGCGGCGACGGCCTCGGCGGCGGCAGCATTGATGTCTACGACGACGACCTTCGCTCCGCGCTCGGCGAAGAGCTCAGCGGTAGCGGCGCCAAACCCGGATCCGGCGCCGGTGATGATGGCGACCTTGTTGTCAAGCCTCATGGTGACCTCTTTTCTCATTGTTCGTGGGCTTGTACCGTACCCCAGCCTAGGCCAACAGGGCAGGTTTCTTCAGCCAGGTTGGAAGCTTCCCTAATTCCAGAAGCTAAGGGGGGTGTGAATGAGACGACGGGTCTCTTCATCGGAATCGCCTCCCACAGCATCGATGGCGCCCCATAAAATTCGCCTCAAGCTCTCTGACGAATCAACCGACATCAGACACCACCCCTTATAAGGGGTAAACTTAAGTGAGTTTTCCCTACAGTGACGCAGAGCCCCGGGAGGTTACCTCGAACAAAGCCTAGGGGATTGGAAAAATTCTTGCCGTATGACCTACGTTAGGACATGCATCATGAACACGGCACCGAGGCGCACCCTACTGAGAATCTCCGTAACGAATTCTCCATTTGCGTCCTCAATTGGTCTCGCACAGGCGGACCCCACAACCGGAGACCAAGCCAGTGGCATATTTGATTGTTGGAGCTTGCACAGGTTCGTGTGCCGCCCTCGGGGCTGGCGGCATGGGCGCAGACTCGACCTGTTTCCATCTTTAGCGATGCCTTATGAAGCAGCACGGAAGAAATAAAGCCCTATCCATCTTCCGGGTTTCCGTCCTGGCAGCGTTTCTCTTGATTTCCTTCGCGTTCGCCATGAATGGATCTTTGCCCGGACTTATCACCTCGGTCATCTTTGGGGTTCTTTTGGGATTCTTTCTTGGCAGTGACCGTCATCTGCTCCGATAGGTGCGCCATGAAGCGCCGTTGACCGTTTCCACCCCGCTCTTTAACTGCAATGGGGGTCGACGGTCCTGCGGCCGGGCGCATCGTTTCAGTCCACGGTAACCGCAGAGGCACGTAGAGCTGCCAGCTCGAAAGGCGGTTCCAGGGGCCGATGGAAGCCATCCCTCGAGTTCGGGACGACGCCCTGCGTGGTGACCCTCGCGGTGTTCATTCCGTGTTTGTGACGGAAGATCTTTCCCACCACATTTAGGGATGGGAAGCAGAGTTCGAGGGCTAGGAGCGGGTCTACGCGCTGGCGCCGCAACGAACGGGTGGCGATTTCTGTCGGCGGTTCCCACCCGCTTGCGTGCGCGCGCTCCGATGGAGCACACAATTGCGGCTAGACACCGTCCCCACGGCCTCTAACGCTAAGAGCTCCTGGAGCCTGAACGCGCGGCGTGCCTACCCTTTGCCCGCCCAAGATCTGCGACTAGAGTGACGGTTGTTAATCAATGTGACTGAAGTTCTAGCGCTAAGGAGTCCCACAGTGGCTGCGTCCCCCTCATCGACCCTGTCGCGGCGCAAGGTATTACGCACCGCCGCAACCTCCGCCGGTGCGCTAGCTGCCGTCGGCGTCGTGCTCCCCCGCACCGCCACCGCACAACAGGCAGCGCAGCAATCCACCGCTGCCACCCCAACAGTGCTCGGAAAGCTCATCGACTACGCCGCCGGCGTTCCCCGGGCGTCGGTGGTCAAAGCGGCCGGGTACGACGGCGCCATCCGCTACATCTCTCACCGTCGCCCCGGTGAGGAAGGCTGGATGCTCGGCAAGCCGTTGACCATCAAGGAAACGAAAGACTTCGCCCTCCATGGCCTGTCCATCGCTTCCGTCTACCAGTTCGGCCGTGCGGAGAGTGCGGACTGGCGACGCGGCGCGGCCGGCGTCGTCGTCCATGCCCCGCAGGCTATGGAGTTTCACCGTTTAGCCGGCGGCCCTACCGGCAAGCCGCTGTATATCGCCATCGATGACAACCCGTCGAAGGCGCAGTATGAGTCCCTCATACGCCCCTACCTCGCCGCCTTCGAGGCGACCCTGAAGAATAACGGCTATCGCCTCGGCGTCTACGCCAATTACCCCACCATTGACTGGCTCGTCGGCGACGGTATCGGCGAGTACTTCTGGCAGCACAACTGGGGCTCCGGGGGAAAGATCCACCCCCGGGCGAATCTGCACCAGGTGAAAATCAACGCCACCGACGTGGACAATGTCCGGGTGGACATCAACCACATCTATACCCAGGATTGGGGGCAGTGGCAGCCGGCCTAATACGACCTACCGGGGCTTAAGAGCCGTGCTGGTGGCGCGCTCTTTCGCAGCCGCCTTTGAGGAGGTCTCGGCCGCCGCTTCCGCCTCGGTGGCCAGCTCCCCCAGCTGCGCCTCGGCGTAGTTGGTGAGGTCATCGGGGCTGCCCGCGATCATCGCGGCGGCTACCCACCCCTCACCAAAGCTCACCGAGGAATGGAACGTGTGATCGTCCGACCATCCCCACTTCGTGCCCAGTTCCCCGTCGAGGGCGATGGTGCCGTAATCCTGCGGGTAACCATCCGCACCGCGGTCCTTCGACAGGGCCATGGCGGCCAGGATCGGGTGCATGGGTGACTGGGTGGCCAACGCTGCGATGAAGTGGACGACGTCGTAGGTGGACGTCGTCGACGAGCCCCACTTCTCCGCCCCACGGGTGGCGTGGAGCTGGTATTTCTTGGCTGTCTCGTCGATGGACTCCGGGTAGGTGCGGTACAACTGCTGCGCGGTCGCGTCGGAGGAATCCGTGAGCATGGCGATTGCCTGGATCTTCTCTTCCGTCGTGCCGTGGTTGAGCACGTATTCCGCGATGTAGAGCTTCGCCAGGCTCAGCGCGGGGCGGGCCAGCCGCTCTGAGGCGGATCCGACGTGCATGCCGTCGGACAGCCGCAGGAAACTTGCCTGGTGGCTGCCGTACACCGGCTGGTAGTCCACATCGGTGGGGGCGGGTACGACGATGCCTGTGCCCTCGCGGGCTGGTTCGGCGGTGGGCGTGGCCTCAGCAGTGGTGCTGGTGCTCGTGGTGCTGGTGTCCACGGCGCGAACCAGCGGTACGGTGCTCACCGCTAGGGCAGCGATGACACCGGCGGACACTAGGCGGCTAGCCGGCCGGGAGGGAAACTCTAGAAACACAAGTTGGAATACTAGCGGTCCTACTCGACCTCGCCCGGGAACACCCGCGGATCGTTGGACAGCCGGCCGTAGTCGCCGTGGGCGTCCAGGCCGGCCAGGGCGGCGACGTCGTCCTCGCCCAGTTCCACGCGGGTGGCGGCCAAGTTTTCCGCCAGGCGCTGAGAAGACGCCGTCTTGGGGATCACCGACACGCCTTGGGCCATGAGGAAGCCGAGCACAACCTGCGCCGGGGTGGCGTCGTGACGGCGGGCAATCTCGGTGACTACCGGGTCATCCAGGACGACGCCGCGGGCTAGCGGCGCCCACGCCTCGCTGACGATGCCGTGCTCGCCGTGGTAGCGGTGCAGCGGCGCCTGCGAGAAACCGACGTGCATCTCCACCTGGTTGAGCACCGGAGTGATGCCGGTGGTGCTGATGAGCTCATCGAGGGTTTCTTCGTAGAAGTTGCACACGCCGAGGCTGCGGATGCCGCCGGCTCGCTGGAGCTCGGCCATGGTCTCAAAGGTCTCACAGAACAGCCCGCGCTGCGCCCACGGCCAGTGAATGAGGTAGAGGTCCAGGTAGTCCAGCTGGAGCTTGGCCAGGGACTCGCGGAAAGCGCGCTGGGTGTTTCCGGCACCCTGCTGGTCGTTCCACAACTTGGTGGAAATGAACAGTTCGTCGCGGGTGACGTCCCCGGCGGCAATGGCCTCGGCGATGGCGGCGCCGACGGCCTCTTCATTGTCGTAGAAGGAGGCGGTGTCGATGTGGCGGTAGCCTAGCGCGATGCCTTCGCGGACGATGCGGTGGGCGTCGTCGCCCTGCAGCTTGTAGGTCCCCAGCCCCAGCTGGGGCATGGTGGAACCGTCATTGAGGGATAGGGCCGGAATCTCGGATGTCGTCATATCCCCCATTGTGCCCGAGGTGACCTCGGACGCGCCGCCTAGGAGGCGTTGAGCAGGTCAATGACGAAGACGAGCGTCAAGCCAGCCAGGGGGTGACCGCCGTTGGCCGGGCCGTAGGCCAGCTCCGGCGGGATGGTGAGCTTACGACGACCGCCGACGCGCATGCCCGGGATGCCTTCCTGCCAGCCGGCAATGAGGCCGCCGAGCGGGAATTCGATGGACTGGCCGCGGTCCCAAGAGGAGTCAAACTCCTGCCCGGTCGCGTAGTCCACGCCCACGTAGTGGACCTCAACCATGCCACCGGCGCGAGCCTCCTCGCCGGTGCCCACAACCAGATCTTCGATCTCGAGGGTGGTGGGCGCCTCGGTGGAGGGAACCTCGATAGTCGGCTTTTCCATGGGGAGTATCTCCTTGGGATTTCGACAACAGTTAGCAGCCTGTGGGCATACGCAAAGCCGCCCCACAGGAATTCACTAACCTAGTATAGAAGGTTGCTCAGAATTCCTCTAAGGCGGCTGACGCGCTGACTGAGGTTAGCGCTGGTCGCGCGGCACAAAGTCGCGGTGCGCGAAGCCGGTGTAGATCTGGCGCGGGCGGTTGATCTTGGAGTTCATGTCCAACTGCTCGCGGTAGTGGGCGATCCAGCCCGGGAGCCGGCCGATGGCGAAGAGCACGGTGAAGAAGTCCGCCTTGAAGCCCATCGCGCGGTAGATGAGGCCGGTGTAGAAGTCCACGTTCGGGTAGAGCTTGCGCTCGATGAAGTACTCATCGGCCAGTGCGATCTCCTCAAGCTTAAGAGCCAGGTCCAGCAGCTCGTCACCGCCGAGGTGCTCAAGAACCTCGTGCGCGGTGTCCTTCACAATGGCGGCGCGCGGATCGTAGTTCTTGTACACGCGGTGGCCAAAGCCCATGAGCCGGACTCCGTCGACCTTGTTCTTCACCTTCTCCATGAAGTGGGTCGCGTCACCATCGTGGTTGGCCTGAATGTCCTCAAGCATCTCCAGGACGGCCTGGTTCGCGCCGCCGTGCAGCGGGCCGGAGAGGGCGTTGATGCCGCCGGCGACGGCGACGAACATGTTGGCCTGCGCCGAAGCGATCATGCGGACGGTGGAGGTGGAGCAGTTCTGCTCGTGGTCGGCGTGCAGGATGAGAAGCTTGTCCAGCGCCCGGACGACGATGGGATCAACCTCGTAGGGCTCGGTCGGGTAACCGAACATCATCCGGAGGAAGTTCTCGCGGGCGTTGAGGGAGTTGTCCGGGTACATGTAGGGGGTGCCTCGGGACGCGCGGTAGGCGTAGGCCGCGAGCATGGGCACCTTCGCCATCAGGCGGACGATGGCCTTTTCTACGTGCGCCGGGTTGAGCGGGTTGAGCTGGTCCTGGTAGTAGGTCGACAAAATGTTGACGGACGATGCCAACACGCTCATGGGGTGAGCGTTGCGCGGGAAGACGTTGAACTGGGCCTTGAAGTCCTCGTCGAGCAGGGTGTGGTGGCGAATCTCGCTGTTAAAGGTGCGTAGCTGCTCCTGGTTGGGCAGTTCACCGTTAATAAGCAGGTAAGAAACCTCGTTGAAGGTCGCCTTTTCGGCAAGGTCAGCGATGTCGTACCCGCGGTAGCGCAACACGCCGGCGTCACCATCGATGTAGGTGATCTTGGACTCGGTGGAGCCGGTGGACACATATCCCGGGTCGAAGGTGACGAGCCCGGTCTCGCTGAGCATCTTGCCCAGGACGACGCCGTCGTTGCCTTCGGTGGCCCGCATGATGTCCATTTCGAACTCGCCGCCGGGGTAGTGAAGGACTGCCTTGTCAGATGCCATGTCAAACCTCTCAGGAGTGTTATGCAAATCGAGTGACGCTCGCGGATGATGTTGACGTCCACGCTATCACGGTTGACCAGAACACAGCCTAACAAAAAATGTGACCGGACCGACATGGCGGCCCTCTCCGTGGCATACCCCCACCGCCCCCACAGACGCGTGTCCATGTTCCCTCGCCGGCCCGCCTACCTACCCGCCTGCCCCACCCGTTGGAATGGCACAAGCAACCGGTTCAGCGAGGCGCGCCCCGTGGCTGTATCCACCGGTTTATCCTGTCGCTTATGACCACTTCCCCGATCACCATCCCCGCTGAGTTGCTGCCCGCCGATGGCCGCTTCGGCTGCGGTCCGTCGAAGGTTCGCCCCGCCCAGATCGACGCCATCGCTAACGGCGCCACCCACATCATTGGCACGTCTCACCGAAAGCCCAACGTCAAGAACGTCGTTGGGAGCGTCCGCGAGGGCCTGGCGGAACTCTTCCAGCTCCCCGACGGCTACGAGATCGTGCTCTCCCTCGGCGGTGCCACCGCCTTTTGGGACGCCGCGACCTTCGGCCTGATCGAGAATCGCTCCGCCCACCTCGTCTATGGCGAGTTCTCCGGCAAGTTCGCCGCCGCCTCCCGCAAGGCCCCGTGGCTGGCCGAACCCATCGTCGTCGAGACTGCTCCCGGTGGTGCGCCGAAGCCGGCCGAGTTGGCCGACGCGGAAGCCGACGTCGTCGCCTGGGCCCACAATGAGACGTCCACCGGCGCCATGGTCGGCGTCGAGCGGCCCAACGATCACGCCCTCGTCACCATCGACGCCACCTCGGGCGCGGGCGGCCTGGACGTCGACATGGCGCAGGCGGACGTGTACTACTTCTCCCCCCAGAAGTGCTTCGCCTCCGACGGCGGACTGTGGCTGGCGGCGATGTCGCCCGCCGCCCTGGACCGAATCGCTCAGATCAAGGCGTCTGGCCGCTTCATCCCCGCGTTCTTGGACCTGCAGACCGCGGTCGATAATTCTCGGAAGAACCAGACCTATAACACGCCGGCGGTGGCCACGCTGCTCATGCTCGACGCTCAGGTGGCCTGGATGAACGCCGAGGGCGGCCTGGCCGGCATGGTCCGGCGCACCACGGCCAACTCCAACGCGCTGTACTCCTGGGCCGAGGCGCGGGAGGAGACCACCCCGTACGTCGCCGACCCCGCCCAGCGCTCCCTCGTGGTGGGAACCATCGACTTCGATGACGCCATCGACGCCGCCGCCATCGCCCAGGCGCTGCGAGACAACGGCATTGTCGACGTCGAACCCTACCGTAAGCTGGGCCGAAACCAGCTGCGCATCGGCCTCTTCCCCGCCATCGATACCGCCGACGTGCAACGGCTGACCGGCGCCATCGACTACCTGCTCAGCGAAGGCATCGGCCGCTAGCCACCTCTCCCGCGGCACCTCAACCGCGGGAGGCCTCACGTCCATTAGACTGTGAGAACGAGCACACAAGACACGGCCAGGGAAGGCAGCGCGCATGAGGGACGTCCAACTCAACGCCGAAGACTCCACTGCCTCCTGCCTGGTCTTCACCGACGACGCCGGCGAACGTTTTTCTCTCACCATTAGCGACGAGGTTCGCGCCGCGCTGCGCCGCGTTTTCAACGAACCCGGCGCCGCGTCGTCGTCCGCGCCGACGGGGAGTTCCTCCACGCTGCCGCTGCGACCCCGCGACATTCAGGCCCGCATCCGCGCCGGCGCCTCCGCGGAGGAACTCGCCGAATCTATGGGGGTCGCACCGGCCCGGATCGCCAACTACGCCCATCCGGTGCTGCTGGAACGCAAGCAGATGGCCGAATTGGCCAAGGCCTCACACCCCGTCCGCGGAGACGTGCCGGCCACGCTCACCCTGTCCGAGACCCTCGCCACCGCCTTCGGGGCCCGGGGGCTGCCGTTTCATAGCGCCACCTGGACCGCGACGAAACAACCCCAAGGCCCCTGGGTGGTGACGGTGTCCTGGCACGCCGGCCTGAGCGACAACGAAGCGTCCTGGACCCTGGAGCGCAGCGGCACCGGGATGCACGCCCACGCCCGCAACGCCGTCGCGGCGGACCTCATCGACCCGGATTTCGTCCAACCCGTGCGCTCGTTGACCTCGATCGGCCGGGGCGTGCGCTACGACGAGCCCATGCCCGCCAAAGCCAACAGCGATCCCGGCGCGAAGGACCAGCCCAGCTCCGCCCACGACGGCGAGCTCGACGGGGAAGAGCTGGCCACCACCCCGGAGCCGACCGCGCCGTCGTCCCGGGGTGGCGGGCGAACCCGCAAGTCGACGACACCGCGCTGGGAGGACGTTCTGCTCGGCGTGCGCTCAAACGCGAAAAGACCCCATCGATAAAACAATGACCCTAAGGAGAGTGTGAAAGCGGTGGAGACGACGTCGGCTGCCCTGACCCTGTGGTTTGTGACCGTGGACGCTCCGGGCGAGGTGCTCAGCCAGGAGCCGAAGGCTGATCGCGGCTTCGGACGCAAGTACTTATCCCAGCTCAACCCGGCCTGGCCTATCACCCCGATCGGGCAGTTCCCGCTCAACCGCTCCGTTCCTCCTGCCGCCGGGGAGTTCTACATTGCCGGTTACCCGGGGGTGACCGTCGTCGAGACGTGGCGCGAGGACATTACGTTCCTGTCGGACTTTAACCGCCAGCTGCTTGACTCTCTCCCGGCGCGCGACGTGTACCTCATTGCGATGAACGAGGACACCGGATTTGGGGGCTTCGCGCACTTCTCCGGCGGTGAGCTGCGGCGGGCGTTTAGCGGTACCCGCACCCACGTGGTGGAGGATCACGGCCTGCCGAACGCCTTCGAAGCCCCCTATTGGGCAGGCGAACTCCACGAGCAGCTCGGCGGTATCGCCCTGCCCTTTGAGCCGGTCGATCTGGCGCGGGCCGCCGAGCGGGAATGGCTAGGGGTGGACATCGCGCCGTCGGGCCCGGATCTTCAGGTGGTCGGCTACGCCGTCGACGGCCGCCCGGAGCCCAAAATCATGGCGCCGCAGCGGGCAAACCCGCTGGCCCGGCTCATGGCTCCGCGAAACCAGGACAACGATTCCTACGATGACTATTCCCGCGAGGGCGACGCCGCCGGGCGGGGCCACGATGCGACCGGTCTGCCGGCGCCCGCCCAGCAGGCGGCCCGGACCGCTAAGCGGCTCGGGCTAGCGGCAGCGTCGCGGGCTAAGCAGTTGGCGCGGAACTTCCTGCGCTAGCGGTTCGCTCGTAGAAGGCGATCGCGGCGGCGGTGGCCACGTTGAGCGAATCCGTGTTCGCCGCCATGGGGATGGCGGCGCGGACGTCGGTGGCGCGCATGGCGTGCTCGGTTAAGCCCGGACCCTCGGCACCCACGAGGAAAGCCACCTTGTCCACTGGGCGGCCTGCGTCGTCGGCGAGGGCCTGACGCAGCGGCGTCGTGCCCGAGGGGGTCATGGAGACCAGCCGGAAGCCGGCGTCGCGGAGGGTGTCGAGTTCTCTCTGCCACGTGGTGAAGGTGCCGCCGAAGTGGGCGAAGGGCAGGCGCAGGACGTGTCCCATGGACACTCGCACGCTGCGGCGGTAGAGCGGATCTGCGCAGCCTACTCCGAAGAGCACCGCGTCGACGCCGAGTCCGGCGGCGTTGCGAAACAGCGCGCCGATGTTCTCATGATCGCCCACGCCTTCGAGCACCGCGACGGTCCGCGCCCCCGCCACCACGTCGGCGACGGTGGGCTCTGCAACGCGGTCGGCGGCGGCCAGCAGGCCCCGGTGCATGTCGAAGCCGGCCACCTCGGCGAGGACGTCACGGGTGACTTCGAATACGGGGACCGACTCGGGCAGGCCGTACTCGGCGTCGAAGGCGTCGAGCTTGGCTTTGAAGCCCACCAGGCAGCGCACCGGGAAGCGGGACGCCAGGAGGCGGGAGACGACCAACGGGCCTTCGGCAATGACGAGGCCCTTGCCTCCGGGGAGGTCGGGACGGTTGTCGGAGGCGTTGAGATTACGGACGTCGTCGAGCCGCGGGTCAGCGGCGTCGGTGATGCGGATGCGCATTAGCCCACGGCCGCCATGATCGGGTCGGCGGCGAAGAACACCACGAACAGCGCGGAGACCACCCACATGATCCAGTGGATGTCCTTCGCCCGGCCGGCGACGAAGTACATGAGGGTGAAGGTGATGAAGCCGACGCCGATGCCGTTAGCAATCGAGTAGGTAAAGGGCATCACCATGATGGTGAGGAAGGCGGGCAGGGCGTTGTGGAAGTTGCTCCAATCGATCTGCCTCACGCCGCTCATCATCATGGCGCCGACGATGACGAGCACGGGGCTGGCCGCCTCCAGAGGGACGATCTCATAGAGCGGGGTGAAGAACATCGCCGCGATGAACAGCAGGCCGGTGGTGACGTTGGCCAGGCCGGTGCGTGCACCGTCGCCAATGCCCGCCGCGGAGTCCGCGTACACGGTGTTCGACGACGCCGACGCCGCGCCGCCGACCACGGCCCCGATGCCCTCGACGATGAGCGCCTTCTTCATATCGGGCAGCACCCCGGTCTCATCGGTCAGGCCTGCCTGGGTGCCCAGGCCAGTCATGGTCCCCATGGCGTCGAAGAAGTTAGCGAGCAGCAGGGTGAACACGAGCAGGGAGGCAGACACTGCGCCGATCTGGACGAAGGCGCCGAAGGGATCCACATTGCCGATGAGCGAGAGGTCCGGGATGGTGCCGAAGCCATCGGGGGCGGCCGGGATAGCCATGCCCCAGCCGCCGGGGTTGTCCGCGGAGGCCGGACCCAGGTGCAGGACGGCCTCAATGATAAGGGCCAGCACGGTGGCGGTCACGATGCCGATGAACAGCCCGCCGGGCACGTTGCGGACAACGAGGACGCCGCACAGCAGCAGCCCGACAATGAACACAACGGTCGGCCACGTAGCGATGGAGCCGCCGATGCCGAGGCTGACCGGGACGGTGGTGCCCGCGGCATCGGGTACGCGGGTGACGAAGCCGCCGCCGACGAAGCCGATGATGGCGATGAAGGCGCCGATGCCGACGCTCATGGCGGCCTTCATCGACTGCGGGATGGCTTCAAAGACCAGGGTGCGGAATCCGGAGATGGCCAGCAGGACGATGATGATGCCCTCGATGACCACCAGACCCATGGCCTGTTCCCAGGTCAAGCCTTCACCGGCGACGGCGGTGGCGGCGATCAAGGTGTTCAAGCCCAGGCCCGCCGCGATGCCGAAGGGGTACTTGGCGATAAGCCCGAAGGCGATGGTGAGAATGCCGGCGGTGAACGCGGTGACGGCGGCCACTCGGCTGACGCCGAGGGTGGTGCCTGCGGAGTCCGCTCCGGTGCCGAGGATTAGCGGGTTGAGCAGGATGATGTAGGCCATCGCGAAGAACGTGACCACACCGGCGCGTATCTCCGTGCCGATGGAGGATCCCCGCTCGGAGATATGGAAGTATCGGTCTAGAGCCGTAGTCATGTGGGGCAGTCCCCTTTGCTGAGTACGTGAGTGATGACCCCTAGACTTTGACACTCGCTGGGACTTTCCACAAAACAAGGTGACAGATCCTTGTGCAATGTCGTGCCCGCCAGCCGGCTAGGATGGTGACGGAGATAAGACATCAGACTATGTGACGGGATCGTTTTTCCATGAATGACCTCATCGTGTCGTTTGCTGTGCGCAACGGCCGTGTAGTGGGCCTGCGCCGCCTGCTCAGCCAAGTCAGTGACCATGGCCAGCTCAGCACCCAGACCATGAACCTGCTCTTGCGCGATCTGAAGGACATTGCGGCCGACGACGTTCGCGCCATCATCCGAGCCCGCACGGGCGAGGCCTCGGTGTCGCGTCGGCCGCTCGTGCCCCAAGCGCCCCGCCTGGTTGTCAGCGCCAATCCCCTCAAAGACCAGAGGGAACGCCCGAATATCCCAGGCGCTGACGCGTCGTGGCTGTCCACGCAGCTGCAGGTTGTGACCGCCGACGGCGCCCACGAAGGGTTGCTGCACGCCCACGACGGCGGCATCGTCGGCGCCCTCGGCGCGGCACTCGTCGTGGTACTCGGCGACACGATCGCGATTTCTAGCCACCCGGACACCACCCCGTCGGTCATCCTCGACGAGCTGGTGGACCTGCTACGGATGGAAGGGATCGCCATCCGCCACCTCCCGACCGGCTTCACGCTGGCGCAGCTGCGCACGAACGAGACGTGGTTGGTGAGCCCCGTGTCGGGGGTGCGCCGGGTGGATTCCTGGTTGGAGTACGGCACCGTCGTGCCCGCTCCGCACATGCCTCCCGCGTCACCAGTGCCCAGCGCCGAGGAGCTCAATGCTCAACTGACCCGGGTGGCGGAGCCGGTGGCGCAGTGTGAGGCGATCTAGCTCAGTCGGCTAGAAGATCGGGCGTTCGTCGTCGAACGCGGTTCCAGTGGGCTTGGCTCCCTCCTCGGCGACGACCGTCTCCGAGTGCGCCCCGCAACCGTAGGCGGCGTGCACCAAGTGGCCGTCGGCAGCATACTCGTTGGCGCACACCCCGAACTGATTGCCTAGCGGCTGCCCCGCCGGCAGGTAGAAGGCGCAGCTCCGGCAACTCAGCGCCGCTTTTTCGGCGAACTCGCTGGTGGGACCGTAGTCGCCGGTCCGCCACCGCTGAGCAGCGTCGCGCAACCCTGACCGGGTGAGAAACGTTGTGCGCGGCGCGGGAGCGTCGACGACGACGGCCTCCTCAGCGTCCGCAGCGTCGGTAAGGCGCGGATCATCCGGCGCCGGCGGCATGAGGTCGCCAGGGCCCAGGTCGCCGGGCCGCAGGCGCTGGCTATACGGCACCCACTGGGGAGCCTTGAGAGCCGCCCCGTCGGGTGCGGGCAGCAACGCGAGCTCATTGATGGTGACGCGGGACGATCCTGAGGCGCAGGCCACCACCGCGTTCCATTCCCATCCGGGGTAGCCGGGTACCTCGGCGACGAAGCGGTGGGTGGCGACGTTTCGCCCGATGGCGGCCACCGCGATGTGCTCGCCTACCCCGCCTTCCCCCAGATCTTCCAGGGCTTCCCGCGCGACGTCGACGGCCCGAGCGCTGAGCACCGGATTGGATTGGCGTCGTCTTCTTGATCGGGTCACGTCACTTATTATGGGCCATCTCCGGCACAATGAAGCACTATGCCCCTCCTATCGTCAGTCCGCACCCGCAGCCACGTGGGCAGCCTCGTGGTGGCGGTGATGGCGTCGGCGACGTGCCTCGTCGGCTGCCATCCGACACCGCGGCCGGTCCAACCGGCCCAGCCGGAACGCTTGCGCGTCGACGTCCTCGCTGAGTACCCCTTCGATCCTGGTTCCTTCACCCAGGGCCTGGAGATGGGACCTGACGGCACCGTGCTCGTGGGCACCGGGCAGTACGGCAGCTCCGAGATCTACCGGCGCACGGTGGGCGGCGAGGTGCTCGACGCGCAGCCGCTGCCGTCGCGCTTCTTCGGCGAGGGACTGACCCGCCACGGGGACACCATCTGGCAGCTGACGTGGCGGTCGGGCACCGCGTTGGGCCGGGATGCACGCTCCTTGGATGTGGTGGGCAGCGCCCGCTACGACGGCGAGGGGTGGGGATTGTGTTCGCGGGGCGCTCCCGGTTCCACCGCTGCCGAGTTGGTCATGTCCGACGGAACCGATACCTTGCAGGTGCGTGACCCGGAGACTTTCGCCGTTCGCGATGAGGTGGCGGTGCGGCTCGCAGGCGCGCCTGTCACCGGGCTCAACGAGTTAGAGTGCGTGGGCGACGACGTCTATGCCAACGTGTTTCTCACTTCGGAGATCTTACGTATTGATCGCGCCTCGGGAAACGTGGAGGCGGTCATCGACGCCTCCGAGCTCACCGCCCGCGCCCACGCTCACCCGGCCACGCCGGATCACGTCGACGCCGTGCTCAATGGCATCGCCGCTGTCGGACCGGACCGCTTCCTGCTCGCGGGCAAGTGGTGGCCGATGATGTTTGAGGTGCGCTTCGTCGAGGCTTAAATACCCGGACAGTACACTGAGGCCTTATGGCGACCCGGAATGAGGCGAAGAAGAAGTCCCTGCTTCAGTTGCTGACCCTGGTCATCGTCGCAACCCTCGTGGTCGCCGCGGTGGTCCTAGGCCAGTGGTGGCTGCGGCAGCGCCCCGATCCGCTACCTGAGGACACCGTGGTGACGGTATCCGTCGGTGATGGCGACGGCCACGAGGTGCGGCCCTATTTGCTCGCCACCCCGGGAGTGCTGCCGGTAGAAACGACACCGGCCGTCATAGAAGTCGGACCCGAGGACACGGTCACCATCGACCTCCCCGAGCACGTCTACGACCACGACTGGTCGGCGGTGGTTATCTACGACAACCCGGCGTTTAATGACGAAATCCACCACGGCCCCAATGACGCCCGCAGCCTCAGCGTCGTCGCTGCCAAGTCCCCGTTGCAGGCGGGTGAGCAGCCGGGACGGCTAGTGGTGGTGGAAATCCAGTCGGTTCTTATCGGCCAGGACGCGGATGGGGAGGAAACACCAGTCACGACGGTGTGGTCGGTGGCGACCCAGCACGCGCAGGCGGCCGGTTAGACGTCGAGCTCCTTGGCCACTGCGCGCAGGATCTCCGCCACCTGTCGGGCCTCTTTGCGCTCAGGGTATCGCCCGGCGGTCAGCGCCGGCTGCACTTGGGTTTCGATGACGGTAAGGACATCGGAGAGCATGGAGGACAGTTCCTCTGGCTTGCGACGGTTGCTGGGCCGACGACGCGGGGTGTCGAGCACGCGAACGCGCAGCGCCTGGGGGCCTCGGCGCCCGGCTGCGAAGTCGAACTCGAGGCGCTGGCCCTGGACCAGCTCCTCCACTCCCTTGGGCAGGACGGCCTTATTTACGTAGACGTCCTCATCGCCCGGGTTGGACACGAACCCGAAGCCCTTGGCAGGGTCGTACCACTTGACCTTTCCGATGGGCACGCTTAATCACCACTTCCTGTAGGTACTTCAACACATGTAGAGAACAGTTCATCTTATCAGCGAACACCGTCCAAAAGCGAGCGTCGCCCACGGAGCTTCGACGCTCGCTGCAGTGCTCCACACCGCGGGTACCTCCTTGGCCCCACAAGCCTCAGCCGTTCACACGTGTCACGACTTTCTGGGAAGATGCTATGATTCCGTGCCTTGAGCGTGACTATTTCGTTACAAACCGCTAGAGTCTGGTTACAAGAACGTCACATGGCAGCGAAGCTCCCGGCTACCGGGCTTCCGTCCTCGCCTCACACCGACCTCCCTGTCCGGGGCCGGGACGATGCCACCGTGACAACACTGATACATGACAATCGAGCCGTCGTGACGCGGACAGGGGCGAGGAGACAGCCTCGCGGTGACGACAACCGAAAGGAACCCGACACCATGGCCTCCAACCGCAATCGCCTGACGATCGCTGCCACCTCCGCCGCGGCCGGCGCCACCCTCGCGGTGCTTGCCTCCCCGCTGGCCTCCGCTGCACCGGACCACGCCTGGGATAGCCTCGCCCAGTGCGAATCCGGCGGCAACTGGCACATCAACACCGGTAACGGCTACCACGGTGGCCTGCAGTTCCACCCGACCACGTGGCACGCCTTCGGCGGCGGCGAGTTCGCCCCCACCGCCTACCAGGCCACCCGCGAGCAGCAGATCATCGTCGCCGAGCGCACTCTCGCCCAGCAGGGTTGGGGCGCATGGCCGGCCTGCTCCGCGAAGATGGGCCTGCGCGGTTATGGCGTGACCTTGCGTAACCAGCCGGTCGCTCCGGCCGCCTCTGCCCCGGCTGCCTCGACGGCGCCGTCGAACCCGGCGGCCGCTCTCAATCAGAGCCTTCCGCTCGGCGCGCCGGTGGCGGAGCTGTCCAGCGCCGTGGAGGACTTCAACCCCACCCAGCTGTCCTCCAACGCCGTGGCCTCCCAGGTTCTCCCGGCCGAGATTGACTCCGCCGTGAACTTCCTTGAGGAGATCGCCGGCAGCTCCCTGCCGACGTTTTAGCCTTCTGGCGGCCGAGCGCTGTGTTTTAAGAGCCCCCCTGTCTTCCGGTTCGACACTTGGGGCTCTCCAAGCAAGCTAGCTAGGCACTGGTACGGCCTAGGGAGCGATCGCACCCGGGCAAGAACACTCCCATGGGCTCCACTCTCGATGGCGGTTAACCGCTGGATTTCGAGAAGTATAATCACGGCATTTTCCCAGGAGACCGCCGACTTTTCGCCAAACTCAATGTGAGGCGCTGCACGACGCATCGCTAACCGCCGTAGCTATACTGCCCCAGACACCAGCGCCCACGCTTTCAAAATCCGGGAGAAATATAACACCCTGGGGGAATATCTAAGGGAAGCGACGCTCCAGACGTGCACCCGATAGTGAAAAACCATAAGTCGGGTTTTTGACAGCATTCCCTAATTTTGTTTCCCTAGGCGAGTCTGTCCCCCTTGTTCGGTTTGCTTGTCTCGCTCAAGCAAGGACCGATCCTTCCTCCCGAGCCCCCGCGCAACCAATAGCAACACAGTAGCCACAATGGAGATCGTGAGGGCTAGAAGAATTTCGTCTCCACTGGGCGAATCAAACAACCTCGGGACCAGAACGATGAACAGGGCCGCTGCGCAGGACCCAAGGAATAAAAGAAACGCTCTCATTTATTACCACCACCTTAGACCGGGTCACTACTGGGACTGACGGAAGCCAAGGCGTCGGAACAGGTTAGGGACATCCCTGCTACTAGCAAAAGTGGCATAAGCCGTCGCCCGATGGAAACCTTCCGGCGGACCCTATTCCGGGAATGAAGAGCCAACACACGATACCTCCCTTTCAGTGAGGCAGTGGGCCAGTGCGGTGGAAAAACGGGCTTGACTGTCTACACCGCATCTCTACTAAGGACACTACATGTTCCTTACCCGCTTGGCAATGGATAGAGCGACAGCTGATCCTTTCGGCTCACCTTTCGATTTGCAAGGCTCGAATCTAGCGCCAGGAATTACACTCCGGCGAAAGAGGGTGTAGAAGGGCTTGAGGCGGTGTGGGATGGCGGCGCGACCGTGGGAATGTGTTCGACGAAGGTCGTGCGTGCACAGCCGGGTGTGGGATCGGATTCGACCGTGATTTCCCGGTACTCGTCGCGGTCGTGGACGCTAAGGACGTGCATTGCGTCTAGCCCGACGAGGTCGTCGCATCGCTTACAGTAACCGGCGGGGTCACGGTTGATGGCCTGCTGGGGGTTGGTTGTAGGATCGGACACGGGTCGAGGCCTTCGTTTCAGGATTGGTGAGTGGTATCCCCTATCCTGCTAGGGCCTCGGCCCTTTTTGCGTGCACAACACCCACCCCGGGGTGAGACACCCACCCACACTCCAACACGAAGAGCCCAGTAACTGTTTCTTCTCTGGGACTATGTACTACCCAGTGGAGTCCAGCGAAGACGACCAGGAAGGCCAGCAGGATTAACGGGCCTCGCGCGGGACTCGAAGTTACTTTGGGGCTGGCCACACCGCCTCGCAACGACCCGTCGCACCGCGCACACGCGCGGCGGAGCAGACGCACCCGCACGAGGCGCCGCGGCCTCGCTTCACACTCCAGCATCCGCGGGCATTGGCGCCCGCGGCCGAACTACTAGCGGTTAATGCGGGTGTAGGGGTGAACGTAGTTAAGCTTCTCCGCCGGGATGGGCAGCTGCAGGTCATCGCCGAAGGGGCTGGACGCGCCGACGGTGGGCGCCAAGACCTCGTTGACGGCGTGGTAGCCCTCGGGGATATTGGTGGGCCAGTCTACGTTGGTGGAGGTCGAGTGCTTTTCTACGTTAGCCATGGGTCCTATTGAACCATCCGCCACAGGGTTGAGCCATCGCCACGGGGTTAAACTTTTTATCACCATGACCCCTTCTGCTACAGCTGACTTCACCCGCTGGCTCGACGCCCTGCCCGTCGAACGTCTGACCGCACTCCTTCGCCTTCGCCCGGATGCCCTCGTTCCACCCCCGCCGAGCACAGCGTCGTTGGCCACCCGCCTGCTGTCGCGAACCTCGGTGGCCCGGGCTATGCAGGAGGCGAGCGTGCCTGAACTCGCTGCCCTCGAAGTCGCCGTCGACGCCGGAGCCGCCCTCACGCCGGTGGATTCTGGCCGCATTCTTGCCGACCTCAGCGCCCGCGGCGGGCCTGATCTTTCCGATCCTGGCCCCAAGGCACTCTCCCGCCTCATTGACCGAGGGCTGGTCTTCGAGGTCGACGGCGGGCTGCGCGTCGTCGCCGAGGCAATCCCCGCTCTGCCACGCGGTTGGACGCTGCTGGATCGCAGTGCCTCCGACGGCCTTAAGCAGGCTCTCAACGAGCTCACGGACGCCGAGCGTCGGGTGCTCTTCGTCCTCGCCTCCGCGGACGGCGTGGGGCATTCGCGCGACGCCGCCGCCGACGCCGACCCGGCGCGGCCCATCCCTCGGCTGCTGGCCGCGGGGTTGATCGAACGCGTCGACGCCAGCCACGTGCGCCTGCCTCGCGTTGTGGCTCAGCTCGTTCGCGGCGACGACGCCCCCGACGTTCCAATCTCGGCCCCAGCACCGGGCGAACCGGTTGACTTCAGCGCGGCAGAAGCCCACGGCGCCGCCCAGGGCGTGGAGTTCACCCGCGCCGTGACCCGGCTGCTCGACCATCTCGGAGCGCATCCGGTGGCACTCAACAAGGACGGCAGCCTAGGGATTCGGGTGCCGAGCACCCTGGCGAAGGCCGTGGGATGCACCGTGGAGGACGTCGTTCGCTTCGCTTGCGTGGCCGAGGCTGCCGGTCTTCTCGCCACCGGGTTGGCGGCCAACGTTCCCGAGGGGCTCGACGCCGACGGGAACTACCTCGCCCCCACTGCCGCCACAGACTCCTTCGTTCACGCCCCGCTGGCCGAGCAGTGGTCGTGGCTCATCCAGGGGTGGGCCCGCAGCCCGCACCAGCACTACCTGGGGGGTCGGCTGCTGTCGGCGCAGCAGCGAAGCGCCGCATTGCCGGGGCGTCGGCGTCAGCTGCTCGACGCTATCCTTCGTGCCGGCGGCGCAGTGGACGACGAGCGGGCGAAGGACTGGGTGCGCTACCTCTATCCACTGTCCGCGGTGGAGCTGGGCGCGGAGGGGATTTCGGCCTTGCTCACGGAGGCACGCTGCCTGGGGGTGATCTCGTTGGGGGTCGCCACGTCGGCCGCTCGGGCTGTCATCGACGGCGACGTCGACGCCCTCGCCGAAGCTGTCGCCGGAGCGCTGCCCGCAGAGGTGACGAAGGTCATCGTGCAGGCGGACATGACGGTTATTGCCCCGGGCCCGTTGCCGACCGAGGTGGCCGAGGAGTTGGGGTTGCTGGCGGACATCGAGTCGCCGGGCTTGGCCGCGACCTACCGGATCACAGAGGATTCGGTGCGCCGAGCGCTCGACGCGGGGCGAAGCGCCGCTGACCTCCATGGATGGCTGGCCGATCACGCCCTGGGTGAGGTCCCCCAGGCGGTGCGCTTCATCATCGACGACGTCGCGGATCGCCACGGTGCGCTACGCGGCGGGCCGGCGATGAGCTACCTGCGCTGCCCCGATGAAGCCCTGCTGGGGGCGGTGATGGCCTCCTCGGCGGCGTCCGAGGCCGGGCTTCGGCTGGTGGCCCCGACGGTGGCTATTGCCCACCGGCCCCTCGCCGCGGTGCTCGAGTGCGTGCGCAAGGCCGGTTTCCATCCGGCCGCCGAGGATTCCTCCGGCGCGACCATCGACGTTAGGCCCGATCCCACCCGGGTCTTCGCCCGCTCCCAGCGTCCGGCGTTGCCGCGCTGCGCGCCAGAGGAAGCGGCGATTGAGCGAGTGGTGTCCGACGTGCGCCGCAACAACGACGCACCGGGCGACGTGACCGCAGACCCAGCCCAGGCACGGGAAGGCGACGTGGCCGCTACCCTTTCGGCAGCCGCGCGGGCGAGGCGACCGGTGGAGGTGGGCGTCGTCGACGCCCGTGGGGTGAGCACGACGATAGAGGTCACCCCGGTGACGGTGGCCGGTGGACAGGTCGACGCGATCGAGACAACGTCGAAGCGGGTCATCCGGTTGCCTGTGCACCGAGTCTCGTGGGCGCGGGCTCGGTAGTCCTGCCTCAGTCCACGGTGGTACAAAAGAAATAAGTGTTCATTATCACTACGTTTCTTGGTGGCCTCCCGCCGGCAGGAGACGCCCGGCCCGTCGCGACTCAACAGAGAGAAACTGTATGGCCACCTTGTACATCGATCACGTCACGAAGTTCTTCGGCGAGCACCGCGCCCTCGACGCCATGACCTTTTCCGTCCGCGAGGGCGAGATTTACGGTTTCGTCGGTTCCAATGGCGCTGGTAAGTCAACCACCATGCGCATCGCGCTCGGCGTGCTCAGCGCCGACGCCGGCGAGGTACGCTACGGCAACGCCCCGATTAGCGACGACGTTCGCCGCCGCATCGGCTACATGCCGGAAGAGCGTGGCCTCTACCCCAAGGAGAAGATCCTCGACCAGCTGGTCTTCCTCGGCAAACTGCATGGGCTGACCGCGGCGGCGGCGAAGAAGTCCGGGACCGCGCTGCTGGAGCAGCTCGGTCTTGGCGAGCGCCTCAATGACAAGCTCTCCGAACTGTCCCTCGGTAATCAGCAGCGGGTCCAATTGGCCGCCGCTTTGATCCACGATCCGGAGCTGTTGATCCTCGATGAGCCGTTCTCCGGGCTGGATCCGGTGGCGGTGTCGGTGATGAGCGAGATGCTCGTCGAACGCGCTCGCGCCGGCGTGCCGGTGATGTTCTCCTCTCACCAGCTTGATCTGGTGCAGCGGCTGTGCCACCGCGTCGGCATCGTCACCAAGGGACGCATGGTGGCCGAAGGCGAGGTGCTTGAGCTGCGCACCCGCGGCCCCGTCCGCTTTGCTGTGGCCACCCCGGCGCGCGGCTGGTATCCGCCCGGCACCACGCTGGTGCTCGAGGACCCCCAGAAGGTGATCCTGGAAGCCGACTCGGAGGAGCGAGACCAGGAGATCCTGCATGCCGCGCTGGCCGCCGGTCCGGTCCACCGCTTCGAACGAGACATCCCCGACCTCACCGAACTGTTCAAGGAGGTTGTTTCCTCATGAGCTACTCCCCCGTGTCGACCATCACCACCGTGGCCACGCGAGAAATCCAGCAGGCCCTGAAGAACCGAGGCATCCTCATCACCCTCGGCATCGTGCTGGTAGTCATCATCGGCGGCACCATCGCGGGGCATGTCTTCGCCGACAAGTTCACCGAGGATGCGGCCCACGGCCCCACCGTCGTCACCACGGCGCCGGAGATCTTCGCCGACACCCCGCTGCACGTGACCGACGTTGCCGACGAGGCCGCCGCCACCGAGGCGGTGCGCAGTGGTGATGCCGACGCCGCCGTCATTCCCGCCGATGATGGGGCCTGGTCCCTGATTACCGACGGCACCCCGGACTCGACCATCCTCTCCACCGTGGACACCATCGCCCAGTCGTATGCCCAGGTCAAGGCGTTGACCCGCCTGGGAGTCGACCCGGCAGACTTTGCCCAGCAGCTGACTCCGGTGGAGATCACCACCATCGATGTCTCGGCCGAAGACGGCTCCGAAGGGCTCGACAGCCTCTCACCGCAGCACCTATTCAACTTGCTCAGCGTTCTTGTTGCCGCCTTCGTCCTCATGATGTCGATCGTGCTCTTCGCCGCCAACATCGGCGGCCGCGTGGCCGAGGAAAAGGCGTCGCGCATCGTCGAGATCATCCTCGCCTCCGTCCGCCCCATGGACTTCCTGGCTGGCAAGATCATTGGCAATGTCCTCATTGGCACGGTGTGTACCCTGGTGCTCCTCGCCGCCGCAGCCATGGGAATCAGCTCCATCGACTTACCCGAAGGGCTGAAGCTGGATCCGTTGATCGTGCCGGCGCTGGTGGTGTCCTTCCTCCTCGGGATGGTGTTCTTCGGCACTCTCTACGCCGCTGCCGGGGCGATGGTGCAGCGCACCGAGGATCTTCAATCCACCCAGGGCCCCATCATGATCTTCCTCTTTGCCACGATGTACGTCCCCATGTTTGGCTGGCAGTACCTCGACGCCACGTGGATGCAGGTGCTGGCCTGGGTTCCGCCGGTGTCCATCATTGTCGCGCCGCTGCAGTACGCCGCCGGTCACTTCGGTCTGTGGCAGCTCACCGCGTCGTACCTCATCAACGCCGCCGTGTGCGCCCTGGTCATCTTCATTGTGGCCCGCATCTACCGGGCGTCGATCCTCAATAACGGCTCCAAGATGGGCTGGTTCAAGGCCCTGCGCACCCGCCCCGCCTAGGCTGGCCGCGGCAGCGGTCTAGAGCCCCGACTACTCTAGGCCGGCATGGGTCCCCTCATCGTTCAATCGGACAAGACCGTCCTACTGGAGGTCGCGCACCCCGAGGCCGACGCCGCCCGCGCCGCGCTCGCCCCCTTCGCGGAGCTGGAGCGCGCCCCGGAGCACGTCCACACGTACCGCATCACCGCCCTGGCGTTGTGGAACGCCCGCGCCGCGGGGTACGACGCCGAGCAGGCCGTCGACGTGCTCGAACGCTACTCCCGTTTCCCCGTGCCGCAGTCGCTGCTCATCGACGTCGCCGAAACCATGAGCCGCTACGGGCGAGTACGGATCCTCGCCCACCCCGCCCACGGGCTTGTGCTCACCGCCGAGGACGCCCCCATCCTCGAAGAGCTGCTCCGGCACAAGACAATCGCCGCGATGCTGGGCCAACGCATCGACGACACGAGCGTCGTCGTGTTCCCCTCCGAGCGGGGGCGGCTCAAGCAGGAGTTGACGAAGGTCCACTGGCCGGCGGAGGACCTCGCCGGTTATGTCGACGGTGAGGCTCACCCCATCGCGTTGAGCACTGAGACGATCGACTGGGAGCTGCGCGACTACCAGCGCTACGCCACAGACAGTTTCTTCGACGGCGGCTCGGGCGTCGTCGTCCTGCCGTGCGGTGCCGGCAAGACGATCGTCGGCGCGGCCGCCATGGCCCGCACACAGACCACCACGCTCATCCTCGTCACCAACACCGTGGCCGGGCGCCAGTGGCGCGACGAACTGCTCAAGCGCACCACCCTCACCGAGGAGGAGATCGGCGAATACTCCGGGGAGAAGAAACAAATCCGGCCGGTGACCATCGCCACCTATCAGGTCGTCACCCGAAAGACCAAGGGCGAGTACCGTGCCCTGGAGCTCTTTGACTCCCGCGATTGGGGGCTCATCATCTACGACGAAGTGCACCTCCTACCGGCGCCGGTGTTCCGGATGACCTCGGATCTGCAATCCCGGCGGCGGCTGGGGCTGACAGCCACGCTGGTGCGTGAGGACGGTCGGGAAAGCGACGTCTTTTCCCTCATCGGGCCGAAGCGCTACGACGCCCCGTGGAAGGAGCTGGAGAACGCCGGGTTTATCGCCACCGCCGACTGTGTCGAGGTCCGCACCACCATGACCGACGCCGAGCGGCTGGTCTACGCCACCGCCTCCACCCGCGACCGGTACCGGGTCGCCGCCTGCTCGGTGGCGAAGCTACGGGTGGTTGACACGCTGCTCGCCCGCCACGCTGGGGAGCCCACGCTCATCATCGGCGCGTACGTCGAGCAGCTGCGCGAGATCTCTACCCGCCTCGGGGTGCCGCTCGTCGACGGCTCCACGTCCACCACCAAGCGACAGGCGGCGTTCGACGCCTTCCGCCGCGGCGAGCTCACCACCCTCGTGGTGTCCAAGGTGGCGAATTTCTCCATCGACTTACCCGAGGCCGCCGTCGCCATCCAGGTGTCCGGCACCTTCGGTTCCCGGCAGGAGGAGGCCCAGCGCCTCGGTCGGTTGCTGCGGCCGAAGGCCTCCGGCGGCGACGCCCACTTCTACACCGTTGTCTCCCGGGACAGCCTGGATGCGGAGTACGCCATGCACCGCCAACGCTTCCTCGCCGAACAGGGGTACGCCTACCGTCTCGCGGACGCCGCCGATCTGTAGCCAGGTACAGTGACCGGCGTGAAGATCTTGAAGTTTGAGGTTGACGAGGCCTACGCCCGCAAACACAACGAAATGATCCGCGACACCCGCCGGGTCCGTGCCGGCGGCATTGGCCTCGGCGTGGTCGTAGCGCTCGCCGGCATTGCTACCTACGTGTGGTTCACCGACCGGGCCCCGTGGGCGCTGTGGGTGATGGTCGCCGGCGTGGGTATGGGCGTGGTGTTCGTCGCCACGGGCATCGCCGTCGCCCGGAAGTTCTCCTCCGTCCAGGAGCTATACGACCGCTACCCGCTGGTGCCCGCCGTCGTCGCTGAGGTCAACCCTCGCGACTGCGTGCTCATGGCCCTGGTCAACACCAACGTGGACCCGGAGCTGCCTCCTCGTTGGGGCTTAGCGCTACGCACCATCTCTCACCTGCCGGGGATCAAGGAGCCGAAGCTGGGGATGCAGGTCCCCTGCGCGGCTGTTCTCGGGCGCCGCACCACGCGCGACGCCGATCATTGGCAGGAAATCTCCCCCATGCCTATCGCTTGGGCGACGCCGGACCGCGACGTCATCGCCGCCGCTAAGTCCGGCATCTCGCGGCAGCGCTGGGTGCAGTTGGACAAGTTGCGCTCCCGCCTCGACGAGGTCAAGGCCACGCCGATGAACCTATTGGTGCTCTAGCGCCGGAGCTCCCGCCTGCCCGCCCAGGGTGGGAAACATTGCCGATACGGCCGAGCGGTCATCGACCGGGATCCATACGATATCCACCCCGGCGGCACCTGCCGGTTGGGGTTCGGTGCGGAACTCGCCGCCGTCGAAGTAGATGCGGTCCGCGCCGTTAATGAGACCCGACCCGTCCGGCGCGGCGAGCACCGGAGCGGCCCCGGCCTCAGGCCCGGGGAACTCCTGCTTCACCAGTTCCGCGTCGGGCTGGGCCTGACCGACGGCGGTGAGGATCTCCCTATCGGCGTCGAAGGATCGCAGGAACAGCTCGGGAATCCCGTCGCCGCTGGCATCCACGAGGGCGTAACTGAGCGGCTGAAGCTCGTCGAGCACGCCGTTGTAGCGCCCTGCAAGGTCCCCCGGTGCCGTGGGAGGCGCCGTCGCGGGAGGAGGCGTCACTGCAGAGGCACTCGCAGTGGTCGACGCGCCCGTCGTCGCCTCTGCCCCGTCACCCGCGCGCGGCGTGGGTAGCTTGACGCCGATAATGACCACGGTCGTCACCACCGCCAGAAGCACGAGCGCGGCAAGCGCGGCGAACTTGTTGGAGGCCTTTCGACGCATGTCGAGTCCTTTCCGCTGCCGACAGCCGGCCACCAGCGACAGCTTATGCTTCGCTCAGCCTAACATGCGGCCGCCTTCAGTGGGCCGGACACAGCCAAAGGGGGCCGGGTTCTCACCCAGCCCCCTTTCAGGGCGTGACGACGCGAGACTACAGGCCGGTAGCCGCCATCAACGAAGCGAGCGACCCCGGGAACAGACCAAGGCCGACGGTGGCGAGCACGCACACCGCGATGAGCAGCCCCGCCGGGGCGGGCACCGCCACGCTCCGGGCGCCGGGGGTGCCGAAGTAGAGCAGCGCAATGAACCGGAAGTAGGCGAAGGCAGCGACCGCCGAGGCGACGAGTGCCACCACGACGAGCCACGGGAAGCCCACCAGCCACGGCACGCTGAACGCCACCAGCTTGCCAACGAAACCGGCGGTGGCCGGGATGCCGGCGAAGGAGAGGAAGAACACCGTCATCGCCGCCGCCAGCCACGGGTTGGTACGTCCCAGGCCGGACCAGGCGGCGAAGCTGTTGGCCTCGGCGCCGTCATTCTCAGCACCGTGCGGGGCCCGCACGCTGGTAACCAGCGCGAAGGCGCCGATAGTGGCGAAACCGTAGGCCAAGAGATACACCCAGGCCGCGGTAGCCGCAGAGAAGGTGAACCCGCCGATGGTGAACTGTCCCGCACCCGCGCCGATGAGCGCGGTGAGGATGAAACCGGCATGCCCGATGGACGAGTACGCGATGAGGCGCTTGACGTCGTTCTGGGCGATGGCCACGATACCGCCGTAGAACATCGACAGCATGGCCAGCGCCAGGAGGATCGGCAGGATGAACTTAGCGTCGACGAGCGTGAGGAACCGGGCGGTCGCCGCCACGGCCGCCAGCTTTGTGGCGATGGCCATGAAGGCGGTCACCGGCGTCGGCGCGCCCTGGTAGACGTCCGGAACCCACACGTGGAAGGGCACCACGCCCATCTTGAACACCAGCCCGACGAGGACAAAAATCGCACCGATGCCGGAGGCAGAGGTGTAATCCAGGGTGCCGGTCTCGGCGTAGATGAGCACGATGCTGTAGAGCATGAACGCCGCCGCGAAGCAGCCGAGGAAGAAGTACTTCAGCGCCGCCTCTTGGGAAATCTTCAACCGGTAGCGGTCCAGACAGCACATGATGTACAGCGGCAGGGAGAAGACCTCCAGCGCCACGAAGAGCATGAGCAGGTTGCTGGAGTGAATGAAGATCATCATGCCCAGCAGCGAGAACACGGTCAGTGGGTACACTTCGGGCTCGCGCGGGCGGTAGAGGATGACCGCCAGCAGCCCGAAAAGCAGCAGCGTGGCGCTCATGACATAGCCGGCGTCGTCGAGCGTGAGCAGGCCCTGGGCGGCCTCGAGGCCGGAGCCGGCATTGTGGATGATCGCCGCCAACGCCGCCACGATGCTCACGACGGCGAGGGCGACATGGCCGCCGCGAGGCAGTTTGAACGCCGCAGCAAGCACGCCGATGCAGGCGCCGGCGGCGAGGATAAGTATCGGCGCCAACGCTAGATAATCAATGGCCGGGCTGGACAGCATTACTTACCTCCTGCGAGGACGGTGGAGACAACGGCGACGGCGTCGTCGTCTAGCAGGTTCACGATCGGGCTCGGGTAGAAGCCGAACACGATGAGCAGCACGATCAGCGGCGCCACGATAACCCGCTCCGCGGAGCTAAGCTCGGGCAACGCTGCCGTGGTCGGGGTCGCCGGGCCGGAAACGACCGTCTTGACCATGCGCATGATGTAGACCGCGGCCAGGACCATAGCGATAGCGGAGATGCCCGCCGCCCACGGGTTGACCGGCCAGGTGCCGACGATGACGCCGAATTCGGACACGAACGTCGCCAGGCCGGGCAGCGATAGCGCCGACAGGCCGGCGATGAGCAGGTAGCCGGCGAGCAGCGGGGCGACCTGCTGGACGCCGCCGAAAGCGTCAATGTCGGAGGTACCGGCGCGACGCACGAGGTAGCCGACCACCATGAACAGCGCCGCGGTGGAGATGCCGTGGTTGACCATGTAGAGCGCGGCAGACGTCATGGTGGTGTCCGTGAAGGCGAAGATGCCCATGACGATGAAGCCGAAGTGGCTCACCGAGGTGTACGCCACCAGCTTGACGAGGTTCGTCTGGGCGCAGGCGGCCAGCGCGCCCCAGATGACGCTGAGGACCGCCAGCCCGATCATGACCGGCGCCGCCTTCACCGCCGCGGCCGGGAAGAGCAGCACCGCGAAACGGATCATGCCGAAGGTGCCGATCTTGTCCATGACGGCCACCATCATCGTCGCGCCGCCCGGAGTGGTGTTGGCCGCCGCCTCCGGCAGCCAGGTGTGCAACGGCACCATCGGCGCCTTGGTGATGAACGCCACCATGAAGCCGGTGAACAGCCACATCTGGGTCTCGGCGGGAATATCCGCGGCGAGGAGATCAGCGTAGGTGAAGCTGCCGGCCACGACGAACACGCCAATGATCGCGGCCAGCATAATCAGGCCGCTAGCCAGCGAGTACAGCAGGAATTGCAACGCCGCGTAGAGGCGACGACGCCCGCCGAAGCCGCCGATGAGGAAGAACATCGGGATGAGGGTGGCTTCGAAAGCGAGGTAGAACAACAGCAGGTCCGTCGCGGAGAACACGAGCAGGCTCATGGACTCCACGCCGAGGATGAGGGCGACGAACGTCGACTCGGAGTATTGGTCCGAGCGGTAGTCCGTCACCCCGGAGTAGCAGAGAACGATCGGGGTGAGCACCGCGGTGAGCAGCACCATCGACAACCCGATGCCGTCCAGGCCGAGCGCATAGCGGGCGCCGAGCGCCGGGATCCACGGCAGGTCGTCAACGAAATGGAAGTCGCCCACCGACGCCGCCGCCGAGCTTTGGCTCAGGGCGACCGCGCACGCCACCGCGATGGCCAGCGGCACCAGGCTCACCACGATGCCGGCGGTGCGGGCGCTGCGCCCCGTGGGTGACAACACCCCGATGGCCAACGCGCCGAGCAGCGGGGTAACGACGGCCACCGTGAGGATAAACGAAGGAAGTGTCAGCATAGTGTCTCCTAGGCCACCGTCGCGAGGATGAGGGCTATCACGCCGAGGGCCGCAACGCCGAAGGTCAGCGTCGAGCCGTAGGAGCGAATAAGGCCGTTGTGGGCAAGGGCGAAGCGACGCGCGGTGCCGGCGAAACCGTCGGCCACACCGCGCACTCCGTCCGCGAAGGCGGCGTCATCCACCACCGACACAGCGGTTGCCGCGGCCTGCGTCGGCACGACGACGCCCGCGTGATTGATGGCGTCCGCATACAGATTGTTGTCCCCGATGCGTCCGAGCAGGCTCTCAGGCTCCGGCCGCTGCTCGGCGATATCACCACGGAAGAAGTACCAGCCAGCACCCACTCCCAGGGCGACTGCCGCCAGGGTGGCCAAGGCCACCGGGGTGATGTGGACGAAGTGCAGCGGGTGCGCCTCTCCCCCCACGGCCGGGTTGAGCCACTGGGTGATGAAGGGCACCATCGCGGCGCCGCCGACGACGGAGGCCGCACCCAGGATCACGAGCGGGATGACCATGGTGGCCGGGGACTCGTGCGGGTGAACGCCCGGCTGCCAACGCTTCGCGCCGGTGAAGGTCATCATCATGAGTCGAGTCATGTAGAACGCGGTGATCGCCGCGCCGATGAGCGCGGCCGCGCCGGTAAGCAGCGAGTGCTCGAAGGCGGCTTCGATGATGGCGTCCTTGGAGAAGAAGCCGGCGAAGCCGGGCACGCCGATGATGGCGAGGTAGCCAGCGGCGAAGGTGGCGAACGTCCAGGGCATCGCCGTGCGCAGCGCACCGAAGTGACGCATATTGACGTCGTCGCCGGTGGCGTGCATTACCGAACCTGCGCCGAGGAACATGTTGGCCTTGAAGAAGCCGTGGGTGATGAGGTGGAAGATCGCCAGCGGGTAGGCGACGGGGCCGATGCCCGCAGCGAGCACCATGTAGCCGATCTGGCTCATCGTGGAACCGGCCAGCACCTTCTTGATGTCGTCCTTGGCGCAGCCGATCCACGCGCCGGCCAGGAGCGTGATCGTGCCGATGATGACCACCGCGGTGGAGGCGACGTCACTGGCCTCGTAGACGGCGCCGGCGCGGACGATGAGGTACACACCGGCGGTGACCATGGTCGCGGCGTGGATGAGCGCCGACACCGGGGTCGGGCCTTCCATGGCGTCGAGCAGCCATGCCTGGAACGGAACCTGCGCCGACTTCGCGCACGCGCCCATGAGCAGCAGCAGACCGATGAGGGTGGCCAGGGTCGCGTCGGACTGGGCGATGCCCTCGGTGACCGCGTCGAAGTCCGTGCTGCCGAAGGCGGCAAACATGGAGGCGATGGCGAGGACCATGCCCACGTCACCGACGCGGTTCATGATGAAGGCCTTGTTGCCGGCCTTGGCCGCCGAGTCACGGTGGGCCCAGAAACCGATGAGGAGATAGGAGCACAAGCCCACGCCTTCCCAGCCCACGAAGAGGATGAGGAAGGACGAGCCGAGCACCAGGGTGAGCATCGAGGCCAAGAAGAGATTGAGGTAGGCGAAGAACTTTCGCCGGTTGGCGTCGTGCGCCATGTAGCCGATCGAGTAAATGTGGATGAGGCTGCCGACGCCGGTGATGAGCAAGACGAAGCAGATGGACAACGGATCCACCCGGAGCTCGGCGAGCGTGTCGAGACCGGGGATGGTCATCCAGTTGTACAGCGGAGCAAAGATGACCCGATCGGCCGGGTCGTCAATGCCCAGCAGGGCCACGAGCAGGGCCAGGCCGGCGCCGAAGGAACCGAGGGAGGCGGCGGTGCCCACCAGGTGGCCGAAGGCGTTGGTGGCCTTGCCGCCTACGAGGAGGATCAACGCCCCAGCCAGCGGCAACGCGATGACGAGCGTGGTAAGGACAGTGTGTGACATGAGTTTTTAAGCACCTATCCCTTCAGCGCGTGTTGGTCATCGACGAGGACCACGCCCTGCGCACGGAAGATGGATACGATAATCGCCAGGCCGACGACCACCTCGGCGGCGGCGATGACGATAACGAAGAGCACCGCGATCTGGCCCTCGATGGAGCCGTACTGGCGGGCCACTGCCAAAAAGCCCAGGTTGGCGGCGTTGAGCATGAGCTCCACGCCCATGAGCACGACGAGGCTGTTTCGGCGAACGAGGAAGCAGAAGGCGCCGAGGGTGAACAGAATCGCGGACAATCCGAGGAAAAACGTGGTGGACATTTAACGCTCCTTTTCCTTCGCGTCGGCGTCGGTGGCGCCGGCGCTGCGGCCGAGGGCCGCGTAGTTCGCCTCTGTCGGCGCCCGGTGCACGGCCGGGGACTCGGTTTCGCCGCGGGCCACGAGGTCTTCAGCGACGGAGCCGGCAAAGGCCGTGCCGTCCGGCAGCAGCGCCGGCACATCCATGGAGTTCGACGTGGCGTACACGCCGGCGCCGGCCTTGGCGCCGACGTTGGTGCCGTCCTGCGCCCAGCGGGCGAAGCGCGCCTTGGACAGCTCGCGTTGCGTGGGCCGCGCAGGGCGGCGCACCCGGAAGATGACCACCATGGCGCCAACCGCCGCCACGATGAGGAGTGCAGAGAGCACCTCGAAGGCGAGGAAGTACTTGGTGAACAGTTCCATGCCGACGGCCTGGATGTTGCCGCCGGCGGCGTCGACGACGGCGTCGAGCCCCTCCGGCTGCCCGTGGTCCTTGGTCGCCAGGACGATGCCGCCGGCGAGCACCGCGGCGATAACCGCGGCGAGGATTGCGGCCTCGACGCGCTGGTTCTTAATCGGTTCGCCATCTGCGGCCTGCCCGCGGGCGCCGACCATCATGACGATGAACAGAATCATCACCATGATCGCGCCGGCATACACGACGATCTGTACCGCGAAGACGAAGGGCGCGGCGAGCACGGCGTAGAACACGGCCAGGCCGATCATGACGCCCAGCATGCACAGCGCGGAGTGCAGCAGCTCCCGGCACAGGATGAGTCCCGCGGCGAGCGCCACGATAATCGCGGCCAGTGCCCACGCCGCGACGGTAGCAATGACAGCCATCAGTTCTGCTCCTTACTCGGCACGACGGGAAGGCCCAGGAAGTAGGCCTGCTCGCTGTCGCCCAGGCGGCGCGGGTGCGGCGGTGCCTCCATCGACTCGGTGAGCGGGGCCAGCAGCCGGTCCTTGGTGTAGATCATGGACTCTCGGCTGACGTCGGCGAGCTCCACCTCGTTGGTCATCGTCAGCGCCCTCGTCGGGCAGGCCTCGATGCACATGCCGCAGAAGATGCAGCGCAGGTAGTTGATCTCGTACACCTTGCCGTAGCGTTCGCCCGGCGAGTAGCGGGCCTCCTCGGTATTGTCTGCGGCCTCGACGCGGATGGCGTCCGCGGGGCACGCCCACGCACACAGCTCGCAGCCGACGCACTTTTCCAGGCCGTCGTCCCAGCGGTTGAGCTGGTGGCGACCGTGATACTTCGGGCTGGCATCAGTCTTTTCTACCTTGGGGTAGCGCACCGTCTCCTTGGGGCGGAACATCGCCCCGAAGGTGACGGCCATTCCCCGCCAGCGGGAGAACAAACTCATGAGAGATCCTTTCTGGTCGCCGCCGCAAGCCGCGGAAGCGGGAAGGTCGCGGGATCAAGCGTGGCCGCATCGGCCATGGTGAACGACGGGGTGAGCTTCGCTTCGACGCGCCGGCGCTGGATCGCCAAGTAGGCGTAGCCGAAGGCTAGGTAGGCCGCGATAATCAGCAGGTGGCAGGCGTCGTCGCGCAGGAAGGAACCCTCCGGCGCCAGGGCGCGGGCCTTGAGGTAGATGCCGACGACCATGAGGAAGCCCAGCGCCAGCGGCAGCGCCGTCTTCCAGCCGACGTCCATGAGCTGGTCGTAACGGTAACGCGGGACGGTGCCGCGCACCCAGATGAAGAAGAAGAGCATGACCAGGACCTTGAGCAGGAACCAAACGAAGCCCCACGCGCCTTCGTCGAGGAAGGTGCCATTAAGCGGCCAGGGGGCGCCGAAGCCACCAAGGAAGAAGGTGGTGCACAGCGCCGACAGGGTGCCCATGTTGATGTATTCACCGAGGTAGAACATGGCGAAGCGGAAACCGGAGTAGTCCGTTCCGTAGCCACCGACCAGCTCGGACTCGCACTCCGGCATGTCGAAGGGGGCGCGGTTGGCTTCGGCGAGCATCGTCACACAGAAGACGAAGAAGGCCGGCGCCAGCATGAGGGCGTTCCAGGCGGGCAGGGAGGTCTCGAACCCGAACAGCGTCAGGGTGCGTCCTTGGGAGAGCACGATGTGCTGCATGGACATGGTGTGGGCGACGAGGACGACGGTGACCACCGCCAGCCCCATCGAGATCTCGTAGGAGATCATCTGCGCGGCGGCGCGCAGGCCACCGAGCAGGGAGTAACGGGAGGTCGACGCCCAGCCGGCCAGCACGATGCCGTAGGTGCCCACCCCGGCGACGGCGAGGGCGAACAGCGCGCCCACCGGCAGGTCACCGAGCTGGATCGGGGTCTCGTGGCCGGCGATGGTCACCGTGCCGCCCAGCGGCATAATCGACCAGGTGGTGAAGGCGGCCACGCCGGTGATGAAGGGCGCCAAGGTGAACACCATCTTGTCCACCCCCGCCGGCATGAAGTCTTCCTTGAAAATGGTCTTCACACCGTCAGACACCGGCTGGAGCAGTCCGAGCGGGCCGGCCATGTTCGGCCCCAGGCGGGACTGCATGAAGGCGAGCGCTCGACGCTCGTACCAGACGGTGACGATGGCGAACATCAGCGGCAGTGCGAAGACGACGATCGTCTTGATGAGCAGGATCCACCAGGGGTCCTGCCACATCCCGATCGCGGCGTCAGCGACGTGTTCGTTCATGGCCTTATCGTCCTTCCCCACGAGGCACCCAGATCACTCCGGGGGCCATGGTTTCTTCGGCGATGACCGGATAGGTGCACCCGGCCAGCGTGACGGTGCCCTCCGGGAAGCGGCGCAGGTCATCCGGCGCCACCTTCGCGACGCCGCGACGGGCGTCGGAGCCGACGTACTGGGTGAATTTCAGCGCTTCGGAGGGGCTCATGAGCTCCCGCCAGCTATCGACGATCAGTCCTTCGACGCTCAGCGGTTCGTAGTAGCGGGCATCTGCGGCGTCGGCCGAAGCCTCGGACGCGGGCCGGGTGCCGGGGGTCACCTGGCGACCGAGGTGAGCGAGCACGCGTGCCTCGGAGATGATGGTGCGGTCCTCGTTGACCTTGTTCACCGGCTTGGCGGAGCCGAACCAGTCCACGAAATGCCCGTCGTTTTCCGCGACGGAGGCGACGGGCAGGATGACGTCCGCGGCGTCGCTGGCGGGGGTCATCGTCGGCGTGAGCTGAACGATGAACTGCTCCCCGCCGCCGATTGACTGCGCGTAGCGACGATCGTCGACGTAACCCAGGACGAGCGCTTCCGCATCGGCGAGCAGCGAACGGGTGCCGGCAAGCGCGGCGCCACGGTAGCCCATCGCCCCGACCGTGGCCGGGACCCACGCCAGCGAGCAGCCGCGCGCAGCGACCAGGTCGCGGATCGCGGTGAGCAGGCCCGGCGTTTCGGCGGCGCGATCGCCGACGACGATCACGGTCGCCTCGGTGATATCCACCTCATCGAGGGCGGCGGCCTCCTGTCCCGGTGCGGCCGGGACGAGGCTGGCGTTGAGCTTCTTCGTGCCGATGGACAGGTGGCTGGTGACGGCCACAACCGGGATGCCCGAGTGCCGCAGCCGGAGGAAGAAGCCAGGGGCCTCGTCCTCCGGGTCGAGGCCAACCAGGACAACCTGGTCGGCGGCGAGGATCTCATCCAGGGTCAGCGGGGTTCCAAGGGAGGCGACGAAGTCCGCGTGCTCGCGCGTGGCGATGCGGTCGTGGCGGTAGTCGAAGCCGGCGCCGATCTGTTCGGCGAAGGCGACGAAGGCAGCCGAGTTCTCGACCGTGGTGGACTCGGCGCCGATGACCCCCACCCGGCGACCACTGAGCCCGGCCGCCGCCGCGGCGAGGGCCTCGGTCCACGACGCGGCGACCAATTCACCGTCGTCGGTGCGGACCAGCGGCGTGGTGACGCGCTGCTCGTTGAGGTACTTGTAGCCGTAGCGACCCCGATCGCAGATGAAGGCGCCGGGCGCCGGGGCGGGCTCACCGGCCAGGCGACGGGTGATGGTGCCGTGGCGGTGGTCGACGCGCAGCGGGCACGCCGACGCGCAGTGCTCACACGAGGTCTCCGTGGACACCAGGTCGAAGGGACGCGCCTGGAAGCGGTAGTCGGCGCTGGTCAGCGCGCCCACGGGGCAGATCTGCACCGTGTTTCCCATGAAGTACGAACCGGCGTCGGAGGTGTTCTCGGCCGAGACTTGCTGCCGCGCTCCGCGTTCGGCCATGACGATGCACCGGTCACCGGCGATCTCAGCCTGGAAACGGGTGCAGCGGGTGCACGAGATGCACCGCTCCCGGTCCAGCAGGACGTTCGACACCAACGCAATGGGCTTGGGGAACTCGCGCTTGGCGAAGTCGTAGCGCGACGCGCCGCCGCCGACCTCCATCGCCTGGTTCTGCAGCGGGCACTCGCCGCCTTTGTCACAGACCGGGCAGTCGAGCGGGTGGTTGATGAGCAGCAGCTCCATGACGCCGCGCTGGGAGCGCTCCGCCTTCTCGGAAGTGTGCTGGGTGTTGACCACCATGCCCGGCATGACCGTCATGGAACACGACGCCTGCGGCTTGGGCATGGCCCGACCGTTGCCCATGTCCGGGATCTCCACCAGGCACTGCCGGCACGCGCCGGCCGGCTTGAGGCCGGTGTGGTCGCAGAAGCGCGGGATGGAAATTCCCGCTTCCTCGGCAGCTCGGATGATGAGGGTGCCCTTGGCGACGGTGACTTCTACGCCGTCGATGGTGCAGGTGACCATCTCCGGGGCCTGGGCCTTTTCGGCCGCCCGGCGCGCCAGCTCGGGGCTAATAGTGCTCGTCATTTAAACCATCTCCTCCTCACCGAAGACGGCAGAGGCTTCGTAGGGGAACAGCTCCCAGGCGGGGGTGTGCAGGCCGGCCTCGAACTCGTCGCGGAAGTGCTGCACCGCCGACGTCACACAGGCAACCGCGCCGTCGGCCAGGGCGCAGAAGCTCTTGCCGGAGATGGACTCGCACACGCTGAGCAGCTTGTCGACGTCCCCCGGCTGGCCTTCGCCGCGCTCAAGACGCTGCAGGATCTGGACCAACCACCACGTGCCTTCACGGCACGGGGTGCACTTTCCGCAGGACTCGTGCTTGTAGAACTCAATGAAACGCGTGGTAGTGCGCACCACCGAGGTCGTCTCGTCGAAGATTTGCAGGGCCTTGGTGCCCAGCAGCGAGCCCGCGGCCATGACGCCCTCGTAGTCGAGGGGGACGTCGAGGTGCTCGCTGGTGAGGATCTGCGTGGAAGATCCACCCGGGGTGAAGTACTTCAGCTCATGGCCAGCGCGGATGCCACCCGCCATATCGAGCAGTTCGCGCAGGGTGATGCCCATTTCGGCTTCGTACTGGCCGGGCCGCTGAACGTGGCCGGACAGCGAGTACAGCGTCGCACCAGCGGACTTTTCCGTGCCCATCGCCGTGTACCACTCGGCGCCTTCGCGGACGATCCGCGGCACTGAGCTGATGGACTCCACGTTGTTGATGACCGTCGGGGAGGCATAGAGGCCTTCCACGGCGGGGAACGGCGGGCGCAGGCGCGGGTGGCCGCGCTTGCCTTCCAGGGACTCCAGCAGCGCCGTTTCCTCACCGCAGATGTAGGCGCCAGCGCCGGAATGGACCTGCACGTGCAGTGTCTTTCCGGTGCCGAGAACGTCGAGGCCGGCGAGTCCAGCCGCGTAGGCTTCCTCGATCGCCGCCTGGAGGCGGCGGGCGACGTGCACTACCTCGCCGCGCAGGTAGATGAATGCGTTGTTGGCGCCGAAGGCGTAGCTGGCGATGAGCGCGCCCTCGACGAGGGTGTGCGGGGTCGCCATGATGAGCGGCATGTCCTTGCAGGTGCCCGGCTCGGACTCATCGCCGTTGACGACGAGGTACTTCGGCTTCGGGTTGTTCTGCGGGACGAAGGACCACTTCATGCCCACCGGGAACCCGGCGCCGCCGCGCCCGCGCAGGCCCGAGTTCTTAATGAGCTCGATGAGCTCCGCCGGCTCCATGGTTAGGGCGGTGCGCAGTGCCTGGTAGCCGCCGCGAGAGCGGTAGCTGTCCAATTTCCAGGGGGTGGGATCGGCCCAGTCTGCCGAGAGAATCGGCGTAATTTTCAGTGGGATAGCCACGTTAGCGCCTTCCTTCGTGCTCGGTGGCGGTGGATTCGCGCAGGACGTCAAGCCCGGCCAGGGAGGCCTGGCCAGCGGCCGGTCCCTCGTCGGCCTTGCCGTCGTAGAAGCCGGCGAGGACGCGTTCGTTGTCCCGCCAGGAGGTGATCTCCGGGCCGCGGGTGGAGCGAACCTCGCGCCCAGCCTCCAGCCGGTCGAGGATGTCCACGGCCTTGCGCGGGGTCATGTTGTCCATGAACTCCCAGTTCAGCATCATCACGGGCGCGAAGTCGCAGGCGGCGTTGCACTCGACGCGCTCCACCGTGAACAGGTCTTCCTTGCCGGCGGCGTGCTTCTTCACCGCGTCGTAGATGAGGTCCCCGCCCATGGTGGCGCACAGGCTGGTGGTGCACACGCCGACGAGGTGCTTGCCGACCTTGCGCCGGTAAAACATGGTGTAGAAGGTGACCACGCCGAGGACCTGGGCCTCGGTGACCTCCAGAATGCGCGCGATGTGGCGCACGCCTTCGCCGGTGACGTGGCCGTCCACGGACTGCACCAGGTGCAGCATCGGGATCATTGCGGACTGCTTGTTCGGGTAGCGCCCGGCGAGTTCCTCCAGCTCGGCAACGGTTGCGTCGTCGATGTTCGTCGCCGTGTCGTTCATATCCACGGGTTCGTCATCGAAATGGGCGTGAAAGTGCTGCTCGACGCCTTCGGGCAGCTGGTGGTCAATCATCGGTCTACGCCTCCCAGAACGGGGTCCAAAGAGCTAATGGCAACAACAACGTCCGAGAGCGTGCCGCCCTCGCACAGGACAGGCAGGGCCTGAATGTTGTGGAAGCCAGGGTCGCGCATGTGCACGCGGTACGGGTGGGTGCCGCCGTCGGAGACAACGTGGCAGCCGATGACCCCCTTGGGGCTTTCCAGTTCCACGTACGCCTGGCCGGCCGGCACCGAGAAGCCCTCGGTCACCAGCTTGAAGTGGTGGATGAGCTTCTCCATGTCCTGGCCCATGATTTCGCGGACGTGCTCGTAGGAGTTGCCCTGGCCATCGGCCATCACCTTGAGGTGCGCGGGGCGGGCCAGCTTCGGGTCGTCGATCATGAAACGCTCACCCATGCACTGATAGAGCCGGTCCCGGGCCTGCTTGGCGATCTTGAGGGACTCGATCATCTCCGCGTAGCGGATGCGGTAGCAGCCGTAGGCGTCGCTCGTGTGCCAGACCGGGATATCGAAGTCATACGTGTCGTAACCAGAGCGCGGCTCCAGTTTGCGCATGTCCAGCGGCAGGCCGGCGGCTTTGATGCGCGGGCCGGTGATGCCCAGCGCCATGCAACCGGTCTGGTCCAGGTAGGCGACGTCGACGAAGCGCTTCTTAAAGATCGGGTTATCGTCGAGCATCTTGGAGAAGTCCGGCAAGCGCTTTTCCAGCCAGTCCAGGCAGACGTCGAGGGTTTTCATGCCCTCTTCGTCGAGATCGCCAGACACGCCGCCGGGGCGGATGTAGGCGTGGTTCATGCGCAGGCCGCTCATCGCCTCGAAGACGTTGAGGATGTACTCGCGTTCGCGCAGGCCGTTGGTCAGCAGGGTGGATCCGCCCAGCTCGTTGCCGCCGGTGCCGAGCGCGACGAGGTGCGAGGCGATTCGGCACAGCTCCATCGCCAGCACGCGCAGGATCTGTGCGCGCTCGGGGATGCGCTCAGCGATACCCATGATCTCCTCGACGGCGAAGGTGTACGCCGCTTCGTTGAACATCGGGGCCACGTAGTCCATGCGGGTGACAATCGCGGAGCCTTGGGTCCAGGTGCGGGCCTCGCAGGTCTTTTCGATGCCGGTGTGTAGGTAGCCGATGGCGGGCCGGAGGTCCTCGACGATGTCGCCGTCCATCTCCAGGCACAGGCGCATAACGCCGTGGGTCGACGGGTGGGCCGGGCCCATGTTGATAATCATCCGGTCGGCGCGCCCGGCGTGCTGGGCGTCAACGATGGCCTCCCAGTCCCCGCCCTCCGAGGAGTACTCGGGGATGGACGCGTCGCTGAACGCCTGCTCCGGCGACAGCGCACCGGTGGGGCTCGTCGGCGTCGCGCCGTGTGCGTGTGACGTACTCATTAGCGGTAGTTCCTCCTCTGCTCCACCGGCGGGACGTCCGTGTCACTGAACTCGACGGCGACGCCGCCGAGGCCGTAGTCCTTGCGCTGCGGGTGGCCCTCCCAGTCATCCGGCATGAGGATGCGGGTCAGCGACGGGTGGCCGTCGAAGATGATGCCGAACATGTCCCAGGTCTCCCGCTCGTGATAATTCACGCCCGGATAAATGCCGGTCGCCGTGGGCACGTGCGGGTCCTCGGTGGGCACGCACACCTCCAGGCGGATTCGCCGGTTGTGGGTCACGGACAGCAGGTGGTAGACGGCGTGCAGGTCAGCGTCGGCATCGGCCGGGTAGTGCACACCGGAGACGGAGTTACACATCTCGAAGCGCAGGTCTTCCTGGTCGCGCAGCGCCCGCAGGGCGTCGACGAGCAACTCGCGGGGCACGTACACGGTGGGCATGTCCCTCATCGTCACGCAGGCGTCGGCCAGGCCCGGAATGCACTCAATCAACGTAGCGACCACGGTCTCCGCCGGCTCGGGAAGCGGCCGCGGCGCCGGGGTAATGCCCTTCGGCGCGTGGTGCATCCCGTGGAAGCCGGTGACGTCACCGGTGCCATCTACCCACATGCCCTTACGCTCAGGGAACAGTTTCTTTTCAGTCATGAATCTCGGGTCTCTTTCGCGTTAGACCGGACGAATCTTGAGGAGTTTCTTCGGCGCGAAGCGCGGCTCGCCGGCCAGGGCAGCGGCTTCCTTGGCCTGTTCGTCGACGAGGACGTCGGCGCCGACCTTGGTCTGCTTAGCGATCATCGCGCGCAGCTTGAACGCCGCGTCGATGAGCATCTCCGGCCGGGGCGGGCAGCCCGGGACGTAGATGTCCACCGGCACGATGTGGTCAGCACCCTGGACCAGCGCGTAGTTGTTGAACACGCCACCCGAGGAGGCACACGCTCCCATGGAGATGACCCACTTGGGGTTCGGCATCTGGTCATACACTCGGCGCATGACCGGCGCCATCTTCTGTGAGACGCGGCCGGAGATTATCATCAGGTCAGCCTGACGCGGGGAAGCGCGGAACACCTCCTGGCCCCACCGGGAGGCGTCGTAGCGCGGCCCCGCGTAGCTCATCATCTCGAAGGCGCAGCACGCCAGGCCGAAGGTGGCCGGCCACAGCGACCACTCGCGGGCGAGGCCGAACAGCGACTCGGTGGTGGTGGTGATGAAGCCGCCTTGGAGTTTGTCTTCGATACCCATTTGGGTTGCGTCCTTCCTTTATTCCCAGGTCAATCCACCGCGACGCCACACGTAGACGTAGGCGACCAGCAGGGTCAGCACGAACAGGACCATCTCCACGACGATGAACCACCCCATCGAGTCGAAGCTCACCGCCCAGGGAAAGAGGAAGATAGTCTCCACATCGAAGATGATGAACATCATCGCGATGGTGAAGTACTTCAAGCTCATCTTTCCGCCGGCCGCCGGCCGATCCACGGCCTCCACGCCGCACTCATAGACGTCGAGCTTCGCCTTGGAAAACGAATGCGGGCCGATGATGATGCTGGCGACGATCATCACCGCGACGAACGCCGCGGCCAGAACCAACAGGCACAGAATCGGGATGTAGTACGCAGTCATCAGGACAACTTCCTTCCGCGGACCAGCTCAGCCGCCTTTTCCGCGAGCTCGAAGGGATCCGGCGGCAGCAGCGTGATCGCCGACGCACGGGACCACGTAGCCAGCCAGGCGTCTTGTTTGCGGGCCACCATGAGCAGCACCGGCGGCGGATCCTGAACCTCGTTGCGGATCTGGTGCGTCAAACCAATGCCGCCAAGCGGTGCGGCCTCGCCGTCGAGGACGCACAGGTCGATTTCGTTGTTATGTAGCGCTCGGATGAGCGCCGGGCCAGTAGCAAAGTCGCGCAGCTCGACGGGCGGTAGATCGGCGGCGAGCGTGGTACCAATCGCCGCGTGGACCGAACCGCGAACCGACTTCCTATCGGAATACACCGCAATGCGAAGCGCAGCCGGTGGCTGCGCTGGATCGTTCACTGACATGTTACAAAAATCTACCCCACATTCAGCCCCCGAGCCAGCTCAATACCCCCTCCTACCAGCACGTTTAATGAAACGATTGTGTTGCGTAATTAAATCCGACACAGCCTCTTGTGGTGTTCATTGAGCCGAAAATGGCTCCCATTTTTCCGGCCCGTCGCCCCGACCGATCCCCCGGCCTGTCTCCCCAGCTCTGCCACCCGCCCAACGCACCGACCCGTATCGAATCCGGTCCGTCAGTCCCAGTTGAGCACGTCGCCCGCTAGGGGGCCACCTGCTATCGGTGCTAGTGAAAACAAGGTCAGAAATTCACTCAACCCCACATGAGCCCTCGCCCCCTAACGGGGGCGAGAACCGGCGACCTAGCCTAGTGCTCAAGCCGGCCGTCGCGCATCCGGATGATCCTTCCGGCAGCAGCCGCCACCGTCTCATCGTGCGTGACCATGACGATGGTCAGCCCTCGAGCGTGCAAGCCACTCAACACCTCGATCACCGCCCGAGCGTTCGCGGAATCCAATGCCCCGGTCGGTTCATCGGCGAAAAGCGCCACCGGGTCATTGACCAACGCTCGGGCGATTCCGGCCCGCTGGCGCTATCCGCCGCTGGCAGCCGCAGGATAGGCGTCGGCCACCCGCGCGATCCTCAGCTGCTCAAAGCGCTCATCGAGTTTAACCTGGCGGCCGGTCCATCGAGCCGGCAGCGTGGCGTTGTCCATGAGCGACAGCTCCTCCAGCAGCTGCGGTTGCTGGAACACATAGCCAATCTTCGCTAGCCGCAGCGCCTCCAGCTCGCGCTCTCCCAGGGTGGCAAGATCCACAAGGGCTCGCGCCAGGCGGCACTCCCAGTGTGCCCAGAGAGCGAATCGCCTCCCCCAGCACTATCCCCGCCCGCACCCTCGCCCGAAGGGCGAGACGAGCCGAGCACCCTCGGGTTGCATAAGCCTACGGCGATACCGGCTACGCGTGTAGCCACCCACAGCAACCCCCCGGGCCCGTCCACCGACCCGTAGCCAAGGCCATGGCCTCCTCGGCAACCCCACCACGTGGGCCCCGGCAACCCGGGCCCCCGCACTCCGCCGGAACCAACCTGGCGACCACGGGTTACCCGCAACAACCCCGCACACGCAAACAAAAAGGTGGTGGGTAACACCAACCCCCCAACCCCCACACGGGGAGCCACGAGGGCTGGTATCACCCACCACCAATCATGAAGTTAAAGTATCGGCAGCAACCTACTCTCCCACACCCTCCCGAGTGCAGTACCATCAGCACGAATGAGCTTAGCTTCCGGGTTCGAAAAGGGGACCGGGCGTTTCCTCACCGTCATCAACCACCGACACAACCACCAACACAACACACAACCACCCAACGGTGGCCTGGTGCCGTGCCAGACACTGCATAACGAACGCGACACAACTAATTTTTCTGCTTGCTGCTTATAGTGCAACACTCTCTGCTTGCGGCAAACACATCATGTTTATAGTCGGTCAATTAGTACCAGTCGCCTCAACACCTCACAATGCTTACAACCCTGGCCTATCAACCCCATCATCACTAGGGAACCTCAAAAGAAACCTCATCTCAAAACAGGCTTCCCGCTTAGATGCTTTCAGCGGTTATCCCTCCCGTACGTAGCCAACCAGCCCTACCCAAGGCAAGATAACTGGCACACCAGAGGTACGTCCATCCCGGTCCTCTCGTACTAGGGACAGCCTTCTTCAAGTTTCCACGCGCGCGGCGGATAGAGACCGAACTGTCTCACGACGTTCTGAACCCAGCTCGCGTGCCGCTTTAATGGGCGAACAGCCCAACCCTTGGGACCTACTCCAGCCCCAGGATGCGACGAGCCGACATCGAGGTGCCAAACCATCCCGTCGATATGGACTCTTGGGGAAGATCAGCCTGTTATCCCCGGGGTACCTTTTATCCGTTGAGCGACACCACATCCACAAGTAGGTGCCGGATCACTAGTCCCGACTTTCGTCCCTGCTCGAGCCGTCACTCTCACAGTCAAGCTCCCTTGTGCACTTACACTCACCACCTGATTACCAACCAAGCTGAGGAAACCTTTGGGCGCCTCCGTTACCATTTAGGAGGCAACCGCCCCAGTTAAACTACCCACCAGGCACTGTCCCCAACCCAGATCATGGGCCAAGGTTAAGGTATCCAATCCGACCAGAGTGGTATTTCAACAACGACTCCACCACCACTAGCGTGACAGCTTCTACGTCTCCCACCTATCCTACACAAACCGAACCAAACACCAATACCAAGCTATAGTAAAGGTCCCGGGGTCTTTTCGTCCTGCCGCGCGAAACGAGCATCTTTACTCGTACTGCAATTTCACCGGGCCTGTGGTTGAGACAGCAGGGAAGTCGTTACGCCATTCGTGCAGGTCGGAACTTACCCGACAAGGAATTTCGCTACCTTAGGATGGTTATAGTTACCACCGCCGTTTACTGGGGCTTAAATTCTCAGCTTCGCACACCAAAGTGCACTAACCGGTCCTCTTAACCTTCCAGCACCGGGCAGGCGTCAGTCCGTATACATCAACTTACACGTCTTCGCACAGACCTATGTTTTTGATAAACAGTCGCTTCCCTCTATCCACTGCGACCACCACCAGCTTTCACCAGCAGTGGCACCCCTTCTCCCGAAGTTACGGGGCTAATTTGCCGAGTTCCTTAACCACAGTTCACCCGACCGCCTTAGTATTCTCTACCTGACCACCTGTGTCGGTTTAGGGTACGGGCCGTACACACACATCGCTAGAGGCTTTTCTCGACAGCACTAGATCACCACCATCACCCCAAAGGGGCTACGCATCACGCCTCAGTCAACACATGGTGCGGATTTCACCAACACCACAACCTCGAACGCTTACACCAGAAACCAACACCTGGCGCGGCTACCACACTGCGTCACCCCATCACTTGACTACTACCAGCTCAGGCCCCACCCCTCACACACACCCGAAGTATCCGAAGACACTCAGGATAGTGTTCAGGGTGGTTAGTATCACCGATTCATCATTGGTCGCGCATATACGGGTACCAGAATATCAACTGGTTATCCATCGACTACGCCTGTCGGCCTCGCCTTAGGCCCCGACTCACCCTGGGAAGACGAACTTGACCCAGGAACCCTTAGTCATCCGGCGGTAAGGATTCTCACCTTACACTCGTTACTCATGCCTGCATTCTCACTCGCACACACTCCACACCACCTCACAGTAATGCTTCACACACGTGCACGACGCTCCCCTACCCAACCAACCAACGTTGGTTGCCGTGGCTTCGGCGGTGTACTTGAGCCCCACTACATTGTCGGCGCACAACCACTCGACCAGTGAGCTATTACGCACTCTTTCAAGGATGGCTGCTTCTAAGCCAACCTCCTGGCTGTCATCGCGATCACACATCCTTTTCCACTTAGTACACCCTTAGGGGCCTTAGCCGACGATCTGGGCTGTTTCCCTCTCGACTATGAAGCTTATCCCCCACAGTCTCACTGCCATGCTACACTTCACCGGCATTCGGAGTTTGGCTGACATCACTAAGATTGTAGTCCCGCTCAACCAACCAGTAGCTCTACCTCCGGCAAGCACACACAACGCTGCACCTAAATGCATTTCGGGGAGAACCAGCTATCACGGAGTTTGATTAGCCTTTCACCCCTACCCACAACTCATCCCCTCAGTTTTCAACCTAAGTGGGTTCGCGCCTCCACAACCTCTTACAGCTGCTTCACACTGGCCATGGGTAGATCACCCCGCTTCGGGTCCAGAACATGCCACTACAACACCCAATTAGGATTCGCTTTCGCTACGACTACCCCACACGGGTTAACCTCGCGACATGCCGCTGACTCGCAGGCTCATTCTTCAAAAGGCACGCCATCGCCCCACACAAGCAAGGCTCTGACGGATTGTAAACACACGGTTTCAGGAACTATTTCACTCCCCTCCCGGGGTACTTTTCACCATTCCCTCACGGTACTAAATCCACTATCGGTCATGTCAAGTATTTAGGCTTACCGGGTGGTCCCGGCAGATTCACAGCAGATTCCACGAGCCCACTGCTACTCGGGGACATGCACAACAGCATGATAACGATGCAACCATGTACGGGACTCATCACCCTCTACGGCAGGCCACTCCAGACCACTTCCACTCACATCGCACACACCGCGCAGCGTCAGGTAGCCGCCACACGCACACACCCCACAACAACACACACGCAACCCCTACCCAGGTATCACACGCACATGCTTTAGCCTCATCCACGTTCGCTCGCCACTACTAGCAGAATCATTATTATTTTCTCTTCCTACGGGTACTGAGATGTTTCACTTCCCCGCGTCACCCCCAACCAGACTATACATTCACCTGGCGGTTACACACCACAACGCGTGCAGGGTTACCCCATTCGGACATCCTCGGATCAACGCTTAGTTGCCAACTCCCCAAGGCTTAACGCAGACTCACACGTCCTTCATCGGCTCAACATGCCCAGGCATCCACCGTGTGCCCATAAACGAACAAACACAACACACACAAGCAAAAAACACTAAGAACAAACAGAAAAAATTGCCCACCCCCACATGCACACACACATGAGGGCGAAAAATATCGCGTCCACTATACAGTTCTCACACAACACCACACCCCAGACAACAACCACCACACAACCGTGCGATGACCGCCAACTAAGATGCTACAAGGAACAACAGTGCTGTCCCAGACACCCAACAATGCACCAACCACTTAAAAAAACTTTTCACTGCCACCACCCACCAGGGTGAAAAGCCACCAACCATGACTCGTCACGTGTCTTCACACGCCAAAAAATAACAACCAGGCCAGCGCAGCACCACCACCAATAGTGACACCATCAACCAACCCCTCGCCCCAGGCACCCAACCAGGCAACCTTCAAGGGGCGAGAAAAAAATTAACTAAACTCCTTAGAAAGGAGGTGATCCAGCCGCACCTTCCGGTACGGCTACCTTGTTACGACTTCGTCCCAATCGCCGATCCCACCTTCGACCACTCCCCCCACCAAACGGTGGTTAGGCCATGGGCTTCGGGTGTTACCAACTTTCATGACGTGACGGGCGGTGTGTACAAGGCCCGGGAACGTATTCACCGCAGCATTGCTGATCTACGATTACTAGCGACTCCGACTTCATGGGGTCGAGTTGCAGACCCCAATCCGAACTACGACCGGCTTTACGCGATTAGCTCCACCTCACGATATCGCAACGCAGTGTACCGACCATTGTAGCATGTGTGAAGCCCTGGACATAAGGGGCATGATGATTTGACGTCATCCCCACCTTCCTCCGAGTTAACCCCGGCAGTCTCTCATGAGTCCCCACCATCACGTGCTGGCAACATAAGACAAGGGTTGCGCTCGTTGCGGGACTTAACCCAACATCTCACGACACGAGCTGACGACAACCATGCACCACCTGTACACCAGCCACAAAGGGAAAACACATCTCTGCGCCGATCCAGTGCATGTCAAGCCCAGGTAAGGTTCTTCGCGTTGCATCGAATTAATCCACATGCTCCGCCGCTTGTGCGGGCCCCCGTCAATTCCTTTGAGTTTTAGCCTTGCGGCCGTACTCCCCAGGCGGGGCGCTTAATGCGTTAGCTACGGCACAAAAATCGTGAAAAGATCCTCACACCTAGCGCCCACCGTTTACAGCATGGACTACCCGGGTATCTAATCCGGTTCGCTACCCATGCTTTCGCTCCTCAGCGTCAGTAACTGCCCAGAGACCTGCCTTCGCCATCGGTGTTCCTCCTGATATCTGCGCATTTCACCGCTACACCAGGAATTCCAGTCTCCCCTACAGCACTCAAGTATTGCCCGTATCACATGCACGACCATGGTTAAGCCACAGAATTTCACACGTGACGCGACAAACCACCTACGAGCTCTTTACGCCCAGTAATTCCGGACAACGCTCGCACCCTACGTATTACCGCGGCTGCTGGCACGTAGTTAGCCGGTGCTTCTTCTCCAGGTACCGTCACCCCAAAAGGCTTCGTCCCTAGCGAAAGGAGTTTACAACCCGAAGGCCGTCATCCCCCACGCGGCGTCGCTGCATCAGGCTTGCGCCCATTGTGCAATATTCCCCACTGCTGCCTCCCGTAGGAGTCTGGGCCGTATCTCAGTCCCAATGTGGCCGTACACCCTCTCAGGCCGGCTACCCGTCGACGCCTTGGTAGGCCATTACCCCACCAACAAGCTGATAGGCCGCGAGCTCATCTTGCACCAAAAAACATCTTTCCACCACACCCAACAGCATGGTCCTATCCGGTATTAGACCCAGTTTCCCAAGCTTATCCCGAAGTACAAGGCAGATCACTCACGTGTTACTCACCCGTTCGCCACTCGAGTACCCTGCAAGCAGGGCCTTTCCGTTCGACTTGCATGTGTTAAGCACGCCGCCAGCGTTCATCCTGAGCCAGGATCAAACTCTCCACAAAAAACAAATGTTTCAAGGCGAAAGAGCCCAAACACTGACAAAAAATCCAAAAAATTACATGAACAAAAAACAACCACTGATTACATCACGCAGCCAGGCACATCCGACGAGGAAAAACCACCACAACCACGCAACAACCAACCCCCACCACAACAAAGCAGCAAAGGGAAGGCAACAATCACCAGCCATCAATCACCCACGCACAACACCCCACCCCGCCAACAGCAGGAAACCAAGGTGCCGGGCACACGCAACCACAACCAGCAACCATCACCCACACCACCAACCCACAACAGGCCAGTGATACTGGACAGTGACAACAAAAAATTCAAGTAGTTGACACACTATTGAGTTCTCACACAACACAACCAGCGAACCACCCGGCCAGGATCTACCTGGCTAGCAATCTCGCTAGCTCATGTCACCACTCTGTAACCTGTCGGCAAACTCTCGCGGCGACTCCCACTACTGTAGCCACACGTCCCCACTTCACCAAATCGCCCACCCAACGCCAATCATTTTCCCTGGTCAGACCGCCGAGATGCTCAGTCAAAAACCCAGCCTCAACAATGCCTAGGAACCTCCCCGTCCTCGACCGCGTTCTCCGGTACCCCTCACTGGGCATGCGCCGGCTCCGGGCCACCTTTACTCGTTCAGCCACCGGCCAACTAGGCGTTACCTACGCCTGCTAGGCCTGGAGCGGTCTGTGTATTCCTACTTCTCGTACAGAAGGTGTCGTCCTCGTGACTTTCTCCCGTCTTGCTCCCTGGAAGCTCGCCCTACCCTCCGCCAAGCTTCTGCCCGTGCTTGCCACCACCGTCGGCATCACCACCACTGTTGCAGCGGCTTCTGCCAACGCCGTCATCGTCGACCAACCCGTTCGCCATTCCGGCACGGACACCGTAGTGCTCAATCCCATCGGAGCGTATGACTCCGGGGTCTTCGATGCTTCAGCCGCAGAGATTGTTGCCTATCACCCGGACACCACGTCGGTGTTGGTGGTTAACGCCAACGCTGGCACGGTCGACGTCCTCAGCGTCGCCGATCCCACTCACCCTCAGCTTCGAGGCACCGTGTCGGTTCCCGGTCACGAGGTCAATTCGGTGAGCGTTCGCGAGGATGGACTCGTCGTCGCGGCCGCGGAGCCTTCAGAGGACAAGACCTTGCCCGGAAAGGCGGTGTTTTTTGATATCGCGCACCTTGAGGACGGCCTCCTCGGCGACGTGACTGTGGGATCTCTGCCGGATAACGTCCAGATCACTCCCGATGGCCGGTTTGCGCTCGTTGCTAACGAAGGCGAGCCGGCCGAAGATTACTCGGTGGACCCCGAAGGTTCGGTGTCTGTCATCGCACTGCCGCCCACGCCCACCTCCCCCACCCAGGATGCGGTTCGTACGGCCGACTTCACGGCGTGGAATGACTACAGCGCTGATGAGCTGTGGAAGGACAACAACATCCGGGTCTTCGGTCCCCAGGAGAAGCTCCTTGCCTCCGAGAATTTTGAGCCGGAGTATATTGCGATTTCCGGTAACCTCGCGTTCGCTAGCTTGCAGGAAAACAACGCCATTGCGGTGATTGATATTGAGAAGGCGCAGGTCATCGATGTTTTTGGCCTCGGCGTGATCGATCGCGAGACGGTCGCCTTCGACCCCTCCGACAAGGACGACGCGGTCACTCTGCGCACCGCTCCGGTGAAGGCGCTGCCGCTTCCTGACGCCCTTGCCGCTTTTGAGCACGACGGCAAGACCTACATCATCACCACCAACGAGGGCGACGCCCGAGATTGGGATGGCTATTCCGAGGAGATTCGCTTCGGAGACATCGGCGACCCGGAAGAGACCGATATCGTGCTCGGTGCCAATCTGGATCCTGCGCTGCAGAAGAAGGATGCCTTGGGGCGGCTGAAAATCACCACGGCGCAGGGGGTGAAGACCAATCCTGACGGAACCCGGGAGCTGACGGAGATCTACACCTTCGGCGGCCGTGGTTTCTCTATCTACGACTCCGAAGGCAACCTCATCTCCACCTCGGGCACCGACTTCGAGCGGATTCAGATGGAAGCCCACCCGGATTTCTTCAACACCGACCACGCGGAGACCAAGCTCGAAAGCCGCTCCGATGATAAGGGCCCGGAGCCGGAGGCGGTGACCGTTGCGCGGCTCAATGACCGCCTCTATGCGTTCATCGGCAACGAGCGGGTGGGCGGCGTCATGGTGTACGACGTCACCGACCCGGCAAAGCCACAGTACGTGTCCTACGTCAACAATCGAGATTTCTCAGTGTCCATGGAGGACGTCGACGAAGCGTCCGTCCCCTCCGCGCTGGCCAAGGCGGGCGATCTGGGCCCGGAGGGCATCCACTACGTTTCCCCGGCGGACTCCCCCAATAACCGTCCGCTCGTCATTGTGGGCAATGAGGTGTCGGGCACAACGACGGTGTTTGAGGCCACCGGCGCCGACGCCGACGCGGAGGCCGCACGCCCCACCCCCGGCGACACCACCCCCGACAACCCCGACACCTCAAAGCCAGCCGAGCCGCTGTCTTCAGCGGCGCAGCTTGGCTCGTCGGTGGCAGTTGGTAGCTCCGTGACGCCGGCAACCGACGGCACCGAAACAGACGGCACCGCTACTGACGAGGTCACCTCAGCCGCAGCGGATTTGGCTGGGCTGGTGCTGGGCAGCTCCGTCCGCTTCTAGCGCACACCCCGGCGCGCCCCAACGCCACACCCTCAGGCCCGGTACCCGCCTAGTGGTAGCAGGCCAGGGGCCCGTCGGGGCCATCGATGACGGTCACCGGCGTGTTGAAAATGTCGGTAAGGAGGTCGTCGGTCATGACTTCGGCGACCGTGCCGAAGGCTTCGATGCAGCCGTCCTTGACGGCGCAAATGTAGTCGGCGTAGCGGGCGGCGAAGTTGATGTCGTGTAGCACCACGATGATCGTGCGCCCGAACTCTCGGGCCGCTCGGCTGAGGTGCTGCATCATCTGCACGGAGTGGGCGATGTCAAGGTTGTTGAGCGGCTCGTCAAGCAGGACATAGTCCGTTTCTTGGCTGAGCACCATCGCCACGTAGGCGCGTTGCCGCTGCCCGCCGGAGAGTTGGTCGAGGTAGCGGCCCTCAAGTTCGCGGAGGTTGAGGAAGTCGATGTAGCGCGAGACGATGCGTTCGTCCTCCGCGGTGAGCCGGCCTTTGCAGTAAGGAAAGCGACCGAAGCCCACGAGTTGGCGCACCGTGAGCTTGGTGATGAAGTGGTTTTCCTGCCTAAGGATGGACACGACGCGGGCGAGGTCTTTGGATTTCGTGGTGGACACGTCGTAGTTGGCCACCTTGATGGCCCCTTCGTCGATGGCCAGCAGCCGCCCGATCATGGTGAGCAGCGTCGACTTTCCGGCGCCGTTCGGCCCGACGAGGGCGGTGATGCCGCCTGCCGGGATTTCCAGGTCGACGGGGCCGATGGCGACGTCGGAGGCGTACTCCTTGCGAACGTTGGTCAGGGTAATCACAAGCGTCCCTTTCTCAAGACGACGAAGAGGAACACCGAGCCGCCGACCAGCTCGATGATGATGGAAACTACGCCCTGCGCGTAGAAGATGTGATTCATGACGAAGTAGGCCGAGCTAAGGACGACGAACCCGATCGCGACGGCCATGGGCAGGATGTATCGGTGGTCGTAGGTGTCGGCGCACTGGTACGCGAGGGTGGCGACGAGGAATCCGAGGAAGGTCATGGGGCCGACGAGCGCCGTCGACACGGCCATGAGCACGCTCACCATGACGAGGATGGTGATGGCGTGGAATCGGTAGTTCAGCCCCAGGTTGGTGGCGGCCTCCCGGCCGAGGGAGACGGCGTTGAGATTGCGCGAGTTGACGACAATGACCACTGAGGCAGCGATGACCAGGGGGATCGCGACTACGTAGTAGTCGGACTCGACGTTGTTGACGGAGCCGAACATGCGGGCGGTGAGGATGTCGAACTCGTTGGGGTCGAGCATCCTTTGCATGAAGGTGGCGACCGATCCCAGTCCCCCGCCGATGATGATGCCGACGAGCAGCATGGCATGCATGTTTCCGCTCTCGCCTGTCAGCAGCCAGGAGTAGAGGACGAGGGACAACCCCACCATGAGCACGACCTGGAGGATGAACATCGACAGGGTTTCGGAGTTGAGCAAGCCAGCGGCGCCGAGGAAGTACACCGTCGAGGTGTTAATGACTCGGAACAGGGACTCGAATCCCATGATGGACGGGGTGATGATCCGGTTGTTGGTCACGGTGTGGAAGGCCACGGTGGCTAGGGCCTGGCAGACGGCCACGATGACCATGGCGAAGACCGAGTTGAGGCGTCGCTGTGCGATGACCCAGAAGGTCTCGCTGCCGAAGGGCATGGGGTTGTCGTAGGCCAACAGGCCCAGGGCGAACAGCCCGGATAGCCCGAGGATGATGGTGAGGATGAGCCAGTAGCGTCGACGGGCGGTGGCGGTGGGGAACGCGCCGGCGAAGCGGCATTCGGCGGCGGGGGCCGCGGCGACGTCGTAGGTTGTGTTAGCCACGTCGGGTCTGCCTCACAATCAACAGGATGAACACGGCGGCGCCGACGATGCCGAGGATGACGGAGACCGGCATCTCGAACGGGGAAATGATCGTGCGCCCGATGAGGTCGCATACCGTGACGACGCCGATGCCGGTGAGCACCACCCAGGGGAGGTTGGAGCGGAGGTCGTCGCCGCGGGTCATCGACACAATGTTGGGAACGATGAGCCCCAAGAACGGCAGGGAGCCCACCACCACGGTGACCACCCCGGTGGCGATGGCGATCATGCCGGTGCCGAGGATGACCATCCGGTTGTAGTTGACGCCGATGTTGGTGGCGATGTCCTCGCCAAGGCCGGCCGCGGTGAGCCGATCGGCGACGACAAACACGGCGACGACTACGACGGCGACAACCCACAACACCTCGTATTGGCCCCGGTAGACGGCGGTGAAGGAGCCGGCGAACCAGATGCTGATCTGCTGGAGCATGTCGGCTTGAAGGGCGAAGAAGGTCGACAGCGCGCCGACGACGGCGCCGAGCATGATGCCGATGATGGGCACGATGAGCGACGAACGCAGGCTCACGCTACGTAGAAAAAGGAAGAACACCATGGTTCCCACGAAGGCGAAGATCACCGAGCCGATCATGCGCTCAAGGATGTTAGCCGTGGGCAGGAAGAACATGACGATGAGCAGGCCGAGGCCCGCCCACTCGGTGGTGCCCGTGGTGGTGGGTTCCACGAAGCGGTTCTGAGTGAGCATCTGCATGACCAGTCCAGACATGGCCATCGCCGCGCCGGACAGCACGAGGGCAACGGTGCGGGGCACACGGGTGATGAAGAACATCTCGCGGCCGCCGTCGCTGAGCAGCGAGTACTCCCCTACGAGGAGAGAAGCCGCGAGGAGCGCGACGACGCCGACGGCGGCGGCGAGGAAGGTCGCAGAGATCAGCGGCGCGCGGGTTCTCCCGGCCCTGTCCTCCGCGAGGGTGAGGGTGCTAGGTGACATCGTTCTCACTTAATGGTCGATCATTAAGAAAAGAGGCGAAGCGTTGGCTCGCTTCACCTCTTCAAAGTGTACGGGGTTAGATAACCGTAACCTTACTTGGCCGCCTCGAACTGGTCGGCGATGGCGTTGAGGATCTCGGTGTACGTGATGATCGACTCGTTGGTGTAGGTGTCCGACGGTGCGATGTAGACGTTGCCTTCCTTCACAGCGGTGACGTTGGCCAGCGCCTCAGCTTCCTTGAGAACCTGCTCGGCATTCTTGAAGCCGGCCTCGGTCGCCTTGGAGGTGCCGGCGTCGCGGTCAAGGACGAGCAGCCACGTCGGGTTGGACTCTGCGATGGTCTCGACGGAGATGTCGTCACCCTTGTGGTTGGAGGAGCCTTCCGGAACCTCCAGGGCGGGCTTGAGACCCAGCAGGTCGAACAGCGGACCGTAGGTGCGGCCGACGCTGGGGGCAATGAATCCGATGTCGCCGCCGGAGACGTTGACAGCCATGACGGTGTCCTCGCCGTTGTAGGCGGCCTTCGCACGCTCCAGGGCGGCGTCGAAATCAGCGATGAGCTTCTCGGCCTCGGCTTCCTTGCCGAAGACCTTGCCCAGGCCCTCGGCGTGGCGGCGCAGCTCTTCGTCGAGCGGCTCGCCCTTCTTCGGCTCGAATTCCACGATGGCGGCCTCCGGGGCCAGCTTGCCGAGGTCCTCGTAGTACTTCTGGAAGCGCTGCCCGGAGACGATGAGGTCCGGCTGGGCGGCGGCCAGGGCCTCCAGGTCCGGCTCGCGGTGGTTGCCGAGGTCGACGATGCTGTCGTCGGTCTTGTATTCCTCGATGGTGGGCGGGATGAGCTTCTTCGGGGCGGCGACCAGCTCCACTCCCCAGTCAGCGAGGATCTCGAAGGAGCGGTTATCGAGCGCGACGACGGCCTTGGGGTCGGCCGGCACGGTCTGCACGCCGTGGTTGTCCTCGACCTCGATGGTGCCGGCGGCGGTGTCCTTGGCGTCGGAGGCGGCCTCCGACGCGGCAGAGGTGGCGGAGGAGGTGGCGTCACCGGCCTGGTCAGCCGTGCCCTGGCAGGCCGTGAGCCCCAGGGAGGTGGCGGCGAGGAGAGCGATGACAGCGCGCTTCATGTTCACCATCGATATGTCCTTTCACAGTAGAGATATAGAGCCCACCAGAACTAACTAAGGGTAGGCTAAGCAGAACTGTATCATGGCAATATTTTGATAATCAATACCCAGCCCCATCCCAGCCAGCGCACACGACAAAGCCCACCCCCATCACTACGGGGGTGGGCTCGAAAAGATGCCGGCGAGCTACTTGCCCTTGCCGGTCAGGCCGCCGGCGAGCAGGCCCAGGCCGATGGCGAGCAGCCAGGAGTCCTTGGCCAGGGACAGGCCCTTGTTGGACGGGCGGATGCCGTCCTCCTCGCGGTTCTCCGGGTCAGCGAAGTACATCGAGAGCAGACCTGCAGAGAACGCGGTGAGGCCAGCGCCGGCCAGCGCGTTGGGAACGAAGGGCGCGAGCAGCGCCGCACCCAGGGCGGTCTCCGAGTAACCGAGCAGCGGGCCGAACTTCTCGGTCGGGATCTTGTTCACGGCCGGGATCGCCGTGGCGGCGAAGCCCTGGAGGTACGCGGAGGTCTCAGCGTCGGCGCTAATCTTGCCGTAGCCGGAGTTGAGAATGAAGGCGCCCGGGATAACACGAAGGGCTGCGCTGGTCAGGCAGTTCATATTCACACCTTTTTGTTGATACGTCGTCTAGCTGACTTCACCGAGTTTAGATGTATCGACCGAGACTTCGCAACCGTTTAGAACACCAAACGCCACGCCGGCATTGTGGGATCGATCACCCACGCCGCAGCCTCTACTCGCGCCGTCACACCGCTTGGAGTGTTCACGACGGCGCCGTCGTCGAGCCGCACCCCGGTGACCACGCGGTGTACCAGCTCAAGCAGGACAACGTAGGCCTCCTCGACGCCTAGCGCGGCGTCGACCACCTGCACTTCCCAGCCGCCGAAGTGGGACAGTCCGTAGGAGTAGGCGGTGGTTCCGGCCTCGCCTTCCCACGCCCACACCGGCGCCCACAATTCCACGGGCAGCTTCGCCTGCTCACTCACCACGTCCCTCAGCGCCGAGGCCGACCACGTTGTCCCGTCGATGGCGTAGCCCACCACCTCAGGCGCGTCGGCCAGGGCCGCCACCACCTGCGCATGGAGCTCGTGCACCTCCACGGAGGCGTCGGCGGAACCGAAGGCGAGGATCACCACGTGGGCACGGTGATCGACAATCGCCTCCACCTCCGGCGGGGTTGCCGAGATGGGGTGAATGTTTCGTAGTACCCCGTCGCCGCCGAGGGACCGCTCGATCACCGTGAGCCCCACATGCATACCGCCTCGTTCGACGGCGAGGGCGGTGCCGTCGCCGCCCGGGTTGAGCCCGGCCTCGTCGAGCAGCTCCCGCAGGTCGGCGGTGCTCAGCGGCCTAGACAACAGAAGCGCACCCACGGCGCGCGCCGGCGTGGGCGAGGGCGAGGAAAGCGGTTTTTTCGTCACGCCCATCAACACTAACCGGCGAAGACATGCCGCCAGTGCGGGGCCCAATCCACTGTTTTGGTCGCGTCGATGCAACTCGGGTGCGTAATCTTTCATAGGTGAAGACCTCAGCGGGCGGATCGCCCCGCCGAGCACGCATAACGACCGTCAAGCCGTGGAGGACATCACGACAATGGCCCACTTAACGACGCAGAAAACCGACTACCGCGGCAACGACGTCGCCCTCGCCGGGCTGGTGCTCTCCGTTTTGACGTTCTGGCTGTTTGCCCAGTCGACGCTCAACATCGGCCCTCTCATGGCCGAAGACCTGGGGATCTCCGCCTCGCTGCTCAACGTGGCCATCGCCATCACGGCGCTGTTCTCCGGGATGTTCATCGTGGCGCTCGGCGGCATGGCGGACCGCTTCGGTCGAGTGCGGCTGGCCATCATCGGCAACGGTCTCAACATTGCGGGTTCGCTGTGCATCGTCGTCGCCGGCGCCACCCTTCCGGCTGTCATGCTGCTGCTCGGGCGCATCCTTCAAGGCCTGGCTGCGGCGTCGATCATGCCCGCCACCTTGTCGCTCGTGCGCACCTACTGGTCGGGCGCCGACCGGCAACGCGCGGTGAGCATGTGGTCCATCGGTTCCTGGGGTGGGACGTCCGTGGCGGCGTTTCTCTCCGGAATGCTCAGCGCCACCGCGCTGGGGTGGGTATCAGTGTTTTACGTATCCATCGCGGTGTCGCTGGTCGCCATCGCCATCATCAGCCGGATTCCCGAATCCGCCCCAGCGAAGGGCGTTTCCTCGCACACGGACTACGCGGGCATTATCACCCTGGCGTTGTCCATGGTGGCGCTGCAGATCGTGGTGACCATGGGCGCAGACCTCGGCTGGCTCAGCCCCACCATCGTCGCCCTGGCGGTCACCTTCGCGGTGGTCTTCTGGCTTTTCCTCCGAGCGGAACGCCGCGCCCATCATCCCATCGTTGACCTTGCCGTATTCAAAGACCTCGTGTTCACCGGCGCGACGCTGTCCAACTTCCTCGCCAACGCCACCGCCGGGCTCATCCCCGTATCCATGTGGGTCATCCAGTCTGGCGCCGACATGACCCCGGAGCAGACCGGGTACCTCACTATCGGCTACGCCGTCGCGCTCATCGGGTGCATCCGCGTGGGCGAGAAACTGCAGCAGAAGGTCGGTTCCAAGGCGCCCATGAGCGCCGGGCTGATCCTGGTGGTCATCGCCATCACGCTGCTCATGGCGACCAACGTCACCACCCACACCTACGTCGTCCTCGTCATTATTGCGTTCACCGTCTATGGCCTGGGCCTCGCGCTCTACGCGACCCCGTCCACGGACGCGGCGCTGACGTCCCTGCCGCCGGAGCACACCGGCGCCGGCGCGGGCATCTACAAGATGGCGTCCTCCCTGGGCGCTGCCTTCGGCGTGGCCATCCCGACGGCGATGTTCACCGCCTTCAACACCGACGGCGTGGCCTGGCTGCCCGAGGCGATCGCCTTCGTGGGCGTGCAGCACAACATCGCCGAGCGCCAGGCCGGCATGGTGGCCATGGGCTCGGTGTGGATCATGGCGGTCATCGCCCTAGCCGCTACCTTGCTCGTGTTGCCCCGGGGCGCCGGCAAGGACATGCACCTCGACGGCGCGGACGCCGCCGACGCCGCATAGGGCCTGCAAGCGCCGGTTAGGGAACCAGGTGTGCCCCGGCCACGACGACGTCCCGGCTCGCGTGCAGGCTCACCTCGGTGACCGTACCGGGGTTCGGCAGCTCGACGACGGCCGTCGCCGGGTAATACAGCCCGTTCGAGTACTCCCCCGCGCGGCTGACCAGCGCGGGGTGATCCGCACCGATGGTGTGGGTGAACGAAGTGCCGTCGGCAAATGCCACCTCCACGGTGACGTCGGCGGGAACGTCGCTGCTGCCGAAGGGCGCCAGGTGCACGGCGAGCGCCGACGCCTCGCCGTGTGCTTCGGCGCGGAACTGGGTGCCGATGGCCACATCCGCGTAACCCGCAACCACGCCGACGTCCGGGATGGGGCACGCTTTGGGTCCAGGGTTGGGGTTCATCGAATCCTCCGGGGTGCACGTTTCACCGAAACGATCCGGAGCGATAAAGCGCGCACCGGCCGGGACGACGAACTCCCGCGACGGCGCCTTCACCGGCTCACCGGCAAAGAAGGAGGTGGCTGCCTGCTTCAGTGCCTCCTCGTGCGCGGTGGCGTCGGGGCAATCGATGAGGTCACAGCCGGTGCGGTCATCCTTACCCGCCGCACTCAGGGTGCGGTTGATGTAGTTATGGCCCAGGCCCGGCAGCTCGACGGCGCGGGCGGTGTGCGTGCGCTGCTCACCCGCGTGCGCACCCAGCCAGAGCATCGCCGCCGTGCCCACGTCCTGATCCTCACCACCGACGAGCGCAAGGTAGTCCACGTCCGGGCCGGCCTCGGTGGCGGGCAGACCCGGGATCACCTCGTAGGCGGGCCCGTAGGCCAGGACTTTCACCTGGGCGTCCGGGTACATCCGGCGCACCACCTGCGGCACCGCCGACGACCGCGAGTGCGCGACGACATGGACGCGGCTGGTGTCTACGGAATCGCTGGGCAACTGCCCGACCAACGCGGCGACGACCTGCTCCCACAAGCCCAACTGGTCATACGGGGTGGTGAGGTCCGCTCCCGACCACACCGCGGACAGGTCCGGGATGACGACGGCGTAGCCCTGCTCGGCGAGGTGTTCGCCCAGGTAGACCATGCCTTCATCGAAACGACGCTCAGTGGTTCCCGGCGGGCACGGATAGGCCACCGTGTCATCGGAGCAGTTCGGACCGCGCAGGTGGGAAATAATGACTAGCGGTGCGGGCGCGGAGTGATCGGCGGGAAGAACGACCTGCCCGCGCACGGGAACGGTCATGCCCTCAACGTGTGCCTCACCCAGGGTCAGCGAGCGGTGTTCAATTCCACGTTGCTGCTCGTTGCTGCTGCCTGCGGCGTTCGAGGAGGAGACAAGCAGGCTCGACGCGGCGTCGACGATGGCGTCCCCACCGAGCGCGGTGGAGATAGCGGTCACGAGGCTGAGCAACTGAGAGGCGGCGGAGCGGGTGCCGGGACGACGGCGGAGGTAACGCATGGGAGATAAGGTACCGGAGTCTGGCTGAATAGGAGTCAGCCCTGGTCAGTGGGGTGAAGGGTCTCTCGGAAGAGAAACAAAAAGAAGGATTGTTACGAACGGTACCTGCCGACTTCGACCCGGTTTTCAACGATGCCTTCGGCCACCACGCCAGATCATCATCACCCGCCTTGGCGGCTTCCGTAAGGTCAACGGCCAGGAGCATGTGAAGCTGGTCAATGGCGGTAGTTGCGAGTTCATTGCCAGGTCGAAGTCGTCGGGCCGTGGGTTCAGCGTGGACACCTTGGTGATGGAGGAGGCGCAGGAGATGAACGATGAGGCGTTGTCGGCGTTGTTGCCGACGATTTCGGCTGCTGGTGAGGACACGCAGCAGATCATCATGGGAACGCCGCCGGCGCCGACTGATCTGCATGGTGAGGTGTTTCGGCGCACTCATGATGCGGCTCATGCGGGGACAGATTCGACGTTGTGGTGGGCTGAGTGGTCGGTGTTGCCGTCGGAGGACAGGGCTCTGATTGATGCTGATGATGTGGATTTGTGGTATCAGGCGAATCCTGCGTTGGGCCGGCGTATCACGTTGCAAACTGTGCAGTCTGAGCGGGCGGCGATGGATGATGATTCGTTTCGTCGTGAGCGTTTAGGCGTCTGGGATGTGGAGCGGACGTCGCGTGTGTTGCCGTTGGAGGATTGGCAGGCGTGCGCTGACCCGAATTTGTCTGATGATGGGGAGCCGGTGGCGTTAGCAATTGATATTGCTCCGTCGCGTGATTCGGCGTCTATCGCGGCTGCCGGCATGACTGTTGATGGTCATGTGTGGGCGGATGTGATTGAAAACCGCCGCGGCACACCTGAGTGGGTTATCCCGCGCCTGAAGGCAATTTTGGAGAAGCAGGAAGCCCGCGCGGTTCTTATCGATGTGTTGTCGCCGGCTGGGTCGTTGATTGACCCATTGGAGGCGGAGGGCATCAAAGTCTCGCGTATCGGGTCGAGCATTATGGCCGCGGCAACGGCGCAATTGTATGACGCTGTGATGTCGCATGATTTCCGGCATTTGGATCAGCCGTCGTTGAACTTGGCGGCTGCGGCTGCCAGGAAACGCAAGCTTGGTGATGCGTGGGCGTGGAACAGGTCGAACCCGGACGCGGACATTACTCCGTTGGTGGCGGCGACGTTGGCGTGTACGGGGCGGACGTATTCGAGGGCGAAGCGTCCTGTGAAGCCGGTAAGGGCTAGGAGGAAGGTGACAGTATGGTAGCGGATGTTTTTTCTCGTGAGGAGAAGGCGCTGGTGGATTCGATGCTGGCGCAGATTGTGGCGCACTCGGTGGCGAACCGTGAGCACGCTGCCTACTATGATGGTTCGTTCTCGGCGAAGCTGCTAAGCATCTCTGCTCCGGAGCATATTGGCCGGATGCTGAAAACCGTCTCCGGCTGGGCTGGCACAGCAGTTGATGTGCTCGAGGAACGCCTGGACTTCCTCGGCTACGCCGATGACGATTTGGTTGATGCGTTTGAAGCGAATGCTTTGGATGAGGAGTCCGGGCAGGTTCACCTCGACACACTGATTTACGGCATCGGGTTTGTTTCGGTGACTGGTGGTGGTGTGGGGGAGCCGGAGCAGCTTATCCGTGGCCACGACGCGAACAACACCACCGGACTACTAAACCCGCGCACCCGACTGTTCGACGCGGCACTAACCCGTGAGGTTAAAGACGGTGAGGTTGTTGGCGTTGACCTGTGGTTGCCGGACCAGGTGGTTAAGGCGCGTAGGGAGCGTCATGGTTCCCCGTGGGAGATTGTCGGCCGTCAGCGTAATAACCTCGGGGCGGTTCAGATTGTGCCGTTCGTTAATCGGTCTCGTATCGGTGACCGTGGCGGGAAGTCTGAGGTGACTGCGCCACTGCGCCGATACGCGGACGCTGCAGTGCGCACCCTGATTTCGATGGATGTCAACCGTGAGTTCTTCTCGGCGCCGCAGCGTTATGCGATTGGCATGAGTGCTGATGATTTCGTTGGCCCTGATGGTCGCCCTCTGAATCCGTGGCAGATTCTCACAGGGCGCGTGTGGTCGACGGGCGCGGTTGGTGATGATGAGCGTGAGCCGAAGCTTGGCGAGTTCGCCCCGCAGCCGCCGGGCCCTTTCCTTGACCAAATCGAGGGACTAGCGCAGCTGGCTGCCGCCGAGGCTGGTTTGCCGTCACACTACTTCGGTCTACGAGGCGACCAAGCAACATCAGCCGACGCTATCCGCGCGATGGAAGCACGACTGGTTAAGCGCGCGGAGCGACGCCAGAAGTCTTTTGGCCGCTCCTGGTCGCAGGTCTCCCGCCTGGTGCGTGCCGGGCGTGACGGTATGCCTGTGGCTGATGTTGAGGCATCGCGGACGCGCTGGGGTAACCCGGCCACACCAACGGTTGGTGCGACGATGGACGCGATGGTCAAGGCCGTGCAGGCGGGTTTGGCGCCGGGTAATTCTCGGGTGATTTGGGACCGTGTTGGTTTCACCCCGGAGGAACAGCGGCTGTTGGAACGCGAGGTAGCGCAGCAGCGGGTCGATGCCCGTGCCGCGATGTTGGCGGGGTCAGCAACGTCTGCGAAGCAGGCTCCCATCTTCGCAGACGAGGGGATAGGAGAGTTGACTGATGGATTATCAGCAGATTCGCCGTGATTACGTTGGTTCCCTTGAAGGCTTGGGAAAGCTGGCCTTGCAGGACTTCACTGCTTGGTGGGACCGGACAGAGGGAACAGGCTTCTTGCGCCGTAGGGAGTTGTTGGAAGAGCCGTTCACGGCGATTGTGCAGGCTTACGGTGAGCAGGCGGCTCGGTCTGCGGCAGACTATTTGTTTCTACAACGCTCACTTGACGAGACGCTGGCTGGTGCTGCGTACCCTGATGTTGCGGCACCGGTAGAGTATGGACAGGCGGTGTCTGCGTATCGGAGCGCGACACGGTTAAGTAATAAGGATTGGGAGAAGTTTATTGCAAAAGGTGAGCAGTACTCCGGCGCTGAGTTTAATGCCGTGACGTTTAAGAAGCTTTCCGGCGCTCTCAATCGCCTTGTTTTGCAGCCTGCTCGTGAGACGATTCAGACAAACATTGCTGAAGGGACACTGTTCGCTCGTGTGCCTGAACCGGGAGCGTGCAATTGGTGCTTGATGCTGGCGTCACGCGGTGCGGTGTATTCTGCAGATACCGCGGGTATGACGAAATCTACTCGCTACCATGACCATTGTCGCTGTGTAGCGGTCGAGGTCAGCGAGCAAGCCCCGTTGCCTGCCGTTAATCGCGAGCTTGAGCAGGCGTGGAAGAAGGCCACTAGGGGCGGTGGTGGCGAGGCTGAGGCCTACAGGGAGTGGAAGAATTACTTGGACCGGCGCTCGAAGATTTTGCAGACGCAGGTAAAGTTTCCGGATATTCCTGGGGTCAACGTTCCCGAATACCGGGGTAAGACAGAGAGGTTGGCAAAGGTAGGCAAGGGCGGTTCCGTGGTGGTGCCGCTTCCCCCTCTGCAACAAATCCCTGGGCATGTTCTTTACGGTTGGAGGACAGCCCCGCCGTGGGGGCGCAGGCGTGCATCATCTCAGCGGAGGTCGCCTGGTGACTATTCCATGGACAACAGGTTTGGGCACAGGCATGACAGCAACATCAAGGGTACGACTTTTTCCGCCTCGTGGAGTGACCAAGAGATTGTCGATGCCATACGGGATGTACTCGAAGGGGGAGACATTACAGTCGAGCAAGCTCCACAGAAATTAGTTGCTGATCCGCAGGGGAATGAATGGAAAGCAGACTATGATTACCGGGTAAAAGTTACTGGTAAAGTCGGCGATAAGGGTATTATTGTTAAGTTTAAGGTTGTTAACGGCGTTCCTGCGCTGCCGTATGGCTACCCGAAAGGTAATTAAGATGGATATTCCACAGTTCGACAGCCCAATCGACCTATTCAACTATCTTATCGAGAATGGGCCGGATGTTGACTCATTGGTGCTCGATGGATGCCGTGACGATGCTCATGCTGGACAGGTAGCTGATGGGATTATGAGCTACTTCCTAAATGTCTATGATCAATTCCCAGAGGATATTCAGGAGCATTTGTTCGCCGTTGTACGTAAAAATGTACGGCTTGTCTCTGGTAATGAGTCAGACCTTGAGCTTGCTGATTTTGTTGGCGCTCCATGGGACTGCTTCGCCTAATGTGGAAACAGTTTCTTAACCCCGTTCCGCTGTTGTGGTTCGGGGTTTTCTTATGCCATAAACAGGCCACCTAGTTGGGTAGGCCAGGGTGCAATTCCCTGTATGGCCACGGCATTGACCCCACATTCCCCTGGCGGGCTCTGTGGGGTTTTTGCATGTCCATGTGTTTTTCTCCCAGGAGGGGCAAACAAGTTATGTCTACGAATGAAGCGGCCGCTGATGTACCGGCCTCCGATTCCACGTCAGATGCTCCGGCGCAGGCTGTACCCGTCGCCCGGCGTCTGGGACGTCCACCGGGTTGACGCTAATCATCTCGCGGCGTACCGCTTCAGCACATGCGGCCTTAAGGCGTTTGTAGGCATGATGGTTGACGGCGTGCGCGCCAGGGTAGGTGCGCTGTACGGCATCCCACCACCGGTAAACATCACGGCGCTTGAGGTCGACTAGCCGTATGGAAGCTAGGCGTGTGATGTCTTCGTTTTGGTCGCCGGGCGCTAGAGGTTGCGTGATCCGGTTCGATGTCACGCGCAGGTAGTGCTGCACGGTGGACTCGCGCGGCGGTTTCGTGCGGTGGCTTAGGTTCTCATGGAACGTGTTCAACCACTGCCTCACGGTGGTGGCGGCTTGCTTTTCGAGCTGCTTACGGCGCTTCGGTGGCGTCCACTGCTCTAGCTCCATTAGGCGACGTTCGGCCGCTAGCCACCCTTCAGCGTCTGTTTTCGTCGTGAAGGACTTGCCGGGGGTGTGTAACTGTTGATCCGGTCCCGTGTACTCGCACTAGTAGCGCTTGCCCTTCTTTCGCAGCGTCCCGAAGCTGCGTCGTGTTCCCATCGTGCCTAGCTCTTCCTGGTAGCCGGGAAGCGTGAAACCTTCCCGTTAGATTCCCGTAGTGAAGTCACTTCACGGCACCTTGCGGCCGCTCTAGGCATGAAAGCATGAGCTCTACCAGCATAAATACGACAAAACCCCCGGTCAGTGACGACCAGGGGAATGCCTTTTGTGGAGCTGCGGGGAATTGAACCCCGGTCCTCCGGCACTTCGCCAGGGCTTCTCCGTGCGCAGTCCGCATGGATCTCTGCTCGACCCTCCGGCTTGGGCGGACGCCGCCCCGGATGATGGGCCCAGTTAGCGGTAGCAGTCCCTCCCAGCCCCGCCAACGCGACTGGGAAGCAAGTCACCTAAGTCGATGCCAGGGTCCGGGCCAGTGACGAACCCGGTCTGACAGACACGCAAGCTCGCTTAATTAGGCAGCGAGGGCGTAGTCACGCTGAGAGGTCTTCTCGGCGCTTATCAGTTGCTGCGACGCTTACGGTGGTCTCTAGCCTGCACCGGCACGCTTCCCCTGGCTCAATATCCGAAGTCGAAACCAAAATCAGCCCCAGATACTGCCGCGGGATGAGGAAAGGGCGTAACACCAGGTACGTCCCGCGGTAGGGTGCTCACTCTACACCCCGGCGCCTAGAAAAGACAAGGCCCCACCCATCCGCGGGCCACACTCGATCCCTCGACACCGCACCTTCCACGCTCGTGGAGGCCTATTCTCCTCCCGCTAGCGATACACCCGAGATATTCGAACATACTCTCGATTTCTCACCGTTCATGAAGGTTCGTAGGGCTTGTGGTGTGCGAGAATAACACCAACCTCATCCTCGCTCCTCACGAAAGGCGAACTCCGCCGTGACGATCCACTCTTTTCCCTCTTCCTCCCACCGCCATTTCAGTCTCGTAGGCATCACCGTGGTGTCTGCCGCAGTCGGGCTCCTGCTCACCGGCTGTAGCGACCCCGCTGAGCACGACACTGCGCCTAGCAGTACCCCCGCTATTACTGTGACCTCGACGGCTCCTACCTCGACCACTCCTGCTGAGGTGCGCACCCTCGTCCACGGGCTCGACGTCACCGGGCTCAACCAGGTAGACCCGAACGGCCTCGTTCTCGCCACTGGTGATCCAGGCGGGTTCGTCTACACCACCGACGGCGCTCGCGGCGAGTGTTTCTTCAACCGGGGTGCTGTGACCTGCACGGGTTCGAAGATCATCACCCTGGACGCCTCGGCCACCCACGAGGGTTTCCTCGAAGGCGCACCCCCGGCGAAAAGCGAACTGGCCACCGGCGACTGGGTGGATCTGGGCTCGGTGGCGTGCGCCGCGCCGGACGCGCACACGCTGACCTGCTCGTCTGAAGCTGCCGCGTTCACCATCACCGGCCCAGATCGCTCGGTAAGCACCACCGGAACCACCGCTGCGGCCGACCCCACCCCGGACATCTTCGCCCACGCGAGTGAACCCACAGCGTCGGCCCACTCCAACCTGGCCACCGATCACTACACCAGCGATGTCGTGGTCACCGCGCCTGAGCTGTGCGGCGCCGCGGCAGGCTGGCGGCTGGCTGAGGTGCAAAAGGGCACCATCAACTGCGAAGAGGCGATGTCCGTCCTGGACCGCTACGAGGAACTTGCACCCATCGAAGGCACCGGCAACACCCTGGTTACTACATTCGACGGGTGGGGGTGCTCCTCGCCCACGTACGTCCGCTCCCACGAAATCGGCGCCAGCATTGTCTGCGAGCACCTCGAACGCGGCATCCGCATCACCGACCCGCTCATTTAGGACTATCGATCATGATCCGCATCTACGGCGAAGCCCTCGTTGACCTCGTCCCTTCCAGCAATGACCCGCTCGCCGCGCTCACGCCGGCGCTCGGCGGAGGTCCCTTCAACGCCGCCATCGCCGCCGCCCGCTTGGGCGCCGAGGTAGCCTTCCACTCCCGTATCTCTACCGACGCCTTTGGTGCCCAGCTGCTCAACACGCTGGCCGATAATGGCGTGGACGTCAGCCACGTCCAGCGCGGACCTGAGCCGACGACGCTGGCGGTGACCACCCTGGCCACGGATGGGTCGGCATCGTACAGCTTTTATGTCGCCGGTACCGCGGACCGCTTCAACGCCTCGAGCCCACACCCGGCGCGTGTCGCCGCCTTCGGTACCTTGTCGTTGGCACTGGAGCCTGCAGCATCGCGCTACGTGCGCACCGCTGAGGCCCTTGCTGAGCAGGGCACCGTCGTCCTTCTCGACCCCAACATCCGCCCGATGAGCGACACCGACGATCACCGCCGGCGCCTGCGCGGCCTGCTGCCGTCGGTGAGCGTGCTCAAGCTGTCCGAGGAGGAGTTGGACTTCTTCGGCGACGCAGTGAATACGGTGCCCGTCGTCGTCACCACGCGCGGCAGCGACGGACTGGCTATTCGCGCCGGCCAGCGCCACATCGACGTACCCGGCGTGCCGACGGAGGTGATGGACACCATCGGCGCGGGAGATACCGTCGCCGGGGTGATCTGCGCGTTGCTCGACGCGGCCGGCGCCACCAGGGACAACGTCACCGAACTGGATTGGGAGTCGATCGGCGCTACCGCGGCGCGGGCAGCGGCGGTGACGTGCTCACGCGCCCCCGGGTTTCTCGGCGCCGTCGAACGCATCGGCAACCGACTCCCCCACCCCTTCTGGCTGTTCGTCATCCTGTCGGGCACGGTAGCGGTTGCCTCGTGGCTGGGCTCGCTAGCCGGAATGAGCGCCACCCGCCCGGATACCGGGGAGCGGGTCGACGTCGTCAATCTGCTCACCCCGGCTGGGCTCTCCCAGATGGTCACCGAGGCCGTCACCAACTTCGTCAGCTTCCCGCCGCTGGGTGTCATCATCATCGCCATGCTGGGTGTGGCCGTCGCTGAGTACTCAGGCATGCTTGCCGCCGCGGTCCGTGCCCTCGTGGCCAAGACGGGACCACGCACGCTCACCTTCGCCGTCGCCTTGGCCGGAGTGACCGGTTCGGTGGCGTCGGACGCCGTCTATGTCATCGTCATCCCGCTGGGTGCGATGGCCTTCTATGCGCTGGGCCGCTCCCCCATCGTCGGCGCGATGGTGGCGTTCGCCGCCTCCAGCGCCGGTTTTAACGCCTCCCTGGTGCTCAACATCACGGATCTGCTGCTATCAGGCATTTCCACCTCCGCCGCGCAGCTCGTGGACCAAGACTATGTTGTTACCCCGCTGGCGAACATCTACTTTGTCATCCCCTCCGCCATTGTGCTGTCGCTCATCATCACCGCCGTCACCGAGTTCTTCGTCGACGGCAAGGCACACGAGCTCATCGATCACGACCACATCAACACCGACGAGGTTTCCTTCGGCGAATCCCCGGCTCACACCGATGAAGAACGCCTGGAACAGCTGCGGCTCAACGCCTCTGAGATCCGTGGTCTGAAGGTCGCCGCCGCCGCGCTGATAGGCATGCTCGTTGTCTACTTCGCACTGCTGCTGGTTCCGGCGTCCCCGCTGGCCGGCGCTGAGGGAGATCCCATGGCGTCGCCGCTGATCACCGCGATCGCGGTGCCGATCTCCTTAATGTTCCTGGGCATCGGGTTGGCCTACGGGCTGGCCACCGGTTCCATCAGCACCGCCGGTGACATCCCCGAGATGATGGCCAAGGGGATCACCACCTTGGTGCCGATGTTCGTCCTCTTCTTCGCGGTGTCGCAGTTCCTGGCCTGGTTCCAGTGGTCCAACCTGGGCCAATGGACCGCCATCAAGGGTTCTGAGCTGCTGCAGCGCTGGGACTTACCGCCCGTGGTCCTTTTCGCTGCGTTCGTCATCATGGTCGCATCGTTGAACCTGCTCATCACGTCCGGGTCTGCCCAGTGGGCACTCATGGCGCCCATCGTGGTCCCCATGATGATGTACGTGGGCGTGGCCCCCGAAGTTACTCAGATGCTCTACCGCATCGGTGACTCCCCGACGAACATCATCACGCCGATGAGCCCTTACTTCGCCCTGGCGCTCACGTTCCTGCAGCGCTATTACTCCAAGGCCGGCGTCGGCACGCTCATGTCCCTGGCCCTGCCGTACTCGCTGACAATGATGAGCGGCTGGTTCCTCTTCTTCCTTGCCTGGTATTACCTCGGCATCCCGCTCGGTCCGGGCTCGGCGATGCACTACCCGGTCAGCTAGGCGGCCGCCACAACCAGGTGGCAGCCGCCGGCGTCGCCCGCCGCCACAACCAGGTGGCAGCCGCCGGCGTCGCCCGCCGGCACCGGCAGGTGGCAGCCGCCGGCGTGGCCCGACGGCACCGGCAGGGACTATTCCGGGCTCTTCCGGTTTGACGGTGGACACGCGGGCTAAGCCGCCGTAGGTGGCCTCGGCATGCCACCAAAGGCTTATACGGCTCTTCGCGTTTGAGTGTGGGTGAGTGTCTCATCCCGGGGTGGGTGTCGTGCACACAATAAGGGCCGAGGCCCTAGCAGGATAGGGGATACCACTCACCAATCCTGAAACGAAGGCCTCGACCCATGTCCGATCCTACAACCAACCCCCAGCAGGCCATCAACCGTGACCCCGCCGGTTACTGTAAGCGATGCGACGACCTCGTCGGACTAGACGGGGTGCACGTCCTTAGCGTCCACGACCGCGACGAGTACCGGGAAATCACGGTCGAATCCGATCCCACACCACGGGCGTGCCCCGACTGTCACGGCCCAGGCGCCGCCCATGGGCGGGTACCCGTAACGCTGGTAGACATTCCCTCTTTCGGTAGGCCGGTGAGGATCTGCTGGCTCAAGCGCCGGTATACCTGCCCCGCACCCGGCTGTGCACGCACGACCTTCGTCGAGTACAATCCCACGGTTGCGCTGCCACGCCAGCGCATAACGGTGCGCGTGGTCGCCTGGGCGTTAGAACAACTACGCCGGGAGCACGCCACCATTAATTCCCTTGCCCGGCAGTTATCAACTGCCTGGTCCACCGTATGGAAGCCGGTCAAGGCTGCTCTTGAGGCCTTAGCTGCTGACCCCACACGCTTCGACGGGGTCAGCGCACTAGGAGTAGATGAGCACATCTGGCACCACACATGCCGCAGCAAACGCGGCCCGAAGGAATTTACGGGGATGGTGGATCTTAGCCGCGATGACCACGGCAAGGTCAAAGCTAGGCTTCTTGACCTGGTCCCAGGACGCTCAGCCAGCGTGCTCGCTGGCTGGCTACGGCAACGAGGGGAGGGTTTTCGTTCCCGGGTGGATATCGCCGCGTTGGATCCGTTCGCCGGGTACAAGCGAGCCATTGATGACACCCTCGACGACGCCACCGCCGTGTTGGATGCTTTCCATGTCGTCAAGCTGGCGGTCACTGCTGTCGATGATGTCCGACGCAGGTTGTGGCAACATATCACCGGCCATCGCGGCAGAAGCGGAGATCCGTTGTACGGCATTCGTACCATTGTGCGTTGTGATCCTCGTCGGCTCACTGAGCGTCAGTGGCAACGCTTTGATGCGGCTATCGCCGCCGATCCGCGTCACGAGGAGTTGTTTATTGCCTGGCAGGCGGCGCATGCCCTGCGGGCGGCGTATCACGAACCGGACATGGCTGCAGGCCGGCGAGCGGCGTGTGAAGCGTTGCGGAGTCTGCCGTCATGTCCGATACCGGAGATGGCCCGGTTAGGCAGAACGTTGCGTAGGTGGAAGGATGCCTTTTTGGCGTACTGGGACACCGCGCGCAGTAACAATGGTGGCACGGAAGCGATCAATGGGCTGATCGAGCTTCATCGCCGCCTGGCAAGAGGGTTTCGCAACCGTGACAACTACCGTCTACGGATGCTGTTGATCGCCGGGGGGCTACGCCTGTGACCCACACTCAAACACGAAGAGCCGCTTATACGCCCCCGGGTACATCGGCTCGGGCGCACTGTCGACGCGAATTCCATCGGCGGACCAGCGCCCGAAGCATCTCACCGGCGGCGGCGTAGATGATGCCGAAGCCAAGGGGCACCAGTAGCTTGTCACCAATCGACGAGGGTTCGTCGATAAAAAAGGAATATTCCACGACCAGGATAGTCACCCCGAGAACGGCATGAACCCACGCAAAGCGCGAACCGAACAGGGTAATGACCCGTTTCCAGAGCAGCACCACGGGAATCGCCAACTTAAACATGAAGACGCACCAATCCACATTATAGAACAAAACATGGGACGTCAGAGAAATTGTGATAATTATCGCGATCAGCTCAAATATCGGGTACCGAGAAAACAGCCAAATCGATTTATACATACCATTTCCTTCCAGATCGGATTTTCGGACGTCGGTTAGGGTTAAGCCTGCCGACCGCTCCGCAGTAGATCTCCGCAGCGGCAATGCAGGACCGGCGCTGCGCACCTTGCCCCTCACAAACTTGCTTCAGATATTCCCACACGAGGAGGACTACACCGAGGACGACGTGAACCCACGCGAAGCAAGGGTGAAAGAGGGTGATGACCCACTTCCAAGTTAACGCCACCGAAATTGCAACAGGGATGACCAGCACGTAACCTACCCAACGCATAGGAAAAAGGAATGGAGACGCAAGCATGCTTATAACAGCCAGCAGTACCTCGAATGCCGGATAGGCTGGAAACAATTTTTCCCAAAACGAACCCTTAGAGATCCGGCGACAAAGCACGCCTATCCCCTTTTCTAAATTAAATAAGCCGGCATCTACGTCAGAGCAGGTCAGCCCTACATCGCAACCCTCGTCAAATAACATTCATTACACATCGATAAAAACCAGAGCCGAATCTACCAATTACAATCTTGACGAGGCCAGACCTTGCTACGGCCCATCCCTCAACTTTATCCATGGGTTCACAAGTTCATTGAAGGACTGTCGACTCCTATCTCTTTTCCCTTCGGGTAGCGCTTCCGCACTGCCGCACGCAGGATTTCCCCGATGGCCGGGTAGATAATTCCTAGAGCCAAAGAGACGAAAAGCTTGTCACCAATAGCGGTCGGCGCATAGAACAGGTACCGGTACTCCAGCACGAGGATCACCACACCGAGCACGATGTGGACCCACGCGAATCGAGACCGAAAGAGAGTAATGATCCACTTCCAGATCAGCGCCACCGGGAATGAAAACGCAATGAGAAACATGTACAGGTCCCAGCGCATCGGAAAAAGAAGCAGAGAGGCCAGGATGCTAATTATAGCAAGCAGCAGCTCCGCTATCGGATAAGCCACACCCAACCTGAACCAGAAAGATTTTTCCTGAAACTGATGAATACCCACTTCCAGCCTTCCTACCCTAGGGATTTATACTATTTACCACACGGTAATAAGTCCGCGCCGCATTACGGAATTGGACCCTCCCATAAGTCTGACCGTCACACACTTTCCTTAGGTCTGCCAGGAAAGCCAGATTGCAGTCGTGATGTGACCCAACCTTGTTATTGACTGCCTGATAGCATAAGTCGTGAAGGGCGCATGCGCCACGAAAGTCGGCAGTACCCAGCCAATCCGGGGAATATGAGCAGTAGTCATGTAACATCCTATCTGGACGCGACGGATCCGGGTCATAGATGTAGTGGTTTGGAATATCCACACCATTGTTGTTATATGGAACAACGAGCGGAACATCAGGACCCCGGGGGGCATTATCTATGATGTAGTCCCCTTCCCCTCGCTGCATCAGACTCATCTCGAACTGTTCGTCAACAACGATCTTGAGACCCAGGTCCCGTCCTTCTAAGTCTACGATGCGGACGCCGTCACCCATCTTCTCAAAGGTGAAAGTAATGGGCCGGCCACCCGCATCATTGAGGGTATAGACTTCTGAATCGTTCTCAGCCCCCAGGACGACATGCCAACCTCCTAGGCTGCCACATAGTCCGTACCCAATACGATTGACGCAGCTAGAGCCATCGCCATCGAGAGCGCTCTTCCACTAAACACTTCCATCCCCTTCCGTCTTGATATTGAAAATCACTCTACGGAAGCGGTAAAGGCAGTGAGCTGTCTAAGCTAAAGCTTCAATGAAAATCAACCCAACTTTAGGTTAATTCTTCACCTTCCCAGCCCCGAGGGGTTGACCCGCACCATGGGAACGGTCGCATCTTGTGGCATGTCTACAGCCAGGCGCACCGCGCGCGCGATCGAGGCTGGCTTGGCCCACGCGGCACCGTCATAGTCGGCGTCGGCGAAGCCCTCCGCGCGGCGAAGCTGCCGCTGCATGTCCGTATCCACTCGCCCCGGGTGGACGGAGGTTACCCGGATGCGGCCCAGTTCTTCCTCTCGCAGGGCGTCGGTGAACGCCACGAGGGCGTGCTTTGTGCCGGCGTAGATGGCCTGCCCCACCCCGGAATGCAGACCTGATCCGGAATTGATGGTCACCACGGTGCCGCGCGTGGAGCGCAGCGCCGGCAGCAGCAGGCGGGTCAACTCCGCGACGGCAAAGACGTTGATCGCGAAGGACGCCCGCCAATCCGCCATCGTTAACTGCTCAATTGGGCGTCGTTCCAGCACCCCGGCCGAATGCACTACCGCGTCGAGGGAGCCTTCCTTATCTAGCCCGGTGTCGGCCACTGCGCGGGCAACGGCGTGCTCGTCGGTGAGGTCGGCCACGAAAGCCTCGGCGTTCGGCAGTTGAGCCACCACCTCGTCGGCACCGGCGGGCGTCGTCGAGCCTACGAGGATCCGGTAGTCTCGGCCTAGCTCCTCGGCGATCGCTCGCCCAATGCCTCGTGACGCCCCGGTCACCAGAATCGTTTTCACGGATCCTTCACTCTCCCTAGCGCTGTTGTGGCTATCTTGTTGGCGTAGACGCGACCCCCAGCGTCGGAGCCGTACTAGGCGTTAATGCCCTTGATCTTGCGCCCGAGCTCGCGCACGACTTCGCGTTCCTCCGTGCGGCGCTTGATCGCCTGGCGCTTGTCGTAGTCTTGCTTGCCGCTGGCCAGTGCCAACTCCACTTTGAGCCGGCCGTCCTTGAGGTAAAGCGACAGCGGGACGAGGGTGCGCTTGCCGTCGCGGACCTTGCCGTAGAGAGAGTCAATCTCCCGGCGGTGCAGCAGCAGCTTGCGGGTGCGACGGGGGGAATGGTTGGTCCAGTGCCCCATGGAGTATTCGGGGATGTGGAGGTTGCGCAACCACACCTCGCCGTCGTCGATGGTGGCGAAGGCCTCGACGAGGGACGCCTTGCCCTCGCGCAGGGACTTGATCTCGGTGCCTACGAGCACGATGCCGGCCTCGTAGGTTTCGAGGATGTTGTAGTCGTGCCGCGCCTTACGGTTGGTGGCGATAGTGCCGGGGGCCTGCTTCTTTTTCTTCTTCGCCATAACCCAATAAAAGTACCCGACGCCGCCTCATTTTCCTAGGAACGCACGTATGCCCGCAGCGCACCGGCGGCCGCCAGCCCGGCGACGACAACCCCTACCACCCCCACCAGGGGCATGACCATGAGCACGTCGGCTTCGGTAACGCGGGCAATGATCCGGGCGTCGTAGAGACCGGACAGCGCGGGGGCGGCAACGAGGCGGTTGCCCAGCACCACGCCCACCGTGGCCAGGATCGCGCCGACGACGCTGGCCAGCACTGCCTCGACGACAAAGGGGGCGTGGGTCATGGCGCGGGTGGCGCCCACCACCCGCATGATCGCCACCTCCTCGCGCCGGTGGTACGCGGACAACGCCACCATGTTGGACACGAGGAACACAGCCGCGAGTGCCTGGAGCACGGCCAGGGCGAAGGCGGCGTTGCGGATGGCGTCGAGGTGTCCCGTCGCGGCGCGGACGTCGTCGCTTTGGTCGATGATCCTTAAGACACCGGGCATCTCAGCCACGCCGTCCAGCGGGGAGGCGTCGGTGGGATCAGTCAAACGCACATGCAGTTCCGCGGGCAGGGCGCCGGGCGAGGTCTGCTCGACGAGTACCGGGTCGGACTCGGCGAACAGCTCCCGGAAACGCTCGAACGTCTGCTGCTGGTTGCTAAAAGTGACCTCCGCCACGCCCTCATTGCTGCTCAGGCGGTCACGCACCGCGGCACACTCGGGTGAGGTGCAGGCGGCGTCGGCGGCGGAGATGGCGGCATCGAATTGCACGAGCACCTCCACCTGGTCCAGGTACATGGCCTTGGTGTCCCTGGTCATCTGCCCCACCAGCACGCCAACCCCCAGCAGGGCCAGGGAGATGGCCGTGGTGATGATGAGGGCGACGGTCATGGTGAGGTTACGGCGCAGGCCTGCCAAGCCCTCGCGGAGCACAAAACCGGTAGTCATCGTTAATTGACCAGCCTTTCCTCGGGTTAACGGCCGCGGGTGGAGTAGACACCGCGGGCGTCGTCGCGCACGATCTTGCCGTAATGCAGCTCCACCACCCGCTGGCGCAGCTGATCCACTGCCCGGGCATTGTGCGTGGACATGACCACGGTGGTGCCGCCGGCGTGGATTCGGGTGAAGAGGGCCATGATCTCCTCGGCGGTGTCTGGGTCCAGGTTGCCGGTGGGCTCGTCGGCCAGGATCGCCAGCGGCTTGTTGACCACGGCCCGGGCGATGGCGACTCGCTGGCGTTCGCCACCGGACAGCTCGCTGGGCATCCGGTTCGCTTTCGCATCCAGGCCCACCATGGCCAGCGCTTCCGGCACCGCAGCGGTGATGTCAGCGGCGGGCCGGCCGATGACCTTCTGGGCGAAAGCCACGTTGTCGTAAACGCTTAGCCGCGGCAGCAGCCTAAAGTCCTGGAACACATACCCGATACGACGGCGCAGCTGCGCGACCTGCGCGCCACGCAGCTCATCGACGCGCATGTCGGCGAAGTGCACCGCCCCGGAATCGATATTCTCCTCGCGGGTGAGCACATTAAGCAGCGTCGACTTCCCCGAGCCCGAAGGGCCGATGAGGAAGACGAACTCCCCGGCGTCGATGCTGAGATCGATGTGGTCCAGGGCCGGGCGGGTCGACGTCGCAAAGGACTTCGTCACCGACTGAAAGGAAATGACAGGCACCTTTTACTCTCCGTTCTGCTGGGCCATCCGCCACCGGATGCCTGCCTCTAGGAAACCATCCAGGTCCCCGTCGAGCACCTTCTGCGGATCCGACACCTCGTAGTTATTCCGCAGGTCTTTCACCATCTGGTAGGGGTGCAGAACATAAGAGCGCATCTGGTTACCCCAGGAGGCGTTGCCGCCGGCACCCAGCGCGTCGAGCTCCGCCTTCTCCTCCTGGCGCTTGCGCTCTAGGAGCTTGGCCTGAAGCACTCCCAGGGCGGAGGCCTTGTTTTGGATCTGGGACTTCTCGTTCTGGCAGGTCACCACGATGCCGGTGGGCAGGTGCGTGATCCGCACCGCCGAGTCCGTCGTGTTCACGCTCTGCCCGCCGGGGCCGGAGGAACGGTAGACATCCACCCTAATGTCCGTGTCCGGGACCTCGATATGGTCGGTCTTTTCCACCACGGGCAGCACCTCCACCTCGGCGAAGGAGGTCTGGCGCCGCCCCTGGTTATCAAAGGGGCTGATGCGCACGAGCCGGTGCGCGCCCTGCTCCACCGACAGAGTGCCGTACATGTACTCCCCGTGGACGATGAACGTGGCGGACTTAATGCCCGCCTCCTCCGCGTAGGAGGTGTCCAGCACGTCCACGCGGGCGCCGCTCTTCTCCGCCCACCGGATGTACATGCGCATGAGCATCTCGGCCCAGTCGGCGGCGTCGACACCGCCCGCGCCGGAGCGGATGTTGATGACCGCCTCGCGGGCGTCGTACTCCCCCGAGAGCATGGTGGTGACCTCCAGGGACTCCACGGCCTGGGTGAGCTCCGCCAGCTCCGCGTCGGCCAGGGAAACGTCGCCTTCCTCCTCGCCGAGCTCGTACATCACCGGCAGGTCCTCCACGCGCTGGCGCAGCTCGCGAACCTTACGCAACCGTGCCTGCACGCTCGCTAATTCGGTGGTGACCTCCTGGGCGTGCTCGGGATCATCCCACAACGACGGATCCGCCGCCTGCTGCTCCAACTCGCGCACCCTGGCATCCAGCTCGTCGAGGTCCATCACCTTTTCGATGGTGGTGACGGTGGCGTCAAGGTCGGCAATTTTTGAGCTGGTCTCGGGTCGCATGCCTAAGCATGCTACCCGCCGCCTGTGCGATGAGGTGCACAATGGAAGCCATGACCGACGCCACCGCCCTCATCGACTCCTTCACCGCCGCCCACGCCGCTGACAGCGACGAAGACCTCGCCCGCGCCCTCGTCCATGATGCCGGCCAGCTCGCCGACCGGATGCGAGCTCAGGGCCTGACCACCGATTACAAGACCTCCATCTCCGATGTCGTCACCGAAGCCGATCGCACCGCCGAGGCCTTCGTCGCCGGCGTGCTCTCCGCGCTGCGCCCCGGCGACGGACTGCTCGGCGAGGAAGGCGCCTCCCGCGCGTCGACCAGCGGCCGAACCTGGGTCATCGACCCCGTCGACGGCACCTATAACTTCACCTCCGGATTCAGCTACTACTGCTCCGCCCTGGCCCTGGTCGAGGGCGACCCCCTGGCCCCCGACGCGCTACTCTTCGGCGCCGTCCACCGCCCCACGCCGGCCACCACCTATTTCGGCGGTCCCGGCATCCCCACCACCGTCAACGGTGAGCCCGTCGCCCCGCTGACCCCGCGTCGGATGGCCGAGACGTCGCTCGTGACCTACCTGCACCCCGGGACCATGAACCCCGGCCCGGTGCGAGACACCTGGCTGGCCGTCGCCGGCCAATTCGCCACGCTGCGGATGTTCGGCGCCGGATCCGTGGATCTGTCGCTGGTGGCCACGGGCCACGCCGGTGCCTGGATCCAGCGCGCCGGCGCGGTGTGGGACTGGTGGCCGGGCAAGGCGCTCGTCGAAGGCGCCGGCGGGGCGGCTCGACGCGTCGAGGCCGGCGGCACCGCGTGGTTGGTGGCGGGCTCGACGGCCATCGTCGACGAGATCGCGGCGGCTTTTGCCGCCGTGGACGCTCAGTGACTTCTAGGATGAGGGGCTATGACAACCTTTGCCGATGATCTTGCCTTGGCGCTGCAACTAGCCGACGCTGCCGACGCGATCACCACCGAGCGATTCGAAGCCACCGACCTGAAGGTGTCCACCAAACCAGACATGACCCCCGTGTCGGAGGCCGACCTGGCCGTGGAAGAGCAATTGCGCGCCCTGCTCAAGGAGAAGCGCCCGCTCGACGCCGTCCTCGGCGAGGAGTTCGGTGGCGACGCCACCTTCGAGGGCCGTCAGTGGGTCATCGACCCCATCGACGGCACCAAGAACTACGTCCGCGGGGTGCCGGTGTGGGCCACCCTCATTGCCTTGCTCGACGACGGGGTGCCCGTCGTCGGCGTCGTCTCCGCCCCGGCGCTGGGTCGACGGTGGTACGCCGCCGTCGGCACCGGTGCCTGGCGGGTGCTCACCGGCGGTTCGCCGAAGCGACTCGCCGTCTCCGAGGTCGGTGAGCTGGCCGACGCCTCGCTGTCCTTTTCCTCCCTCTCCGGGTGGGCAGAGCGCGGTCTGCGCGAGAACTTCCTCGGCCTGAGCGACTCCGTGTGGCGGCTGCGTGGCTACGGCGACTTCTTCTCCTACTGCCTCGTCGCCGAGGGCTCCGTGGACATCGCCGCTGAGCCGGAGGTGTCGCTGTGGGACCTGGCCGCCCTGAGCGTGCTGGTCACCGAGGCCGGCGGGCGTTTTAGCAGCCTGACCGGTGAGGACGGGCCGCACGGCGGGGACGCCGTGGCCAGCAACGGACGCCTGCACGACGCCGCGCTCGCAGCGCTCACTGATCGATAGGTCGCCTGGGCTTCAGCTTTCCCGTTGTCGGCTTCACCTCCCGGTTGTCGGCTTCATCTTTCCCGTTGTCGGCGAACGCCGACAACGGGTTTTGTTGCCGATAATTGTCGGATTGAGTGGGCAGCTTCCTTGGAGGCCACGTAACACCATTGATAGGCTGACAGGTATCCACTGCACACGTCGCTGCGCAGTGGTTTAGTCACCCAATGAATTAATAAGGAGGCCTGACGTGCTCATCGGCATTCCCGTCGAGGAGTCACCAGGGCAAACCCTGGTCTCAGCCACTCCGGACACCGTAGGAAAGCTCATCAAGCTCGGCTACGATGTCCACGTCCAGCGGGGAGCCGGCGACAACGCCGCCTTCCCCGATCACCTCTACGAAGCTGCCGGCGCCACCATCGTCGACGATGTCTGGTCCACCGCCGACATCGTCACCACCGTCGACACTCCCACCGAGGAGCGTCGAGCCGCCATGAAGCCGCAGGCCACGCTCATTTCGCGTCTCGCTCCGGGCCGCAACGACGCCCTCGTCGCCGAGTTCGCCGAACGCGACCTGACGGCCTTGGCGATGGACGCCGTGCCGCGCATCTCTCGCGCGCAGTCGATGGACGTGCTGTCCTCCATGGCAAACGTGGGCGGCTACCGCGCCGTCATCGAAGCCGCCGCCCACTTCGGACGTCTGTTCACCGGCCAGGTCACCGCCGCCGGTAAGGTCCCGCCCGCCACCGTGTACGTCATCGGCGCAGGTGTGGCCGGACTGGCTGCCATCGGCACGGCGAACTCGCTGGGCGCCATCGTTAAGGCCACCGACCTGCGCCCTGAGACCGCCGAGCAGGTGGAGTCCATGGGCGCCGAGTTCGTCGCCATCCCTGCCGAGACCGAGGAGTCCGAGGACGGCTACGCCAAGGAGATGACCGCCGACCAGGCGCAGGCAGCGGCGAAACTGTACGCCGAGCAGTCCGCGAAGGCCGACATCGTCATCACCACCGCGAACATCCCGGGCCGCAAGTCCCCGGTGCTGCTCACTGCCGACGACGTTGCCGCCATGAAGCCCGGCAGCGTCATCGTCGACATGGCCGCGGCCAACGGCGGCAACTGCGAGCTCACCCGCCCCGGCGAGGTGTACACCACCGAAGGCGGGGTGACCATCATCGGCTACACCGAGCTCACCCGCCGCCTGCCGTCGCAATCCTCGCAGCTCTATGGGCAGAACATCGTTAACCTGCTCAAGCTCATGACCCCGGGCAAGGATGGCGAGCTCGTCATCGACCTCGACGACGAAATCGTGCGCGGCATCACCGTCGCCCACCAGAAGGACATCCTGTGGCCCCCGCCGCCAGTGAAGGTCTCCGCCGCTCCGGCGGCGACACCTGCGGAACCAGCTGCGGCCGCCGCCGAGCCGGCTGAGGAGCCGGCGAAGTCCGGCACGTGGAAGCTCATCGCGGGCGCGCTCGTCCTCGCGCTGCTGCTGGCCAGCCCCCTGGTGGTCATGGGCCACTACATGGTGCTGCTGCTGGCCATCGTGGTGGGCTTCTACGTCATCACCGCGGTCACGCACTCCCTGCACACGCCGCTGATGAGTGAGACGAACGCCATCTCGGGCATCATCCTGGTCGGTGCGCTGCTGCAGGTCGGCTCCGCCAACCTGGCGGTGACCATCTTGTCCTTCATCGCCATCGTGGTGGCATCCATCAACATCTTCGGCGGGTTCACTGTCACCCACCGCATGCTCGACATGTTCCGGAAGGAGGCCTAAACGATGACTGCTCTTTCGTTCGCGGCCGACGCCGCCCTGTGGGTCGATAGGCTCACCACCATCGCCTACCTCATCGCCGCCTTGCTGTTCATCCTCGCGCTGGCGGGGCTGAGCAAGCAGGACACCGCCCAGCGTGGCAACAGCTTCGGCGTGTGGGGCATGGGCCTTGCGCTCGTGGCCACCGTCGCCAAGGCGCTCACCCAGTCCGCCACCCACCCCGGTGACTTCCGCAGCCCGCTGGTCACCCTCATCCTCATCGCCCTGGCCATGGGCATCGGCGCCGCCATCGGCATCCCCAAGGCCAAGAAGGTGGAGATGACCGGCATGCCGGAGCTCATCGCGCTGCTGCACAGCTTCGTCGGCCTGGCCGCGGTGCTCATCGGCTTCAACTCCTTCCTCGCCCCGCACGGCGTGAGCGAGGAGATGGCCGCCTTCCACCTCGGTGAGGTGTTCCTCGGCATCTTCATCGGCGCCGTGACCTTCACCGGCTCCATCGTCGCCTACCTCAAGCTGTCCGCCAAGATCTCCGGCGCGCCGCTGACCCTGCCGGGTCGCAACCTGCTCAACCTGGCGGCCATCGTCGTCTCGCTGGTGTTCATGGTCGTGTTCATCGTTTCCGGCGGCGACGGCGTGTGGGCGTGGGTCGCCATCATCGTCATGACCGTGCTGGCGCTCGCACTCGGCGTGCACATGGTTGCGGCCATCGGCGGCGGCGACATGCCCGTCGTGGTGTCCATGCTCAACTCCTACTCGGGCTGGGCCGCGGCGGCCGCCGGCTTCATGCTGTCCAACCCGCTGCTCATCATCACCGGCGCGCTGGTGGGCTCCTCCGGTGCCTACCTGTCCTACATCATGTGCAAGGCGATGAACCGCTCCTTCATCTCCGTGATCCTGGGCGGTTTCGGCTCCGACGGCGGCAGCGCCGCGGCCGACGACCGCGACTACGGCACCCACACCGAGACCACCGCGGCGGAGGTCGCGGCCCTGCTCGCCGGTGCGAAGAAGGTCATGATTACCCCGGGTTACGGCATGGCCGTCGCCCAGGCGCAGTACCCCGTCGCTGAGCTCACGTCCCGGCTGCGCGCTCAGGGTGTGGACGTCACCTTCGGCATCCACCCCGTGGCCGGCCGCCTGCCAGGCCACATGAACGTGCTCCTCGCCGAAGCGAAGGTGCCGTACGACATCGTCCTCGAAATGGACGAGGTCAACGATGACTTCGCCGACATCGACGTCGTGCTCGTCATCGGCGCTAATGACACGGTCAACCCCATCGCCTACGAGCCCGGCTCCCCCATCGCCGGTATGCCGGTGCTCAAGGTGTGGGAAGCCGAGAAGGTCATTGTGTTCAAGCGCTCCATGGGCGCCGGCTACGCGGGCGTGCAAAACCCGCTGTTCTTCAACGAGAACACGGACATGCTCCTCGGCGACGCTAAGGCCTCCGTCCTGGCGATCAGCGAGGCGCTCTAAGAGCTAACAGTTCCAGCGACGCACCGTTACGGGTGCGTCGTTTTTCTTTTCCCGTGTGGCGCACACCCTGCGCACCCTCCCCCGCCGGTGCCATAATGCGGAGGTAGCCGGTGCAACGCTGCCGGGGGTTGGTGCGTTGGTTTCGGGAACCGTACCCACGGCTACGCCGTCTAAGAGTGCATGGGCACATCGACTATCGGGGGGACAAAGACGTGACGCTTCCACCTACTCACTTACTCACCGGACGTGCGAGGCGAAGGCGACGCATCGTTGCGGCGCTCACGTTGCTGGCGCTGTTGCCGGTGGTGGGCTGCCAAGACGCTTCCTACTCAAAGGTCACCAACACGGAACTACCGCCGGGCATCTACCTCAACGGCGACTTCGTTGAACTCACCATCCGCGACCCGAACGGCCCGGAACAGGAATGGATCGACCCCTGCAACGAGATACCCGAGGAGGTACTCGAGGAACTCGGGCTGAAGCGCGGAAAACGCTCAGGCGGAAAATGGTTCGGCATGGACGGGTGCACGGGTAATCCTTCCGTCAAAATTTCTGGAAAGACCAGCCTTGAGACCGAGCAAATCATGCTCAGCCTCACTGCGGGGCCAACGCCGTACCATCAGTTTCTCAACGACCCGAACCGCGTTGAATCGCAGTCACTCAAGGATCTCCCAGACGCCTTATTCCGAAAATTCGATCAACAATGCGACATAGTCGTCGATACTCGGAGAGGCATTTTCATAGTCGGGGCCGGAAGCCTCGTCCGGGGCGCGACGGATGAAGGCTACTGCCAGATGGCAACCAGAGCCTTCTACAAGATCTACAACTCACTAAGGGAAAAGAAATGAAATTCATCATTGACCCCGATAGCCTCGCCGCTGTTGCACGAGCTACGGATTCCAACTCCATGCACGCCTACCAAGCACGAAGTGGAGCGCAGAGCGCCCTCATCGGCCCCGCCTACTCCACCGCCTCCGGCTACGATCAGCTCGGCACCATCCATGGGCTTAGCCTTCATAGCCACCCTGGTTCCGCCGCGGAGGTACTTGGCCTGGTCGCTGAGGAGCTGCAAAGCGTTGCCGATAATCTGGTGACCACCCGTCGGGCCTACCAGGACCAGGACACTATCGTCGCCCGCGTGCTGCGCCGGGCGGACATCGGGGACTCCGGTGCAGCGGCTCTCGGGCTGTTCAGCACGGGAGGGCTGGCCCGCACTCCCGGAATGCACCGTGGGGAAGTCATCGTCACTCCGGCGGTGAGCCTCGACGCGCTCCTGGCAGCGCTGGGCGCCTCGGATTCCGGCGCCGTCTCCGGCGCCATGGGAGTATGGGCGAACATTATCCAGGCCGCATCGAACATCGCCGAGGGGCTCATCGAGGCCTCGGGATACATCGGTGCCAATAACTACGGCCAGACCTCCGACGCGATCATGGCCCGGCTGCAGGATTCCGGACGCGCCACTCGCACCATTGCTACCAACGCTGGGCATTTCGAGTCCACGCTGTCTCAACTGGAGCCTGCCCGTTTGGCCAACATCGCCACCGTGCAGGCCCTTAAGACCGAGTTGACGGCCCTGGCCGCAAGTGGACCCGAGGGTACTGCCGTGGCTGAAATCGCCGAACGCGCCGCACTGGCCCACAATGCGGTTACTACCCAGGCTGCATTGGCTGCGATTACCCCGCGGGTGATGAGCCTGAGCGATCCGTTGCTGAGCACCGCGCCTAACCCCACGGCGACGCTGACCACCGCCGACGGCGGGGTGGGCTTCGATGGCACCCGCTTTATCGCCCCGCACGGCATGGTTGACTCGCTGCTTGGCTACGCCGATGCTCATCCGGAGCAAGTCAGCCGCATCAATGCCCTCACCCAGGCCGCGGCTCGCCAGGCCGGTATGCCGGATTCCCCAGGCCTCATTCATCCCGAGACCATCACCACCGCCCCCACCACTGCGGGGACTATTACTTCGCCCGCCCCGCTGACGCATGCCCCGGCGTCGACGCCGTCTTCGACCGCCGCGATAGGCACCGTCGCACAGTCCGCCGTGAGCCCTGCTAGATGGGGCGCACCGACGCGAGGCGGGGACACCGGAACAACGGCGCGCGCTGCGGCTTCCCCGGTACGCAGCGGGTGGGACTCGGTGTCCGCCACCACTCGCTATATCATGGGCCCGCAACCGCCGCGGTCGAAAATATTGGTCTCGGACACCCTCGTTCAACCAAGTGATGGGAAGGCGGGCACCCGGTGGAATGGGTCGGCGTCATCGAACGGGTACAGCAGTGGCGGCACGGGCCCACGCGGCGGGGAGCGCGGCTACCGCGTCGCGCCGGAGGCCCCGCCCCGGTCGAGCACACCAGCACCTCTCAGTGCGGAGCCTGCCTCTCCGGGCGCCGGTGCTGCGCGTGGCGCCACCCCGGCGTCGAGCCCCGTGATGGGCGGCGGTTTTGCCAACCCGTCTCGTAGCGATAAGCGCCGTGCGAAGCCGCCGAAGATCATGATTACCGAGGTCGAGCGAGACGCCAATAGGCTCGCACTGCTCGGCGAGCCTCGAAAGGTCCTGCCCGGGGTTATCGGGGAATGGATCTTTGAGGATCCTGATGATCCGAACGGCACCTACCCCAACAAGATTTAAGCACTCACCGATGCGCCGTTCGACGCCCGGTAGACACCGCATGCAGCCCACGTGACTAGCACGAAGGGCCAGGTAAACGCTGCCACCCCGACGCCGGCGAAGCCCCAGGTCACCACCACGGCCAGCAGCGCACCGGCTACGACGGCCAGCGTTCGACGCACCGTCGACCACTCCGGGCAGAACACCCCGCCTATCGCCATGGCCACGAGCACCGAGGAGTAGCTGGCCAAGCCCGTGCCCGCGGCTGCGAACCCGTGGACACTGGTCTCCAGGGATAATGCGATGACGGCGCCGGCCACGCCCCACGCCGCCAGCCGAGGACTGCCCACCGCCACCCCGGCGGCCACCAACACCCCGGCGGCAAGGCCGTCGGCGAGGACCACCTCTGCGAAGCTATTGGCCAGTCCGACGCCGACGCTCGTGACCTCCCCGCCGCCGCGGCCGGCAAGGGCCACCACAGAGGCGAGGGCACAAAACGGTGCGGTGGCCGCCGGCAGGCTCACGGCCGCCAGCCAACGAGACGCGTATATATACAGAAAGACGCTGAGCGCCGCCCCGGCGATCGCCACGACCAGCCCCGCGGTGAAGGTGTCGGTGAGCGAGTATCCGGCGATGCCCACCAACGCGCCGTTAAAACCCATGAGGCCGTCGGCGGCCTCGGCGCGGTGCCCGATCACTACTGCCACAACCGTGGCGACGGCGGCGGCCACTATCAGCAATGCTGCCGCCGGCACCGACCAGGCTGCCACCCCGGCGGCGATGAGCACCCCCGTCGGCCAGGAGGGCAGGAAGAAAATCTGGGCGATGCTGCGCGGAACCCACGTCAGCGGGTGGGTGGAGGCAGCAAGGGCACGAATCGAGTTCACGGGCACGTCTCCCACGGTGATGTCGATGAGGGGTGGATGGTCAGAATTTCCTTAGGCGCACCGGGCCGCGGCCGGTGTCGGCGGCGCGGGCGATGCCCACCGCGCGGTGCAACATGTCCTCCAGCTCGGCGGTCGTGCTGCCGAGGGCGCGGATCATGACCGCCTGCGGGGCATCGGCCCACGCAATGCCCGCTCGGGTTACCCCGGCGCGCAGGGTGGGTCGTTCGGATCCGACCGGCGCGCCGCAGGCGTCGATAAGCGCGGTGAGCTCGTCGACGGCGTCGTACACCCGCGGCCCGATGAGGAGCAGCTGGCCGACGTGGGTGAAACCCTCCATGACGCCGAGGTCAGCGTCGGTGCCAGTGGCGGCGTCAGGCAGGATGCGCAGGTTGTCGATGACCACCGGGCGGGCGTCGGCCAGCCGGACGGCGGTGCGTAGGCGCAGCTCGTCGTAGGCGAAGGGCTCGCCGGTGGGCGACCAGCCGGGGGTGAGGATCTCCGCGACGGCGACCCGGGAGGTGGCGGTGACGGTGATGTCGGTGCGCTGGCGGTAGGAACCGTCGCGGTAGACGATGAGCGGGTCGGCGAGATACTCGAAGATGGCGTCCTCGCCCACCGTTACCTGCATGTCCTGCACTGCCGGGCCCTGCGGGGTGCGGTAGACCTTCGTGGCGGACTGGGTGGTAAGCATGAGCGACGCCCCGTCGGCCACGTCGATGCTCACTTCGTAGCGGTCGGCTCCTAGGTAGGCTCCGCCGGGGTTGAGGATGGTGTAGGTGACCTGGCCGGAGTCGTCGAGGTAGTGCGGGCGCATCACCCGCAGCGCCCCGGAGTGGAACTGAGCGGCGGCGTAGCTGCGCTCCCCCGGGCGCCGGGCGATGCTCAACTCCAGCCGGCCCGTGGCCGGGGAGGTCATGATTGCAGGTCCAGCAGGAGGACGTCGTGGCGGATCCAGTCCAGCACGGTGTCCAGGCCTTCGTCCGTCTTGAGGTTGGTCAGGGCGAAGGGCTTATCGCCGCGGAATCCGCGGGAGTCCTGCTTCATCACCTCCAGGTCGGCGCCGACGTACGGCGCGAGGTCCGTCTTGTTGATAACGAAGAGGTCGGATTTGATCATGCCCTGGCCGGCCTTGCGGGGGATCTTCTCGCCCTGGGCGACGTCGATGATGTAGACGGAGAAGTCCACTAGCTCCGGGGAGAACGTCGCGGAGAGGTTATCGCCGCCGGACTCGACGAAGATGAGGTCGAGGTGCCCGTGGCGGGCCTTGAGCTCGTTGATGGCGGCCTCGTTCATCGAGGTGTCCTCGCGGATGGCGGTGTGCGGGCAGCCGCCGGTCTCGATGCCGATGATGCGGTCCTCGGCGAGCACCGAGTTGCGGGCGAGGATCTTCGCGTCCTCGATGGTGTAGATGTCGTTGGTGATGGCGGCCATGTCGATGGTGTCCGCCAGCGCCCGGGTGATTCGCTCGATGAGCTGGGTCTTTCCAGCGCCGACGGGGCCGCCGATGCCGACGATGACAGGTTCGTTCGTGCTCATGGGGTGAAGTATCTCCTCTAACTCATAAACATGCGGGAATGCAGGCGGGCGTGGCGCAGCTGCGCTAGCTCCAGCCCGGGCGCCACCAATCCCAGGTCGGCAGCGTCGAGGCTCAGGGCGGCGTCGACGGCGGCGTCCACCCACCCGTGGGCGTCGCGCAGGATGCGCTGGCCGGCGTTTTGCCCCAGCGGCACGGCGCGTACCGCGTTTTGGGTAAGCGTGATGGCCGTGGCGTACAGGTGGTGTGTCATGGCGGCGTCCGCGGTGAGCCCCACGTCGCGCGCGCACAGCGCCCACACCAGCGCCGGGTGGGCGAACGCCGCTCCGGCGTCGACGGCAGAGCCGTAGGAATCCAACGCGGCCGACGGGTAGTTCTGCCGGCAGATGGTCAGCAGCCGTTTGCCCATGGCGGCGCTGGCGTCGCGCACCTGCTGCGGCACCGCGGCGGCGGTGAGCTCATGGTCTAGCTCCACCACGTCTGCACCGTCGAAGACGAGGCGGATGGCCAGTGCGTCGGCGTAGGTGAGCTGGTGGCGCACGTAGGCCTCAAGCCAGGTGGCGAAGGTAGCGGCGTCGCCGATGCGGCCGTCGGCCAGATAGGACTCGAAGCCAAAGGAGTGGGCGAAGCCGCCGGTGGGCAGCGCCGAATCCATGAGCTGCATGGCGGCCATGAGGCCGGTGCGCGCGGTCATTAGTGGGTGTGCTCCGCGTGGCGGAAGGGCACGGCCATGACCCGGTCCTGGCGGGTGTAGGGCACGCTGTGCTGATCGAGGTAGTCGACGACCGTGTGGTCGTACTGCACCACCATGACCTCGGCGGCGTAGTCACTGTCTGCGTCGAAGAACTGTGCCTGGAGGTGGCGGTTGCCGAGGGCGTGCGCCACCTGGCCCATCTCGGTGATGCTGCGCGGGGCGATAACGAGCACGTCGGTGGGAAGCACAGCGACGACGACGGCGTTATCGGCCTCCATGGCGAGGATGTCGCCGTCGCGCAGGTCCGGCGAACCGGCCGGCAGGCGGATGCCGATCTCCCGGCCGTGGTCGGTGGTGACGCGCTGGATGCGCTTGACCAGTTCCGCACTGGGCAGCCACACCTTCTCTACGTGGTAGCCGGCGAGATCCATCTCCTGGGTGTTGCCGGCGAGGGCGGTGATAATCACGGTAGGTCTCCTAGAACAGGCGGTAGCGCTGGGCCAGCGGAACGGTCTCGGCGGGCTGCGAGGTGATGGGCTCACCGTCGACGACCACCTGGTAAGTCTCCGGGTCCACGGACAGCTCGGGCGTGGCGTCGTTGAGCTTCATGTCCGCCTTGCTCAGCGTGCGGATACCGTGGACGGCCCGGACCTTCTTGCGCAGGCCCAGCTTCGTGGGCACCCCGGCCTCGATGGAGGCCTGGGACATGAAGGTGATGGAGCTATCGTGGACCGCGCTGCCGTGGGCGCCGAAGGACTCGCGGTACATGACCGGCTGCGGGGTGGGGATGGAGGCGTTGGCGTCGCCGACGGCGGCGAGCACCACCTGGCCGCCCTTGAGAACCATCTCCGGGCTGACGCCGAAGCGGGCCGGGTCCCACACGACCAGGTCGGCGAACTTGCCGACCTCCACCGAGCCGACCCACTGGTCGATGCCCTGGGCGATGGCCGGGTTGATGGTGTACTTGGCGATGTAGCGGCGGATGCGGAAGTTATCGCCCACGATGGCCTCATCCTCCGGGAGGGTGCCGCGCTGGCGCTTCATGGAGTCCGCCACCTGCCAGGTGCGGGTGATGACCTCGCCGACGCGGCCCATCGCCTGCGAATCTGAGGACGTGATGGAGAACACGCCCAAGTCGTGCAGGACGTCCTCCGCAGCGATGGTTTCTGCACGGATGCGCGAGTCCGCGAAGGCGACGTCCTCCGGCAGGTCCGGGTTGAGATGGTGGCACACCATGAGCATGTCCAGGTGCTCTTCGATGGTGTTGCGGGTGTACGGCAGCGTCGGGTTCGTCGACGCCGGCAGCACGTTGGGCAGCGCCGCCAGGCGGATGATGTCCGGGGCGTGGCCGCCGCCGGCGCCCTCGGTGTGGAAGGTGTGGATGACGCGGCCGTTGATGGCGTTGGCGGTGGACTCCAGGAAGCCGGCCTCGTTGAGGGTATCGGTGTGGATGGCGACCTGAACGTCGAACTGGTCAGCCACCTTCAGGGCGGTGTCAATGGACGACGGCGTGGAACCCCAGTCCTCGTGCACCTTCAGCCCGGCGGCGCCGGCGCGGATCTGCTCTGCGAGCGGCGCGACCCTCGACCCGTGGCCCTTGGCCAGCAGGGCGATGTTCATGGGGTAGTCCTCCACCGCCTTGAGCATGTTGTGGATATTCCACTCGCCGGGGGTGATGGTGGTGGCCTTGGTGGACTCGCCGGGGCCGGTACCACCGCCGATCATCGTCGTAATACCCGACGCGAGCGCGGTAGGAACCTGGTCGGGGCTGATGAAGTGAATGTGCGTATCGATGCCGCCGGCGGTGATGATCTTGCCCTCGCCGGAGATAATGTCCGTGGCCACGCCGATGGTGATGTCCACCCCGTCGGAGATGTCCGCGTTGCCGGCCTTGCCGATCTGGGTGATGTAACCGTCGGTCACCGCAATGTCGGCTTTGAAGATACCGGTGTAGTCGATGACCGTGGCGTTCGTGATGACCAGGTCGGGCACGTGCTCGTCGCGCACGTGGCGGGAGTTTTGTCCCATGCCATCGCGGATGACCTTGCCGCCGCCGAAGGTCGCCTCCTCGCCGTAGACGGTGTGGTCATGTTCGATGGTGGCCAGCAGCTCCGTGTCCGCCAGGCGAACCGAGTCCCCGACAGTGGGCCCGTACAGCCCGGCGTAGGCCTCGCGGGAAATCTCATAGCTCATGGTGCCCTCCTAGGCGTTCTTCTCGATGACGTTGGGCCGGGCGGTATTCGCGCCGCCAGCGATGAAGTCGTAGTCCTCCAGGTTGAGGCGCTCGATGGGCGGCTCGGTGGCCGGGTCCAACCAGCCGTTGACCAGGTTGTGGAAGCCATGAACGCGGCGCTTGCCGCCTAACGCGACCAGCCGTACGGTGCGGGCGTCGCCCGGCTCGAAGCGCACGGCAGTGCCGGCCGGGATGTCGAGGCGGAACCCCAGGGCGGCTCGGCGGTCGAAGCTCAATCCCGTGTTGGCTTCCGCGAAGTGGTAGTGGGAGCCCACCTGCACGGGACGGTCCCCGCGGTTGATGACCTCGATCTCGATGGTGTCCCGACCCTCGTTGAGGACGATGGGCTCGCTGGCCAAGATGTATTCTCCGGGGCGCATAACGACAGGGTGCCTTCCTCTTTGGCTGGTGTACGGCTGGTGGTTAGCGGATCGGGTTGTGGACGGTGACGAGCTTGGTGCCGTCGGGGAAGGTGGCCTCCACCTGCACGGATTCGATCATGTCCGCCACTCCCTCCATAACGTCCTCGCGGCGCAGGATGGTGGTGCCGTAGCTCATGAGCTCGGCGACGCTGCGGCCATCTCGGGCACCCTCCATCAGCTCATAAGTGATGATCGCGACGGACTCCGGGTAGTTCAGGGCCAGGCCGCGGCTCTGGCGCCGACGGGCGAGATCGGCAGCGACGACAATGAGGAGCTTCTCTTGTTCGCTCGGGCTGAGGTGCATGGCGGGGGTGGTCTCCGGTTCATTGATGGCGGACGATGTTGGCGCACAAAAGCATATACCTGTCCCGCTATTGGTACCTACTCAAACACATCGGATGGCCTCTCAGCAGGAGCTTTTCGGGTTTTTCCGGCGGCCGCGCCCCACCCAGCGAGCTCTCCTGCGCCTCGGACTGGTGAGTAACCCTTCAGCATCGCGGCGAAAGGAGATACCTGGCACCATGACACCTCTTATCTACCTGTACCTCATCGCCTTCACCACGCCCCTTTTTCCTGGTGGAGATCATCAAAACCGGCGAGCTGCCGCCTACCCTGCCACTGCTCATGCTCGTGGAGGTGGCACTGTTGCGAGGCTTCCACACCCGGAAGGCGTCCGACGCCGCGCGCCGTGGTCGTATGTGCCGTGGTCGCGTGCGCTGTGGGCGTGTGTGCGGAGTATTGCCTCGGATCCCAGAACGTCGCAGTGGCGCTCACGCTGTACCCCTTCCCCCAGAATGTGGCCCAGGCGACGGTTATCGGTGTGGCTTCTTCCGTGGCCGTGTTCCTCACGCCGCTTTTCACCAAGGTTCTGCCCGCTCCTAAGCCCCAGCACGATGCGACCGGCGCCACAGCACGACAGCGAGTGACTGCCGAACCGGTGCTTTAGTATTCCTGCCCCCTGCGGCCGGTATTGGCGCTCGGAGGTGGCGGCCCCTCGATGCCTACGTCCCGCGAAAACAACGAGGGCGCGGTAACGACGCGCGACGGAGGCGATAGCCGCCAGCGCACGACCCTCCGCGTGCGGGTGCTGGCGTCTTCATTTGCGCTTAGGCCAGCTCCCTGCGTGCAGCTCTGAGCCCGTCCACCGTGAAGATCTAAACCACACCCACGATGACGAGGGCGACCCCGCGAACGCGAGCACCGCCGGCCCCCATCCCGGGAACACCACCGGGCGGCGACCGGTTACCCTGGAACCGACACCGTTGCCTTTTCTCCAGGAGCACCCATGGCTGAGGACCTCACCCCCACCCACCAATGGCTTAACGACGCCGCACACGCTTTGGACACCGATCCCGACCTGGTTGCCGAGCTCGTGCCCGACCTCTTGGCGCTCACCAAGGTCATCGCTCACCACGGCCCGTCACGCCCCGCTGCTCCGCTGACCGCCTTCCTCGTCGGCTACGCCGCCGGCGCCCAGGGGGGCGACGCTGACGGGGTGCGCGCCCGCATCGACGCCATCAAGGCGCTACTGCCCGACGCTGACTAAGGCCCGCCCGTGAGTCGGATTTCGCGCTCCTACAAGGTCCACAAGTTCACCCTCGACGACGGCGAGCTGCGACGCGATACCCGCGGCGACACGGTCACCGTGGAAGAGCCCCTGGAGATCCGCGCCGGCGGTCGCACCATCACCACCACTATGCGCACCCCCGGGCATGACGTGGAACTTCTGCACGGCTACCTCCACGGCGAGGGCATCGTCGCCGGGCCTGAGGACGTTGCCGAAGCGCGCTACTGCGCCGGCGCGACCGGCGACGACGGTGCAAACACCTACAACCTCTTAGAGGCCGATCTCCGCGTACCCGTCCCGGCCACCGCGATCCGACTGAGCACCACCACCTCCGCGTGCGGGGTGTGCGGCTCCACCTCCGTGGAGGCCATCCTCGGCAAGGTCCCCTACCCCATCACACCAGTGACCCTGGACCCACGAGTGGTGATGACGCTTCCCGGCAAGCTTCGTGCCGAACAGAAACAGTTCCGCCGCACCGGTGGGCTGCACGCCGCCGGGGCCTTCACCCTCGACGGCGAACCGATCGTCATCCGCGAGGACATCGGCCGGCACAACGCCGCCGATAAGGTGATCGGCCGGCTGCTGCTCGACGGGCGCCTGCCTGCCGCCGAACTCATCCTCGTGATGAGTTCGAGGGCCTCATTCGAGCTGGCGCAGAAGGCAGTCATGGCAGGATTCTCCGCCCTGGTGGCGGTATCTGCTCCGTCCTCGCTTGCTATCGACCTCGCCCGCGAGACCGGGCTGTCGCTGGCCGGGTTCACCTCCGCCAACAGGTTCAACCTCTACGCCGGGGAGCCTGCGCGGGCGCGCTCTCAACTGTGACGAGCGGTTAGCTGTTATGTCCCGCCAGACAACGTTCGCAACCTACCGAGAAAACAGAACCTAGCGCACAACGCGGGTGTTGTCCGCCCCGCGCCGCGTGACCCCGCGAGCGTCGAGCAGCTCCAGCAGCGGGATGGCTACCCGGCGCGTCGTGCCCAGCGCTCGGCGAGCGACCGAGGCGGTGAATGGCTGATCGAGACCGCTCAGGATGGTCCGGGCACGCTCGACGGCATCGGGCAGCAGGACGACGCCGTCGGCGATGCGTAGCAGGCGCCCGGCGCGTTCCGCGGCCGCAAGTTGTTTCGTTCCCAGCCCGAGGCGGGCGAGGTCGTCAGCCTCGGGCGCGGCGAAGGGGTCGGCACGCAGGCGTCGTTCCAGCTCCGCGACCCCGGCTTCGGCCGCGCCCAGGTCCACGGTGGCCTCCGGGCGGGCGATGATCCCGTCGCGGTGGGTCAGTTTCGCCGCGGCGACCGCCAGGGGTAGCAGGGCGGGGTCGGGCAGGTTGAGTGCCCCCAGGGCGGCACCTCGGCTCAGCCCAGCAGACAGCGGATTCGCCGCGAGGTGCCGGGTGAGCGCGTCGGTGAGGATGTCGCGCCAGCGCAGCACCTGCTTCGCCTGCACCCAGAACTCGCCGAAGGCTACGACGCCCTTCGGCGGGTCGGCCGGAGGGTTGAGTCCGAAGCGCACGAGCTCCGAGCGGCGGATGGCGCCGCGGCGGCGCACCTCCGCGGCAACGTCTCCGGTAAGGGGGTACTGGGCCAGAGCCTCGGCGCGGGCGGCAGAGGCTCCTCGGCGCGATAGTTCTGGCGGATCGACGTCGAGGACGGCGACCCCGGCATAGACGTGCCGGCTTCCGGGTCGACGCAGCACCAGCCGGTCCCCCACCGCTACTGGCAAGGCGCGGTCAAAGGTGAGCCGGACGTGGGTGTCGCCGAGGGGGCGAACACCGGCGGTGACCACCGCGGTCCCGAGGTGGAGCGCCACCTCGCGGGGTGCGCGGGTGAATGGTTCGCCGGTGAGGCGGCGGGCGTCGACGCTGCTGGTGACGTGCCAGGCGCCGGGGGTGGTGAGCACGTCGCCGCGGCCGACCTCATCGGCTGCCACGTCGCGCAGGTTCACCGCCACGCGGGCAGTGCCGGTGGCCTCTGATAGGGCGCGTTCCTCGGACTGCACCCCACGCACGGTGACCCGTCGGCCGGCAAGGTCCAGCTCGTCGCCGACCGCGATCCGGCCGTCAGTAAGTGTGCCAGTGACCACCGTGCCGGCACCGGTAATAGAAAAGGAACGATCCAGCCACAACCGGACGCGGGCATCCGGGTCCGGGGCAGCAAGCTCGGCCAGCATGGCGTCGAGGGCGTCGAGCAGGTCCTCGATCCCCTCACTAGTGCGGGCGGAGACCTCCACCACGGGGGCGTCGGCCAGCGTGGTGCCCGCCAGCTCGGCGGCGATCTGGGCCCGGGTGTCGGCGCGGCGCTGGGCGTCGGCCCGGTCGGCGCGGGTCATGGCCACCACGGCGTGGCTGATACCGAACGCATCGATAGCGTCGCGGTGGTCGCTGGATTGCTCCTGCCAGCCCTCGTCCGCGGCGACGACGAACATCACCGCCGGCACCGGCCCCACCCCGGCGAGCATGTTGCCGAGAAACTTCTCGTGGCCGGGGACGTCGACGAACGCGACGTCGCGCCCCGCCGGGGTGGTGGTCCACACGAAGCCTAAGTCGATGGTCAGGCCGCGGCGCTTTTCCTCCTCCCACCGGTCCGGCTCCTGCCCAGTGAGCCTTTTCACCAGGGTCGATTTGCCGTGGTCTACGTGCCCGGCGGTGGCGACGACGAACATCCGAGTTAGCCTTCCTTCCCGGCTGCAAGGATGGCGCGGGCCACCACCGCGTCGGACGCGGGTGGGACGCAACGCAGGTCCACGAGGCAGGCGCCGTCGTGCACTCGCGGTAGTACCGCCGGGGAGCCGGTGCGCAGCGGTGCCGCCAGGGATTGCGGCAGGCGCAGCGCCCACCCGGGCAAGGGGTGACCGGGGGCACCGCCGCCGCCGACGCGCCCGTCGTGGGGCACGACATCGCAGTTCATTCCCCCGGCGCGCAAGGTGACGGCGACGGCCTCGACGCGCTCGCGCAGCGTGTGCTCATCGGCGTGCAGGTAGTCGGCGACGGGGACGTCGTCGAAGTTGAGCGTGGCCTCCAGGGCGGCCAGCCGGATCTTGTCGATGCGCAGCGCCCGGGCCAGTGGGTGCTTCTTGAGCGTGGCGATGACCTCGGCGCGGCCGAGCAGGATGCCGGCCTGGGGCCCGCCGAGCAGCTTGTCCCCGGAGGCGATGACCACGTCCGCCCCGGCGCGCAGTTCGGTATCGAGGTCAGGTTCGTCTGGGAGGGCCGTGTCGGGGCGCAGCAACCCGGAGCCGGCGTCGACGATGAGCGCCACGCCGTGGGCGTCGGCCACCTCACGCAACTGGGCCGTGGTCACACTCGCGGTGAACCCTTCCACTCGGTAGTTCGAGGGGTGGACCTTGAGAATCGCCCGGCAGTCGGGGCGCTCGGCGGCGCGGATGTAGTCGTGAACGTGGGTGCGGTTGGTGGCACCGATCTCGCGCAGACTCACCCGGGCGGACTCGATGAGCTCGGGCAGGCGGAAGCCGGCGCCGATTTCGATGAGCTCGCCGCGGGAGATCGCCACCTCGCCACCGTCGGCCAGCGCGGTGGTGGCCAGCAGCAACGCGGCGGCGCCGTTGTTGACCACGAGGGCGTCCTCGGCGGCCGGGCACGCGGCGAGCAGCGCCTGGCGGGTGCCGGCGCCCCGGGTGGACGAGCGCTCTCCAGCGAGAAGGTCAAGCTCAACGTCGGCATAGGCTGCGGCCTCACACATCGCGCGCTGGGCGTGCTCGCTCAGCGCGGCCCGGCCGATATTGGTGTGCACCACCACCCCCGTTGCGTTGAGGACGGGGGTGAGCGAACTGGCACGCGTCGACGCCACCGCCGCGCGCACCTCCTCGGCGACGGCCTCCGGCGCCAGGTCCCCTCTCCGGGCCCGTGCCTGCGCGTCAGCGACAATAGCGCGGCGCCGGTGCGGCGCGAGCGGCGATCCCTCAAGGAGTTTAAGCAGGTCATCGGTGCGCGGTATGCGCCGGCGTGGGTCCGTCACGGCTGTCCTTTCCCACCAGTCAAAGGCGACGGCTGGCGGAGACGGACGGGAATCGAACCCGCCAGGCCGAGATACTCGGGCCTCATCGGTTTTGAAGACCGTGGTGTCCACCAGGAGCACGGACGCCTCCGCCGACCAACACTAGCAAAGGCCTATGGTTGGGCCTATGACCGATAGCTATCTCATGACTCACTACGCCCACGGCGGCGGATGCGCGTGCAAGATCCCGCCCGGAGAGCTGGAATCGGCCGTCGCAGGGCTCGTCGGATTCACCGACCCCAACGTCATCGTCGGCCTCGACGACGGTGATGACGCCTCCGCCGTCAGAATCGACAATGACCGGGCGGTAATCTCCACCGCGGACTTCTTCACTCCCGTCGTCAACGACGCCTACACGTGGGGAAAGATCGCCGCCGTCAACGCCATGAGCGACGTCTACGCCATGGGCGGAGTGCCGCTCACCGCCCTTAACCTGCTGGGATGGCCCCGCGACGTGCTGCCTGGCGAACTCATGCGGGAGGTGCTGCACGGCGGCCTCGACGCCGCCACCGAAGCCGGCATCACCGTCACCGGTGGGCACTCCATCGACTCGCCGGAACCCATCTACGGCATGGCCGTCACCGGCCTGGCCGCCACGAACTCCCTCATGCGCAACGACGCCGCAGAAGCCGGACTGCCGCTGACGCTGACCAAGCCGATCGGCGTGGGCATCCTCAACAACCGGCACAAGGCCACCGGCGACAACTTCCCGGAGGCCGTGGAACTCATGACCACGTTGAACCGGGAAGCGTCGGCCGCGGCCGTCGAGCGCGGCATCCGTGCCGCCACCGACGTCACCGGCTTCGGGCTGCTGGGCCACCTGCACAAGATGGCGCGCGCCTCCGGCGTCTCGGCGCGGATCGACGCCGCGGCGGTGCCCACGCTTGAGGCGGCCGTCGAATCCCTCAAGGCCGGGTTCGTGTCCGGTGGCTCACGGCGCAATCTGGACTGGGTGCGCCCGCACCTGCGCGCCGAGGGCATCGACGAGGAGACGCTGCTGCTGCTCGCCGACGCGCAAACCTCCGGTGGGTTGCTCGTGGTCGGCGAGATCCCGGGCTATCCCGTCATCGGCGAGACCACCGCCGGCGACGCGGGGGTTATCACCATTTCTTAAGCGAGCGACGAAACGATTTGGCTACCTCGGGTTTACCGACGGTAGCCATTTTGGTCTTGGAAGTTTGTCTAGATATTAGATGGGGTTCATATGCGCGGATTACGTTGACTTCGCAGCCCTGAGCGGGGTTCATTGTGGAAAGGAAGTTCCATGACGTCGATTCGCGTAGAGAGCGTCGCCAAGACGTTCTATGACGCAAAGAAGAAGACGGCCAACGACGTTCTCAAGGAAATGAGTTTCAACGTTGAGAGCGGAGAGTTCGTCGCCATCCTAGGTCCCTCCGGTTGCGGCAAGTCCACCTTGCTGCGACTCATCGCGGGCCTGGAAGGATCCACTAAGGGATCCATCATCATCGGGGATAAGGACGTGACTGCCGTGCCAGCCGCCGAACGCGAGCTGGCCATGGTGTTCCAGAACTATGCCCTCTTCCCGCACCTGACGGTGCGGGAGAACATCCAGTTCGGCCTCAAGGCCCGCAAGGTGGACCCGGCGGTGCGGGACAAGCGCACCGACGAGATCTCCAGGCTCGTCGAGCTCGACACCTTGCTGGACCGCAAGCCCGCCGCCCTCTCCGGCGGCCAGCGTCAGCGCGTCGCCCTGGCCCGTGCACTGGTCTCCGGGCACAACCTCGTGCTTATGGATGAGCCGCTGTCCAACCTCGACGCCCGCCTGCGTGCGGAAATGCGCCGAGAGCTGCGCCGCATCCAGCAGGAGATGAACCTCACCGTGCTCTACGTGACGCACGACCAGGTGGAGGCCATGACCATGGCGGACCGGGTCATGCTTCTGCGCCAGGGATACGTGGAGCAGTACGCCCAGCCGGAGACCTTGTACAACTGGCCGTCGTCGACGGCCGTGGCGCGCTTCATCGGCTCCCCGCCGATGAACATCCTCAACGTCGCCGACGGCGAGGACTACGCCTTCCCGGCACCGGCCAACGCCCCGTCGACCGGCCTGAAGCTGGGAGTGCGCCCGGAGACCATCCGCCTCGCCCCGGGCGACGGGCTCATCGCCTTCGCCTCTGCCACGGTTATGCACCAGGAGATGCTCGGCGCGGACCGGCTCTTCTTCGTCGAGCTGGACAACGTCGAACGCTCCGCGTGGACCATCCGCGCCGAACCGTCGGTGCAGGCGGCGACCGGGTCGACCATCACCCTGTACACCCGCCCGGAGACCGTGCGCTGGTTCGACGCCGACGAACGCGCCCTCCTCGCCCCCGAAACCGTCTAACCCCCTTCACGAACGAGAAAAGGCACAACCATGTTGTTTAACAAGGCACGGCGCGTCCTGGCGGTCACCCTCGCCGCCGGTATGGCAGCACTTTCCCTCACCGCCTGCGGTGGGGCCAGCGACACCACCGCCGACGGCAAGACCCGGCTTGACTTCTACTACCCCATTAACGTGGGCGGCCCGCTGGAGGCCGTGGTCAACGGCTTCGTTGAGGACTTCGAGGCGGAGAACCCCGACATCGACGTCACCCCGGTGTACTCCGGCGACTACAACCAGACCGTCGCCGCGGTGAAGGCCGCCATCGACGGCGGCGAGGCCCCGGCCGCGGCCGTGCTCATGTCCGCCGAGCTGAAGACCATGAACGACGAGGGCCTCATCCAGCCGATCAGTGAGCTGACCGACGACACCGAGTGGCTGAACTCCTTCCACCCGGCCTTCCTGGCGAACTCCACCCTCGACGGCAAGGTCGCCTCTATCCCCTTCCAGCGCTCCACCGTCGTGCAGATCTGGAACAAGGACCACTTCAAGCAGGCCGGCCTGGACCCCGAGGTCCCGCCGCAGACCTGGGACGAGCTAGTCACCATGGGCAAGCAGCTCAAGGAGAAGTCCGACACCACCTGGGCGGTCCAGCTTCCCTCCGACTACCCGAATGGCGCCTGGATCTTCCAGGCCCTGACCCTGCAGAACGGCCTCAAGCTCGACAACGAGGAAGGCACCGAGGTCAAGTTCAATGACCCGAAGTCCGTCGAGGCCGTGAAGTTCCTGCAGAAGCTCACCGACGAGGGCGTCCAGCAGCCGGGCACCGTCGCCTGGGGCACCCTGCCCAACGAGTTCACCGCCGGTAACGCGTCGATCATCTGGACCACCACCGGCCAGCTGTCGAACATCCGCAAGAACGCCAACTTCGACTTCGGCGTGTCCATCCTGCAGCAGAACGAGCAGTTCGGCACCCCCACCGGCGGCGGCAACTACTACGTCCTCGCCGACGCCTCCGACAAGCAGAAGGAAGCCGCGGTGAAGTTCGCCAAGTTCCTCACCGACCCGCAGCGTCAGGCCGAATGGACCGTCGCCTCTGGCTACGTCGCCCCGAGTGACGCCGCCTGGCAGACTCAGACCCTCAAGGACTACGTGGCCGACTTCCCGCAGGCGTACGTCGCCTACCAGCAGCTGGAGTACGCGCAGGCCGAGCTGTCTCCCTACCGTCGAGGCGCCGTCGAGCAGGCCATCGCCGACGCGCTAGCCGCCGCGATGAATGGCACCTCCGCGGAGGACGCCACCAAGCAGGGCCAGGAGCAGATCGACGGCATCCTGCGCGACTACCAGTAAGGATGGTCGCCCACCATGTCGAAACCTCCCGTTGATCAGCTGGGCAAGAGCCGCAAGGACGCGCTGTTTTCCTACGCGGTCATTGCCCCGGCGATGGTGATCCTCTTCGGGTTCACCCTGCTTCCCTTCGTCCTGTCCGTGTGGAAGTCCCTGTTCAACAAGCGCGGGGAATTCACCTTCACCTACTACGCGGAGATGGCCAGCGACTCGGTGTTCCACCAGGTGCTGTGGAACAACTTCATCTTCGCCGTGGTCACCGTCCCGGCTACCATCTTCGTCGCCCTTGGCCTGGCCCTGCTGGTGGTCAAGGTGGTCCGTGGTTCTTCCTTCGCCCGCACCATGCTGCTCAGCCCGACCATCCTTCCCGTGGTGGCCGCCGGCGCGGTGTGGTTGTACTTCTTCCAGCCGTCGTTCGGCCTGCTCAACCAGCTGCTCAAGGCCGTGGGTCTGGGGCACTTCATGGGCAACTGGCTCGGCGACGTCGCCACCGCCATGCCGGCCGTCATGATTGTCTCGGTGTGGCAGCAGGCCGGGTTGTTCGTGCTCTTCTACATCGCGGCCCTGTTGAGCATCGACCCGCAGCTGAAGGAAGCCTCCCTCATCGAAGGCGCGAGCGACTTCTACAACTTCCGCCGCGTCACCTGGCCGATGCTCATGCCGACCACGCTGTTCGTGGCGGTCATGGCCACCGCCAACGCCTTCAAGCAGGTGGACCTGTTGTTCGTGCTCACCCAGGGCGGGCCGAACAACACCACGAACCTCCTGCTGTACCACATCTGGAAGCTGGCATTTAGCCAGTTCCGCGACGGCTACGCCGCGGCGGTGACGGTGCTGCTGGTGGTCGTCCTGCTCATCGTGGCCATCGTCCAGATCCGTGTCTCCGACAAGCGAATCCACTACAGGTAGGCGGTCATGGAAACCAACACAACTGCGAACCGCATCTCGGTCATCATTGCCTGGATTGTGGCCTTCATCTGGGTGTTCCCCCTGCTGTTCGTCATGGTTATGGCCTTCCGCGTGGACCCGAACGATTGGAACCTCGCGCACGGCTGGACCATAGACAACATCATCCACGTGTGGAACGCCGCCCCCTTCGGCACCTACTACCGCAACTCGATCCTGCTGGTGCTCATCCTCACCTCCTCGCAGGTGGTGTTCGGCGTGCTCGCCGCCTACGCCTTCGCCCGCTTCGACTTCCCCGGCTCCGGGGTGCTGTTTAGCCTCGTGCTGGCCCAGCTGGTGGTCTACCCGGAGATCATGCTCTCCGAGAACTACCAGCTCGTCGCCGAGCTGAAGCTGGTGGACTCCCTGCCCGGCATCGCGCTTCCCTACCTGGCCTCGGCGTTCGCCATCTTCCTGCTGCGACAGAGCTTCAAGACGGTGCCGCTGGAGCTCGTCGAAGCCGCAGAGATGGAGGGCTTCGGCCGCTTCAAGGTCCTGTGGAGCGTCTACATCCCGCTGTGCCGCCCGTCCATCGTGGCGTTCGCGCTCATCTCGGTGTCCTTCCACTGGAATAACTTCCTGTGGCCGCTGGTCATCACCCGCACCGCCGACGCCCGCCCGCTGACGGTGGGTATCGTGCGCTTCCTCGCCCCGGAGTCCGGTATCGACTTCGCCTCGCTGACCGCCGGTACCTTCATCGTGGTCATGCCGCTGCTCATCTTCTTCATCGCCCTGCAGAAGCAGTTCGTGCAGTCCTTCATGCGCGCCGGCATCAAGTAACATCCGCTCGGCGTTGGTCTAACACGAAGGCGGGAATCACCCCTCGAGGTGGCTCCCGCCATTCGTATATCCCGTATGCGGCGCTTTTCGCCGCATACGGTCAGCGCACCCGACGCACCAGCCAGCCGGCGCCGAAGGCTAGCAGGCCGATACCCACCGCGCTCAACGCCACCACACCAACGACGATGGCCATTGCTGAGAAATGAAGCTGTGTGGCCGTCGACGTCATGAGAATTGCCAGGGTGACCTGAGAGTACGGCCAGAACGTCGCCGCCGCGGCGCCCTTCAGACTCAGCAGGATGCCCATCACGATTCCGACGAACCCGATGCCAATCGGGATGGCGAAACTAGCAATCCGGGCGCTGAGCACCGTCTGGAGGAGAATGAGCGGGATCGTCGCCAACAAGGACGCCACCAGCGACACGACGAGGCTTACCGGCGCGGCGCCCCCTAGGCCGAGGATCACCCCGCCGACGTACGTGGCCACCGCCAGCAGCACCTGTACCACCGCCATGGCCAGCCACACCACCCCCGCCTTCGCCAGGAGTAGCCGCGCCGGGGTGACCGGCGTGGTAGCCATCATGGGCCACGAGTTGGTGGTGTGCTCGCCGCGCCACACGGCGGCGGTGATCGTCGAGGCGCACAGCCCGGCGAAGATCAGCCCGTAGAACAGAGTCACCTGCGAAATGTAGGAATCCCAGCCGGGTGAAAGGACTTCGGTGTTGTTGGCATAGTTCACCGCCCCTGTCACGACGGTCATGACGACGATGATCCCGATGATCGGCGTCACGGCGCTGCGGCGTAGCTTGATGATCTCCGCGGCGAGCAGGCTTCGACGCCGCGGCGCCCGGGTGGTGCCGGCATGGGTGACGGTGGAGGCGGACTGGCGTCGACGTGTGGTGATCGCCGGCGTGGCCGGAATACCCGCCAGCCGGCCGGTCCACCACCAGAACACCACCGCGCCGAAGGCGAACACCACGGCACTGACCCCGACGCGTAGAAGGTGCTCCGGCCACGGTGAGTAGGCCGCGGTGGCCGGTGAGATCCTGATGCCCAAGCCCAGCGAGTAGTAACCCCACAGCAGAAGGTAGGTCACCTTCGACGACGTCAGCAGCGAATACACCCCGATGAACGCGCCGACGATCCCGAGGCCGATATTGCCCAGCTGGCTCCGAAACACCAACGCCACGGCCAAGTGCACCCACATCAAGCACGCTGACACCAGCCACACATTGACCATCATCACCGCTAGCCGGGCCACGTCTTGAGCGGAGGTGTCGATGCCCCGCGTGGCGGCGCAACCGAGCACCACGAGCGCGTGCCCTACTACCACCAGGGCGAGTGCCACCAGGGCGAACACAGCCTTGAGGCGGGCGAGCCGACCCGGAGGGAAGAGCAACCCCGCCCACAGGTTCCAACTCGATGCCCGGTGCTCCACGTCTATGACGATGCTGGCTAGCACCGCCACCAGGATCGGGTAGGTCAGCGCCGCCGAGAAGCCGATCGCCAGCATGAGCTTGGGCCAGAAAGCCGTGTCGTCGGCCGCGCCGTCGCGCAGCAGCTGCGGCAATGCCAGGGCCGCCACCGCCACTATCTGGCTGGCCACGACCAGCGGCAGCCGCTGCCTCTTCAACGTCATGAGTGCGGCGCGCAGCGCCGTGGCCCGGCTCGGGTAAGTGGTCTGACTCATAGCTGCGCCTTCGCGGTCAGGCGCAGGAAGACATCTTCCAGGCTGGGGGTGACCTGCTGCAGGCTGGTCACCTCAACCCCACGGTTGACGAGCAGCGTGTTCAGCGCCCCCACGTCCGCCACGCCGGAAACGCGGTAACGCGGCTGTCCGCCGTCGGATGGCTCCTCGGCGAGTTCTACGCCCGTCGAGGCGCTGAGCCCCGCGGTGTCGACGGGAGTGCGGGTGGTCAGCAGCGTATCGGCGGTGGTGTGCGCCATGAGTTCAGCGCGCGTGCCTTGGAAGATGAGGTTCCCGGCGCCGATGATGCCGAGGTGAGTGGTGACTTTCTCCACCTCGTCGAGCAGGTGGGAGGCCACGAGGACGGTCACGCCACGCTCGCTGAGGCTGGCGATGAGCCGCCGGATCTCCTCGATGCCGGCGGGGTCCAGGCCGTTAGTCGGCTCGTCGAGGATCACTAACTCCGGGTGGTGCGCCAGCGCGATGGCGATCCCCAGGCGCTGCTTCATCCCCAAGGAGTAGGTGCGCACCAGTTTGTGCTGGTGATCGCGAAGCCGGACCAGGTCCATGACGTCGTCGATACGCCGGTCATCCACGCCTCGAAGATGCTGGACAATGCGCAGGTTCTCCCGTCCGGTGAGGTGACCGTAACCGGGCGGGTTTTCGATGAGGGCGCCGCAGCGGGCGATGAGCCTGCGCCACGTGTTCGGGGCCAAGGTGGTGCCGAACAGGTCGATCTCGCCGCCGCTGGGCTGTTCCAACCCCAACAGCATCTTCATGGTGGTGGTTTTGCCCGAGCCGTTGGGGCCGATGAATCCGTACACCGCCCCGCGGGGAACAACGAGGTTGAGGTCCGTGACGATGGGCACGCGGGCGCGGCCGAAGGTTTTTGTCAGCCCTCGCGTGACGATCGTGTCAGTGGGTATCTGTGCCATACCGATCACGCTAGAAACGTCGTCTCAGCACTACATCAGCCCGCGGGATGATTTCGCGAGGGCGTGGCCTGGGTTAGCCTTCACCCATGCGAAGCACCCACATCGGCGCCCCGATGCGGATCGTCATGATCCTGCTGGTGGCGGCGGCCACCGTGCCCTCCCTATGGCACTACCGCGTGCTGCCCGACGCCGTCGCCGCCGTTGTCCTCGGGATCATCGTCGCAGCGCTGGTGTTCTTCCACCGCGCCCCCGTCGTGGCACTCGTCATCGTCGGCACAGCCCTGAGCATCCAACTCGTGTTCCCCGCCGGGCCGGAGCCCGTCATGCTCGCGCCCGCCGCGTGTTACGCCGCCTACCTCGCGGCGTCGGCCACGCCACGCCGCCTGCACCCACTGTGGATGTGCTGGCTGGGGGCCGGGGCGGTCGGCGCGGCCTGGCACGTCGAACCGCACAGCTTCTACTTCATCGCCATCGCCAGCGTCGCCGGCGCCATCATCCTGGCGTTCTTCTGGCGCCTCGGCACAGACGCCCTGCGCCAACAGAACGAAAAGGCGCTGCTACGCGAACGCGCCGAGCTCGCCGCAGTTCTGGAACGCACCCGCATCGCCCGGGAGATGCATGACATCGTCGCCCACGCGCTCAGCGGCGTCATCGCCCTGGCCGACGGAGCCCGCTTCGCCGCCGCCGATCACCCCGACGTCGCCGCGCAGGCTCTCGGCACCATCGCGACGGAATCCCGGCAGGCACTCACCCAGCTACGGGGCCTGCTCACCGTCCTTAGGGAGGAAGGCTCAGACGACGATGCCTCTGGGCGGGTGCGACGCGCCGCACCTACCCTCGACGCGCTCGGCACCCTACTGAGCGAAGCTGAGGCGACCGGTCTCACGCTCAGCGTCACCGGCCTCGGCGACTTGCTCGACGCCGCCGACGACCTGCCGGAATTGACGCAACTGACCTGCTACCGCATCACCCAGGAGATGGTGACGAACATGCTGCGCTACGCCGGCGGGCCCGACGGCTCCCGCCGCGGGAACATCCACTTCGCTGTGGATCCTAAGACCATCACCATCAACGCCGAGAATCCCCTCGCCCACCGCGCACCGACCACCCCGGGAAGCGGCCATGGGCTCATCGGCATGGCCGAGCGAGCCAGAACCCACGGAGGCTCCCTGCGCCACCACGCTTCCGCCGACTCCTTCACCGTGGAGGTGACCATCCCCCGATGAGCGCGCACACGAACGACCCGATCCGCGTCGGGCTCGTCGACGATCAACTGCTGGTACGCACCGGCTTCGGGCTGCTCGTCGACTCCCAACCCGACATGGCGGTGGTGTTCAGCGCCGGCGACGGCGCGGAGCTCTTCACCGACGCGCCCACGCCCACCACCCCACCCGCCGACGTGGTGCTCATGGACATCCAGATGCCGGATATGGACGGCATCACCGCCACCGCCCGGCTGCTCGCCGAAGATCCGCACGTCCGGGTCATCATGCTCACGACCTTCGACGACCGCAGCTTCGTCTGCGACGCCCTCGATGCCGGGGCCAGTGGCTTCCTGCTGAAAGACGCCGAGCCGGAACAACTACTCAGCGCCATCCGCACCGTGCACGCCGGCGACGCGGTACTAGCGCCGCGAGTCACCCGACATGTCATCGCCGCCGCCCGCAGCACCGACAGCGCGCGCCCGCCCGCACCGAGTGACGCCGATCGCCGACGTCTGGGTAGCCTGACGGACCGGGAACGCGGCCTGCTCCGGCTCATCGCCCTGGGGTACTCCAATGACGACATCGCCACCACGGAGTTCATCTCTATGGCCACGGTGAAGACCCATGTCCGGCACATCCTCATGAAAACCGACAGCCGCGACCGGGTCCACGCCGTCCTCTTCGCTCTGCGCGCAGGGCTCGTGGACCGGGCGGACCTCCTCACCCACGCGCCGGGTGCTTAGCGGGTGACCATCTTCGACTGCCGCAGGTACAGCAGGGTGACGATGACCGAGTAGATGAACAGGAAAAGGATGACAACCATCATCCAGGATTCTTGAGACACAGCTTCCTCCTTAGGTAGACGCTGACACAGCGTGGAGACACAGCCACCGCCACCCGAACGCGCCACCTGCCCTCATCCCACTCATCCGAGGACAAGACACAACCCGAAAAAACAGGGACTGCCTGTTTTCGAGGGTAACACCGCCCCCCCATTTCGCTAGGGATTCTTTTCCCGATGTGCAACGAAGGGGGGCGGGCGGCGCCCGGCCTAAGCCAGGGTCGTGATGTTCTCGTCGACGCGGCCGGCGGCTCGGTCGGAATCCATCGCCGCGCGTTGCGGAGCGATGACGTAACGCGGGTCGTGGGCCGAGTTGTGCCCCGCGTGCAGCACCCCGAAGCGGGTGAATCCAGAGCCCAGCGCCAGCGCCAACCCGGAGGCGATCGACACCACCCGGTTCACCTTCGGCGCCCTGTCCAGAGCGGACAATACCTGGGCGGTGAACGTCCCGACGCTACCGACGATCACGGCGGCTTCGGCAATGCCGAGGAGGATCCCCGGCTCGTCGAGCTCGTAGGCCTGACGCACGGTGGGATCCATCTCCTCTTTCATGCGGTGCATGGTCACCAGCTCGGTGCCGGCGCCCACCAGCGCGACGATGCGGGCGGGTTGCGCGTCCTCCGGGTGAGTACCGACCATCGCCACCCCACCCGAGGCGAGAGCGGCGGAGGAGCCGAAGAGCATCGGCAGCCGGGTACCCGTGTGCTTCCACGCCGGCACCGAGGTGTCCGCGAAGAGCACGCCGGTGTACGTGGCCAACAACGGGCCGAAGGTACCGGCCAGCGGGGTTCCCGCCACCCCAGCCTGGTGCAGCAGGCGGCGCACCCAGTCGGGCAAAGGCAGGGGAACGCCCCAGCCGGTAAGGATCTTGTCCATCTCCGCTAAGGCCGGGAAGGACGCAGACGTGGCGAAGGAGGCCAAGATGTAGGAGCCGACGGACATCGGCGAGGTCACCTTAAACACGCGGAACATGTTGAGCATCCGCTCTGGGCGACCCAGGTCACCAACCAGCGCCAACGACCCCACGCCGGAGGCGAAAAACGCGGCGAGGGACGTGGAGCGACGCAGCCGCTCATTGCCCATGAGCTGCGCGCCGAAGGCAAGCATGCCCGACCCGCCGGCGATGCCGCCGAGCCACAGGTAGCCGCCGATCGGCCAGCCCCACGGCGGGGCCTTGACAATCGGCCGGCCGTAGTAGGAGCTAAACACCGCCTTGGGCACCATCGGCCGCTCCAGGCCACCGTGCTTCCCACCCCGCGCGCGACGAGACTTCGCCTGCTCACGCCTGGTGTCTCGGTCCGCGTAATCCAGGTGCAGGCGAGGCTTGCCCTTGGACAGCTCCGGATCTGACCCCGGCGGAGCCCAACGGCCGGTGACCCGGTTGACGATGTCCGGGATCACTTTCGGGATTCTCACTTGTGTCCTCCTAACAGGAAGCTGGCCGTGAACACGCCGGCCATGCCCACCGCGGCCTTGAGCATGGACGTGTACAGCCCGGGCAGGCGTCGGGTGGGCACCTCCGGGTACGGCGGCAGGCCGTAGACCTCCGGGTCGTCGAGCAGCAGGAAGATAGAGCCGGTGCCGCCGACGCCGTCGTCCTCGTTCGCCCCGTACAGCCGGGCTTCGGTGATGCCCTGGGCGTGCAGCTCGGTCAGGCGTCGGCGCGCCACGTCCAGCATCTCGTTGCGGGTGCCGAACTTAATAGAAGTGGTCGGGCAGGCCTGGGCGCAGGCCGGCCGGTCGCCAACCTTGATGCGGTCGTAACACAGCGTGCACTTCTGGGCCACGCCCTGATTCTTCATGGGGGCCTTCTCCCCCACGGTGAAATCCTCCCCCACCGGGTGCCGGGACGTGCGCACAGACACTCCGCCGGAGTCGCGTCGCTCGATGACGCCGAAGGGGCAGCCCGCCACACAGGTACCGCATCCGTTGCACACGTCGTCCTGCACGACGACGGTGCCGTGCTCGGTGCGAAACAGCGCACCCGTGGGGCACACGTCGAGGCAGCCGGCGTTGGTGCAGTGTTTACACACGTCCGAGGCCATGAGCCAGCGGAAATCCGGGGTGTCCGGCGGGGTGGTGCGAGTGGACGCGGGCGGCGTCGGCGCGCCCACGCTCGGCAGGCCGAGGCCCACCAACTGCTTCGTGGACTCCCGCGCGGCGTCGATCTTGTCCTTCGACTGCTCGACGAAGGCCACGTGGCGCCACGTGTTCGCGCCCAGGTCGCCGGTGTTGTCGTAGGAGGACCCCAGCATCTGGTAATCGCCGTCCTGCGGCACCCGGTTCCATTCCTTGCACGCCACCTCGCAGGCCTTGCAGCCGATGCAGATGGACGTGTCGGTGAAAAACGCCTTGCGCTCGTCGAGCCGATAGCCCGGGGCGGTGGATTCTAGTAGTCGCGACATTAGTTTCCTCACGCTCCTTGTGGCTTCTCGGCAGTGGTGTCGTCCTCGGCGCACGGGCCGCCTTGCACACCGGTGGGGTCGAAGTCCCGCTCGGGCTCGCCCGGCACCAGGACGCGGTCCATGCCGGTCTCGGCAGTGATCCCGGCGCGCTCGCGGTAGGCGGCGACGAACTGCGTCAACGCCCGACCACGCGGGCGTCGGCCCGGCTGGATGTCGCAGGCCGTGACCTTCGCCTGCTGGATCGACGCGTTCGGCTCCAGGGTCACGCCGATGAGGTCATTGGCCGAGTCACCGGTGACCTCCGCGCCCTCGCCGTAGTTGGCGAAATGGAACGGCAGGCCGATCTGGTGGAACTGCCTCCCATCAACGGTGCGCGCCTTCATCCGCTCCGTGACCAACACCCGGGCCTCGATGGCCGAGCGCGGCGTGATGATGGTGGCCCACCCTCCGTGTTCAAGCCGGCGCAGCTCGGCGAGCTCCGGGGAGACCTCGCAGAACTGCTCCGGCTGCAGCTCCGCCAGGTAGGGCACCCACCGGGACTTGCCGCCGGCGCCGTGCTGCTCGGTGACGCGGTACGTGGTGAAGGTGAAGGGATACACCTGCGAACCATCCGAGCCCACCGGCGGGGTCTGGAGGTTATCCGACCGGGAGTACAACCCCCGCGACGGGGAGGACTGCACGTTGTACAGCGGGTTCGCCACTCGGGACTCCTGCGCCTCGTAGTGCGCAGGCAAGGGCCCGTCGACGACGCCGCTCGGCGCGAACAGCCACGCCTTGCCGTCGTCCTGCATGATGAACGCGTCCGTGCCACACAGCGCGCCGGCGCCTTGGGCGGCGGGGTCGGCAACGAAGTCCGGGCGCAGGGTAGCCGGGAAGTCCACCACGTCGCCGGTGGAGGTCCACTGCCCGGCAGCCTCATCCCACCACACGTACTTCTTGCGCTCCGACCAGGGCCTGCCCTGCGGGTCCGCCGACGCACGGTTGTACAGCACGCGACGGTTCGCCGGCCAGATCCAACCCCAGTCCGGGGCCGGGTCCGTCGGGCTCTTCGCCGGGGTGCGCTTCGCGGCATGGTTGACCCCACCCGCGTACACGCCGGCGTAGATCCAACACCCGCCGGACGTGGAACCGTCGTCCTTCATGTCCACGAACTTGTCCAACGGCTGCCCGGCGCGCTCGCCGGTGAGGTAGTAGCCGTTGATCTCACCGAGCACCGCCTCCGGGTCCGCGCGCAACGGATCCGCGGCGCTGGCATAGTCCCAGGTCATGTTGAGCAGAGCGCGGTCACGCGGGTCCGTCGACCCGGCGAGTCGCTCGCGCAGGCGTTGGCCCAGCTGGAAGAAGAAGTCCAGCTCACTTTGGGCGTCCCCAGGCGGTTCGACGGCCTTCTCGCGGAACTGCACCATGCGCTGGGTTTGGGTGAAGGAGCCGGCCTTTTCCACGTGGGCGGCCGCCGGCAGGTAGAACACCTCGGTGCCGATGTCCTCGGCTGTGACCTCGCCGGTTTCGTGTTCCGGAGAGTTACGCCAGAAGTTCGCGGTCTCGATCATCTCCTTGTCCCGGACCACCATCCACTTAGCGGTGCGGAACGCCTTGCGGTGCAGCTTGCCGTTGATGGAGCTCACGGCCGGGTTCTGACCGAAGACCAGATATCCTTCGACCAACCCGTCGGCCATGTTCATCATCGTCTGGTAAGTGCCGTGCTTGCCGTCGATGCGCGGCAGCCAGTGGTAGCCGAAGTCATTGTCCTTCGTGGCGGCGTCACCGAAGTAGGCCTTGAGCAGGCTGGTGTTAAATGCCCTGGCCATGGACTAGAATCCCTTGCCGTGGTAGTCGCCGGTGGCGTTGACCCACTCGTCGAAGGAGGTGTGGGCCACCGACGGCATGGGCACGTAGCCGGGCAGGAGGTGGTACAGCGTCGGGATGTCCGTTGACCCCTGAATGGAGGCGTGGCCGCGCAGCGCCATGATGCCGCTGCCCGGGCGGCCGATGTTGCCCATGAGCAGCTGCAACACCGCCGCGGCACGAATCACCTGCGGGCCCAGGGTGTGCTGGGTCCAGCCGAGGGCGTAGGCAAACACCGTCGTGCGCTCCCGGCCCGAGTTCTCCGCGATGGAACGGGCCAGGTATTCGAACTCCTCGACGGAGATACCGCAGGCTCGTTCCACCATCTCCGGGGTGTAGCGCGAGTAGTGCCGCTTGAGGATCTGGAAGACCGTGTTCGGGTCTTCAAGCGTCTCATCGCGGCGGTAGTTCCACACCTCGCCGTCGCCGGCGTGCTGGTACTGCCACGTGGCGTTGTCATACTCGCCGGTGTCTTCATCGAGCCCGGAAAACAGCCCGTCGAGGTCCTCCGGCCCCTGGTAGTCCTCCTTCACCAGCGTGGCGGCGTTCGTGTAGGCCACCACATAATCCCGGAAATACAGCTCGTTGACGAGCATGTAGTTAATCAAGGCGCCGAGCAGGACAACGTCCGATCCCACGCGGATGGGGATATGACGATCCGACACCGCGGAGGTACGCGTAAATCGCGGGTCGACGTGGATAATCCGCGCGCCACGCAGTTTGGCCTCCATCACCCACTGGAATCCCACCGGGTGGTTTTCGGCCATGTTTGACCCTTGAATGACGACGCAATCAGCGTTCGCCATATCCTGCAGCGGCTGGGTCGCGCCGCCGCGTCCAAACGATGCTCCCAGACCGGGAACAGTCGCCGAGTGTCATATACGGGCGACGTTCTCGATCTGCACCGCGCCGAGCGCGGTAAACAGTTTCTTAATGAGGTAGTTTTCCTCGTTATCGAGCACGGCGCCGCCCAGGCCGGCGAAACCCATCGTCCGGTTGAGCACCCGACCCTGGTCGTCAACATCCTGCCAGCCGTTCTTCCGGGAGGCGAGGATGCGGTCGACGATCATGTCCACCGCCTTATCGCGGCTCATGTGCGTCCACTCCGTGGCGTGCGGGGCGCGGTACAGCACCTCCGTGTGCCGGCCCGGGGCGTTAATCATCTGCTCGGTTGCCGAGCCTTTAGGGCAGAGCCGGCCGCGGGAGATCGGCGAATCCGGATCCCCCTCAATTTGAACGACTTTGTTGTTCTTAACAAAAATGCGCTGGCCGCAACCGACCGCGCAATAGGGACAAACGGACTTGTAGACACCATCGGCCTCGTGGGTCCGCGGCGTCAATTCCTCACTCTTACGTGACTTCGTATTCTTGTCACGGCCAAAGAGGTCCAAGTCCTCGAACTGGCGCAACACCGGCCAGTTCAGCAAAGTTGGCTTCCTCATGGTCCACCACGATACCTTCGAAGGGCATCGAAGCCACCCGTGGGGGAACCCGGCGGGTGCCTTACTTCGTGGGTGCCTTCCACACCGACCATGCCCGCTTAATGAGCGGAATCTGGTAGGGCAACCGCCCGATGGACACCACCTGCCACGGCCACTTCCGATCCCGCCACAGGTACGCCATGTAGAAGTTCGCCGGCCATACCGCCAGCAGCAGCGCCACCGACGCCAAACCACCAGCTCGGCGCGTCTTCGGCGCGGCGAGCATGCCGGCCACCGCCAACTCCGCCGCCCCGGAGGCGAGAGTGTAGTCCCGCTGCTTCCCCGGGAGCTGCGGCGGGACGATCTGATCGAAGATTTCCGGCTTGACGAAGTGGAGCGTTCCGGCGATGGCGAACACGGTCGCGAGGCGACGATGCTGACTGGGTGCGGTAGACATGTCGGCGAGTCTACCCCCGCCGCCATTCGGCGTCGGAGGCATCACTCGCGATAGGAAGGCCGGCTCGACGCCTGGGGCCTCGCCTACCGGCGGCTATTCGGGATGGAGGGGCTGGCGGTTAGTGGTGGTCGTGGTGCTCGTGGTCGTGGTCGTCGCCTGACCAGTCGCCACCGTCACTGCCGTCGCCGTCGTCTTCGTTTTCTACCTTCGGAAGCTCCGGGGTTCCCGGTCCCTCATAGCGGGGCGCGCCCTGCGCCGTCCGGGGCTGAGAACTGCTGAACTTCGCCGGTAGCTGTGCGCCTGGCTCGGTGACGAGGAACTGACCCATCATGCCCTGATCCTCATGGAACATGAGGTGGCAGTGGTACATGTACGGCACGTCGACGGACGTGTAATCCGTAAATCGCAACGCCAGGCGGGCCTTGACCCCGGGGAAGAGCATGACGGTGTCTTTCCAGCCCTCGTGCTGAACGCCGAGATTGTTCTCGTCGATCTCAATGACCTTGAATTGGACATCGTGGACGTGGAAGTTATGCGGCCATTCGTCCGAGTTCTGGACCTCCCACACCTCCCAACCGTCGTGGTCAATGACATCGTCAATCCGGTTCATGTCCATCTGCTGGCCGTTGATGAGGAACCAGGACAGGTCAAAGCGACGCATCGGCGCACCCGTCACATCCGGCTGCTCGGCCGCCGACGCCGACAAGCTCGCCGGGAGTGTACCCACCCCGGCGTCCTTCTCTGGGCCAGTCAACGACAGCAGATCCAGCGTCTGATCCAAACCCAACCCGGGTAGGGCCTCCAGCCAATCCTGGGCCTGCTGCACGAAAGGAATAGCCTGCAGCATATTCTCACTGCCCGACGCCAAATTGACCACAATCTCGGCACGCTCGCCGGGGGACAAAATGATGTCCGTGCGCTCAACCGGGGCGGCCAGCAACCCGCCGTCGGACGCCACCTGGTGGAAAGAGGACCCGTCCTTCAACGCAATGCGATACAGCCGCATCACCGAACCGTTAAGCAGCCGCAGACGCACGCGATTAGTCGTGGCCGCGAAATGCGGATTATTGATGCCATTGACCACCGGCGTATCGCCGAGCAGGCCCAGATCCGGCAGGTCCTCCTCGTCCAGGGAGCCATCGGCATGGAAACGCTTGTCCTGAATGACCACCGGAATGTCGTCGACGCCGTATTCCTTCGGAAGATCAACGGCGTTATCGTCCTCGACGTAAATCAACCCGGCCAGGCCGCGGTAAGCATGCAAGCCGGTCTTGCCGTGCGGGTGCGGGTGGTACCACAGGGTGCAGGCCTCCTGCTTCACCTCATAAGACGCCGTCCAGGACTGGCCCGGCTCAATCGCGCTATGAGGCCCGCCATCCATCTCAGCCGGGACATGCATCCCGTGCCAGTGAACCGTCGTCATCTCCGGCAGGGAGTTCTTCACATCGATGGTGACCTTCTCGCCACGCTTCATCAGCAAGGTCGGGCCCAGAATCGACGCGTTGTATCCCCACGTCGGCGTGGACTTCCCGGCGAGGATTTCCGTCTCACCTTCGCGCGCCTCGAGGGAAAAGTTCGGCCCTTCCAGCAGCTCCGGGATCGGCAGCGGACGACGCTCACCAGCGGCTTTGGCGCCCTTGGCGTTCTCGGGCCCGGCGGGGGCGCTCGACGCAGCGGAGGACGCATCATCAGCGCCTCGCGAGCAGGCGGCGGCGAACACCGACAGCCCACCTGCGGCTACCGCCACGGACGTTGCCTTAAGAAAACTTCTACGGTCTAGGTTCACAGTGACTCCTCATCGGGTGATCGGCGCTGAACCAGGGCCTTGAGCCACGATCCACACCGCCAGCAGCGACGATGAGCAGGGTCGACAAGACCTCGAAGCGGCGGGGAGCCCTGTGCGGGCAAGCCGTCACCAGCCTCAACGCGTTGTTCAAATGTCCGGCGATCCGCCTTCCTCGCCTGGCCATGGCCTCACCTGGCCGTGGCCTCACGGTGTTGCAGGTCCGCCACCTTGCCGGCGCGCGGCACCTTGTGCGGAGGTGCGCGGCGCTGCGCGTGGCTGGCCCCGTGCCAAGCCCGACGACCCACGCTGCTAAACGGTGACCGCGGACGTGACAACAGAAGGACGAAAACGCCGACCGCCGAGTGTACCGGAACGCGGCGTTGGGGGTTTTGGAGTTGGTGGCTGGCTTGAAAGGCGTCCCGGTCCTGTCGCCAGACGAGGTGCGGAGTGGCAGATACGTAGCGCCAACCGAAAGACAAAATGCGAGGCGGATCCAGGTGGTGAGGACTGCAGATCGGACGCGTCTGGGAGTGAAGAAGGCGCCCTTACAGAGCCGAACAGAGAGACGATTTTCACTTCTTGACCAGCGTTTTCAGCCGTCTATGGGGCTCATGTTCGAAATGAGCCTGGTCGTGCACCGCGGCTCTGCGAAGCTGACGGTCAGAAGCCAGCACATGCCCCTCACCAACGCTTCTGCACGTATCCATGAGGACCAACCACCAAGGAGACCGATAATGCCGCAACTCGACCTGAAGCTACTGGAGTTCAGCGACCAGGAACTGACCGAACACGACGCAATGTGGACGAGAATGGACGAACTGGTAGTGGAGCCGTACTTCAAACTGACGGGCCAATCCTACGACCGGGAAGCGACGCGGAAGGGACTGAATCGACTGAAGGAAGCTCACGACCGCTACCGGACCGAGAATCTGCTGCCGTTCATGGAACGGGAGTACAACCCGGAGGGGTACTTCGACCCAGCGGACCCGGACGTGATCGAAACGATGAGGAGGGTAGCACTGAGGATGCTGTTTCAGTTCCGCCATCACCAATTCGCAGTGTCGATGCTGCTACCAGCACTGGAAGCACAGAACAACCAACCCAGCGCGGTCAAGGAACTACTGGCGTACTTCGGCCCGACGATCCCGCTCGCAGCGTGGGTACCGAAGGAGACGTTCTTCGGGGACATGGACGAGAAGCAGATAGCCAAGGAGGAGATGAGCAACACCTACGACTTGTGGATCATGATGACCACCGTGATCGACGCCCACAAGGAACTAGGCCTACCGATGGACACCGTCTACCCCACGCAGATGGAACTCAACCACGAAGTGGACAACCGAGTCGCAGCCCGCAAGATCCAGCTCTACACACTGTGGTCGAAGCAGGGCAACTACCCGATGTCAGCGGAGAAAATGGGCCAACTCTGGAGGACGGAACAACAACGGATAATCAACGAGGTAACCCACGAGTACCTCACGGAACCGATCGTGGCGAAGTACCTCGCGGAGGAGGAACACGAAAAGCGGGCAATGGACCTGCTCTAGAACCACAGCCCGAACAACCCTCAGACCCTTAGCCGGAGATCATCATTATTCAAGCCATAGGATGACCAGCGTTAATTCCTCGCGATAGTCGAGCATCAGCCCTCAGAAGCTTGAAGAGCATCGGATCTTCAGGACCACCTGAGGGGACTCCTCACAGCCACAGAAGAGTTAGGAGAATACATATCATGAACAAAAATAATCTCGTGACCGCACTGATCATATGCTTGTCGCTGGCCATTGTTGCGATATTCGGCGGCGGGTTTTTCATCCTCCGCAGCATCCGCAATGACGACAACGCCACCACCACGACGACGCAGGCCCAACCGGAGACTACTGACCCCGCCGCGGGCGACGGTAACTGGGGTTTTTCCGAAGGCAACACTCCGGGAGCGAAGATCGACGGCAACCAGTGAAGCTGGCCGGACGTCATTCTCGGCGACATCGATTCCCAGCACGCTACCCCGGGGGCGTACTCGGCGGACCCGCTGTTTGGCCGGCCGGTGTTCACCCCGATAGACCCATTGGGTGATCTTCCCGCCAAGGGTGAGCTCGTTGACGCTGCTGACCAGTGCGAGGATCCGACCCTCATGGGAACTACGCAGTTGCAGTACGTCAAGGCCCGGTATCTGTCTGTCAACTCTGAGGCCGGCCCTTCGTCGATGAAGCGGGCTGTGCCGCGCGGCTACGCGCATTCCCCGCAGGGGGCGATTATGGCGGCGATTAACCAGATGACCTATGCCATGTATGCCCAAGGTGATGAGGTCGGCGAGGAGATTGACAAGACACTGTGGGCTAACGTCCCGATGGCGCAGGAAGACCGTGAATTCCTTGGCCTGAACGAACGCGGCGCGGTCGATACCGCGCGTGCGCAAACGCTGCCTGGAGCTTCCGGATACCGGGTGGTCTCGTGTGCAAAGGATCTCGTGGTGGTGGAACTAGCGTTTAGCTACGACCCGTCCGGTATGGCCGCTCCCATTGACGTGTTCCGCCTTCCGATGGTGTGGCGCAAGGGTGACTGGTGGGCTGATCTGGCTGGAGCCAACAGTGAGACTGCTGTTCGCCCGGGTGTGGACAGCTTGGACGGCTTTACTCTCGTGGAGTACCAGTGATCTCGGCACGACAAACGCTGGGCGAATGTGGCAGTGATTAACCTCCAGATGGCGGGGACCTACCCGGACCGCTTCCCCCTGCCGGTGCGCTGAACTAACTCGGTGGTGGCAACACTCACTCCCCGTGCCCCTAGCCGACAGCCCCGGAGCTGCCCGCGGCCAAACCTCGTCACACCGCCAGCAACGACAGCGGAATCACCGCCACCCCGTCAGGTCGCCGGTAGGCGTGCTTGCCCGTGTTGATGATGGCCATGTCGATGAGATCGTCGCCAATCAGCTCCCGCAGCCAGAGAAGGTGGCGAACGTCCTCGTCGCGCACGACCGCAGAGAGCTTCACTTCGAAGGCCAGCACGCCGCCGTCGTGCGTCTCTAGAACGAGATCAACCTCACGGTCTCCGCTCTTGGTCCTGACGTGTCCAGCACGCAATCCGTAGGCGCTCGCAGCGACGCGCAGGCTGTGAACGGCGTAGGCCTCGAAGAATCTTCCCAGGTGGGTTGCATGCTTTCCGCTGTTGAGGTGCCGCGCACTGATGCTCGAAAGGTGTAGAGAAAAGGCGGCGTCGGCCAGGAAGTGCTTCGGCGAAAACGTCTGCCGTGGGATGCGGTACACAGAGGACTCCCAGGCCTCCAACGGGTCCAACATCCAGATTTCGCTGAGCTTCTCCCGATACAGCGCAGTTGTTCGCTTACTCGGCGCGTTGCCTTCTCCGCGTGTGGCGGCTGCCAGGATTTCGCTGTACGAAGCGTCGGTTCCCGTCGCTCGCGCGTAGGCCCGTAACCAAGCCCTGAGCCCAGCTTTATTCCGAACGGTATACCCCTGTGAGGGAAGTTCACGATCGACTATCCGTTCGATGTATGCGGCGAGGTATTCGTCGGACGCCGGCGGCGTCAGACCAATAAGCCCAGGCAGACCTGAGGTAGCCAAGGACCGCACGTAGTCGCTGAGCTGCCAGTCAGATTCACCTCGCAGCTGAGCTGTCTGAGTGAGGAGTTCGCTGAGCAAGACAGCGCCGTCCTTCTCGACTAATTCACACAGCCCTAAGGGGCGAAGACGTACGCTAGCGATTCGGCCGGCTCCGGAATGTGTAGTAACCCCGTCGACGGGGGTGGATGAACCCGTCAGATAGACGCTGCCTTTCGGGGCGCCATCGTCGACGGCGCGCCTGACCATGTCCCAGGACTCCGGCAAGAGCTGCCACTCGTCGATAAGAATCGGCCCTCGCCTAGTTTCTTCAACGAGGTTGGTTGCCAGGAAACGGCTGCGGTCATCGGGTACGTCCATCCGAAATACATTGCGTACTCGACGTCGCGCAGTCTCAGTCTTGCCCACCGCCTTCGGGCCCTCGATGGCTACCGCAGAGAAGATGTGCTCAAGCGTATCGAGACGCTGGTCGATCGCACGCTCTAGGTAAACCATGCAGGTCAGCATAGCACTTTAACGCCTACTGCACCATCGGGCGCCAACTTACTGCACCATCGGGCGCCAACTTACTGCACCATCGGGCGCCGACTTACTGCCCCATCGGGCAGCTTTCGGGGCCACCTCCAGGATCGCAACCAACCATCACTGAGAAGAGTGCGCCGAACGCCACGTCTATGAAACCTCCACAAGGACGTCGCCGACCTACTGCCCCGCCCGGTGCGCCCCGAAAATGACGAAGCCCCCTCCACCGAAGTGGAGGGGGACCGGAAGAAGTTGGTAGCGGGGACAGGATTCGAACCTGCGACCTCTGGGTTATGAGCCCAGCGAGCTACCGAGCTGCTCCACCCCGCGTCGGGTGACCTTCTTCAATTCACCGCGCCGTAAATTGGTGGTTACCACCATGTCCCGGCGACATCGAGATACTCTACAACCATCGCCCTGGGGAACCAAATCCCCAGGGCAACGCCGTTCTAGCTAGCTGTGAGGGAACGGTACTCGGCGACGGCGGCGTCGAGCTCGTCGAGCGCCTTGCCGTACTCCTCGTGGCTACCGCCGCGGGCCTGTTCCAGGCCGTTGAGGGCGTCGTTGATCCGGGCAATCGCCTCGCCTTCGGAGCCGGCAGCTGTCGTCGGCTTGCTCGGTGCGGCAGCATCAGCGGCGGCATCGGTGGCCTCGCCGACACCCTTGGCGTCGTCGGGAACCTTGCCGGCGTCGGCGTCGTCGGTGGCCGTTGCGCCGGCCACCTGCTGAGCGGCCTCCGCGGAGATGCCTACCTGTTCCAGCGCCTCGCCAATCGTCGGCGCGTAGCCCACTCGGCCCTTGTAGGACACGAGCATGCGCAGCAGCTTCGGGAACGCGGAGTCTTGGTTGGAGCGCTGCGAGTAGATCGGCTCCACGTAGAGGATTTCCCCGCCGCCCACCGGCAGGGTGAGAAGGTTGCCGTTCTGCAGCGTGTTGGTGCCCTCCCACAGGGTGCGGTCGCGCGCCACCTGGTCAGAGGACATCATCGCGTCCTGGGCTTGGCGCGGGCCCTGGGTCTGGGTGTTGGTGGGCAGGACGCGGACGGTGATCTGGCCGTAGTTGTCCGGGTCGGAGGTCACCGCCATGTGGGCGGCGAGGAACTCACGCTGCAGACCACGGTAGGGGGTGATGAGCTGGAAGCTCGACCGCGTCGGGTCCTGCGGGTCCGTGGCCACCACGTAGTACGGCGGCTGGTCCAGGTTTTGGCTGTCGCCGGTGGCGGTCGGGTCGCCGGGGACGGACCAGAAGGCGTCGTTGTTGAAGAAGACGTTCGGGTCGTCGATGTGGTACTCGGCGAGGATCTCGCGCTGGACGCGGAAGAGGTCCATCGGGTAGCGGAAGTGCTCGCGCAGCTCGTCCGAGATCTCGGAGGCAGGGCGCACGGTGTCCGGGAACACGCCCATCCACGCCTTGAGGACGGGATCCTCGGTGTCGAACTCGTAGAGGGTGACGGTGCCGTCGTAGGCGTCGACGGTGGCCTTCACCGAGTTGCGGATGTAACCCACCTGGTCGGTGATGAGCCGCTGGGTGGTGCCGTCCTGGTTAAGGGAGTCGGTGGTGGCGTCGGACAGGGAGGTCTGCTCCGAGTAGGGCAGCTGCGAGAGCGTCGTGTAGCCGTCGACAACCCACTTGATGCGCCCGTCGACGACGACGGGATAGGTTTCGGAGTCGGTGGTCAGCCAGGGGGCGACCTCCTCGACGCGTTCACGCGGGTCCCGGTCGTAGAGGATCTTCGAGGAGGAATTGACCCGGTCAGACAGCAGGAAGTTGAGCTCCTGGTACTTCAGGGCGTACGCGGAGCGGTTGAACCAATTGCCGACGCCGACGCCGCCGGCGCCGTCGTAGGTGAACTGGGAATTGTCCGTGTCGTACTCGTAGTCCCCGCCGGTGTCGTTGCCGACGATGGCGTAGTCGGCGCCATCCGCCGCAGAGGCGATGACCGGACCGTAGTAAATACGCGGCTGGTCCACCTTGATGCCTAGTTCTTCCGCCTCGGACTCCTCGGCGGCAGCCATGGTCTGCAGGTCAGACACGGTATACACGGGGAACCCGCCGCGCGTCGAGCCTGCCTCCTGCGGCGCCTCGTCCACCGTATTCGCCCGGGCAGCGACGAACCCATTGCCGTGGGTGTACACCGTGTGCCGGTTGATCCAGTCCAGCTGGTTCTCGCGCAGCGCGTTCGGGTCCAGCTCGCGGGCGGCGACGACGAAGTCGCGCATCTGGCCGTCAACTTCGTAGCGGTCCATCTGCAGCGTGTCCGGGAAGCCGTAGAAGTTGCGCAGCTGCTGCATCTGGGTGAACGTCGGCGCGACGATGTCCGGGTCGAGCAAGCGGAGGTTGGCGATGGTCGGCCGGTCCTCGGCCACCTTCTCGTCGGGCTCCTCCCCCGCGCCCCAGTCGCGCAGGTAGGTGACCTCGTCGTTCGTGACCCCGTAGGCATAACGGGTGGCGTCGATGTTGCGGGCGATGTACTCGTTTTCCTTCGCCTGCCGATTCGGCTGGACGGAGAACTGCTCGACAACCAGCGGCCACGCCGTGCCAATGACCACCGCGGACAGCACCATGAGCGCCGTCGCCAGGGCGGGGATGCGCAGGTCCTTAACGATCATCGAGGCGAAGAACGCCCCCGCAACCACCACGGCGATGACCATGAGGATGATCTTCGCCGGCAGCACCGCGTTGATCTCCGTGTAGCCGGCACCGGAGAAGATGTCATGCTGGGTGTACAGCAGCGTGTAGCGGTCCAGCCAGAATCGCGCCACCTGAGTGAGCATCCACAGCCCCGCGATGACCGCGAGCTGCGCCCGGGCAGCCGGGGCGATGTAGCCCTGCACGCCCGCCTCTTGGCTGGCGATGCGAATGTTGCCCAGCAAGTAGTGCCCGAGCAGGGACACTACAAAGGCGACGACGAGCACAATGGCGAACATGCTGACCAGGATCTCCAGCGCCGGCAGCGTGAAGGCGTAGAAGCCGTAATCGCGGCCGAACTGCGGATCCGCGACGCCGAAGGGCTTGCGGTTAATGAACAGCAATGCGGACCGCCAGGCGCCTTGGGCCATAAAACCCGTCGCCACACCAACGATGATGGGGATGATGAGGAGCACACCCCGCACCGATTTTTCGATGCCGTGACGGTTCTGCATGATTGGCGAATTGGCGTCGAAGCCGCTGAACGCCGCGGGGCGCGAACGCCACGCCAGGAAAGCGGCGGCAAACACGATCGCCGCAGCGATGACACCGAAGAGCAGGAACAACACGATGCGGGTGAGGTACGTGACGGTGAACACACCGCGGAACCCGAGCTCGCCGAACCACAACCAGTCGGTGTAGATGCCGACCACGATGGGCAGCACAACAATAATGAGGGAAAGCAAGGCCAGTACCCCGCTCAAGGAGCGGGACGGCGTTTTCGCCGTGGCATTAAAGGGGGAGGATCCGGCCGTCAAGACCTCAACTCCTTCACAAGTTGGTTAGAAAACAGTGCACGTTGGCCTCTACTCTAGGTAATTTGTATGCCCAACAGTCACGGAGGTAGGCCCATGGACAACGAACTGACGCAGCCAGCGCTCAACGCCGCCATGCGAGAGGCGGTGGACTTCATCCACGCCGAGGGCTGGGACGCCCCGCCGACGCTCTTCGGTGTCGTGCCGTCGCGCCTGCTCATCGACGCCATCGACCTCGACGACGACACCCGGCCGCTGACCCTCGTCGTCCAGGACCTCCTACCGGAGAATCTCGAAGGCGGCCACGACGCGCTCGTCGACTACTGTGCCCGCATCGCCTGGCCACAGCAGGTGGTGGGCGCCATCCTCGCGCAGGAGATCATGTTTAAGGACTCCGCCGAGGGCGCCGACGCTCAACCCCGGCCCGCACGGTTGTTCTCCGGGGTGTTGCGCGAACCCGGCGTCGAACTGACACTGCTGCAGCTTCGCCCCACGCCGGAGGAGCTTGAGGCCGCCGGCCCCTTCGCCGAGGACCGCGTCGAACTGCGCGGCGGGCCCACCGTGGCGCCGGGGGTACTCGCGGCGCTGCGTTACGGTCTCGACCAGGATCCCGACAACCTGCTTTAAGATGACCCCTATGATCGCCTCTTCACGCCGCGCCCGCCGCCTCGGCTCCGCCGCCGTCTCGATGATCGCCCTCACCAGTGGGCTGGTCGCGTGCACCCCCGGCGATACCGACGGCCTCACCACCGAGGCCTCCCCGACGGCCACCTCGGCAGCGACGTCCACGACGACGACCTCGACGTCGCCCACCGCCAGTTCCTCCGCGCCCGCCTCCACCACCTCTCCCACCGGTTCGACCACCACGGCCACGGCCGAGCCCAGCCTCGACCCCGCCGAGCTCGGCGAGGGGGTGGCCGCCGCCCGGCAGCGTTTCTCCACCCTGGCCCCGGACAGCCTGTGGGCAAAGATGGAGGTGTGCAATGAGACCACCGTGGAGGACGTTGTCGATTGCCAAGGCCGCGACATCGGGCAGTTCCAACTCAGCGATTCCTCCGCGAAGGCGGCCCGCACCACCAAAATGCTCACCGAGCTGCGCACCTCCACGGTGGTTACGGACAACGGTGAGTTCGTCGTCGGCTGGACCGTGCTCGGCACCGACGCCATGATCTACGTGGTCGACAACTCCACCGGCCAGGTCCTGCAGCAGATGCTGCCCTCCGACATCGCCGAACCCTCCGACCGCATCCGCGAGCTCGGCCTCGCCTAAGCGCTACCGGCGCGCACGGGCGTCGAGCACCTGCTGGCAGGTACGCACCTCGCGGCCGTCGGCGAAGGCCGCCATGGCGTCCACGGCGTCGTCAAGCGTGCCGACGGCCGCAACGGTGAGACCGTGCGGGTCGCGGCTGACCGCCTCCGCGCAGTTGGCGGTGGGGGCCAGGAATAGCTCGACGTCCGCCCGCTCGGCGGCCTCCACCTTGTGCACGATCCCACCGATCGGCCCGACCGTCCCGTCCTCCGCGATCGTGCCCGTTCCGGCCACGCTGAGGCCATGGTTGAGCTCGCCGGGCGAGAGCTTGTCGATGAGCGCCAGCGAGAACATCATCCCCGCCGAGGGCCCGCCGACGTCCTGCAAGTTATACGACACCGACACTCCCGACGCCGGCTGCACGCCGAGCAACACCCCGAGCTGCGCCAGGTCCGCATCCTCCTTCGACGAACCGAGGACCACCTCCGCCCGGCGGTGCTGCGATCCGCGAGTAAATTCCACGGTGAGCCGGTCGCCGGGGTGCTGCGCCACCACCAGATCACGCATCATCGCCGGGTCGTCCACGCGCTGGCCATTGATGGCGAGGACGACGTCGCCCGGCTCGAACGTCCCTTCAGCCGGGGTGCCGGGCAGCGGCTCCACCACGTACACCTGCGTCGGCATATTCAGGTAGTGCATGGCGGCGGCGTTGGCTGCGGCCTCCGACTGGGCGAAGGCGGCCTTGTTCTCCGCGTCAACCTCCTCCGGCGTCTTGTTCGGCGGCAGCACCTGCCCGATCGGCACGAGGGTGTCGTCAGTGGTCAGCCACCGGCTGATCGCCTGCGCCAAGGACATGTCCACCCGCACCGCCACCGTCGTCATGTACATCTCGCCGGCCGTGTCATCCGGGCGCGTGCCAGTGATCTCCACGACCGGCTCGCCGTCGACCTCCCCGAGAGTGTCGAACACCGGCCCCGGACCCTGGGCGGCGAAGGGCACGGCCAGGGAAACGTCGGTGAAGGGGATGCGCGGCAGGAACGCCAGCGCCAGCAGCAGGGCGACGGGGATCGTCCCCCACGCGATGGTCGACCAGCGGCTGGACTCGGCGACGGTATCCGGGCTACTCACGGGGACTCAGAGTACCGGCGTTCGCTCTCAGCGTGTAGATCGCCATGGCCCGCGGCCCACCGCGGACGGTAGATTAGTGGGCATGAGTAATGGATTCGGATTTGGCTTTTCCCAGGACGACGACGACCAGGACCGCGACCGGCAGCACGGCCGCGGCGGTAGCGACAATCCCTTCGCCGCCTTCGGGTTCAGCATGCCCGGCGCGGGAGGCTCCGGAGGCGCTGGTGGCCTCGGTGACATCTTCAGCCAGTTCGGCCAGATGCTGTCCGGCATGGGCTCGTCCATGAACTCGCCCGACGGCCGCGGCTCGGTGAATTACGACCTCGGGCTGCGCATCGCCCGCCAGCAGATCGGCACCCCGTCGACCATTCGCGCGCAGGACCGCACCGCCGTCGAAGAATCAGTGCGCCTAGCGGAGCTGTGGCTCGACGAGGCCACCACCCTGCCCAGCGTGTCCGGTACCGTCGCCGCCTGGAACGAGGAAGACTGGCTCACCGCCACCCTGCCGGCGTTTAAGCGCATGGTCTCCCCCGTCGCCGAGCACATGAACCGCGCGCAGCTCGACGGCCTGCCGGAGGAAGCCCGGGACATGATGGGCGGGCTCAACCGGATGATGCAACAAATGTCCGGGATGAACTTCGGGATGCAGCTCGGCCACGCCCTCGGCGATCTAGCCTCCCAAACCCTCACCGGCTCCGACTTCGGCCTGCCCATTACCCCCACCGGCACCATCGCGCTGCTGCCCAAAGCGGTCCAGGGCGCGGCGCGGGAGCTCAATCTCCCCGGCCAGGACGTCCTCGTCTACGCCGCCGCGCGCGAAGCCGCCCGCCAGCGCCTGTTCACCCACGTCCCCTGGCTCGTCGAACGCCTCGTCAGCTCCGTGGAGGAATATGCCGTCGGTCTGGTCATCGACAACTCCCACGTCGAGGAAGCAACGCGGGACCTAGGCCTGGACTCGGGCAACCCGGAGGCCCTCCAGGACGCCATCGCCCGCCTTCAGGGCATGGACCTGTCTCCGCGCATCAGCTCCACCAACGCCGGGGCGGTCTCCCGGCTGGAGACGCTGCTCGCGCTCGTGGAAGGCTGGGCCGAATACGTCGTCACCGAGGCGCTCGGTGACCGCCTGCCCTCGGCCGCGGCGCTGTCCGAGGCGTGGACCCGTCGGCGTGACACCGGCGGCGGCGCCGATAAGGTGTTTTCCACCGTGGTCGGGATCGAATTCGCCTCCCCGAAGGTCGCCGCCGCCGTCGAGCTGTGGCGCCGCGCCACCGTGGCCGTCGGCGTCGACAAGCGCGACGCCGTGTGGGAGCACCCGGATCTGCTGCCCTCGGCGGAGGACCTGGACAACCCGGCGTCCTTCATCGACCGGCTGCTCGACGACGCCGGCGATTCCGGCTTCGCTGAAGAATTCGCCAAGCTGGAAGAGATGCTGCGCCGGGAGGACGACGGCACGAACGACGCCGACGACACCGGCGTTTCCGACGCCGACAGCTAACCGCCGCCCCCGGGAACCGCCGAAGGGGGAAGCCGGGTCCAAATAAAACGTGAGCCCCTTCCTCCTCGCCCCCGGAACCCGCGTCCTCGTCCGCGACGACACAACCTTACAAATCGGCCTCGACACCGCCCGCGCCAGCATCATCGAAACCCCGTGCGCACAGGCCTTGGCGCGCAGCCTGCGCTCCTGGCACCGGCCCGCGCCCCGGGACGCCGCCGTCGAATGGTTCCACGCCTCCGGGCTGCCTCGGCCGCACGCGGCGGAAGTCTTCGACGATCTGCTCGCCGCCGGGGTGCTTCGCGATGCCAGCCCCGCCTCTGTGCTCATCGTCGGCGACTCCCCGCTGGCCACCCACCTGAGCCGGCTGCTCGGCGCCGCCGGAATCTCGGTCCGCATCCCGCTGTTCCGCGAATCCCTCACCGAGGTGCTTGCCAGCGGTGGGCACCGCCGACCCACGGTGCTGGTGGATCAACTGCACCTCGACGACCGCGCTTGCCTCGACATCGTCGCCCGCAGCCCCACCATCGTGCCAGTCTCTCTGCTCGACGACCGCGGCCTCATCGGCCCGTTGCGGCTCGCTGGCCAAGGCGCCTGCCCACTGTGTGCGGCGCTGCACTTTGTCCGCCGCGATCCCATGTTTCACCTGCTCAACCGGCAGGCAGCCCAGAATGGGACAGGCACCGACGACGCTGTGGCGGTGGCCGCCACCGCAGCCGCCGCGGCCGGGGTCATCCATCGACTCCTCGGTCTCGGACACCCGGCCCTCAAAGACGTACCCGCACCCGCGGCCGGGGACTGCTGCCTCGTCACCCCGTACGAGCCGCACGCCTCGCGGCGTTTCACGCTGGCTGAGCACCCCGGCTGTCCCGCCTGCTACGCTGCCCGCGGCTAGGCGAAGGGTGCCAACACCCCCAGCAGATCCTCACCGTAGCGCTGCACCTTGACCTGGCCGATGCCCGAGATACTCAGCAGCTGCTCGATGGTCGTGGGCATCGCCTCCGCGATGGCGGTGAGCGTCGCGTCGGAGAAGACCACAAACGCAGGCACCCCGTCGGCTTTCGCGACGTCCGCCCGCCACGCCCGCAGGGCTTTGAACACTTCGACGTCCATCCCCGAAGGGCAGGACTCGTGACGCCCCAGCACCCGCTCCGCTGGCGAGTTGAGCGGCAAGGTGCACACCGAGCAGCGCCGCGCCCGCTTCGCGCGTCCGGTGGCGTTCGCCGGCTGGTCGTCGGGCACGATGCCGTCGAGAAACCGGGTCCGGGAACGAGGCTGTCCACCGCTGTGGCGCGCCTGGGACCACGAGAGGAACAGATGCTCCCGGGCGCGGGTGACACCGACATAAAACAGTCGACGCTCCTCCTCGATATGCCCCTCGCCGGCGTCGATGGCCTGCCGGTAGGGCACCATCGACTCGAACAGGCCGGTGAGGAACACCGCGTCCCACTCCAACCCCTTTGAGGCATGGAGGCTGGCCAAGGTCACCCCGTCGACGCTCGGTGGGTTGCCGTCTTTGCGGCGCTGCTCCAACACCGCCACCACGCCGCGGATGTCGATGCCCGGTCGGTCCCGAACCAGCTGTTCAACGAGGTCCACCAGCGCCTTGAGCATCTGCCAACGCTCCCGGGCCTGCACGCCCTGCGGTTGCTCCGGAGTGAGCCCCAGCGGGATGAGCGCGGCGCGGGCGATAGCCACCGGATCGTCGGGCAGGTCCGTTCGCCTGCTCGCCTCGGCCAAGTGGCGCAACGCCTGAGAGACGTCCCGGCGGGCGAAAAAGCGCTCGCCGCCACGGACCTGGTAGACGATGCCGGCGTCGTCGAGGGCCTGCTCGAAGACGGCCGACTGGCCGTTGATGCGGTACAAGATGGCGATCTCGCGCGCCGGCACCCCGTCGTCGATGAGCTGCTGGACGCGGCTGGCCACCTCGCGGGCCTCGGTCTCCTCGTCGGGGTAGCCATGGAAACTCGGATTCGGCCCCGGCGCGCGCATACCCTGCAAAGACAACCGCGTTCCTGCCGCCCGGCCCCGGGCCCGGCCGATGACGTCATTCGCCAACTCCGTGACCTGCGGGGTGGAGCGGTAGTCACGCTGCAGCTTGACGACGGCGGCGTTGGGGTAGGTGCGGGAAAAATTAAGCAGATACTCCGGGGAGGCGCCGGTGAAGGAAAAGATGGTCTGGTTAGCGTCGCCGACGACGGTGAGGTCATCGCGATCTCCCAACCAGCCCTCCAGCAGACGCTGCTGCAAGGGGGTGACGTCCTGATACTCGTCGACGACGAAGCACCGATACCGGGAGCGGAACTCCTCCGCCACCGCCGGGATACTCTCCAACGCCCCGGCCATGTGCAGCATGGTGTCGGAAAAGTCCAGCAGGATCTTCTCCGGGGTGGATTTGAGACGCTCGTATCTCCGATAGGCCTCGGCCACCGCTGCCGCACTAAACGGCGGGGTGCGGTGGTACGCGTCGACGGCGGCCGGGTACGTGTCCGGGGTGAGCAGCGTCGCCTTGGCCCAGTCGATCTCATCGCGCAAGTCGCGGATGTTCTCTCGGGTCGGGTTGAGCTTCATCCCGCGGGCGACGTCGCGCACCAGCTCCCACGAGTTCGACAGGTACTGCCACGGCACCGCACCGCCGATGTGGGGCCAAAAGTAACGAAGCTGATGGGACGCCGCCGCGTTGAACGTCTGAACATTGACCCCACCGATACCGAGGCGGTTAATGCGCTCGCGCATCTCCCCGGCAGCCCGACGGGTGAACGTCACCGCCAGCACCTGGTGTTGGGAGACAAAGCCGGCGTCGACGAGGTGCGCGATACGGTACGTGATGGTTCGGGTCTTGCCCGTTCCCGCGCCGGCCAGGATGCACACCGGCCCTCGGGGGGCGGTGGCCGCCACCCGCTGGTCCGGGTCTAACGCGTCAAGATCGATCATGCCTGCCCACCTATCGTCAGCTTCCCCGCCGCCCAGTCGTCGATCATCGCGCGGGCGATCGACCCCTTGGCGGACAGAGGGTAGTGTTCGAGCGTGTCCCGAGTGACCCAGGCGACCTCGGCGAGCTCATCATCGGTGGGCAGCGCCGGCTCCCGGTCGGTGGTCCACGCGCTGAATCCCACCATGACGGACCCACCCAGCGGCCACGGCTGGCTGCCCCAATAGGTCGGATCGCAGGCCCGCCGGCCCGTCTCCTCACCCACCTCGCGGATGAAGGCCTCCTCCAGGGACTCCCCTGTACCCACGTAGCCGGCGATGAGCGAGAAGTAATCGTGCCGGCGGTTGCGGGCCAGCAGGATCTCATCGCCGCCAGGCAGCCCGACGATGCCGATGACCGCCGGGTCAATACGGGGGAAGATAAGCCGCCCCGAGCTTCCCCGGGCGACGGCCCCGTCACTGGCGAACTCCAGCTTCGACCCGTCTCGCGGGTCGAAGTGATAGGCGTCCCGGTGAGCGAGCACCGCCAGCGCCTTGGCAACCCGACGGTCGCCGAGCAGCGGGCGGGAGTTCCGCAGCGTCAGCCCGCGCTGCGACCAAGTGGCTTCCTCGGCATCGCTCATCCGCGCCGCCCACGTCGACGCATCGACACGGACCAGGCGGGCGCGGTCGATCTCGGCGGCGACCACGGCGGGCCGGCCGGTGCCGTCGCACAGGACCCGGCCGTCCGCGCTGGTGAACAGGACCTGCCGGGAGGTCATCGGGGCAGGTTCCTGCCCGTCGTGCGGCGGATGTAGAGCAACCGGTCGCCGGGCTCGACGGTCTCCGCCTCCGGGGAGTCGATGCGATACAACTCGCCGGACCTCACGACGCCCAGCACGATGTCCGCCAGGTGGCGCGGGTTCGCGCCCACCTCGTCTTCGCCGACGATGCGCTCGGCGATGGCAAAGCCCTCGTCGGGGCTGAGCAGGTCCTCCATCATCTCCACGACGCGCGGGGTAACGGTAGCCAACCCCAGCAGGCGCCCGGCGGTCTCGGAGGAGATCACCACCGAGTCCGCGCCGGATTGTTCAAGCAGGTGTTGGTTTTCCGACTCGCGCACCGAGGCGACGATCACCGCCTTCGGTGCGATCTCTCGCACCGACAGTGTCACCAGCACCGCCGTATCATCCGAGCTCGGGGCGACGACGACGCTGCGGGCCCGGGGAACCCCGGCGATCTTGAGCACGTCCGCCTTGGTCCCGGTTCCGTGGACCGTGACTAGGCCCTGTTGTTCGGCCCGGCTGAGCACAGCCTTATTGGTATCCACGACCACGATGGTGTTTGGGGACACGCCATCGGCCAGCAGCGCCGAGACCGCCGAACGGCCCTTCGTGCCGTAGCCGATCACCACGGTGTGATTGCGCACGGTTTTCCTCCAACGTTGGATCTGCAGGGTTTTACGCGAATTCTCGGTCAGCACGGCCAGGGTGGTACCGACCAAGAGGATCAGGAACGCCACCCTAGCCGGGGTGACCACGAAGATGTTGAGCAGGCGGGCTTCCTGAGTCACCGGGGTGATATCGCCATAACCGGTCGTCGATAGCGAAACCGCGGAGTAATACAAGGCGTCCACGAAGGTGAGTGGCTCGGTGTAGCCGTCCTCGTCGAAGTACACGAGCAAGGTGATCGCCAGCGTGAGGATGGTGGCGTACAGCAGACGGCGGGCGATGAGAGCCCACGGGCTGGCCGTCACCGACCGGGGAATGTTGATAACCCCCAGCAGGGCGTGATCCGGCAGGTCGTTGAGCTCCACGTCCCCGCGGAAGCGCTCGCTAAAACTGTTTCTCACTGCCCCGCCATCCGTGTCTTTTCACTGTGATTACCTTGCAACGTTAGACCTTAGTGCCCGTCCGGCTCGCCGGAGTCTCCCGCCTCGTCGAGCAGGCGCACGAGGTCTTCCCCGTCCGGCAGGGTCGACGGTGCGAAGGTGTGGTCGGAACGCACATAGTAGAACGCCGCCGCCACGGGCATGCCGTCGTCGGCGATGCGCCGCCACGCCTCCCGATACACGGCGAGCTGAATCTCGACATCCCGGCGCGCCCGGGCCGTCGACGGCTGCTGCCCCGTCTTCCAGTCGAGCACCAGCCACGAGCCGTCAGGCTGCGCGAACACCGCATCCATCCGGCCCCTGACCATATGGCGGCCGAGAGACAGCACGAAGGGGTGTTCCACGAACGACGGCACTCGCTGCGCCCACTCGCTGCCCAAGAAAGTGGCTTTGAGTTCGGCGAGTTCGTCGGCGCTGACTGGGTCATCGCCCACGCCGGGCAGCTCGTCCGCGTCGAGCAGCGCTTGGCCCTGGGCGCGGCGTTCCAACCACTCGTGGAAGGCTGTGCCCCGCTTGGCGAACGTGTTGGGTTTGAACGGCACCGGGCGGCGCAGACGCCGGGCGAACTCGGCCGGATCCGTGCGCAGGGAGACCAGGTCGGTGGCGGTGAGCTCGCCGGGCAGGGAGACGGTGACCTCTGGGGTGGCCAGGGCGCGGTGTTCCTCAATGAGGGCGTCAACCTCGCGCTCCCAGAACTCGAAGGTCTCGCCCGGGGCTGCGGCCTCGTTGTCTCCGTTAGCGAGTCTGGCGAGGGCTTTGTAGACGTCGGTCGCGCCGCGCGCCACGTCATCGTCGACCCGGTAGGCGGGGAAGGTGCCCTCCGGCGCCGGGCGAGCGACGGCCTCAGCGTCGCCGTCGGTATCCGCGGTGAGCTGCCACGTGCCACGAAGGTCGGGATGCTGGTTGACGAGGTTGTCGAAGGGCTCGTACGGCACCTGGTCCTTTCGCGTCCGCTCGCTCTTGCTCGGGTCCCCGGAACCGCTGACCCACAACGCCTGCTTGGCGCGGGTGAGCGCCACATAGAACAAGCGTTGGGCTTCTTCCTCCTCGTCCATGCGATCCTCGCTGATGAGGGCCTCGCCGCTGTTCTTCAACTCGGTCTGGTTGTCTCCTTCCAGCAGGTCGTCCTCGCTAGGTACCAGGGCCGGCTGGGTGAGAAACGTCGACCCCTGTGCCTTGAAGGTGGACTTGTTGGCGTGCACCACGGCGAGCACGTCCCACTCCAAGCCTTTGGACTTGTGGATGGTGAGAATCTGTACCCGGTCCTCGGCAGCGGTGATTTCGCCGGACTCCAACCCGCCCTCGTGCTGCCGGGCGAGCTCAAGATAATCGAGCAATGCACCAAGCGAGCCGCCTTGGAAAGTACCAACAACCTCGGCGAACTTGTCCAGGTGAACGGCGCCAACCAGCGCGTTGACACCCGGCCGGGAAAGCACCTCCGTGCGCAGGCCAAACTCGGCTTCGATGTCGGCGAACAGGTCCGTCAGCGGCTTGCCGAGGCTGTAGGTGCGCAGGCGCCGCAGCCGAGCCGACAGCTCGTAGAGCCTCGCATAGCCCTGCTCTGAGTAGTTCTCGGGTTCCCCGAGGTCCGCAACCGCGTCGGTGAGGCCGGCGAGGTGCTCCGGCGGCGCTGCGGTGACCTCGGCCAACTCCTGGCGCAGTCGCTCCAGCGGGTCCGCCGCCACCGGCTCGCGCTCAGGCTGTCCGATAAGGTTGCGAGCGCGGCGCTGCACAGCGAGTAGATCGGCCGTGCCCAGGCCGACGAGGGGCCCGGCGAGAATGCGCAACGCGGCTGCGTTGTGCCCGGGCCGGATGAGCATCGTGGCCAACGCGACGAGGTCGGCGACCTCCGGGATGGCCAACAGGCCAGCCACTCCAACGACTTCGTTGGGGATGCCGCGTTCGGATAGCGCCTCGGAAATCGGGGCGGCGTGGCTATTCTTACGCACCAGCACCGCAGCGCTTAATGTCCGGCCCGCATCCGTGCAGGCCCGATACTCGGAGTCCATACGCTCGACGAGGGCGCTGATCTCGGCTTCGCGGCTCGGGAAGAAATGGAAGGACACGTCGCCATCAGGTGCGCCATCGCGGCTTTCCAACTCCCCGACGGGGCGGACGAACTCCCCTGTGCCGAGGGCACCGTCTCCCGCCGCCAACTGCCGCTGACGTTGATCCCTAAACAGCCCTTCCGACACGGTGTTTGCGGCGGCGAGCACCCGCACGGGATTGCGCCAGGACGTCGTGAGCTCCTTGCGCTGGGCCGGACGCAGCTTACCGGTGGCGTCGCGGGTCTGGAAGTCCTCGACGAACTTGGCGAGATTATCCATCGACGCGCCCCGGAAACGGTAGATGGACTGCATCGGGTCTCCCACCGCGGTGACGGCCACCGAGGTACCGGCCGCGCCCGCGGAACCGAAGAGGTGCGACAGCAGGATGCGTTGCGTGTGCGACGTGTCCTGATACTCGTCGAGCATGACCACCCGGTAGCGGGAGCGTTGGGACTCGGCCACTCGCGGGTGGTGAAGCGTCAATCGCGCCGCAGAGGCCATGAGTTGGTCGAAGGTGGCCACCCCGCGTGCGGCGAGCTCGGCTTCCAAATCGGCGACGAGCGGCAGCAGCTCAAGGCGTTGTTGCTGAGCCTTGATCCACTTCTCAATATCTTTGAGGTGGGTAGCACCCTTCCGCTTTCGTGCCAGCGGGGACTCCAGCAGGGTGTCCCGGAACACTCGCGTGAGTTCGGCGACCTCGTCGCGGTCCACCAGCTCAGAGTTGAATTTCTTCATCAGCTCGATGAGCCGCTCGGTGATAGTTGCCGGGGACCTGCCGCCGCTGATGGTTCCCCGGAAGGACCGCACCAGCTCGTGGGCGATGCCGTATAGCTCAGCGTCGGTGATGATGCGCACGCTCGGCTCGACGGGCGCGAGCAGGCCGAACTCCTTGACCAGTTGGTTAGCGTAGGAGTCGTAGGTCATCGCCGTCGGCTGTTGGGTCTGCAGCTTGTGGGCAAGCTCTCCCGAAGGATCGAGGTCTCGCAGCTTGGGGCTGCCGGCCAACAGCCCGAATTGCTTGCGGAAGCGCTGACCGAGCTGTTGTGCAGCCTTACGCGTAAAGGTCAGGCCAAGGACCTGGTCCGGGTCCACGTACCCGTTGGCCACGAGCCACACCACGCGGGTGGCCATGGTCTCTGTCTTGCCCGCCCCGGCGCCGGCGACGACGAGCAGCGGCTCCATGCCCGTGGCGATGACGTCGGCCTGCTGATCGGTGGGCACCCGCTCGCCGCCGAAGAGCACTTGGGAGAGAAGCTGCGGGGAAATCTGGCTAGGCATTGATGATCACGCGTCCTTCGAGCTTGACGGGGCAGATGGCGCTGATGCGGCAGTATTGGCAGTGCGCACCCTCGCGGGCGACGAGCTCGGGGCCCGTCAGAGCCGCTACCGCCGCGGGAAGCTCGGCGGCAAAGTGCGCGAGGAACTCCGGCTCCAGCGCGCTCTGTTCCCGCCGGCCCGGTTGTCCTTTGGCGTCGGGCTGCGCCGGGAAGAGGAGTTGGGCACCGGCACGCCGGATCGGTTCGCCGCCCTCAGCCGCGGCTACGACGCGGCCCTGGCGCAGCACACCCCGGCTCAGCGCGAGTTGATAGGCGGCGAGCTGTAGGTTCTCCTGCACCGCGTCCTTCGTCGGGAGGGACGCTGCGGTTTTCAGGTCGACGATGCGCACCGCACCGTCGCCGTCTCGATCGAGGCGGTCAATTCTGCCGGCGATCTCCACCCCATCGGTGACCATGACGTTCACCGGAACCTCGGTGCCCACCAGCTCAAGCCGTCCGCCGCCAGCGCCGAGCCAGGCATCGATTGCGCCGAGCAGCTGTGCGAAGTCTTCCTTGAGCGACGCGAGCCGCCACTGTGGCTCGTCAAGAATCTCTGCGAAGGCCTCGCAGGTCAGCCCCCGTGCCAGTTCCTGGTCCACGCCGTTCGCGACTGCCTCGAAGTAAGCGTGGGCCAGGGTGCCGCGGTCTGCGGCCAGCCGCGAGTGGTCCTCGTCCTCCACGCTGCCCAGCACCGCGGATAGCGGGCACTGAAGGAGCTTCTCCAGCTTCGACGGGGACAGGCGCGCAGGCCGGGAAAGGTCGCGCAGCGGGACTTCGGTCGACGCGGTGGTCGTGCTTGCCCAGGAGTCGGGGTGGGCGCCGGGCACACCGGCAGCCGCCAGTCGAGCGAGCTGCCGGGCCGCTTGCCGGCGGGCGTCGTCGCGGGCCTGTGGGTCGCACACGCAGCGGCGCAGCTCGGCGATAAGCGAGCTGGGGGCAAGGATCCGCGGGCCGAGCAGCCCCGGCACAGCGGCGCCCGGAGCGTCGTCATGGTCGGTCGCGCTCGCGGCCTCCGTGGCGGCCGTCGCGCCGGCCGGGGGCTCCCCGATTTCCTCGATCTCAAGTTCGCACGCGGCGGCGAACTCCTCAATGAAACGCGACGCCTCGAGCGGGGTGTTGGACTCCACATTCTGCACGCAGGTCACGAGCAAAAACCGGCGCGCCCGGGTAGTCGCGACCCGAAAGAGCCGCCGCTCCTCCTGCAGCCGGGCCTCGGTGTGGGACACCGGGGTTCCTGGCTCAATGTCCGAGTCCAGGAGATCGAGCAGCTCCTCCTGGCCGAAGAGGGAACCTGTTTCCCCGAGGCTGGGCCAGGTCTCCTCCTGCACGCCGGCGACCACCACCGTGTCAAACTCCCGACCCAGCGACCCGTGGGCGGTCAGCAGCCGGACGGCATCGGGGCCAGCTACCCGCCGGTCGCGCACCCCCGTGGGCAGTTCCTGCTCGCGAACGTGGCGCACAAAGGCCTCGATGGTGGCGCCGCCGGGGTGGCGTTCCACGAAGTCACCGGCGACGTCGAAGAGCGCCATCACCGCGTCGAGGTCTCGGTCCGCCTGGGATCCGGTGGCGCCACCGCGTAGAGCCGCGGTCTGGAGCCGGGTAGCCAGCTCCGTGGCGTTCCACAGTGCCCACAGCACCTCCTCAATGCTGCCGCCAGCGTCGACGGCGGCGCGGGTAGCGTCGAGCACCCGGCGCATGCGGTTAAGGATCGCCAGCTCACGCTCGGTGAGGGTGCTCCCAAAGTCCGGCAGCGCGTCAGTGCTATCCACCAGGGAGGTGAGGGTGTCCATGCCGCGGGCGGCCGGAGCGAAGCGGCGCAGACCGCGAATAAGGCGGCGCAGAGTCACCGGGTCCGCCCCACCCACCGGCCCGAGTAGCACGTCCAACAGCTCGGAATCGGTCAGCCCGGTAGTCACCGCTTTTAGCCCCAGCAGGATGGTCCGTACAAGGTGCTGCTCGGACAAGACGATGTCCGTGGGGTTAACGTGGACGGGCACTTTCGCGGCCAGGAGGGTACGCCGGACTGCCTCAATCTGGGCGGTGGAGCGCACAATCACGGCGATGTCCCGCCACGCGACCCGCTGCTCAAGGTGCGCACGCCGCACAGCGTCCGCCACCGTGGCGTTTTCTGCGCTCACCGAGGTGGCCCGCACAACCCGGCGCGCGGGGTCGCGCCGCGACGGACCCAGGTCGATGAGCGTGCCGGGAATGTTCTCGAAGACCTCGGCATCCGCGCCGCGGAAACGGAACACGGCGTGCTCGCTGTTGCCTCCGTAGACGACGAGACCGTCGTCGCCCAACGGGGCGATGCGCTCGATAAGTGCCGCGGAGTGCGGGTCTAAGTTCTGGGCATCATCCACGACCACGGTATGCCAATCGCGCGGCAATTCCTCCTCCAAGACCCGGGACAGCAGCTCCGAGGCCGAGTAGCGATGGGTCCCACTGAGCGCCATGACTTGCTCGTATTCCCTGAGAAAAGTGCCGGCACTGGTCCACAGCGGCCGGGCGTGGCGCCGTCCGAGCTCTTCTAAGTCCTCCGGGGATTGGCCGCGCTCGGCGGCCCGAAGCAGCAGGTCCCGAAGCTGGCGCGCGAATCCGAGGAAACGCAGCGCCGGGCGAACATCCGCCGGCCAGACAGCCTGTTTGTGTTCGGCATGGATATCCAACAGCTCGCGGATAATGGCGTCCTGCTCCGCGCCGGTGATAAGCCGGATCGGTTCGTCACTGACCTGCCGCAGCAGCGAAAAGGCCAGCGAGTGCACCGAGCGGACTAAGGGCGCCTCGGCGACGAAGGAGGCGCCGCCGGCCCGGCTGAGGAGCTGCTCGTGGATGCCGGAACGCAGTCCCGCCGCAGATTCTTTAGAGGTGGCGACGACGAGCACCCCGTCCGGCGATGCCCCAGCGGCAAGCCGGTTGGCCACCGTGTCGATCAAGAAGCTGCTCACGCCGGAGCCGGACTGGCCGGTAACCTTCCACCGCCCCGTCAGCGGCAGGTCCGCTGGCCAGTCACGGACGGGCGTGGAGCCGTCAGATACCGAAACCTCGGTCCCCACGAGGCGGACCCGCGGGGTGGCGGTTGCGAGGGGTGGTTGGCTATCTAATCGTGGAGTCACGCCCTATAGTGTGGCAGCACGCCGCGACACCAGTGTGTCCAACACCCCCGCAATATTCGAACGGATATTCGGCTTGCCGTGCGGGTGGGCAATATTAACCAGCTCCCGGTACTTCACGAAGCGCAACACCAGTTCGTCCAGCCGCGGGATGTGGGCGAAACGGTCGAGGACGCCAACGTCGACTCCACCGTCGGCCGTCGCGATGAGCCCATCGGCGATAGCTAAAGCGGCCGTGGCTCCCGCCGGACGCAAGGTGGCGAAGGGCACAATGTCGCTGAGGCCGGGGCACGCTTCCCCGTCGTATAACGTCGTTGCCAGCAGGTCGGCGTGTCCGACCTGCACCGGGGCGTCGATGGCACCGAACTCTCGATCACCCCACGCCCACGCGTCGAGCTCCGCCTGGGCGAAAACGTCCGTGCGCTCCACCCCGGTCGGACCGGTCACCCCATGCAAGGCGTCTGCCAGGCGCAACGCCACCGCCACTGTTTCGTCGAGGCGAATCTCCGGGCGCCCTGGGACGTACCCAGAAGCCATCCACCCGGCGACGACGAACCGTCCGTCAGTGGCCCGGGCCGGCTTGGCGATCGCCAGACCGTCGACCTGCATCTTGTCGCGCAGTGTGGCCGACCAGTGGGAGGTAGCCGTCGCCTCCGAGTAGACCACGTCCCCGATACGCACGCCGTTGCCCCAGGCCGGTCCGGCGGGCGTGGCTGCCGCCACGTCGGCGTCGGCCGCCCCGAAGGCCGTGAGCACGCGTCCCGGGATCATTCGGCCGTCTCCGGAACCGGGGCGACCGACACGGCTTCGGCGGCACTTTGCGGAACCCCCGGCGCGGGCGCCGTCGCGGTCGGGTACGGCCAGCCGTTGTAGCGGCACACCTTACCGTCGGCGCTGTAGACATCCCCGGGTGAGATCTTCGCCAGATCGTCGTTGCTCAGGCTGATGGTCTGCTGCATCATGATTGGCGCCAATTCGCCGTCGACGCTGCAGGGCTGGTGCTGCTCATAGCCGAGCGCGTGACCCACCTCATGGTTGATGAGATACTGCTGGTAGGTGCCGATATTGCCCTCGAAGGGGACCGCGCCGCGCACCCACCGCGAGTGGTTGAGGTAGACGTTGTCCTCGATCCGGCACGACGTCTCCAGCTTAATGGTCGTGCCACACAAGTCGGCCACCGTCTTAGAACTCACCAGCCTGATGGTCAAGGTGCGTTCCGCGTCCGGCGCCACGTGCTCCAGCCGGAACTGCGGATCGTTGGTCCAGCCGCGCGGATCAAGCAGCGTTGAATCGATCATGCGGGCCACCGCGTCGTCCCCACCCTGACCGGTGGTATCCACCCCATTTTCCACTTCGATGACGTAGCGGACGATGTTCTCGCGGCCTTCCCCAGCCGCGGCTCCAGGGGTACCGATGGGCCGGTACGTGCCGTCGCCGGATTCGGCGTAGGGTCCGCCCTCCGGCAGGTCAAAGATAGAGAGGTCGGCCGGCGACAGTGTCGCGGGATCCGGGCCGACCATCGCGGTCGGCGAGGCCTCGGGCGACGACGGCGCCGGCGTGGCCTGCAGAGAGGCGTCCGGGGACGTGATGATGTCAACGAGGATCCACACGGTGATGATCGTCAGCACCGGGATGGCGTAGGCACGCCATCCGAATTCGTCGACGAAACTTCTGATCCTTTGCATCCTCGCCAGCCTAGGCGCCGCCGAAACCCACCGCGGGGCGATGAGCGGAACCAACCTCGACGTAGGCGACCTCCTCCGCGTTGATGAAGTAGGCGCGGCCCTTGTTGTCGACTAGCTGGAAGAACTCACCGTCCTTCAACGCGCCGCCGATACGCGCCACGATCTCATCGCGATCATCTCCCGAGTCAAGCACCAATTCGCGCTGGTTCTCGGAAAATCCAATCTTGATATCCATACGTTCAGTCCAATCGTGGGGTTGCTCGTTCTCCAGGGGTTAGGAACCATCATAGGCGCCACCCACTAGAGTAGAACTTGTGTCTGCCCAAAATACCTTCGCCGAACTAGGCGTTGCAGCGGAAATCTGTTCCGCACTGGCGCAACGCGGCATCACCCACCCCTTCGCCATCCAGGAGCTGACGCTACCGCTGGCGCTGAAGGGTACGGACCTCATCGGCCAGGCGCGTACCGGCATGGGTAAGACCCTCGGCTTCGGCATCCCGCTCATTGACCGGGTATTTGACGACGCCGACATCGCTGAGCTTGACGGCACCCCTCGCGCCCTCGTCGTGGTGCCAACGCGGGAGCTGGCCGTGCAGGTGGCCGACGATCTCACCCACGCGGCGTCGCAGACTCCGGTGCGGATCACCACCATCTACGGCGGCCGGCCGTACGAGGAGCAAATCGAGACGCTTGAGGCCGGCGTGGACGTCGTCGTCGGCACGCCGGGGCGCCTGCTAGATTTGAGCCGCCGCGGAGATCTCAAGCTCAGCGAAGTGGCTGTGCTCGTGCTCGACGAGGCCGATGAGATGCTCGACCTCGGCTTCCTGCCCGACATCGAGAAACTGCTGGCGTCGCTGACCCACCAGCACCAGACGATGCTCTTCTCCGCGACGATGCCGGGCGAGATCCTCATCCTCGCACGCACCTTCATGACCAAGCCGGTGCACATCCGGGCCGAGGACCCCGGCGAGGCCAGCACCCACGAGACCACGAAGCAGGTGGTGTTCCAATCCCACCGAATGGACAAGGTGGCGGTGATCGCCAAAACGCTCCAGGCGCCCGACCGGGGCCGGACCATTATCTTCGTGCGCACGAAGCGCAGCGCCGCGCGCCTCGTAGGCGACCTCGCCCAGCTGGGGCACTCCGTCGGCGCCGTGCATGGCGATATGGGGCAGCCCGCCCGCGAAAAATCGCTCAACGCCTTCCGCACCAAGGAGATTGAGGTGCTCGTCGCCACCGACGTGGCGGCTCGCGGCATCGACGTCTCCGACGTCACCCACGTCATCAACTACGAGGTCCCGGACGATCCCAAGACCTACGTCCACCGCATCGGCCGCACCGGCCGGGCAGGGCAGTCGGGCACGGCGGTTACCCTCGTCGGCTACGATGAGCTGCCCAAATGGCAAGCGATCAACGACGAACTGTCCCTGGGGTTGCCCGAGCCGCCGCAGTGGTTCTCCAACTCCCCCGAGCTGCGCGAAGCGATCGGCTTCCCGCCCGGCGCCGCTGACCGGGTCGGTCCCCCGCGGGCTGTGTTCGGCGGCGGAGACCGCATCAAGGAAAAGCGCCGGGGTCGATGAGCCCACGCGCAGTCCCGGTGTTGCGGCGCACGCGAGGGGACGTGGCGGCAGCCGCTGCGCTGACACTCGTCGCAATCACGGCCGTGGCCACCGCCTGGCTGAGCGCCCCAGTGCGCGACGTGGCACACTCCCCGGCGTCGACGACGCCACCGCCGTTGGCCGCCTCCGCGGCGCGGGATGCCACTCTGCCCGACAACCTCACGGAACTCTACACAGCCCCCGCCGCTGAACTGGAAGGGGTGTACCGCCCCGTGGTGGCGCAGGGGCTCATCATCAGCCACGACCGCCACGCGGTGCGCGCCCTCGCGCCCGACGGTAAGCAGGTGTGGTCCTACGCCCGGTCAGACCGCGAGATCTGCTCCCTCGGCGAGGCGTGGACAGATGTGGTGGTGACCTTCCGCGGCCCGGCCGGCTGCGGCGACGTTGTCTCCCTCGACGCGCTGACCGGGCAGTATTCCGCCACCCGCAGCGCCGTTGCCCCGGACACCGTCGCCGCCGTGCGCTCGAACGACCGCGTGGGAACCGTCTCCGAACAGCGCGTCGAGCTGTGGCGTTCAGATTTGGTGCGCACCGTTGAGTACGGCGACGTCGAAGCGCCGCAGGAGCCGGAGATGCAGCCGCACGCGTCGTGCCGCATCACTTCGGCGTTGACCCGTACCGAGCTGCTGGCGGTCACGGAGGTGTGCCCCGACGCCCCGGAGCAGACCCAGCTGAGATTGCAAGACGTCACCCCGGAGGACTCCCGGAAGCCAGAGATCCACGTGAGCATCCCGCTGCCGTCGCCCGACGCGACGCTGGTCGCCGTCGGCGAAAAGGCCGCGGCGGTGTACCTTCCGCACGATGGCGCAGCGGAGATCGTCTCCTACGATCTTGCCGGGGCGGAGCTGGCCCGGTCCGCCGCCGCCGACGCCCCGTTGCTCAGCGACCCGGCCCGCGCGCTCGCCCCGGCCACCGCAGACCTCCCGCACCACATGACGTGGTTCGACGGCTCCCGGCTCTACCTCTTTGACCCGGTGACGCTGCGCACCAGCCTGGTGGTGGAGGATGTCCTCGGGACCGGCGCCCCGGCCGGCGACGGTCACGTGGTGGTGCCGACCGCGACCGGGTTGTCGGTGGTGGACACCGTTTCCGGTGAGGTCACCGACGCTGCGACGGTACCCCGGCCCAGTAGTGGCGAGGTCTATGTGGCGATCGCCGCGGACGTGCTGGTGGAGCGCCGCGGCGGTGAGCTCGTGGTGCTGGGAACACCGCGCTAGCGAAGCGCTAGTACTGGGCTAGTACTGGGCAGCGGCGTAGCCCATGGATTCGGGATGGAGGGTGCCAACGATGCCCACCAGCGCCGACGCCGCGGTGACGATGGCCAAGGGCCACATCGACGCGCTGACCATGTACCACGCGCAGCCGAGGAGGATCGCCTGCATGAGGATGATGAGGCCACGGCCCCAGACTCGGCCCCGCAAGGCCGCGACGGCCGCCGCGAACATGGCGCCGAATGCGATGAGGAGGAAGATGGCGGTGCCGGTTCCGATCCATTGGGCGGCGGCGGTGTCGGACACCACGGCCTCGGAGGAGCTCGTCGTGAGGTCTTTGCCGATGAGATAGATGGAGTAGCCGAAGGCGCACAGGGCCTGAATGATGGCGGCGATGGCCGCCGCCTTGAGGGGGGCAGGGACGAGGCGGGGCGAGGTAGTCACGGTTGTTTAGTCTATCCACCTGGCTCGATACCCTCACGACCAGCCGGAGGTTAGGTTAGCCTTTGCTACCTACATTCTGGTGTAACGATTTGACCTAACGGCGGTTTTAACCCTTCCCGGATAGCGGCAATAAGGCCAGGTCAGAACGCTGCGGACGCGGCACCAATGGCGATGCCATCACCCTTGAACCGTAGCGCATAGGTCCTCATTTTTGTGAGTTTGGTCACTTTTTGTGCTCTACCCCTAGCGAACCTTGAGCGAACATGTCATTATTCACGGGTAGCAAAAACGACGGCCCGTTGAATCGGACCTCAACTTTGGACCATCACAAAGTTAACGCCACGTAAACGGTAGCGCTGGGAACCACCCACCTCACCGTCGCCAGGGGGGCACCGCCGCCCACCCAGTCGTGGCATCTACCCTGCGCAGCCTCTGACGAGGCGGGTTTGGTGGTGCGCGCATGACATCGAAGAACCCACGAAGCACCCATCGGTAGCGCCGACCACATCCCGCGCGCCACCACTTAAGAAAGGACACACGTACCATGGATTGGCGCCACGAAGCTGTTTGCCGCGACGAAGACCCGGAGCTGTTCTTCCCCGTCGGCAACTCTGGCCCCGCCCTGACCCAGATCGCCAAGGCCAAGCTGGTGTGCAACCGCTGCCCCGTCTCCTCCATGTGCCTGAAGTGGGCGCTGGAAACCGGCCAGGACGCCGGCGTCTGGGGCGGACTCTCCGAGGAGGAGCGTCGAGCCCTCAAGCGCGCGAACCGCCGCGCCCGCACCAGCCGCGTGCGCATCCCCGCCTAGCCCAACACCGGCTTCTTCGATCGTCATTCGCGCCCCTATTTTGGGCCACGGCGATCCCTGCTACTACAGTTGGGCTCCAGTTGATCAACTTACGTAACAAGGAGAGCACCATGAGCAAGCGTGGCCGCAAGCGCAAGTCTCGTCGCAAGGGTGGAGCCAACCACGGCAAGCGTCCCAACGCCTAACAAGCGTCGAGCAGCAAAAACTCCCCGCTGGAACGTCCACGTTCCCGGCGGGGAGATTTTTTATCGCGCACAAGACCCCTACGACCCTCGAATAATCCGGATCCGAGTCGTGATGCGCTCCCGGAGGTACACCGGCGCATGAACTTCTCCGCAACAGCGCTGCATGAGCAACCGGATCTCCTGCTCACTGGCCAACTGCTCCACGCACTCCGGACAGGCAGCAATCAGCGCCCGCAGCTCCTCACATCGAGGCCGCGGGGTGCCCGGGGCGAGCACCTCCCACAGCAGCCGCTGCATGTCCTCGCATCCGCCATCGCACGCGCTCATGAGTGACCCGCTCCTTTACCTACGCACCGTCGGACATATCCGGATGGCCCAGACCAATGCCTTGGGCCCTAGCTACGTCCTTCAACAACCCGCGTAGCTGTTTTCTTCCCCGGTGCAGCCGGCTCATCACCGTGCCGATGGGCACATCCATGATCTCCGCGATTTCCTTGTAGGCCAGCCCCTCGATGTCCGCGTAGTAGACCACCATGCGGTAGTCGTCATTGAGCTGGTTCATCGCGTCCGCGATCTCCGTGTCCGGCAGATTCTTTAGCGCCCTGACCTCCGCGGACTCCAACCCCGTCGAGTCGTGGGAACTGGTGGTGTACAGCTGGTAGTCCGTGATCTCCTCGGCCGGAGTATGCACCGGCTGGCGCTGCTTCTTGCGGTAGTGGTTGATGTACGCATTCGTCATAATGCGGTACAGCCACGCCTTGAGGTTGGTGCCCTCCTTGAAGGATCCGAAGGCATTGAAGGCCTTGAGATAAGTCTCTTGGACAAGGTCTTCGGCGTCCTGCGGGTTACGGGTCATACGCAAGGCGCCGCCGTAGAGCTGGTCGAGCAGCGGCAACGCCTCGTCCTCGAAACGCTGCCCAAGCTTCTCGGGGCTCTGATCAGTCATAGGACCTCCGGTTGCTGACACGTTCTCCTTATTCTAGGCCAGCGGGGATCCCTACCCGTAATGCCCCGAACCCCCTTAAGGGGCCGCGATCAGTTCCGGATAGTCGTTGCGCACCTGCCCCACCGCAGCGTCGGCCGGGCGCCACTGCACCCGCTGACGCAGCTTCGCCGGTGCGGGGTGCAATAACGCCGCGGCGTCGTCGGCGTTGCCCTCGCACCAGCGACGAACCTCGCCCGGCGCGAGCAGCCTCGGCATGCGGTGGTGCAGCCATCGCAGCGGGTCGCTCGACTCCGTGGTCACCATCGTGCACGACAGCCGGCCGCCGCCGGTGTCCCACAACGCCGCCGCCCACAACAGCTCCCCGTCCGGCAGGTGGACAAAATATGGCTGCTTGGCGCCGTCATCGCCGACGTGCCACTCGTAGTAGCCATCCATGACGATGACGCCTCGTCGACGGGCGAAGGCCGCCCGAAACGACGGCTTCTCCCGCACGGTTTCCGCCCGCGCATTGAACAGCGGCGGCCCGGACGCGTCCGACTTCCACGATGGCACAAGGGCCCACCGGGCGGCGTCGAGCTGGGCGCGCTCGCCGCCTACGCGCACGAGCGCCACCGGCATCGTCGGCGCGATGTTATAACGCGGCGGCGGGGTGGCGTCCGGGGCGCGGACCTCGCCTACTCCGGGCAGCTCCTCGACCCGCTCCAGCAAAGACTCCCCCGTGGTGAACAAGACGAAACGGCCGCACATGGGCTCCATGCTGCCGCATCCGAGGCCTGCCGGCCAAGCAGAGGCCGATAAGGGGCTGTCTATTATGGACCACTATGACGACGCTGTGGCCCGCCCCCTTCGCCCCCCGGCCAGTCCGCGCGCGCTGCGTGGTGCCGGGCTCGAAGTCCATCACCAACCGTGCGCTGATCCTCGCCGCCCTGGCGGACGGCCCCTCGACGATCACCGGAGCGCTCGTCTCCCGAGACACCCGCCTCATGGTCGACGCCCTGCGCGGCCTGGGCACGACCATCGACGTCGACGGGGCCACTGTCCGGGTCACCCCCTCCGCCACGCTCACCGGCGCCCGCATCGACTGCGGATTGGCCGGCACCGTCATGCGCTTCGTCCCGCCCGTGGCCGCCCTCGCCGTCGGTGATGTCTTCTTCGACGGTGACGAGCAGGCCCGCGTCCGGCCCATGGCCGCCATCCTCGACGGGCTGCGCCAGGCCGGAGTGCGGGTCAGCGGCGACGCGCTGCCCTTCACGGTCCACGGCGACGGTGCCGTCGACGGCGGCGAGGTGGCCGTCGACGCCTCCGGCTCCTCCCAGTTCGTCTCCGGGCTGTTGCTCTCCGGCGCGCGCTACGCCCACGGTCTCACGATCCGCCACACCGGCGATAGCCTGCCGAGCCTGCCGCACATCGCAATGACCGTCGAGATGCTCGCCGAGGCGGGGGTCCGCGTCGAGGCGACCGACGGCGCGTGGAGCGTCACCCCGGGCCCAATCGCCGGCCGGGACTGGGTCATCGAGCCCGACCTGTCGAACGCCACCCCGTTCCTCGCCGCCGCGGCGGTCACCGGCGGGCAGGTCAGCGTGCCGGGTTGGCCGGCGCACACCACCCAGCCCGGCGACGCTATTCGCGGCATCCTCACCGCGATGGGCTGCGACGTCCGCCTGGTCGAGGGCACTCTCAGCGTCACCGGCCCCGCCCGTGGCACGCTGCGCGGGGTGGAGCTCGACATGTCCGCCATCGGGGAGTTGACCCCCACCGTCGCCGCGCTCGCTGCCGTCGCCGCCAGCCCCTCCCGACTCACCGGCATCGCGCATCTGCGCGGGCACGAGACGGACCGGCTCGGCGCGCTCGCCGCGGACCTCGGCGCCCTCGGCGGGCGGGTGACGCAGCTCGACGACGGGCTGGCCATCGACCCGGCGCCGCTGCACGGCGGCGCGTGGCGCTCCTACGCCGATCACCGGATGGCCACCGCCGGCGCCATCATCGGGCTGGTGGTCGACGGCGTCGAGGTGGACGACATCGACACCACGGCCAAGACCTTGCCCGGCTTCGCGCAACTGTGGGATGCGATGCTGCGTGGCTAGGGTGAACGCCGGCCGCGGGGCTCGCCGTCGCTACTACGACGAGTCCGACGTCAAGATCCGCCCCGGCAAAGGTTCCCGGCCGCGCACCAAGGACCGGCCGCGCCACGCCGACGCCGAGTTCGGCATGGTGGTCACCAAGGACCGCGGGCGGTGGGGAGTTGTCATCGACGGCCGCGAGGACCCCGTCGTGTGTATGCGCGCCCGCGAACTTGGCCGCACGGCTATCGAGGTCGGGGACCGCGTCGGCGTGGTCGGCGACACCTCCGGGCGAGAGGGCACGCTGGCCCGCATCGTCAAGCTCGCCGAGCGCACGAGCGTGCTGCGCCGCACCGCGGACGACACCGACCCCTACGAACGCATCGTCGTCGCCAATGCCGACCAGCTGCTCATCGTGTCCGCCGTCGCCGATCCCCCGCCGCGGGCCGGTTTCGTCGAGCGAGCCCTCATCGCCGCCTTCGTGGGCAACATCCGGCCCATTCTCTGCCTGACCAAGTCGGACCTCGCCGACCCCACCGCCTTCGCCGAGGAATTCGCTGACCTTGAGGTCACCGTGGTCACCGCTGGTGTGGCCGACAGCCTCGACGCCGTCGCCCAGCTCGTCGACGGCCACGTCACCGCGCTCATCGGACACTCCGGGGTCGGCAAGTCCACCCTCGTCAATAGGCTGGTGCCGGACGCCGCCCGCACCACCGGCGCCGTCTCCGGGGTAGGCAAGGGCCGCCACACCTCCACCCAGTCGGTGGCGCTGCGCCTGCCGGAGCCGCACACGGGCTGGATCATCGACACCCCCGGCATCCGTTCCTTCGGCCTCGCTCACGTCGACGCCGACACGGTCCTTGGCGTCTTCGACGACCTGGCCGCCGCCATCGAGGACTGCCCGCGCGGCTGCTCCCACGCCGGCCCCCCGGCCGACCCGGAATGCGCGCTCGACGCCCTCGACCCGGATTCCGCGACTGGTCGGCGCGTCGTCGCCGTCCGCTCGCTGCTGGCTGCGCTGCGCTCCAACAACGAGTGGGAAATGGACAAGCCTTAGAGCAGCTCCACCAAGAAGGGCAGCTCCGACGGGTCATAAAACGCCATGTAGTTGTCCTGGGCGTCGCCGACGATCAGCTCGGCGTCGGCATCGCCCAAGTCGGCGGCGTCGATGACCGCCACGGCCCGGCGGGTGGCGTCTTCCGCCTCGGCGACGTCCACGTGGACCGCCGCGACCTGCTCCAGGCGGATCTGGGCCGGGTTGAGTGACACGACGGACTCCACCATGTCCGGCGCCGGCGTGGCGACCGCGTCGTCGACGTCCGCGGACACCACGACCCGACGGTGCGGGAAGGTCTCCTCGTCTCCGATGGCGAGCAGGCGCAGGGAGGCCTCCGCGGCGTCGTCGAACGCGATCTCCTCGAATTCCTCCTGCTCGCCGGAGGTGTACGCCTCCTGCAGCGCCGGGGTCACGGCAAACGCCCAACCGCTGCGGGCGTGGAACGCCCCGGTGTCTCGCAGCTCGACGAGCGTGGCGAAGGTGGCCGGCAGGTACACGCGCATCTAGAACTCGCCCTCGATGTTGAACACGGACTGGACCTCCACCGTGGTGCGATCGAACGCGGTGTGCAGCATGCCGATCATGCCGGCTTCGACCGCGCCCCGGACGTTATAGATGTTGTCATCGACCATGACGCAATCACTCAACGGTACGTCGAGGGCGTCGGCCGCGGCGCGAAACGCCTCCCGAGACGGCTTCTCCGCCCCCACCTCGCCAGAGAGAATCACCGCGTCGACGATGCCGCGGTACTCCCACTCGCGGATGGGCTCTGCCTCGGGGCCGCCGGGGTCATTGGACAGGATGCCGATGGCGACGTCCTGCTCCTTCACCGCGGCGAAGAGCTTTCGCCACCGGGGCTGATCTTCCTCCGGCGCGTCGAGCACGCCCACGTAATCCACAATCAATCCACGCATGTGTTTCCTGTTGCCTAACTTTCTTCGCCTTGGGGTGACTGGCTTCGGCGGCGGCTCGGCCGTCGATGTGCCACAATGATACCTAGCCCCCACGTGCTCGCATGCCCCTGACGCGTCACCAGTAGGGAGCCTTCGTCATGCTCATGCCGATGCCCGGCACCACGCACCTCAAAATCTTCTACCCCGACCCACCTACCCCGCCCGCACCCGCCGAATCCGCGGCCGGCCTGCCGGCCGCCGATCACCGACACGCCCGGATGCTCGTGGCCCTAGTCCTGGACGCCTCCTGCGGCATCCGGCCCCTCGAACACCTGCGCCGGGCGGACATCGCCGGCCCCGTCCGGGCGCAGGCAGCCGCGCACCGCCGCTGCGGCACCGCGCGCGGACCGGTGCGGGTCGCGACCTTCCACATCGACGGCACGGAGATCTACGGCACCGCCCATTGTCAACGCCGGGTGATCGCCTTCACGGGGGCGATCGAGCCCCGCGGGCTCACGGCGTTTCGGATCCTCTAGCCGCGGCGCTTAGGCCGACGTGGTCGGATTCGTCGGCGGGGCGGCCGTCGTCGGCACCGCCGGCTGCGCGCGGTTGAGGAACTGCTTGCGCAGCAGGAACAGCTGGCGGACGGTCTCTTCCTTCACGGCGTCGTTCATCGCGTTGAATAGGTCCCCGCCCTCCTTCTGGTACTCGACCAGCGGGTCTCGCTGCGCCATCGCGCGCAGGCCGATGCCTTCCTTGAGGTAGTCCATCTCGTAGAGGTGCTCGCGCCACTTCTGGTCGATGATCGGCAGGATCACCTGCCGCTCGATGGTGCGCATCTGCTCCTCGCCGCCGACCGCGGCCACGCTGGACTCCAGGTCCTCGTAGGCGCGGTGCGCGTCGTCCTTAAGTGCCTGCGCGAGCTGAGCGGCGCTGAGCTCGCCGGCAGCGCCATACTCGGAGCCGTCGATGAGCTCCTGGTAGCCGAAGCTGGGCCCGTAGAGCTGGTCGAGGGCATTCCACAGGGTGTCGAGGTCCCAGTCCTCCACGTAGCCTTCGGCGGTGGCGCCGTCGACGTACGCGTCGAGGGTGTGGTCGATCATCTGCTGGATGTTGTCCTTGATGTCTGCGGCGCCGAGAATGGACCGACGCTCCGAGTACACCACCTTGCGCTGCTCGTTGAGGACCTCGTCGTACTTGAGCACGTTCTTGCGCATCTCGAAGTTCTGGCCCTCCACCTGGGACTGCGCGCCCTTGATGGAGCCGGACACCATCTTCGACTCGATGGGGACGTCGTCCGGCACATTGAGCCGGTTCATCATCTGCTCCATGGCCGCGCCGCGGAAGCGCACCATGAGGTCGTCGCGCATCGACAGGTAGAAGCGGGTCTCGCCGGGGTCGCCCTGACGCCCGGAGCGGCCCCGCAGCTGGTTATCGATGCGGCGCGACTCGTGACGTTCCGTGCCCAGCACGTAGAGGCCACCGGCCTCGCGGGCCTGGTCGCCGAGCTTCTTGGAGCGCTGCTTCGCCTTCGGCAGCTCTTCGTCCCACGCCTGCTGGTAGCGCTCCTCGTCCTCCACCGGGTCGAGGCCGCGTTCCTGCAGGCGCGCGTCGAGCAGCACCTCGGGGTTGCCGCCGAGCACGATGTCCGTGCCGCGGCCGGCCATGTTGGTAGCCACGGTGACCGCCCCCGGCAGGCCGGCGGAGGCGACGATGCGGCCCTCCTCCTCGTGGTACTTCGCGTTAAGAACCTTATGGTCCACGCCGCGCTTCTTGAGCAGGTCGGAGAGGTATTCGGAACGCTCCACCGACGTGGTACCGACGAGCACTGGCTGGCCGTTATCCACGTGCTCAACGATGTCATCGACCACCGCGGCGAACTTCGCCTCCTGGGTCTTGTAGATGACGTCCGAGTGGTCCTGCCGGATGTTGGGCTTATTGGTGGGGATGGCCACCACGTCCAAGCCGTAGATGGAGTTCAGCTCCGCGGCCTCGGTCTCGGCGGTGCCGGTCATGCCCGCAAGCTTGTCGTACATGCGGAAGTAGTTCTGCAGGGTGACCGTCGCCAGGGTCTGGTTTTCGTTCTTGATCTCCACCTGCTCCTTGGCCTCGATGGCCTGGTGCATGCCCTCGTTGTAGCGGCGACCCTTGAGGATACGGCCGGTGAAGGCGTCGACGATGTGTACCTCTCCGTCGCGGACGATGTAATCCTTGTCGCGTTCGAAGAGTTCCTTCGCCTTCAGCGCGTTGTTGAGATAGCCCACCAGCTGCGAGTGCTCCGGCGCGTAGAGGTTGTCGATGCCCAGCTGGTCCTCGACGAAGGCCACGCCATCTTCGAGCACGCCGACGGTGCGTTTGCGTTGATCCACTTCGTAGTGGATGTCGGGCCGCATCCGCGGGGCGAGCTGCGCGAAGACCGAGTAGAACTGCGAGGATCCGTCGACCTGCCCGGAGATGATGAGCGGGGTGCGGGCCTCGTCGATGAGGATGGAGTCCACCTCGTCGACGATGGCGTAGTGGTGGCCGCGCTGGGTGAGATCGGAGAGGTTGCGGGCCATGTTGTCGCGCAGGTAATCGAAGCCGAACTCGTTATTCGTGCCGTAGGTGATGTCCGCGGCGTACGCCCGCTTCTTCTCCGGGCCGCGCAGCTCGGAGTTGATGACGGCCACGCTCAGGCCCAGCCAGCGGTGCACACGGCCCATCATGTCGGCGTCACGCTTGGCCAGGTAGTCGTTGACGGTGACGATGTGCACGCCCTTGCCCTCTAAGGCGTTGAGATAGGCCGGCAGGATCGAGGTCAGCGTCTTGCCCTCGCCGGTCTTCATCTCGGCGACGTAACCGAAGTGCAGCGCCGCGCCGCCCATCACTTGCACGAGGTAATGCTTTTGTCCCAGCACTCGCCATGCCGCCTCGCGGGCCGTCGCGAAGGCGTCGAGGAGAATGTCGTTGAGGGTCTCCCCCTCGCTGAGGCGCTTCTTAAACTCGTCGGTCTTGGCCTTGAGTTCGGCGTCGGACAAAGCCGCGTATTCGTCGTCGAGATCGAGCACCTGCTGGGCCATCTTCTCGAAACGCTTAACGGTGCGTCCTTCGCCCGCGCGCAGCAGCTTGGAGAGTCCAAACACAGTCGTTCGTCCTTTTCGTTGCAGAGATAATGGAAAAACCTTCAGATACGTCAGTGTACGCGTAGCAAAACACCGCCGACCGTGTCAGGCCGGCGGTGCGTGGATTCACACAGTTAGCTCACAGGGGACTCGTCCGTGAGCGAGATGAGACCGTAGTCGTACGCGTGGCGGCGGTACACCACCGAGGGACGCTGGGTGTCCTGGTCGATGAAGAGGTAGAAATCGTGGCCCACCAGCTCCATCTCGCTGAGCGCGTCGTCCACGCTCATCGGGCGGGCGACGTGCTCCTTGCGGCGCACGATCTGGCCCGGCAGGATCTCGTCGACGGTGCCCTCGTAGGGGTCAACGTCGTACTGGCCGACCGGCGCTTCCTCCTGCGGCTTCGGCGCCTGCGCACCCTGCAGCTCGACGGCCAACTCGCCGGTTCCCTTGGGGGCGCGGTGCCCGGAGCGGGAAATCTCGCGGCGGACCTTGACCTTGCGCAGGGAGCGCTCCATCTTGCCCAGCGCGACTTCCAGGGCGGCGTAGAAGCTGTCCTCCTTCGCCTCGGCGCGGGCCACGTGGCCCTTGCCCGTCGCGGTGATCTGCAGCCGATCCTTCCGGTCACCCCGCGAGGGGTTATTTTCGTGCTGCAGTTCGACGTGGAAGAAGGTGAGGGTGGGGTCCAGCTTCTCGATCTTCGCCAACTTGGTGTTCACCCGCTCCGCGAAGTGCTCGGGCACTTCGACGTTGCGGCCGGTGATGGTCACCTGGGACTCGGGTCGGAGCGTGTCGTTCGTATCGGCAGTAGTCATCTGCGGTACTCCCCTTTCCGGTGCTAGTCGGTCGCCACCAACAACGGTGACGGTGTGACACCTATTCTACATCTGGTCATAACCAAGAATGACCGGCGGGCCGGGGTTAGGCGCGCGCCACAACGAGGGCGGCCTGGACATTAGCGCCGCTACGCTGCAGGGTAGTGGTGGTAGCAGCCAGAGTGGCACCCGTTGTCAGTACATCGTCGACTAGAACCAGTGGCACCCCCGGGGGTAATCGACGCAGTCGGATATGGCCGGCCACGTTGTCCACTCTGTCCGCCGCGCCGAGCGTCGCCTGGTCTGGCATCGCATTCGCCAGCTCCACCAGCTCGACGCTTCTCACCCCGGATGCCCGGCAATAGTGCGCCACCGGGTCCCCGCCGCGCGTGCGCCGGGAACGCGGCCGCGTCGGCGCCGGAACCAACACCGCGTCGTAACTGATCTCGCCGGCCGCGCGCAGGTGCGCCACCGCCGCGCCGATCACCGCGCCGACGTAGTCGCGCACCGCCAGATTAGTGCGCTCCTTCGCCGCGAGGATGACCCCGCGGTGCGCGCCGCCGTAGGGGCCCAGGGCGTAGACCGGCACCCCGACGTCGACGCGCGTGGCGCCCACCAGGCGCGGAGGGCGGCGCAGCTGCCATCGGCAGGCGTCGCACAGTACCGACCCCGGCCGACCGCAGCCGGCGCAGGCGCGGGGTAGCAGCAGCTCCCCGACCGCCCGCCACATGGCATCCGCGCCCTAGTTGGCCACGATCGGCTCGGCGCGCAAACCCCGGGTCTGGTCGACCTCAACCCACAGACCGTTACCGGTGGCCTCGTTGCGGGGGATGCTGCGCAGGCGGTCGCCGCCGGTGGCGAAGATGGACGTCGAGCTCGCAGCCACCTCCGTGACTGGCGCGGCGATGTTGTTCGTCGACAAGGCGAATTTCGCCGAGCCGTCCATCTCCACCTGCCACACCGGCTGGGCCGGCAGGGAGGTGCCGAGCAGCACCTGGTTCGACGGCAGCCAGTCCAGGGTGTCGATATGCCCGCCCAGCTCGTGGGCCGCCTCATAGACGTCGACGACCGCCAGGTTGCCGGACTCCAGCTGGCCGATGACGCCGATGAACAGGCGATTGTCGATGAGCATCGCGACTCGCGCCCCGCTCGGGGAGATCCGAAACTCCTCGATCTGGGCGGTGGAGCCCGGGTCGTTGATGAGCGGGATGCCGCGGCCGTCGGCCTCGTTGACGACGATCTTTCCCGTCGCGGAGGAACGAGTCAGGCGCATAATGCGGCGACCGTCGGCGACGGTCCACGCCGGCCCACCGGAAAACACGAAGCTGGGGGCAGTGAAGGTCTCGGCGGCCTCGATCTCCTCGGCCGGGCCGGCCTCGGTGCCCATGAGCAGGCGCTGCGCACCCGGCTGGCCGTCGACGGCCACCAGGTCGCCGGTGGAGGAGACATCGGCGGACGCCAGCGTCGTCATACCACCGATCTGCCCGGGCAGCGCCTCAGTGGAATTCTCATCGAGGCCGAGGATCTGCCCGCCGGCGAGGACAAACAGCCGGGCGTTGCGGGTGTTGGCCAGCCGGGGGTTGTAGTCGACGAAATCATCGGTGGTCAGCCCCGCCCCGTTCGTGGTGATCGGCACCCCGTCGATGGTGATGTGGTAGGGGGCCTGGACGTTGGCCGCGGACAGGGTCCACACGACCTGGGCGGCGAAGGCGCGCACCGATGCCTCGTCGAGGGCCCCGAAGCCCTCGAAGAGGTACTCCCCGCTGCGGCGGCCGACAAACACCGCCGGGTCCGGCGCGGCGGGAACCACGGCCGCGCTGATGCCGGCCGCCGGGCCGCCGACGAGCATACTCATGAGCTTTTCGTCCACGTCCCGGTTCTCCGTGTACACCCACCGACGATCCGCCACGAGGCGGCGGCCGGACTGGTCGTAGAAGTACAACTCGTGCGGCTGGTAGCGGTTGCGCAGTTCAGTCTGCTCGATGGCCACCTCATCGGGCAGGGCGGCGACCCGCCACTCGCCGTGCTCTCGAACCAGCTCCAAGGTGGCCTCGTAGGCCTCGTACATCGGGTGGTAGGCGCCATTGACCGCCAACTCGCCCACCGCGGTGCCGGTGGCGGTGATGCTGATCTCCGAGTCGCTGCCCACCTCCGTGGTGTAGGTCATCCGCTCGACGATGGTCGTCGGTGTGCTCGCGCGCCACGACTCAGCCACCGAGGACGCGAGATAGGTCCGGGCCTCGGCGTGGTTGCCCGCCGGGTTCGCGGCCGCCGCGTAGAAGCCCTTGACGATGTCCGCCGGGTCGGCGCCGGCGGCGGGGCCGGCGGTCGGCGCTGTCGGCGTCGCCGCGTCGAAAGTGCGCAGCGGCACCGGCGCCGACTGGTTAGTGGGCACCGTCACGCAGGCGGTCAGCCCCACCGCGGACAGCGTCAACACGGCGGGCAGCAGCACGCGGCGACGAGCGGGCATCACGGGGTGTCCTCCTTAAGGGGTTCGGGGGCGGCCAGCGGCAGCGCCGGGGTGTGGATCTTGGCGTTGGGGGTGCGCGGCAGCACCAGGCGGAACTGCGAGCCCACCCCGAAGGTACTGGCCACCTCCAGGGTGCCGCCGTGCAGGCGGGCGTCTTCCAGGGCGATGGCCAGGCCCAGGCCGGTGCCGCCGGAGTGTCGGGTGCGCGAGGGGTCGGCGCGCCAGAAGCGGTCAAAAACCAACTCCTCCGCCCCGGCCTTGAGCCCGACGCCGTGGTCAGTGACCGTCACCGCCACGGAGGTGTCATTGCCCGCCACGGCGATGGTGACCGGGTTGCCTTCCGAGTGGTCGATGGCGTTGTTGACGAGATTGCGGATCACGCGCTCCACGCGGGTGGCTTCACCGCTGAACCACACCGGCTCCTCCGGCAGGTCAAAGAGCACCTCCACTCCCAGGTTGGCCGCCAAGGTTCGCGACTGGGTCCACGCCGTGCGCACGCACTGCGACAGATCCGTCTGTTCATCGTTGAGGACGGCGCGCTGCTCGTCGAAGCGGGCGATCTCCAGCAGGTCGATGAGCAGCGACTCGAAGCTGTCAAGGTCCTGCAGCATGCGCTTCGACGCCACCTTGCCCGCCGCTGAGAGGTCGTCGGATTCGTCGGCCAGGATTTCGGCGGCCATGCGCATCGACGTCAAGGGGGTGCGCAGCTCGTGTGACACCGCGGAGGTGAACTGGTGCTGCAGCTCGCCGTACTCCTCCAGCTGCTCGATCTGGGTGGACAGTTTGTCCGCCATGTCATTGAAGCTCAAGGCCAGGCGCGCCATCTCGTCCTCGCCGCGGATCTCCATCCGCTCGCGCAAGTGGCCAGCGGCCAGGCGCTGCGCCACGAGGGCGGCGGCGCGCACCGGGCCGGTGATCTGGATGGTCATAAACCACATGATCGAACCCAGCAGCGCCACCATGACACAGGCGGCGAAGGCCAGCATGGTGTCCACGGTTTGCATGGTCTGCGCCTCGGCGTCCAGCGACATGACGAGGTACAGCTGCAACCCGGGGATCTCCGTGGCGGTGGGGGTGCCGATGTGGAGGGAGGCGAAGGTGGTGCCGTCGGCGCGCTCGGTATCGATGAACTGATAGGCCACCACCCCGGAGGCCACCATGTCCGTCAGCGGCCGCGGCACGTGGTAGCCCTCCGGGGAGGACACCGTCGCCCCGTCATGGTCGGGCACGACGAGCACCGCGTCGTAGAGCCCACTGTTGTTGCGGCCGGTCTGCAGCTCCTGGGCCAGGGCGGCGCGGGCGGCGTCGAGCTGCGTTTGGATGGAGCCGCTGGAGGCGGTGGCCTCGATGCGCTCCTCGATGACGATGCGTGCCCGGTCGATCTCATTGTTGGCCATGTCGATGCGCGTCTGAAACATGGACTGTCCGAAGATGACGGCCAGCCCGAAGCCGAGCAGGACCATGACCAGCGCCGTGGCGGCGGTGATGGAGCCGACCACCCGGACCTGCATGGAGGTCCGCCAGGAGTCCTGGATCCGGCGCAGAAGCGAGTTGAGGACACCGCCGAACTCTGCGGCGCGGCGCCGCCAAGGGCCGCTAGGCATCGGCCTTTCCGGTCTTGTAGCCGACGCCGCGGACGGTCAGGACAATCTTCGGCTGATCCGGATCCTGCTCGATCTTCGCGCGCAGACGCTGGACGTGGACGTTGACCAGCCGGGTGTCCGAGGCGTGCCGGTAGCCCCACACGGCTTCGAGCAGCTCCTCGCGGGAGAACACCTGCCCCGGCTTGCTCGCGAGCTGCAGCAGCAGGTCAAACTCCAGCGGGGTGAGCGAGATCTCCTGGTGCCCGCGCTTGACGGTGTGCGCGGGCACGTCGATGCGCAGGTCACCGACCTCGATGATCTCGGGCTCCTCCTCGCCTTCCAGCCGGCGCAGCCGCGCCCGGATGCGGGCGATGAGTTCCTTCGGCTTGAACGGCTTGGTCATGTAGTCATCGGCGCCCGACTCCAGGCCGAGGACCACGTCCACCGTGTCGGTCTTGGCGGTGAGCATGATGATGGGCACCGAGGACTCGTGCCGGATCATCTTGCAGATGTCGACGCCGTTGACGCCCGGCAGCATGAGGTCGAGGAGGATGAGGTCCGGGTTGTGTTCCCGGAAGGCGGGTACGGCCTCGTTGCCGTCGGTGACCGGGACGGGTGAGAAGCCTTCGGCTTCCAACACGATGGTTAGCATCTCGGAAATGCCGGGGTCGTCGTCAACAACGAGGATCTTTGCGCCCATGACAATCCTGCCTACTCGCTGGGGGAAAACAATGTTGTTCTCATTGTAGCCAGTGCCTCGTTAGCGTCGGCAGTGACCAGCCAGGGCGAATGCCACGATCGCTGCGCTAGCGCCTGGTAGGCGGCGAAGGTGCGTTCCTGAAGCCCGGCGTCGCGCTCGTAGGCGTCCCGGGCCCGGGTGGCGTCCGCCTGCTCGCGCCCGCGGGCTCGACGACGCGCCTCCACCGGGTCGGTGGCCAGCAGGATCTGCAGGTCCGGCTCCGGCAGCCCGAGGCGGGAGAACTCCAACTCGGCCACCCAGTCGGCGGCCGCTTGGTCGCCGGTGCGGGCCCACGTGTACGCCGCGTTCGACGCGACGTAGCGGTCCAGCACCAGCACCTCCGGGGAGCCGACATAGGCCTCGAGCAGGTCCCGGGCGCCGTGGCGGTCCAGGGCGAACAGGGTCGCCATGGCGTAGGCCGAGTCGGTGAGATCCCCCATCCGGCCGTGCAACGCCTCCTGGGCGAGCTGGGCGTGGATGGACTGCTCATACCGGGGGAAGGACAACCGTCGCGCCCCCAGGGGTGCTGTGAGGCGCTCTACGAGGGTGTTCTTGCCGGCGCCGTCAATGCCCTCGACCGTGACGATCATTAGTAGCGGTAGTGCTCGGGCTTGAAGGGGCCGGCAACGTCGACGCCGATGTACTCCGCCTGCACCTTGGTCAGCTCAGTGAGCTGGCCACCGAGGGCCTCCACGTGGATGCGGGCGACCTTCTCATCGAGGTGCTTGGGCAGCCGGTAGACCTCGTTGTCGTACTCCTCGGACTTCGTGAACAACTCGATCTGCGCGATGGTCTGGTCGGCAAACGAGTTGCTCATGACGAAGCTGGGGTGGCCGGTGGCGTTACCCAGGTTGAGCAGGCGACCCTCGGAGAGCACGATGATGGACCGGCCATTGGGCAGGGTGAACTCGTCCACCTGCGGCTTGATGGTGGTGCGGGTGACGTCGTCGCGGTGCAGCAGCGAGTGCATGTCGATCTCGTTGTCGAAGTGGCCGATGTTGCCGAGCACCGCGTGGTCCTTCATCTTCAGCATCTGCTCGAAGGAGATGATGTCTCGGTTGCCGGTAGCGGTGATGACGATGTCCGCCTGGGCGATGAAGTCGTCGACGGTGACGACGTCGAAGCCTTCCATCATCGCCTGCAGGGCGTTGATCGGGTCCACCTCGGTAACAGAGACGTTGGCGCCCTGGCCCTTGAGCGCCTCCGCGACGCCCTTGCCGACGTCGCCGTAGCCGCACACCAGTGCGTGCTTGCCGCCGATGAGCATGTCCGTGCCGCGGTTAAGACCGTCGATGACGGAGTGGCGGGTGCCGTACTTGTTGTCGAACTTGCTCTTCGTGACGGCGTCGTTGACGTTCATCGCCGGGAAGGGCAGCACTCCGGCCTGCGCGAAGTGGTACAGCCGGTGCACGCCCGTGGTGGTCTCCTCGGTCACGCCTCGCACGCTGTCCGCGGTGGCGGTGAACTTGCCCGGCTGCTCGGCCAGGACGGTGCGCAGCATCCCGTAGAAGGCGATCTCCTCGTCGGAGGCCCCCTCCGGGGTGGCAGGAACGGCACCGGCGGTTTCGAACTCGGTGCCCTTGATGACGGCCATGGTGGCGTCGCCACCGTCGTCGAGGATCATGTTGGGGTACACGCCCTCGCCCCAGGAGAAGATCTTATTGACGCACCACCAGTACTCATCCAGGGTTTCGCCCTTCCACGCGAACACCGGCACGCCCTGCGGGTTCTCCGGGGTGCCGTGCTTGCCCACGACGACTGCCGCCGCCGCCGGGTCCTCGGTGGAGAAGATGTTGCACGACGCCCAGCGGACCTCGGCGCCCAGGGCGGTGAGGGTCTCGATGAGCACCGCGGTCTGCGTCGTCATGTGAATGGAGCCGGCGATGCGCGCGCCGGCGAGCGGCTGCTCGTCGGCGAACTCCTCACGAAGCGCCATCAACCCCGGCATCTCGTGTTCGGCGAGGCGGATCTGATGCCGGCCCGCCTCATGCAGGGAGAGATCGGCAACCTTGTAGTCGAAGGGGGTGGTCATAGTGGGAAAACTAACTCCTTGATGATCGGTGGGCAGGCCACGGGCCTTAAGGGACAACCCTAGCTGAGGGCTTCGAGGAACTGTTCGACGTCGTGCTCGTCGGCCACCTGATCCAGCACCGCGGCCGCCGCGGCGGACAGCTGCTCGTCGACGGTGCCGGACAGCCCCGTGATGAAGCGGTGCTCCTCGGCGACGTCGCCGGCGCTAAACGGCGCGCCCGCCCAGATCGCCGCGATCGTCGCGGCCGCCAAACCGACGAGTCGCTCCTCTTCGGTGGGGTCGTCGCCGGCGAGCAGGCACGCGTCGCGGACTGCATCCACCACCTCGTCGTCGCTCAGCTCGTCCAGCTCGACGAGGAAGTCCTCGTTCACATCCTCGGCGAAGATCGCCGAATCCCAGGTGCTCATCCCTCAATCTCCTTGTAGGTATGTTTCTTTTCAGTATGCGCCCCGCGGGGTTGAGCGCGGGCATGGAAACCGACTGGCGCCTCTGATACGTTGTTTCCTAACTGTTACCAGACCCCGAGAGAAGGTGCGTCGGACGATGAAGAAGGACCAGGCCAAGGCCTCGATCTTCCTAGTCGGTGGGCTGGTCGCGGCTGCTGTCATTGCCGCCGTCGTGTGGTGGGCCACCGCTCCCGATAGCCCCTCCCCCGCCGGCGCGTCCCTGGTCAGCGCCACCTCCTCGCCGTCCGAGCGAGCCACCGCCGCGGAGCGGACGAGCAGCACCGACGCCGCGCCGGAGCAGCCCGCGACGTCCGGCGCTCACGCCCCGCTGGCAGAACCCAAGCCCGAGGCCTGGCACCGCCGCGTATGGGGCAACCGGAGCGAAAACATCGCCGGCTTCGTCTCCGCGGACAACCGCCCTGCGCCTCGCCCCGCGCCCCGGCCGGAGCCGAACCAGCCGGCGCCGGCCCAGCCGGGTGGGGTAACCCCGGCCGACGACGGCACCCCGGAGCCCACCCCCGGTTCGGTGACGCCGACGCCGGGTATCGGCGGGCCCGAGCTCGTCACCGAACCGAGCACCATCCCGTCGGACGCGGTGAGCCCGACCAGCCAGGTGGAGCCCACCCGCGCCGCGGAGCCCTCGGCACCCACGCCGGCTGAGGAGCCGGCGAGCGTCGACGAGCCCGCCGCCGAGTAGGGGCCGTCAGCTAGGCCGTCGTCACGAAGACCTCGGCGCCCTGCTCGCCGCCGGTGACCACGACGTCGCCGTCGGCGGCCGGCACCCACACGGCGTCGGCCGGGGCGATGGTGAGCCGCTCGCCGGCGGCATCCTCGCACACAGCCTCACCCGCGGTGCACACCGCGATGAGGGCGCCGTCGACGCGCAGGCGCCGGCTCTCCCCCGCGGCGAGGCGGTGGCGGGCGAGGACGAAGTCATCCACCGGCGCCTCGTAGGTGCCGTCGTCGCGCCGGCCGACGCGCACGTCCTGCGTGGCGGAGAAATCGAGCACCCGCACCAGCTCGGGCACGTCCACGTACTTGGCGGTCAGGCCGCCGCGTAGCACGTTGTCCGAATTCGCCATGACCTCCACCCCGAGGCCCTCCAGGTAGGCGTGGAGCTGGCCGGCGTCGGTGAACGCTGCCTCCCCGGGCGCGAGCTCGATGACGTTGAGCAGCATCGCCCCGAGGACCCCGACGTCACCGGGGTAGCGGTCGTTGAGCTCGACCACCACGCGCAGCGCCTGGGCGATCCACTCCGGCAGATCCTCGGCGCCGGCCAGCGCGGCCTCGGCGGCGGCGACGACCTCCGTGATGAGCGCGACGCGAGTGGCCGCGGGGATGGTGATCCACGTGGTGAACAGGGCCCGCAGGTCGTCGTTTTCGTCGCTGCCCTGCAGGATCGGGGCGTAGTGGTTGAGCGCCGGGCAGTTCAACGCGGCGAAGAACTCACGGGTGGCCGCTACCGGGCGGAAGCCGGACAGGGCGCGGAAGGGCGTGAGCGCGACGATGATCTCCGGCTTGTGGTTGCGGTCCCGGTAGTTGCGGTCGCTCGCCGCCACGTCGATGCCCGCGGCGTCCTCCCGGGCGTAGCCCTCCTGCGCCTGCTGAAGCGACGGGTGGGCCTGCAGGCTCAGCGGTTCGCCGGCGGCGAGCAGCTTGACGAGGAACGGCAGCTCCGCCCCGAAGCGTTCGATGAGGCGCTCGCCGAGGGCCGCCGTGGGGTCGTCGGCGATGAGCTCGCCCAACGGCCGCCCGTCGACGGTCGCCGGGGCACCCGGGTGGGCGCCGTACCACAGCTCGGCTTCCGGCCTCGGCGATGGGCTCTCGGCGCCGCGGAGGTCCGCGAGGAGGGTCCTCGACCCCCACGGGTAGTTGCGCATGGTCCCGGTGAGCAGCTCCACGAACGTCGTCCTTTACGTGCTTAGTTCTTCTGGATCATAGGTGGGTGCGGCGAGGGCTCTGGTTACCAGCCGCAGCGCGGTCTCCGCGTCTCGTACCGGCTGGGCTACGCACCCGTCGGGCACCGGCACCGCGAAGGAATTGGCCACCGGGGGCTCTTTAGCCGCCCACACAATAAACGTCAACGGTAGCAAATCGTGGGGGCCGTCAAGAAAGGGATCGTGGAAAAGAGCGTCCACCGTGCCCACGCCGGCGCGCTCCGCGGCGGCCGGCAGATCGGCGGCGTCGACGAAGCCGCTCGGCATGCCCTGGGCGTTCCAGATGGCGGCGGCGAGACGTGCGACGGCCGCGGCGATGGGACCGCCGTCCTCGGTGGCGGTGTGCACGACCGTGCCGCCCCGGGTGGCGGCGGCGAGCTGGCGGCCGGGGTTGATGCTCGCGTCGCGCTGTGGGGACAGCAGCTCCAAGTCGGCGTCGACGGCGTCGGCGACGGCGGCCAATCGATCCCCGGCGAGCTCGCCGTGGCCGGTGACGGCGTCGCACACCACGAGCACGGTGGCGATGGCGCGGGCTGGCGACGTCCCCGACACGGTCGGTAGCGCCGGAACGGCAACGACGGTGCCGGCGTCGGCGGCGTCGGCGATGTCTCCTACCATCGGCCCCCGGGCGGGACCGGCCACGACGACGCGGGCGCCGCGGCGGGCCGCGGTGAGCAGAGCCTGCGCCACGGCCGGGTCGTCGCCACGGTCGGTGAGGACCACGACGACGTCAAGCGCGCCCACGTAGGCGGGCAGCTGCGCGACCACCACGATCGGCACCGCCAGCGGCGAACGCAGCTGCACCGCCACCGCGGCACTAACTCGCACGAGGTAGTCCGGGGCGAGGATGACCACGCTGCGCGGCACGCCGCCCACCGCCGCCGCGATGTCGCCGGCCGCGGCGGCAACCGTGCGCAGCTGGGCGCCCTCGTGGGCGACGTCGAAGAAGCGGACGGTTTCCGCGTCGTAGCGGGACCCGTCGAAGTACTCGCCACCGGTCATGGTGGGCCTACTTCCGCACGACGGCGAGGACGTCGGCCACCAGGGCGTCGACCTCCTTACGCGTCGGGGCTTCGACGTTGAGGCGTAGCAGCGGCTCCGTGTTCGATCCACGCAGGTTGAACCACGCCTTCGTGCCCTTAAGCTCCACGGTGACCCCGTCGAGGCGGTCCGTCGACTCGATGCGGTCGGCGAAGGCGTCGAGCACCTCCTGGGTGGCGGCCGCCTGGTCCGCGACGGTGGAGTTGATCTCGCCGGAGGCCTCGTAGCGCTCGAAGGAGGCCATCAGCTCCGACAGCGGCTCCTGCGTGGAGCCCAGCGCCGCAAGGACGTGCATGGCCGCCAGGAGGCCGGAGTCCGCGTTGAAGAACGTGGCGAAGTAGTAGTGGGCGGAGTGCTCGCCGCCGAACACGGCCTGCCGCTCGGCCATGGTGGCCTTGATGAAGGAGTGGCCGACGCGGGTGCGCACCGGCGTTCCGCCCTCCTCGGCGATGATCTCGGGCACCGCCTTTGACGTGATGAGGTTGTGGATGATCGTCGCCCCCGGGTGCTCGGCGAGGTGCCGCTTCGCGACCAAGGCGGTGATCGCCGACGGGGAGACGGGGTTGCCGCGCTCGTCGATGACGAAGCAGCGGTCCGCGTCGCCGTCGAAGGCCAGGCCGATGTCTGCGCCCTCGGCGACCACGAACTTCTGCAGATCCACCAGGTTCGCCGGGTCCAGGGGGTTGGCCTCATGGTTGGGGAAAGTGCCGTCGAGCTCGAAATACAGCGGCCGGATGTCCAGCGGCAGGCCGTCGAACACAGCCGGGATCGTCAGCCCCGCCATGCCGTTGGCGGCGTCGACCGCCACCACGAGCGGGCGGTTGGCGCTGAGATCGACCAGATTGCGCAGGTAGGCGCCGTAGCCGGCGAGGACGTCGCGTTCGCTGAGGGTGCCCGGTTCGCCGTCGTAACCCGCGATACCGTCGATGAGCGCCTGGGTGATCTCTGCCAGCCCGGAATCCTGGCTCACCGGCTTCGCTCCCGCCCGGCACAGCTTGATGCCGTTGTACTTCGCCGGATTGTGCGACGCGGTGAACATCGCGCCGGCGCAGCCGAGCTCCCCGGAGGCGTAGTACAGCTCATCCGTGGAGGTCAGCCCCAGCAGGACGGCGTCGAGCCCCTGGGCGGTGACCCCTTCGGCGAAGGCCCGCGCCAGCTCGGGCGACGACGGCCGCATGTCGTAGCCCACCGCCACCTGCGTCTCACCCTCGCCGCGCAGGATGCGGGCGTAGGCGGCACCGATGTCGGCCACGAGGGCGGCGTCGATGGTGTCGCCGACGACGCCACGGACGTCGTACGCCTTGATAACGCTCGCCAGGGACTCGGCGGTACGGGAAACGGTCACGGGGCATCAGGCCTTTCACAACGAAAACGGTCTAGGTTATGCCCCTGAAGCCTACCGCCACGCCCGGCCTGGTTAGCGCAACTGCGGGGCTAACTTGAGCCTTTCGGCTCATCTTCACGCACCACATGCAGGTGGGAGCGGCGCCGACGGTTGTCCGCCGCCACCCGCTTCGTGCGCAACACCGGGTGCTCGGAGGTCAGCGGGTCGGCCGGGTCGGCCAACGTGTGCGGGTTCGGCCGGTCGATGGGGTCCGCGCCGGCCGGGTAGTCCGCGTCCACGAGCCCGCTCGTGACCCGCCCGGCCACCCGGACCGCCTCGGCGAGGGCGATGAGGTCCTCGTCGTCGTCGATCTCGATGTCTTCCACGCGCACCAGATCCCAGCCCAGCGGGGCGGTGATCCGCCCGGCGTGGCGTTCGCACAGGTCCCAGGCGTGCGGCTCCTTCACCGCCGCCAGCGGCCCGACGACGGCTGTCGACTCGGCATAGGCGTACGTCAAGGTGGCGACGGCGGGTTTGCCGCAGCCTGGTCGGGAACAACGTCGATACTGAGCCACGCCTGTTACTGTAACGCCTGCGTCAAACACCGCGATCGGCGCCCGGGCCGCGGCGTGGCGTGACCGCTCCCGCGAGCGAGCCGGCCTAGGGTGAGGGGCGTGCATGTGAGAGCTTTTCGAGACCGCCACGGCCGCGGGCCCCGCGGGCCGATCTTCCCCCACGCCATTCCGCGGGCGAGGACGCGTTCGGAGCGCTTCGACATGGCCGTGCTCGACGCCTACGCGCCGATCGTGCAACGCTTCAGCGACGAACTGGCACACCTGGACTTAGCGGTGGACATGATCCCGCGGATGCGGCTCAACCCGGCGTCGACGGTGCTGTCCGACGACATCGTCGCCGACGGTCCGGTGCCGCTCGGGCGGCTGTTCGCCGCGGGGATTGACTCGGCAGGCCGGCCGACGCGCGCCCGGCTGGTGGTGTTTCGGCAGCCGGTCGAGGCCCGCTGCGAGAACCCAGAGGAGCGCGCCACCCTGCTGCGCCACGTGCTCAGCGTGTTGGTGGCGCAGCACCTCAACCTCAGCCCACGAGACGTGGACCCCTACTTCGAGGACTAGCAGCTAGCCGATGTCGCGGCGCAGGCGGCGACGTTCCCGGTCGGTCAGCCCGCCCCACACACCAAAGCGCTGGTCGTGCTCCAGGGCGAATTCCAGGCATTCGTCACGCACCGCGCAGGCCTGGCAGATTCGCTTTGCTTCCCGGGTGGATCCGCCCTTTTCGGGAAAGAAGGCCTCCGGGTCGGTTTGGGCGCACAGCGCCTGATCTTGCCAGTCCTGCTCGACCGCGCTGAACAGCTCGTCCAGCGCCATGTTGAGCACCGTCCCATCACGGAGAACGGCGTTGTTAGCCGTGTCGTCCACGCCAGTTCTCCTTTTCTCATGCACTGAAAGTGGTCCCCCGTGGGGCCCCGCTGCCCGCAGGATCGCCCTCCCCTGACCCGGCGCCGGGGAGCTGGGGCGCACTCGATTCTCACTTGTGTGCGATTTAACCGGTGGGTACTAAATGGCGTCAACCTATGCGCGAGAAGTTCAGCTTTTTATCAGAAAAGTGGCAGGCCACAGTCACTTTCAGTCCCACCAGTCACTGGAGTTTCAGGGCGGGGGCATTTAGCGGGGGTACTACATGTAGACATAATGAAGGCCCCCGCCACAAGGGTGGGGGCCGGGGACGGCGTCGCTGCGAAGCGAGGACTACGAGTCCGAGGAGAACCTGATTCCCGTGTCCGGGATGTCCACGCCCGGCCACACGCGCATCCCGTCGCGCAGCTCGCACCGCGCGCCGATCTTCGCCCCTTCGCCGATAACGCAATCGCTGATCCGCGCATTAGCGCCGATCTTCGCCCCGGCGGCGATGATGGAATCCCGGATCATCGCGCCCGGCTCCACCGTCACCCCATCCATGATGACCGAGCCATCAATGCGCGACCCGGCGCCGATCTCCGCGCCTCGCCCGACGCACGTGCCGCCCAGCAGCAACACGCCGCCGGCCACACCCGCCGACTCGTCGACGATCGCCTCGCCCGTGCGCCCCGCCAGCAACGGCGAGTGCGCGATACCTCGAACCAGGTCGGCTGAGCCTTGCACGAAGTCATCCGGGCGGCCCATGTCGCGCCAATAGGAGGCGTCCACGTGGCCGACGAACTTCCGGCCAGCCTCCAGGATCTGCGGGAACGTCTCCCGCTCCACCGACACCACCCGGCCCGCCGGGATAGCCTCGATCAACTCGCGGCGGAAAACGTAGCAGCCGGCGTTGATCTGATCGGTCGGCGGATCCTCCGTCTTCTCCAGGAAGGCGACCACGTTGCCGTCGGCGTCCGTCGGCACGCAGCCATAGGCCCGCGGGTCCGGCACCCGCACCAGGTGCATCGTGAGATCCGCGTCCTTGTCCCGATGCGTCGTCAACACCGCGTTGATGTCCGTATCGCCGAGAACGTCGCCGTTAAACACCAGCACCGTATCCGCGCGCAGCCGATCGTAGACATTGCGGATCGCGCCGCCCGTACCCAGCGCTTCCTGCTCGACGACGTACTCGATCTCCAAACCCATGTCGGAGCCGTCACCGAAATACTCCTCGAACACCTCCGCCTTGAACGACGTCCCCAGCACCACATGGGTGATCCCCGCCGCCTTGATGCGTGACAGCAGGTGCTTGAGGAACGGGTAGTTCGCGGTGGGCAACATCGGCTTCGGTGTATTCACGGTCAGCGGACGCAGGCGCGTACCGCGACCGCCCACCAGGATGACCGCGTCGGTGCTGCCGGCAATCGGCATGGAGGACATGGTTCGTCAACCTCACTTCGACGTAGATTATGAAGAACTACCCCTACTAAGCTACGCAGTCGACGCCGCCGCGGGGGTATTTCCCACGCGTGTACAGGAAACTCACCGATCACCTACGGGGAATTGGTCGCGTCAGCAGCCACGCCCGGGCCCGCAACCCCGCCCACAGCAGCGCTCGCAGCGGCCACTCCGCCCACCCCGGGTGACGATCCGCCTGGAAGCGGTAGGCGCTGCGATGATGCGCCGGCACCATCGACGCCGCCCGAGGCTTCGTCGAATGGCCCTGCTCGTGCCGGATCCGCGCCGCCGGCGTATAGACGTTGAGATACCCCGCCCGGCCAAAGCGATCCCCCAGATCCACGTCTTCGAGGTACATGAAATAGCGTTCGTCGAACCCGCCGACGGCGCTAAACGCCTCCCGTCGCACCGCCAGGCACGAACCCGACAGCCACCCCGCCTCGCGTTCGACGTCCATCACCGCATCCGCCCGGTACCGGCGCGTCCACGGGTTGCCGGGCCACACCTTCGACCACAACGCATGGCCCACCCCCGTGGCCACCGACGGCACCCGGCGCGCCGACGGGTACGTCGACCCGTCTGCCTCCACGATCCTTGGCCCTGCCGACGCCGCCTGCGGGTACCGCTCAAACACCTCGACGAGGGCGTCGATGGCCCCCGGCTCGAAAACGACGTCTGGGTTGGCGAGGATGAGGACGTCGCCGGCGCCCGCGCCCGCATGGCGCACCCCGGCGTTCATCGCCGCGCCGTAGCCCACATTGCCGCCCCCGCTGAGCAGCTCCACCCGGTCATCGGCAGCGGCAGCCGCCTCCGGGGCGCCGTCGGTGGAGCCGTTATCCACCACGATCACCCGCACCGGGCCCGCGTAGGCACCCGCCAGCGAATCGAGAAACGCCGCCAGGTGCCGGCCCGGGGAATACGTCACGGTCACCACAGTCACAGGGGTTGAAAGCTTCACAACCTCCGGATGCTACCGGCGCCACGGCAGGGAGGTTAACTCACAAACGCCGGGCAGTGTCCTACAATTTCTCGGTAAGAACAGCCGGATAGTTTTGGAGGCACGCGCCCGTGTCAACCCCGCATCGCCAGGTACGCGCCATTCAGAGCCCGCCCTACCGCGCCGCCTTCGGCCCCCAACTCGGTGGCCGAGGGCTGAAATCAGCCCTCGTTATCGCCTCCAGCCTCGTGATCCTGCTCTCCGGCGCTGGCTACGCGGCAGTGGGAAAGCTCGGCAACGATATCACCTCCGCCAGCGGGCTTGACCTCGGCGCCGATGCCCCCGGCGACGACGACAACGCCACCGATATCCTCCTCGTCGGCCGCGATACCCGCGCCGCCGCCAACGGTGACTCCCTCAGCGCGGAGGAACTCCAAAAGCTCCACGTCGGCGACGACATCGCCGTGCAAAACACCGACACCCTCATGGTCGTGCGCATCCCCGACAACGGCGGCCAGGCCACGGCGGTCTCCATCCCCCGCGACACGTACATCGACCACCCGGAGTTCGGCCACCTCAAGATCAACGCGGTCTACAACAGCTACCGGGTCGCCAAGCTCGACGAACTCTCCGCCACCCTCGACCCCACCAGTGTGCGCGCCGAGTACGAGGCGATGCAGGCCGGCCGCTCCGGTCTCCTCGACGCCATCCACAGCCTCACCGGCGTGCAGATCGACCACTACGCGGAGGTGGGGCTGTCGGGATTCGCGGCGCTCGTCGACGCCGTCGGTGGCGTGGAAGTCTGTCTCAACGCCGCCGTCAGCGACCCCTACTCCGGCGCCGACTTCCCCGCCGGCGTCCAAACCCTCGACGGCTACGAAGCGCTGGCCTTCGTGCGGCAAAGACACGGCCTGCCCAACGGCGACTTCGACCGCATGACCCGTCAGCAGGCGGTCCTCGCCTCCATGGCGGACACCGTGTTGTCCACCGGCACCCTCACCAACCCGCAGCGCCTCGCCGACATGTCCCAGGCCATCCGCCAATCGGTGGCCCTGGACCAAGGCTGGGACCTCATGAGCTTCGCCACCCAGCTCAGCGACCTGGCCAGCTCCGACATCCACTTCGCCACCATCCCCGTCACCGCCACCGACGGCGTCGGCGACAACGGCGAATCCGTGGTCACCGTCGACGTCTCCGCCGTCCACGAGTTCTTCCGCAGCGGCGCCACCGGCCAGCCCACCTCCCCCGCCTCGCAGACGAGCTACCAACTCGCCCCCGACGAGCCCATCAGCGACGCACTCGCCGCCGTCGAGGTTCACGTCCTCAACGCCGGCAGCACCGACGGACTCGCCGCCGGAGTGGGCGGCTGGCTCGGCGAGCAGGGGCTCACCGTCACCACCGTGGGCAACGCCACCCCGGGGGCGTACTTCAGCTCACAGATCGTCGCCTCCGACTCCTCCGACCCGGCGGCGCTGGAACTCTCCGAGCTCCTGGGTGGGCTCCCCATCACCGAGGCCGAGGGCGTCGACGGCGTCCTCATCGTCGTCACCGCCGACAACTTCACCGGCCCCACCGCGGGCGAATCCGTGGCCATCGCCCCCATGGCGGTGACCACCCCGATGATCGGCGTCGGCGGCTCCACGCCCACCTGCATTAACTAAAAAACGCCACAGGATATATACAGTGGGCGCCATGCAGCTACTCGCCCACCTCCTCGCCGCCGACCCGGCCACCCCGCGCTTGACCGTCTACAACGACGCCGCCTCGGTGCGGATGGACTTCTCTGCCCAGACGCTGGACAACTGGGCGTCGAAGATCGCCAACCTCCTGTTGGAGGAACTGGAGCTGTTCCCCGACGGCGACGCGATGGTCGTCATCGACCTCCCGCCCAGCTGGCAGGCCGCGGTCATCGCCCTCGGCGCGCTGACCGCCCGGGTGCCGTACACGGTTAACGCCTCCCGCGACACCCCGGTGGCGGCGGTGTTCACCACCGTCGAGGGCTGCGCGCGGTGGGCGAACGCCGGCGTCGACGTCCTCGCGCTCACCGACGACCCCTTCGGCCGCGGCGTCGAGGAAACCGGCCTCGCGCTGCCGCCCGGGGTGATCGACTTCGGCCCCATCGTGCGCTTCTACGGCGATTACTACTATGGTGACGCCCCGGCACTGCCCGATGTGGTCGCCCCAGACGGCGCGGCGCGGCGCCTGCTCAGCCTCGGGTGGCGTGACGACGCCGACTTCGCCGAGCGGGTCCTGCGCCCGCTAGCCGCCGGCGGGTCCTGCGTCGTGGTCGTCCCGCCGGCATCGACGCAGCGCATCGACGCTATCGCCGCCGCAGAGAAGGCCACCGAGCGGCTGCTGTAGCCGCGGCGAGCCGGGCCAGGGTGTAGAGCAGCGCGCCCGCTTCTCGCAGGTAGTGCTTGGCCCGGTTGCCACGGGGCGTCGCCGCGGGCACAACGCGGGCGGAAAGGCCCAGGTGGCGCGCCCACAGCCGCGTCCGGAGAGCGTGAAAGTCGCTGGTGACGATGATCCACCGCGTCGTGCCTGTCGCGAGCCGGGCCGCGTGGTCGAGGTTGTCCTTCGTGTCCGTGGCCGCGGGTTCGCAGAGTATCCGGGCGGGGTCGACGCCGTGGTGGCGGAGCCAGTCGCTCATGACCTCGGCCTCACCGCGGCCGCTCACGACGACGCGCAGGTCCGGGTGCTGCTCAAGCACGCCCAGCGCCCGGCGCAGCCGCGACTCCAACACGGCCCGCGGCTGGCCGTCGGCGACCTGGCAGCCGAGCACGACGACGGTATCCACGCCGTGCGGGTTGTCCTAGTGTTCGCCGAGGAGGCGTTCGCGCAGCGCGTCGTCCTTGGCGGCGACCTCCTCGGCCATCCGCGCCTGGTAGCTGGCCATCGCGGCGGTGAGGCGGTCGTCGCCGGCGCCGAGGATCCGCACGGCCAGCAGGCCGGCGTTCTTCGCCCCGCCGATGGACACCGTCGCCACCGGCACGCCGCCGGGCATCTGGACGATGGACAGCAGGGAGTCGAGCCCGTCGAGGTCCTTGAGCGCCCGGGGGATGCCGATGACGGGCAGCGGGGTGGCCGCCGCGACCATTCCGGGCAGGTGGGCGGCGCCGCCGGCACACGCGATGATGACCTTCAGGCCGCGTTCGTGGGCGCTGGTGGCGTAGGACAGCATCTTCTGCGGGGTGCGGTGCGCGGACACCACCCCCACCTCGAAGGGAACGCCGAATTCGGTGAGGACCTCCGCGGCCGGGGCGACGGTGTCCCAGTCCGAATCGGATCCCATGATGAGGCCTACGAGAGGGGTCATGCTTGCTCCTTGGTGCTAGAGTCCGTCCAGCCGTCCGGCCAGACGCCGGTGACGAGGAAGTCAGCGGCCCGGCGGGCGGCGACGCGAGTGCGCTCCGGGTCGTCGCCGCTGAGGTTGACGTGGCCGAGCTTGCGCCCGGCGCGGTAGGTCTTACCGTACAGGTGGATCTTGGCCTGCGGGTAGCGTTGCCACACCTGCCGGCAGCGCTCATAGACGCCTAAGTCGGGCTGCTCCGGGGCGCCGAGGGTGTTTGCCATGACGGTCACCGCGGCGGTGGGGGCGGTATCGCCGAGCGGCAGGTCGAGCACCGCTCGCAGGTGCTGCTCGAACTGGCTGGTCACGGAGCCATCCTGCGTCCAATGGCCGGTGTTGTGCGGGCGCATGGCCAGCTCGTTGACGGCGAACGCGGCGTGGCCGGCATCGTCGCGGTAGGCGAACATCTCCACGGCGAGCACCCCCGTGACGTCGAGGTCGGTGGCCACCGCGGCGGCCAGGCTCAGCAGGTAGTCGGCTTCCTCCGAGCTTACCGACGGCGCCGGGGCGACGGCCTCGACGCACACCCCGCCGGCTTGCACGGACTCGGTCACCGGCCAGGCGCGCACCTCGCCGCTGGGCCGCCGGGCGACGAGCAGGGACAGTTCCCGCTCGAAGGCGATCTTGCGTTCGGCCATGAGCGGCACCCCGCGCCCGAGCAGGTCCTCGACGAGGTCCGCCAGCTCCTCGGCGGTATCGGGGAACCACACGCCCTTGCCGTCGTAGCCGCCGCGCCGCGCCTTGAGGCACACGTGGCCGTCGACGCGCTCGAAGAACGAAAGGGCGTCGGCAACACTGTCCACGGCCGCGAAATCCGGCACCGGCACCCCCAGCTCGCTGAGGCGGGTGCGCTGGACGAGCTTGTCCTGGGCGTGGATGAGGGCGTGGGGGCGCGGCTGCACATTGACGCCGTCGGCGATGAGGGCGTCAAGGTGCTCGTTGGGCACGTGTTCGTGGTCGAAGGTGACAGCGTCGGCGCCGGCGGCGACGGCGCGCAGGTCGGCGAGGTCACGGTAGTCGCCGAGGGCCACGTCCGCGCACACTTGGGCGGCGGAGGCGTCGTCGGCGCCGGCGAGCAGCCGCACGGAGGCGCCGAGTTCGATCGCCTCCGTTTGCATCATGCGGGCTAGTTGGCCATCGCCAACGACGGCGACGACGGGCATTCCGGGGGCGTGGGCGGCGTCATTTCTCACGGGTGCCTACTATACGCGGGACTCGATGAGCTGGGCAGTCCGCTTCGCCCGCGGCACGTCGGGGACGAACAGCGGTCGGTCGAGGCCGTAGACGGCGATGGACAATCCCGAGCGGTGCTTGCGCACCGAGTGGATCTGGGCCAGCGGGATGATGTCCGCCCGCGCCCCGAAACGCGGCGGGCGCAGGATGAGCCGGCGGTTGGTGAGGATGATCCGCTGGCGGCGTGCCCTGAGCAACGGCAGCGCGAAGCGCCACGTGCCGAGCCCCGTCCACAGCGCGACGAGGGCGGCGCGCACCGCCGGGTCGAAGGACATCGTCGTGGGGTTGTCAACGAAGCCGATGGCCATCCACACCACCCCGGTGATGGCGAGGAACTCCAGCAGCGGGAAGACCATGACGGACGCCGGGGCGGTGTAGTCCAGGCGGACGAACTCCCCGTCGAGCAGGGCCGGTAGTCTCACTGCGACCACCCGCGCAGGTGGGTGACGTCCCCGGCGGAGAACCACTGCCCGTCGATGGCGATGCGACCGTCGTCGGCGACGGCCTGCGCCACCCCGATTACCTCGCCCTGCGGGGTGTCCACCCGCACGTGGCGGCCCAGGGTGAGGCAGGCGTCGCGGTAGTCGGCGAGCAGGCGGGCGTCGCCGGCCCGCCACTGGGCTAGGCGCTCGGCGACTCCGGTGAGCACGTCGACGGCCAGGCGCGTGGGGTCGACCTCGACGCCCTCCACGAGCAGCGACGTCGCGTGGGGAACCGGCAGGTGGGCGGCGGGCATGGCGGTATTGAGGCCGAAGCCGACGACGACGTGGAAACCCCCGTCGACCGCCGCCGCCTCGGCGAGCACCCCGCACAGCTTCCGGCCGGACACTAACACATCGTTCGGCCACTTCAGCCCAGCCTGCGGCAGGTAAGCCGTGATGGCGTCGACGATGCCCACGCCCACGGCTAGCGGCAACGTCCCCAGGCGGCCGGCGTCGGCCGCCGGCACCACCAGCGACAGCGACGCGGCGAGCTGCTCCCCAGCCGGGCTGGTCCACGCGCGCCCCAACCGGCCGCGGGCGGCGGTCTGCTCCCCGGCGAGGAGTGCGACCGCGTCTCGCGGGCCGGCGGCCAGCAGGTCGGCGTTGGTGGACCCCGTCGAGTCCACCCAATCCACCTGGGCGAAGGGCCGTGGCGTGAGCTCGGCGCGGAGCAGCTGATAATCGATCACGCTCACCACTGTAGAACACCGCGTGTCCTACACTGTCTGGCATGACTGCCGCACCCGACCCCGCCACGACCGCCGGCAAGCTGGCCGACCTGCGGGCACGCCTCGCCGAGGCGGCCGCCCCGCTCGGCGAGCAGGCCATCGCCGACGCTCACGCCGCCGGACGACGCACCGCCCGGGAACGCGTCGTCGAGCTGCTCGATGACGCCAGTTTCGTCGAAACGGACGCCCTCGCCCGCCACCGGGTCACCGACTTCAAGCTGGACCGCACCCGGCCCGCCACCGACGGCGTGGTCACCGGCTACGGCACCATCGACGGCCGGCGGGTGTGCGTGTATTCCCACGACGACACCATCTTCGACGGGGCCGTTGGCGAGGTCACGGCCGACAAGATCGCCAAGGTGTACGAGCTCGCCGCCAAGACCGGGGTGCCGCTGATCTCCGTGCACGCCGGCACCGGCACCCGTGCGGTGGAGGGCCTGGCCGCCCTCACCGCCTACGGGCGCTTGCTGCGCGCCGCCACCGAGGCGTCCGGCCTGGTGCCGCAGATCGCACTCATCGCTGGGGACACCACCGGGCTGGCGGCGCTGGCGCCGCAGCTCGCCGACGTCGTCATCCGCGTCGACAACACGGCCGCAGACGCGCTCACGGCCGATCTTCACTGCCGCACCGACGCCGAAGGCATCGACCTCGCCCGCCGCCTCGTCGGCTACCTGCCCGTCAACAACCTCGCCGAGGCCCCGCGGCCCGACGACCCCGCCGGCCCCACGCCCGAAGCACAAGCCGCCCTCAACGCCGTGCTGCCCGACGACCCGGCCGGCACCTATGACGTCACCGACGTCCTCGCCGGCATTGTCGACGCCGCCAGCCTGCTCGAACTCCGCGCCGAAGGCCACCGCCTGCGCACCTTCCTCGCCCGGATCGCGGGGCGGGCCGTCGGCGTCATCGCCTCCGACGGCGCACACCTCACCGCGGCCGGGATGACCAACGCCGCCCGCTTCCTCCGCTTCTGCGATTCCTTTAATATCCCGCTGGTGTTCGTCGTCGACTCGCCCGGTGTCGCCGACCCCGGCCACGGCCGCGCCGTCGCCCAGCTCGCCTTCGCCCTCGCCGACGCCACCGTCGGCACGCTCAGCCTCGTCACGCGCAGCGCCCTCGGCCCGGCGTTCCTCGCCCTGGGGTCGAAGGCCCTCGGCGCCGACTTCGCCTTCGCGTGGCCCACTGCGCAGATCGCCGCGCACGACGCCGACACCGCCGCCGCCCTGCTGCCCGTCACCGCCGCCGACTGGGCTGCGGAGCACCTCACCGCCTACGTGGCAGCCGAAACCGGCGTCGTCGACGCGGTCATCGAACCGGCCCACACCCGCGATCACCTCGCCGAGGCCCTGCGCCTGCTCGACCGCAAGGTCGTGGCCACCCGCCCGAAGAAGCACGGCAACCTACCGCTCTAACCCCGCCGGAGGACTCACCATGGCTGAACTGACCCTTGAGATCCTCGGCGGGCGCCCCACCGCCGCCGAGGTCGCCGCCCTCACCGACGTGCTCACGCGCCTGCGCGACCAGGCCTGTGCCCGCGCCGACTACGACCGCAACCGCTGGGGCCGGCCTACCTCGCCCTACCAGCGCGGCACCGTGTTCAACCCCAACGCCTACCGGGCCTGGTGACGGCCGATGCGCCCTAGGATCGTTCTCGCCTCCCAATCCCCCTCCCGGCTCGCGGTGCTCACCGCCGCCGGCGTCACCCCACTCGTCGCGCCGGCCGACGTCGACGAACGCGCCATCGAAGCGCAGTACGACTCCCCGCGGGACGTCGTCGAGGCACTCGCCGTCGCGAAGGCGTCGGCGGTGGCGGCGGCCTTCCCCAACGACGTCATCATCGGCGGCGACTCCATGCTGCTCATCGACGGCCAGCTGCACGGCAAGCCGTACACCGCCGCGGAGACGGTACGACGCTGGCACGCCCAAGCCGGCCGCGCCGGGGAGCTTCTGACCGGGCATTGCCTTATATATCGCGGATCGTCGTTCATCGACACCGGCCGCACGACGGTCCACTTCGCCGACGCCACCGCGGCCGACATCGACGCCTACGCGGCCACCGGGGAGCCGTTCGGCTGCGCGGGCGCGTTCACACTGGAAGCGCTCGGCGGCTGGTTCATCGACCGCATCGAGGGCGACCCCTCCGGGGTCATCGGGCTGTCGCTGCCCGTGGTCCGCCGTGGCCTGTACGCCCTGGGATTCACCGTCAGCGACTTCTGGTCGGCTTCCGACGACGGCTAGAGTGGGCGCGTATGGCCCCCTCACGTAATCTCCTCGCCCCCGAACCGATCCTCCTGCCCGCCGACCCGGCCGCGGCCGCCGGCGCCGACCTGACCCTCCCCGAGACCCTCGCCGAGTACCCGGCGTCGCCGCTGGCATGGGCGACGCACGCCGAGGCCCGGCTCGCCGGAGCCAACAGCGCCGAGGATCGGATCGTCGCCTACGCCTTCGCCCGCACCGCGTACCACCGGTCGCTGGATCGCCTGCGCGCCAACGGGTGGAAGGGCTTCGGCCCGGTGCCCGCCAGCCACGAGCCGAACCAGGGTGTGCTGCGCGCCATCGCCGCGCTGGCCCAGGCATCGCAGGCGATCGGCGACACCGCGGAGTACGACCGCTGCCGCGACATGCTCGTCGACGCCGACCCGGCGGCGGTCGACGCCCTGCTGTAGCGAGCGCTGTACCTAGCGCGCCTCGACGCGGCGGATCGCCTCCGCCGCCACCTTCTGCTGGATGCCCATGTCCAATTCGGAGGTGAAGCCCACGCAGGAGCAGTTGATCTCGCCGAGCACGTAGGTGTCGGAGCCGTCCTCGGCGTCGTCGAGCATGAAGTCGGCGGTCCAGATCAGCGGCACGTCGCCCTGCTCGCCGAGGTTCTCGGCGATGACCGGGCGCGCCTTTTCGAACATGTCGAGCAGCTCCGGCCACTCCTCCGGCTTGTTGTAGGTGTACTTCGCCCCGGAGAACAAGGTGGCGGAGAAGGAATCCCCACCCTCGGCCGGCTTCTTGTGCACGATGAACACCGGGTCCGGGCCGACGAGGAGGATGCGGATCTCGCCCTCGACGATGCGCGGCATGAAACGCATGTCGACGAGCATGCCGTTGTCGCCGATAATGTACTGGTCGCAGAAGTCCATGAACTCGCCGAGGGTGTAGTCGTGGGTCTTGTTATCCACGGCCTCGGTGCACTTCAGCGCGGTGTCGAGCGGCAGGGCGGTGCCCGGGGTGACGGTCTCGGCCAGCTCGGCGTCGGCCAGCCGCACCCGCCAGATGCCCTCGCCGGTGGAACCACGATTCTGCTTGAGCACCCGCTCGCCGTAGGACAGCGACGTCGGGAACGTCTCGTGGAACTGCTCCACCTCGTAGTAGGCGGCGGTGTCCTCCGGGACCAACGGGGTCTGGTTGAGCTTGACCAGGGCGTCCTTGGCGCCGTAGGCCATCATGTCCGCCGGGGTGGACATGCCCACCAGGCCGGCGTCGGCGAGCTTGGTCAGCAGCTCGAAGTAGCCCTTCTCGCCGCCGGGGATGGTGCCGGGGTTGACGCGGGAAATATACGCGTCGAACTCGGTGGAGACCCGATCGAAGATCTCCGCGGCGTTGTCCGGATGGTAGTAGACGACCTCAGAATGCCAGCCGGCGTCGATAATGGCGTTGACAATCGGCATGGTGTCCTTGCGGTGGCCGTCGGGCCCCTTGTCAGACCCGCCCTCTACTTCGAAGACAACAATTGCTTTGTGCATTGAGCTGCTACCTTTCGGTCGGTGTGGTGCATGTGCGATCACATCAGCAATGCCCAGGTTAGGCGACCACAACGCCGCGTCGAACACCTCCACCCCCGATGTGGTGCGGAACACGATTCAGCCCCTCGCGTGATGAATTAGCGCCCCGGCCGGTACAGTCAACGATAACCGCCGCGACACATCAAGGATTACCGACGTGAGCCTTTCCACCGACCCTGCCTCCGATCAAGCCCACTACGCCCACCCGAACAAAATCGTCACCCCCTCGTGGCTGTCCGCCCGGCTCGGGACGTCCGGCCTGCGGGTCGTCGAATCCGACGAAGACACCATGCTTTACAACATCGGCCACATCCCCGGGGCGGTGAGCATCGACTGGGCCCGGGACCTCAACGACCCCGTCACCCGCGACTTCATCGACGGCGAACGCTTCGCCGCGCTCATGAAGGCCAAGGGCATCTCCCGCGACGACACCGTCGTCATCTACGGCGACACCGCCAACTGGTGGGCCGCCTATACCCTGTGGGTCTTCGAGCTCTTCGGCCACCCCGACGTCCGCCTCCTCGACGGCGGCCGCGACGCCTGGATGGCGGAGGAACGCGACACCTCCTTCGACCTACCCATGTACCCACCCACCGAGTACCCCGTCGTCGAACGGGCCGACGCCGACCTGCGCGCCTTCTACCACGAAGTCCGCGGCGCCATCGGCAGCGACGTCCAGATCGTCGACGCCCGCGACCACGCCGACTACGCCGGCACCCGCGCCCCCGTCTTCACCGCCAAGGGCAGCTACGAAATGCAACGCCCCGGCCACATCCCCGGCGCGATCAACATCCCCTGGGAACACGCCACCCAGCCCAACGCCTACTTCCTCAGCGCCGCCGACACCGCCGCGTACTTCAGCCAGCTCGACACCCGCCGGCCGGTCATTGTCTACTGCTTCCTCGGCGCCCGCAGTGCCCACACCTGGTTCATCCTGCGCTACCTCCTCGGCTTTACCGACGTCCGCGTGTACGACGGCTCCTGGACCGAATGGGGCAACCTTGTCCAAGCGCCTATCGAACGCGAGCTTTGCTAGTCTGTGACGGTTAGCGAACCCCGGCTGGAAGGTCTTGATTCGTGACCACTCAGGTCTCACCGATCACTAAAATTCTCGTGGCAAACCGGGGGGAGATCGCCCTGCGCATCATGCGCACCGCGCGCGACCTCGGCATCGACACCGTCGCCGTCTACGCGGGCTCCGACGCCGACGCCCCCTTCGTCAACTACGCCGACGAAGCCTTCCACCTGCCCGGCGACCTGCCGGGGCGCGCCTACCTCGACGTCGACGCCATCATCGCCCTCGCCCAGCGCTGCGGCGCCGACGCCATCCACCCCGGCTACGGATTCCTCTCCGAAAACGCCGACGCCGCCCGCCGCGTCGCCGACGCCGGCCTCATCTGGATCGGTCCCACCCCGGAGGCCATCGCCGCCCTCGGCGACAAGGTCACCGCCCGCCGCGTCGCCGCCAGCGTCGACGCCCCCATGGCACCTGGCTCCTCCACCTCGTCCACCGACGCCGACACCGCCCTCGCCTTCGCCGACGCCCACGGCCTGCCCATCGCCATCAAGGCCGCCTACGGCGGCGGCGGCCGCGGCATGAAGGTCGCCCACTCCCGCGAGGAGATCCCCGAGCTCTTCGCCTCCGCCGTCCGCGAGGCCACCGCCGCCTTCGGCCGCGGCGACTGCTTCGTCGAACGCTACCTCGACCGCGCCCGCCACGTCGAAGCCCAAGTCCTCGCCGACACCCACGGCAACGTCGCCGTCGTCGGCACCCGCGACTGCACCATCCAGCGCCGCTTCCAAAAGCTCGTCGAGGAAGCACCCGCGCCCTTCCTCACCGACGCCCAGCGCGACCGCATCCACGCCTCCGCGCGCGACATCTGCCGCGCCGCCGGCTACGTCGGCGCCGGGACCGTCGAATACCTCGTCACCCCCGACGGCCTCGTCTCCTTCCTGGAGGTCAACACGCGCCTGCAGGTCGAACACCCCGTCACCGAGGAAACCACCGGCCTCGACCTCGTCGCCGAACAGATCCGCATCGCCGAAGGCCGGACCCTCGACCTCCCCGACACTCCCGCCACCCGCGGCCACAGCCTGGAATTCCGCATCAACGGCGAAGACCCCGCCCTCGGCTTCCTGCCCGCGCCGGGCCAGGTCACCCACTACCACGAGCCCGCCGGCCCCGGCGTGCGCGTCGACTCCGGTGTGCGCCCCGGCAGCACCGTCGACGGCAACTTCGACTCCCTGCTCGCCAAACTCATCATCACCGGCGCCACCCGCGAGCAGGCCATCGCCCGCGCCCGGCGTGCCCTTGCCGAATTCCGCATCGAGGGCCTACCCACCGTCGTCGACTTCCACCGCGCCTTGCTCGACGACCCCGCCTTCCTCAACGGCGCCACCCACACCCGCTGGCTCGACGACGACTGGGACAACACCCTCACCGCCTACACCGGCGATGACACCGCCGATTCCGCCGATTCCGCCCCGTGGCGCGAACGCTTCGTCGCCGAAATCGACGGCCGACGAGTCGAGGTTGCCCTACCCGCCGGATTCGGCCTCGCCACCACCCGCCCGGCCAGTAGGCGTCGCCCCCGCGCCACCGCCGTCGCCCACAGCGACGACGTCACCTCACCCATGCAAGCGACCATCGTCGCCTGCCACGTCACCGAAGGCAGCACCGTCACCGAGGGCGAAACCCTGCTGGTCCTGGAGGCAATGAAGATGGAAACCCCCGTCGTCGCGCACAAAACCGGCACCGTCACCAACCTCGACGCCGCCCCCGGAAGCCAAGTGAGCAAGAACCAGCGGCTGCTCACCATCGCCGACAACGCCTAGTTAAGGAAGCGCAACACAGCCCGATACATGTGACCGAGGACATATAATCGAAGGCATGTCGCGTCCCACCACAACCTACCGCGGTGATAACCGCGCCCTCACCGGCTTCATCCTCGGCCTGCTCACCTTCTGGCTCTTCGCCCAGACCCTCCTCAACACCGGCCCCAGCATCGCCGAAGAACTAGGCATGTCCGCGCCGACGATGACCACCGCCATCGCCCTATCCTCCCTCCTGTCCGGCATGCTCATCGTCGCCTGGGGCGGACTGGCCGACAACCTCGGGCGCGTCCGCATCTTCACCCTCGGCTGCCTCCTCAACATCATCGGCTGCCTCCTGCTCGCCGTCGCCGCCGGAGCCCTCGCCGTCCCCCTCTTCCTCCTCGGCCGCATCCTCCAAGGCATGTCCATCGGCGCCATCATGCCCTCCTCCATGGCGCTGCTCGGCGCCTACTGGGATGGCGACGACCGCGAACGCGCCTCCTCCCTCTGGGCGTTCGGCACCTTCGGCGGCTCCGGACTCGCCTCCATCGTCGGCGGCGTCCTCGCTAACTCCGCCGTCGGCTGGCGCGGCACCTTCCTCCTCTCGGCCGCCTTCTCCCTCGCCGCCATCCTCCTCACCCGGCACATCCCCGAATCCCGCGCCAACACCACCACCAACCAGCGCTTCGACATCCCCGGCGTCATCACCCTCGCCATCGGACTCCTCGCCCTCCAACTCCTCATCACCCGAGGCTCCACCTGGGGCTGGGCCTCCACCGCCACCATCCTCGCCGCCGTCGCCGCCGCCGGCCTCCTCGCCGCCTTCTTCACCGTCGAACGACGCTCCCCCAACCCACTCGTGCGACTCGGCGTCTTCCGCAACCGCGGATTCACCGCCGCCACCATCTCCAACTTCCTCGTCAACCTCTCCGTCGGCATCATCCCCCTCACCCTCTGGGCCCTCCAACAAGGCCACCACCTCAGCACCGCCACCGCCGGCTACCTCACCCTCGCCTACCCCATCGTCCTCATCCTCTTCCTCAAAATCTCCGTCAACGCCATCCACACACTCGGCGCAAAAATGACCATGGCCGCCGGCCCCGGTGCCCTCGCCGTCGCCACCGTCCTCATGAGCCTCACCTTCCTGCCCTCCACCGTCTACTACGTCCTCGTCGTCATCGGATTCGGACTCTTCGGCGCCGGCCTCGCCCTCTACGCCACCCCCTCCATCTCCATGGCCCTCTCCGAACTCCCCGCCGACCAAACCGGCGCCGGATCCGGCGTCTACAAAATGGCATCCTCCCTCGGCGGCGGCATCGGCGTCGCCATCTCCGGCTCCGTCTACACCGCCATCGCCACCACCGGCAACCCCCTCGACGCCGCCCGCATCGGCCTCTACGTCAATATCGCCTTCCTCGTCGCAGCCTGCCTCCTCGTGCTCACTATGCTCGGAAAGAAAACATCAACCCGCTAAACCCGAAAGGAAACACCCATGACCAGCCTCTACAGCGCCGCCGTCGCCTACCTCGACGACACGCGCACTGCCCGTGAGGAACTCTACAAGTGGTTCCACCAGAACCCGGAGCTGTCGATGCAGGAAGAAGGCACCGTGCAGCGCATCCTCGCCGAGCTCGACGACGCCGGCGTGCCCGGCCAGCGTGTGGGGCACGGCGTCGTCGCCGTCCTCACCAATGGTGACGGCCCCACCGTCGCCATGCGGGCGGACTTCGACGCCCTGCCGGTCAAAGAAGACAGCGGCGTCGACTACGCCTCCACCGCCACCCAGGTCTCCGAGCGGACCGGCACGGAAGTACCCGTCGCGCACATGTGCGGCCACGACTTCCACACCACCTGGCTGATCAGCACCGTCCGCTTCCTGGCAACCCACCGCGAGCTGTGGTCCGGCACCTTCGAAGCCGTCTTCCAGCCCGCCGAAGAAACCGCCGAGGGTGGCAAAGACCTCGTCGCCCACGGCATCACGGACGCCATGCCCACCCCGGACATCATGCTCGGCCAACACGTCATGGGCGTCCTGCCCATGGGCACGGTCGCGACCAACGCGGGCGTCTCCTTCTCCACGGCGTCCACCATCAAGGTCACGCTGCGCGGTACCGGATCGCACGGCTCCATGCCCGAAAAGTCCGTCGACCCGATTGTGCTCGCCGCGAACGTCATCATGAACCTGCAAACCATCGTGTCGCGGGAAATCAAACCCCAAGAAATGGCCGTCGTCACGGTCGGCGCGATCCACGGCGGCGCGAAGTCCAACATCATCCCCAGCGAAGTCGTCCTCGACCTCAACACCCGCTGCTACTCCGCCGAGGTCCAAGAGCAGCTCCACGGCGCCATCGAACGCATCGTCCGCGGCCTGTGCACCGCCGCCCGCGCCCAGGAGCCGCAGTTCGAATACTCCGACCTCTTCCCGCTGCTCGTCAACGACCCGGACGTCACCCACCGCGTCACGGAATCCTTCAAGGAGCTGCTCGGCGACGACGCCACCGGCTCCTACGACCCGTTCGCCGGCTCCGAGGACTTCCCCGACGTGCCCAACGCCTTCGACGTCCCCTACACCTTCTGGATCGTCGGCGGATTCCCCGACCCGGCCACCGCACCCGGCAACCACTCCCCCCAATTCGTGCCGCAGCTCGACCCCACCCTCGACCTCGGCACCCGGGCCACCGTCGCCGCCCTGACCCCGTGGCTCGCCAAGGATAACGGCTAGTTATCCACACCAACCCGCCGACCCGGCGGGTTATCCACACCCCGACCCGCGGTCGGCGCGCTTTCCACCCCGGCCGCGAATAGCGTAAGCGGCGTGAGCATCATCGACGAGATCAACGCCCTCCAGCGACGAGGAGTGGACATCCTCCGCGCCGCGCACGAGGCCGTTCCCCGCGAACTCGCGGACCTCACGGGAATCCCCCTCGCCGACGCCCGCGCCTGGGTCCGCACCGCCGCCGACCTGCTCGGCGCCACGCGCAATACCCGGCAGCAGGCTGACACACTCGCCGACGCCATCCGCCTCGAGCACTCCGCGGACACGCTGGTAATGATCAACTCCTACGCGCGCCGAGTGAAAGACCCCAGCCGACGCTGGCCACTGCGGCGCGAACTCGCGGCCATCGACGGCGACTACACGACCATCCAGCGCCGCGCCCGTCAGCGCCTCGAAGAACTCAACCGAGCCGCCGAACCAGGCACCGACGACGCGCCTCGCGCCCGTTTCCGCCACGACCATGAACGACGCCGCACAATGCTGAGCCTCAGCGTGCCTCTCGAAACCGGACGCCGGCTGCTCGCCAGCACCCTCGCGCTGATCGACGACCCCCACCCGTCGACCGAGCAGCTCGGCCGCGCCTTCCTCGAACTACTCGAAGGCGACCACGACCTGGGCGACATCACCTACGTGCGCAACCTCATTATCGGCCTCGACGACGCCATCGCCCTAGAACAAGCACGAACAACCGGCGCCGACGCCAGCGACATCCTCCTCGCCTGCGACGACGGCACCACCATGACCGGCGCCGAATACGTCAACGCCACTCTCGCAGAACACGGCTACGTCGGACTATTCTCCGCCGTCGACGGGCCGATCAACCTCTACCACACACGACGCTTCGCCGAATTCAAACAACGCCACCTCGCGATGCTCGAAAACCCGGTATGCCCCTGGCCCGACTGCCACCAACCGGCCATCACCAGCCAGATCAACCACCTCGTCGAGTGGCAACACGGCGGCGGCACCAACCCGGTCAATCTGTGCACTGCCTGCGGATACCACAACGGGGTCAACGGCCTGCCACACCGAGGCCGGCTATTGAGACACCGAGGCAGGGTGTCGTGGCTACCTCCCGGAGGCGGTCCACCACGGCTCAGCGAACACCCGGCCAACCAGCGCGGCGCCATGAACCTGATCTAGCGCCTACTCCGCCGGCTTCACGACGACGATCAAATCGCCGCCTTCCACCTTCGTCGCACCCGAAATCGCGACACGATCCACCGTGCCATCGATAGTGGCCGAAATTGAGGCTTCCATCTTCATAGCCTCAATCGTCGCTACCGGTTCACCGGCCTTCACCGCGTCACCGGCCTTCACTGACACGGTCACCACGCCGGCGAACGGTGCCGGCACGTGCCCAGCCTCGGCCGGGTTCGCTTTCTCCACCTCGGCCACGTTGGATTCCACGTTACGGTCACGAACCTGCAAAGGCCGGATCTGTCCGTTGACGGTGAGGACGACGGACCGCATACCCTTATCGTCCGGTTCGCCGATGGCATCAAGCCTCACCACCATCGGCGTCCGCTGGTCCTCGGCATCCCCATATCGCACAACTGTCTCGACGCCCTCCGGCAGACCGTAGAAGAAGATATGGTCCTCGAGCAGCGACGTGTCGCCGAACAGCCGACGGTGCTCGGCAAACTCAGCGGCTTGCTTCGGGAACAGGAGCCGATCCAGAGTTGCGCGACGATCGAGGCGGTTCGCAGACCGCAGCTTCGACTCATCGTCCTTCGACACATCGACCATCGGTGCGTGTCCCTGACCACGACCCTCCAGGATCTTCTCGGTGAGCTCGGGCCAACCGCCCGGAGGGGTACCCAATTCGCCTCGGAGGAAGGAGATGACCGAGTCCGGAATGTCGTACTTGTGCGGATCTTGGGCAAATTCGGCCGGGGTAATGCCTGCTCCGACCAGGGACAGCGCCAGGTCACCCACAACCTTCGACGACGGGGTTACCTTCGTCGGCCGGCCCAGGATTTCGTTCACGCCAGCGTAGGCGTCTTCGATCAATTCGAAGCGGTCGCCAAGGCCCAGGGCTGTCGCCTGCGTACGGAGGTTCGACAATTGCCCGCCCGGGATTTCGTGCCGGTATACGCGGCCCGTTGGCCCCGGGATGCCAGACTCGAAGGGCGCGTAGACCTGACGCACGCCTTCCCAATACGGTTCCAACTCGGCAACGGCAGCTTCGGCAATGCCCGTGTCGCGGTTAGTGTTGGCGAAGGCGGCGACGATGGCGGACAAGGATGGCTGGGATGTCGTACCTGCGAGGGGGGCTGAGGCGCCGTCGACGATGTCGGCGCCGGCTTCGGCAGCGGCGAGGTAGGTGGCGAGCTGGCCGCCGGCGGTGTCGTGGGTATGGACGTGGATCGGCAGATCGAATTCCTTGCGCAGAGCGGCCACGAGTTTGGCGGCTGCGGCGGGTCGCAGGAGGCCGGCCATGTCCTTGATGGCAAGAATGTGCGCGCCGGTGTCGACGATGTTCTCGGCCAGTTTGAGGTAGTAGTCGAGGGTGTAGAGGTCCTCGTGGGGGTCGAGGAGGTTTCCGGAGTAGGCCATCGCGACTTCGGCGATGGTGGTGTTGGTTTCCAAGACCGCGTCGATAGCGGGGCGCATCTGGGAGACGTCGTTGAGAGCGTCGAAGATGCGGAAGATATCGATGCCGGAATCGGCTGCTTCCTGGACGAATGCCCTCGTGACCGATTCCGGGTACGGGGTGTAGCCGACGGTGTTACGGCCCCGCAGCAGCATTTGGATGTTGATGTTCGGCATCGCTTCGCGCAGCGCGTCGAGCCGCTTCCACGGGTCCTCGTAGAGGAATCTCATGGCAACGTCGTAGGTGGCGCCGCCCCACGCTTCCACGGAGAACAGTTGCGGCATGAGGTGGCTGGTGGCGACCGCCGGGTGGATGAGGGTGTCCGTTCGCACGCGTGTGGCCAGGAGGGATTGGTGGGCGTCGCGGAACGTGGTGTCAGTGACGCCGAGGGCGCGCTGGGCGCGGATCTTGCTGGCGTAGCCCTGGGGGCCGAGTTCGAGGAGCTCGTCACGGGAGCCGCGGCGACGGGGCTCGTCGAGGTCAACATTCATCAGCTTGCGCCACGGTTGGATACGCGTCGGCGCAGGCCCGTTGGGTTTGTTGACCGTGACATCGGCCAGGAAATGGAGGATGCGGTCGTGGGCGTCGGAGGCCGACGGAGCGTCGAGCAGGTGCGGATGGGCGTTGATGAACCCGGTGTCAATGCGTTCGTTCTGGAATTCCGGTTCACGCAGGAGTGCGCGGAGGAACCCGATGTTGGTCGACACGCCGCCGACCTTGAATTCGTTCAGTGCGCGCAGTGCGCGGTGCACGGCTTGCTGGAAGTCGGCACCGCGGCACGTCATCTTGACGAGCAGCGAGTCGAAATTCGGGGTGATTTCGGTTCCTACGGCGACGCTGCCGTCGAGCCGGACGCCTGCGCCGCCCGGGGAACGGTAGCTGGTGATGACGCCGGAGTCGGGGCGGAAGCCATTGTTCGGGTCTTCGGTGGTGATGCGGCATTGCAGCGCGGCGCCGACGAGGCCGATGCTGTCCTGCCGCAGCCCAAGCTCCTCCAGGGTGGCGCCGGCCGCGAGGTGGATCTGGGCCTTGACGATGTCGACGCCGGTGACTTCCTCGGTGACTGTGTGCTCCACTTGAACGCGTGGATTCATCTCGATGAAGACGTGGTTGCCGGACTCGTCGACGAGGAATTCGACCGTACCGGCGCCCTGGTAGTTGATGTGTTGGCAGAAACGGACAGCGTCGGCGCAGATGCGGTCGCGCAGCTCGGCTGGGATGTGCTGGGCGGGTGCGATCTCGACGACCTTCTGGTGGCGGCGCTGCAGGGAGCAGTCACGTTCGTAGAGGTGGATGACGTTGCCTTGGGAATCGGCGAGGATCTGTACCTCGATATGCTGCGGGTTGATGACCGCCGTCTCCAGGTACACGTGCGCGTCGCCGAAAGCGGCCTCCGCCTCGCGGGAAGCCTCGGCAGCGAGCTGGCGTAGCTGCTCCGGGGTTTCGACGAAGCGCATACCGCGTCCGCCGCCGCCGGCGACGGCCTTGACGAAGATGGGGAAGGTGAAATCCTGGCTGTATTCGACGAGCGTGTCCGGATCCGTCGACGGTTCCGAGTCGCGCAGTACCGGTAGGCCCGCCGCCTTGGCGGCTTCGACGGCTGCGGATTTATCGCCGGTGAGGTCGAGGGTTTCCGGCGTCGGGCCGATAAAGGTAATGCCGTTGTCGCGGCAGGCGCGGGCGAGGTCGGCGCGTTCGGAGAGGAAGCCGTAGCCGGGGTAGATGGCGTCGGCGTCGGAGCGTTTCGCGGCGCGGATGATTTCGGAGATGTCGAGGTAGGCCTTGACGGGGGCGCCTTCTGTGCCGATTCGGACTGCTTCGTCGGCGAAGGGGCGGTGGAAGGAGTTGCGGTCTTCGCGGGGGTAGACCGCGACGGTGGTGGCGCCGGTTTCGTACGCGGCGCGGAATGCGCGTACCGCAATCTCGCCGCGGTTGGCGACGAGGACCTTGCGGAAGGAGGGCAGTTGCTCGGTGGTCACGGGCGCGAGGTCCTTTCTGTGTTAGTTAGAACACGTTGGGGGCGGATTGGGAGGGTGTTCGTTCTAGGTTAACGATTGATGACCGACTCACCCCGGGGTGTGGGTGAGGCGGTCATCGTGGGTGGCTGGGGTGGTTAGGCTGTCGGGACCTCACGCTGGTCGCGGCCGTTGTAGGCGGAGAGCGGGCGGATGAGGGAGTTGTTTTCGTATTGCTCGATGATGTGGGCGGTCCACCCGGTGATGCGAGACATGACGAAGATGGGGGTGAAGAAGGGGATGTCGAAGCCCATGATGTAGTAGGCGGGGCCGGTGGGGAAGTCGAGGTTCGGCCGGATGTTGATGGAGGTGTTGTCGTACATGGTTTGGGCGAGGATGTCGTACATCTCGACCCACTTTTCGGAGCCGGGGTGCTCGGAGGCGAGCTTTTTGAAGGCGGCTTCCATGGTGGGGACGCGGGAGTCGCCCTTCTTGTAGACGCGGTGGCCGAAGCCCATGACGAGTTCCTTGCGGGCGAGCTTGGCTTTGGCCCAGTCGTCGGCGCGGGCGGGGTCGTCGATCTCGATCATGGTGTGCATGACGGCTTCGTTGGCGCCTCCGTGGAGTGGGCCCTTGAGGGCGCCGATGGCGGCGACGATGGAGGACCAGACGTCGGATTGGGTGGAGGTGACGACGCGCGCGGCGAAGGTGGAGGCGTTGAAGGAGTGCTCGGCGTAGAGGATCATGGACTTGTCGAAGCATTCGACGTCGCCGGGCTTGTTGAGGGGCGAGTCGGGACCGTCGCCGAAGACCATCCACAGGAAGTTTTCGGTGAAGCCGAGGTCGTTGCGCGGGGTGATGTAGCCTTCGCCGCGGCGGCGGCGGATGTCGAGGGCGACGATGGTGGGGATCTTCGACAGCAGCGCGCGTCCGGTTTTCTTGATGTGCTCGATGCTTTCGGTGAAGTGGTATTCGTCGTCGGCGCCGAGGAAGGAGATGGCGCAGCGCAGCACGTCCATGGGGTGGCAGTCCAGGGGCATGGACATGACGACGTCGATGGTGCGCTGGTTGAGCTCGCGGCTGTTCCAGCATTCTTTTTTGAATTCGACGAGTTGCTCGGCGGTGGGCAGCTCGCCGTGCCACAGGAGGTAGGCGACTTCTTCGAAGCTGCAGTTCGCGGCGAGGTCCTGGACGGGGTAGCCGCGGTAGAGCAGGGAGTTGGTGTCGGGGTTGACTTTGGACACGGCGGTGTAGTCTGCGACGACGCCGGCGAGGCCCTTGTAGATCTTGGTGTCGGACATGATTGTTCTCCTTAGTGGGTGTCGAAGGTGGACCCGTAGGTGTCGGGCGAGTAGGTGAAGAGGGCGGAGTCGACGGCGTTGTAGCCGGCGTAGTTGACCAGCTCGTAGAGCCGGGAGCGGTGCTGCATTCGGTCCAGCCACGCGGTCTGGGTGCCGGTGGTGCCGATGTCGGTGAGGGCTTGTTCGACGGCGCCCATCGCGATGCGCAGGGTGGTCACCGGGTAGATGACCGCGTTGTAGCCGATGTCTTCGAGGGTGCCGGCGGGGATGAGTTCGGTTTTTCCGAATTCGGTCATGTTGGCCAGCAGCGGGGTGTCGACGGCGTCGCGGAAGCGCTTGAAGTCGTCGAGGGTGTAGAGGGCTTCGGTGAAGATGAGGTCGGCGCCGGCGTCGGCGTAGGCCTTGGCGCGGGCGATGGCGGCGTCGACGGATTCGATGCCGGCGGCATCCGTGCGGGCGCAGATGACGAAGGCGTCGTCGCGGCGCTCGGTGGCGGCGGCGGCGATGCGGCGCACCATGACCTCGGTGGGGACGACTTCCTTGCCGTCGAGGTGGCCGCAGCGCTTGGGGTTGACCTGGTCTTCGAAATGGCAACCGGCAAGGCCGGCGCTTTCAAACTCGGCGACGGTGCGGGCGGCGGACATCGGTTCGCCGAATCCGGTGTCGGCGTCAACGAGCACGGGCAGGGTCGTGGCGCGGGCGATGTGCCCAGCGCGGGTGGCGACTTCGGTGAGGGTGGTCAGCCCGATGTCGGGCAAGCCGAGGTCGTTGGCGAGCACGGCGCCGGAGACGTACACGCCGCTGAACAGGCCAAGGTCCTCGATGAGCCGGGCGGTCAGGGGGTTGAACGCGCCGGGCAGGGTGGTGATCGCGTCGGCGGTTAGCGAGTCGCGCAGCGCGACGCGTCGTTCGTGGGGCGTCGTGGCGGGGGCGAACAGGGGCATTAGAACAGTCCTTCCGGGGTGTCGGGGGCCTGCGCGAGGATGTCGTCGGAGACGACGATGTTGAGCTCGGTGAGGTCGGTGAGGTCGGCGAGGTTCTCGGCGGCGGCCAGGAAGCGGTCCTGCTCAGCGGCGGTGACGACGCCGTCGGCCAGCTCGCGGAACTTGGCGATGTACTGCTCGCGGCCGAAGGGCCGGGCGCCGCCGGGGTGGGCGTCGGCGAGGGCGATCTCGTCCTCGATGACGGTGCCGTCGCGCAGGGTGATGACGGCACGGCCGCCGAAAGCCTTCTCGGCGGGGTCGGTGCTGAGGTAGCGGCGGGTCCATTCGGGGTCTTCGACGGTGGAGATCTTGTGCCACAGTGCGACGGTCTCCGGCCGGGCGGCGCGCTCCGGGGCGTAGGAGTCGACGTGGTGCCACTTACCGTCCTCCAACGCGACGGCGAAGATGTACATGATGGAGTGGTCGAGGGTCTCGCGCGACGCCGTCGGGTCCATCTTTTGCGGGTCGCCGGCGCCGGTACCGATCACGTAGTGCGTGTGGTGCGACGTGTGCAGCACGATGGATTCGATGTCACCGAGGTTGCCGATGCGTCCGCGCAGGCGGCGGGCGAGGTCGATGATGGCCTGCGCCTGGTATTCGGCGGAGTGTTCCTTGGTGAAGGTGTCGAGGATGGCGCGTTTTTCCTCACCGTCGGCGGGCAGCGGGATGGTGTAGGTGTGCTCGGGTCCGGCGAGGAGCCAGGCGATGACGCCGTCTTCGCCTTCCCAGATCGGCGCGGGGGCGCCTTCGCCGCGCATGGTGCGGTCGACGGCTTCGATGGCCATCTTCCCCGCGAAGGCGGGCGCGTAGGCCTTCCAGGAGGAGATGAGCCCCTTGCGGGACTGGCGGGTGGCGGTGGTGGTGTGCAGGGCCTGGCCGACGGCCTGGTAGATGGTGTCGACGTCGAGGCCGAGGAGCGTGCCGATGCCGGCGGCCGCGGACGGCCCGAGGTGCGCGACGTGGTCGATCTTGTGGGCGTGCAGGCTCATGCCGCGCACGAGGTTGACCTGGATTTCGTAGCCGGTGGCAAGTCCGCGCAGGAGGTCGATACCTTTCTTATTCGCGTGTTGCGCGACGGCGAGGATCGGCGGGATGTTGTCGCCGGGGTGGGAGTATTCGGCGGCGAGGAAGGTGTCGTGGAAGTCGAGTTCGCGGACGGCGGTGCCGTTGGCCCAGGCCGCCCATTCGGCGGAGACGCGTCCCGGGATGCCGAAGACGGTGGCGCCGCGGCCGTCGGCGGCGGGGTGGGCCTGTGCTTGGCGACGGGCGACGGTGGGCGGGCGGCGGGTGATGGAGGCGACGGCGACGGCGGCGTTGTCGATGATGCGGTTGATGATCATCTCGGCGGTGTCGGTGGGGACGGCGACGTCGTCGGCGGCGACGCGGGCGATTTTGTAGGCGAGGTGCTCTTCGTAGGGGAAGTCTTCGGCGCTGGGGTGGGTGCGCACGGTGTGGTTGATCACGGCTGCTCCTTCGGCATTGCGGGCGGGGCGAATCGGTTGCAGATCACCCTAACCGCGAAAACGTGTCCAACCTCATAGCGAAGGATGTATAGTTAAGTGGCATTAGTGCGGCGAATGTGCGAAGTGAGCAAATTTGCCAGTTCACACCGGATTTCCATAGGGGTGCCAGACCATGACCAAGCTCTTCGCGGGGGGACGAATCCGGACGCTGCGCCGCGGCAGTCGGCTCACGCAGGCGGAGATGGCGCGTCGGCTGAACATCTCCACCAGCTACCTCAACCAGTTAGAAAACGACCAGCGCCCGCTGAGCGTCGCCGTGCTGCTGGCGTTATCGGAGGCGTTCGACGTCGATGCGTCCTATTTTTCGGCGGATCGGGATGCGCGCACCGTCGCCGCGCTGCGGGAGGCGCTGCCGGGGGTGCCGTCGGAGCAGCTCGCGGACATCGCCAGCCGCTACCCGGAGGTGGCGCAGCGGCTCATCCGCACTCCCCCGCAGCCGTCGGCGCCGAGCGCCTACGCGCAGGCCCAGAACTACTTCTTCCAGGCGCGGCACTACATTCATGAGCTGGACGTCGCCGGCGAGCGGTTGGCGGCGTCGTTGGGTTCGCCGCAGTTGCGGGTGGGGCGGTTGTCGGAGCGGCTGGACCGGGACGCCGGGGTGACGGTCAACTTTCGGGGAGACACCAGCGGGCCGCGGCGGCGGTTCGACGTCGATACCCGCACTCTGACGCTGCGCACGGGGTTGCGCGAATCGCAGCTGTGCTTCGAGATGGCGCTGCATTACGCGCTGACGGTGCATCGAGGCAGCCTCGACGGTTTGGTGGACGACTTGGCGTCGACGGAGGCGCAAGCGATCGCGCGGCTGGGGTTGGCGCAGTACTTCGCGGCGGCGGTGACCTTGCCGTACACGGAATTCCTCGACCAGGCGGAGGAGACGCGCTACGACGTGGATAAGTTGTCGTATCGGTTTTCGACCAGTTTCGAGTCGACGTGCCAGCGACTGTCGAGCCTGCAGAGGCCGGGCTCGCGCGGCGTGCCGCTGTTCTTCGTGCGCACGGATCGGGCCGGCAATATCTCGAAGTATCAGTCGGCGACGAGTTTTCATTTTTCGCGCAGTTCGGGCACGTGCCCGCTGTGGGTGATCCACCGCGCGTTCGAGACTCCGAATCGGGTGACGCGGCAGGTGACGTCGATGCCCGACGGCCGGTCGTATCTGTGGGTGGCGCGCTACGTGGCGGGAGCGTCGCGCGGGTTCGGCCGCCCCCGGAAAGAGTTCGCGGTGGCGCTGGGGTGCGACCTAGACCGGGCGCACCAGTTGGTGTATTCGGACGGGTTGGATTTGAGCCCCGAGGCGGCCACCCCGATCGGTCCGGGGTGTTCCGTGTGTGCGCGCTCGGGGTGCCCGCAGCGGGCGTTTCCGCAGGCGGGCCGGGAGGTGGTGGTGGACTTCGCGGAGTCGCGGGAGGAGCGTTACCTTACGCGTTAGGCGAGGTCGTCGGTGCCGATGAGCCGCCGGGCGGCTTCGGTGATGGAGCCGGACATCGAGGGGTAGACGGAGAAGGTTTCGGCCAGGTCGGTGACGGTGAGCTGCCGGGAGACGGCCAGGGAGATGGTGGTGATGAGCTCCGAGGCGATGGGCGCGACGACGACGCCGCCGATGACGATGCCTGAACCGCGGCGGCAGAAGATCTTGACGAAACCGTGGCGCAGCGAGCGCATCTTGGCGCGCGGGTTCGACGCCAGCGGCAGCGTGATGGTCCGGGCGGGGATTTGCCGGTCGGCGATCTCCCGCTCACTGAGGCCGACGGTGGCGATTTCGGGGCGGGTGAAGACGGCCTGGCCGACGGTCTTGAGCCGGATCGGGGACACGCCCTCGCCGAGGGCGTGGTACATGGCCACGCGGCCCTGCATGGCGGCGACGGAGGCCAACGGCATGAGGTCGGAACAGTCGCCGGCGGCGTAGATGGAGGAGATGTTGGTCCTTGACACCCGGTCGACCTTGATGTGGCCGCTGGGGGTCGTGTCGACTCCGAGCTTGTCGAGGCCGAGGTTGGCCGTGTTGGGGACAGAGCCGATGGACATCAGCGCGTGGGAGCCGTGGATGACGCGGCCGTCCTCGGTGCGCACGATGACGCCGTCGCCGGTGTTGACGACCTCGTCGACGCGCGCGTGCTTTTCTAGTTTGACGCCCCGCTCGGCGAGGACTCGCTCCAGCGTGTCGGCGGCGTCGGCGTCGTCGTGGGGCAGGATCCTATCCCTAGAGGCCACCATGGTGACCTCGACGCCGAGCTCGGCGAAGGCGGAGACGAATTCGGCGCCGGTGACGCCGGATCCGACGACCACGAGGTGTTCGGGCAACTCGGTGAGGGTGTACACCTGCTGCCAGTTGAAGATCCGGTCGCCGTCGGGCCGCGCCTTAGGTAGCACGCGCGGGCTGGCGCCGGTGGCGACGAGGACGATGTCGCATTCGAGGGTTTCAGTGCCGCCCTCGGTGAGGTCCACGGTGACGTGGTGAATGGTGGTCGTCGACTGTTCCTCGGCGAAGTAGCCGAGGCCGTCGATGACCCTCACGCCGGCGCGTTGCATCTGCTGGTGGATGTCGGCGGACTGGCGGTTAGCGAGCTCGACGACGCGGGCGTTAAGCGCGGTCAGCGACAGGCTCGTGTTGCCGATGCCGGCGTTGAGTTCCATGTCCTCGGCGCGACGCAGGTCGGTTTTGATGTTCGCGCCCGCAATGAAAGATTTCGACGGCACGCAGTCGTAGAGCACCGAGCTGCCGCCCACGCCTTGTTTTTCCACCAGGGTGATGTCCGCCCCGAGGTTCGCTCCCACCAGCGCCGCTTCGTATCCCGCGGGGCCGCCACCGATGATCACAATGCGCTTTTTCATGGGAAGTCGTCAGAACCTTTCAGGCCGGATGTTTGGACGCGTCAGCACCCCCAGCCTAGCGGTTAGCCAACCCTGTGGAGCAGTATTCCTCCGCAACGGAGGCAAACAGCCTTACCCCCACAGCGATGGCACGCTCGTCGACGAGCAGGTCACCTTGGTGCAGATCTCCACGGTCGCCCTCCCCCGACCAGCACCCGAGCCGGGCCATGCAGCCGGGAACATGCTCCAGGTACCAGGAGAAATCCTCCCCGCCGCTGGATTGGGGCGCCTCGATGATGGCCTGCGGGTCGACGCGCCGCCCGGCGTCGGCGAGCAGGGCGGTGGCGACGTCGTCGTTGAGCACGGGGGGAACACCGCGGGTGTAGCGGAAGACGTGGCCACACCCGGTCGGGGCTAGCGTGGCGGTGACGAGCTCGTCGAGCAGGCCCTCAATGACCCGCCACGTCGCGATGTCGGAGGTGCGCACGGTACCGCGCACCCGGCCCGATTGGGGGATGGCGTTGGCAGCGAAACCGGACTCGATCTGCCCAAAGACGAGCACGGTGCCGGTGCGCGGGTCCACCCGTCGCGACAGCAGGGCCGGCAGCTGGGTGACCAGCGTGCCGAGGCCGTAGATGACGTCGGCGGACAGGTGCGGGCGTGAGGTGTGCCCGCCAGGGCCGGTGACCTCGATCTCGACGATGTCGGTGGCGGAGGTGATCGCCCCGGTGCGCACGCCGACAGTGCCCACTCGCAGCTTCGGTTCGACGTGCACGGCGTAGAGAGTGCGCACCCCCTCCAGCGCACCCCAGGCGATGACGTCCGTCGCCCCGCCTTCGATGACCTCCTCGGCGGGCTGGAAGATGATCCGCACGCCCTGCGGGAGGTCGGCGCCAGCCAGGGCGCAGGCGAGCGCCAGAGCGATGGTGGTGTGGACGTCATGGCCGCAGGAATGGGACACGCCGTGGTGGATGGAGGAGAACTCTAGGCCGGTGGCCTCGACGATGGGCAGGGCGTCGATGTCAGCACGGAAGGCCAAGCGGTCGCCGCCGGCGGGGCCGATGTCGACCATGAGCCCGGTGCCCGGGAAGAGGTGGGGGGTAAGCCCGTGGGCGCGCAGGATGCCGGCGAGGAACTCGGTGGTGGCGTGTTCGTGTCCGGACAGCTCCGGGTGGGAGTGGATGTGCCGCCGCCAGGAGATGACGTCGTCGTAGTGCTCGCGCAGCCACGCGTTCACGTGTTCGGTGATCGACATGGCCGGCGCCATCCTTCCCACAGTCTTCCTCGGCGAAAATCTGTGGGAAAGTGTAGTACTAGACTAAGCTGTTCACTAATCGTCCGGGTGAAGCCCCCACTTCAGCGAGGCGTCGAAGGGCTCGACGTCCGCCGGGCTGCAGGGCCAGCTCACCGCGTAGGGCGGCCGCTCCACCGGACACTGCCCAAACACGGGCAACCCCACCGCGGGAAGGATCACCATCGGCGGGACGTCGAGGGCAAAAGCCACCTTGTAGAGCGTGGACACCCGCGGGCTCGGGCCGTCGGGCGACTCCAGCTGGCCGAGCGCGTTGCGCGACAGGCCCGCCAGCCGGGCCAGGCGCTGCTGGCTGATCCCCCGCATCACGCGCGTGTCGCGCACCCGTCGGGCCAGCTCTGAGCGGTAACTGGGCCAGTGTATTGCTGTGGTATCCAAGACTTCCCCCCTGAAGCCGTCGAATAAGTCGTGACCTACAGGTCGATGTTACGCGGTCCGTAGAGGCGGTCGCCAGCGTCGCCGAGGCCGGGCACGATGTAGGCGTCGTCGTTGAGCTCCGGGTCGATCGTCGCCGTCACCAGGCGCACCGGCAGGCCGGACTCCGCCAGGGCCTCCACCCCCGGCTGTGCGGAGACGACGCACACCGCGGTGATGTCCGTCGCACCCCGCTCGGCGAGCAGGCGGATGGCGTGCAGCAGCGAACCGCCGGTGGCGAGCATCGGGTCGACGACGAACACCGGCTGCCCCGTGAGGTCCTCCGGCAGCGCCTCCAGGTACGGGACCGGCTCGTGAGTCTTCTCGTTGCGGGCCAGGCCGATGAACCCCACCTGCGCGTCGGTAATCATCGACAGCGCCGGGTCGATCATGCCCAGCCCGGCGCGGATGACGGGGACGATGATCGGCGGGTTCTGCAGGCGCGTGCCCGTCGCTTCCGCCACGGGGGTGGTGACCGGGAACTGCTCGACGGCCAGGTTTCGGGAGGCCTCGTAGATCAGCATTCCGCCCAGGTCGTTGAGAGCCGAACGAAAAGCGGCGTTATCGGTGCGCTCGTCGCGCAGGATCGTCAGGCGGGCGGCGGCCAAGGGGTGATCGACGACTGTGATATTCATAACCTCCATGCTAGCCGCCGCGGGAACCCTCCCCGGATTGACGCGGTCTAAGAAAGCATGAACAACCTCCAGATCGACCCAGACCGCACGCAACTGTCCGCCCACGATCTCCTCGCCCACGCCCTGGCCACCTCCCTTCCCGCGGAGCGCGAGGTCCCGCCGGGGCTCGGCCCCACCACCGACTTCGCCGCCGCCCTCGACGCCGCCTCCACGGCGGTAGCGCTGCGATCGCGGCTGCTGGCGGGCATCCTCGAGGCCCATGCCGTCGACGCGCACCTTTTCGCCAGCACCGTCCGGGAGCACGACGTTGCCCTCGCCGGCCGGCTGGCTGCGCACGGTGAGCGGGTGTGCCCGTGATTTCGCTACGCAGCGTCATGGAGGAGCTCGTCTCCCACACCCCGGCGGCGATGCCGGCCGAGCCGCTGCCCGCACTGCCGACGTCGGACATCGCCGACACGCTCACCGCGCTGGCACGCGACATGAGCGGCGACGCCCGGTCGCTTATCGACGAGGTCGACCGGCATCAGTCGGAGCGCGAGACCGTCAACGAGACCACCACCCGGGCGAATGACCTCATCGTCGACTGCGGCATCGACATCGGGGCCACGGCGGTGGAGTTCACCCGCGGGGCGCTGGCACTGTTGGGCCAGGCGGCGGTGCCGACACCACTGACCAAAGCCACCGCCGTGGTGGGGGTGGCGCTGCTCGCCGCCCGGGCGCGATCGGAGGTGATGGCGCGCCTCGAACAGCTACGAACCGACCTCGCCGAGCCGACCGCCACGCTCGACGAGGTGACCGCCGCCCCCGACCCGCTGGCCGGGCGCGCGGGGTCGTTTTCGGCGCCGCCGGAGCCGGCCCAGCAGCCGCCGCCTCCCCTGCCGGAGCCGGCCACCGAGCCAACACCCGAACCAACACCCGAACCAACACCCGACCCGACGCCGGCGGCGCACAGCGTCGGCCAGGCCGCCGTCGACGCCGCCCTGACTCAGCTCGGCACGCCCTATGTCTGGGGCGGCACCGGCAACGGGGGCTTCGACTGTTCCGGGTTGACCCAGTGGGCGTATCGGCAGGCCGGGGTGGAACTGCCGCGGCTGGCGCAGGAGCAGACGGTGGGCCGGCAGGTCAGCCAGGACGAGCTGCTTCCCGGCGACCTCCTCGTCTGGGAGGGCCACGTGGCCATGTTCATCGGCGATGGGCAGATCGTCGAGGCCGGTAGCCCCGTCGAGATCAGTCCCCTGCGCACGTCCAACATGGGAATGGCGTTCAAGGGGTTTTGGCGGCCCACCGGCTAGGGCGTTGGGTAGACTTCGCTGCCATGAGCTCTCGTTCGATCGTTCCCGTCTCGCTGTCTCTCAACCAGGGCGATGTCTACACGCTGTGGGCACCCACCTGGGTCGAGCATGGCTCTCAGTGGCAGGCGTTTCTCGGTGACGACACCCACATTCTGGGCTTCTCCTCCCCGGCGGAGCTGCTGTGCTACATCGAGTCGACGTCGGCGCACGACCTCGCGTCGCACCCGCAGTGGGCCACGTTTAACGCCCTGCCCGCCCACCGGGTTGTGCCGGGGGTGAAGGATCGCTACGACCTGGTAGGGGTCCCCGACGCCTTGGCCGGTCGCGCCTCCTACGACAACGTGGCCACCGCCGCCGGCGTCTTCGAGGTCACGGAGTCCCTGGCGCACGTCGGCCAGGCGCAGCGCGCGGTGACGTTCTTCGCCACGCACTCGGTGCTGCGCAACGTCCAGCGCGGCGCGGAGCATTACGGCGGCTCCGATGGCGACGCGGAGTGGACCGCCGTCGGCCGGGCGGTGCTGTCCAACTGGGCGGAGGTGCTCGCCAGCATCGACGAGGTGGTGCGCGTCGTCGAGCCGTCGCACAGCCCGGAGCAGCTGGCGGACGCCGAAGCCCGCATCGACCAGGCCCAGGCCGCCGCCGAGGCCGCCCGCGAGAAGGCCGAGCAGGAGCGTCAGGCCAAGCTGGATGAGGCGGATCCTTATGACACGTCGGTGTGGGCGGAGGCCGGCATCGACCCGATCAAGATCACCGCCCGCGGCACGAGCGTGTACAGCCTGCGCACCTACGTCGACGGGCGTCCGGTGTTCCTCGGCCGCTACGGCCAGATCACCACGTTCCCCTCCCGCAAGCACCTGGTGCGGTGGATCATCGAGCACGACGATCACGACCTCGCCCGCGTGAGCACCTGGGAGGATGTACACGCCTTGGCCACCGGCGGGGACCTGGAGGTCACCGTCCACCCGGACAACGCCTATTCCTTCACCGGGCTGGCGGAGGACATCCTCGAAGGCCCGGACGCGGTGGATGCGGAGCAGATGAACCGCGCCTACGAGCTCATGGCCGACGCGGCGGACTGGGCGGCGGACGACTCGCTCAACTCCTACCTGTTGGCAAACCCGCGCTTCCAGGACTACCTGTCGTACATGCTCGGCTCGACGGACGCGGCCGGCTACCGGCCGTCGAAGCCCTATCAGGACAAGGCCGATAGCTGGCGCGAGATCGAGGACATGCTCATCAAGCGGCTGTCCAAGTTCTAGTGCGACGCATCACCAGCAGAGGGTCTACACTCTGCTGGTTATGAACCCACTGCCGTTGGTGGCCTCGGCGCTCGTGATGACGACGCTGGTGACAACGACCCCGTACGCCCCGCCACCTCGCTCAGCCGCCCCCAACACCGATAGTTGCCCGCATTCTCTCGTGCCGCCCGAGCCGGTGACCACCTCCGAGCGGCTCGCCCCGGGCCGGCCCAGCCCCGAACCGCTGGCGCCGATCGCCTCCACGTGCGGGGTGAGCGCGCCGGCCGGCTTCGACGTGCCGGAGATGGTGCTGGCCAGCGCGTGGCTGGTGTTCGACGTCGACTCCGGCGAGATCATCGCCATGAAGGATCCGCACGGCCGGTACCGGCCGGCGTCGATTATCAAGGCCCTCGTGGCGTTGGTGGCGATCCGGGAGTTGCCGCTGGACCGGAAGGTGACGGTATCGGCCGAGTCGGCCGCCCAGGAGGGCTCGGCGGTGGGGCTCGTCGAGGGCGGGGTCTACACCGTCGAGGAGTTGCTCTACGGGCTTATCCTCAACAGCGGCAACGACGCCGCCCACGCCCTTGCGCAGGAGCTCGGCGGCGACGAGGCCACGCTGGCGGCGGTCAACGCGCTAGCCGCCGAGCTGGGCACGGGCTCCACCCGGGTGGCGCACTACGCCGGGCTCGACGCCCCAGGGCAGTCGACGTCCGCCTATGACATGGGCCTGATCTTCCGGGCGGCGTTCTCAGACCCGGTGTTCGCCCGCATTGCCGCGACCGAGTTCGTCAACTATCCCGAACAGCCCGGGTACGAGGCATTCGAGGTGTGGAACGACAACAAGCTGTTCCTCAACGATCCGGACGGCATCGGCGGGAAGACGGGCTACACCGACGACGCCAAGCACACGTTCGTCGGCGCCCTGGACCGCGACGGCCGACGGCTCGCCGCCGTCGTGCTCGATACCACCATCGACCAGGGTCGGGCGTGGGAACAGGCGCAGGCGCTGCTGCACGAGGCCTACACCATCCCGGCCGGGTCCGGCGTGGCGACGCTGCAACCGCTGGCCGGCGCGTCGGCGCCGGAAGCCACCACCGACGAGCCGCTGGCTGCGTTGCCCGCCGTGCGCCACCCGGTGGTGGGGATCGCCGTGGTCATCGGCGTCGTCGGCGCCTTTGCGGTGGCGGCGGCGGTGTCGATCCGCCGCGCCCGGCGCCGTTAGCCGAAAACGCCTAGCTGTTGCGCGACAGCAGGGCGATGACGCCCGCGCCGACGGCGGCGCCGATGCCCAGCAACGCCTTCGGGTCCGCGCCGGTGGAAACCTCGTTGCGCACCCGGATGACGGCGGGTTCCGGCGCCGGGGTCGGGGTGGCGGCGAGGGATTCCTCGGTGGTCGCCGCCCACGCGGAGAGGTACATCACGATCCGCCAAATGAGGTAGAAGACCAGCATCAGCCCGATGACGGGGCCGAAGACCGCGCCCGCGGGGTTGCCGAGCAGCGCACCGAAGATGAGGGTGGACAGCTGCTTGATGACCTCAAAGATGAGCGCGCCGATGGCGGCCGCGATGAGCCCGGAGCGACGCGGCACCTTCAGCCGCGGCAATGCCATGAGCATCCACGCGAAGACGAGGAAGTTCGCCAGGTAGCCGATGACGAGGCCGAGGACGAAGATCACCTGCGTCATGCCGGGGAAGGATTCGATGCTCAGCAGGTCGAGGATCTTCTCGGTGATCCCCGAGGAGCCGATCGCCGTCACCGCGAAAGCGATGAAGAAGGCGAGCAGCAGGCCCAGCAGGGCCACGAGGTCCTTGAGCTTCTTGACCACGATGTTGCCGCCCTCGGTCGGGTCGATGAGCCACATCGCCGACACCCCGGCGCGCAGGTTGGTCATCCAGCCCAGGCCGGACCACAGCGCGGTCAAACCACCGATGCCGGCGACGGCGCCGCGCTGTTCGATGGCCTGATCGATGATGGTGTTGACCATCGCGCCCATCTCCCCGGGCAGGGACCCGGAGATTTGGTCCTGGATCTCGGTGAGCAGGTCGGGCCGCGAGGCGAGGAAGAAGGCCAACGCGGCGAAGGTAATCATCGCCAGCGGGAAGATCGCCATGACGGAGAAGTAGGTGATTCCCGCCGAGTATTGGTTGCCGCCCTCCTGGCCGAAGCGCTCCTGCATCCGCATGAGGTGGTCGATGACCGGCGCTTTCTTGCGGATCTTGTCGATGGCGGTGGGTTCGTCGGCGGTTGCCCGCTCGACGCCGAAGTCGTCGGTGTAGCGGGCGTCGGGCTTAGTTCTAGTCGCCATATCGCTTAGCGGACCTGACCTTCCTGGGTGTGTCGTTACGGCAGCGCAGACCAGTATACGGGGCCAGGTCCTCAGCGTTTCGTCAGCGCTTTGTCAGCGAGGTGGCAGGGCGCAGGAATCCCACCTTGTCGTAGACGTCGGCGACCAACGGTTCGGCGATCTCCGCGGCGCGGGCGGCACCGGCGGCCAGAATGCGCTCCAACTCGCCGCGGTCGGCCATGAGCTCGTCGAAGCGGGCGCGCAGCGGAGTGGTGAACGCCTCCAGGGCGTCGGCGGTATCCACCTTGAGGTGGCCGTAGCCCTTGCCCTCGTAGCCGGCGACGAGGTCGTCGATGCTCGTTCCGGTCAGCGCGGACTGGATGGCCAGCAGGTTGGACACGCCCGGCTTCGCCTCGCGGTCGAAGCGGATCTCGCCGTCGTTGTCCGTCACTGCGGACTTGATGCGCTTGGCGGACACCTTCGGGTCGTCGAGCAGGTTGATGATGCCCTTCGGGTTGGCTGCCGACTTGCTCATCTTCGACGTCGGGTCCTGCAGATCATAGATCTTCGCGGAGCCTTCCGGAATGAAGGCCTCCGGCACGACGAAGGTCTCCCCAAACCGGGAGTTGAAGCGCTCCGCCAGAGTGCGGGTGAGCTCCAGGTGCTGGCGCTGGTCCTCCCCCACTGGGACGCACTGCGGCTTGTAGAGCAAAATGTCCGCGGCCATGAGCACGGGGTACGTAAACAGACCCACCGTGGTGCGGTCCTGGCCCTGCTTGGCGGACTTGTCCTTGAACTGGGTCATGCGGCTGGCCTCGCCGAAGCCGGTGAAGCAGTTGAGCACCCAGGTCAGCTCCGCGTGCTGCGGGACGTGGGACTGGACGAACAGCGTGGACTTGTCCGTGTCAATGCCGAGGGCGATGAGCTGAGCGACGCCAGCGACGGTGCGGGCGCGAAGCTCCTCAGGATTCTGCTCCACCGTGATGGAGTGCATGTCCGGAATAAAGTAGAAAGCCTCGAACTGGTCTTGCAGATCGATCCACTGCTTGACCGCTCCGAGGTAGTTTCCGAGGTGGTAGGAATCAGCCGTCGGCTGGATCCCGGACAGGACGCGCTGTTTTTCACTCATGGGTGCCAAGTGTAGCGCGCAGGCCTAGGGGCTAGATCTTCTTATGGGTCTTGGAGAAGTCGTCCAGGCCCATACCGAGCGCGGTGCAGAGCAGGGCGCCGCCTGCCGCGATGACGAGGGCGGCGAGGATGCCGGCGACGGTGGGACCGGCCACGCCTAACCACCACACCCCCAAGGCCAGGACGATGACGCCGAGGACAGCGGCGATGGCGGTGCGCATGTTAAAAACCTCACTTAGGTTGACTGGAGCTGGTATCAAACTTTTAGTCTATCAGCGGTACTCGACGAGCAGCGGAGCGTGATCCGACCACCGCTGTTCCACCGTGGCGGCCCGATCCACCCACGTGCGCTGGGCGCGCCGCCACATCGCCGGGGTGGCGGCCTGGATGTCGATGCGCCACCCGGCGTCGTTGTTGAAGGCCTGCCCGCGGTACGTCCACCAGGTGTAGGCGGCGTCCTCGGGGTGCAGGCGCCGGGCGACGTCGAACCAGCGCGGGTTGTCCGTCGCGACCCGCACGGGCCGCGGTTCGTAGTCGACGACGCCGAAGAACTCCCCCAGCCCCTTCTTCTCCTGGGCGTGCTCGTCCGGGAAGGCGCCGAAGACGGAGTCCATCCAGGCACGTTCGTCAGGCAGATGGCCGGACTTCTTCTGGTTGGTGCGGGAATTCTTCAGGTCTTGGGTGCGGTGGCAGATGTTCCAATCGCCGCCGATGACCATGTGCTCGAAGGCAGTGGCCTGGGCGTCAAGGTAGCCGCTGAATTCGTCGAGGAAGCGGTACTTTTCGTCCTGCTTTTCGGTGCCCGCGGAGCCCGACGGCAGGTAGAGCGACGCCACCCGCACGCCCGCCACCGTCGCCTCGATGAGCCGTCCGGCGTCGCTAAAGGAGCCGAAACCTATGCTGATCTCCGACAGCGGAGTGCGCGCGAGGATACCGACGCCGGCGCGACCCTTCGCGGCCGCCGGGGCGACGGCAAGGTGCCAGCCGTCGGCCAGCGCCGGGGCGAGCGCGTCGGCGGCCTGCTCGGCGGTGGCGCGAACCTCCTGGAGCAGGACGACGTCCGCCGGTGTGTCCGCGAGCCAGGCCAGCATGCCGGGGTTGTCCTCGTGGCGCACCTTCGTGGCCGCGCGGATGCCGTTGACGTTGACGCTCGCGATAATCATGGCGGCTACTCTAGCGGGCCTGGCGGCGACGATGCCACACCGTCGGGAACCACAAGACGATGGACACGCCGGCCATCGCCGCGCCCGCCAGCGCCGGCGCAGAGTACGAGTGTCCCGCAGCGACGACGGCCCCGCCGATGGCCGCACCGGCGGCGTTCGCCATGTTCAGCGCGGACTGGTTCAGGCTCGACGCCAGGGTTTGCGCGTCCCCGGCGACGTCCATGAGCCGGACCTGCAGTGCCGGAGTGAGCATGGAGCCGAAGCAGCCCACGAGGCCGAAGGCGATGGTGGCCGGCACCGCGAAGGAACTCAGTAGGTAGAAGGAGATAAGGACGACGACGATCATGACCAAGCTGAACAAGATGGTGGCGTCCACACCGCGGTCGCTGAGGATGCCACCGATGTACGCGCCGGTGGTGTTGCCGATGCCGTAGGCCATGAGCACCAGCCACATCCAGCTGACGTCGAGCCCCGCCTGCTCCGTCATGGTCCAGGTAATAAAGGTATAGACGCAGAACATGCCCGCGAAGCCGATGGTGGCCATAATCACCGTGGCCCACACCTGCACCAAGGTCAGGGCGCCGAGTTCGGTGCGCACGCTGGTGGGCTTCATTTTCGTCATGTGCGGCATGAGCAGCACAAGGATCCCGCCGGCGAGCACACCGAGTACCGCCACGAGCGCATAGGCCGCATTCCACCCCAGCTGCTGGCCCAGCACCTGCGCGACGGGAACACCAATAATGGTGGCAATAGACAGCCCGATGCCGATGAGCGCCACCGCCTGCCCACGCTTCCCCGGCGGGGCCAGCGACGCCGCCGACAGCCCCGCCACCGAGAAGTACGCCCCGTGCGGCAAGCCGGCAATGAAGCGGGCGGCCATGAGGGTGGGGTAGTTCGGGGCGGCCAGGCTGAGCAGATGCCCAGCGACGAGCACTCCCATGAGCAGGATGAGCAGACGTCGGCGCGGGATGTGGCCGGTGAACGCGGTAATGAGCGGCGCACCGACGACGACGCCGAGCGCGTAAATCGAGATGATCCAGCTGGCCTTGTCCTCGGTGATGCCGAAGTCATCCGCGATGAGCGGCAGTAGGCCCATGGACACGAATTCGGTGGTACCGATAGCGAAGGTGCCGAGCATCATCGCCGCGACGACGATCGCCCGCCGAGCCGGGGTGATGTCAGTCTGGCGGGGCACGCGGGGGGCGTCGTCGCCGCGCTGCGCTGCGGCCGCGGGTGCCGACTGATCGATATACTTCACGCGTTTTTGCACGTGTGGGGAGGCTACTACGTTGCGCCCACGGGCGCTAGGTGGCGGGCATGGTGCGCCGGGACGACGCCGCACACTGCTCTACTTTGTGATAAGCAGCACATACTTCATCCTTGATGGTTCAGGTCAAGCAGGATAGGCTCAGGATATAAAACTCCACACCTCGGACGATGGGTTCCCGCATGACAATCTTACTGATTTACCTCGCGATCGCATCGATCATCCTCACTATCAGCGCCACCGGAAGGCTCATCTCCTCGCCGGAGGATAACCAAAAATCCCTCGCAGCCTTCGGAATAAGAAACCGATTTCTCTCACGAGCGATTTCAGCTAGCATGCCTTATATCGAGCTAGCGTTGGCCGTCACCCTCCTCTCCCCAGTGACAATGCGAGCGAGCTGTCTCATAGGCGGCATTTTCTTCATCATTATCGCTCTCACCCACTTGTTTGCGAGGTTGACCAATAAAAAGAATTGTCAACACAGAAAGGGCCTCTCGCAAGGCGCCCAGGTAACCTATTGGTCTGCCATAAAGAACCTCATCTTAGCCTCCATGCTCATTTCATTCCACTTCGGAGAACTACCTCGGTGGTTTAAGGATCACCACGAACTCCAGGCCGTTCTTTACTCCTTGCTAATTCTGTCGGTGGTAGCCATAATCGCCCGGCATCATCGCCAGCAGCGCGCGATGCTTCCGATCCCCTCTCGCGATCACTCCCCCGCCTACCTCGGCTAAGGTTCCCGACCCTTCGTCGGCTAGTGCGCTGACCCGCCCACCACCCCCAAGCGGTAAACAGTACGGGCATCCTGTTGCGTTTTGCTAAGATCCGGGTGAGGTGCTCCGCTGGTCACGCGCTTCCCGCAGTGTTCGTAACCACAGCGAGCCCGACGACCGTCACCTAAGCCTTAAGGAGTTAGCTAACCGCCATGGCCAAGATCATCTGGACCCGTACCGACGAAGCACCCCTGCTCGCGACTTACTCGTTGAAGCCCATCGTGGAGGCCTTCGCCGCCACCGCCGGCATCGACGTCGAGACCCGGGACATTTCCCTGGCGGGACGCATCATTTCCCAGTTCCCGGAGGCGCTCGGCGACGACCAGCGCATCGACGATCACCTCGCCGCCCTCGGCGACCTCGCCAAGACCCCCGAGGCGAACATTATCAAGCTTCCGAACATCTCCGCGTCGCTCGTGCAGCTCAAGAACGCCATTAAGGAACTACAGGCCGCCGGTTACGCCCTGCCCGAATACGACGACGCCGCCGAGAAGTACGACGCCGTCAAGGGATCCGCCGTCAACCCGGTCCTGCGCGAAGGTAACTCCGACCGTCGAGCCCCGCAGGCCGTGAAGAATTACGCCAAGAAGCACCCGCACTCCATGGGCGAGTGGTCGAGCGACTCCGCCACCGAGGTGGCCACCATGACCGCCGGCGACTTCCGCCATAACGAGAAGTCCGTCGTCATGCCGGAGGCCGACACCCTCACCATCAAGCTGGTCAAGGCCGACGGCTCCGAGGACGTGCTCAAGCAGTCCCTGCCGGTGCTCGCCGGCGAGGTCATCGACGCCACCTTTATGTCCGCGGCAGCGCTCGACGCGTTCCTTGCCGAGCAGGTCGCCCGCGCCAAGGATTCCGGAGTGCTCTTCTCCGCACACCTCAAGGCCACCATGATGAAGGTCTCGGATCCGATCATCTTCGGCCACGTGGTCCGCGCCTACTTCGACGAGGTCTTCCGCACCTATGGCGAGGAGCTCTCCGCCGCCGGCCTCAACGGCGAAAACGGCCTCGGCGCTATCCTCGCGGGCCTCGACGGCCTGGAGCACGGCGAGGAGATCAAGGCCGCCATCGACAAGACCCTCGCCGAGGGCCCGGCGCTGGCCATGGTCAACTCCCACAAGGGCATCACGAACCTCCACGTCCCGTCGGACGTCATCATCGACGCCTCCATGCCGGCCATGATCCGCGTTGGCGGCAAGATGTGGAACTCGGCCGACGAGACCCAGGACACCCTCGCCGTCATCCCCGATTCCTCCTACGCCGGGGTGTACCAGGCGGTCATCGAGGACTGCAAGGCCCACGGCGCCTACGACCCGACCACCATGGGCACCGTTCCCAACGTCGGGCTCATGGCTCAGAAGGCCGAAGAGTACGGCTCCCACGACAAGACCTTCAAGGTCCCGGCCAACGGCACCGTCCAGGTGGTCAACTCCGCCGGCGACGTGCTGCTCGCCCACGACGTTCAGGCCGGTGACATCTGGCGCGCCTGCCAGACGAAGGACGCTCCCATCCGTGACTGGGTCAAGCTGGCGGTCAACCGCGCCCGCCTGTCCGGCATGAAGACCATCTTCTGGCTTGACCCGGAGCGCGCCCACGACGCCAACCTCACCACCCTGGTCACCAACTACCTCGCCGAGCACGACACCGACGGCCTCGACATCGAGATCCTCTCCCCCGTCGACGCCACCAAGGTCACCGTGGAGCGCCTCCGCCGCGGCGAGGACACCATCTCGGTCACCGGCAACGTGCTGCGCGACTACAACACCGACCTCTTCCCCATCCTGGAGCTGGGCACCTCCGCGAAGATGCTGTCGGTGGTTCCGCTCATGGCCGGCGGCGGCCTTTTCGAGACCGGTGCGGGCGGTTCCGCCCCGAAGCACGTCCAGCAGCTCGTCGAGGATAACCACCTGCGCTGGGATTCCCTCGGCGAATTCCTCGCGCTGGCCGAATCCTTCCGCCACGAGAAGGAGGCCCACGGCAACGCCAAGGCCGGGGTGCTCGCCGACGCGCTCGACGCCGCCACGGAGAAGCTGCTCGACGAAGGCAAGTCCCCGTCCCGCTCCACCGGCGAGATCGACAATCGCGGCTCCCACCTCTACCTGGCGACGTTCTGGGCCGAGGCGCTCGCCGCCCAGGAGCAGGACCCCGAGCTCGCCGAGGTATTCGCCCCGGTGGCCAAGAAGCTCGCCGCCGGCGTCGAGGAGTTCGCCGACGCGCTCGTCGCCGAGCAGGGTAAGGCCGTCGACCTCGGCGGCTACTACCTGCCCGACGATGCCAAGACCACCGCGATCATGCGCCCGGTGGCGGCCTTCAACGAGATCATTGACTCGCTGAAGTAGGTAGTGCGCGTTCGCACACTACGCGGGGGCGACGCCGCGCTAGCCGGAGTTGCGCAGCGCGGTGGCCAGGCCGTTCATCGTCACCTGAATGGTGGTGGACACCGCCGGCGAGTGATCGCCCTGACGGTAGCGGCGCAGCAGCTCCACCTGGATGGCGTTGAGCGGCAGCAGGTAGGGGTAGCGCCGCTTGAGCGAGCGCGCCTGGTTCTGGTTATCGTCGACCACGCTCTCGCTGTCGGTGATGCGCAGGTAGGCGTCGCGGGTGAGCTCGAACTCCTCGTTGATGCGGGAGTAGATGCGGGCGGCGACCTCCTGGTCGTCGACCAGCCGCGAGTACAGCTGGGCGAACTCCATCTCCACCTTGGACATCACCTGCGCCATGTTCGACAGCATGGTGCGGAAGAACGGCCACGAGGCGTTGAGGGCACGCAGGCGGTCCCAGCGCTCGGCGTCGTCGCCGGCCCAGTCGTGGAAGGCCGAACCCACGCCGAACCAACCCGGGATGGACGAGCGCGCCTGGGACCAGGACAGCACCCAGGGGATGGCGCGCAGATCCGAGATGGCCTTCGTCTGCTTGCGAGAGGCCGGGCGGGAGCCGATGTTGAGCTCGCCGATCTCGTGCAGCGGGGTGGACTGGGTGAAGTACGCGATGAAGCCCTCGGAGCCCAGCAGCTCCCGATACACCTGGCCGGACCGCTCGGAAAGCTCGGCCATGAGGGCGTAGTCGGCGTCGGTGTCGGGGTGGTCGGCGCTGTCGAGGAGCGTGGCCTCCAGCGCCCCGGCGACGAAGGCTTCAAGGTGGCGGCGGGCGGTGATCGGCGAGCCGTAGTAGGCGGAGACGACCTCACCCTGCTCGGTGACGCGCACGGAGCCGCTGACGGAGCCGCGCGGCTGGGCGACGAGGGCGTCGTAGGTCGGGCCGCCACCGCGGCCGACGGTGCCGCCACGGCCGTGCATGAGCCGGATGCGCACGCCGCGGCGCTCGCTGAGCCCGGCGAGGTCCAATTCGGCCTGGTAGAGAGCCCAGTTGGCCTGGAGGTAGCCGCCGTCCTTGTTCGAGTCGGAGTAGCCCAGCATGACCTCCTGGGTGTCGTCGTGCCGGCGCAGGTGCTCCCGGTAAACGGGCACGTCCCAGAGCTGATCCAGCACGGCGGCGCCGGCCTGGAGGTCCTCGATGGTTTCAAACAGCGGCACGATGTCGAGGTCGAGCTCGTACTGCTTGAGCAGCACCATCGGCTCGAGGATATCGCTGACCTGGCTGGTCATGGCGATGATCTGGTTGTTGACGCTGCGCGGGCCGAACTTGGCGACCGCGTCGGCGGCGGCGCGCAGGATCCGCAGCTCCTTGGCCGCGACCTCGGACAGGGAGTTGATCTGCGTTTCGGAGACCAGGGGCCGGCGGTGGCCGAGCTCGGCGACGAGCAGTTCGACGCGAGCCGGCTCGTCGAGGCCCGCGTAGTCCTCGCATACACCGTTGAGGGCGAAGATCTCGGTGAGGATTTCCTCGAAGGCCTCGGAGTTTTGGCGCAGGTCGAGGGTGTAGAGGTGGAAGCCGAAGGTGACGATGGCGCTACGCAGGCGGGCGAGGCGGTCGTCGGCGATGACACCGTCGTTGTTGGCGCGCAGGGAGGCGTCGATGATGTCGAGGTCGGCGAGCAGCTCCTGCGGGGTGGCGTAGGGCCGGGCGTCGGGGTCGGCGGCGTCGTCGAGCATGAAGGCCGCCGTCTGTTCCACCCGGGTGCGGATGCCGGCGACGGCGCGTCGGTACGGCTCGTCGAGGCGAAGCTCGCGGTTGTCGCCGGAGTCCTCGGCGAGCTGGGTGAGGTCCTCGGTCACCGCGCTGTAGCGCAGGGAGAGGCTGAGCTGGCGGTCGAGGGCGTCGAGCTGCTCAAGGTAGTAGTCGAAGGCGGTGCGCGCGGCGGCCTTGGTGGCGTAGCTGACGGTGTCGGCATTGACGAAGGGGTTTCCGTCGTGGTCGCCGCCGATCCAGGAGCCCATGCGCACCATGTTGATGTCGCCGATGTCCGTGCCGAAGTTGTCCTTCACGGACTCCGAGATGGCGCGGTTGAGCGCGGGGACCTGCTCGAGCAGGGACAGCCCATAGTAGCGCAGGGCCACGTTGACCTCGTTGTAGAGGCTGGGGCGGGCGTTGCGGATGAGCGCCGTCTGCCACAGCAGCGTCATTTCGAGGGTGAGTTCGCGCTCAATGTCGGCGGTGACGCCGGTGTGCCGGGAGGTGCGCAGCAGCTCCATGATGCGGTTTTGGACGTCGAAGATGGTGCGACGGCGGGTCTCCGTCGGGTGCGCGGTGAGCACCGGGACGACGTGGCTGCCTCGCACGACCTGGGCGACACGATCGCCGTCGAGCTCGGTGAGCTTGGCAAAGGTGGCGGACAGGGAGGTCGGCGGCTCGGTGGAGTGGTCGTCGAGGTCTTCGGCGACGTTGGCGATCAACGCGAAGTGGCTAAACGCGCGGGCAACCAGGTTGATGGTCTCCGGCGACAGATCGCGGAAGACGCGGACAAGGTCCTCGTGGGAGGCCTTCTTCGCGGCGACCTGGAAGGCCAGTTCGCGGGTTTTCTCGACGAGGGCCAGGACCTGCTCGCCTTCCTGCTGGGCGATAACTTCGCCAAGGATGCGCCCCATCAGGCGGATGTCCTCGCTGACGTGTGCGGCCATAGCTTCACTCTCCTTCTTGGTTTCCTCGGGGGCGCCGTGCGGCGCCGCCTCGGGGTTAGTATATCGGCGTACCTGCACCGGGGGAGCCATAATCGCCCGATTGGTAATACCAGACACTAGCAGCCGGTTCCCACCCATCAAACCGCTCGGTCTATTTTTATTCACCCGTCTACCTGGGATAACGGCAGGCACCTTTCCCGCCTAGACAGCTTGGTCTTAATCTGGCCACATGCCAAAGTACGATAACTCCCACGCCAACGAGTGGTCCTTCGAAACCCGTTCCATCCACGCCGGCCAGCACGTCGACCAGGACACCGGGTCCCGCAACCAACCCATTTACCTCACCTCCTCCTACGTGTTCAACGACGCCGAGCACGCCGCGAACCGCTTCAACCTCTCCGACGCCGGCCCCATCTACTCCCGGCTGACCAACCCCACCGTCGGGGTGCTGGAGGAGCGCATCGCTTCCCTCGAAGGCGGCGTCGCCGCCGTGGCCTTCGCCTCCGGCCAGGCCGCCGAGATCGCCGCTATCGCCACGCTCGCCTCGGCCGGGGATCACATCGTCGTCTCGCCCCGGCTTTACGGCGGCACCGAGACGCTCTTCCTTATCACCCTGGACCGCCTGGGGATTTCCTCGACCTTCGTCGAAAACCCGGACGATCCGGCCTCGTGGCAGGCGGCCGTGCAGCCCAACACGAAGGCCTTTTACGGCGAAACCTTCGGCAACCCGCAGGCTGACGTGCTCGACATCCCGGCGGTCGCCGAGGTTGCCCACGCCAACCAGGTGCCGCTCATTATCGATAACACCATCGCCACCGCCGCCGTGGTCCGGCCGCTGGAGCTCGGCGCGGACGTCGTCGTCAACTCGCTGACGAAGTTCTACACGGGCAATGGCTCCGGCGTGGGCGGCGTCCTCGTCGACGGCGGTCACTTCGACTGGACCGTCACCCGCGACGGCGAGCCGGTCTTCCCCTACTTCGTTACCCCGGACCCCGCCTACCATGGCCTGAAGTACGCCGACCTCGGCGCCCCGGCCTACGCCCTCAAGGCGCGCGCCGGGTGGCTGCGCGACACCGGCGCCACCTTAAGCGCCTTCAACGCGTGGGTGACGCTGCAGGGCCTTGACACCCTCTCGCTGCGCGTCGAGCGCCACAACGACAACGCCGCCAAGGTCGCCGAGTTCCTCAACAACCACGACAAGGTGGCCAGCGTCAACTACGCCGGCCTGGAGTCCTCCCCGTGGTATTCGGTCAAGCAGAAGCTCGGCCTTAAGCACACCGGCTCCGTGCTCACCTTCGACGTCCACGGCGACCCCGAAGACAAGACCACGGCGTGGCGGTTTATCGACGCGCTGAAGCTGCACTCCAACCTGGCCAACATCGGCGACGTGCGCTCCCTGGTGGTTCACCCGGCCTCCACCACGCACTCCCAGTCCGACGCCGACGGACTCAAGCGCGCCGGCATCACCCAGGCCACGGTCCGCCTGTCCGTCGGCATCGAGAACATCGACGACATCATCGCCGACCTCTCCCAGGCCCTCGACGCCATCTAGCCCCGCAGCCTGAAAAACAGAACGAGGAGGACATGGTCGCTTTAGCCCCCAGCGGCGAGCTCGCCGTCGTCGCCATCGGTGACTTTCGCACCGAGGCCGGCGCGACGCTCACCGACGCCCACATCGCCTACCAGCGCTTCGGCGACTTCCGCGGCGACCGGCACACCAACAACGTCATCCTCATCGAGCACGCCCTGACCGGGGACACCGACGTCACCACGTGGTGGGACGGGCTCGTCGGGCCGGGCCTGGCGCTCGACACGAACCGGTGGTGCGTCATCTGCACCAACGCCCTCGGCGGGTGTTACGGCTCCACCGGCCCGGCGTCGGCACACCCCGACGGCGCCGCGTGGGGTTCGCGCTTCCCGGCGCTGTCCATCCGCGACCTGGTGGCGGCGGAGCGGGACTTCCTGCACAGTGTCGGCATCGGGCACGTCCGCGCGGTCATCGGCGGGTCCATGGGCGGGGCGCGGGCGCTGGAGTGGACCCTAAGCTGGCCGACGTTCGTCGACGCCGCCTGCGTCCTGGCGGTATCCGCGCGGGCGTCGGCGTGGCAGATCGGCATCCAATCGGCGCAGATCTCCGCGATCACCCGCGACCCGGACTTTCACGGCGGGGATTATTACAGTATCTGCGACGGCCCCCTCGAAGGCCTAGCGGCCGCCAGGCGCATCGCGCATCTGACCTACCGCGGGGAGATGGAGCTCGACGAGCGCTTCGGCACCATCGCCCAGCAGGGCGAGAACCCGCTCGGGAAATTCCGCGATCCGGCGCACCGCTTCGCCGTGGAGTCCTACCTGGAATACCAGGGACGCAAACTCGTCGAACGCTTCGACGCCGGCACCTACGTGGTGCTCACCGAGGCGCTCAACCGGCACGACGCCGGCCGCGGACGCGGCGGGCTGAACAAGGCGTTGTACTCCTCCACGGTGCCCACCCTCGTCGCCGGCGTGGACACGGACATCCTGTACCCCTTCCACCAGCAAGAGCACCTCTCCCGCAACCTGGGTAATGTTCTCGGGCTATACAAGATCGTCTCCCCCGTGGGCCACGATGCGTTCCTCACCGAGACCCGCCAGCTCGATCGCATCCTGCGCATGTTCATCGCCAAGACCAACGACGGCGCCGAACCCACCGACGGCTTCGGGTTGGACCCCGAAGGCCAGTGGATCATTTAGCCCCGCCGGCCTAGGCCGGCTGCGTGGTATCGCCGGCCTCCCGCTTGGTCAGCGCCGCCACCTGGTACAGCCCGGCCGCGCCGCACAGCCCGACGAGTAGGCCGAAGACCCCGAGGATGTGAAACTCGCCGACCGAGGCGATGAACTACACCACGGTGACGATCGCGCTCACGAACACCACCGCGCACATAGCCTGCAGCGCGCTCATCACGTACCGCGTGTCCCATCCCCGGAACATGCGCACCGCGCACACGAGGACGAACAGCACCAGCGTTATACCGCACACCCCGAAGCCGACAGCCAAGGGCAGCCCGGACCGAGCCCCGCCGGTGATGTCCACCATGTCCATCATCACCGTTGGCATTGCCGCCAGCGTCATTCCGAGCGCGCCCACGGCCGCGAGAATCGCAGCGATTCCCCCACTGATTGACTGCCGCATCCCTTCATCCCTTTTGTTTTCCCTGCTCAGGCAGCGGTTTTCCTTTACTCGACACGCTACCTGCCGCGTAGCCCCAGCGTCTAGGGGTAACCGAAGAGTTAACCCGACCGGGTCAACTCCCCAGCGAGTCCACGGACGCGGCGAGGAACACGAGCATCGCGCCGATGCCTGCGCAATACGTGGCGTCGAACTTCACCGAGCGCACGGCCAGCAGCCCTAGCACCTTCGAATCACAGGTCAGGCGCAACACCGACAGCCACAGCATCGCGAACCCCAGAGTGAACGCGGAGCGGCGCCAATGCTCGGTGACCGACCACCAGCCGGAGGCGACGAAAGCGAGCACGAGGGCCGCCACCCCCACCCGCTGGACCCACGCCGGCAGCGGCGAGGGACGATTGCCGACGTCGTGCGGGTTGTCCGTGGATAGCGCTACCCGGCGGCGCCCCCGCGGGGGGCGGGTAGGCGTCACGAACGCTCGGCGCGCTCGACGACGTTCGCCATCAAAAACGCCCGAGTCAGCGGGCCCACCCCACCCGGGTTCGGGGACACCGCGCCAGCGACCTCCCACACCTCAGGGGCGACGTCGCCGAGGAGCTTGCCGTCCACGCGGGACACTCCGACGTCGAGCACCGCGGCACCCGGCTTGACCATGTCGGCGGTAATCATGTGGGCTTTGCCGGCGGCGGCGACGATGACGTCGGCGCGCCGAGTCTCCGCGGCGAGGTCCTTCGTGCCCGTGTGACACAGGGTGACGGTGGCGTTCTCGCTACGGCGGGTGAGCATGAGCCCAATCGGCCGGCCGACGGTGACACCACGACCGACGACGACCACGTGGGCGCCGTCGAGCTCCACGCCGAAGCGCCGCAGCAGGCTGATCGCCCCATTGGGGGTACACGGCAGCGGCGCCGGCTCGTTGAGCACGAGCTTGCCCAGGTTGACCGGGTGGAGGCCGTCGGCGTCCTTATCCGGGTCGATGGCGGCCAGGACCGCGTTCTCGTCGAGGTGCTTCGGCAGGGGCAGCTGGACGATGTAGCCGGTGCAGGCGTCGTCGTTGTTGAGCTCCTCAATGACGGCGATGAGCTCCTCCTGGGTGACATCCGCCGGCAGGTCCTTGCGGATGGAAGTGATGCCCAGCTGCTCGCAGTCGCGGTGCTTCATTTTCACGTAAGAATGCGAGGCCGGGTCATCGCCGACGAGGACCGTCGCCAGGCCGGGCGCGCGCTTGAGGGCAGCGACCCGCTTCTTGAGGTCCGCGAAAAGCTCGTCCCGGTAGAGTTGTCCGTCCAATTTGATCGCTGTCATACGCGCCATCCTAAACTGTTGGCCGTGACCGATGTGCATATTGTCTTTGACAACCCTGTCATCCCCTCGAACACGGGTAACGCCATTCGCCTCGCCGCATGCTCCGGGGCGAAGCTGCACCTCGTGGAGCCGCTGGGATTCAACTTCGACGATAAGCACCTCAAGCGCGCCGGACTGGATTACCACGACCTCGCGGACGTCACCATCCACCCCGATTTCGACACCTGCGCCGAGGCTCTGCCCGGGAGGATCTTCGCCTTCACCACCCAAGCCACGACGTGGTTCACCGAGGTCGAATTCCGCCCCGGCGACGCGCTGCTGTTCGGCACCGAGCCGACCGGCCTGCCCGCCGAGCACCTCGCTCACCCGCGGATCACCCAGCAGGTGCGCATCCCCATGATCCCGGCGCGGCGTTCGCTCAACCTCGCCAACTCGGCGGCCATCGCCATGTTCGAGGTGTGGCGGCAGCTGGGCTTTAGCGGAGCTGTGTAGGCGCGGCGTCGAGCTCGGGCAGCTCGCGCGAGCGCAGGGCGTCGAGCAGCGCCTGAGCGTCGGCGAAGCGCAGGTCCTGCCCCGTCATGCTCACCGGGCCGTTGACTAGGTCGAATCGCACGCTCGCCAGGCCCAGCGCGCCGTGCAGCGGGCCGCGGTGCAGGGTGAGTTCCTGGATGTGGGAACGCTCAATCATGGCCACGCGGCGCCCCAGCCGCCCGGTGTGGCAGATCGCCCGGCCCGGGATGAGGGTGACGGCCTGCTGGCCGCGGTCGATGGGGCTGACCCAGACGGCCTCGTCGGGAGAGGTAAACGTCGGCATCGTCGCGCCTTCGGGGCGGGCGTAACCCTCGATCTCTTCGGTGCTCAGCGGCCCGACGAGGGCGGCCAGGCGGATCGCGAGGTCGCGGGAGCCGACCGGCAGAATGGTGGTCGTCGCCGCGTGGTCGTCCTCCCCGCCGTAGCCGGCGACGGAGACCCGCACCCGCCACCACCCGGTGAGCCGCCACAGCACCGGCTGGTCAATCTGGACGGCGTGGATGCGGCCCAGCCGGATCGTTTGCCGGCGGCGATCGGCCAGGCCGTAGGAGATGTCCAGGGAATCCTCGTGCAGCGAGGCCACGAACCGATACGAGCGGTCAATGACCCGCCACGCGGCGCCGGCCAGGGCCACCAGGGTGGGCACGGCCGCCGCCAAGGACAGCGGGGAGACCCACACGCCCAGGCCGGCGACGGCGGCGATGTGGACCGTGGGATTCAACGCGGCGGCAGCCAGGCTACGGGCGACAGGGATCTCTGGGACCACGACGTGGCGTTCCGGCGGCGCGGGCAGCGTCTCCCCCGGCGCCGTCACCTCCGCCAGGTCCGTCGTGTGCCCGACGGGCGCCGCCTCCCCGCGGACGCGAGCCAGCACCTCGGCGCGCAGCTCGACGGCCACCGGCTTGCTCAGGTACTTGATTTCGATGACCGAGTCCTTACCCCCGGCGGTCTCCACCCGCACGGCGGCGACGTGGAAGATCCGGGCGATGACCGACTCGACGACGTCGACGGCCTGGATCCGATCAAAGCGGGCGGTGCGCTCCTGCTTGCCGATGACGCCATGCTTGAGGGAGATCTCCTCGTCGGTGATCCGGTACCCCGTGGCGCGCCACCAGAAGTAGGACACCAGCCACACCAGCAGGAAGAAGCCGACGACGCTGCCGAGCGCGATGACGACGAATCGCCACGGAATCGACCCGAGAGAGAAGGAGCGGACGGCGTCGATCAGCTCCCGGTCAATGTTTAAAATGATGACGGCGACGATGCCGAGCACGACGGTCCACAGCTCCAGCAGCGGGGTGGCGCGGTGGACGCGGCGGTAGCCGTCGGCCCCGGGGCGGTGTTCACGAGTGCGGTGGCTCATAGCCCACTCATCCGCTCGCGGGCCTTCTCCGCCAGGCGTTGACGCAGCTCATCGGCGGTGTCGGCGGGCAGGCCAGGCAGCTCGGAGTCAGAGGTGGACGAGGCGGTGTGCAGCTCGATGGTCTTCAGCCCGTTGGCGCGCTCCAGCGGCCCGGCGGTGACATCGACGAACTGGATGCGCCCATAAGGTACGACGGTCACCGTGTGCCAGATTTTGCCCTTGACGATGACAAACTCGTGGTCGGTCTCCTGCCAGCCCATCATCCGCACCTGGGCGGGAATGAGCCACAGCAACCAGCAGATAAGGAGAACGAAGACGGCTACGCCAATGAGCCACCACCGGGAATGAAAGTAGGCCAACGCACCCGCGGCGACGGCGAGGACGCCGAAGAAGGAGCAGTTGGCGATGAGGCGGATACGCGCCAACCTGGGTGACACGGGATTCATGCCGGCGAGAGGCTCGGAACTCATGGGATGACTCGAATCTCCTGAAGAATGTGTGCGGGGACGACGACGTCGGCGCCGTTGACCGCGAGGCTACACGTGTCCCCATCGCGAGACCGGACGGCCACCCGCGCCCCGGGCACGACGCCGACGTCGAAGAGCGTGCGCAGCACCTCGGGGTCGAGGTCGCTGACCTGCTCGACGGTGACCTCCTGGTGGCCGACCTCGGCGAGCGTGACCTGAGAGAGCGGCTCCGTCACCCCGTCGGCGCGCGGGATGGGGTCACCGTGTGGGTCCCGCGTCGGGTAGCCAAGCAGGCTGTCCACGCGGTCGATGAAGATATCGCTCATGGCGTGTTCGAGGATCTCAGCGTCGTCGTGCACCTCGTCCCACGTGTAGCCCATCACGGTAACCAGCAGCGATTCGGCGAGGCGGTGCCGGCGCACCATTTGCACGGCTAGGACGCGGCCGGCGTCGGTGAGGCTGACGCCGGTGTAGGGGATGTGGGTAACGAGGCCGGCGGCGTCGAGCCTCTTGATGGCTTCGGTCGCCGTCGATGCCTTCTGATCCACCCTGTGAGTAATCTCACGCATCGGCGTGGGTGCTCCGTGGAGCTCCTCTAGATCCCACAAAACCTTAAGGTAATCCTGTGCTCGCCCCGATAGATCATTCACATGCATGAATACCAGGGTACGGCACCCGCCCCGGTTGACTCTAGGAGTATTACGTTTCCCTGTGAGTTAGGGTACACTTTGTTCATCATCTTGAATCCTCGTATCCAACAGGAGAGAACATGTTCTTGAAGAAGGCGGCTACCGTCTCGTTGGCCCTGGTCACCGCAGGCACCCTCGTCGCATGCTCGACGAACAGCAGCACCGGCAGCAGCTCTGCCAGCTCCGGCGCGTCCGACGCCCCCAGCGCAGCCAAGGACGACCAGCTCACCGTGTACGCCACCACCGGCTACCTGGCTGACGCCGTCGCCAACATCGCCCCCGACGCCGAGGTCATCACCATGGTCGGCCCGGGCGGCGACCCCCACACCTACCAGCCCTCCACGCAGGACATCCAGCAGATTCAGGACGCGGACGTCGTCGTGTGGAACGGCCTGCACCTCGAGGCTCAGATGATCGACCAGCTCGAAGCCCTCGGCGACAAGCAGGTCGCCGTCGGTGACAAGCTCCCCGAGGACCTGCTGCTGCCGTGGGAGGACAACCTCCACGACCCGCACATCTGGAACTCCCCCGATGCCTGGACCATCGTTGTCGACGAGGTCGCCAACAAGCTCAGCGAGATCAACCCGGACGACGCCAAGACCTACGCCGAGAACGCGGACGCCTACCAGGCGAAGATCGCCGAGGCCGACAAGAAGGCCGAGGAGGCCCTCGCCGGCGTGAAGAACCGCATCCTCGTCACCGGCCACGACGCCTTCAACTACTTCGGCGCCACCTACGACTTCGAGGTTCACGCCACCGACTTCGTCTCCACCGAGGCCGCCAAGTCCGCCAGCGAGATCTCTGATCTGGCCGACTACATCGTGGAGAACAAGGTCAAGGTCATCTTCCAGGACAACCAGGCCAACCCGCAGGCCATCACCGCCCTGAAGGAAGCCGTCCAGTCCCGCGGCTGGGACGTGGAGATCTCCGACACCGAGCTCTTCGCCGACACCCTCGGCTCCGAGGCCCCGGTGGACACCTACCTCGGCGTCTTCGAGCACAACGCCTCCTCCATCGCTGAGGAGCTGAGCGAGTAGTGAACACCGTCGCCGAATGCCGGAATTTGACCGTCGACTACGGCACTAATCGTGCCCTCGACGACGTGAGTGTCACCATCCCCGAGGGCTTGGTCACGGGGATCATCGGCCCGAACGGATCCGGAAAGTCCACGTTGCTCAAGGCCATGCTCGGCCTCACCCCGGCGACCGGCGACGTCCTCTTCTTCGGCGGCCGCCTCGACGACGTGCGTCGTCGCGTCGGCTACATGCCGCAGTCCGCCAGCGTCGACTGGGACTTCCCCATCACCGTGCGCGACGTGGTCCTCATGGGCACGTACGGGGATCTCGGGTGGTTCCGCCGCCCCGGCGCTAAGCACAAAGCCATCGCCGACGAGGCGATGGAACACACCGGCATCGCCGACCTGGCGCGCCGGCAGATCGGGCAGCTCTCCGGCGGCCAGCGCCAGCGAGTCTTCTTGGCCCGCACCCTGGCACAGAAGCCGGACCTGCTCGTCATGGACGAACCCTTCGCCGGCATCGACGCCGCCAGCGAAGCCGCCATCCTCAAGGTTCTGCGCGACCTCAAAGACAAGTCCATCGTCCTCGTCCACCACGACCTCGGCACGGTGCGCGACATCTGCGACGGGGCCATCGTCTTGAAGGCCGGGCGCCTGGTAGCCTCCGGCCCGCAGGCTCTGGACCCGGAGGTCTTGGAACGCGCCTATGACATCAAGGTCGCGTGATGCTGGAACTGTTCACCGACCACACCTACGCCATGACCCTGTGGGGTTCCATGGCCATCGGGATCACCGCCGGCTGTCTCGGCAGCTTCGCCTACCTGCGCCGGCAGTCCCTGATCTCTGACGTTATTTCCCACTCCAGCCTTCCGGGTGTGCTCGGTGCCTTCCTCATCCTGACGATGTTCGGCATTTCCGGCCGCAGCCTGGTCGCGCTCATCATCGGCGCGGTGCTCGTCGGCACCCTCGCCATGTACCTGGTCAACCTCATTCCGCGCGTGAGCCTCGTCCGGCTGGACACGGCCATGGCGGTCGTGCTGTCTAGCTTCTTCGGCCTCGGCATGCTCATGTTGCAGTACATCTCCCGTAACCCGTTCCCCGACAAGGGTGGCGTCTCGGATTACCTGTTCGGCAACGCGTCCTCCCTGACCAGGGCCGACGTTTACTCCTGCGTCATCGTCGGCGCGCTGACGATCGGCGCCATGGTGTTGTGTTTCAAGGAATTCACGGCGCATAGCTTCGACCCGGAGTTCACCCGCGTGGTGGGGCTCAACTCCCGCATCATCGACGCGGCGCTGTTCGCGTCCATCACCATCGCCACGGTCATCGGGCTCAAGGCGGTGGGGCTGGTGCTCATGGTCGCCTTCGTCGTCAGCCCGCCGGCCGTCGCCCGGCAGTGGGTGACGTCCACGGCGGCGCTGGTGGCGCTCTCCGGCATCATCGGCGCGATCTCCGCGGCCATCGGCTCCTACCTGTCCATCAAACACGGGCCCATGCCCACTGGTCCGGTCATTGTCGTTGTCCTCTTTATCTTCCTCGTGGCCTCGCTCGTGCTGTCCCCGCGCCGGCGCCACGCCCAGGCGGTGGCCTAAGTTATGCCTTTCGTTATCGGAGCGGTTCTGCTCGCTATCGTCACCGCCGTCGCCTGCGCCCTGCCCGGGGTGTTCATCGTCCTGCGCAAGCAGTCGATGCTCATCGACGGCATCGGCCACGCCGTCTTCCCCGGCATCGTCGTCGGCTATCTCTTCTCCCGGAACCTCGATTCGCCCCTGCTCCTGCTCGGGGCAGCAAGTGCCGGCCTGCTCGTCGTTCTCGGCACCGAGGCGCTGGCCCGGACCCGGATGCTCTCCGGCGACGCCCCGCTAGGCCTGATCTTCCCGGCGATGTTCGCCATCGGTGTCATCGTCGTGTCCTCCTCGTTTAGCTCGGTGCACCTGGACACCCACGTCGTCCTCGTCGGCGACCTCAACCTGGCCTCCTTCGAGCACCTCATCATCGGCACCCTCGACTTCGGGCCGCGCTACATGTATGTCATGCTGGCGATCCTCCTGCTTAACGTGGCGTTCCTCTACGCCGTCTTCCCGAAGTTGACCGCCGCTACCTTCGACGCGGAGCACGCCCAGCTGCTCGGCATCCCGCAGCGAACGCTCGCGGTGGCGTTCATGTTCGTCGTCGCCGTCACCGTCACCGCCGCCTTCAACGCCGCCGGTGCGCTGCTCATCGTCTCGCTCATGATTGCCCCCGCGGCCACCGCCCGCATCTTCGCCACCCGGCTGGGTGAGATGATGGTGGCGACGGTCACCTTCGCCGCGGTCGGCGCCGTCGTCGGGTTCTACCTCGCCTACGCGGTGGACGCTGCCACCTCGGCGGGCATGGCCGTCTACTTCGGCCTGCAATTCACCGCGGTGCTCATCACCTACCGGGTCTTCTTGCGCATCCGCCGCGGACGCCTCGCCCGGGAGCAGGCCGCCAGCGCCCGCGTAGCCTAGCGGACAAGCCGCCTAGCGGAAGTCCCGCGCGCCCCGGCTCAACCACCGCCCGACCGGCAGGTCGTCGAGCCGGTCAGCGGTGATCGTCGCCGCGCCGTTGGCGTTGCGCACAATGCCCCGGACCATGAGCACCCGGGCGGACAGGGCCACCGCCTTCTGCCGCTGCCACAACCCCACCGGCACCACGAGGTTGACCAGCCCCGTTTCGTCCTCCAGGCCGAAGAAGGTCACCCCACCGGCGGTCTTCGGCCGCTGCCGGTGCGTGACCACCCCCGCCACCCGGACGCGGGTGCCGTCGGCCACCGACAGCTGATCCGCGGCGCGCAGCACCCCCATCTCGTCCAGCCGGGCGCGCAGCAGCTCCATCGGCTGCCGGTCCACCGTCACCCCGGTGGCCGCGATGTCGGCGCACAACAGCTCCAGCTCGGTCATCCCCGGCAATGACGGCGCCGCGATCGCCGACATCCCCGGCAGCATTCCCTCCTTCTCGGTGGCGGCCACTCCGGCCTGCCACTGCGCCTGCCTGCGGTCCAATCCGAAGCAATCCAAGGCTCCCGCCCGAGCCAACGCCGAAACCTGCGCGACGCTGAGCCCGGCGCGCCGCGACAGGTCCTCCACCGCCGTGTACGGTGCGTGAGCCGCCACCCGCGCCGCCGCCGGCAGCCCCAACCCGTCGACGAGGCCCAACCCCAGCCGAATCCGGCCCTGTTGCACCGAGGCCTGCTCCTCGGAATTGTTCACGCAAACGGGCAACACCTCCACGCCGTGACGGCGAGCGTCCTGGATGAGCGACTGCGGGGAATAGAAACCCATCGGCTGGGCGCGCAGCAGGCCCACGCAGAACTCGGCCGGGTAGTAGCGCTTGAACCACGCGGAGAAATACACCAAGGAGGCGAAGGACTGGGAATGGGATTCGGGGAAACCGTAGGCCGCGAACGCAACGATCTTCGCCCACAGTTTCTCCGCGACCTCGCCGGTGATGCCGTGCGTGGCGCGCAGCCCGTCGAAGAAACGGCGTTGCAACGCCGCCATCTTCGCCGCGGAACGCTTCGAGCCCATGGCGCGCCGAAGCGCATCAGCCTCCCCGCCGCTGAACCCCGCGGCGTCGACTGCCACCTGCATGAGCTGCTCCTGAAACAGCGGTATCCCCAACGTCTTGCCCAGCGACTTCTTAAGCACCGGGTGGTCGAAGGTCACGGGTTCCTCGCCGTTACGCCGCCGTATATAGGGGTGGACAGACCCGCCCTGGATCGGACCTGGGCGCACGAGCGCCACCTCCACGACCAGGTCGAAAAAGACCCGCGGTTTCAGCCGAGGCAGGGTGGCCATCTGCGCACGGGACTCCACCTGGAACACGCCTACCGAATCGGCCCGGCAGAGCATGTCGTAGACCTCGGCGTCGGCGAGGTCCAGCTCCCAGAGGTTGACCTCGCGGCCGTGCTGCTCGCGGACCAGGTCGATCATGTGGTGAAGCGCCTCCAGCATCCCCAGGCCGAGCAGGTCGAATTTCACCAGCCCGGCAGCTGCGGCGTCGTCCTTATCCCACTGGATGACGGAACGGCGTTCCTTGCGCGCCCACTCGGTGGGGACCACGTCGGCAATGGGCCGATCGCAAATGACCATGCCACCGGAGTGAATACCCAGGTGGCGGGGTTGGCCTTCGAGCTGCTCGGCGAGGGCGGTGACGTCGGGCGGGGCCGCGGCGAGCCCTTTCGACCACGCATCCTCCGCCCCCGGCGGGTGTCCGAGTGCGCGGGCGGCGTCGCGGATCGCGCCGCGGCGACGGTAGGTGATGACGTTGGCCACCTGGGCGGCCCGGTGGCGGCCGTAGGTCTCATAAGCGTATTGGATGACCTCCTCGCGGCGGCCGGATTCGATGTCGACGTCGATGTCCGGCGGGCCGTCGCGCTCGGCCGAGAGGAAGCGCTCGAACAGCAGCCCCGCGCTGATCGGTTCCACATTGGTGATCCCGAGGCTGAAGCACACCGCCGAGTTCGCCGCGGAGCCGCGCCCCTGGCACAAGATGTTGGACTGACGACAGAAATCCACCAGGTCATTGACGATGAGGAAGTAGCCGGGGAAGTTGAGCTGCTCGATGACCCGCAGCTCCCGGTCGATCTGGGCGGCAGCGCGCTCGCGCACGTCGGCCGGGCGGGTCCGGTAGCGCTCGATTCCGCGCCGACGCGTCAGTTCCCGCAGCCAGCTCATCTCCGTGTGGCCTTCGGGGACGGGGAAATCGGGCAGCTGCGGGGCCACGAGGTCGAGGTTGAAGGCGCACTCCTCGGCGAGGGCGACGGCGGCGTCGATGAGGTGCTCCCGGCCGGGCAACGCGGCGGCGAGCTGGTCCCCGGAACGCAGCCACGTCGCCCCCATCGGGTGCAGCTCCGGGGCCGCCACGTCCACGCTCTCTCGCCTGGCCAGCGCCGCTTTCGCCGCCGCGAGGCGGGCATCGTTGCGGGTGGCGGCGGTGGGCCGGGCGGTGGCGATCGCCCGCATGTTGTTGAAGCGGTCGAGCAGCCGGTGATGGTCATAGTCCTGTGGGGTCATGCTCACCGCATATTCCACGACGACGTTGTCCTCCCCGACGCAGCCCACGAGCCGGGGGATGTCGTCCGCCCACTCGTGACCGGCAAGGATAAAGCAGTGCCCTTCCATTCGGTCGGCTATGAGTTCGAGCGGCGGATACACGACACGCCCCTTGCGGCCGCCGGCCATGTGTGCGTCGGCCATCAGGTGCGACAGCCGCTGATAGCCGGCCACGTCCTTGGCCAGGCAGGTCAGCACTCGACCCTCGAGGCTGAGTTCGCCGCCGTAGACGGTGGCCAGCCCGGCTGCGGCGGCGGCCTCGGCCGTCTGGACGGCGCCATAAAACCCGTCCCGATCCGCTAGGCACAGCGCCGTTATTCCCAGCTCAGCTGCGCGCTGCACCATCGCCGCGGGAGAGCTCGCCCCCCGCAGGAAGCTGTAGCTGGAGGCGGCGTGCAGCTCGGCGAAGGCCCGGCCACCACCGACGGAGGTGGCAGGCCGCGGCCGAGGACCCGCATCACCTGCCGGCACCGGCACGGGGCCGGGGCGGCCGGAGAGGATTCTCTCCAGCCGCGACCAGCTCAGGCCCGCTCCCCCAGTTACACTCACCTCACTCACCATAATCACACGCCTGTTCGACCGCAAGACGTGTTCCAAGTAGACTAAGCGGTACGCGCGGTGCTATTTTGCCACCAGCCAGAAATAACCCCGCGCCCAGAATTCTTTTTCGCACCTGCGTGGGGCTTGACCGCGACTAGCTGTTTTCAACTCGAAAGGCTCCACCGTGAAGCTGCACCGCGTCCTCGCCGGCACCCTTGCCGTCACCCTGACCGCCACCGGGCTCGTTGCCTGCGGATCGAACGACGATTCCGACACCATCAAGATCGGCACCACCGACGCCAACCTCCGCGAGTGGGACGTGTTCACCGACCTCGCCGAGCAGAACGGCATCGACCTTGAGGTCGTCGCCTTCTCCGATTACAACACCCCCAACCAGGCGTTGGCCCAGGGCGAGATCGACATCAATAAGTTCCAGCACATCCTCTTCCTCTCCGACTACAACGCCGGCTCCGGGGACAACCTCAAGGCCATCGGCGCCACCGAGATCTACCCGCTGGCCCTGTTCTGGAAGGACCACGATTCCCTCGCCGGCATCGAGGGAAAGAAGATCGCCATCCCCAACGACCCGACCAACCAGGGCCGCGCCATCAACGTCCTCGTCCAGGCCGGCCTCGTCACCCTCAAGGAAGACGGCCTCATTAACCCGTCCCCGGCAGACATCGACCAGGCGAAGTCCAAGGTAGAGGTCACGCCCGTCGACGCCGCCCAGACCACCATCGCCTACGGCGAAGGCACCCCGGCCGTCATCAACAACTCCTTCCTGGAGCGCGCCGGCATCGACGCCGGACTCGCCATCTTCCAGGACGACCCGGACACTGAGCAGGCCGAGCCCTACATCAACGTCTTCGCCACCACCGAGGATCGCGCCACCGACCCGACGCTCATCAAGCTCACCGAGCTGTGGAAGGACCCGGCCGTGGCCGAGGCCGTCCTGGAGTCCTCCGGCGGCACCGCCGTCGCCGTCGACCGCACCCCGGAGGAGCTGGCGAAGATCCAGGCTCGCCTTGAGGATGCCGAGAAGTGACCGGCACCCGCATCGAGTTTCGCGGCGTCTCTAAGCACTTCGGCGACGTCCGCGCCGTCGACGACGTCACCCTGACCGTCGAGCCCGGGGAAATCCTCGGCGTCATCGGCTACTCCGGTGCCGGTAAGTCCACGCTCGTGCGCCTTATTAACGGGCTCGACACCGCCACCGGCGGGCAGCTGCTCCTCGACGGCGAGGACGTCGTCGGCAAGTCGGAAAAGCAGCTGCGCACCATCCGCCGGGACATCGGCATGATCTTCCAGCAGTTCAACCTGTTTTCCTCCCGCACCGCGGCCGGCAACATCGAGTACCCGCTCAAGCTCGCCGGCGTGAAGGACCGGAAGGCCCGCGTGGCGGAGCTGCTCGACTTCGTTGGCCTATCCGACCGGGGTAGCAACTACCCCGAGCAGCTCTCCGGCGGCCAAAAGCAGCGCGTCGGCATCGCCCGCGCCCTGGCGACGAACCCGCGCCTGCTGCTGGCCGACGAGGCCACCTCGGCGCTCGACCCGGAAACCACCCACGAGGTGCTGGACCTGCTGCGCAAGGTCAACCGCGAGCTCGGCTTGACCATCGTCGTCATCACCCACGAAATGGACGTCGTCCGCTCCATCGCGGACAAGGTGGCCGTCATGGAGGCCGGACGAGTCGTCGAATACGGCAGCGTCTACGACGTCTTCTCCCACCCGCAGACCCCCGTCGCCCAACGCTTCGTGGCGACGAGCCTGCGCAACACCCCGGACCAGGTGGAATCCGAGGACCTGCGAAGCAAGCCCGGACGACTGTTCACCGTCAACCTCACCGAGCACTCCGGATTCTTCGACGCCGTGGCCAGGGCCCGCGCCGCCGGGGTCGGGGTGGCCATCGTCCACGGCGGCATCACCACCCTGCAGAATCAGTCCTTCGGCAAGGTGACGGTGCGGCTCGACGGCGACAACGCCGCCATCAGCGAGTTCTACCGCACCCTGTCGGGCACCACCGAGATCGAGGAGCTCTAAATGACGAACACCATGATTCTCGCCGCAGACTGGGACCGCTTGGGCCCCACCTTCCTCGAAGCCATCATGGACACCCTCATCATGGTCTCCATCACGATGGTTGTCGGCGGCATCCTGGGCCTGGTCCTCGGCGTGCTGCTCTACACCACCCGCAAGGGCGGCATCCTGCAGAACGCGCCGACGTACTGGATCCTTAACTTCCTCATCAACTTCGTGCGCCCCATCCCCTTCATCATCCTCATCGCGATGATGTACCCGATCACGCTCGCCGCGATCGGCACGACGATCGGGCGCGAAGCCGCCACCTTCGTCATGGCGGTGGCCGCGACGTTCACGGTGGCGCGCATCGTCGAGCAGAACCTGGTCTCGCTGGATCCCGGCAAGATCGAGGCGGCCCGCGCCATGGGCGCCACCCCGTGGCAGACGATCCGCACGGTCATCATCCCCGAGGCCTTGGGCCCGCTGGTGCTGGGCTACACGTTCATCTTCATCGCCGTGGTGGACATGTCCGCCATGGCCGGGTACGTGGGCGGCGGCGGCCTCGGCGACTTCGCCATGGTCTACGGCTACCGGGCCTTCGACACGGAGGCCATGTACGCGGCCGTCGTCGTCATCATCATCATCGTCCAATTCGCCCAGCTCTTCGGCAACTGGCTGTCTCGGAAGATCATGCGCCGCTAACCCGCCCCGGCGGTGCCGGGGCGGGGCGGGATTCCGGGGCAGGAAGAGAGTCGGGGCAGGAAGAGAGTCGAGGCGGGAAGAGAGCCGGGCGGGAAGAGAGTCGAGGCGGGAAGAGAGCCGGGCGGGAAGAGAGCCGGGCGGGAAGAGAGCCGGAGCAGGAGGGATTCGGGGGTGAGCCTTCCTCCAACCGGGAAACTAGCCTACTGCCAGGTAGATCCCAGAAAAGGCGATTTCGGTAACAACCTGGACACGATATCGCCGTTTACCCGCTATTCATTTTCTTCCGGTGATCGCAGTCGCTACGGTTACCCCCATGACGCATACGAGGAAATATGAGCGAGGGCACGCCGGGGCGCTCCCCGCTCTCATCGCCGGGCTCATCCTCGTCGGCGCGGGCGTTGCATCCTGCGGGATCAACAGCGCCATGGACAAGGAAACGATGACCGCCGGGCTGTCCTCCCCCACCACCTCCGCCCTGCAGCCCCTGGGCGCCGCGAACTCCTCGCCGAAGACCCAACGCCCCGCCGAACCGGGCCAGCGGGTCATCGAGGATGTGCGCATCGGCACGCACGACGGCTTCGACCGCGTGGTCTTCGAGTTCTCCGGCTACGGCGACATCGGCTGGTTCGTGGACTACACCACCGCCCCCACCCAGCAGGGCTCCAACACCCAGATCGGCTACCGCGGGTCGACGGCTCTCAACGTCAACATCGACGGCGTCTCCAAGCGCAGCAGCGTCGGCCTCGCGGACCGCTCCTTCGCCATCGACGAGGGCACCAGCGGAAACATCGTCGAGGTCATCGACGTCGGCACCGCGGATTCCCGCGCCCAGTTCGTCATCGGGCTCAACGCGGCCGTGCCCTACTCCGTGCAGGTGCTGGAGCACCCCACCCGGTTGGTCATCGACCTGGTCCAAACCTCTTAACGGCGCCTAGCTGTAGGCGGCTTCCACCCGCCACTGCCCGCCCGCCCACGCGATGAGCCACCCCACCACCGTGCCCTCCGCGGACTCGGCCACCACCTGCATCCGGGCCGCCCGTCGCGCCCGCGCCGGGTCCCACCAGGCCTCATCGACCGGCCACGGCCCCGCCCACAAGCGGAGCACGAACCGGTTTCCTCCCCAGCTCAAGGCGTACGGCTCTCCGCTGAGCAGCGCCTCGGCGGTGACGTAGACCTCGCTACCGTCGGCGTCGACGATCCGCAGCCGCGACGCCGGGTGTCCCGGCCCCATGAGCCGGGCCGGCAGCGGCGGTGGAATCTGCCCGCACCACGACGCCTGGCGGACGTCGTCGCGCCGCTCACCGTAGGGCACCCATTCCACACGTTCCGCGACCCCGCGGCCACCCACCACCCGGGGCTGCACCACCGCATCCACCCCGAGCGCGGACTGCACCCGGGAAATCGCCCGGTAGGCCGCCTCTCGCGAGCCGCCTGAGCCGAAAAGGCGACGCTCCTCCGGCTCCGCCACCTCCAGCGGGGTGAGCTCCAGGTACTCGATCTCCCCGCGGCCGCCGCCGCTGAGCCACCCGTCGAGCTGCCACCGCACCCGGTTGGCGGTGTCGTCCTCGCTCAGGGCCCGCCGGGTGCGCCACACCCGCTCCAGAATGTCCCCGCCGGCCACGCGCACCCGCACCCGCAGGCGCTGGCAGCTCACCCCGGCAGCGTGCAGGCGTGCGTGGAGCCTGGCAGAGAGCACCCGGGCAGCGAACGCCGCCGTGTCCACCCGGCTGATGGGGTCTTCGGGGACGTAGTCGACCGACAGCTCCGGGGCGGGCAGCTCCGGGGCCACCCGGCGGTCCGGTGCGCCGCGGGCGATCCGGTGGCAGCGCTGCCCGGCCAGGCCGAATCGGGTAGTGATCGCCGTCGAGTCCACACCGGCGAGCTCGCCGAGGGTGCGCACGCCCAGCTGCGTCAGCGCGTCGACGACCGCCTGGTCGCAGCCGAGCGCCTCCTCCGCGGCGAGTACCCCCACCGGCTGATTCGCCAAGAATGCCGGCGAGTCGGTGACCACCGCGCCGACGCGCGCCGCGATGACAGCCGTGGCTATCTCCCCGGCCACGCCCACGAACGTGTCCACGCCCCGGGCCGACGCCGCGTCGACGAGCATCTCCAGCGCCGCCTCTCCGTGGAAGCGCTGCGCCGCCCCGGCGTCGACGATGACCAGCCCGGGCCGAAGCACCTCGATGGAGGACGCCACGTCATCGAGGGCGTCGACCATGGGGGCGAAGACGCGGCCGTCGCGTTCCGGGTCGTCGTCGGCCACGATAAGCTCCGGGCACACCGCCTGCGCCTGCCGGATCTTCATCCCGCGGCGCACCCCGCGCAGCCTGGCCGCCTGCGTGCACACGCGCACCCGGTGCCCGGCTGCCACCGCGGCGAGCCCGTCGGCGCCCACCTCCACCGCGCCGTCGAGGCGGGCGGCGTGCACCGGCCAGTCCGGAAACCACAGCGCCGCCACCCGTGCCGACGCCGCAGTCACGATCCCACCGCCTGCAGGCGGGGGCGTTCGCCGAGGGTGACCACCGCCCGTCGGCGCTGCGACTTGTTGCGCACCGCCACCTCGATGTCCAGCCCGGTGATGCGCCCGCTGCCGCGGCCGATGCCCCGGTAGGTGGTGACGGAGGCGTCGACGCGTAGCGCCGGGGATGCGACCTTCGGCCCCACCAGGACCACCGCCGCCTGACCAGCACGCGCCTTCGCGGCCAAGGGCCGCGCCCGGGTGGGGCTGAGTTCGATCTCGCCGGCGGTGTGCCACACCACCACGTCGAGTCCCTCCGCCAACACCCCGGCGATGCTTAAGGGCTCCGGGCCCGGATCCGGCACCAGAACCAGCTGGTGCAGGCGTTCGATTCCGGCGACGGATAACTCGGGCCAGCCGATGACCGCCGCATATCCCCCGCCGCGGGTGATCCGGTCAAGCAGGTGGACGATCAACGCCGGACAGTCGCTCACCTCGGTGATTGCCCGGCGCGGCAGCGGAAGGGGAAGGCCTACGTCAAGGCCGTCATCCTGCGGTAATTCCGATGCAGCAGCGGGGCCGACGGGCGCGAGAGCCGCCGAGCCGACCATCGCCTGCATCTGGGAGCGCAATGCGTTCACCTTGTCCGCCGTACTCAGCCCGGACAGGTTAGCCACCCCAGCGTTTCGAACGGACGTTCCTGCCATGGGGTCAAGTATGCACCCCGCCGCGGACGGCCGTCAACTCCAGCGAGCTAGTCGCTCAACCCGTGGCGATATGCCCACCGGGTGAGCTGGTGCCGGTTGGACTGCTGGGTCTTACGGAGAATGTTCGACGCGTGCGTCTCCACCGTCTTGATCGAAATGAACAACCGCTGGCCGATCTCCCGGTAGGTGTACCCGCGGGCGAGCAGGCGTAGCACCTCGTTCTCCCGATGGGTGAGGGCGTCGACGAGCTCGCTGTCGTCGTCGGCCTCCCATTTCCGCGGCTCGCCGGCCGGGTCCGCCACGACGGCGCCGGCGAAGGCGTCGAGCACAAAGCCGGCCAGGCGCGGCGAAAAGTACGCGTCGCCGCCGTTGACCCGCTCGATGGCCTGTGCCAGCTCGGCGCCTTCGATGCTCTTCGTCACGTAGCCCCGGGCCCCGGCGCGGATGAGGGTGATGACGTCCTCCGCCGCGTCGGACACGCTGACTACCAGGTAGCGCGGCCCCGGCGCGCCGCGCAGGACCGCAAGGCCGCCGCCGTCGGGCATGTGGACGTCGAGCAGCACCACGTCCGGCCGGGTCGCGGCGATGCCACTGATGGCCTCGGCGACGGTTCCCGCATCGCCGACGATCTCCACCTTCCCGGCGAGCTCGGCGCGCACCCCGGCGCGGAAAACGCTGTGGTCATCAACCAAAAAGACTCGGACCATGGTGTTTAGGATAGCGTGAGCTCCACTTCCGTGCCCTCGCCCGGCGTGGAGAACACGCGCGCCTGCCCGCCGACCCGCTCCACCCGGGCGATGATTGATTCACGCACCCCGTGCCGATCCGGCTCCATCGCCGCCAGGTCAAAGCCCACCCCCCGGTCGCGTACGAACACCGAGAGCACGCCGCCGACGTGCTCGGCGTAGACATCCACCGAGTCCACCTGCGCGTGCTTGGCGGCGTTAAGCATCGCTTCCCGGGCGGCGCGGACGATGGCCTCGGCGGGCTCGTCGAGCTGGCGATCCTCCCCTACCGTCACCGGGGCGATGCGCACCCCCAACAGGTCCTCCACCTCCCCGGCTGCCTCCGCCAGCGCGGCGAACACCGTCCGGGCCCCGGGGTGCTCCGCCGGGTCGAACAGCCAGCCGCGCAGCTCCCGCTCCTGGGCCCTCGCCAGGCGGATAACCTGCGACGGGTCGTCGGCCCGCTTCTGGATCAACGCCAGGGTTTGCAGCACCGAGTCGTGCAGGCGAGCCGCGATGGCGGCGCGTTGCTCGGCGGCGGCGGCGTCCGCCCGCGATTGCGCCTGGGACTCCCACAGCCGCATGATCGCCGGGCCGGCCAGCACGCCCACCCCGGTGGCGGTGAACAGCACCGCCATGAGCGCGCCGAGCATCCCCCCAACGTGCCAGCGCACCACCGCCACGGTCACCCCGGCGATAACCAACCCCACGCCGGCGACCCACGAGGCAATGGCCCACCGGCTGCGCCCCCCACGGTCGTACGCGAACCAGGCCAGGGCCGTTCCCAGGCCCACCACCAGCACGGGAACAATGAGCACCCTAGGGGCCAGGGTGAGCCCATTCGTCGCTCCCATGGTCCCGATGAGCACCGCAACAGCAAGGACCAGGGCGGCGTTGACGACCCACTCCCAGCGAAGATCGAGGTGATTCGGCACCCTGGCCCGCAACGCCTCCCGCGCGTCGGGCTCCGAGGGCCCATTGGCACTAAACGCCCAGAGGGACAGGTAAGCCATCACCCCGAAGCCGAACAGCCCCGACGCCAGGACCAGCGCGATCCGCACGTACGTGACGTCAACGCGCACCTGCAAGGCCAGGCCCGACGCCACTCCCGCTATCACTCGCGGCGACCGCGGGCGGACGAACGTCGGGTAGGCGGGCCCCGGCGCAACGTAGTAGGGGGTGTTCATGGCAGTCATCGTTGCACGGGGGGCTGTCGGGGTGCATCAGGGACTACCCCGATTTCATAAAATCCTGGAAAATCCGGATGGTTATCGCCTCCGTCGTCGCGTTAACTCACAGTCATGAGCACATCATCACCTGCCCCCGGTACCTCTCCGAACGCGGCACCCTCCACGTTGAGCACCATGTGGCGCACCCGCGCGCCGCGCATCCCCAGCGACCAGGGTGGCAATGCCCACGTCGCCGGTGTCTGCGAAGGCATGGGCGTGCGCTACCAGATCGATCCCCTCGTCCTGCGCATCGGCTTCGTGTTAACCGCGCTGTTGCTCGGTGGCGGTATCTTGGCCTACCTGCTGGCCTGGCTACTCACCCCACGACTGGGCACCACAGTCACCCCGCTGGGTAGCATCGTGCGCCGGCGAGAAGACCTCGACCGCCTCCAGTCTCCCGTGCGCAACGAACGCTCCACCGGCTGGATTCTGCTCATCGTCCTTTTCTTCCTCATGCCTCCCGCGGTGGTGGTCAGCGTGCCCTTCGCGTTCTCCCGGATGGGGTGGGATTACGTGAGCTACCACGTGGACCTGTCGTTCCTCATCGGCCCGACGCTGCTGATTCTCGCCTGGTGGGGGCTGCACAGCATGACGCCGAAGCCTCCGGCTGGTCTCATCCCCGGCTACACCAGCCCGGAAGACACGCTGGATAAGCCCGTGGACCTCTCCCGGTTCATCTCCCTGGATCCCACGCTCCAACCGACGCCGGATATGCCCGACACCGCCGCCCACCCCCTATCCGACATGGCCAATGAGCAGGCTGCCCAGGCACCCAAGAAGAGTTCCTGGCCGCTGGTAGTGGGCATCGTCGTGGGCATCCTGGCGATCCTCGCCGCGGCGACCGTCGCGGTCAAGTCCGCCGGTCCTTACATCGCCGACCGTATCCCGGACGTCCCCGGTGATTTCCACGTCTCCTTCGACATCGGCAGCGAAGCGGACCTGTACACCGACCACTACAATTCCAACGCCGGTGAGCTGTCCCTCGATTTCAGCGACATGGCCCCGCTCGACCGCTCCCGCACGGTCACCGTTGAGGTCACCAACCACCCGGTGCGCATCCACCTCCCGGAGGAGCTACCGGTCGAGGTCACCTGCACCCCTGAGGAGGTGCACGGCTGCCGCAGCGCCTCCTACAACGACGACGCCAGCGGCTACTCCCTCACCGTCGACGTCGTGCGCACCGACAGCACGGAGCCGGTGGTCATCACCCACGACGACGACCCCGGCGTCGCCGCCTAACCCCCGAAGCGGAAACTTACTCCCACTCGATGGTTCCCGGCGGCTTGCTGGTGACATCCACCACCACTCGGTTGATCTCCGCCACCTCGTTGGTGATGCGGGTGGAGATCTTCTCCAGCACGTCGTAGGGCACGCGAGCCCAGTCGGCGGTCATCGCGTCCTCGCTGGTCACCGGGCGCAGCACGATGGGGTGACCATAGGTGCGGCCGTCGCCCTGCACGCCGACGGAGCGGACGTCGGCCAGCAGCACCACGGGGCACTGCCAGATCTCGGCGTCGAGCCCGGCGTTGCTGAGCTCTTCGCGGGCGATGTAATCCGCCTCCCGCAGGATGTCCAGACGCTCGGCCGTGACCTCGCCGATGATGCGGATACCCAGGCCGGGGCCCGGGAAGGGCTGGCGGCCGACGATGACCTCCGGCAGGCCCAGCTGGCGGCCGACGGCGCGGACCTCGTCCTTAAACAGCAGGCGCAGCGGCTCTACCAGCTCGAACTCGACGTCGTCGGGCAGGCCGCCGACGTTGTGGTGGCTCTTGATATTCGCGGTGCCGGCGCCGCCGCCGGACTCGACGACATCCGGGTACAGGGTGCCTTGAACAAGGAAGGCGGTGTCCTGGCCGTCGAGTGCCTGGTCGACGGCGCGCTCGAAGGCGCGGATGAACTCGGCGCCGATGGCCTTTCGCTTCGCCTCGGGCTCGGTGACCCCGGCGAGCTTGGCGAGGAAGGCCTCGGACTCGTCGACGGTGATGAGCCGGGCGTTGGTGGCGGCCACGAAGTCCTTCTCCACCTGCTCACGCTCGTACTTACGAAGCAGGCCGTGGTCGACGAAGACGCAGGTGAGGCGGTCACCGATGGCGCGCTGGACGATGGCGGCGGCGACCGCGGAGTCCACGCCGCCGGACAGGCCGCAGATGGCGTGGCCGTCGCCGACCTGCTCGCGGACCTGCTCGATGAGCTGTTCGGCGATGTTCTCCGGGGTCCAGCTGGGCTCCAGCCCGGCAATCTCGGTGAGGAAGCGTTCCAGCACCGCCTGGCCGTGCGGCGAGTGACGCACCTCCGGGTGGTACTGCACGCCGGCCATCTTCTTGGCCACGTTCTCGAAGGCGGCGATCGGCGCGCCCGGGGTGGAGGCGGTCACCACGAAGCCCTCCGGGGCCTGCGTGACGGAATCGCCGTGGCTCATCCACACCTGGTGGGTGGCCTCGAAGCCGTCGTGAAGCTCGCCGGCGGAGATGGTCATGTCCGTGCGCCCGTATTCGCGGGTGCCGGTCTCATCTACGCGGCCGCCGAGGGCCTTGGCCATGGTCTGGAAGCCGTAACAGATGCCGAAGATCGGCACCCCGAGGTCGAACACCCCGGGGTCGATGCTGGGGGCGTTATCGGCGTAGACGGATGCCGGGCCACCAGAGAGGACGAGGGCGGCCGGGTTCTTCGCCTGGATTTCCGCCAACGACGCGGTGTGGGGAATGACCTCGGAGTACAAGTTCGCCTCCCGCACGCGGCGGGCGATGAGCTGTGCGTACTGGGCGCCGAAGTCGACGACAAGGACGGGCTGGGGGGTTTGCTGCTTCACGGTGATTCAGTCTAACCGAGAGCCGCCTTGTCGCCCGACCCGCCCGCACTGCTAAGGGCGGGTCAGCTTTGGTTTAGCCCTCCAGGAGTGTTGCGGTGGCGCCGTCGGCACCCAGCTCGATCTCGTCGATCCGCGAGCTGTCCGGGAAGACCACCGGGGTGGTCAGGTCCACGCCCTGCGCGGCGAGACGGGCGGCCTCGACGCGTACGACCGGCTCGCCCGCGGCGACGGTATCGCCCTTGGCCTTGAGGATCTCGAAGCCGTCGCCCTTGAGCTTGACGGTGTCGAAACCGATGTGGACCAGCACGTCCAGGCCCGACTCAGAGTGGACGATGAACGCGTGACCGGTCTTGAACACGTGGTTAATCGTGCCGGCCACGGGCGCGACGATCTCGACGGTGTCCGGGAGCTCAGTGTGCTCGACGGCAAAACCCTTACCCAGCATCCCCTCGGCGAAGGCGGGGTCCTTGACCTGCGCGAGGGCAACGACACGGCCCGCACACGGCGCGGTGAGGGCGATGGACTGCTGCTTCTTCTTGCCAAAACCAAACATGAAGTTCTCCTACTCTTCGGTCTCGCCGAGGACGGCGACGTCGTGGTGGGCCAGCTTATCGGCCACCGCGTCGTACACGAACTGCACCTGCGGTCCGACGACCACCTGCACGTTGGTCGCCGACGGGCGGATGACGCCCGGCGCGCCAGCAGCCCGCAGGGCGGCGTCGCTGACGGGCTCGTTGCTCACGGTCTGCACCCGCAAACGGGTGGTGCAGTGCTCGATGGCGGAGATGTTGGCCGGGCCACCCAGGCCGTCGATGATCTTGTCGGCCATCACGGCGTAGCGGTCCTCGCCCGAGGCGGGGGCGGCGGTGTCATCGTCGGCGGCGGTATCGCCCGGTTCCTCGTCCTCCCGGCCCGGGGTCTTAAGGTTCAACCAGCCGATGAGGAAGTAGAAGACAACGAAGTAGAGGGCGAAGAAGGCAACGCCCATGATGAGCAGCGCCCACCACTTGTGCGCCAGCGGGTTAGAGGCGCTGAGCACCATGTCGACGAAGCCGGCGGAGAAGCCGAAGCCGGAGGTCCAGTCGAAGGCCGCCGCGATGGCCAGCGAGAGGCCGGTGAGCAGCGCGTGGACCACGTAGAGCAGCGGGGCGGCGAACATGAAGGAGAACTCCAGCGGCTCGGTGACGCCGGTGAAGAAGCTGGCCAGCGCCGCGGCCAGCATGAGCGAGCCGGTGACCTTGCGGCGGGTGGTGTTCGCGCGCAGGTACATGGCCAGTGCCGCACCCGGCAGGCCGAACATCATGATCGGGAAGAAGCCGGCCTGGTACTGGCCGATGATGCCGATGACCTCGCAGGTCTGGCCGTTCCACAGGCCCGGGCAGGTGGCGGCGTCGGTCGCGGCGGCGGCCTGGGCGATGGTCTCCTGACCACCGTAGAACTTGCCGATGTCGTTGATGCCGATGACGTCGAACCAGAAGATGGAGTTCAGGGCGTGGTGCAGGCCGGTGGGGATGAGCAGGCGGTTGAAGAAGCCGTAGAGGCCGGCACCCACCGCGTCGAGGCCTTGCAGCCACGTGCCGAAGCCGAAGAGCACCCGGTAGATGAGCGGCCACAGCACGTAGAGGATGGCGGACAAGACGATGGAGAACACCGACGTCAGGATCGGCACCAGGCGGCGGCCGGAGAAGAAGGCCAGGAAGTCCGGCAGCTTGGTGGTGTGGAAGCGGTTATACGCCCAGGCGGCGAGGACACCGGTGAGGATACCGAAGAGGACGTTGCCCGGGCCGACGGCCGCCCAGCCCTGGGAGGCCCACTGCAGGGCGGCGTCGCCCTCCAGCTCCGAGATGGTGGCCGGGTCCATTCCCTTGTACACGGCCACCTGCTCCGGCGACAGCAGCAGCGTGACGGTGCTGAAGCCGATCAAGCCGGACAGGGCGGCGGCGCCGTTGGAGTCCTTAGCCAGCCCGAAGGCGATAGCCACGGCGAAGATGAGGCCGAGGTTGCCGAGGATGACCTCGCCAGATTTCAGCAGGACGAGGGAGGCGATGTTGCCGTCGCCGCCCACGCTCTGGATGTAATAGCCGACGCCCATGAGGATGGCCGCGACGGGCATGACCGCCACTGCCCCCATGAGTGCTTTGCCCAGGCGTTGTAGCGCCCCCATCACCGAATTCATATCGATGTTCTTCTTTCTTTCGACCTAGGGGCCGCCCGGGCACTGTAGTCCAGGTGCTGGGCGCGCACCCTCCTACATTCTTTATAACCTGAACGAAGGTCTGACGTTACATGTTTTGGCACACCCGTCTAGCTGTCCCCCAACTGTGGGCTAGCTGAGAGCTGCGTCGAGGCGTTCCAGGCTCGGCGCCGGCATCGCCTCTAGGGCCTCAGCAAGGCGCGTGAGGGTTTCAATGCGTCGGTTGACGGCCTCGACGGCGTCGCGCACCTCGGCGGCGTCGTAGATGGTGAGCCACTCGACGATGATCTCCCGCGGGATGGCGATGAGCGACGCCATCGCCCGGGCCCTGCGCGTGACGCGACGGGTCAGCGACTGGTATTGGTGATGGGTCTGGAGCATCCGATCCACGCCAGCGCGCATAACCTCGTGCAGGCCCGGGTTCTCCACCGACACCGTGGCGTGCAGGCGGGCCAGCGCGATGTCGAAACGCGTGCGCGAGGAGGCCTCAGCGAGCTGGTCGAGCAGCTGCTGCAGGTCGGCCACGTGGTCATCGAGGATGCCCTGGAGGTTGATCCACATCATGAGCGGGATGCCGCGCAGCTGCTGCTCCACCTCGGGAACATCGAGGTTGTCAACGTAGCGGCGCACCCCTTCGGTGGCGGTGCGGCCCAACTCAGCGGCGGTAGATTTGAGCGTCTCCACCGTCGCCGCGATCTCGTCTTGGAAGTGCATGAACTCGCCGAGCGCGTCGAGAACGGGGCTGTCCGGGATGGTGCCGCGTTCCTCGCGGGCGGCCACCTCGGCCGGCAGGATGAGCTGCTGGAGCTGCTCATAGCTGGCGAAGCCCTGCTCGTCGAGCAGTTCCGAGAGCTTCTTCGCGCCTTCCGTGGCGGCGTCGCGCCGGGTGGCACCTTCCTGCTTGACCCAGTACTCCAGGTCGTTGACGGCGTAGTAGAGATGCCCGGCGGCGGCGAAGTAATCCGTCGACGGGGCGATCCGCACCGAGAGGTAGCCGCCATCAGCCAGGGGCACAACGGTGGCGAGCACGTCGTAGGTGTGGTCGTCGATGGACTTGTTGCGCACGTAGCCGACGAAAGGCCGGCCCTGTTCCAGGGTGTCCCACATGAGGCGGAACACCCCGCCCGGCATGTCGGGGTGCCGGATGGCGTTGTGCGGCTGGCCGATGAGGTCCGCGGCGGCGAGCCGGGTGAACACGTCGTTGACCGAGGCGATGACGCCCTTGCGGTCGGTCGTGGAGAAAAAGAGATCGTCCGCCTCGACGGGGCGGACGGGCATGGCGGCGACGTCGCGCGCCATCATTACTTCCATATAGGTTCCTCGCGGTACGTGTCAGCAGCCCGCCGGCGGGCACCGGAGGGCTGGCAGGGCAGTGAAAAAATTTCAACCGCTTGGACTACGTCCATGACGGTGTCCAAACACTGTGCCATAGCCCTGCCCACGCCACCTATCCGGCGCCACGCACCGAGGGCAATAGGGGTGCCTCGATGCTCCGAGCACCCAGTTCACGGGCCGTTGACAGGTCCCGCCCGAGGGGGAAACGGGGGTAATGCCAGCCGGTATTGTACCGGCTAGCTCAGGGCCTCATCGAGGCGCTGAAGGCTCGGCGCCGTCATCGCCTCCAGGGACTCGGCGAGGCTGGTCAGGGTCTCCACGCGGCGGTTGGCGGCCTCGACGGCATCACGGACCTCGGCGGCGTCATAGGTCTGAAGCCATTCGACGATGAGCTCGCGCGGGATGGCGATGAGCGACGCCACCGAACGCGCCTTCTGGGTCACCCGACGGGTGAGCGACTGGTACTGGTGATGGGTCTCGATCATCCGGTCCACACCGGCACGCATGACCGTGTGCAGGCTCGGATTCTCCGCGGAGACGGTGGCGTGCAGGCGGGCCAACGCGATGTCGAAGCGGGTGCGCGCCGAGCTGGTATCCAACGCGTCGAGCAGGTCGTGCAGGTCCGCGACGTGCTCGTCGATGATGCCCTGGAGGTTGATCCACATACGCAGCGGGATGGTGCGCAGCTGCAGCTCCGCCTCCGGCAGGTCGAGGCTGTCCACGTGGTGCTGGACATCCTGGGTGGCGGTGCGCCCCAGCTCAGCGGCGGTGGCCTTGAGGGTTCCCACCGTGGCGGCGATCTCCTGCTGGAAGTCCATGAACTCGCCGAGCGCGTCGAGCACGGGGCTATCCGGGATGGTGCCGCGTTCCTCGCGAGCGGCCACTTCCGCCGGGAGAATGAGCCACTGGAGCTGCTCGTAGTTGCTGAAGCCACTGTCGCGCACCAGCTCCCTGATCTTCTTCGCCCCCAACGCGGCCGCTTCGCGCCGGTTGGTCCCCTCCCGCTTGACCCAGTTCTCCAGGTCGTTGACGGCGTAGTAGATCTCCCCGGCGGTGGCGAAGTAGTCCGTCGACGGGCTGATGCGCACCGAGAGGTACCCGCCGTCGGCCAGGGGCACGACGGTGGCCAGCACGTCGTAGGTGTGGTCGTCGATGGATTTGTTGCGCACGTAACCCACGAAGGGCCGGCCCTCCTCCAGCATCGCCCACATGAGGTGGAACGCCCCACCTGGCATGTCGGGATGCCGGATGACGTTGTGCGGCTGGCCCACCAGCTCGCCGGCGGCCAGCCGGCTGAACACCTCATTGACGGAGAGAATGACGCCCTTATCGTCCGTCGTGGAGAAGAAGAGATCGTCAGCCTCTACCGTACGAACGGGTAGATCGCTGGGCTCGCGGGTTATCGTGACATCCATAACTAAACCTCGATTGTTTTTGGGGTCGGCTCCGCCGAGGCGGCGTTAATGCACCGAAAGCTCGACCTTCTGGAAAGACTTCAAATCGGTATACCCACACTTTGCCATGGACCGGCGCAGTCCACCGACCAAGTTCTGCTGTCCCCACGGATCCGAGGACGGTCCGTGAAGGATGGTCTGCAGGCTGGCGGTCTCGTCGAAGAGTTCGTCGACCTGTCCGCGGGGGAACCGCGGGTGGGCCGCGGAAGCCTGCCAGTAGAACCCGGGGGTCGCGGCCTCGGTGGCGGCAGCCAGCGGCGCGCCGAGCATGACGGCGTCGGCGCCGCACGCGATGGCCTTGGCGATGTCGCCGGACTGGCCCAGCTCCCCATCGGCGATGATGTGCACGTAGCGGCCGCCGGTCTCGTCGAGGTACTCGCGGCGCGCGGCGTTGGCGTCGGCGATGGCGGTGGCCATGGGGGCGTCGATGCCCAGCGCCGCCTGGGAGGTGTTGTCACCGCCGCCGACGATGACTCCGGCCGCACCGGCCCGCATGAGGTGCATGGCGGTGGAGTAGCCGTACACGCCGCCGGCGACGACGGGGACGTCCAAGGAGCCGATGAACTCCTTGAGGTTGATGGGGTTACCGCCCTTGGCGACGTGCTCCGCGGAGATGATGGTGCCCTGGATGAACAGCAGCTCGGCGCCGGCCTTGATGAGGGCCGGGGCCAGTTCGAGGGCGTGCTGCGGGGACACGCGCACGGCGACGGTCGCGTCGCTAGCCCGCACCTCGGCGAGGCGGTCGGCGAGCAGCTCCGTGTCGATCGGCGCGGAGTGCAGCTCCTGCAGGCGGCGGGTGGCCTCCCGGGGGTCCTTCCGGGCTGCTTCGACGACGCTGTTCAGCGCGGCGTCGAGGTCCGCGTGCCGGCCCCACAGGCCTTCTGCGTTGATGACGGCCAGACCGCCGGCGGCGGCCATCGCGGTGACGAATTCCGGGCCGGCGAGGGAGTCCGTCGGGTGGGAGGCCACGGGGATGTCGAAGCTGTAGGCGTCGATGTGCCAGGTGACGTCCACGTCCTTGGAGGAGCGGGTCCGCCGGTTGGGCACGAGGTTGAGGTCACTCAGCCGGTACGTGTTCCGGGCTTCGCGGCCGATGCCGATTTCTACGTAGTCACGCATGGGACTTGGTTTTCCTTCTTGTGAAGTGGGGTGAGACTACCGGTAGTTCGGGGCCTCGACGGTCTGCTGAATGTCATGGGGGTGAGATTCGCGCAGGCCGGCGGCGGTGATCTGAACGAACTGCTTGGTCTGCAGCTCTTCGATGGTGGCGGAGCCGGTGTAGCCCATCGCGGCGCGCAGGCCGCCGACGATCTGGTGGCACAGCGCACTGATTTCGCCGCGGTAGGGAACCCGGCCTTCGATGCCCTCCGGCACCAGCTTGTCCTCGCTGCGGACGTCGGCCTGGAAGTAGCGGTCCTTGGAGTAGGAGCGCTTCTCCCCGGACAGGCCGCGGCCCTGCATGGCCCCCATGGAGCCCATGCCGCGGTAGCGCTTGTACTGCTTGCCACCGACGACGACGATCTCGCCCGGGGTGGCGTCGGTGCCGGCCAGCATGGAGCCGAGCATGACCGTCGACGCGCCGGCGGCCAGGGCCTTGGCGACGTCGCCGGAGTACTGCATACCGCCGTCGGCGATGAGCGGCACGCCGCTGCCCTTGACGGCCTCGCTGGCCTCCAGCAGGGCGGTGATCTGGGGCACGCCGACGCCGGCGACGACGCGGGTGGTGCAGATGGAGCCCGGCCCGATGCCGACCTTGATGCCGTCGGCGCCCGCCTCGAGCATGGCCTTCGCCGCACTGCGGGTGGCGAGGTTGCCGCCGATGACGTCGACCCGGTCGCCGAAGTCCTTCTTGATGCGGGCGACCATCTCCAGCACGCGGTTGTTGTGGGCGTGGGCGGAGTCCACCACGAGGACGTCGGCGCCAGCGTCGACGAGCGCACCGGCCCGAGCGTAGGACTCCTCACCGGTGCCCACCCCGGCGGCGACGAGCAGCCGGCCGGAGGCGTCCTTCGAGGAGTTGGGGAACTGCTCGCTCTTGACGAAGTCCTTGACGGTAATAAGGCCAGTGAGCTTCCCGGCGTCGTCGACGATCGGCAGCTTCTCCACCTTGTTCGCGCTGAGCAGCTTGAGCGCCTCGTCCTTGGTGACCCCCTCGGAGGCGACGACGAGCGGCATCTTGGTCATCACTTCGGCGACGGGGCGGGAGAAGTCCGGCTCGAACTTCATGTCCCGGTTGGTGACGATGCCGACGAGCACACCCTTGTCATCAATGACCGGCAGGCCAGAGATGCGGAAACGGGCGCACAGCTCGTCCACCTCGGCCAGCGTCATGTCCGGCCGGGCGGTGACCGGGTCCGTGACCATGCCGGACTCGGAGCGCTTGACGATCTCCACCTGGCCGGCCTGGTCCTCGGTGGACAGGTTGCGGTGCAGCACACCAATGCCGCCCTGGCGGGCCATGGCGATGGCCATCCGGGCTTCCGTCACCGTGTCCATGGCCGCGGAGGCGATCGGCATACCCAGGCGGATATTGCGGGTGAACTGGCCAGAGGTGTCTACCTCCGACGGGACGATGTGGGACTCGGCCGGGATAAGGAGCACGTCGTCAAAGGTCAGACCAGTGAGTGCCACCTTGGACGGGTTATCGCCACCGAATGGATTAACGTCGTGAGTCATCGAAGTCCTCTTCCTTGTATGCGCTGCTTCGCGTGCCTTCACCCTAATACCTGGATGCACCGGGCAGGGAATTGATACTGCCCGCGGCACGCAACTAGGGTGACCAGTGTGAACTTCGACTCCCTGATGCCCCGCGACCCCTTCGCCGACGATCCGAATGACCCCGCGTCGTTCCTCGCGGACGAGGAGGACGTCCAGCCGCTGTCCGCCGAGGAACGGCGCCAGACGCTGCAGGACTTGGCCATCGTCCGGGACTGTCAGCGCATCCTCACCCCGCGTGGAATGCGGGGGATCCAATTCCTCTGCGAGGACTGCGACATCCCCCACTACTACGACTGGGGGATGCTGGAGGCGAACATGATCGCCTCGCTGCGCGGCGAACTCGCTCCCGTTCACGAGCCGAGCGCCAACCCGGATGTCGACTCCTACGTTCCCTGGGACTACGCCCTGGGCTACCTCGACGGGCTCGAGGGCCGCTAGCGGGTTATTCGGCGCCGGCGTCCGCGGAGGCGTCGGCCACCACGGGGGCAGCGGTGGCTGTGCCGGCGTCCACCGGATCGGCGGCCACAGGGGCCGCGCTCGGCGAGGCAGGTTCGACGGGGGCCACGGCGGTCGGTTCGACAGGGGTAATCACCGTCGACGGCGCGAGCACGGTGGACGGGACCGCCGCCCATTCCGACGTCATGATGTCGGCAGCACGCTCGGTATTCAGCGGGGAGTCTTCCTCCACCTCGACGCCGATCGGCTGCTGCGGGGAAAGGTCCACGTCGCTGAGCAACACCTGGCCCGGGTCGATCCAGGCGGAGATGACCGTCGGCTCCGGTTCCTTCGCAGGCAGCTTAGCGGCCTTCGGCTCGGGCGTGGCCTCCGGCTCCGACGTGGTCTCCGGGGCCGGGGCGGGCGCCGACTCGGGTTCCTGCGCCGGCGGGTGCGCGCTGGTCAGCGGCGCGAGGTCCGGCCACTCCCAGGACAGCGGGCTGCGGATCTCGGTGAGCAGGCCACGGATGTGGCTGAGCAGGGCCTGCGCCTCCTCGGCATCCCCGGCGAGGGTGGCGGCCTCCAAATCGTCGAGCGCGCTGGCCAGCTCAACCCGCACGGACTCCGGGCCCGCCGGGGCGAGCATCCCGCTGTAATTCATGGTCAGCCCGCCCAGGGCAATAACCGCGGTGGCTGCCGCAGCCCCGATGAGGCCGTGGCCGACGGCGGCGGGGATCCGGCGGCAGGCGCCACGACGGGCGCGCAGCGGCACCACGACGGACGTCTCCCGGCGCGGGGCCGTGCCCTCATGCGCCTCGCGCCGCAGCTCCAGCAGCATGGCCGCCAGCGGATCAGTCCCGCCGGTGGGATCGATTCCCTGACCGAGAGCGTTGAGAAGCCCCTCGGACCGTGCGATTTCTTCATTCTTCCTGTCCATCGTCGGTTCCTGCCTCCCTACACTTCGTACGCCCATGACAACCCCATCATCTTCCCTGCTGACTCAACCTTGCAAGCGCTTCTTCAAATTAGTCAATGCCCGGTGCTGAGCGACCCTCACCGCTCCTGCCGTCATCCCTAAAAGACGCGCCGTCTCCTCTGCCGAATAACCCTCAACGACCCGCAGAATCACGATGTCTCGGGCCCTATCACTCAGCCCATCGAGCAGCTGTCTCATTTCGTTACATCCCGCCGAGTGAAGTGCGGATTCTTCCGGGTTGGGACGCGTGTCTACCCCATCGGGAATCTCCTCGGCCGGGGTGGACTTGTTCCGGCTCGCCGCGCGGCGCGCGTCGACGATCTTGTGCGACGCCACACCGTAGACATAGGCCATAAAGGGCTTGCCCGTGTAGGTGTAGCTGTCTATGCCGGTGGCCAGCGCGAGGCACACCTCTTGGACCACGTCCTCCGGGGTGGGTTCCGCCGTCGAGCTCATTCGGGCGCGCGCGTAGCGCAGGATGGGCAGGCGGACCAGGCAGAGCAGGCGTTCCAGGGCGCGACGGTCGCCCTGTTGGGCGGTCACGACGAGAGCATCGATCTCCTCAAGACTGCCCATCGCACCTCCCTGACTATGTACTCGTGGTCCGGCTCGGGGCGCTGGGAACGGCCCCGAACGTATCGCTGTTTCTGACAGGGTATCAGCCCACAGGCTATCCACACGGATTCTTGAAAATTCACCAAGTTTTAACCTCGTCGGATTGCCCAGCTCACGACGGGTATCCGCCGCCGGCGCCGGGCTAGATCACGATGAGGTAACACTCAAGTCACTTTTCGTTCACATCTGTCTAGCACACTTCGTATCGCACCGCTCGCTGAGCGATGGCGCTAGATAGTTTCTGAAGGAGATTTCACAGCCATGTCCCAACCCCACCTTCTTCCGGGCCCGAACGCCGACTTTTGGGATTGGCAGCTTCACGGCTCCTGCCGCGGTGAGGACTCCGACGTGTTCTATCACCCCGACGGCGAGCGCGGCCGCGCCCGCGCCCAGCGCGAGAACCGCGCGAAGGCCATCTGCCAGACGTGCCCCGTCATCGACAACTGCCGCGAGCACGCGCTCAAGGTCGCCGAGCCCTACGGGATCTGGGGCGGGCTCTCGGAATCCGAACGCGCCACGATGCTGCGCACCCGGCGCCGCCGCTACAGCGCCTAACGCCCCGACCGTTCCGTAACTCCCCGACGCCACAAGCCCCCACCGGCATCGCGCCGATGGGGGCTTGACGGTGTGTCAAGAACCTTAGTGGTGGTGTCCGTGCACTCCCTGAGCGTCGGACTCCTCCTGCGGCTTTTCCACCACGCTCGCCTCGGTGGTGAGAACCATCCGGGCGACGGAGGCGGCGTTGACCACGGCGGAGTTGGTGACCTTCACCGGGTCGATGATGCCGGCGTCGATGAGGTTGCCGTATTCGCCGGTGGCGGCGTTGAAGCCCTCACCGTTGGCCATCGACGCGACTCGGTTGACGACGACTGCGCCGTCGAGGCCCGCGTTGGCGGCGATCCAGTAGGCCGGCTTGGTCAGCGCGCGGGACAGCGACAGCACGCCGATCTTGGCCTCGCCCTCGAACTGCTCGGCGTAGTCCTTCAGCTCGGTGGCGATCTGGACGAGCACGGAGCCACCGCCGGCGATAACGCCTTCCTGCGCGGCTGCCCGGGCAGCGTTGATGGCGTCCTCGACGCGCAGCTTCCGCTCGTTCATCTCGGTCTCGGTGGCGGCGCCAACCTTGATGACGGCCACGCCGCCCGACAGCTTGGCGAGGCGCTCCTCGGCCTTCTCCCGATCCCACGAAGAATCGGTGGTGGCGATGTCGCGGCGGATGCGCTCGCGGCGGGCCTCCACCTCCTCGGCGGTACCGGCGCCGTCGACGATGACCGTCTCGTCCTTGGTGACGGTGACGCGGCGGGCCGAACCCAGAACCTCCAGGCCGGCTTCCTTGAGGGTCACGCCCACCTCGGGGTCGACGACGGTGGCCTGGGTGACCACGGCGAGGTCGTCCATGAACGCCTTGCGGCGCTCGCCGAAGTACGGGGACTTCACGGCGACGACCTTGAGCGCGCCGCGGATGGTGTTCACCACGAGGGTCTGCAGCGGCTCGCCGTCGACGTCCTCGGCGACGATGAGCGTCGGCCGCGACGTGCCGACGATCTGCTCCAGCAACGGCAGGAACTCGGGCAGCGAGGAGATCTTGTTGCGCACGAGCAGGACATTGGCGTCTTCCAGCACGGCCTGCTGGGAGTCGATGTCCGTGACGAAGTAGGGCGAGAGGAAGCCCTTCTCGAAGGACACGCCTTCGGTGACGTCGACGGAGGACTCGATGGTCTGGGACTCCTCGACGGTGAGCACGCCGTCCTTGCCGACCTTCTCCATGGCGCCGGCGACGACGTCGCCGATCTCCGGGTCCCGGGAGGACACGGTGGCGACGTGGGCGATCTCGGTGGCGGAGGACACGTCGGTGGCGCGGGCCTTGAGCTCCTCAACGACCTTCTCCACGCCGGCCTCGATGCCGCGGTTGATCTCGATGGGGTTGGCGCCGGCGGCCACGTTGCGCAGGCCTTCGTAGATGAGGGCCTGGGCGAGCAGGGTGGCGGTGGTGGTGCCGTCGCCGGCGATGTCGTTGGTCTTCACCGCCACGGACTTCACGAGCTGCGCGCCGAGGTCCTCGAACTTGTCCTCCAGCTCGATTTCCCGGGCGATGGTGACGCCGTCGTTGGTGACAGTGGGGCCGCCGAAGGCCTTGGACAGGACCACGTTGCGACCCTTGGGGCCGAGGGTGACCTTGACGGTGTCGGCCAACTGGTCGACGCCGCGCTGGATGCCCTCGCGGGCTTCCTGATCGAATGCGATGAGTTTAGCCATGAAGGCTCAGGCCTCCTTTACTTCTGTCTAAAAGTCCGGTTACTTCTCGATGACCGCGAGCAGGTCGCGGGCAGACAGCAGGAGGAACTCTTCGCCGTTGTACTTCAGCTCGGTGCCGCCGTACTTGGAGAACACGACGGTGTCGCCCTCCTTGACGTCGATGGGGGCACGGTTGCCGTCCTCGCCCAGCTTGCCCGGGCCAACCGCGATAACCTTCGCCTCCTGCGGCTTCTCCTGGGCGGAGTCCGGGATGACCAGGCCGGACGCGGTGGTGGTCTCGGCTTCGACGATCTGAACCAGGACCTTGTCCTCGAGCGGGCGGATGTTGACGTTAGCCATGGTGAGTCCTTTCTTGAAGGTGAGTTTCTGTGAGGCCCACCGTCACCGGAGAGACCTGTTTGGCACTCTAGTACCTCAAGTGCCAGCACTCAACCCTAGGCGGTGCCAGACCTAGCTCACCAGCGGGATCTCCACCGCCAACCCCGGCGTCGTGGCCGCCGCCAGCGACGACGGCGTCGCCGACTCGTGAATGAGCTGCGCGCCCAGCGCCGCGATCATCACCCCGTTGTCCGTGCACAGCCGCAGCGGCGGCACCCTCAGCTCGATGCCTGCGCTGGCGCACCGCGCCGCCAGCAGCGACCGCAGCCGGGAATTGGCCGCCACCCCACCGCCGAGCAGCATCGTCGGCGCGCCGACGTCGCGGGCCGCCAGCACCGCCTTCTTCGTCAGCACGTCCGCCACCGCCTCCTGGAACGACGCGCACACGTCCTCCACGGAGATGACCCGGCCCTCGCGCTCGGCGGCCTCCACATAGCGGGCGACGGCCGTCTTCAACCCGGAGAAAGAAAAGTCATAGCGATGCTCCCCCGCCAACGCGTCACCCTTGGTCAACGCCCGCGGGAAGGCGATGGCCTTGGGGTCCCCCTGCGCCGCCAGACGGTCAATGACCGGCCCACCCGGGTAGCCCAGGTGCAGCAGCCGGGCAACCTTGTCATAGGCCTCGCCGGCGGCGTCGTCGAGCGTGGAACCCAGCTCCCGCATGGGCCGGCCCACCGCGTGAACCTCCAGGATCTGCGTGTGTCCGCCGGAAACCAACAGCGCGATGCTGTGGCCCAGCGGCTCACCGGACAGGTTCGCCACCGCCACATGCCCGCCCAGGTGGTTGACGCCGTAGAACGGCACTCCCCAGCCGAAGGCGTACGCCTTCGCCGCCGCTGCCCCCACGAGCAGCGCTCCGGCGAGCCCCGGGCCCACCGTTGCCACCACCGCGTCCGGGGCGTCGATGCCGGCCTCGGCCAGCGCGGCGTCCATCACCTGCGGCAACGCCTCCAGGTGCGCACGGGAGGCGATCTCCGGGACGACGCCGCCGAAGCGGGCGTGCTCCGTCATCGAGGACGCCACCTGGTCGGCGAGCACCCGCATCCCGCCGGAGGAGTCCAGCTCGATGATGCCGACGCCCGTTTCGTCGCAGGAGCTTTCAATACCCAGGATCTTCACGCCTGACCTCTTCCTTCACGCCGCATGACCAGGGCGTCCGCCCCGGATGGCCGATAGTAATTCTTGCGCAGCCCGATCCGGGCGAAACCGCGGGCCTCGTACAGCCCAATGGCGGCGGCGTTGTCGGTGCGCACCTCCAAAAACACCGGCGCAGCTAGCCGGTCCGCGGTCGCCAGCAGCTCGTCGAGCAGCAGCTTCCCCACACCATTGCCCTGCTCACCCGGGGCGACGCCAATGGTGTGGACTTCACACTCGATGTCATAGGCCGGCCCCAGCAGCGCCAGGCCCGCGTACCCGATGACCGTCCCGTCGCGCTCCGCGCCGATGTAGACCGTGGCGGGGTGGGAGATCTCCGCGCGCAGGGCCGGCTCGCTCCACGGGCCGTCGCCGGCGAAGAGCTGCGCTTCCAGCTCGGCGAGCCGGTCAGCGTCGGAGGCGACCAGCTCACGCAGCGTCACGCCCTCAATCATTGTGGAATCCCCGGGACCACCGGAATCGCGGGGGATCGCGGCGCCGGCGCCGGCGGGACCGCGTCGGGCCGGCGCAGATACGCCGGTTCCAACGGCGCCGGAGTCGCGTCATAGTCCACGCCGGCAATGAGTGCCGCCGCGCTGAGCGTCGGTTCCCCGCCCGGCAGCTCCGCGAGCTCCGCCGGCAGCGCCGAGCGCAGCTTCTCCGGGATGATGACGGACGTAACGCCGGTTGCCGCCAGCTCCCCCGGCTTGCTCACCTCCGGGCCGTGCACCCGGCGGGCGTCGTCGTACAGCCCCCAGTACACCTCGCGGCGGCGGGCGTCGGTGGCCACCAGCACCCGCCCTGTGGTGCCGTGGGCCAGCGCGTCGAGGGTGCTCACCCCATACACGGGCACGCGCAGCGCCTGCCCGAGGGCGGCCGCCGACGCCATGCCCACCCGCAGGCCGGTAAACGGGCCCGGGCCCTGGCCGACGACGACGGCGTCGATGTCCGCCACGCTCAGCGACGCGGCGTCGAGCAGCTCGGCGATGGTGGGCATGAGCTGCTCGTTGTGGCCGCGGGCGCCGTCGATGACGCGGTCGACGGCCCGCCCCGTCACGGTGTCATACACGCCCGTGACGAGGGCGGAGGTTGCGGTATCAATGGCGAGGGCAATCACGCCCTACACAATAACGGCGTTAACCGGCGAGAACCCAGTTGCCCTCTTCGGACTTCTGGAACTGCATAACCTGGTTGGGCTGAATGACGGCCTGCTGGGCCAGGCCGCACAGGTCAACCTCCGCGCGGTTGAGCTTGTCCGCCACGGCGTTGCCCTGCTGGTCGATAAGGACGAGGTAGTTGTGCTCCATGTCCACCGGCTCATCCGGGTTGGCTATGCCCTTGATCGCACCCGGCAGCTGCAGCTGGGCGGCGATGTCCGAGGGCACCATCCGGGGGCACACGGTGACGGCCAGCGGGTAGTTGGGCCCGTAGAGGTCAACATGGGACACGCCCAGGAAGGTGAGGTTGGCCTCGTCGGCGCGCTCCACGGCGGCGCTGATGCCGCCCGTCGGGAAGCCGGCGGCCGGCTGCTGGGAGTACCAGTTGCGGTACCCGGCGAGGAACAGCACGAGCACGGTGAACCCGGCGATAATGAGGGCTGCCAGAACTTTCAAAGACTTGGTCATATCGACCAACCATACCCGCCGGCAGCGTCATCACAGGAGTGCGAGCACCAACACCTGAGAGGCAATGATCTTGCCGATCATCGCGGTCGGGTAGACGGTGGCGTAGCCGCGGGCGGCCAATTCGGTGCCGGTCTGCTGGTTGAGGTAGCTCAACACCGCCGGGTTCGTGGACAGTCCGGCGGCCACACCCATCGCCTCATCCCACTTCAGCTTGAGCACCCACATGCCCACCAGCGCGCAGGCCAGCGCGGCGGCCAGCGTGACGATCATTCCCATGAGCAGGTACTTCAGCGAGGCGGGGTCCTGCATGGCGCCGCGGAAACCGGCGCCGGCCGACGTCCCCACCCCGGCCAGGAACAGCGACAGGCCCAGGGTGCTGATGGTCATGTTCGCGTGGAAGGGAATCTGCCAATTCATCCGGCCGGTGCGCCCCACCGCGCCGAGGATGAGACCGGCGACGATCGGCCCGCCGCCGAAGCCGAGGCTCAGCGAGGAGCCGCCGGGCAGCGGCACCGGGATCGCGCCCAGCAGCAAGCCCAACGTCAAGCCGAGGGCGAAGGGCAGCAGGTCGACGTTGCCCAGAGCGCGTTCCGAGTCGCCGAAGAAGCTCCGGGCCTGCTTGAGGTCGGGTTCCTGGGCGACCACCCGCACCCGGTCGGAGAGGTTGAGGGTGAAGTTCGGGCCCGGCACCATGTCGTTGTCGCCGCGGCGGACCCGGGCGATCATGAAGCCCTTTTCCGCCAGCTTGAGATCGCGCAGCGGCACGCCGGTGACCTCCGGGTTGGAGACGGACATGCGCGAGTAGGACAGGTCCGACTCGGCCAGGTCCAGGGGTACTTCCTCGCCGAGGACGGCGATGGCGGCGTCGAGGTCCGCCGGTTCCCCGTGCACGAGCAGGGTCATGCCCGGGCGGACGGGGCCGTCTTGGCGGGCCAGGGTGTGGGTGCCGTCGTCGTTGATGACGCGGGTGACGAGGATGGTCTGGCCGGTGAGTTCGCGCAGCTGCTCCATCCGGCCGTGGGCCTTGGGGTTGGTGATGTGCACGCCCTTCCACACCAGCTCGGCCGGCAGCAGGCCCACCTCGCGGGCGTCGTCTTCGTGGTTGACCTTGAGCACCGCCGCGCCGATGGCGCCGACGATAATCATGCCCAGCACCCCGCCCGGGTAGGCGAGGGAGTAGCCGACGACGGGCTCCTGGCGCAGCTCCTCCGGGACCATCTCCACGATGGCCGCCATGCCCGGCGTCGAGGACAACGCACCGGCGAAGGTACCCGCGCCAGTCATGGCCTCCAGCCCGAGCATGGGCACAAGCGCTATAGACAGCACCACCATGAGCACGATGACCACCGCGGTGAGCAGGTTTTGCTGCCACCCGCGGGAACGGAAGTCCCTAAAAAACGCCGGGCCGGCGGACAGCCCGATGACGTAGACGAACATCGCCAGGCCGATCTTGTAGACGAAGTCCGGGATGAGGATGTCCGGGTTCGCGGTGGATAAGCCCAGCGCGACGAAGAGCACCGCGGCGGCGCCGAGCGACACTCCGGCGACGTTGATCTTGCCTAACGCCAACCCCACCGTGAGGATTATTCCGAGGGCTAGCAGCGGCTGCGCTGCTAAAAATTCCAGGAATGCTTGCATGGGTACACGCGCTCACTTTCTTTCGGGGAGCGCGCACTTGGTGCTACCGGCGCAGCTCCCACGTCATAATCCGACGCTCGGAGTCGGGATTCTCGGCCACCGCCGTCGTGCGATCTAACGTCACTACAAGGTACTCGTGCGCGATGGATTCCACGAGTCCACCGCCCCACTCTGCGACAACGACGCTATCGGTGAGATCAGTGTCCAAGTCCAGCGCGTCGAGCTCGCCTACCGGGTCCCCGGACTCGCCGATGAGCCGGTAGGCGTCCACGTGGATGAGCGCCGGCCCGCCCACCGTCGACGGGTGCTCCCGGGCGATGACGAACGTCGGCGACGTCACCCGCCCGGATACCTTCATGCCCCGGGCGATGCCCTGCGTGAGCGTGGTCTTACCGGCGCCGAGCGGGCCGTCGAGGATGATGACATCCCCCGCCTGGCAGCTGCGGCCGAGTTGTTCGCCGAAGTCCTGCGTCTGTGCCGCCGTGTCCAGTTCCACTCGTCCGGTCTCGGGCCAGTTATGCATGATCGCCTCCCTCGTAGACGCGCTGGCTGCGCCCCTTGGGAAGGCACAGCGCCTCGTAATTAATGGTGCCGAGCGCGTCGGCCACCTCGTCGACCCCCGCCCCGCCGGGGCCGAAGAGGACGGCGGTGTCCCCGGGGCGCACGCCGTCGGAGTTGTCGCCCACGTTGACGACGATCTGGTCCATGCACACCCGTCCCACCTGCGGGTACCGGCGCTGCCCAATGGTCACCTCGACGTTGCCTTGCAGGCGCCGCGGCAGCCCGTCGGCGTATCCCACCGGGACGACGGCCGTGTGGGCGACGGCCGGGGCCTCGTAGGTCCAGCCGTAGCTCACATGGTCCCCGGGGTGGACGGTCTTCACCGCCACCACGTCGGCCTCCCACGTCATGGCGGGCTGCAGCTCTGCGGCGGGGGTAACGCCGGCGGCCATGGGGTTGAGGCCGTAGAGCGCCAGGCCTACCCGCACCTGCTCGAAGTGCAGGTCCGGGCGGGTAAGCGTGGCCGCGGAGTTCGCCAGGTGGTTGCGCGGCACCGCCAGGCCGGCGACGCGGGCGGCGTCGATCGCGCGTCGAAACGCCGCCGCCTGGGCGTCGGTGGCCGGGTGCTCGGGCTCGTCGGCACAGGCCAGATGGGACATCAGCCCGGTGACCCGCAGCTGCGGGTTCGCCGCGGCCAGGGCGAAGGCGTCGGCCCACTGGGATTCGTCAAGCCCGGAGCGGTGCATCCCCGTCTCCACCTTGAGGCAGACGTCGAGGCCCAGCCCCGAGGTGACGAGCGCCTGAAGGTGCTCAGGCGACGGCACCGCGAGTTCGATGCCGGCGGCCGCGGCGTCGGAAAGGTCGTCGCCTGTCTGCCACAGCCACGCCAGGATCGGTTCGGTGATGCCGGCGTCGCGCAGCTGCAGGGCCTCGGCGATGGTCGCCACCCCGAAGGCTTCGGCGCCGTAGTCGGCCATCGTCTTCGCCACGGCCACGGCGCCGTGGCCGTAGCCGTCGGCCTTGACCACGGCCATGAGCCGGGTGGTGGGGCCGAGCCGCCCGGCCAGGGTGCGGGTGTTGTGCGCGATCGCCGCGAGGTTGACGCGGACACGCAGTTGGGGCCTACTCATGGCCTCCTAGTCTAGGCCCGCTACTCCACCGTGACGGACTTGGCAAGGTTGCGCGGCTTGTCGATGTCCTCGTTGCCGCACTCGCGGGCGATGTACGCCGCCAGGAACTGCAGGGGAACGGTGGCCAGCAGCGGCTGCATGATCGTCGACGTCTGCGGCAGCCGCAGCAGCCAGTTCGCGTAGGGCTCCACCGCGGTATCGCCTTCTTCCGCGATGACGATGGTCTTCGCCCCGCGGGCCCGGATCTCTTGAATGTTGGACACGATCTTGGAGTGCAACACCTTCACCCCGCGCGGCGACGGCACGACGACGACCACGGGCAGGTCATCCTCAATAAGCGCGATCGGGCCGTGCTTGAGCTCGCCCGCCGGGAAACCCTCGGCGTGGATGTAGGCCAGCTCCTTGAGTTTCAGCGCGCCCTCCAAGGCCACCGGGTAGCCCACGTTGCGGCCCAAGAAGAGCATGGTCTTGATGGCGCCGAGGGTCTCGGCGATGTGCTTGGTGCCGGCCTCCACCGAAAGCAGCTGCTCGATCTTGCCTGGGATCTCCTCCAGCGTGTGCCAAATCTCGGCGATCTCGTCGGGATACTTCGTCCCCTTCGCCTGCGCCAGGGCCAGGCCGACGATGTAGTTGGCGGCCACCTGGGCTAAGAAGGCCTTGGTCGACGCCACGCCGATCTCCGGGCCGGCGTGGGTGTAGAGCACCGCGTCGGACTCGCGCGGGATCTGGGAGCCGTTGGTGTTGCACACCGCCAGCACCTTCGCGCCCTGGGACTTCGCGTGACGCACCGCTTCGAGGGTGTCCGCGGTCTCACCGGACTGGGACACCGCCAGGACCAGGGTGCGCTCGTCGAGCACCGGGTCGCGGTAGCGGAACTCGCTCGCCACCTCGATCTGCACCGGGATGCGCACCCAGTGCTCGATGGCGTACTTCGCCAACAACCCGGAGTGGTAGGCCGAACCGCAGGCCACGACGAACACCTGGTTGAACGCCTTGAGCTCGGCGTCAGAGATGGTGGACTCGTCGAGCACCACCCGGCCGCCGATGTAGTGCCCGGCCAGGGTATCGCGCACGGCAGCGGGCTGCTCGTGGATCTCCTTCATCATGAAGGAGTCAAACCCGCCCTTCTCCGCGGCCTCCAAATCCCAGTCGATGGTGAAGGGCTTACCCTGCGCCGGGTTGCCCTCGAAGTCGAGGATCTCATAGCCGTCGGCGGTGACGACGACCACGGTGTCCTGGCCCAGCTCCACCGCGTCCTTCGTGTGCTCGATGAACGCCGCCACGTCCGAACCGAGAAAGGTCTCGCCCTCGCCGACGCCGACGATGAGCGGCGTCGACCGCCGCGCCGCCACAATCTCCCCCGGCGCGTCCGCGTGGGTGAACAGCACGGTGAACGCGCCCTCTAAGCGGTTGAGTACCTTCAGCGCCGACGCCCGGAAGTCACCCGCGGTCTCCCCCTCGTTGTACGCCAGGGCCAACAGGTGCGGCGCGACCTCCGAGTCCGTCTCCGACTTCAGCTCGACGCCGGCGGCCTCAAGTTCCGCGCGCAGCGGGGCGAAGTTCTCAATAATCCCGTTATGCACGACCGCGGCGCGGCCATCGAAGGATAAATGAGGGTGCGCATTTTCATCCGTCGGCCGGCCGTGCGTCGCCCACCGGGTGTGGCCAATTGCCGTCGTTCCCGCCAGCGTCTCTCGGCCCACTTCGGCAATTTTGTCTTCCAGATTGGCTAACTTGCCGGCACGCTTCACCGACGTCAGCGTCGATTCACCATCCTGGCCAGCACCAACGACGGCGATGCCCGCCGAGTCATAGCCGCGGTACTCCATCCGACGCAGCGCATCAAGGGCAATATCCAAGGCCTCGCGGTGGCCTACATATCCGACAATTCCACACATGGGCACCACAATAAACGACGCATCACGGCTGTAGGGAGTTATCGCAGGACTTATCCACTATCGTGGTGGCTGTGTCTCCGAACTTGAATAAGCCCCTGTCGAAACTGTCCAAGCGCGGCCCGCACCGCGTGCTCGTCGGCGACCTCGCCTACGCCGGGATCGAGGGTAAGGTCTACACCCCCGCCGAGGGCGACGGGCTACCCGCGGTCGCCTTTGGGCATGACTGGCTTAAGTCCGTTAAGAATTACCACGCCACCCTGCGCCACCTCGCGAGCTGGGGAATCGTCGTCGGCGCCCCCGACACCGAGCGAGGCTTCTCCCCCGACCACGCCGGTTTCGCCGCCGATCTAGACTCCACCCTCCAAATCCTCGCCGGCGTCAAGCTCGGCCACGGCAACGCCACCGTCAACCCCGGCCGGCTCGGCGTCGTCGGGCACGGCATGGGCGGCGGCGCGGCGGTGCTCACCGCGGCGAACAACGACCGCGTGAAAGCCGTAGCGGCCCTCTTCCCCGCCGTCGTCACCCCCTCGGCCTACGACGCCGCCCCGGCCGTCGACGCCCCCGGGTTGATTATCGGCTCCCAGAAGGGCGAACTCTTCGGCGCCGGCAACCCCGCCAAGCTGGCTCACCACTTCGGCTCCGACGTGGTCTTCCGCGAGGTCGACGGCATGAACCAGCAAGGGTTCACGGAAGACACGCTGGTGAAGCTCACCGTGGGCATCGGGCTGCCGCAGACCGCCGGGCAGGAACGCGTCCGTGGCCTGCTCACCGGCTTCCTGCTGCACCAGCTCGCCCAGGACAACTCCTACGCGAACTTCTCCGACCCGGACGCGAGCGCGAAGAAGGTCGTTAGCTACACCCGCGACGAACTCGCGGAGCGGATCGCTTAGTGGCGCTCCGAGCGCAAAATGGACCGCCCACGCCCCCGCGGTCGGTTCCCGGGGCGACGCTCACGCCCGGCCGGTTGAGCAGCCAGCTCGGACAGCGCCCGCTCGGTGTGCTGCTCGACGTCAGCCTGGGCCACCGCCAGGACCTTCTCAAACTCTAAGAGGCGCTCACCAGTACGGCGGCGAAACTCCTGCAAGAACGCATCAAACTCGGTGCTCACCACGTGCCCGCCTTCCATGCTGTGCCCGCCCCGGAGGTAGCAGATGAGGCGGTATCCGTCGGCTCACTGGCTGGCGCCGGCGCGGGTTCGGGTGCAGGTGTAGGTGGCGGTGGGGCTACCGCGCCGGGTGGCGTCTCCACGGAAGGCTCCACGGCCGCCGGCCCCGCGGCCGCCGGCATCGACGCAGCCGACGCAACCGACGCCGCCGCGGCGGCCGGAGCCTGGCCGTGTTGTTCCAGCATCGTCGCCAGCTGCTCCAGACAGCCGGCCACGGCAACGTCCCGGTCCGTGCAGATCCCCACTCCCACCTCCAAGGTCTTGGCGATCACCGCGCTGCCTTGTTCAATCCCGGCCTTGAGCAGCCCCGCCAGCGGCGGTGCGACGACGGCCGCCGCGCCGATCACGGCGCTGAGCACACCCGCGAGGGAGCGCACCAGTGCCGTCGCCGCCTCGAGGGTCTCCACCACGGCTTCGGTGCAGTCGCGGTTCAGTCCCGTGAGAACCTCCGCGCAGTCGGTGGCGCTCGCGTGCAGGTCGTGGGCCTGGGCGCGCTCGCTCTCGTAGCCCGCCAGAGCGTCCACCAGCCCCTGGCTGAGCACGCCCTCGGCCACACCGGGCAGGACGGTGGTGGCGGTGTCACGCCAGCGGTCCGTCGCCAGGTCGTCTTGGCCGATGCCGGTGGCGTCGGCCACCGCTGTCACCAACACCTCCGGGTCGAGTCCCTCGATGGTGGAAAACGCCGTGCGCACGGCGTTGATCGGCAGCTCCAGGGCGGGGAAGGCGTCCCCGGCTACCGCGGCGAAGGTGGCAACGGCGTCGTCGAAGGCGTCGAAGACCGGCAGGTGTGTGTCGACGTTCATGCCCACCGCTCCCCGGCGCGGCGAAGGAGCGCGGACGTCGCCGCGTCTTGCTCGTCGAGGCGGTACACCACCGTCAGCGCCGCCTCGTGTTCTTCAGCGATGTCGCGCAGCCGGCGCACGCCGGCGTCGTGCAGCGCCTCAACGCCGGCCTGGAGGCGACGGCCGAGGAATTCAAAGCCCTCGCCGACGCTGGTGGCGGGCAGTTCCGGCGGATGAGCCCGCCGGTGCTGCTCTAGGCTGCGAGCCTGTTCAGCGAGTTCGCGCAGGCGCTGCTGTGCTAGCTCGGTGTCAACGTGGACATGGCTGGGCATGGGGTCACTCCTTATTAAGGGGTCGGTAACGGTACTAACTCCTTAGACCGCAACCGTCGCTGTTCGGTTCCCTCATGCTTTAACCAGCCCCGATGGGGCTATTTACACGGCGGTGACGACGGCGGCGATGCGCCCGGCGACCTTGCGGGCGAGTTCCTTGTCCGCGGCTTCGACCATGACGCGGAAGAGCTCTTCGGTGCCCGACGGGCGCAGCAGCACGCGGCCGGCGTCTCCCAGTTCCGCCTCGGCCTCCTGCTTCGCGGTGGCGACGGCGTCGCTGGCGAGGATGGCGGACTTGTCGGACACGGGGACGTTGATGAGCACCTGGGGAAGCACGGTCATGACGCTGGCGAGTTCCGCCAGGGTCTTGCCGGTCTTGGCCATGCGCTGCATGAGGTGCAGGCCGGTGAGGGTGCCATCGCCGGTAGTGCCGAACTCGGGGATGATGACGTGGCCGGACTGCTCGCCGCCGAGGGCGAACCCGCCGCGGTTGATCTCTTCGAGGACGTAGCGGTCGCCCACCTTGGTCTCGACGATGTTGATGCCCTCGCGCTGCATGGCGAGCTTGAGCCCCAGGTTGCTCATCACCGTGGTGACGAGGGTGTTGTGGCGCAGGTCGTTGTCGGCCTTGAAGCCGACGGCGAGGATGGCCATGATCTGGTCACCGTCGACGACGTTGCCGTCGGCGTCCACGGCGAGGCAGCGGTCGGCGTCGCCGTCATGGGCCAGGCCCAGGTCGGCGCCGTGCTCGACGACGGCGCGTCGGATGGCCTCCATGTGGGTGGATCCGCAGTTGTCGTTGATGTTGTACGTGTTGGGCTTGTTGAAGATGGGGATGACCTCGGCGCCGGCGGCCTGGTAGGCCAGCGGGGCCACGGCCGACGCCGCACCGTTGGCCGTGTCCACCACGACCTTGATGCCGCTGAGGCTGGTCTGCATGGACGCCGCGAGGTGGTCGAGGTAGCGCTGGCGGCCGTCGGGGGCTTCCTCAATAATGCGGCCGATGGCGGTGCCAGTGGGCCCTTCGGGGGTGAGCGAGTTCATGGCGGCTTCGATCTCGTCCTCCACGGCGTCGGGTAGCTTGTGCCCGCCGGCGGAGAAGAACTTAATGCCGTTGTCCGGCATGGGGTTGTGGGAGGCGGAGATCATGACGCCGATGTCGGCGCCGTAGGAATCGGTGAGATAGGCCAGGCCGGGGGTGGGCATGACCCCCACCCGCAGGACGTCGATGCCGCGGGACGCCATGCCGGCGGACATGGCCGCGGCGAGCATCTCTCCGGAGACTCGTGGGTCGCGCCCGATGAGCGCGGTCGGGCGGCGTTTGTGGGACCGCCGGCCGCGGGTGAGCACATCCGCGGCGGCCGCGCCGAGGCGCATCGCCAGCGGGGCGGTGAGGGTCTTGTTCGCCAGGCCGCGAACGCCGTCAGTTCCAAACAGTCGAGTCATGGGGCTGATTATGCCAGCCCGGGTGCGAGCTGCGGGAAACTAGGCGCCGAGCTCTCGGCGTCGTTGAGCGGCGTGCTCCAGCCGCGCCGCACGCACCTTCCGTTCCCTTTCAATGACGTCGTTGTACACCTTTTCCTCGCTTTTGCCCACGCCCAACAGGAGCCGTGCGCCGATCGGCACCGCGCTGGCCGCGACGAACGGTACCCAGAACCAAGTCCAGTCGTACACGAACAAGCCCAACATGAGAAGGGTGAAGCCGCACACGCTAGCGAGGCAATCCACGGCCTTAAGGATCTTGCCTTTGACGAGCAGAGAATCCAGCTCCTTGGCGGCGCGAGCCGACGTCGGGTCAGCCACGGCGATGGCTGTGGAGGTGGCTGGTTCGGCAGGCAGGTCGGCAAAGAGCGCGTCGAGGTCCGCGTCCCACACAGCGACCGCCGCGCGAGACGAGCGCTCGTCGAACTCCTCGGCGGTGAGGTAACCGTCGGCGAAGTACGTACCCAGCCGCTCTATGGCGGTGGAGCGCTCGTTAGTTCCAATACGACGCTCGCCCATCATTGCCCTCCGGCCGCTCCAGTGGTTGTGCCTACTTCACCTCGACGGTAGCACTGAACGGGGTGTTCGCCGAGGACGTGCCGACGTGCAGGGTGTAGGTGCCGGGTCGCACTGCGAAGGACTGGGCGTTGGCGTCCCACACGCCGAAGGGGTGGGAGGCAGAATTGAGCTCAAGCTTCACGACGGCGGTGGCGGTCTCGCCTGGTTTCACGTGAACCTTGTCGAATCCGACGAGGCGACGCGGCGGCTGGCCAGCAACCGGGATCTCGGCGTAGACCTGGACCACTTCGGCGCCGGCGCGGTCGCCGGTGTTGGTGACGTCCACGCTCACGGTGACGGTTCCGGCCACGGTGCCCGGCTCGCGCCCGGCGGTGGACCAGGTCTCCTCGACGCCGCTGCGCACGCCCTCGGCCGCAACGTCGAGGTTGTTCAGGGCGAAGGTGGTGTAGCTCAGGCCGTAGCCGAACTCGAACATCGGGGTGATGTCCTGAGCCTGGTACCAGCGGTAGCCCATTTCCAGGCCCTCGGAGTAGCGCATGACGGGGTAGCCGGCGCCTTCGTCGACGCCCGGGTAGCGCGACGGGTTACCCGCGTAACAGGTGTCGTCCTCGCTGACCGGATAGGTCATGGGCAGCTTGGCGGCGGGGTTGTGGTTGCCGAAGAGCACATCGGCGACGGCGTGGCCGTCCTCCTGGCCCTGGTTGAAGCACTCCAGGAGGGTGTGGGCCTTGTCCAGCCAGGGCATGAGCACCGGGTCGCCGTCCTTGAGCACGACGACGGTACGCGGGTTAACCCCGGCGAGGGCGTCGATGAGCTCGTTCTGGTGCTTCGGCAGGTTCATGTCCTTCTGGTCCGCGCCTTCGGTGGTGACCAGGCCGGCCATGATGAGCACGGTGCCGGCCGACGCCGCGGCCTCGGCGGCCTCGGCAAGGTTCGACATGTCATCGGCGACGGTGAAGACCTCCACGGTGTTGTCGGCGCCGAGCTCGGCGAGCACGTCGCGCAGGCCCTCGGCCGGGACGACCGGCTTGGTGGGGATGACCTGCGACGAGCCGCCGCCGCAGTTGCAGATCTGGTTGGCGAAGTCATCGATGCCGACGATGAGGATGGAACCCGAATCCTGGGGGGTAAGCGGCAGCAGCTGCTGTTCGTTCTTGAGCAGGACGATGACCTCGGCGGCGGCCTCGCGGGCGAAGGCGGAGCCAGCCGGGATGTCGATGCCGGTCTTGTCGAAGACCTCGTCGAACTGCCCGAAGCGGAACATCTGGGTGTAGCGGCGCACCAGCGCGCGGTCGATGGTGGCCATCTCGAGGATCCGCTGGTCCAGGGCGTGCTGGATGGACTCCATGTTCATCCAGTTGTGGTCCGGCATCTCGTGGTCCAGGCCGGCGTTGAGCGACTGCGCCGTCGAGCGCACGGCCCAGAAGTCCGATTGCACATAGCCCTCAAAGCCCCACTGCTCGCGCAGGACCTGGGTGAGCAGCCAGTAGTTCTCGCAGCCGTAGGTGCCGTTAATGCGCTGGTAGGAGCCCATGATGCAGGCGACGTCGCCGTCCTTGACGGTCATCTCAAAGGGCAGGAGGTACAGCTCGCGCATGACGTGTTCGTCGGCGCGGACGTCGTAGCGGAAGCGCTGCTCCTCCTCGTCGTTGAGCGCGTAGTGCTTCGCCTCGGCGATGATGCCGTTGGACTGGATGCCCTGGGTGACCTCCGCGCCCATCACGCCGGACAGGTACGGATCCTCGGAGAAGTACTCGAAGTTGCGCCCGCCGGTGGTGATGCGCGCCAGGCACATGCCGGGGGCTTCGAGCAGGTGCTGGCCCAGGGCGCGGGTCTCCTTACCCATGAAGGCGCCGTAGCGGCGGGCAAGGTTCTTATCGAAGGTGGCGGCCAGGCCCAGGGTGGCGGGCAGGGCCGTGGCTGGCGGCGACGGCACCCCGTCGCCCATGCCCACGCCGACGGGGCCGTTGGTGATGTTCAGCCGCGGAATGCTGAGCTCGTCGATGGGATCGGCGTGGCGCCAGACATTGAACTGGTCGACGTCGAAGTCTGCCATGTCGATGTTGTAGGGGTTGATGGTGGTCATCGCCCCGCCGAGCTGGTCTACTTTCTGCTCCAGCGTCATCTCGGCGACGAGTAACTCCGCGCGCTCCCGCGGCGATTTCGTGGTGTCCATCCAGGGTTGAGGCGGGGTGGTGTCCGCGGTCATGGGTTCTCCTTCGCGTCGACGGCGGAAATATTCCTTTATCTCAATCTACTAGGCTGACCAGGCCTGGGGAGGCGAGATGCGCGCAAGGCTGTGCGGAGAAAATCCCGCGACGGCGGCGAGAGCGCTGGGGCCCACACGGCGCGGATGGTGCGGGTGATGGTCAGCCCCACGACGTCGACGATCACCACCGACTGCGAGCGCACCGGGTGGGCGATGACAAACTCGCTGAGCACCGCCGGGCCGACGCCGGCGACCACCGAGCCGACGACCGCGGCGTTCGAGCTCACCTCCAGCGCCGGGGAGGCCACGTCCTTGACGTCGGCGGTGGCCATGGCCTGCTCGAAGGCGATGCGGGTTCCGGAGCCGGCTTCCCGCATGACCAGCGGCTCAGCGGCGAGCTCGGCCACGGAAATCCCGCGGCTGCGCCTAGCCCACGGGTGAGTGGGGGCGACGATGACCCGCAGCTGGTCGGTGACCACGCCGCGGGTGCTGAGATCGGGCACGTCGACGGGAGACTCGATGAAGCCAATGTCCACGCGGGATTCCCGCACCGCGGTGAGGGTATCGGCAGAGTTCGCCGCTCGCAGCTGGACGGAGACCTCCGGGTGGTCTGCGTGGTAGGTGCCGAGCCACCCGGGGGCTAAGAACTCGGCGACGGTCTGACTGGCGCCGACGACGAGTTGGCTTCCCGCCTCGATGGTCAAAGAGGTGACGGCGCGGTGGAACTCGTCCACGCCGTCGAGCACCGGCAGCGCCCACGCGGCGAGCAGCTTGCCCTTTTCGCTCAAGACGGACCCGCGCGGCGAGCGTTCCACCAGGCGAAAGCCCAGCTGGCGTTCCCATCGGCCCAGCGAGCGGGAGGCGTTGGATTGCGCAAGCCCGAGCTGGGCGGCGGCCAGGGTGAGCGACCCCGTTGATTCGATGAGCGTCACTAATCGCAGCATCCGCAGGTCCACCTCAGGAGTCATGTAGGAATGATATAACGCTATGGCATAGCGAGTCTTCCCTTTGCTTACATCGATCGTCACACTTTTAAGCGTGCCTATGCCCGATACACCCATTACCCCCGCTATGCCCGATCCCAACACCGCTGCCGCCGATGACACCGAGCTGATCCCCCATAACGGTGCGGACAACGTCGTGCAAACCCACCAGCAGCCCCGGCCCGGATTCGCCGCCCACGTCCTGCGGCTCATCCCCGGAATCCTGCTCTGCGTCGCCGGCACCGGTATCGCCCTCGGCATCAACCGGCTCATCCCCGCCATGTCGGTCATGCTCGCCGCCATCGTGCTTGGGGCCGTCCTCGCCAACACCACCGGCGTCTTCGCCCGAGGCCACGAAGGCGTGGGCTTCGCCGCCAAGCACCTGCTGCGAGCCGGCATCGTCCTGCTCGGCCTCCAGGTCGTCGTCTCCGACGTCCTCGCCCTCGGCGTGCCCATGCTGCTCACCGTCGCGGCCGTCGTCGGCATCGGCGTCGTCGCCACCATCGCCATCGGCAAGGCCATGGGCATCGAGCCCCGACTCGTCATGCTCATCGCCTGCGGCTTCTCCATCTGCGGCGCCGCCGCCATCGCCGGGGCCCAGACCATCATCAAGGGCTCGAAGGCCCAGGTAGCCGCCGGCCTGGCGCTCGTCGTCGCCTTCGGTACCGCCATGATCCCGCTCATTCCGGCGCTCGGCGCCGCCCTCGGCCTGTCCGAAGAGGCTATCGGCGCGTGGGCCGGCGCCAGCATCCACGAGGTCGCCCAGGTCGTGGCCGCCGCCGGCACCCTCGGCGACGCCTCCTCGCCGGCGATGAAAATCGCCGTCATCACCAAGCTGTCCCGCGTCATCCTGCTGGCCGTGGTCATCATCGGCCTCGGCGCGTACCTCAGCCGCACCAACACCGACGCCGGCGAGGCCAAGCCCGCCCTCATGCCCGGCTTCGTCGCCGGCTTCATCGGCATGGTGGTCATCGCCTCCATCGACCGCTACGTCGGCGTTCTGCCCGAGGTGGCCTACAGCGTGGCGAAGTTCGCCCAGTCGGTGCTGCTGGCCATGGCCATGTTCGCGCTCGGATGCGGCGTCAACCTCAAGGAACTGCGCACCATCGGCGGCAAGCCCATCATCCTCGCGGCCACGTCCACCCTCATCGTCACCCTCATCGGCCTCGCCGGAGCGCTCGTGACGTTCTAGGCGGTGCGGCGCCGAGGCGCATAAGGGCCATGTGCAGCCCTCACCGGGGGAGATAAACGGCTCTTCACAATTGAGGGTGTAGCACGGGCCTGAACCCGTCAGCCTCCAGCAGGCTACGGGCGATGTAGTGCGTGAGGTTGCGAAACCCCAAGGCGATACCACGCAGGTGCTCCAACCGCCCGTTGATCGCCTCAGTCGGGCCGTTGCTCGAGCCAGGACGATCGAAAAATGCCAGGATGTCCTCCCGCCGCTTCGTCAAAGTCCGGCCAAGACGAACCACCTCGACCAACCCACGAGGAACCCCCGAAGCGGTCTGGGTTGGTGAGAGGGCATGATGCAACACAGGAGCAAGATCATGGCTACCAGCCCTTATGACCAGGAGACCCGGGATAGGGTCGTGAGAATGTACCTCGACGAGCTCGAAGCCGGCGCTGAGACCAAGGCCGCTGCGCTTCGCGCGGTCTCCGCAGTCACCGGAGTAAAGAGGCTCTTCACCGTTGAGGGTGTAGTAGGGGTCTGAACCCGCCAGCCTCAATTGTGAAGAGCCAGTTTGATACGGTGGAGGGATGAGCGGCTACAGCGGGCTAACAGCAGATATTGCTATCCAACTCTTGGAGAGCGGTGAAAGCCAAGCAGCTATTGCAAGGGAGTTTGGCGTAACCCAACAGTATGTTTCCAAGATTCTGAAGGGCGCGGGTTACGTTTACGTTACCCCTAGTAAGTTCGTGGCCGAGAACATGCCATGGGATGTTCCTACCGAATGGCGGAACGCAACCATCCACAACAGTATCAGGCTTATGGCCTTTTGGAACATGGACCATGAACTTATAAAAGGTGAGGCTGTTGGCAAGCTATCCCGTTTTCTCAATAAGCTAATTGTGTTCAATCAAGTGGTTGATTTTAACCTGAACTATCCGCCGATTAAAGGTTTGAACAGCAAGCCTGGTTTCGCCTACGTGCCACGCACACCGGAAGACGAAGGCATGGCTATCAAAATCCGTCCCGGAATCCGACTCACAGCGGAAGGGAGGAAATTATGGGCCATGCCGAAAGAACTGCCCGAAGGTATCTAAATGCGGCACCAACGCCACACCCTATACAGCCGCAATAAGACAATTCATACCCTGAGACATAAGGACGATGAACGCCTACCACTTCCCGACGGGGGTGACGGGGGCACGCGGTAACACTGAGACAGTTCGCATTTGGGCACCTAAACAAAAGGTACCATAAACTCGAATACACAGATCAGTCTCACAAAGAAACACCTACAATAGGTGCCCATACGCTTTCAAGCTAGCCGGAGTCGATCAAGTGTGACAACGCCCCGCATCGTGGTTATCCCTGTTATGTATCAGGACTTCAGTGACAGTTCCGCCTCAAGACATGTGTGACACAACCGGCTAGGGAGGGTGTGACACGTCGGCTTGGATCGATCGGGTGACCAAACGCGTAGAACCCATCGATCCGAAGATCCGCTTAGCGATTGCGTCGTGGCCCGAAGACGCCGAACGAGGCGCGGTGAGCGCGTTCTGCGCTGCCCATGGCATCTCCCGCCAGACCTTCTACAGGCTACCTTCACGCGCTGTATCCGAAGGCCCAAACGCGATCCTGGAGCCGAAATCCAGGCGTCCTCACACCAGCCCAACCAAGCTCGACGAAGCGATCAACGACCACGCCGCGGCTTAACGACGCGCTCTTGACGCCTCCGGGCTGGATTGCGGTCCGATCTCGGTGCACGACGCAAGTCCCACGCCAGGTGGATCATCGATGACTCTCAGCTTGTGTCACTGATGTCGTGAGACAAAACTATCACACATGTCTTGAGACATCACAGCCCGCTTGCATCTTAGGTAAACTAGGCGCTGTAGCAACAGTTATCTAGGAGTGCGAGTGACATGAGCGGGCTAACGCCAGAGCTAGTGATGCAACTAATGGAAGCCGGTGAGTCTCAAGCGGCTATCGCTAGGGCGTTCAAGGTTTCGCGGCAGTATGTCCATAAGCTCGCTAAGCAGGGTGGGCACGAGACTTCACAACGATTGAGCGATTATGTTTCGAGGCATTTTCCCTGGGATATAATTCCGGAGGCAAACCACTCCACTTTGCACCAGAACATTCGGCTTTTAGCCTTGTGGAACCTGGACCAAAGTGCATTGGAACGTGGCGGCAGGTTGAAACTGAGAGCCTTTCTGAATAAACTTAACGGTTTTCAGCAGGTTGTTGATTATAACCCGAATTATAAAGCAGTTAAAGGCCTGAATAACAAGCCTGGTTTCGCTTACGTGCCACGCACCCCCGAAGATGAAGGCATGGCCATCAAAATCCGCCCCGGTATTCGACTCACCGACGAAGGGAGGAAGCTATGGGCCATGCCGAAAGAACTACCCGAAAGTATCTAAATGCGGCACAAGCAATACACACAGCACCACCACCATTTAGAATTTTCCCTTGGTGATCTCCCTCAGCGCGTCGGCTTCGACGACTTTGTCGGCGAGGAGGCGTTTGAGGGTGGCGGTTTCTTCCTTCAAGGCTTTGAGCTGCTTGGCGGCGTCGATGTCCATGCCGCGGTACTTTTTACGCCAGTTGTACAAGGGCGCGGCGGAGACCCCGAGTTGGGCGGCGATCTGGCCGCTGGAGGCTCCGGTAGCGGCGAGTTCATCGGCGGTGTTCAGCGCCCGGATGAGGTCCTCGGGTGAGCGGCGTTTCTTGGTGGCCATGGTGGTCGTCTTTCTTGTTGGGACGTGCCCTCCACGCTGTGGGTACGTCGATTGTCATCGACTCTGATCCAGCCTGGTCCTGAAAACTGTGCACCCCTCACCGGGTCTCCTGGTCATAAGGGCTGGTAGCCATGATCTTCCTCCTGTGTTGCATCATGCCCTCTCACCAACCCAGACCGCTTCACCTGGGTTAAGGTCATGGTGCCATACATGCCCGCAGTTGGTGCACTGGTAGCGGCGTAGTCGGATGTGCAAGGTGCTCGGTCGCCATCCGAAAGGGGATGTGAGCAAGCGTGCGGATGATGCTGTCGCGGGCTCGGCCAGGGCATCCGCACCGGTGGCACCGGTCGTCCAGGTTGGTTGGTAGGCATAGCAGGGCCGCTTCCTCGCCGCCGAGACGCCAAAGCAGCCGAACAGATCAATCCAGAACCGCTGGGCGCTCTTCTGCTCCTCGCCAGTCAGGCCCTGCTGCTTCCAGTCAGCAATCTCCTGGGACCAGTAGCTCTGAAAAGACCTCAGGTTCCGAACCATCACATCCCGGCTAAGAGTCATGACCTCAAAGCTATCACCGGCAACACACGCAGCGACGCCGCGCCGAGGACGAATCCTCGAGGCGCGGCGTCGAACAGCTTGCGGAAGAAGCGAAGCTTAACGCTTGGAGTACTGCGGGGCGCGGCGGGCCTTGTGCAGACCGGCCTTCTTGCGCTCGACGGCACGAGCGTCGCGGGTCAGGAAGCCAGCCTTCTTCAGGGCCGGGCGATCCGCCGGGTTGTAGATGTTCAGGGCGCGGGCGATGGCCAGGCGCAGGGCACCGGACTGGCCGGTCGGGCCGCCGCCACCGATGTTGGCCTTGATGTCGAACTGGCCTTCACGATCAAGCAGCGCCAGCGGGGACAGGATGTCCTGCTGGTGGACCTTGTTCGGGAAGTAGTTCTCCAGGGTGCGGCCGTTGATGGTGATCTCGCCGGTGCCCGGCTTGAGCACGATGCGGGCGATGGCGCGCTTACGGCGGCCAACGGTCTGGATCGGGCCTTCGTGGACGATCGGGGCGACCTCTTCGACCTCGGCCTCAGCCTCGAAGGAGTCACCGATGGTGTAGGAGAAGTCCTCGGCAGCGGCCTGAGCGGCGGCGATGTCCTCGGCGGAGGCCACGTTCTCCTCGACGGCCTCGTTGGTGATGTTGGCGTCGGTCATTACTGGGTCACCTGCTTGAACTCGAAGGTCTCGGGCTGCTGGCCACCGTACGGGTGCTCGGCACCGACGAAGACGTGCAGCTTCTTGATGGAGGCGCGGGAGAGCTTGTTGTGCGGCATCATGCCCTTGATGGCTTCCTCGATGACGCGCTCCGGGCGGGTGTCGAGAGCCTGACCCAGGGTCATGGACTTCAGACCACCCGGGTAGCCGGAGTGGCGGTAGCGCATCTCGCGATCACGCTTGTTAGAGGAGATGTGGATCTTCTCGGCGTTGATCACGATGACGTGATCGCCGGTGTCCACGTTCGGCGCGAACTGGGGCTTGTGCTTGCCGCGCAGCAGGTCAGCTGCGGTGGAAGCAAGCTTGCCCAGCACCACGTCGGTCGCGTCGATGACGTACCACTTACGGGTAATGTCACCGCTCTTCGGGTGGTAAGTAGACATGCATGACTCCTTGAAAGTCTGTCTAGAAGGTGCTGCCGGCCTAGTCACGCGCCCACCCTCACCTGCGGCGACGGCGGCCGGTGGAGACCCGTCGACGCATCCAAAAACCAGGTGGACACAGGCCAACAACCCTACGCCACCACCTGCTGACATGGCAAAACGCCACCTGAGTCCAGGTGGCGTTCGTGGCCGTGGCAGCCGGGTGGGACCAACCCGCAATGCGTCGTGCCCCTGACGCGGTTGTGCTTGTTCGGTGTGTGGGGGATTCGGCCCCGCCCTTACCGCGCGGCGAGCGTTAGTTCCAGGACCTCGCGGCGGCCTGATTGATGTCGGACATGGCGGTGTTGCCCTCAGACAGCGCTTGGGTGATGGACTGCAGGATGATGTTGAGCTCGGCCGCGGCCGCGTCCCACTCTGCCTGGCGGGCCTGGTAGGCCTCCGAGGAGTCGCCTTCCCACGTGTCCACCATGGGACGCAGGTCCGCCTTGAGGGCGTCGAGCTCGGAGCCGATGCGCCCGGCGGTGGTGCGGATGTCGCCGGCGACGCTGTCGATCTCGCCGAATTGGTACTTGATGAAGCTCATGAGTGTGTGCCTTTCGAGGTATCGGGGTGTGACTACAGCGCCAGCCCGGCGCCGGCGGAGTTGAGGGACTGGGCGTGCGAGGCCTCCACGTCGGAGAAGTGGTGGGCGTTGCCGCGGATGTTGTCGGCGATGGCGGTGAGCGCGTCCTGGAGCTTGTGCGCGTTGACGTCGTAGCGCTGCATGATGTCGTCGAAGCTGCGCTGGGCGTCGCCGGCCCACACGGCCTGCACGTCGGCGACCCGGCCGCGGATGCGGGACAGTTCGGCTTGCACGTTGGCATTGACGGCGTCGACCTTGCCGGCCGTCGCGATCATGACCTCGGCTTCGGTGTTGAACAACTGGCTCATCGGATTAAGGACCTTTCTGGTGTGCTGGGTAGTGGACAGTGAGCCGCGGTGTCGGTGTGCGCCTCACTATTCTTCGACTGGCTGTTAGCCGATTGGGTTCCATCTATGAATGGGTGAGTGTGTCGCGGGCCATCTCGCACGCCCGCTGGCCGGCGACGCTGGGCTGGCGGCGGTAGTGGCAGCCGACGACGAGCTGGTTCTCGCCCTCAAACCACGTGTGCCACGCCACCTGCGAGCCGTCGCCGGGCAGCTCCGCGTAGGAGAAGGACTCCGCGGCCCGCTCGGGGGCGATGAGTTGCGGGTCGGCGTCGACGTCGAGGGCCAGCTGGTCGAGCACCTGCTCCGGCGCCCCGCCAGCCGGCTGGACCACGAGGTGCAGGCGCGTGTCCGGGTCCGGGCCGGTGGCCACGACGGTCCCGGCGTCCCCGGCGGCGAGCTGATAGCCCTCCGGCAGGGTGACCTTGACTGCGTCGAGGGTGAGCGTCTCCGTCGGCTCCGCCGAGGGCGAGGGCGAGGGCGACGCCGGCGGTTCGGCTGCCTTGGCCTCCGAGCTCTGCGCCGGCGGTGGTGAGCTCACCACCGCGCTGTCGGCGGTGTCGGGCGCGGTCACACGCCCCCACACCACCACCGCCACCACCCCGAGCGCGAATAGCGCCGCCACCGCCGCGGCCAGGAGAACCCACCGTCGGCGCTGCTCACCCGGGGTTTCCTCCGCCACGGCGGTGTCCTCGCCGGCCTCCACTGCCCCGACGGCGCGGGCGACGACCGTCGCCGGGTCCTCCCCCACGCCGAGCGCGTCAATAACCCGCACCCCCTCGTCGAGCAACCACTCGTTAAGCTGCTCGGCGGCGTCGGCGGAAGCATCAATGGTGACGGTGACCTCGGGCCAGTGGGTGCCGGCCAGGGCGGCGATCTGCTCGACGACCGCGTCGCGCGCCCACCCTTCGGCGTAGCTGGCGCCGGGCAGGTCGTAGCGGTACACGACGTCGTCGGGACCCACCCCGTCGAACACCGTGGCCGAATCGAAGACGGTGACGTGCAACGTCGGCCGGGAAACCTCCGTAAGGGACATGCGTTATACCTGCGCTATCTGATAGAGGCCGCGGTCCTCGCCGCGGATGACAAACCGGGCCCGCCCCGGCGGTTGCAAAGACGTGGTCACCCCGAACACCGGGCCGTCCTCCCGCTCCGCCGAGAGCACCAACGCCGCCGGCTGGGTGTCACGCAGCGCCGCCAAGAACCCGGAATACAACGCCCGCGCCACCCCACCGGACTTCCGGGCAACCACGACATGCAGCCCAATGTCCCGGGCGTGCGGCAACAGCTCCGCCAACTCCCGCAGCTGCGTCTCGGGCACCAACTCCAGATCGTCGATGACCACGAACAGCTCCGGGCCGGACCACCACGACCGGCTCGCCAGCGCGGCGGCATCCAGCTCCGCGCCGGGCAGGCGTTGGCGCAGGGTGATGACGGTGTCGCGCAGCGCGTCCTCGGCGGCAGCCGTCGACGCCGCGTAGGCCGCCAACAGCTCATCACCCACCCGGCCGAGGTGCGCCCGCCGGACGTCGACGACCACGAGGCGCACGTCGGCCCGGTCCCGGGTGCTCAGCCCCGCCAACACCGCGGCGACGGCGGTGGACTTGCCGGACTCCGCCGCGCCGACGATGACCAGGTGAGAGTCCACCTCCGGGTGCCAATAGCCGGGCTGAAGCATCGGCCCGCCGACGCCAAACACAACCGCCCCGGCCGGCGTCGTTGGCGCCGGCTCCAGCGAGGCCAGCGACAACGACGTCGGCAGCAGCTTCAACCTAGGCACGGGGTGCTGGCCTAGGTTCTCGGCGCGCACCCGCAGGTGCTCGATGTCCTGCGCGGAGGTGAACGCGACGAGCATCTGCTCCCCCTCCGTGGTCACGCCACGCCCCGGTGAGACCGGCACCGCGGCCTGGGCCTTGCGGTTGACGATGGAATCCATCGGGTCCCCGACCCGCAGCTCGATGCGATGGCCCAACAGGTCGCGGATGGCGGGGCGCAGGGTGGTCCACCGGGGTGTGGCTATCGCCAGATGCACGCCGGCGGCCGGGCCGTCGGCGGCCAGCGCGGTGACCTGGTCCACCAGCGCCTCCAGGTCGGAGCCGGCGGCGGCGATGGCGTGCCAGCCGTCGATGACCAACAGCGTGTGCCCGTCCTGGCCCGAGGTGACAAACCCCGCCACCTCGTCCACAATCCGCCGGATCTTCTCCGTTTCCCCACGCCCGGCGTAGCCCGCCACGTGCGGCAGTCGCGTCAACGTCGCCAAGAAGCCGCCACCTAGGTCGATGAGGTACACCCGCAGCTGCGAGGTCGTGGTACTCAGCGCCAGCGCGCCGACGAGGGTGACTAAGGCCATCGACTTTCCCGTCTGAGGCGACCCGCAGACGGCCACATGCCCGCCACGGGTGGTGAGGTCCAGCGTGTACGGGTCCTGGCGCTGGTGGTACGGCCGGTCAATCATGCCGATGGTGGCACTCAGCGCCGCAGCACCTTCCGTGGCCACCGCGGAGAGCTCGACGCGCTCGGGCAGCGGATCCAACCACACGCAGTGCGCCTTAAGCCCCCGCACGCGGGCGGCGTCGCGGGCGGCGTCGACGACCACCCGCAGCAGCGTCGTGGACGCATCGGTGACGTACTCGGCGTCGGCGTCGCCGGGGGCGTCGACGACAATCCCCCGGAACTCCTCCACCCCACGCGGCCCGTCGGGCGACGTGGCGTCCTCCCTGCGCACCCTCCGGCTGACCGGCCCGGACACGTACGCCGCCTGGAAACGCGTGAGCTTCTCGGAATCCGTGCGCAGGTACCCGGAACCGGGCCTCGACGGCAGGTGGTAGGCATCCGGCACCCCGAGGACCTGCCGAGACTCCCCCGCAGAGAAGGTTTTTAACCCAATGCGGTAGGACAGGTGCGAGTCCAACCCGCGCAACTTGCCCTCCTCCAGCCGCTGCGAGGCCAGCAGCAAGTGCACGCCGAGGGAACGGCCCAACCGCCCGATGGCGACGAACAAGTCCGCGAAGTCCGGGTGCTGGCCCAACAACTCGGAGAACTCATCGACGATGATGACCAACGACGGCAACGGCGTCGCCTCAGCGGCGTTGTACTCGGTGATGTTCGCGTAATTACCCGCCTTACGCAGCACCTCCTGGCGGCGATTGAGCTCACCCGACAGGGCGTCGTGCATACGCTCGACGAGCACCGCCTCATCCTGCAGATTCGTGATGACCGCAGCGGTGTGCGGCAGCGATTCGCACCCCAGGAACGTCGCCCCGCCCTTAAAATCCACGAGGACTAAGTTGAGATCCCTTGGCGAGTGCGTGGCCGCCAACGCGGTAACCAGCGTGCGCAGCAACTCTGACTTACCCGACCCCGTGGCGCCAATACACAACCCGTGCGGGCCCATGCCGCCGTGCGCCGCCTCCTTGAGATCCAGGTTGAGCGGGCTCTGACTCTCCGTGACCCCGATCGGCACCACCAGGCGCCGCTGGGTCCCTAGGCTGCCGCGCCACAGCTGGTCCGGAGTGACCGCGTCCGCGCCGTCGATCCCCAACAGCGCCAGCAGATCCCCGGCACGCTGGGCGGTGACCGTGCGCGGCCGACGATACGGGGTCATCGCCCGAGCCAACAGCGCCGCCTCTTTAACGCTGAGGTAGTCCGCCCGGCCCAGGCACTCGGGGCCGTCCTCGGAGACGGCGGTCACGTCCTCGTCCACCACCACCGCCAGGCCCTCCTCCATGCCCCTGGTCATGAGCGAGTGCTGGTCAGCTCCATCCGCTATCGCAATGACCACGTCCCAGGCGTCGTTCGTGAGGTACTCCTCAAACGCCGTGCCCTGGTCGTCGAGCAGCACGATGCGCACATCCGCGGCCGCCGGGTCGGCGCAGTGCGGCAGCCACCGCGTCCACTCCCACCCCCTCCCCTGCACGGACAGCCCAAGGCTTTCCGGCCCAAGAGCGACGACGAGCTGGGCCACCACCGCCCGAACCAGCCCGCGCGCCCTCGGTCCGCTCACCGCGAACAGGCCGAAGGCCTTGAGGTTGAGCACCATCGGCATCTCCGGGACCACGGACACCGAGTTGAGGATGCGACGCACGCTCATCGCGCACACCGGCTCCAGGTCCTCGGCCGCGCCGGACTCGCGCACGTCGACGGGCGTAGTCAGGCGCACCGTGCCCACTCCCACCCGCACCTCGCAGGCGTCCTTATCCGCGGCGGAACGCTCCCACATCCGGTCCGTGCCGACCCGGAACACCAGGTCCTGGGGCAACGGATGGCGGTGCACGGCGTGCATGCGCTGCTTATAGCCATTGGCCAGCGCCTTCTCCCGGACCTGCCCGAGGTGGCGCAGATAGGTCCGCCGCACCTCGTCGACGTCCCCTTCCGACTGCGGAGGCGCAAACATCATGAGCATGGACAGGCCCATCATCAGCGGCACGGCCAGCATGACGGGGCTGGCGGAACGTCCGCCGAGGAACATGACCGCCACCATGGCCACCATCGCTGCAACCATGACGATCGGCATGAGGATCCGCACGATGGGCACCGGCTGCGGCCGACGCGCCGGCGGGACCGCGTCGATGAGGATGTTTCCCGTCGGGCTCGGTGGCGCCGGTTCGCGCTCTCCGGCGCGCCGAGGCTCGACAATGTAGCCGTCGTCAACATCGATCACAGCCGCAGTCCTCCCCCGAGGTTCAAGTGTGTTCCCCACAGTTCAAGTGTGTTCCCCACAGTTCAAGTGTGTTCGCCACAGCCGGCCAGACCCCCGTCGGCCATTCATGGCTGTGGATATGCACCGGATTCTAAGCCACGTTTCCCGCCACGGCACGACGAACGGTGGGTGGGGGTGAAGGGAGCCTCGGGTGGCATCCCCGAACCCGTCACCTTGGCGTGCGACGCTGCATGAGGCTCCGGAGCTTTTTCGGTCCTACTTACTTAAAGCTATTGAAGCGAAACGGCACGCCGGTCCCCCTCTTAAGCAAAGCAACCTGATCCGGCCAAGGGGGTCAACTACTCGGCTGCACCCTCAACTGTGAAGAGCCCCTAAAATAGCCACAACCAGTCCAGTCCGCAGGTCACAGGGTTTCTCACGATGAGGCGGCCGATGGTTTCGTGGACTGTCTTGTTAAGCTCCACAGCGCCGGCCTCGGCACGAGAACGCCACCTATCGACACCCGGCCGAGCGGATTCGCGGCTCCCATGGCTGCTGGAAGAAAGCGTGGCCTAACCCCCAGGCGGGGCTTACGCCGCGGTCGGGGCCTTACGGGCCAGCAACGACTCCAATGTCACCGGCGCACCACGCCGACAACTGACAAAATGCGACCCCCTCGCCCGAAAATGCAACCGCGAAGGGTCCTTATCATCAATCGTGATCCGCATCTGCCCATTCGTGACCAACGTATGACACGCCGAACACAACACCACCAAATTCCACATATCCGTCGGCCCACCCTGAGCCCAGTCCACAATATGATGCATCTCCAACCACCGACTATGCCCACACCCCGGAGTAGCACACACCCCCGACCACTGCGCCACCAACGCTTTGACCTGCCGATTAGTCGCCAACCGCGTCGACGAACTCAACGACACCGCATTCCCCACACCATCCACCAACAAAGTACGCATCCGGGCATTAAACAACTTATCCGCCCGACCCGTAGCCACCGCCGACGGATCACTAACAACCCGCGGCACCCCACCATCATCTTCCCTCACCACGTAGATCACCTCCGCGCCCGGGGCACGCACCCTCGACACCGGCTGGGAACGCACAATATGCACCACCGCCTTAAACGCCCCCATCAACCGCACCCTGGCAGGAGCACCAAACCGACTCACACCCACCACCCCCGCACCGTGCGTGCCGTGCGGATCCAACCCAGCGATCTGATCGGCTACATCCCCAGGTTGAACGTCCGAGTCCTCAATCTTGGTGGTGGTATCGCCGTAGTTGCTTAACTCCGCGGTTTTCAACGCCGCCGCAAACTCCGCAGCCGTATCCGGGTTCAACGTGATACTGACTGTCGTCCACCCATCATCCTGGGTGCGTATACGGATCTTCTCCACCTTGTCTTCCCGCGGTGTCCTCAGCGGCGCAAGTGCTGCGCGTAGCTCAGTGATCGTTAGTCCTTCCGCCGCGGCAACAATGGCGTCTTCTTCATCCTCGGTGGTGGACTCATCGACAACCGCCATGAGCAACCGCACCGCGCAATAGGACAATCGGCCGAGGTAGAACGCGTCAGCAACCCTAGGGTGCTGGGTGATGAACACCGCGACACGGACTAACTCCCGGGCGGTGGACGAGGCGAGTTGGAAGTGGCGGATAAGCCACGTCGCAGTCGACGGGGCGCCGAAGTGTTCGGCCAGCCCACGGGCGTGGAACTGTGCGATCGCGGCGATCAGTGCGGCTTTCGAGCGGGTGATGGTGCGGTGGGCGTGGGTGAGCATGCTGGTGATGTCGTCGTCGCGGGCGTCGGTGAGGTCGATCAGTGATGTGGTGGGCATGAGCTACGTGTCCCCCGTGTGTGGTTTCCCCGTGGTGTGATGATGGTTCCTATCATAGCCGGGTAGAACGTGTTTGCTATCGTACAGGGGTGCGATTTTGGTCACAGTATGCCTGTTGGTGCAGCTGGGCGGGCTAGGCCTTACTGCTGGGTGGGAACGTTTGGTTCGAACGTGGTGGTTATGGTGGGTGATGCACGTGCATCGTTTCAGTGCTCATCGTGGGCTAGAGCCTGCCCCCCCTTCTTTGCTGTCGGCCCGGCCTCGCCGTGGCGTCGACGCTTCCCAAGTGATGCACGTGCATCGCTTCGGGCCGTTTACGACAGCCGTGCGCTCGCCCCGGGTTGGCTGCCGGAAGCCTTCACCCGGGGTGCTGCACGTGCATCGTTTTCGGACTTCATCCACCGGCCGCAAGCTGGCTCATTCGCCGCCGGCCCGGGCTCGCCACTGCGTCTGCGACGCCTCTAAAACGATGTGGGGTTACCCTCGAGTAGTGGACACCTGATAAGGATGGGCCACAGGCCTGTCAGGAAGGATGTCTGTCACTATGGCAACGAGGAAGACCTACACCCCGGAATACCGGCGCGAAGCCGCCCGATTGGTTCTTGATACCGGCCGCCCGATCTCGGTGGTAGCCAAGGAACTCAACATCAACGCCTCCCTGTTGAGCCGGTGGGTGAAGAAAGAACGCCAGCCCAGCGACCCAGCCACACACCAGGCTGAGGTACTCGACGCCGACGAACGCGCAGAACTGCTACGCCTGCGTAAACAGGTCGCCGAGCTCAAGCTTGATAACGAGTTTTTGGGAAAAGCAGCAGCCTTCTTCGCGTCGAAGCAACAAAAGTAGAACGCTTCCAGCTGATGGCGCAGGAGAAGGCCAACTACAGCATCTGCCGCATGGCCAGGCTTTTGCAGGTCTCCCGCTCGGGCTACTACAAGTGGGCGAGCCAGCAAAGGCTCAAAGCTGCCGGTGATGACCCTCGTGACATGCAGCGCGCCGCGCTTGATGCCAGCGTGCTGAGGTCCTGGACCCAGTCCCACCAGACCTACGGAGCACCGCGGATCACCGCTGATCTACGTGGCATGGGCCTGGTGGTGGATAAGAAAACGGTAGCCAAGTCGATGCGCAGGCTGGGCATTGAAGGCATCTCACCGCGATCGTGGACTCCGGCTCGGCGAGTACCCGGTGTAGCACGGCACCAGATCCCAGATCGGGTGGAACGAGTCTTTGACACCGGGGAACTGAATAAGGTGTGGATCTCCGATATCACGTATCTGCGTACCGGGGAGGGTTGGCTGTATCTGTGTGCGGTCCGTGATGGGTGTTCTCGCCGGGTCTTAGGGTGGGCGATGGACGCGCACCAGAGCACTGACCTGGTGGAACGGGCCCTTCGGATGGCGCACACCTTGCGTGGCGAGGTGGCTGAGGGTGTGGTGTTTCACGCTGATCGTGGCACGCAGTTCACCAGTGATCAGCTGTACCGTGTGTGCCAGGAACTCGGGATCGCTCAGTCGGTGGGACGTACTGGGGTGTGTTTTGATAACGCGATGGCTGAATCGTTTTGGGCGACGCTAAAAACGGAGTTCTACCAGCGGCGACGGTGGCGTACCCGGGATCAAGCTCGTCGTGCGGTGGCGGGTTGGATCGAGGGGTTTTACAACCGGCAACGGCGTCATTCGTCGTTGGGTGGTCTCCCACCTGTCAGTTTCGAAAATAATTACCACTTGGAGAAGGAGTCGGCCTCAGGCCGCGCTGCTTAATCGAACTGTCCACGATTTGCGGGCAACCCCAGATGCACGTGCATCGTTTCGGCGCTCATCATGGGCTGGAGCCTGCCCCTTTACCGTCAGCCCGGGCGCCGATGCCTCTCAAGTGATGCACGTGCATCGCTTCAGCCCATTGACGGCGGCCAGGGTTCCAGCCTGACGCGGCCGCAGCTGACGCCTCCTACGCAATCCACCCTCCCGCCCGATACAGACCTCCGGCAAATCGCCTCCCGGGTGATGCACGTGCATCGTTTCGGGCTTCACCGGCCACCTGTAAATGAGCTCCTCGCCGGTGGCCTGTCCCGTCGCATCTCTGCCGGCCCCCGGGTGATGCACGTGCATCCCTTCCGCCCGCTCCGGCGGCTAGGATTCCAGCTCGACGCGGCCACATCCTCGGACTGCTCCCTAGCTTGCCTCCCAGGACCAACCTCCGGCAGATCCCGTCCCCTATGATGCACGTGCATCGTCTGCGGCCATCTGGCTACAGTCGACCCTCTGGCCTGGGTCCGTCAAAGCCCCAGCCAGCCTCCTCGCCCAGGGCCAACCGTCGACGCCTCTCAAGCGATGCACGTGCATCGCTCAGCCATCCTCGTTTCCACCCGCTTCATCCTCCGCTAGCCGCACCCCGCCTAAGCCAAGTCCACCAAAAAGGAACCACGAACGGCATAACACTCCCGCGCTTGTCGAAAGCTCGGGGGCGAAGGCCTGACGCGACATGATTCTGAGCGTGCTCATAGGGCTCGCCTTCTGCCTTCTGTCTGCCCAGATTGCCAAGGAGGTCTCAAGCACGCTAGAAGTCTTCAAAATCCCCAGGTGACGGCAACCTCGGTGCTCTCAGTTGAGGCGCACCACCACCGGGAACATGTCGACGACATCGACACATCATCACTGCATCACTGCGGTTCAAACCGAGACCCTCGCATGGCTCCAGCCGCATATCACTGAAGCTGTCGCCGTTTCCAGCCCTCGCCGACCGCTCAAGCTGTGGACACGAACCGGGTTTTAGGCCAAGATAATCCGTACAGCAGATCAGGGGGAGAAATGTCTGTTCCACGCCACGCCGGGCTAACCCGGCGGTCCGCGCACACGCTGAGAGTGTGCGTCCGCGTCCACATTGGTGCCTTCCGCTCAGAGGCGGATGTGTCCCTGCCGTCGTCGTCTTCCCTGCTGGAGGCGTTACCGGAGTTGCTTGAGCTCGTCGACGCACCCACGGTCACCCGGCCGTGGCGGGCATCCAGCCCCGGTGGCGCCCCGCTGCCGATGGCGGAGCCGCTAGCGGACTTGTCGGTGAACCACGGCGACGTCATCCTGCTACACCCCGCGGAGCCCGTCGACGCGCCGATTGTCCGCGACGCCGCCGAGGCGCTCGTCGCCCAGGCCACCGGTCAGGGCGCGGCCCACGCGTTATCGGCGGCGAGCGTGGCTGGCGCGTGTGCCGCCGCCGGTGCCCTCCTGCCGTGGGTCGGCATCGGGTGGGCGGCGCTGGCCGGGGCGACGACGCTGGTCATCACCGCGTTGTGGCAACGCCGGCGCGGGGAACTCGTCGTACCCGCTGCCCTGTTCGCCGCCGTGGCGGCTGTCTCGGCGGTGGGCGGGCAGGACCTCTGGCATCCCTCGGCCTGGGCGGAGTCCGGCCTGGCGAGCAAAACCTCCCTGGCGTGGATCGCCGCCGCCGGGCTGGCGGCCGCCGCGCTGGTCACGGCGGGGATGCGGATCGTGGGCGTGGCGGGCGATCGGGTGACGGCTGCGCTGCTCACCACGTGCGGGTTGTTCGCCGTCGCCGGCGCGGGACTGTTGGTACCAGGGGATCCGGTGGCCGCGGTGGGGTCGGCGGCGCTGGTGACGATCATCGTCGCCGTGAGCGCGCTGCCCGGGATGGCGACGTCCTTGGCCGGGTTGTCCGTGCCGCGGATCCCCACCGCCGGTCAGGAGATGTCAGTCTCGGACCTGCACCAGCCGGACGTCGACGCCCGCGCGAGCCGGGCACGCGCCCTCGCCGACGGGATCGCGGTGGGTATCGCCGTGGTCGCGGTCGCGGGAGTAGTGGCGGTGGGAAGCGTCGGCGGGTGGGGGGCTCAACTGCTGGCGTTGGCGCTGGCGGGGGCCACGGGACTGCAGGCGGCAAGGTTCCGCCCACCGGTTCCGGCGTGGTGTCTCAGCGTCGTCGCGCTCGTGGCGGCCGTGGTGGCGGCCGCGGGGCATTCGTGGGTGCTGGGAGCTATCGTCGCTGCGGCGACCGTGACCGCACCACTGTGGGCCGGTAGGGTGTCGCGGATCGAGCCGACGTCGGCTATCTGGTGGGAGCGGGCCGAGCTCGTGGCCGTCGTCGCCGTGTTGCCGCTGGCCGGCTGGGTGTCCGGTCTGCTCGCAGCCATTCGGGGGCTGGGCTGATGCGGCGCCTCGCCGCCGTGGCGGCGACGGCCATGCTTAGCCTCGCGATGGGCGGGACTCCCATGCTCATCGCCCAAGACGCGCCGACCGACGCGCCGCCCGAGGAGGTCATCCGGCCCCCGGAGTGCCCCCAACCGGTGCCGGCCCCGCCACCGGATGAGCCGGCCGTTAGCCGGGACTATCTCGGGGTGGCCAGTGGCGCCGGCATCCGGGTCGCTGTCATCGACACCGGGGTGGCCGCTCACCCGGAGCTGGGTACGCTGGAGGCGGTGGCGGACCTGGTGGACCCGGACTTTCCGCAACCGCTGCTGGACTGCGACGGTCACGGCACTGTCGTCGCTGGTGTCATCGCTGGTCGTAGCCTCGGCGTCGCCCCGGACGCGACGGTGCTGTCGATTCGGCAGACGAGCGCCGCTCGCGGCGGAATCGGCGAACCCGTCGGCACGGTCGCCACACTCGCGGAGGCGATCAACCAGGCCGTGGCGGCGGGCGCAAACGTCATCAACATCTCCGTCGTCGCCTGCCTGAGCCCCGCCGAGGTCGCGGCGGCGGACCTGCGGGTGTTGGACGAGGCCCTCGCCGCCGCCGAGGCCGCCGGGGTGGTCGTCGTCGCGGCGGCGGGAAACACGACGGGCGGCTGCGCCGACGACTCGGTGGCGCTTCCTGCCCACGCGGAGACGGTGCTCACCGTCGGCGCCCGGGAAGACGCCTACCATCTCGCCGACTATTCCCTGCCCGGAGCGGACGTCAGCGCCGGGGCGTTCGTGCCTACGGCCGTGTCCCCCACCGGCGAGGGTTTCGCCGGAGCGTTGACACTGCCCACCGGTGAGCTCATTGAGTTCCGGGGCACGAGTTTCGCCGCTCCCGTGGTCACCGGTACCGTGGCGCTGCTCAGGCAGCTCCATCCCGAGCTCTCCGCCGCCGAGGTCCGCGCGCATGTGCTCTCCGCGGCCGAGGGCGGGTTCGTTGACCCCGCCGCCGTCCTCCAGCACGTGCCGACCACGCCGGCGTCGTTGTCGCAGCAGCACGCATGGTTGTCCCCGCCTCACCCCGCCCCCGACGACGTCGAACGGCGCGGGAAGGGATTGCTTGCCGCCGCGGTGGCGATCCTCGTCGCCGCCGCTGCCGCTGGCGGGGTTCTGCGCGGCGGGTGGGGTCCGGTTACAGGCCGTCGGGCACGACGCCGTCCGGGGCGTCCCCTTCGCCGAGGGGTACCGCCCGCCGGGCACGATCGGCGCTGAGCTCAGCCCCCGGCGGCAGTAAACCCACCACCGACCACGGGGCTTTGCCCACCGACGCGACGCCAAGGGCAACCAACCCCTCCTCAGAGATGGGGTAGCGCACCCCCGTCGGGGCGATGATGTGACGCTCGTGTCCGGTGTCCACCGCTATCGCCTGCCCCGGCATGCCTGCCACCGCGGACACTTCGGTGATGCCCGGCACCACCGTTTTCGGCGGCAGCGTCTCGCTCACCCCGGCCCCGCCGTCACCGAGGGCGCAGACGTATCCGGGCTGGCTGGACAATTGAGGCACGGTCGCCGGGAGGTTCACCGGCGGGCCGTCGCGGAACCCGGCGGCGGCGGCCCGCGTCGTGGTTTCGCGCGGCGCCCCGGCGTCGAGGAGGATGGCCGCCTGGGTCGGCGTGAGTTCGGTGACGGAGTCGTCGACGCGGGCCCACCACGTGCCGTCGGCGTCGAGCACCGTGGGCAGCGGCGACGGCAATGCCCACGCGGGCCGGTGGGTCCACCCGGACAGCACCTGCTCGGGGACTGCCAGCAGCGCCGTGTCGGCGCCGATCCCTAAGTTGCGGCGCAGAATCCGGCCATCGGCGCTATCGGCGGTGGGTAGCTCCCGTCGGCCGTCGGCGGTGACCAGCCACTGCGTGCCCGCGGCGTCGACGAGCAGGGCCGCGTCGCCCGACAGCCGCGGCGGGGCGGGTGCCGCCGGGCCGACGACCACCACCTCTTGCTCGGCATCCGAGCAGACCGACCAAGCGGCGGGTAAGGCACTGAAGTCCTCCGCGATCGACCCCGGTGCCAGGGGGATGCCCACGAGGGGTCCGTGCTCAATCCCGGCGAAGAACTCCGCGCCGGCGCGGGCCGGGTCGGCGGCCTCACCGACGATGAGCCGCGCAGAGGCCAGATTCGTCACGGGGAACACGCGGCCGTCGACGTGGACGTACAGCGCCCCGGACGCGTCGGCGAGGATGGGAGCCTCACCGGGGCGGGCTTCGGGCTTCATCCACGCGAACAGTCCGGCGCCGAGCATCGTCAGCACCAGCGCCACCACCCCGAAAATGAGCGCCCGGCTCCGGGAACGCAGTGGGTCGTGGATCATGCGGATGTCGCCGAAGATGAGGCCGTGCTCGACCCGGCGCCGCAGGAACTTGTGCCCGGATACCTGCACCCTGGTGGTTGGCAGCATCGGCGAACTCATGATCGCTTCCCCTCCAAAGAGATCACGTACGTGCTGGCAGTTAGCCTAGGCGGTAGGCGCCCCCGGCGCATCTCGACGAGCACGGGTGGCCAGGGCGCGGGCGGCGAGCTGATCGTCACCGGGGTAATCGACGCCCGTGAGCGTGAGCCCCTTCGCCGGGGCGACGGGGATCTGCGAGCTGCGCTGTTCCTGCCCCAGCAGCGCGGCGACGAAGTCGACGTCGCGGCGTCCCTGGCCCACGCTCAGGCACGCGCCCACGAGGGAACGCACCATGGACCAGCAGAAGGCATCGGCGACGACGGTGGCGACGTACACCTGCTCTGACGCAGCGCCGTCGACCCGCCAGCTAAATTCCTGCAGGTCACGCACCGTGGTGGCGTTGGGGCGGGCCTTGCAAAACGCGGCGAAGTCATGCAGGCCCAGCAGCACCGTGGCGGCATCCTGCATGGCGTGAACATCCACGCTGTGCGGCCACGAGGCGGTATCGCGGGCCCGGGTGGGAAGCGCGCCTGCCGGGTGGGTACACACGCGGTACTCGTAGTGGCGGCGCAGGGCGGAGAAGCGGGCGTCGAACCCGGCCGGGGCTATTGAGACGGCGCCGACGCGAACGTCGTCGGGCAGGAAACGCCCCAAACGTCTCACCAGGCGCGATGGGTCGCCGTCGATGGAACGCTGCGCCAGGCTCGACGCTGGCACGTCGACGTGCGCGACCTGGCCGGTGGCGTGCACGCCGGCGTCGGTGCGCCCGGCGACGGTGAGCCGCACCGGGGTGCGCAGGATCAGGCTGAGTGCGTCCTCCAGCACCCCCTGGACGGTGCGCAGCGCGGGGTCCTTCTGCGCGGCCCAGCCGTGGAAGTCGGTGCCGTCGTAGGCGATGTCAAGGCGAAGCCTTAAGTCCTGGTCGGTCATCGGGGCATCCTTCTTAAGTGGGACGTCGTTGAGCATATAAAACCGCCCCGCCGCGGGCGCCCACGTTAGGTGGGTACCGGTGCGGCGGGGCGACAAGCCACGCGGGGCCCGGGGCAGAACTTAGTTCTGCTCGGCCTCGGCGGACTCGGGGGCCTCGGTGTTCTCGGCCTCAGCGGCGTCGGCTTCCTCGGCCTGCTTCTGGGAGGCGGCGGCGCGGGTAGCGCGGGTCGCCTCGGCAGCGGCAGTCTCCTCCAGGACCAGCTCAACGCGGGTCATGGGGGCATTGTCGCCGGCGCGGTTCTCCAGCTTGATGAGCCGGACGTAGCCGCCCTGGCGGTTCTCGAACTTCGGGGCCAGCTCGTCGAAGAGGTGCTTGATGACGGTCTCGTTCTGGACCTTCTTCAAAGCGTTACGACGGTCGGCCAGCGTGCCACCCTTGGCCTTGGTGACGAGCTTCTCCGCGTAGGGACGCAGCATCTTCGCCTTGGCGTCGGTGGTCTTGATGGCGTGGTGCTCGAACAGAGCCGCGGCCAGGTTAGACATAATGTGCTTCTGGTTAGCCGCGGAGCCGCCGAGACGGGCGCCCTTCTTAGGTGCAGGCATGGGTTACTCCTCGTATACGTGTGCTTAAGCGCGTTAAAGCTGATGAGACGTTTTACTCGGAATCTTCAGCGCTCGGGTCAATGTAGCCGCCGGTTTCGGCGTCATAGCCTTCGAGCTCACTCGGGTCAAAGTCCTCCGGCGCGTCCTTGAGGGTGAGACCCAGCTGCGCGAGCTTGATCTTCGCCTCGTTGATGGACTTCTGCCCAAAGTTGCGGATATCCAGCAGGTCGGACTCAGTGCACTCAGCGAGCGCGCCGACGGTGTGGATCTCCTGCCGCTTAAGGCAGTTGTAGGAGCGGACGGAGAAGTTCAGGTCCTCGATCGGCATCTGGTACGCCGCGATGAACTCGGTCTCCTGCGGCGACGGCCCGATCTCGATGCCCTCGGCAGAGGTGTTGAGCTCACGGGCCAGGCCGAAGAGCTCCACCAGGGTGCCGCCGGCGGAAGCCAGGGCATCTCGCGCGGTGATGGAGTTCTTGGTCTCGACGTCGATGATGAGCCGGTCAAAGTCGGTACGGCCCTCAACACGAGTGGCCTCAACCTTGTAGCTGACCTTGAGGACCGGGGAGTAGATCTGGTCGACCGGGATGCGACCCAGGTCGGCGGAGGACACCGAGGAGGCGGCCGGCACGTAGCCGCGGCCCCGCTCGACGATGAGCTCCATGTCGATCTTCGCGTGCTCATTGAGGGTGGCGATGTGGTGATCGGGGTTGTGGATCTCCACGCCGGCCGGCGGCTGAATGTCGCCGGCGGTAACCACACCCGGTCCCTCCTTGGACAGGTACATGGATACCGGCTCGTCGGACTCCGACGAGAGCACCAGGCCCTTGACGTTGAGGATGATCTCGGTGACGTCCTCGGCAACGCCGTTGATCGTGGTGAACTCGTGGAGGACACCGTCGATCTTGATGCTGGTCACGGCCGCGCCCGGGATGGACGACAGCAGGGTGCGACGCAGCGAGTTGCCCAGGGTGTAGCCGAAGCCCGGCTCCAGCGGCTCGATGGTGAACTTCGAGCGCGCCTGGTCGATGACTTCCTCGGTGAGGGTGGGACGCTGGGAAATGAGCATGCTTTTCTCCTTATTCGGCGACCGCTATCTGACGCCGGGTAGGAAACGATGGGGGCGAGTGAAGATTCCTCCCCCACACTCGACGACGCCGGGGCGCCGCGCAGGTGCGGGAAAGAAGGGTTTACTTCGAGTAGAACTCGACGATGAGCTGCTCCTGCAGCGGAACGTCGATCTGAGCGCGCTCGGGCAGCTGGTGCACGAGGATGCGCAGGGTGGACGGAACGACCTGAAGCCAGGCCGGGACGACGGCGTCGACCAGCAGGTCCTGGGCCTCTTCGAACCACAGCATCTTGCGCGACTTCTCGCGCACATCGATGATGTCGTACTGCGTGACCTTGAAGGACGGGACGTCGATCTTCTTGCCGTTCACGGTGAAGTGACCGTGGGAGACCAGCTGACGCGCCTGACGGCGGGTACGAGCCAGGCCGGCGCGGTAGATGACGTTGTCCAGACGGGACTCCAGCAGGATCAGCAGGTTGTCGCCGGTCTTGCCCGGGAGGCGGTTAGCCTCCTGGTAGTAGCGGCGGAACTGCTTCTCCATGACGCCGTAGGCGAAGCGAGCCTTCTGCTTCTCCTGCAGCTGGATGAGGTACTCGGACTCCTTGATGCGAGCGCGGCCAGCCTGCCCCGGGGGGTAGGGGCGACGCTCGAAGGACATATCTCCGCCGACGAGGTCGACGCGGAGACGACGAGACTTACGGGTGACGGGGCCGGTATAACGAGCCATTTTCTAGTTACCTTTCCTTTCCCTAGACGCGGCGACGCTTCGGCGGACGGCAGCCGTTGTGCGGCTGGGGGGTCACATCCGAGATCGAGGACACCTCAAGGCCGGCGGCCTGGAGGGAACGGATGGCGGTCTCACGGCCCGAGCCCGGGCCCTTCACGAAAACGTCAACCTTCTTCATGCCGTGCTCCATCGCCTTGCGGGCGGCGTTCTCGGCAGCCATCTGAGCGGCGAACGGGGTGGACTTACGGGAGCCCTTGAACCCGACGTGCCCGGAGGAAGCCCAGGAGATCACGGCACCGTGCGGATCGGTGATCGACACGATGGTGTTGTTGAAGGTGGACTTGATGTAGGCGTGGCCCTGGGCCACATTCTTCTTGACGACGCGACGGCCAGTACGGCGCGCGCCACGGCTCTTCGGAGGCATCTAGTTACTTCTTCTTTCCTGCGATCGTCTTCTTCGGTCCCTTACGCGTGCGCGCGTTGGTCTTGGTGCGCTGGCCGCGGACGGGCAGGCCACGACGGTGGCGCAGACCCTGGTAGGAACCAATTTCAATCTTGCGACGGATGTCAGCGGCAACCTGGCGGCGGAGGTCACCCTCGACCTTCCAGGTGGACTCGATGACGTCACGAAGCGCGGACACCTGATCATCGGTCAGGTTGTCGGTACGCAGGTCCGGGGAAATACCGGTACGCTCCAGGAGCTCCTTGGCTCGGGCAGGGCCGATGCCATAGATGTAGGTGAGTGCGATCTCCATGCGCTTGTTGCGCGGCAGATCAACACCAGCAAGACGTGCCATGTGGTACGTGCCTTTCGGGTTGGTACGGTGGTTTTCTCCCCATCCGTCCCCGCCACGCGACGCTTTGTCCGGGCCGATGACCGGAGGAGTGGGTCGTGATTCGCGGGGCTTCGGCCACCGTGGCCGAAGGTGGATCAGGTTCGACGGCGCGCGCGAGACCATCACGCGGCGACACTGTGCGCCGAACCCTAGGTGAGGAGGCTGTCAGATCTTACTTGTAGCGGTAGACGATGCGGCCGCGGGTCAGGTCGTAGGGAGACAACTCCACCACGACGCGATCCTCCGGGAGGATGCGGATGTAGTGCTGGCGCATCTTGCCGCTGATGTGGGCAAGCACCTTGTGTCCGTTGTCGAGCTCGACACGGAAGTTAGCGTTCGGCAGAGGTTCGACGATTCGACCCTCGACCTCGATTGCACCTTCTTTTGCCATATCCTCTTTCAATCCTGGCCCCTGATCTCCACCATGGGTGCAGGTCAGGCCATATCTTCGACCAATGCAAGTAGGCGATACACGCTTCATTAGCTCCATTCCACGTGTACCTTCGACGCAGCTTACGCCACTGACCAGTCAAAATCAAACGTCACGCGGGGTGAGGATGCGCGGTCCATCCGCAGTCGCAGCGACGGTGTGCTCCCAGTGCGACGCCCAGGAGCCATCCGTGGTGACCACCGTCCATCCGTCCTCCAGCACCGCGTTGTCCACGGTGCCGGCGGCCAGCATCGGCTCAATCGCCAACACGGAGCCTTCCTGAATGATCGGCCCCCGGCCCTTGCGGCCTTCGTTGGCCAAGTACGGGTCCTCATGCATGGTCCGGCCGATGCCGTGCCCGCCGTAACCGTCCACGATGAACAGATCAACGTCGAAGCGCGCCTCCGCCGCGTAGGTCGCCTGCTCCAGCGCGAAGGACACATCCGTGAGGCGATTGCCGGGAACCATCGCCTTGAGCCCCTCGTGTAGCACCCACTCGGTGGCGCGGTTGAGCCGATCGCTGGCGTCGTCAAGCTCGCCGATGCCGAAGCTCCACGCCGAATCCCCCACCCAGCCATCGAGCGTCGCCCCGCAGTCGATGCTCACGAGGTCCCCCTCGTGGATAATGGTGTCCGCATCCGGGATTCCGTGGACGATGACCTCATTGACCGAGGCGCAGATCGACGCCGGGAACCCTTGGTAGCCCTTAAACGTCGGAATCGCGCCGGCATCCCGGATGACGGCCTCCGCAATGGCGTCGAGGTCAGCGGTACTCATGCCGGGTTTTGCGGCCTGCCGAACGGCGACGAGTGCCTGACCGACGATCCGTCCGGCCGCCTCCATGGCGTCGAGCTCGCCCGGCGTCTTCGCCGGGACCTTCTTCATACGCTTGCGAAACGCCATGTTAAATATCAGACCTCTCAGTGTAACTATGAGCAAACAACAACTATGCCCACGCTACACCGGGCGGACAACGGCGAACGCCCCCGACGCCAGGCGGCGCCTCAGGGCAGCGGCCGCGCACGGCTTCGGGGGCGGGAGTCAGATCAGGCTAGGGAGCGTCTAATTCTTCGGCGCGTAGGATTTCGCCGCTAGCCCAAGGCCCGCGATCGCAAACAAAAGGAAAATGACCGCAGGCTTTCCCATGACCACAACCAGTGCCGCGCTGGCTAGCGCAATGCCAATCCATATGTTGATAGTGGTCTGCGGGTCCTTGATGGTTCTCATACTTGACACCGCTTCCCTAGCAGAAAGTTGCAGCGCCGACCAGTGCGCCGCCGACTGTGCCCGCTGGCCCGCCGGCAGACCCTACGAGTGCGGAGCCAGCCGTCCCAGCGACACACTTGCCCCACTTTGACCACCAACCGTACGTCACGTAACCACCGACTTCAGTCCTGGTTACATGGAGCTTGTTCTCCCCATCAAACCAGTAGTAGAATTCAATAGGATCACCGTTACTGTCAGTTGCTACAGTCGGAAGAACCTCCGTTACATTCCCATCGTCATCAACAACACTAACACTGTCACCTTCCTTCACGAAAGAGTATCCGTCAGTAAGGTTGACGATGACATCACGGCCATCCGGGCTTGAAGAGAAAGAGAAATACTGTGCATTCTCTCGGGTGACGTTGGGTGTCGCCTGATCTGCAAATGCGATCGCCGTAGGGGCCAGCCCACAGAGAATAGTTGCAGCCGCTGAAAGGCAGGCTGCACGACGGATGATGCTCATGGTGGAACTCCTTATAAAGGACACTATCCATACGCCCAGTCACAAGGAAAAGCTCAAAAGAGCGACCGAGGTAAGGCTAGTACGGAGACTGGAACAACCGGGTTCTACACTCAATCCGAAGTTCCAGTATCAGCTTTTGCCGATAAGGTAAGCATAACCTTACCCCCTACGTCGCACAAGAGTTATGAGCCTATATTTCTGTGAGTTGTATCACTTTTTCGCCCTTAGCAGTTGAGGGTGTAGCCGCGTAGTCGGTGCCGTGGCCGGCGCGGGTCGAGGTCCTTGGCATGATGAACGTTGCGACACACACATCACGAAAGACCTCGACACGGACTACGCTACCTGGACCCGGCCTGATCTGACCACGTTTTACGGCCTCGACCACGAGGAAGCGATCCTGCTATGCCGCCCAACAAATCCCGATGATCGCCGCCACCGGTGCGGATGCCCTGGCCGAGCCCGCGACAGCATCATCCTCACGCTCGCTCACATCCCCTTCGGATGACGACCGAGCACCTTGCACATCCGACTACGCCGCTACCAGTGCACCAACTGCGGGCATGTATGGCGCCATGACCTTAACCCAGGCGTGTCAGCCTCGTTCGCGCCTGTCCCGCGGGGCGCTACGCTGGGCGTTGGAAGCCTTGGTGGTCAACCATATGTCGATGTCACGCATCGCCGCTTCGGTTGGCGGTGTCCTGGAACACCGCCAATGCTGCCGTTTTAGCCGAAGGTAAGCGGGTCTTGCTTGATGATCCGGCCCGGTTCGATGATGTCACCGTGATCGGGGTGGACGAGCACGTCTGGCGCCACACCCGCCGCGGCGACCACTATGTCACCGTTGTCATCGATTTAACCCCGGTGAGTACTGGTAGTGGGCCTAGTAGGTTGTTGGCGATGATCGAAGGGCGCTCCAAGCAGGTCTTTAAAGCCTTGGCTTGCATCCCAGCCACCAGCGTGGCGCGACGGGGTGGAGGTCATCGCGATGGATGGCTTTACTGGGTTTAAAACCGCTGCTGAGCAGGAGATCCCTCACGCCACGGCAGTCATGGATCCGTTTCACGTCATCCGGTTAGCAGGCGATGCGCTGGATGATTGTCGGCGTCGCGTGCAGGTCGAGCTTCATGGTGGCCGCGGGCGTAAGAACCACCCGTTGTATCACAACCGGCGGACCCTTCATACTGGTGTGGGGTTGCTCACCGACAGGCAGTACCAACGGTTGCAAGGGTTGTTTGCTGATGATCATCATGTCGAAGTCGAGGCGACGTGGGGTGTGTATCAGCGGATGATCACCGCGTACCGGGCTAAGCGTCGGGCCGAAGGTAAGAAGATCATGGCGGAGCTGATTACTTCGGTCGCTTCGGGGGTTCCTCGTGGGTTGGTCGAGGTGGCTCGTCCTGGCCGGACTTTGACGAAGCGGCGGGAGGACATCCTGGCGTTTTTCGATCATCCTGGCTCGAGCAACGGCCCGGCTGAGGCGATCAACGGGCGGTTGGAACACCTACGTGGTACCGCCTTGGGGTTTCGCAACCTCACGCACTACATCGCCCGTAGCCTGCTGGAGGCTGGCGGGGTCAGACCCCTACTACACCCTCAATTGTGAAGAGAATATAAGGGCCGCAACCTCGTGGAACAGGATGTGACCTGCTCGACAAGGTTTTCGGCCCTCAGGCAAGCGCTCTGACTTACTTGCCCAGCGCCTCCATAACGCGGGCGTTGATCTCCTCAACCTCGCCCTCGGCGGCCACGGTGATGATGGCGTCGCCGTAGTGGTCGATGAGCGGGGCGGTCTCGTTGCGGTAGACCTGCAGGCGGGTGCGGATGGTCTCCTCGTTGTCGTCGGCGCGGCCGCGGGCGAGCATGCGCTCAACCACCACGTCCTCGGACACCTCGAAGTTCACCACGCCGTCGAGCGCGAGGCCCTTCTTGGCGAGCAGTTCGGTGAGGATCTCGGCCTGCTCCACCGTGCGCGGGAAGCCGTCGAGCAGGAAGCCTTCGGCGGCGTCGGCCTCGTCGAGGCGGGACTCCACCATGCGGGCGGTGACGTCGGTGGGCACGAGCTTGCCGGCGTCGATGTACCCCTTGGCCTCCAGCCCCAGCGGGGTTCCCTCGCCGATGTTGGCACGGAAGAGGTCACCCGTGGAGATGTGCGGAACGCCGAGCTTTTCGGTGAGAAGAGCGGCCTGGGTGCCTTTACCGGCACCGGGCGGGCCGAGGAGTACGAGACGCATTATCGCAAGAGTCCTTCGTAGTTGCTTTGCAGAAGTTGGGATTCGATCTGCTTGACCGTGGTCAACGCGACCGACACCATAATCAGAATAGCCGTACCGCCGAAGGCCGTCATCCTTGCGCCCTGGCCTCCCCCCACGCCAAGGTCAAGGGCGATGTTCGGCAGCACCGCAATGACACCCAGGTAAATCGCGCCGACGAACAGCAGGCGGTTCATGACGAACGCCAGATACTGCGCGGTGGGACGGCCCGGGCGGATACCCGGAATGAAGCCGCCGTACTTCTTCATATTGTCCGCCTGCTCGTTCGGGTCATATTGAACGGAAACATAGAAGTAGGAGAAGAAGATGATGAGAACGAAGTACAGGAGGATGTACTGCCAGGACGACGGCGCCTGCAACCAGCTCATGACGTAGCGCTGCCACCAGTTATCCGGGGACTGCGCGCCGAGCGAGCCGGACTGCACGATCTGCGTGATGAGGACCGGCACGTACATGAGCGAGGACGCGAAGATGACGGGGATAACACCGGCCTGGTTGACCTTCAGCGGCAGGTAGGTGGAGGAGCCGCCGTACTGGCGACGCCCCACCATGCGCTTGGCGTACTGCACCGGGATGCGGCGCTGGCCCTGCTCCACGAAGACAACGCCGATGACCAGGAGGATGACGGCGGCCACGACCACGCCGAAGACGACGCCGCCGGACTGGGCGAAGACGTTGACGCCGTCGGAGGGGATGCGGGTGGCGATGCCGGCGAAGATGAGCAGAGACATGCCGTTGCCCACGCCGCGTTCGGTGATGATCTCACCGAGCCACATGATGAGCATGGCGCCGGAGCTCATGGTCACCACGATGACGATGAGGTCCCAGATGGTGTGGCCTTCCTCCAGCACCGGGAAGCCCGGGCCGAGCAGCTGCTCCCGGTCCGCGAGCGCGACGATGCCCGAGGACTGCATGAGCGCCAGTGCGAGGGTGAGGTAGCGGGTGTACTGGGTCATCTTGGCTTGCCCCGACTGCCCCTCCTTCTTGAGCTCCTCGAACTTCGGGATGACGACGGTGAGCAGCTGCACCACGATGGACGCCGTGATGTAGGGCATGATGCCGATGGCGAAGATCGACAGCTGGAGCAGCGCGCCTCCCGAGAAGAGGTTGACGATGGAGAAGAGGTTGCCCTCTTCGTCGCCGAGGGTGGTCAGCCGCGCTTGGATCGCGGCGTAATCTACACCCGGTGCCGGGATCTGGGCGCCAATCCGGTACGCCACGATGAGCGCGAGCGTGATGAGGATCTTCTTGCGCAGATCGGCGTCCTTCAAAGCCTGCAAAATGGCGGACACACAAGCCTCCTGGCTCCCACGTCACCATCGTCGGGCGGGCCGCGCGTCGACGTCCCCTACCCGCCGCGGGTGGGCGAGAGTTCTTGGTTGTATTTCACGTCCCGCGGGTTGCCCGGGACTCGTGACTCTATTGACCCTGCTACCCTACCAGCCCGATAAGTCCTTGCTGAACCTCTGTGGCGCTTAGAGCCCGCTGTGGGTTGCAGCAACCGTCGTCTGCCGCCCACCCCCGTTCGCCGCCGCCACGGCGACAATGAGCAGGTTATGACCACTCGAAGGTAGCGTGGGAACGGTTCATCCTTCACTCGGATCGTTCGGCACGTTCCTGCCGATGAAGAAAGGTTCACCTCACTACCATGGCTATTGTTCGTTTCGACGCCGCTACGCGGATCTATCCCGGCGCCGACCACCCTTCCGTCGACTCGCTGACTCTCGACATCGCCGACGGCGAATTCCTCGTCCTCGTGGGCCCGTCTGGCTCCGGTAAGTCCACTGCACTGCGGATGCTCGCCGGCCTGGAGGACGTCAACTCCGGGCGTATCCACATCGGCGACAAGGACGTCACGACCGCCCCGCCGAAGGACCGGGACATCGCGATGGTGTTCCAGAACTACGCGCTCTACCCGCACATGACCGTCCGGGAGAACATGGGCTTCGCCCTGAAGATCGCCGGTCGTCCGAAGGACGAGATCAACGCTCGCGTCGAGGAAGCCGCCCGCACCCTGGGTCTGACCGACTTCCTGGAGCGCAAGCCCAAGGCCCTGTCCGGCGGTCAGCGCCAGCGCGTGGCCATGGGACGCGCCATCGTCCGCAAGCCCGAGGTGTTCCTCATGGACGAACCCTTGAGTAACCTCGACGCCAAACTGCGCGTACAGACCCGCACCCAGATCGCGGCGCTGCAGCGTGAGCTGGACGTCACCACGCTGTATGTCACCCACGACCAGACTGAGGCCATGACGATGGGCGACCGAATCGCCGTGCTCAAGGACGGCGTGCTCCAGCAGGTGGGTACCCCGCGGGAGCTCTACGAACGCCCGGGCAACGAGTTCGTCGCCGGATTCATCGGTTCCCCGGCGATGAACTTGGGCCGGTTCACGGTCGACGGCACCACCGCCGTCCTGGGCAAGGCCCGGGTGGAGCTGCCGGCGGCGACCGTGGCGGCGCTCACCGCCGACGATGAGGGTTCGGTCATCATCGGTTTCCGCCCGGAGGCGCTGGACCTCGTGGATCCGCAGTCCCCGGAGGCCGCCCACAGCATCCCGGTGGAGATCACCATGGTCGAAGAGCTTGGGTCCGACGCCTACGTCTACGGCCGGCTGGTCGGCGGCGGGCACCTGGGCTCCGGCACGGATGCCAACCCGGATGATGAATCCACGGACGTCATCATCGTCCGCGTGGCCCCGCACACCGCCCCGGAGATCGGCTCGACGCTTTACACCCGCATCCGGGACGGCCACCTGCACGCCTTCTCCCCCGCGACGAGAGTGCGGCTGCCAGACTAGCTCCCGAGTTCTGCTTCCTCGACCGCCGGATGACCAACGGAAGCCCGCACACGGTGCCCAGCAGAGAAAGCTGCGGCGTCAGGAAGCCGTCGAGGGTCAGCGTCAGCCCCGCCACGATAATGGAGAGGAACAAAAACTCGAGCTTCGTCATGGCGACCAGCAACCTCCGGTAACGACAATGGGTGCTCTTTTCCCCTCAGGCTCCCGGGCCTGCACGTAGTCTCACTGGCATGACACACACGCAGAAGACAGCAGTAGTAACCGGAGCGTCCGGCGGAATTGGGGCCGCCACCGCGCGGGCGCTGGCCGCCGACGGCTTCACGGTCATCATCGGCGCCCGCCGGTTGGATAGGCTGCGCGAGGTCGCTACCGACATCGGCGCCACCGCCTTCGAATTGGACGTCACCGACGATGCCTCGGTGGCCGCCTTCAGTGAGCAGATTGACCGGGTAGACGTGCTGGTCAACAACGCTGGTGGGGCTAAAGGACTCAACCCGCTGGAGGACACCACGCTCGATCAGTGGCGCTGGATGTATGACACCAACGTGCTCGGAACCGTGCGGGTGACCACCGCGTTGTTGCCCAAGCTGCGCGCCACTCGTGGGTTGGTCGTCAACCTCGGATCCAAAGCGGCACTTGACCCCTACGAGGGCGGCTCCGGGTACAATGCCGCCAAACATGCCCTCAAAGCCCTCACTCGCGTGACCCGGTTGGAGGAAATCACCCGCGGCTCCGGAGTGCGAGTGACCGAGATCGACCCGGGGCGCGTGGAGACGGACTTCTCCCTCATCCGATTCGACGGGGACGCCGAGCGCGCCCGCAAGGTCTACGCGGACAAGCTCAATCTCACCGCCGAGGATGTTGCCGAGGCGATTCGGTGGGTGGCGTCGCTGCCGGGGCATGTCAACATCGACACGATGAACATCATGCCCGCTGACCAGGGATAACAGCTCCCTGCCCCGCACTCAGGCGACGAGCGTCGCCAGGGCCAACACCACCGGATAGGCCAACCCCACCCAGGCGGGAGGAAGCGGTTGGGTGCGCAGCGCGGCGTCGTCGCGGAAGTGTAGCGGCACCACCCCCAGCGCTGGGGTGACCAGCAGCGCCGCCCCCATCCCGCCGGCGCTGAGCATCATGGTGTTTTCCCGGCCGCGCAGGTAGCGGAATATCAAAGCGAAGCCGAACAAGGCGATGCCTGCCGGGAACACCCCAAGCCGGACACCCACCGAAAAGATTCCGAGCCACCCCACGGCCGCCACTATGAAAGCCACGACGGCTATGATGCGCACAGGCTCTGGCAATGCCCCGGCAACCTGGAGCCGGCGCACCCCGGCCACCACGATGAGGATGACCACCACCGCCCACACCGGGTTCTGGCTGGTGAAGTCACTAAACTCCCCGGCGTTGAGCAGGTCGTAGGGGACCTCGGCGGCCACGGCGATGAGCATGGCCCAGATAAACCCCGACCCCAGTGCGGGCTCGCGTCGCAGCCACTCGGCCAGCAGAAACGCCAGCGGCGCGTAGGCTACCCAGGACAGCGCTTCCACCACCACTGCGACGGTCACTACGGCTGTCGGGGCGGCGAGACTGCGGGCGTCGTACGCCGGGACCAGCGCCGAGGAGGCGATGTGCGCAGCCGCCCCGGCCACGATGAGGGCCAACAACGCCCGCACCCCAACACCGGAGCGTCGCTTCGCCGCGTGCTCCACGCTTTCCTCCTTCATGTAGCGGTTAGCCCTTCACCGAGCCTTCCATGGAGGACTGGTAGAAGCGCTGCATGACGATGAACAGGATAGCGATGGGGATGGCCACGCACACCGCGCCGGCGGCGAAGCGGGCGAACCAGGAGTGGATGTACTCCTTTTCCAGCATGAGCCACAGCCCCAGGGAGACGGTGTAGTTCTCCTGCGTGCGGGCGATGGCCTTGGCCAGCACGAAGTCCAGCCACGGGGTGAGGAAGCCGACGATGGCCTGGTAGACGATCATGGGCTTGGAGATAGGCAGGATGATCTTGGTGAATACCTGCCACTGGGAGCAGCCGTCGAGGATCGCGGCCTCATCCAAAGAGATCGGGATGGTGTCCATGAATCCCTTCATGACATAGAATCCCATACCGGTTCCGGCGGAATACACAATGATGAGCGCGATATTGGTAGTCCAGCCTTGGGTGAGGCCCATCTCTTTGAGGATGAAGTAGATGGCCACCACGGCCATGATTCCGGGGAACATGCCCAGAATAAGCGCCAGGTTCATGTACGGCTTACGGAAAGAAAAGCGCAAGCGGGACAAAGCGTAAGACACACTGAGGACGAAGAACACGCTGATAATCATCGTGAAAACGGCCACGATGAACGTGTTGGCGAACATTCTCGGGAAATTGAGAACGTTGCGCTCCGTGAACAGCTTGATGTAGTTATCGAGGCTGTAGTCGGTCGGGAAGAATGTCGTGGTGTACGGCGCCGGGTTGGCGTTGAAGCTCTCCGCAACAATCCAGATAATGGGCAGCACCCACAGGGCGGCCAGAACGGCGAGGAAAAGGTGGACAACGATGTCGGCAATGCGTCGGCGCGCCACCTGATTCGTGGCCTTGGCGGCCTTAGGGGCCTTAGGGGCCTTGGCGGCCTTAGCGGACGTGGTAGCGCTCATCAGCGGAAGCCCTCCTCGTTCTGGTACGAACCGCTGCGGCGGTAGGTCACGAGCGCCACGACGGCAAGCACCACGAAGGTGAGGATGCCGATGACGGCGCCGAGGTTGAAGTCACCGCGGTCCACGGTGAGCTTGTACAGCCACGTGATAAGCAGGTCCGTCGAGCCGGCGGAGGCGCCGACGGGCGTCGGCCCGCCACCGGACAACAGGTAAATGACGTTGAAGTTATTGACATTCGCCGTGAACGTCGTGATGAGGTACGGGGTCATGACGAAGATCATGTACGGCATGGTGATGTAGCGGAACGTGTGCCAGACGTTGGCACCGTCGATGCGGGCCGCCTCGTAGAGCTCGCCGGGGATGTTCTGCAGGATGCCGGTGATCTGCATGATCGTGTAGGGAATGCCGATCCACAGGTTGACGATGATGACCGTCACCCGCGCCCAGGTCACGTCGGTGAAGAAGGGCAGGGCGGAGTCGATGAGCCCGGCGTCGAGCAGCAGCCGGTTGATGATGCCCTCGGGTTGGAGCATGGTGCGCACCACGAGCAGGGTGACGAACTGCGGCACGGCGATGGACAGGGAGAACACGGCCCGCCAGAAGCCCTTGCCGCGGGTGGTGCGGCGGTTGATGAGCATCGCCAGGAACATGCCCAGGAAGAAGTTGAGGAAGGTGGCGAAGAACGCCCACACGAGGGTCCAGATGAGGACCTGGAGGAAGATCCGGCCGTTGACCGCTCCGCCGTTATCGGACAGCACGGTGGCGAAGTTGTCGAGGCCGACCCAGGAGAAGTACTGCGCGTTAGCGGAGTCGTAGCTGGTGAAGGCCATGGAGATCATGAACACCAGCGGCAGGATGGTGAAAACGACGATGCCCGCGGTGGGCAGGCTCATGAGCAGCCACGGGGCGTCCTCGTGCGTCAGCGCCGTGAGGTCGCCGCGCAGGCTGCGGGCGCGTCCGTGCTCCGCCACCTGGGTTTGTGCCTTATAGGCGCTGCGCCCGGCGATGGTCGCCCACCAGAAAAAGGCGATGAGCGCGACGACGGCCAGCACGCCTTGCAGCAGGACGACGACGGAGGGCGGACTGGTTTGATACACCCAGAAGCCGTCGACCTGGACGCGCTCCTGGGAGCCGTCGCCGCCGAGGCCGGGCAGCGCGGCGAGGTAGCTCAGTCCGGTGGTGAGATACCAGCCGAGGAAGGCGACCTCGATGGCGAGCCACAGCCCGCCTTTGACGAATTGCTTGCGGGCAAGGTTGCCGAGTCCGTGTACCACGAAGGACGCCTTGGTGAGGCCGTCGCCTTCGAGCCACGCCCGGCGCAGTGCGTACCAGTGCTCTGTGTCCTGGTTAGGCACCGGTGGCGCGGTGGCCTCGGTGGCTGCGCCTAGCGGCGGCGCGACGTCCGTAGTCATGGTTCCTACTCGTCTCGGCGGGGGTTACTGGTTGAGGGCCTTCTGCCAGGCCTCGGTCTTTTCGGCGGCGTTGTCCGGGGTGACGTCGCCGGTGGTCAGTGCCTTGCCGAAGTTATCCGTCGGCTCCCAGAACAGGGACATGGCGGGAACGGTCGGCTGCGTGATGGAGGCGTTGTCGATGGTGGACAGCAGGGCCACGGCCACCGGGTCGGCGGAGATGGCGGCGTCCTTCGCGAGGCGCTGGTCGGCGGGGATGACGCCGTTCTTCTCATAGTGGATCAGCTGGGAGTCCTGGCTGGCGAGGAACTGGGCGAACTCGGCCGCGATGCGCGGGTTCTTGGTGTTCGGGTTGTAGGCGATGGCCTTGGAACCGGAGAAGGACTGCATCTGCAGCTGCTCACCACCCAGGGTAAAGGTGGGCAGGGCGGCGACGCCGAACTTGTCGCCCAGGGCCTCCTGGGCGGCCTTGGCGTCCCACGCGCCGGAGAACACGACGTCGACCGTGCCGTTGGCGAGCCCGCCGAGGCCGGCGCCGTCGGCGTCGTTGACGAAGTTGGGGTTCGTGACAACCTCGGCGAGGTAGGCGGTCACCTCGCCGGCCTTATCGCCGAGGTCGATGCCGGCGGCCTCATCGCTGCCGTCGGGGCCGAAGAACTGCGCGCCCGCGGCGGAGTAGAAGGCCGGCAGGTACCACGAGTTGGACATGGGAAGGAGACCTTCGCCTTATCCAGCATGGTGTCGAAGCTGGTGACGTCCTCGGCGGAGAGCTTGTCCGTGTTGTAGTACATGAACCAGGTGTTGGGCTCATAGGGCAGGCCGTAGGGTTCCCCGTCGGAGCCGGTGACGGACTGCTTCATCGTTTCGGCGGCCTGCTCGTCGAGCTGGGCCTTGCCCGGATCGGAGAGCACGCCGACGGCGCCGACTTCCTGCAAAGCACCGAGCTGGTCATTGGCGAAGAGGTAGACATCGGCCGCCGCGGCCGGGTCGGCCTTGACCACGTCTCCGGTATCGGCTGCGGAGACCACCGAGTTCTTCCACGTAATCGTGTACTCGGGGTGCGCCTCCTCAAAGTCCTTTTGGACGGTCTGCAGCCAGGCGTCGTCGGTGGCCTGGTCCTCCTGGGAGGTCCACACGGTCAGGGTGGCCTCGGCCGAGCCGCCGGCAGCGGCCGGGTCGCCGGAGCCGGCGGTCCCCTGGTCGTTCGAGCACGCAGTCAGCGCCAGCGCGGAGGCGGCCAGTGCTGCGAGGGTCTTTATAGCGCGGATCTTCACCACGTCACCTTTCTCTTCACGGTGTTGAGAATGTCTAGGGTGCGTCGGTCACAACCCGCCCGGCGACGCCGGACATCTCTGGTCATCCGTGCCCGGGAGGGGCTGGTTAGCTCACCGTCGGTTAGTGGTCATGACCTGTTGCCGTCACCCTACCCGGGGGTCCTTGCATTCGGGAAATCCTCCGGGGAACCGGTGTGCCGTTCGGGGGTTCCGGCGACGGTACGCTCAGTGCTATGTGCAGCACCCCCACCTCACCGCGCTACCCCCGCCCCTCCTGGCTCGAGCGGGCCGTGTTCTACCAGGTGTATCCCCAGTCCTTCGCGGACAGCAACGGCGACGGCATCGGCGACCTGCCGGGCATCACCGCTCACCTGGACTACCTCGCCACGCTCGGCATCACCGCGATGTGGATCAATCCCGTCTTCGACTCCCCTTTTAAAGACGCCGGCTACGACGTCCGCGATTACTACCAGCTCGCGCCCCGCTACGGCACCGACGCCGACCTGTGCACACTGCTCACCGAAGCCCACGCCCGCGGCATCAAGGTGTTGTTCGACCTCGTGGCCGGACACACCTCCGAGCAGCACCGCTGGTTCATCGACTCCGCACAACCGGAGCGTAACGCCTACTCTGACCGGTTCATCTGGACCTCCCACGCCTTTGACAACGGCGACGGCATGCCGTTCATCGGCGGCGAAACGCCGCGCGACGCCACCTATGTCATCAACTTCTTCAAATCCCAGCCGGCGCTCAACTTCGGCTACCGCGAGCGGCGACGCCCCTGGCAGCAGCCCACGTCCGCGCCGGGTCCTACCGCCAACCGCGAGGAGATGGCCGCCATCATCCGCTACTGGCTCGAACGCGGGGTGGACGGTTTCCGGGTGGACATGGCCGACTCGCTGGTCAAGAACGACGGCGAGGACAAGCGAGCTACCATCGCCTGCTGGCAGGACATCTTCGACCGTGTCCGCCCGGACTTTCCGCAGGCGGCGTTCATTTCCGAATGGGGTAAACCGTGGCAAGCCCGGGAGGCGGGCTTCGACCTGGACTTCTACCTGGACTGGCGCGGCAACGGCTACAACCTGCTCGCCCGCGCCACCGAGGACGCGCTCACCCGCGACGGCGACGTGAGCTACTTCAACGCCGACTCCCCCACGACGGCTGCCGTGTTCTTCGATGCCTACCTCTCCCAGCCCGAGCACTTAAGCTTCGCGCTGATCAGCGGCAACCACGACACCCCACGCCTGGCCCCGCGCCTGACCGAGGCGGAACGACGGTTGTTCTTCACGTTCCTGCTCACCATGCCGGGGGTACCTTTTATCTACTACGGCGACGAGATCGGGATGCGCTACCGGGACCTGCCGAGCCTCGAGGGCGGGTACGCCCGCACCGGATCCCGGGGCCCGATGGCATGGGACCACAGCACTCCCGATGTCTACCTTCCGGCAGACCGCGACCCCGACGCACCGTCGGTGGCCGCCGCCCTAGCTGCCAAGGACTCGCTCGTGCACCTCGTACGCGAGCTCATCGCCCTGCGCGCGAACCGGCCGGAGTTGCAGGCCACGCCGGGGGTTGAGGTGCTGCGCATCGACGGAAAACTGGTGGTGTATCGCCGCGGCGACAGTGTTGTTGCCATCAACGCCGGGCGCACGAGCGTGGCCGTCGACGCGGCCGGGCGGGCCGTGATCTTCAGCGTCGGGGAGGCGCCACGATCCGTAGCTGACGGCGCCGACGCGGCAGCCGTCGAACTTCCGCCCCTGAGCGCGGCTATTTTTGCCTGACACCGCCGGCGGGCAAGGCAGAAAAACACCAGCCCGCCGGCCACAGCGACAACTGTGACTGGCGGGCTGGTGAGTGTTTCCGACGGTGGCGTCAGCCGGGGCTTTAAGCCTCGGTGACGGTGCCGCCGGCGGCCTCGATCTTCTCGACGGCCGACTTGGAGAACTTGGTGGCGGTGACGTTGACCTTGACGGTCAGGTCACCGTTGCCCAGGACCTTCACCGGCTGCTTCGGGCGGACGAGGCCCGCAGCAACCAGATCGGCGATCTGGACGTCGCCGCCGTTCGGGAACGCCTCGTTGAAGTCCTCAACGTTGACGACCTGGAAGACGACCTTGTTCGGGTTCTTGAAGCCCTTGAGCTTCGGCAGCCGCATGTGGATCGGCATCTGGCCACCCTCGAAGGCGGCCGAAACCTGCCGACGAGCCTTGGTGCCCTTGGTACCGCGGCCTGCGGTCTTGCCGCCCTTGCCGCCTTCGCCGCGGCCAACGCGACGCTTCGGCTTGTTGGCACCCTTGGACGGGCGCAGATCGTGGAGCTTGATGATGTCGCTCATGGTGTTACCTACTCCCCTGCCACTTCTTCGACGGTGACCAGGTGGCGGACAACCTGGATCTGGCCGCGGACGGCCGGGTTGTCCTGCTTGATCACGGTGTGGCGGATTCGCTTGAGGCCCAGGGCCTGCATGGTGGCCCGCTGCTTCGGCTTGGAGCCGACGAGACCCTTAACCTGAGTAATCTTCAGTGCCATGGTTTACGCCTCCTGCCCTGCGCGAGCGCGCAGAATACGGGCCGGGGCAACCTCTTCGAGGCTCTTGCCACGACGGGCAGCAACCTCTTCGGGGCGCACCAGCTGCTTCAGGCCGTCCACGGTGGCGTGGACGACGTTGATGGCGTTGTCGGAGCCGAGGGACTTCGACAGAACGTCCTGGACACCCGCGCACTCAAGCACCGGGCGGGCAGCGCCGCCGGCGATGACACCGGTACCGGGAGCGGCCGGCTTGAGCAGCACGATGCCGGCAGCGGCCTCGCCCTGAACCGGGTGGGTGATGGTGCCGCCGACCATCGGGACGCGGAAGAAGTTCTTGCGAGCCTCTTCGGCACCCTTCTGGATTGCGGCGGGGACCTCGCGGGCCTTGCCGTAGCCGACGCCCACCATGCCCTGGCCGTCACCGACGATGACGAGGGCGGTGAAGCTCATGCGACGGCCACCCTTGACGGTCTTGGCGACGCGGTTGATGGTGACGACGCGCTCGATGTACTTATCGCGCTCGGCGTCCTGCTGGCGGTTGTCGCGACGACCGCGGCCACCGCGCTCGTTGCGGTTGTTGTTCTTCTGATCGTCGGCGGAGCGTCCGCCGTCACGCCGTTCACGTCCCGGCATTACGCATTCCTTCCGTTGAAAATGTTCTGGATGGCCATTAGAACTGCAGACCACCTTCGCGAGCGGCGTCGGCCAGAGCGGCGACGCGACCGTGGTACTTGTAGCCGCCACGGTCGAAGACGACGGCCTCAATGCCAGCGGCCTTGGCGCGCTCAGCGATGAGCTGGCCGACCTTGGCGCCCTTGGTCTTCTTGTCGCCTTCGAGAGCGCGGACCTCGGGCTCCATGGTGGAGGCAGCGCAGAGGGTGTGGCCAGCGATGTCGTCGATGACCTGAACGCTCATGTGGCGGGAGGAACGGTGGATGACCAGACGCGGACGCTCGGGGGTGCCGCGCAGGGTCTTGCGGATGCGGAAGTGACGACGGGCACGGGCCTCGCGACGACGAGTGGAAATGTCCTTGCCAACCGGCTTGCGCTTGGAATTCTCGGTGTTGCTCATGCTTACTTACCCGTCTTTCCGACCTTGCGGCGGACCTGCTCACCGGCGTAGCGGATGCCCTTACCCTTGTAGGGATCGTCCTTCCGCAGACGACGGATGTTAGCGGCGATCTGCCCAACCTTCTGCTTGTCAATACCCGCGATCGAGAACTTCGTGTTGCCATCGACCTTGAAGGTGATGCCTTCCGGAGCCTTGATGAGAACGGGGTGGGAGTAGCCGAGGGAGAACTCCAGGTCCGTACCCTTCTGCTGGACGCGGTAGCCCACGCCGAAGATCTCCATGTTGATGGTGTAGCCCTCGGTGACGCCGATGACCATGTTGTTCACCAGCGAGCGGGACAGACCGTGCAGGGAGCGAGACTGACGCTCCTGGTTTGGGGTGCTCACAATGATCTCGTTGCCTTCGACGGCGACGGAGATCGGAGCCGGGACGTCGAGGGACAGGGTGCCCTTCGGGCCCTTGACCTCAACGTGCTGGCCGTTGATGGTGGTTTCGACGCCGTTGGGAACGGCGATGGGAGCCTTACCTACTCGAGACATGTATCAATTCCTCCCTTACCAGACGTAGGCGAGAACTTCTCCGCCTACACCCTTCTCGTGCGCCTGACGGTCGGTCAGGAGGCCCTGGGACGTGGAAATGATGGCGATGCCGAGGCCGCCGAGGACCTCGGGCAGCTCGGAGGCCTTGGCGTAGACGCGCAGACCCGGCTTGGAGACGCGGCGCAGGCCGGCGATGGCGGACTTGCGCGACGGGCCGTACTTCAGGTCGAGGGAGAGGGTCTTGCCCACCTTGGCGTCGTCGACGGAGTAGTTAGCGATGTAGCCCTCCTGCTTGAGGATCTCGGCGATGTTCACCTTGATCTTCGAGGACGGCATCGACACGGCGTCGTGGTGCGCGTGGTTCGCGTTGCGCACGCGCGACAGCATGTCGGCGATCGGATCAGTCATGGTCATATGAAGTGACCGTTTACCTTTCTCGTTGCGGTTCCCTTGAAGGTGCCCACCGTGATGCGTTCTCCGGGTGCTTCTTCGGGCCACTTGACGCTCCCCGGGGCTCAATAGCCTCGGGCGCTCGCCGCCTACTCACCACCCGGTCCGCCAGCCGGCGGGGGGCCTACAACAAAGTTGGATGTTCACGTACTCGGACAGAAGTCCGGCAATCAACACTACGCGCCTGGTGACGTAGCCTCCAAATCCAGACCGATCGAAGCTTAAACAGGCATTTATCAGCACTGGTCAGCGGAAGCAGGCAACAATCTGCAACCATAGAGGATTTTGGGTAGCCGTAGTACAATATATGCAGTCTAACCCGGAGGTTCCTACCCGACTGACAGGTAGTTCACCCGGTTCCCCCAGGTTCACGAAAGGCACATCATGGCAATTGACAAAGCCGCTGTCGAGAGCATCCTCAGTGGTCTCGACGCCTCCCGCTCGGAGCGGGAGGAGCTCTACATCTGGTTCCACCAAAACCCCGAACTGTCCCTTCAGGAATACGAGACCGCCGACCGCATCGAGCGTGAGCTCGCCGACGCCGGCATCGCGGTGACCCGTGTCGGCAAGACCGGCCTCGTGGCCACCATTGAAAACGGCGACGGCCCCGTCGTCGCCATGCGCGCCGATATCGACGCCCTGCCGGTTGAGGAAGCCTCCGGCAAGGAATATGCCTCCACCATGAAGCGCGTTGATGAGAACTCCCACCAGGAGGTCTCCGTCTCCCACGCGTGCGGCCACGACTTCCACCTTATGAGCCTGCTCGGCGCGCTCAAGGCCTTCAACGAGCACAAGGATGACTGGTCCGGCACCTTCGTCGGCGTCTTCCAGCCCGCCGAGGAAAACGCCGCCGGCGCTCGGGACATGGTGGCCAACGGCCTCGTCGACGCTATGCCGAAGCCGGACGTCTACCTCGGCCAGCACGTGCTGGCCTCCCTGCCGGGCGGCGTGCTCGGCACCACCGTCGGCCCGGTGCTGTCCACCGCGGCCTCCATCAAGGTCGTCGTGTACGGCAAGGGCTCGCACGGCTCCATGCCGGAGCTGGGCGTGGACCCGGTCGTGCTCGCGTCGACGATCGTTACCCGCCTGCAGACCATCGTGGCCCGCGAGGTCGCCGCCCGGGAAACCGCCGTCGTCACCGTCGGCGCGATCCACGCCGGCACCAAGTCGAACATCATCCCGGACCGCGCGGAGCTGCTCATCAACACCCGCGCCTACTCCACCGAAGTGGCCGCCCACATGCACTCCGCCATCGAGCGCCTCGTGCGCGCCGAGTGCGAAGGCGCCCGCTCCCCGAAGGAGCCGGAGTTCACCTACTACGATCAGTACCCGCTCACCGATAACCACGAGGAGCCGACCGACGTCGTGCGCGAGGCCTTCGAGGATTACTTCGGTGACGACGGCGTCCAGGACCTGGCCCCGGTGCCGGCGTCCGAGGACTTCTCGGTGGTCGCCGACGAGTTCGGTGTCCCCTACTCCTACTGGGGCCTCGGCGGCTTCGTCGACCCGGCCGACGCCGTCGGCAACCACAACCCCGCATTCGCCCCTGACCTGCAGCCGACGCTCGACCGTGGCCTGGAGGCCATCGTCGTCGCCGCGTCCGCTTGGCTGACTAAGTAGCAAAGGCAGAAATACTCTCGTGACTACCGCAACCGCGCCGGCCGCCGGCGCCTCCACCTTCAAGGGAAACAACTCTTCCCTCTTCGGTATCGTCCTTGCTGTCATCACCTTCTGGCTCTTCGCCCAGACCACGCTGAACATCGGTCCGGCCATCGGTGCGGACATCGGCACCCCGCCGGCCGTGATGAACATCGCCATCTCCCTGTCGGCGCTGTTCTCGGGCATGTTCATCGTCGTCGCCGGCGGCCTGGCTGACCGCATGGGTCGCGTCAAGATCGCCACCTTCGGCAACATCTTCAACATCATCGGCTCGCTGCTCGTGGGCCTCGCCTTCGGCGCTCCGGCGATCGCCAACACCATGCTCGTCACCGGCCGTATCTTCCAGGGCCTGGCCGCGGCGTTCATCATGCCGTCGACCATGGCTCTACTCAAGACCTACTGGCAGGGTAAGGACCGCCAGCGCGCGGTCTCCTACTGGTCGATGGGTTCCTGGGGCGGCTCCGGCCTCGCCGCCATCTTCGGTGGTTTCATGGCCTCCACCCCGCTGGGCTGGCGCTCCATCTTCATCATCTGCGCGCTGATCTCGGTGGCCTCCATCGCCCTCATGCGCCAGATCCCGGAGGACGCGCCCGCCGCCGGCACCGCCAACAAGACCGACTTCCCGGGCATCGTCACCCTGGCGCTGTTCGTGCTCACCCTGCTGCTCGTCGTCACCCAGGGTTCCGTCATCGGCTGGACCAACTGGATCACGTGGGCGCTGCTGGCGGTGTCCATCATCTCGCTCACCGCGTTCATCCGCACGGAGAACCGCGTCGCCAACCCGCTGGTGGAGTTCTCCCTGTTCAAGAACACCGTCTTCACCGGTGCGACGATCTCCAACTTCCTCATCAACGCCACCGCCGGCCTCATCCCGGTTTCCCTGTGGGTCATCCAGGACGGCACCGGCATGTCCGCCGCGGCCTCCGGCTACCTCACCATCGGCTACGCCGTGTTCATCCTGGCCTTCATCCGCGTCGGTGAGAAGCTGCTGCAGCGTTTCGGCGCCAAGAAGCCGATGATCTGGGGCGCGCTCATCGTCATCGTGTCCATCGTGCTGCTCATGTTCACCAACACGATGGCCGGCACGTACAAGATCCTCACCGTGATCTCCTACTGCCTCTTCGGCCTGGGCCTGGCGTTCTACGCCACCCCGTCCACCGACGCCGCCCTGGGCGCCCTCCCGGACGAGAAGGCCGGCTCCGGCTCCGGCGTCTACAAGATGGCTTCCTCCCTCGGTGCCGCCTTCGGCGCCGCCATCCCGACGTCCATCTTCACCGCGATGTCCACCTCCGGCTCCACGGTTCTGGGCAACGTCGTGTCCTTCTCCGGCAACCAGGACAACGTGGCCGTCCGCGAGGCCGGCATGCTGGCCATGGGCTCCATCGTCGTCATGGCGCTCATCGCTCTGTCGTCGATCATCCTGTTCGTCCCGGCTACGGCTGGTAAGCGTAAGTCCGACAAGGCCGAGACCAAGGACATCGAGGTCGTGGCCTTCGCCGAGGAAATGCTCGCCGACGCCGAGGAGCGCCTCGCGCGCGCCGAGGCCGACGTCACCGAGGCCAAGGCTCGCCTCAAGGCTGCCCGCGCCGCCCACCCGAAGGCCTAAACCGGCCGTCGAGTTGGCTTAGCGCCGCCAAGGGGCACCTCATCGGTGCCCCTTTTTTCATGTCCCCAGTGCGTGAGTAGACATGCATTATCGTCTCTTCGCAGTTGAGGGTGTAGCCGGGTAGTTGACCCTCGTGGCCAGAGTCGGGTCGAGGTCCTTGGCGTGATGGGCGTTGCGGCACCACACATTACGAAGAGCCGGGCATCCTGCCGCTCTTCGATCACCTGGGCTCGAGTAACGGCTCGACTGAGGCGATCACCGCCAGGTTGGATCATTTTCGTGGCACGGCTCTGGGGCGTTCTAACCTCACCCACTGCTTCCGTCCGGAGCTTGTTCGGGGCTGGTGGGTTCAGGCCCCGGCTACACCTTCAACGGTGAAGAGCTAGGGATTCTCCACTCCAGGCGATGCACGTGCATCGCTTTCGCCTCCCGCGGCTGACCCCGGGCCCCAGGCCAAACGTTTCCTGTGAACCACTATGCACGGCATAACCACCCTCACCCAGCGCCGGGAATTCTCCGCCCCAAACGATGTACGTGCATCGCTTCCGCCTCCCACAGCTGGTCCCGGGACCACCAACCCGAACTTTCCTCGCAAAAACCACTTTGCACGGCTTAACCACCCTCACCCAGCGCCGGGAATCCTCGACCCCAAGCGATGCACGTGCATCGCACCCATCTCCCGCAGCTGGTCCCGGGACCACCAACCCGAACTTTCCTCGCGAAAACCACTTTGTACGGCATACCCAACCACGCCTGTCAGCGGCGATTGAAAAGCAGCCCAACCCCACCGGGCCACCCACCCCAAGCGATGCACGTGCATCGCTTCTGCCTCCCGCGGCTGACCCCGGGCCACGAACCCGATCGTTTGCTGTTAACCACGATGCACGGCAGACCCAACCACGGCTGCCAACGCCGGGAATCCTCCGCCCCAAGCGATGCACGTGCATCGCCCCCAGCCCGCGGCTGACCCCGGGCCACCAGCCCGACCGTTTCCTGTGAACCACTATGCACGGCAAACCCACCCTCACCCGGCGACGGGAATCCTCCACCCGAAGCGATGCACGTGCATCACCACCATCTCCCACGGCGAACTTCCCCGGCTCCACCCTCAACTGTGATGAGCCGCATTACCGTCACGACAGGGAAGCCGATGCCGCCTACTTCACCTTTGGCAAAGAGATCGAAGCAGGAGAGTCGGCTCAGCATATTTCCTTGGTCGAAACGCCCAACGGGCACACGCAAGTGACGATTGACGCTGACAGCGAAGGCTACCTTCTCGGGGTTGAAATACTCTCAGCATCAGTGGGTTTACGTGAGGATGTTCTCATGCGAGCACGTCATTCATAAGACGGTCCCCTATCCGGTGCCACGCAGCCGTCGGCTGGTCCAGGTAGGGTGTAGGCGATTCATCATACGTCTAACGAGGAGCATGGCAGCATGACCGCCGACAACTGGTACCTCTGGGTAGCCGCCTTCCCCCTCGGGGTACTACTCACCCTGACCTTGGCAGCCACTATCCGCAAGATCTTGGGCCACCCCATCGGCTGGGCCCGGACCATCATCTTGTCCATGGTCATGGTGTTTACCGCGCCGTTCATCATCGACCGGCTCTCCATCGGGGTGTCCTCCAACGCCGCCGGCAACAACATCGCCCCGGCGCTGGTGGTCACCGTCATCGTCCTCTGGGTCTTCGGCCTCGGGGCCACCCTGCTCACCCTTTTGGAGATCGTTCTCCCCTCCGGTCGGGTGGCCAATGCGCTGAGCTGGGTGTTCGGGTGGCGTTCCTACCAGCGGCGGGCTCGCCGTTTCCGCCAGGTACTCAAGATCTTCATCAAGAATGGGTTGGCTAGGGATGCGAACGCCGTCGGCGGCAGTGATCGGGCCGTGGCCCGCGCGCTGCGCCGCTCCCTCGAAGAGGCCGGTGTCGCCTACGTCAAGCTCGGCCAGAACATCGCCTCCCGCGAGGACGTGGTGCCCGCCGCGTTCGTCGAGGAGTTGTCCCTGTTGCATTCCTCGGTCCAGCCGGAGGAGTGGGCCAGCATCGAACCGCTCGTCGTCGCGGAGCTGGGCTGCCCGATCGATGAAGTATTCGCCAGCGTCGACCCCACCCCGGTGGCGGCGGCGTCCGTGGCCCAGGTGCATCGCGGCACGCTCGTCGACGGCCGCCAGGTGGTCCTCAAGGTGCAGCGCCCCAGTGCTCTTCAAGAGGTCAGCGACGACGGAGAGATCATCGAGAAGCTCTGCGCCTGGCTAGAGGAGCACACGGTGTGGGGTCAGCACCTCAAGATCGGCTCCCTGGGCCGTGGTTTTGTCGCCTCGCTCAAGGACGAGCTGGACTACGAAACAGAGCTGCACAACACCCAGCAACTCGCTGAGGCGTTGCGCGGCAGCGCTATCCGCTGCCCCCGTGTCTACCCCGAGTACTCCAGCAGGAAACTGCTGGTCATGGACTACCTGGACGGCACTCCCGTCGGCTCAGCCACGCAGCAGCTCGCCGCCCTCACGCCCGAGACGCGCGAGGATCTCGCCAAGAAGTTGGTGAACTCGGTGCTGGAGGTCTCGCTCACGCACGGGGTGTTCCACGCCGACATCCACCCCGGCAACGTCATGCTGCTCAACAACACGGACACGCCCACCCTGGCGCTGCTGGACTTCGGCGTCGTCGGCCGGCTCGACGCCCGCTCCCGCGGCCAAGTGGCCATGCTCTTCATGGGGGTGGAACGTGGCGACGCCCGCTTCCTGGCGGATTCGCTCATCGCGCTGTTTGGCCGTCCCGCCAACCTCGACGAGGTGCTGCTCCAATCCGACATCGGCCAGTTACTCGTCTACTTCCGCAGCGGGTCGTCGCGCTCGTCGGCGGAGATGTTTAGCATGCTGCTGCGCCTGGTGGTCGATCACGGCTTCCGGGTCCCCCCGGAGATGGCCGCCATGTTCCGCTCGATGGCCGGCTTGGAAGGCACCGTCGCGCAGATCAGCGACGCCGTGGACCTCGTTGCCGAAGTCCGCAGCGTGGGCAGCATGTCCTCGCTGGCCACCCTGGGGCGGCAGTCCTTGAAGGACATGGGCGAACAGATCCTCATGGACTCCGCCCCGGTGTTGGCGGAGCTTCCGCGGCGCTTCGGACGCATCACGGAGTCCTTGGAAAATGGCAGCTTCCGCGCCCGGGTGAGCATCTTCGCCAACCCGGAGGACCGGCGATTCGTCGGCGGGCTTGTGCAGCAGGTGGTCACCGCGTTGCTCTCGGCGGCCTTCGTGCTCGCCGGAGTGCTGCTGCTCGCGTTCGAGGAGTCCGACGCCGAATGGGTGGGCTACCTCAGCACCACCGCCTTGCTGGGCTACGTGCTGCTGGTGGTGGGGGTGCTCTTCGCCCTGCGCGTCGTGGCGCTGTTGGCCATTACCCGCCCAGGAAAGAATCAGTCCCGGTAGACTTCCGGGCCCTTGTTGAGCCAGGCGTAGACGCTGCCGATGAGCACGCCGCCGCCGATGAAGTTGCCGATCCACACCCACAGCCAGTTCCACGCGATGGCGGCGACGGGCACCGCGCCGTCGAACGCCGCCCCGCCGTCGATAAGCTCCACGGCGGTGGCAATGCTCATGAGCGAGAAGTTCGCGATGACGTGCTCCAGGCTTAGCCCCACGAAGATGGCCAGCGTGGGGACGATGACCGTGAACTTGGAGGCGAAATCTTTGGCGTACAGCGCGCCGATGATGGCCATGTTGACCACGAAGTTCGCGCCGATGCCTTCAATCATCGCGCCCCACCAGCTTTTCGCCAGCTTGCCTTCCACCAGTCCCATGAGGAAGTGAGTGTTGTCCATGTGCTGGTACTTGGCTGACACCGCGAGCAACAGCGCCACGATGATCGCGCCGACGAGGTTAAACAAGGTGGTCACCAGCGCGAATTTCAGCGCCATGGGCCAGGAGATCTGCTTCGTGGTGGCGCCGTAGCAGCCGAACATCATGTTTCCTGTGGCCAGGTCAGCGTTGAGGATGACGATGACGAACAGTCCGAAGCCGAAGAGGAAAGAGAAGATGATGCCGCCGAGTCCCGGCGCGAGGGCCTCCACGGCGCCGCCGCCGACGGCCGCGAACCCGGTCGCTAGGGTGAGATACACGCCGGCGAGGATGGCGCGGACGCCGAAGCGAGGCAGGTCAGTGTTCATCAGCGTCGTCTTTTTATTGACCGCGCCGTGGGCGATGTCGTTCAAGGCCATCCCGAAGAGCTCCTTTGACTTTTGTCGGACAAGTGGCTGACAAATTGCTGCCTTTCACCTTAAACCCCGCCCGCGAACTACCCCTTAAGTCCACCCCCAAGGCGGTCGCTCGCGCTAGTCGTTGCGCCGGACCCGCAAGCCGAGCAACTCGCGGCGCAGCGGGTCGACGGCCAGGGTGATTCCGGCGACGGCCAGCGTCGCTGCCGCGTACCCGCCAACGAACACCTCGATGCGCTGCGGAGTGACGTCTGCTTCGCCGATGAACATCGCTGTGAAGATGAGCACGCCAAATAAGAAGGCGGACACCGCCATGATGAGCAGCGGGATGAGTGTCTGGAGCCAGGCGACCCGTCGGTGCAGGGACGGGGGTACTCCCATGTGCGCCAACGCTCGGGTGAGTTCGGCTTCCTCGTACACCACGGACGCCTGCGTGAGCAGCGTGGAGACCAGTACCAACAGCAGTCCGATGCCGAAGGTGATGACCACGCCCGTGATGACGTCGGCGAAGAATTGCGCATCAAAGGAGTCGTTGACCGGGGTCAGCGGCATGAGCACCACGTAGCCGAAGAGCAGAGACACGAAGGCCATGGCCATGACCCGTCGCCAGGCCTGCTTCGGGTCTGCGACGATCCGCCGGGTGGCGATGAACACCGCCCTGCCCGGCACGGGGCGCAGCAGCCGGACCACGGTTTGCAGGATCCACGGGGCAACGAGGTGGATGGAGAAAAAGACCAGGAACATGAATCCGGTCACCCCTACCCCGCCGGCGACGAGGTCGTTGAGACCCTGACGCGTGAAGTACACGTAGAATGCGGCTCCCAGGCCGGCGAAGACCGCGAACCGCCACCACTTCACCGAGGCGGGGATCTCCCGGCGAGACACGCCCAGGGGGCTGATGGCGACGCGCATGAGCCCGTTGACCGCCGAGTACACCGAGAGGATCACGACCACTACCCACAGCAGGGGATAGCCCCACCAGGGCAGGAGCATCTCCCACGTGCCGAGGCGATCATCGTTGAAGCTGACAAACGACCACGCTGGCGCCGCCGCCACGGACAGTGCCGTTCCCAGCACCAGTCCTAGGACGGTCTGGTACAGGGTTTCCAGCACCGTGATGCGGGTGATGTCCGCGCTGGACAGGCCTATCAGGCGCAGGATCGCCAGGCGGCGTTCCCGCCCCGCGGCGCCGAGGACCGCGGACTGGGAGATCAGGCCGATGATTGGCGGGATGACGAAGGCGCAGGCGATAAACGCCAGCGTGAGATACACCTGGGGCATGAGCCCTTCCGCATCAAGCCCTGGGCCAACGTCGTCGAGACCGAGGGTCTTATCAGCGCGTTCGTAGAACATCCACGTCCCGCCGGCGACGGTGGCCGACAGCCACGTGCCCACGGTGATGGCCAACAGGGCCAGGTTAGAGACCCATTTGTTTGAGGTGCGGTGCAGATCCACCGCCAGTGCGGTTGCGGTAGAGGTGGCGATCATCGCTTCTCCCCCGTCCCGGCGAGCTGGCGGTCGTCGTGGACCAGGCCGTCACGGATCTCGATGCGTCTGGAGCACCAGGCGGCGACGGTGGGGTCGTGAGTGACCATGACGTAGGTGGTGCCGAGGCTCCCGACCAGGGACACGATGTGCTGCATGACCTCGTGCCCGGTGGCTTGGTCGAGGGCGCCCGTCGGCTCGTCGGCGAAGATGACGTCGGGGTTGCCCATGAGCGCCCGCGCGATCGCGACACGTTGCGCCTGCCCGCCGGAAAGCTGGCCGGGCCGACGCCCGGTCAGCTCGCCCAGGCCGACGCGGGCGAGCATCTCGCTGGCCGCCTTCTGCGCGGCGCGACGCGGCTTACCGCGCAGGATCTCCGGGAGGGCCACATTGTCCCGAGCAGTAAGCTCCGGCAGGAGCTGGCCGTCCTGGAAGACGAAGCCGAAGCGGTGCAGGCGCAGCTGTGAGCGGTGGGTGTCGTTGAGCGAGGACACGACGTCCTCGCCGTGGCGGACGGTGCCACGATCGGGCACGAGGACGCCGGACATGCAGTGCAGCAGGGTGGACTTACCGGAACCCGAGGGCCCCATGATGGCCACCGACTCCCCGGGGGCGATGGACAGCGAAATGCCGCGCAGCACCTCCGGCCCGGCGAAGGACTTGGTGATGTCGTTGATCTCTAGATGTCTCATGGTCCTCATTTCACATCGTGCCGGCGCCGGTGAACACCCACCGGGGTCCCGAGTTTCGGTAGAGCTAGCTCTACTGTTTTCCTCTGAGGCTTCCCCGCGGCCCGGCGTCGTCGCTAGGCTACCTGCCATGTGGTTTCCCTGGTCCCGGCGGTTCGACGGCGCCTCGGCGCCCGCCCGCGCCCGCGAGCAGGCAGCAGCGGCGCGCATCCGGGAGCTGACGGCGTCCCGGCGCGCGGTGGCCGACGCGTATGAGGTGGAGCGCCAGCGCATCGAGGCCGACTTACACGACGGCGCTCAGCAGTACTTCGTCGCGGCCGCCATGAAGATCGGGGAGGCGCGGCTCGACGCCTTGGAGGTCACCAACTCGCAGCTCAGCGACACCCTCGCAGAAGCGCACGAGCTGCTGTCGGAGGGTCTGCGGGTACTGCGCCACACCGTGCACGGCATCCACCCACAGGTGCTGACGGATCGAGGGTTGTTCGCGGCGGTGGAGGACATCGCGGCGTCGTACGGCCCGCACGTGGTGGTGCGCTGCCCGCATTCCCTGCCGGAGTTGTCCCCGTCCGTGCTGGCATCGGGGTACTTCTTTGCGTCGGAGGCACTGACGAACGCGGCGAAACACGCCCCCGGCGCGCCGGTGTCGGTGCTGTTGACATGTGATGCGACGCTCAATATCAGCGTCGTCGACCAGGGCCCGGGCGGGGCCTACTTCGGTTCCGGGCTAGAGAACATGCGCCAGCGCCTCGCCGCCTTCGACGGCCAGCTGGACCTGCGCTCCCCCGCGGGCGGCCCGACGACGGTCACCGCCCGCATTCCGATGCTGCTGGACCGCGGCCAGCCGGGGATTTCTTCAGAAGGGAGTCACTAGATGATGACCATAGTGGTGGCCGATGATTCCGCCTTGCTGCGCGAGGGGGTGCGGTCATTGGTGGAAAAGCGTGGCCACACGGTGCGGGCGACGGCGTCGACGGCCGACGAGCTGCTCGCCGTCGTCGACGGCACCGAGGACCTCGTCATCACCGACGTGCGGATGCCGCCGGGGATGCGCGACGACGGGCTACGCGCCGCGGTAACCCTGCGGGAGCGCTTCCCCCACTTAGGTGTCATGGTGTTGTCCCAGTACGTCGCCCCGGCGTACGCGCGGGCGCTGTTCGACGCCTCCGCGTCGGCGGGCACCGGCTACCTGCTCAAAGACCGGGTGAGCCAGGTGCTGGACTTCCTCACCAGTTGCGAGGTGGTGGCCGGCGGCGGGGTGGTTGTGGACCCCGACGTGGCTGCGGCGCTCATGCGATCGGGGCGGTCCGGGCTGGCGGAGTTGACGCCCCGGGAGCGTGAGGTCTTAGACCTCATGGCGCAGGGGCTGTCCAATGCCCAGATCTGTGGCCGGCTGTTTCTCTCTGCGGCGGCGGTGAGCAAGCACGTGTCCAATATCTTTGCCAAGTTGCACTTGGAGCCGAATGAGGACAATCGACGAGTCCGGGCCATCCTGCGCTACCTCACGGAGACAACTGGCCAGATGTGACCTATCCCTGGCTACACTAGGTGCGTGAATAACCGCACATTCCACCACGTCATGCGGCTGCGTGACGGCGTCGACGGCGTGCGCCTGCCGTTGGCGCCCGACGCCGCCGACGAAGCGCGCGCGGTGGTCGCCCAACTCGACGATTACCTCCTGCCGCGCCTGCACAACCTCGATGCCCCGCTGCTCGCCGTGGTCGGCGGCTCCACCGGCGCGGGCAAGTCCGCCCTCGTCAACTCGGTCGTCGGCGACCACGTCACGACCTCTGGGGTGACCCGGCCAACCACCCGCCAGCCGGTGCTCATCACCCACCCGGACAACGAGGCGTGGTTCTCCTCCCCGCACGTGCTGCCCGGCTTGGCGCGCGAGGTGGGCGCGGCGGCCGACCCGCAGGCGTCGACGCTGCGCGTGGTGACCACCTCCGCCATCGCACCTGGCCTGGCGCTGCTCGACGCCCCCGATTTCGACTCCATCGACGCCGGCAACCGTCAGCTCGCCGCGCAGCTGCTGGCCGCGGCTGACCTGTGGGTCTTCGTCACCACCCCGGCGCGCTACGCCGACCAGCTGGTGTGGAATTTCCTCCACGACGCCGCCGCCCGCAACATCGAGGTCATCGTCGTGCTCAACCGCGTCGACGCCTCTGCAGCGGCCAGCGTTCCGCAGGATCTGCGTCGGATGATGACCGAGGCGGGCCTGGGCGAGGCGCCTCTTATCACCGTCGCCTTCGACGCCGAGTTCACCGGCCTGCTGCCCGGCACCGAACAGCTCAAGGCCCACCTCCAGGGCTTGGCCACCGACGCCGCCGCTCGGCGCGCCACGGCCGGGCGCACCGCGGTCGGAGCCCTTCGTCAACTCAGCCGCCGCGTCGACAGCCTAGCCGAAACCCGAGCTGAGCACGAGGCGCTCGCCGCTGAGCTCGACGCCTCCATCACCGCGCTCTTCGACGCCGCGGCGGACTCGGTGATCGACGCCACGAGCGACGGCAAACTCCTGCGCACGGAGGTCCTCTCCCGCTGGCAGGACTTCGTGGGAACCTCAGATGCGGCCCGCACGCTGGAGCGTTGGTACTCGCTCGCGGTGGACAAGATCGGAGCGTTCTTCGGGGGCCGGCCGGAGCCGGTGCGCGAGGTCGCCACCGAGATCGAGCAGGGCCTGCACACCGTCATCGTCGACGCCGGCGAAACCGCCGCCCGCCGCAGCGTCGCACTGCTCGGTGCCCAAGCACCCCGCCTACGTGAGGACGGCGCCGCGGCCCTGGCCGCCGGGTCCCCGGAGCTGCCCGCCCGCGCCGCAGAGCTCGTGCGCCAGTGGCAGGCCGGGCTCGTCGCTCATATCCAGGACAGCGCGGCCGGCAAGCGCCAGCGGGCCCGGTTCTTGTCGCTGGGGCTCAACGTGCTCACGGTCGCGCTCATGCTCGTGGTCTTCGCGTCCTCGGCCGGGCTGACCGGCGCCGAGTTCGCCATCGCTGGCGGCTCCGCCGTCGTGGGGCAAAAGCTGCTGGAAACCGTCTTCGGCGAGGAGGCGGTGCGCCGCATGGCCCGCGCCGCCCGGGAGGACCTGGAAAACCGTGTGCGCGAGCTCTTCGCCGAGGAGCAGGCGCGCTACACCCACGTCGTCGAGCCGCTGCGGCTGGGCACCACCGCCGAGGAGCTGCGGCAGGCCGCTGCGGCGAGCCTCGCCGACGCACACGCACTGCTGGAGGACCGCGATGTTTAACAAGACTGTCCCGCTGGGAGAGCGCCTCGGCGCGCTGAGTCGTGCCCGTGAGCTGGCGGTGCCCTACCTGCCGGCGGAGCAGGTGGCCGCCTTCGGTGCAGTGGTCGAGGCGGGCGAAGACCGCCGAGCCCTGTCCGCGGAGCACACCGTCGTCGGCTTCTTCGGTGCCACCGGATCGGGCAAGACGTCGCTGTTCAACGCCCTGGTGGGTGAGGACCTCGGCGCGTCGTCCCCGCGCCGGCCGACCACCAGCTCACCGCTGGCGGCGGTATGGCAGCCGGCCGGCAGTGAGGCACTGCTGGACTGGTTGGGGGTGGTCGATCGCCGGCCGCGCGACGGCGTGTTCGCCGACGGCGCCGGCCCACTGATCCTGCTGGACCTGCCGGACTTTGATTCGGTGGCGGCGACCAACCGCGAGATCGCGACCCGGCTGGCCGGTCAGGTGGACGTCCTGGTGTGGGTGACGGACCCGGAGAAGTACGCGGACAAGGTCATCCATGAGGAGTTCATCCGTCCCCACGCCGCCCATGCGGCCGTCACCCTGGCGGTCATCAATAAGGCCGATACCCTGCGCGACGCCGACCGGAACCTGGTCGCAGAGCACTTCGCGGGGTTGTTGCGCGCCGACGGCCTGCCGCGCGTGTCCGTCATCGCCACCTCGGCAACGACGAACGCCGGCGTCGACGAACTGCGCCGCGCCATCGCCGAGGTCGCCCGCGCCCGCAACGCCCACACCCGGCGCATCGAGGCCGACCTCACCGCGGTGACCGAACCGTGGGCGAAAGCCACGGCCCCGAAAGAGGTTGCGCCCGCTGCCGTCCGTGAGCTGTCCGCCGGGCTGGCGCGTGCCTCCGGAGCCGACGACATCGCCGCCGCGACGGCCGCGGCCTACCGCAAACGCCTGGGCCAGGTCACCGGGTGGCCGGTGACGTCGTGGCTGCTGCGTCTTCGTCCCGACCCGCTGCGCCGGCTTGGCCTACGGGAGCAGCCTGACGAGCTGGGAGTGCACCGCTCGTCGATGCCGGAGCTCGACGCCTCCCGGCGCGCGGTGGCGAACTCGGCCGTGCGCTCCTACGCCGAGGCCACCGCCGACGGGCTGCCCGGCGCGTGGGCGGACCGGCTCTACGACCGGGCGGAGGGCGTCGTCGACGCCGTACCTGCCGGCCTGGACCGCGCGGCGACGGCCACCCGGCTGCCCGCCCAACCGTCGAAGGCGTGGTCGCTGGTGGCGGTAGTGCAGTGGCTGGCGCTGGTTATGGCGCTCGCCGGAGTGCTGTGGTACCTCGGCGTGGCGCTTGTGCCCGGAGTATTGACTCCGCTGCTCGGAACGGACCTCGTGCCGGACGTCGAGGGGTGGCCGGTGCCGACGCTGCTCATCCTCGGTGGGGTACTCAGCGGCATCGTGCTGGGGCTTATCACGGCGGTCTTTGGGGGCGCGATCGGCTCGGCGGTGCGCTCGCGGACGCGGCGCGCGCTGCGACGCCAGGTGGGCCAAGTGGCTGAAGAGCTGGTGGTCGCCGAGCTGGCGGCGGTGCGTCAGGACTACCGCGAGTTCCTCCGGCAGGTGAGCCTGGCACGGGGGCGGCGGCCCTAGAAATGGGTCAGCAAGAGCCCCTAGAAATGGGTCAGTATGAGACCCTAGAAATGGGTCAGTATGCGCCAAGGAGGGTAGCCTGACCAGCATGGATAGCTCGTCGACCCCGCCCTGGCGCTGCGCCTTCAGAAGCTCTCGGCGAAAGACCTTGTTTCTCCCCGAGGCAGCCACCTCATGGGCGCGCTCTTTGAATCCTTGACCGCGTTGACCGTGCGCGCGGCCGCAGAGCCGTTAGGTGCCGAGGTCTCTCATCTGCGTACCCAGGGAGACGATCACGAGGTTGATCTCATCCTCGAAGACCTCGACGGCCGGCTGCTCGCCTTCGAGGTCACACTCGCCCACACCATCACGGACGCCGACGTTCGCCACCTCACCTGGTTCCGGGACAAGTTCGCCGATGACGTCGCTGACCTCGTCGTGGTCTACAGCGGGCCCGTCGCCTTCCGCCGCGCCGACGGGGTAGCGTGCGTCCCCCTGGCCTTGCTCGGGGCCTAGAGCCGCACCCGGCGCGCCGGCTAGTTGAGCTTCGCGATGGTGGCCGAAAGCACGGTCGCGAAACTGGTCCAGGCAGCGTAGGGGCTCAGCAGCACGCCGCGTTCCGGGGCGTCCTTCGCCAGGCGGCGCACCAGGTCAATCGAGCTCGCTGCCAGCGCTGCGGCCCCGGCGGCGGACAGCCAGCGCCGCCGCGCCCGGAAGAACAGCCCACACCAGCCGGCGTTGAGCACGAGGTTCGTGCCCAGCGCGGCGCCGTAGGAGCGCACCTTCGCCCGGTCGCCGGCTTCGATGGCGTCAGCCACGTGCAGCGCCGACATCACGGCAATATCGGTGTACAGGGCCGTCCACACGATGGGGAATAGCGCCGGGCTGGGCTGCCACGACGGCCGACGCGACATCTTGTACCACAGGCTATCGGTCTTCACCAGTGCGGTCCCCGCTGCCGCCGCGATGGCGACGGCGCCGCCGACGGCCCCGCCCACCTTGTAGAAGCGGCGCGTATCCACGTCCTTCGTGGCGTTGCGCACGGCTTCGTCGAAGCCGGTGAGCCCGCCGGCGGGCGTTCCCACCAGGTCTTCGAGATCTCGCTCCTTCACCACCGTGTCGTGCAGCAGGCTGCCGATGAGCGGCGAGGCCAACGTGGCGCTGGTCGGAGTGATGAGCGAAATCCAGTGCGCGGCCAGGCCCGGGGTGGTCACCGGCGCGGTCACCACCGGCCGTGGCCCGAGCTCGAGGACTCGGGCGTAGCGCTTCATCATCTCTGCGTATTCCAGGGATTCCGGCCCACCGATGTCGAAGGTGCGGTTCTGCTCCTCCGGCAGGTCTGCGGCTTTGGTGAGGAAGAAGACGGCATCATCGACCGCGATGGGAGTGATCTTGTTGCGAATCCACTGCGGACCGATGGCCCCCGGCAGCCGCTCTGAGAGGTGCCGGAGCATGGAAAACGACGCGGAGCCCTCACCCAGAACCACGCCGGCCTGCAGGGCAGCCGTCGGCACCCCGGAGCCCATGAGGATCTCCCCGACCGCGACCCGCGACGCCAAGTGATCCGACAGTTCCTCGCCCTCGGGGTGCAGCCCGCCTAAGTAGACGATCCGCTTGACCCCGGCCTTGCGGGCTTTCTCGGCGAAAATGGTCGCCATCTCGCGTTCCTCGGCCACGAAGTCGTCCTCCGACATGGAGTGCAGCAAGTACCAGGCAACCTCAACGCCGGTAAGCGCCGCCGCCACGTCGTCGCGGCTGTTAGCGTCGCCCTCCACGACCTCAACCTCCCCGGCGCCGGCGCGTTGGCCCTCGGCGACGATGCGCTCTCCCCACGGCTCGTCGATCGCGTTGTCCCGGCTGCGCGACAGGACCCTAACCGCCCAGCCTTGGTTGAGCAGCTCCTCGGCGACGTTGCTACCGACATAGCCGGTAGCCCCCGTCACCAGGCCCAGGCGTGATTCGGTATCGGTACTCATAAGCGCTCCTTCGTGTCGTGGTCGATGCGTTGTGCGGTGTCCGGCGGAATGCCATCGCTGCCGGTCGATCTCAGCTTCAGTCTACAAACCTGTGCGAAGATGGGGCCATGACACGAAACGGTGGCTACCCCACACCTGCCGCGCCCGCCCGGCCGTTTTGGGCTGTCGGCGTTCCGCTGGGACTGATGACGACCTCGCTGTCCACCGCGGCACACGCCAGCCCGGCGTCGGTGCAGTTCTACCTGGCGACGGCGTGCTCGGCCGCGGCGCTCGTGGGCGCGTGGTGGCTGTTCGGAGATCGCCGGCTGGTGCAGGGACGACGTAGCGTCGTACCTGCATTTCGCCACGCCGCCCAGGGCGTGGGCCTCGGCGCCGCGTTGGGCTTGGTCTTCGCCCTAGGAGCGCTGGTCATGGTGCGTATTCCGGCGCTGGCCGCGCCCGTCGATGCACTGCTGGCCAATGCCGCCGGCGCTGCCCTACTGCCCACGCTGATGACCACCTGGATCAACGGCGCCGCCGAGGAATTGTTTTTCCGCAACACGGTCGTGCGGCACCTCGCCGGCCTGGGGCGCTGGGCGATCCCGACGGCGGTCGGGCTGTACGTGGTGGGAACGCTGCCCATGCAGGTCCCGGTGCTGGCATTGGCTGCCGTCGCCGTCGGTGTCCTGGCCCACGCCGAGGTCCGCCGCACCGGGGGTGTAGTTTCGGCGATGACCATGCACCTCACCTGGTCCACCCTCATGGTGGTGCTGCTGCCGGCGGTGGTGTAGCACCGGATACGCACAAGAAAACGCCCCGGGCCTCGAGGAGGCTGGGGCGTTAACGGTGTCGCGTCGCTACTAGCTCTTGTAGGGGAAGCCGAGCGCGCGGAGGAGGAAGCGGCCTTCCTCGTCGTTGGTGGCGGTGGTCACCACGGTGATGTCCATACCGCGGGGCTTGTCCACCTTGTCCACGTCGATCTCGTAGAACATGGTCTGCTCGGTGAGGCCGAAGGTGTAGTTGCCGTGGCCGTCGAACTGCTGGTCGGACAGGCCGCGGAAGTCGCGAATACGCGGCAGGGCCACGGTGAGCAGGCGGTCCAGGAACTCCCACATGCGGTCGCCGCGGAGGGTGACCTTCGCGCCGATGGGCATGCCTTCGCGCAGCTTGAAGTTCGCGATGGACTTCTTGGCGCGGCGCAGCTGCGGCTTCTGGCCGGTGATGAGGGTGAGGTCCTCGAGGGCACCGTTGATCGCCTTGGAGTCGCGAGCAGCCTCGCCGACGCCCATGTTGACGACGATCTTGGTCAGGCCCGGGATCTGCATGACGTTCTCGTAGCCGAACTCGTCCTGCAGCTTCTGGCGCAGCTCCTCGCGGTAGCGGGTCTTCAGGCGCGGGGTGTAGTTCTCAGCCATGGTTAGATGTCCTTCCCGTTGCGCTTGGAGATACGGACCTTCTTGCCGTTCTCGTCGAAGCGGTAGCCAACGCGGGTCGGGTTGCCGTCGGAATCCAGAACCATGACGTTGGAGACGTGAATGGGGGCTTCCTGGGTGACGATGCCGCCGGTGGACGCGCCGCGCTCCTGGGAGGAGTCAGCAACGTGCTTCTTCACGCGGTTAACGCCCTCGACCAGGACCTTCTCCTGCTTCGGGAAGGCCTTGATGACCTTGCCCTGAGCACCCTTGTCCTTGCCAGCGATGACCTGGACCATATCGCCCTTGTGGACCTTCATAGGGTTAGATCACCTCCGGTGCGAGAGACACGATCTTCATGAACTTCTTGTCACGCAGCTCGCGAGCAACCGGGCCGAAGATGCGGGTGCCCTTCGGCTCGTTGTCGTTCTTGATGATGACGGCGGCGTTCTCATCGAACGCGATGTAGGAGCCGTCGGGACGACGGGTTTCCTTCTTGGCGCGCACGACGACGGCCTTCACCACGTCGCCTTCCTTGACGTTGCCGCCCGGGGCGGCGTCCTTCACGGTGGCGACGATGATGTCACCGATGCCGGCAAAGCGTCGCACAGAACCGCCGAGGACACGGATGCACAGGATCTCCCGGGCACCAGTGTTGTCGGCGACCTTCAGACGCGATTCCTGCTGAATCACTCTTGGTCTCCTTGACCTGGATCGATGCGCGGGAAGATTTCCGTCCTTGACCCGCGCGTGGTCAGTTTTGCTGCGCTGTGTGGCTCGTCGACGAACCCCGCAGAAGCGGGGACGAAGGGTCTGTCTTGGGGATCGGGTTCGGAAAAGCACCCGGGCCCGACCTAGCCACAAGCAACCGCCATAGTTAACCACGATTCGCACGCTGCACAAAATCCCCAACGCGCCGCGACGTCTCTTAAACAGGCTCTTCACCGTTGGGGGTGTAGCCGGGGAAGTTCGCCGCAGGCTTGGGGGCGATGCACGTGCATCGCTTGGGTTGGAGGATTCCCGTCGCCGGGTGAGGGTGGGTATGCCGCGCAAAGTGGTTTTCGCGAGGAAAGTTCGGGTTGGTGGTCCCGGGACCAGCTGCGGTAGACAGAGACGATGCACGTGCGACAGAGGCGATGCACGTGCATCGCTTGAGGTGGAAGATTCCCAGGTCTTCACCGTTGAGGGTGTAGCCGGGCCTGAACCCCCAGCCTCGAACAAACTCCGGGCGAAAGTAGTACGTGAGGTTAGAACACCCCAGAGCCGTGCCACGAAGATGATCCAACTTCGCGTTGATCGCCTCAGTCGAGCCGTTACTCGAGCCCAGGTGATCGAAGAACGGCAAGATGTCCGGCTCGTCGTAATGTGTGGTGTCGCAACGCCCAATCATGCCAAGGACCTCGACCCGACTCCCGCCACGAGGGTCAACTACCCGGCTACACCCTCAACTACGAAGAGGCCTTAAACGAAGGTCACGGCCATGTTTCTCTTCGGCCACAATCACCTTCCGCCACACCCGCCGGGGTTCCCTTAGCGCCTGGGCGGTGCCAGACTGCCAGTTATGGCCACCACCGCACAGGATCGCACCCCTTCTGCGTTTCGTCGGCGCTTCAGCCGCATCGCCATCGGCCTCGGGCTGCTCACCCAGACAATCCTGGTAGCGCTCTTCTTTAGCGGGCACGCCGGGCACGTCGGGCTGATGGGGGCGGTGGGCATCGCCGCCGGCCTTCTCGCTGCGACCGGGGCGCTTGCCAGCACGCGGCCCGGGTTGAAGGGGGCGCTCACCGTCGTCTCTGGGCTGGCGGCCGTCGGCTGGTGGCGCTACGTCAACATCTGGCTCTACCCCGGGGACGGGACCGGGCTAGACCCCACTTTGCTCATCGCGCCGCTCACGACCGGTGCGAGCATCATGATCGCCGTCGTCGCTTTCCTCCCCCGACCCCGGCGGCCTTATGCCGCCGCGTTTGTCCTCCTCGCGGTGGCGTGCGAGGTCCCGCTGTTGGTTCCGGGAACGTCCGCCTCCGACCTCTCGTTCTTCGGGATGGTGGCCCTGCCGTTCGTGGCGATCGCGCAGGTGGTTGTCGCGCTTCGCTGCACTGACTACCGGCGGCGCTGCGTCGCAGTGCTAAGCGGCATCGGCGGAACGCTCGTATTCCTCTACAGTCTCGTGCTGTGGGGCGTGGCGCCGGTCGGGTTCGCCGGCTTGAGCGTTACCGTTCTCGCCGCCGTATTGGAAGCGTGGCCCGCCCGGCGCGAACAATCATCTCCCGCGGCCGGGCGCGTCGACGCTAGCTAGTCCACGCGTCGGCGACAGCGTAAGCGACGGCCGGGCACACGCGGTCGTCGAGGGCGGAGGGCACGATGTGCTCCGCGTCCAGATCCTGCGCCGCGATGTCCGCGATGGCCTTCGACGCCGCCAGCTTCATCTCATCAGTGATGTGCGTGGCCCCCACCATGAGCGCACCCTTGAAGATGCCGGGGAAGGCGAGCACGTTGTTGATCTGGTTCGGGTAGTCCGACCGGCCGGTGGCGACCACCCCGCCGTAGCGCAGTGCCAGCTCCTGGTCGATTTCCGGATCCGGATTCGCCAGGGAGAACAGGATCGGCTTACCCGCCATCACCTGCAGCTCCTTCTCGGACACCTTGCCGCGGGACAGGCCGATGAACACGTCGGCGCCGCTGAGAGCGTCGATGGGCAGGCCCTCGACGCCGCGCGGGTTGGTGACCTTGACCAGGTTGCGCTTGATCTCGTTGAGGCCCTGGCGGGACTCCGAGAGCACGCCGCGCGAGTCCAGCACCACGATGTCGGTGACGCCGGCGTCGAGCAGCATCTTCACCGTGGCCACGCCGGCAGCGCCGGCGCCGGAGACCACCACGCGCAGGTCGGACAGTTCGCGGTTCAGCACCCGGGCGGCGTTGCGCAGCGCTGCGGTGATGACGATGGCGGTGCCGTGCTGGTCATCGTGCATGACGGGGATGTCCAGCTCATCTTCCAGGCGGCGTTCGATCTCGAAGCAGCGGGGCGCGGAGATGTCCTCCAGGTTGATGGCACCGAAGGACGGGGCCATGGCCTTAATCGTGGCGATGATTTCTTCGGTGTCCGTCGTGTTCAACGCGATGGGAACGCCGTTGAGCCCGCCGAAGGCGTTGAAGAGCTGGGCCTTTCCTTCCAGCACGGGCAAGGCGGCCTTCGCGCCGATGTTGCCCAGGCCGAGCACCGCGGTGCCGTCGGAGATGATCGCCACCGTGTTGGCATTGCCCGTGTGGGTGCGGGCCAGCTCGGGCGTATCGACGATGGCGCGACACACCTGGGCCACACCGGGGGTGTACGCGAGCGACATGTCTCGGAAGTTGTTAATGGGGCGGGCCGATTGGACGGAGAGCTTACCGCCGGCGTGGGCGGAGAGAATCTCGTCCATGGGAAGGACCATGAATTTCGGGGCGGAGCGGCGGAACATGACAGGTGACCTCACATCGATTTTTCTGGCATCAACTCACACATCTTACTCGTGCTGGTGCCCCATGCCCCTACCTTTCCATTAATGTTTCTTCTGTGAAACATTCAGTTCGGGCGACCATCGACGCCACCATCGACACGATCCGCGGCGCGAACATCTCCCTCAACGCCGTGGGCACCGACCTCTACGCGCAGGCCCAGGCCCGCGCCGACGAGCTTGACCACCTGCCCGCTGCTCAGCGCGGCCGCCTCCACGGCCTGCCTATCGCCGTAAAAGAAGAATTCGACATCGCTGGCGTGCCCACCACGTATGGCACCGCCACCCACGCCACGCCCGCAGCAGCGGACTGCGAAGTGATCACCCGCCTGCGGGCCGCCGGCGCCGTCGTCGTGTGCACGACGCGCATGCCCGAGTTCGGCGCCTGGCCCGCCACCGAGTCCCACGCAGGCGGCATCACCCGCAACCCGCTCGACCTGTCCCGCACACCCGGAGGATCCTCGGGCGGGTCGGCCGCCTTGGTCGCCGCCGGAGCTGTTCCGGTGGCGCTCGGCAGCGACGGCGGCGGCTCCCTGCGCATCCCGGCCGCGCACTGCGGACTCGTCGCCCTCAAGCCCAGTCGCGGCCTCATCCCCACTGACCCCTACCCCGATTTGTGGTGCACGCTGGGCACCGGCGGGGCCCTGGCCCGCAGCGTTGATGACCTCGCGTCAGTGCTCTCGGTCATGGCCGACAAAGACCTTCAGCCCCGAACGGCCTCGGCGCTTACCGTCGCGTGGACGACCCGCTCCACCACGCCGACGGCGCGCGCTCACCGCTACCACCGCCGCGCCGTGGCCGGTGCTGTTAACACCATGCAGGCCCTCGGCCATAGCGTCCACCGCTACGACGGCTCACTTCCGGACCCCACGAGCGCCTTTGTTCCCCAGTTCCTGCGCGGCCTCAGCGACGAGGTTCACCGCGTGGATCGGCCCGAGCTGGCGGAACCACGCACACGTCGCCTCGCCGCCCTGGGCACGCATCTACCGGCGTCGATCCTCACGCGGGCGATCCGCACCGGCAAGGACCTTAAGGAACGCATCGACCGAATCTTCGACGACGCCGACGTCCTGATGCTGCCGACAGTGGCGACGCGGCCAGCACAGGCAGGCAGTTTCCTGCACCGCGGCGCGTTGAGCAGCATGGCGGGCTCGGTGCCGTCGGTGGCCTATACCGCGTTGTTCAACGTCACGGGCCACCCGGCTGCGGCCGTCCCGATGGGTGTTGCCGCGGACGGCCTGCCCGTATCGGTGCAGGTAGTCGGGCCGCACGGCGCCGACGACATTGTCCTCGCCGTCGCGGCGCAACTCATGGACCAGGTGATCCCCGCAGAGCGCGCCTCGGTGGCCTAGTTCCTTCTGTCCGCCTTGGCGGCGATGAGGTCGGCAGCGATGGCGGCGCCGAGGATCGCGGCGTGCAATTCGCGGGGCAGGCCCGGGGCGAAGCGCAGGCAGTACTTCTGCTTCTCGAAGAACAGGTTGGCCATCCCGGCCCACTGTCGCTGGATGACGGCCAGTTGCCGGTCACCGGCGACGACCTCGGCGTTGTACCCGAACACGTCGCCGCGGAACTCAATGCCCGGGTGGCCGTCGATGCCGATGGCCAGCTTGCGTTTGAGGAAGGCGATCTTCTGGGTGATTTCCGCCAGGCGCTGATCGGAGTCGGCAAGGTAGACCTCGTACGTGTCGCGCACCCAGTTGGCGGGATCGGTGATCCGAAGAGCCAGCTCGCCGGGGGCCGCCTGGCCTGACGTGTGCTGGGCATCGACGACGCTGAGCTGCCGGCTGCCGAGAAACATCCGGCTCAGCGCGCTGCCTTCGGTGAGGATGTAGCCGATGACCTCGCCGTCGGGGCCGTGGATCTCGAAGTCGTCTTTCAAGAAGCTACGGACCTGCTGGAGTATGACCACGTCGTGGTCGAGTAGGTGCGAGCCGTCGCGCGTGGCACCCGCGCGCGTATCCCCCGCACGCGCGTCATCCTGGCCCGCTTCGGGCGCCGGCTGTCCTCCCAGCTTCGCCTCGGTGTCTCGGTAGTACTTGTCCCAATCGAAAGAGTTAGGCATTGATTCCTCCTTAGGGCCCTTACTACCGGGTGCAGGTGTGGCTCACCGGATGGCGCCAAGCGTTCCCCGCATATTGGGGGAAGCCCGCTTAGGCTTCGACGTAGACGACGTCGTCGTCGATGCTCACGTCGTAGCAGGCCAGAGCCTTATCGTCGCCTTGGAGGGAAGCGCCGGTATCGAGGAAGAACTTCTGCTTGAGCAGCGGGGAGGCGATGGTCGGCCGGCCGTCGGTCTCGCCGACGATTCCCCGTGACATCACCGCCGCGCCGGTGTAGGGATCGATGTTGTCCACCGCGACGTATCGGGTGCCGTCCGGCCCCGGCGTCCCGGCGTCGCCCGCGAGTGCGGCGTGGAGCCGGAAGAGGGCGACCTGGCGGTTGCCCTCAAGCAGCGCCGCCGCCCCCAGCCCGGGAGTCAGCTGCGCGGTGGTGCAGATTCGCGTTCGTGACATGGTGGCCTCGTTTCTTTGTGGTGGGCAGGCCTAGTTGCCCGGCTGGGTGGATACGGTCGGGGTCATCAGCGGGACCTTGCGCCCGCCTTGCGGGTGCTCCTCGAATTGCACGGTGGGGTCCGGGGTGTCGGGGGCGTTGATGAAGCTGACAAATCGGGCCACCTTGTCGGGGTCGGCCAGGGTAGCAGCCCATTCGTCGGTGTAATGCTCAACGTGGTCTGCCATGAAACGCTCCAGGTCGGCGGCGATTCCCAAGGAGTCGTCGACGACGACGTCGCGGATGTGGTCGAGCCCGCCATCGAAGGAGGTCTGCCACGCCGCGGTGCGCTGGAGGCGGTCCGCGGTGCGGATGTAGAACCCAACGTAGCGGTCGATGTAGCGGATCAGCGTGTCGTCGTCGAGGTCTCCGGCCAGCAGCTCGGCGTGGCGTGGGGTGGCGCCGCCGTTGCCGCCGACGTAAAGGTTCCAGCCCTTTTCCGTGGCGATGACGCCGATGTCCTTGCCGCGGGCCTCGGCGCACTCGCGGGCGCAGCCGGACACGCCCATCTTGAACTTGTGCGGGGAGCGCATGCCCCGATAGCGCATCTCCAGGCGCACGGCCATAGCAACGGAATCCTGTTGGCCGTAGCGGCACCAGTCGGTGCCGACGCAGGACTTCACCGCCCGCAGAGACTTGCCGTAGGCCTGGCCGGATTCCATGCCGACGTCGATGAGCCGGCGCCAAATGTGCGGCAGGTCCTCGGTGCGGGCCCCGAAGAGGGCGAGGCGTTGCGCGCCGGTGATCTTGGTGTAAAGGCCGTAGTCGTTGGCGATCCTGCCGATCTCGATGAGCTGCTCGGCGGTGACGTTGCCGGCGGGCATCCGGGGAATAACGGAGTAGGTGCCGTTCTTCTGCATGTTGCCGAGCATCCGGTCGTTGGTGTCCTGCAGCCCGGCGCGTTCGCCGTCGAGGACGTGATCGCTGGAGCGCAAGGAGGCGAAGATGCTCGCCAGCGTCGGCTTGCACACCTCGCAGCCGCCGCCACGGCCGAAGCGGTCGATGAACTCGCCGAAGTCGGCGATACCCGTGGCCTGGGCGATCTCGAAGAGCTCGGCGCGGGACTGCGAGAAGTGCGGGCACACGGCCTTGGACTGCTCGATGCCTTCACCTTCGAGGATTCCCTTGAGCAGCGGCACGCAGGATCCGCACGAGGTGCCGGCGCGGGTGGCGGCCATGAGCGTCTCGACGGAGTGACAGCCCTGGCCAATGGCGTCGCGCACCTGGCCCTTGGAGACATTGTTGCAGGAGCAGATCTGGGCGCCGTCGGGTAGGGCGTCGACGCCGATGGCCGACGTTCCCGCCCCGGACTCCGGCGCGATGAGAGAGACCGGGTCCCCGGGCAGCTCTGCGCCCACCATGGGGCGCAGCATGGAGTACGACGACGCCTCGCCGACGAGGATGCCGCCGAGCAGGCGCTTACCGGAGGCGTCGAGGATGAGCTTCTTATACACGCCGGACACGGGGTCCTGGATGTGTAGCTCCTTGCGGCCCTCGTCGGCGTTGAAGGCATCGCCGAAGGAAGCGACGTCGACGCCCATGAGCTTGAGCTTGGTGGACATATCCGGGTCTTCGAAGTCCGGCCGCGGGGTGCCGGCCAGGCGCATGGCAACGATCTCGGCCATCGTGTTGCCAGGGGCGACGAGGCCGTAGGTGTTGCCGTCGACGGCGGCGCACTCGCCGATGGCGGAGATGTGGTCGATGGACGTGCGGCATTGCCGGTCGGTGGCGAAGCCGCCGCGGGGACCGAGTTCCAGGCCGGCGTCGGGGCCGAGGGAGTCCCGCGGGCGAATGCCGGCAGAGAACACCACCAGGTCGCAGTTGATGGCACCCTTGTCACCCAGGTCGAGGATCACTCCCCCGGCGCGAGCCGGGTCGTCGACGATCTCCCGGGAGGCGGCGCCGACGTGCACCTCCACGCCGAGCTCGCGGATAGCGTCGTGGAGCAGCTCACCGCCGGCGTCGTCGACCTGCAGCGGCATGAGCCGTGGGGCCATCTCGACGACGTGCGTTTTCGCCCCCAGGTGCTGCAGCGCGTTGGCCGCCTCTAGTCCGAGCAGACCGCCGCCGATGACGACCGCCGTGCACTCACCGTGGGTTCCCACCACGCCCTCGACGGCGGCACGCAGGCCGTCGAGGTCGTCGAGGGTGCGGTACTGGTGGACCTGCGGCTTATCGTTGCCCGGCAGGCGCGGGATGAAGGGCCGTGATCCCGTGGCGAAGACGAGCTCGTCGTACTTGACGACCCGGCCGTCGCGCAGCACCACTTCCTTGACCTCGGGTTTGACGGAGTCGGCGCGGCCTTTGATCCAGGTGACGTTGTCGGGCAGCTGCCCGAGGTACAGGGCGCTGCGGTCCCACGCGCCCACGTAGCTGGACAAGTGGACGCGGTCGTAGGCCGGGTCGTCTTCCCGGCCGATGATGACGATCGAATCCTCGGGCTTCGCTGCGGCGTAGAGCTCGGCGAAGCGGTGGCCTACCATGCCGAATCCGATGACGACGACGTCGGCCGTGCGGACCTCGGTGCTGTGTCTTGTCATAGGGTTATCGTTTCCTATCACGTCAAGGCGAGATCGCCCCGCGTGCTGGCACGCCGGGTGTTACTCGCCGTCTGGTCTCCTGCTGATCTCGGGTGCGCCACGATGAGGACGCGGCTGGTGAGTGAGCTCCGCCGCGCCCCTTAGACGCTGTTGTTCCTTTAATCCTAAGGTATTTCTCCGGAAAATCTCTAAGTATTACTTGATGTTTCCCCGAGGTGGCATCCGCCGCTGCCCCTGCTGCCATTGACGTCGATTAGGCTGGTCGATCATGGTGCGCCTGGAAACCACCGCTGTGCCGCCGACGCCGCGGATCGACGCCGCCTACGCAGCCGTCTTCGCCCTCATCAGTGTCATGCCGGCGCTGCGCATCGCCGAGTTCGGCCCCCTCCCCTGGTACGTGGCTGACACCGCCTGCCACGTACTTATCGCCGGCGCGATCGCGCTGCGCACCCGCCGCGTCCGGTTGTCGTTCGTCGCCGTGTATGCCACCTTCGCCGCCTACGCCGCGCTCGTCGCCGCCAGCCCGGTCAACCTCGGGCTGAGCCTAGTCCTTTTCGCCGCGCCGCTGAGCCTGTGGGCGGTTTCGCGCCGCGAACCTCAGCGGCGGTGGGCCGTCGCCGGCGTATTGCTCGGCGTGATCGGAGCGACGCTTAACCCGGCCGTCCTCGTAGCTACCTCCACCGCTGGCTTCGCCCCGTGGCGCATCGTCGTGTTCGGCACCCCCGCGGCGGTCATCATCGTGCTCGCCTACCTCATCCCGAACCAACAGCGCCTCGCCGCCGAGCGGCGGGAAACCGAATATAGGGATCGCGCCCAAGCCGAACGCCTCGCGCTATCCCGCGACCTGCACGACGTCGTCGGCCACGGCCTCACCGCCATCTCCGTGCGGGCCCAAACTGCGCTCTTCCTCGGCGAGCAAACCACTGGCCACCGCGAGGCCCTCGTCGATATAACCCGAACCGCTGCGGACGCCTTGGCTGACATCCGAGCGCTCATCGACGCCTTGGCCAGCGACTCCGACGCGGCCGCTGCCGACCCACGAGAGATACCGAAGATCCTCAGCCACGTGCCGGCGGCTGTGAGCACCACCGCCCCTGCCACGGAGGATCTCGACCGCGCCGCCGACTGGCCCTTAGCGCGCCGCCTCGTACTCGTGCGCAGTGTTCAAGAAGCGGTGACCAACCTCAGCAAGCACGGCGACGGCGACGGCAGGGTCACCGTCGCCGTGCAGGGCGACGCCTTCACCGTCACGGCTACCAATACGGTAGGCGGATCCGGCCTAGCTGGCGATGCGAGTGCCACCCAATCCGAGGGCCAGTCTGGGGGCCGGGGCCTGGCCGGTCTCACTGAGCGCGTCGAGGACCTCGGCGGCAGCCTCACTGCCGAGATCGTCGACGGGGTGTTTCGCCTACGCATCGAGGTCACGCCATGATAAGCGTCGTCATCGCCGAGGACCAGCCTATGATCCGTGCCGCCTTCGCCGCTCTCATCGGGTCCCAGCCGGACATGGAGGTCCTGGCCGTAGCGGGCGACGCCGCCGCGGCCGTCGAAGCGGTCCGAACCCACCGTCCCACCGTGACGATCATGGACCTACGCATGCCACTCGGAGCCGGGCCTCACGGCACCAACCTCCGCGGCGTCGATCCTCGCGCCGCCGATTCCCGCGCCGCGGGGGTCATCGCCACGCAACAGATCACCAGCGCAGCGTTGTCTCGCGTGCTCGTTCTCACCACCTTTCGCGAGGAGGAGCTCGTGGTGACCGCCCTGGAAGCCGGTGCTGCTGGCTTCCTGCTCAAGGACTCAGAGCCGGCCGTGTTGCTGCAGGCGCTGCGACGCGTCGCCGCCGGCGAGGGCTTCCTCGATCCGGCGGTCACGCCGATGATTCTGCGCCGGGTCCGCCAACCTCGCCAGGCCCGACCCCGCCACCCGGCCCCACCTCCTGCCGCCGGCCTCCCAGTCGCGAACCTCACCTCCCGGGAGGCTGAAGTCCTGGGTTTGGTGTGCGAGGGGCTGAGCAACAAGGACATCGCCCGCCGCCTGTTCATCGCAGAAACCACAGTGAAATCCCACGTCAAGGCCATTTTAGGCAAGACCGGCACCCGAGACCGGGTGGGACTCGTGATCTGGGCAGCCCGGCGTGGGCTTGTGCGCTAGGTCTTCCCGTTTTGGGTCTCCTCCCTAGGGAGGATCTTTCCCGAAATCCCTTCCTGGGAAGGATGTGCCCACAATCCACCGGCCTTAGCGTCGAGACCATGAACACCTCCTCTCTTGGCCTATCGCTTCGCGATGTGAGCAGCAGCTATGGCCGTCACCGGGTCCTTGACCACCTTTATCTCACCGCGGGCGCGGGCCGCGTCTACGGCCTGCTGGGGCTCAACGGCGCCGGCAAATCCACCCTCTTCAACGCCGTCCTTGGCCTTGTGCCCTACCAGGGAACAATCGAGTTCGACGGCCGTCCGGTCGACCTGCGTGACGTCGGTGCCACCGTCAACGGCCCCGCGCTCTATCCGCAGCTGTCGGCGCGGCGTAACCTCCTCGTCCACGCGCTCATTACCGGCACCGATCCGGCACGTATCGACGAGGTTCTCGGCATCGTCGGCCTCGACGCCGGCCGCACCCGCGCCGGCGCCTTCTCCACCGGTATGAAGGTGCGCCTGGCTATCGCGATCGCCCTGCTCACCGATCCGCCGCTGCTCATCTTGGACGAACCTCAAAATGGGTTGGACCCCCAGGGCATCGTCGAACTACGCGAGCTTATTCGGTGCCTGGCCAACGAGGGCAAAACTGTGCTCATCTCCTCCCACCAGCTCGGGGAGGTCGCGCACATGGTCGACGACATCGGCGTCCTCGCTTCCGGCCGGCTGGTGTTCGAGGGACCCTTGGACAGCCTCGCGGACACCGTCGACGGCCTTGAGTCCGCCTTCTTCCGGCTCGTTTCGGGTGAGCGGCGATGAATCACTCCCCCGGCCTGGGCGCTTACCTTCGGGCGGAGTTTCTGCGCAGCTACCGCAGCTTCTCCTTCTACCTTCCACTCATCATCCTCGCCGTCGGGCTACTCGCCGGCGTGCTTAACCTTTCCGGGGCGACGGTCTCGGATTCCCTAGCCCCGCTGCATATCTACCCGGTGGGAATTATCGTCCCGCTGGCCCTGGCCAGCGCAGCCCTGGCTGATCGACGCGAACGAACGCTGCGAGGCGGCGGGCTTAGGTGGCGACGATGCCGACCCGGCCTGGAGTTATATGCCCGGCTGCTGGTGGTGAGCGGCTACGCCGTCCTGGGCCATGTGCTAGCGGCCGTGCCAGTTGTCGGTTTCACGATGCCAGTGCTCGTTTTCACCGCGGTCGAATCCGTGGTGTTCGTCGCGAGTTACGCGCTGGGTGTCGCCCTGTGCCGGTCACTGCCCGCTGGTAGTTGGGGTCTGATCGCATCGCTCGTGCTCGGGTTGGCGATGTCCGTAGCCGCCCCGCTGACCACAGAACCGGCCGTCGACGCCGGCACCTGGTTCTGGCAACCGTGGACGTGGCCGCTTATCCCCACCTTGCCGACGTTCGCCATCCACGCGAACTCCGTGTTGGCGCTGCCCGGGGAGGCGGTGCTGGATTATCCCGTCGTCGCGCCGTTGGTGCTCTATTTGGCGCTTGGTGTGGGCTGTGCTGTGGTGTCGGTGTGGGCCACCTCGCCAGCCCGGGGCAGCGCCGGCTCACGCCTGTTAGGGGGGCAGGCACCCTCCCGGAATCACAGTTCGGACCTGGTCCGGGATCGGTTGCCGACGCAGACTCGCCGCAGCTTTGTGCGTGCGATGAGCGTCGCCCTGCCGTGGCGCGTGTGGGTCTTTCTTGCTGTGATTATGTGCCTGCTTCTCGTACTCGTGCGCGTGGTGTGGGGGCCGACCGTGTCCTCTACCATGTGGGCTTTAGGCGCACTCCCGATCGCTGCGACCATCACCGGGATCACCGCCTGGACCACCCACGGCGCGGCCTGGCCAGCACTGAGCTACCGCCGCAGCCGGAGGATGCTCCTCCCTGTGACCACCGCCGTCGCCGCCTGTTTCACCGCGGCAGCGGTGGTTGCTGGTGGGGTGTGCGCAGGCGCCGGCCCGTACCAGCTCATCGTCGCCCCCGCCGGCACGGCCATGATCGTGGCGGTCACCTTCCTATTGGCCAGCGTATCGGTGGGTACGTCGCTAGCTGTGTCGTTGATTGTGCTGGTGTGGAGCCTGGTGAGCTGCAGCTTCCCGCTAGGTAGCTGGCTGGGGTGGAGTGGGCTGTGGGCGTGGGTGTTCCGTATGGGCGACTATCCGCAGTTCTGGGTGCTGGCCGGCGGATGCGCAACCCTGCTCACCGCAGTAGCGATGGCGGCGACCGCCCCAAGCTATCGGCTTCGCGCCTGAGTTTGAGCGGGCGAGATGCGTTGACCTGGCGCGCGCCCAGTGGGGCCCGCTAGCGCGCGCCGAGGATGCCGGGCTAGTGGATATCTAGCCAAGCGATCTGAACGTAATCCGGAAGTTCCTCATCAAAGCCGATGGGTTGAGTTTCCAGCGTTTCCAGGTTGCCGTTGACCACGCCAAACAGCTCATGTTTCCAATCAGGCTGCGCCGAGTTCCCGGAAATCTGGTAGATGCCGCGCCCTGTCTGCGATGCCCTGACAGACATACGCCCACCCCCGGCTTCGGCGGCTCCGTCGACGACATAGCCACCGATGGGAACCACACCGCCATCGGCAGCGACGAGCACCTTGATGGGGGCGAAAGGATGGCCGTCCGTCTTCAACAGCATCTCCGCGACGCCGTCGCCCGTGACATCAGCGAAAGCATAGGAGTACGTGCCGTCGGGCACGAACAACTCGTGCTGGCTCACTGCGGCGTAGGCAGCCGGGTTGTGGAAAACTGGGGCAAATGCTTCCTCCGCGGTCAGAGGTTCATCACTAGGGGCCGGCTCAACGGTTCGCGTGTTGGTCGTTGTGTTGATGGGCGCTGCGGTGCCCGGTTCAGGCTGCGTTGAATCGAGACCAGCATCACCCGGGCCAGAACAACCAGCAGCTAGGACGGACAATGCGACGAGACTGCCAAGAAAACGCTTCACAATTTTCCTCCTGCTAGCGACGTCGATTGGTTTTCCTTAAAGCCTAAACCCTAGGTTGCTCATATGCGCGGCGACTGAAACGACGAAAGCGGCCCCCAACCTTCAGGCGGGGGCCGCTTGTGCGTCATAGCTGCTTAGGAGCAGCTAGGAGGCGTTACTTAGCCTTCTCGATGATCTCGACGAGGCGGAAGTGCTTGTCCTTGGACAGCGGACGAGTCTCCTCGATGCGAACGCGGTCGCCGATGCCGGCGATCTCGTTCTCGTCGTGCGCCTTGACCTTCTTGTTGGTCCGCATGATCTTGCCGTAGAGGGCGTGACGCTTGCGGTCTTCGAGCTCGACGACGATCGTCTTCTGCATCTTGTCAGAAACGACGTAGCCGATGCGGACCTTGCGGGCGCCCTGCTGCTTGGTTTCAGTCACGTTGTTCTCGCTCATTACTGATCAGCTCCCGGGGCGGAGGACAGGCCCAGCTCGCGCTCACGCAGGATGGTGAGGATGCGGGCGATGTCACGCTTGACGGCGCCGATACGACGGTTGTTGGTCAGCTGGCCGGTGGCCAGCTGGAAACGGAGGTTGAACAGCTCTTCCTTGGCCTCGGCCAGGCGGGCGGTCAGGTCCTCGTTGCTGAGCTCGCGGAACTCGGATGCGGGGGTACCGGTAGCCATTAGAACTGGTCCTCCTTCTTGATGATGCGGACCTTGCAGGGAAGCTTCTGGCCAGCGCGGCGCAGGGCCTCCAGAGCAACGGCCTCGTTCGGGTAAGACATCTCGAAGAGGATGCGGCCCGGCTTGACGTTAGCCACCCACTTCTCAACCGGGCCCTTACCGGAACCCATACGCACGCCGAGCGGCTTCTGGGTCAGCGGACGGTCCGGGAAGATGTTGATCCAGACCTTGCCGCCGCGCTTGACGTGGCGGTTGATCGCAATACGAGCGGCCTCGATCTGACGGTTGGTGACGTAGGCCGGCTCGAGGGCCTGGATGCCGTAGTCACCGTAGGACACGCGGTTACCGCCCTTGGAGACACCGCTACGGGTAGGACGGTGCTGGCGACGGTACTTGACGCGCTTCGGGATAAGCATGGTGGTTAGCTCTCCTTCTTCTCAGCGCGCTGACGACGCTGGCCGCCGCGGCGCGGACGACGGTCGTTACGACCGCGGCCGCCGCGCTCGGACGGTGCGTTCAGCTCGGACTCACGGACGCCGCCGACGACGTCGCCCTTGTAGATCCACACCTTGATGCCGATGCGACCGAAGGTGGTCGCCGCCTCGGCAACGCCGTAGTCGATCTCGGCGCGCAGGGTGTGCAGCGGAACGCGGCCCTCGTGGTAGCGCTCGACGCGGGACATGTCGGCGCCGCCCAGACGACCGGAGCAGACGACCTTGATGCCCTTGACCTGCGGCTGGCGCATGGCGGACTGGATGGCCTTGCGCATAGCGCGACGGAAGGCAACGCGGTTGACCAGCTGCTCGGCGATGGACTGAGCAACGAGGGTGGCGTTGGCGTCGATCTGCTTGACCTCGAGGATGTTGAGGGCAACCATCTTGCCCGTCAGCTTCTCCAGGCCACGGCGGATGCGATCAGCCTCGGCGCCGCGGCGGCCGATGACGATGCCCGGACGGGCGGTGTGGATGTCCACCCGCACGCGGTCCCGGGTGCGCTCGATGACGACGTCGGCGATGCCGGCGCGCTCGAGGCCCTTGGACAGGTACTCGCGGATCTTGATGTCCTCAGCGACGTACTCCGAGTAGTTCTTCTCGGCGAACCAGTGGGTCTTCCAGTCGGCGGTAATGCCCAGTCGGAGGCCGTGAGGATGAATCTTCTGGCCCATTACTTGGCCCCTTCCTTGGCTTCGACAACCACGGTGATGTGGCTGGTGCGCTTGCGGATCTGGAAAGCACGGCCCTGAGCGCGCGGCTGGAAGCGACGCATGGTCGGCCCCTCGTTGGCGTAGGCCTCAGAGATGACCAGGGTGCGCGGGTCCAGGCCGAAGTTGTTCTCGGCGTTGGCGGCGGCGGAGGCGACGACCTTGGCCACCGGCTTCGCAGCGCCCTGGGGGGCGTACTTCAGGATCGCGAGCGCCTCGGACACGGACTTGCCGCGAACCAGGTCGATGACGCGGCGCGCCTTCATGGGGGTGACGCGGACGAAACGAGCGGTCGCGTGCGCGGAGGTGATGTTGTCACTCATCGCTTATCGACGTCCCTTCTTATCATCCTTGACGTGACCCTTGAAGGTCTTGGTGGGAGCGAACTCACCGAGCTTGTGGCCGACCATGGACTCATCGACGAACACCGGCACGTGCTTGCGGCCGTCGTGGACGGCGAAGGTGTGACCGATGAAATCGGGGAGAATGGTCGAGCGACGCGACCAGGTCTTGATGACCTGCTTGGTACCGGCCTCGTTCTGAGCATCCACCTTGTTGAGGAGGTGCTCATCGACGAACGGGCCCTTCTTAAGGCTGCGTGGCATTGTTTACCTCCTCTTAGCGCTTCTTGTTCGGGCGACGACGGCGCACGATCATGTTGTTCGAGTAACGGTTCGGGTTGCGGGTGCGGCCTTCCTTCTGGCCCCACGGGCTGACCGGGTGGCGACCACCGGAGGTCTTACCCTCACCACCACCGTGCGGGTGGTCAACCGGGTTCATGACGACACCACGGACGGTCGGGCGCCAGCCCTTCCAGCGCATACGGCCGGCCTTGCCCCAGCGGATGTTGATCTGGTCGGCGTTGCCGACCTCACCGATGGTGGCGCGGCAGTTGATGTCCACGCGGCGGATTTCGGTGGAGGGCATACGCAGAACCGCGTAGTTGTGCTCCTTACCGAGCAGCTGGATGGACGTGCCAGCGGAACGGGCCAGCTTGGCGCCCGCGCCCGGCTTGAGCTCCACGGCGTGGATCGTCGTACCGGTCGGGATGTTCTTCAGCGGCAGGTTGTTGCCCACCTTGATGTCGGCGCCAGCGCCAGACTCCAGCACCATGCCCTGCTTGAGGCCCTTCGGTGCGATGATGTAACGCTTCGCGCCGTCGTAGTAGTGCAGCAGAGCGATGTTGGCGGTACGGTTCGGGTCGTACTCGATGTGAGCGACCTTGGCCAGGATGCCGTCTTTATCGTTGCGCTTGAAGTCGATGACGCGGTAGCGACGCTTGTGGCCGCCGCCGCGGTGGCGAGTCGTGATGTGGCCGTGGGTGTTGCGGCCGCCCTTCTTCGGAAGCGGACGCAGCAGGCTCTTCTCCGGGGTCGAGCGAGTGATCTCGTCGAACATGGAGACGGAGCTGGCACGGCGACCCGGAGTTGTCGGCTTGTACTTGCGAATAGCCATAGTTATTCCTTACCTTTCGACCTTTCTTAGGCGCCGGCGCCGAAGATGTCGATGGAGTCGCTGCCCTCGCGAAGCGTCACGTACGCGCGCTTGGTGGCCTTGCGCTGGCCGTAACCGGTGCGGGTGCGCTTGCGCTTGCCGGCACGGTTGACGGTGTTCACGGAGGCGACCTTCACGCCGAAGATCTGCTCGATGGCAATCTTGATCTGAGTCTTGTTGGCGTCCGGGGAGACAAAGAACGTGTACACGTTCTGCTCCATGAGTCCGTAGGACTTCTCGGAGACCACCGGCGCGATGATGATGTCGCGCGGGTTAGAAGTGTCTACCATTAGTTGTTCTCCTCCTTCTGCTCCGCACCGGTGGCGCGGTTAACGAAGGCATGCAGAGCGGCCACCGAGAAGACAACGTCGTCAGCGTTGAGGACGTCGTAGGCGTTGAGCTGAGCCGGCTCGAGGATGTGGACGTTCGGCAGGTTGTTAGCGCTGAGACGGCCGTTGGTGTCCTCGCGCTCGACGACCAGCAGGACGCTCTTGCGGTCGGTGATGCGCTCGATGAAAGTACGGGCGGACTTGGTCGACGGGGTCTGGCCGGGGACCAGTTCCTCGATGACGTGAATGCGCTCGTTCTGGGCGCGGTTGGTCAGGGCGCCGTAGAGGGCAGCCTTGATCATCTTCTTGGGGGTCCGCTGGGAGTAGTCGCGCGGCTTCGGGCCGTGGACAACGCCGCCGCCGGTGAAGTGGGGCGCACGGATGGAACCCTGGCGGGCGCGGCCGGTGCCCTTCTGGCGGAACGGCTTGCGGCCACCACCGCGGACCTCGCCGCGGGTCTTGGTGGAGTGGGTGCCCTGGCGAGCGGCAGCAAGCTGGGCGTTCACCACCTGGTGCATGAGGGCGACGGAGGCTTCACGATCGAAGATCTCGGCCGGCAGCTCCACGGAGCCGTTGGTGGTGCCCTCAGCGGTCAGGACGTCAATGTTGAGAGTCATTATGCGCGTGCACCGCCCTTCACTGCGGTCTTGACGGTGACGAGACCGCCCTTGGCGCCGGGGATGGCGCCCTTGATGAGGATGATGTTCGACTCGGCGTCGATCTTCTGGATCTTCAGGTTCTGCGTGGTGACGCGGTTGCCGCCCATGCGGCCAGCCATGCGCTTGCCCTTGAAGATGCGACCCGGGGTCGCGGCGGCACCGATGCCACCCACGCGACGGTGGGAGGCCTGGTTACCGTGAGCGGCACCCTGGCCGGAGAAGCCGTGGCGCTTCATGCCGCCGGCGAAGCCGTGGCCCTTGGTGATGCCGGTGACGTCGACGAAGGTCTCGCCTTCGAAGATGTCAGCCTTGATCTCCTGGCCAACCTCGTACGCGGAGACGTCGTCCATGCGGATCTCCGTGACGTGGCGGCGCGGGGTGACACCGGCCTTCTTGTAGTGGCCTGCCTGCGGCTTCTTGACCTTGCGGGGGTCGATCTCGCCGAAGGCGATCTGGATGGCGCTGTAGCCATCGGTCTCGGGGGTACGAATCTGGGTGACCACGCACGGCCCGGCCTCGACGACGGTGACCGGAACAACCCGGTTGTCCTCGTCGAAGACCTGGGTCATGCCGAGCTTCTTGCCCAGAATGCCCTTGATCTCGTTTTCACTCATGTGTTAGTTCTCCGCTACCAAAGTCTTTCGAAAACTCGTGATTACTGAATGTTCACGTCGACACTGGCCGGGAGGTCGATGCGCATGAGCGCGTCGACGGTCTTCGGCGTCGGGTCGAGGATGTCGATGAGGCGCTTGTGAGTGCGCATCTCGAAGTGCTCGCGAGAGTCCTTGTACTTGTGGGGAGAACGAATAACGGCGTATACGTTCTTCTCGGTGGGCAACGGCACCGGGCCGACCACGCGCGCACCCGTGCGGGTGACGGTCTCGACGATCTTCTTCGCGGATGCGTCGATCGCCTCATGGTCGTAGGCCTTCAGCCGAATGCGGATCTTCTGTCCCGCCACGCTTATCCTCTTCCTCGCTTACCCCACATCGATGAGCGGTGGGGATTGCTTCTCATGTCTCTATAACGTTGTCCGGAGCTTGGGGCTTCGGGCGCAACGCCAGTTGTCGTTGTCTTCACTGCCATGACGCCTGGAGCTGGGCACCGCCGACAAATAAACGGTCACCGCAGTCCACTCCAGTGACGACGGGGTACAAGGCCCGTAAGCCGTCACGGCGAAGGGACCAAGTAGTTGGTGCTAAGCGTGGCCCTACGTATACTGCCGCTGTTTATTTGCCATGCCCCTTCTCCGGTCTTCACGCTCGGGATGCCGCGCCTGCTAGTCGGCCGACCTACTCCGATTGCGAAGCCTTCCACCAGCGACGTCCCCTCCCCCTTGAAGCCAAGGGCGACGGCAACCTCGTCGGAACGAAGGTGTCATGTTCACCTCACCATCGATACGCCCGCTTTACGTCCCTCACCTGCGGTGAGCTGGTAAAACCTCGTGCCATGTTGAGGCAACCCCGGTATTAAACCATGACGAGGCCCTCTTTGGCAAACTTTTGCTCCGACGCTCCACCGCGCCCATGGACGCCGTCGCAAGAAGGGGCTCTTCACAGTTGAGGGCGTAGCCGGGGAAGTTCGCTGCGGGAGATGGAGGCGATGCACGTGCATCGCTTGGGGTGGAGGATTCCCGGCGCTGGATGACGGCGGGTATGCCGCGCATAGTGGTTCACAGCGAACGTTCGGACTGGTGGCCCTAGGGCAGCTGCGGGAGACGGAGACGATGCACGTGCATCGCTTGGGCAGAGGACCCCCGGCGCGGGATGAGGGTGAGTATGCCGTGCATAGTGGTTTTCGCAGGGAAAGTTCGGGTTGGTGGCTCGAGGTCAGCCGCGGGAGACGGAGACGATGCACATGCATCGCTTGGGGCCGGCGATTCGACGGGGCTCTGCTGCTTTTCAAGCGCCGCCGACAGGCGCGGTTGGGCCTGCCGCGCATAGTGGTTCGCAGCAAACGGTCGGGCTGGTGGCCCGGGGCCAGCCGTGAGAGACGGAGGTGATGCACGTGCATCGCTTGGGGCGGAGGATTCCCGGCGCTGGCAAACGTGGTTGGGCCTGCCGCGCATAGTGGCTCACAGGAAACGTTGGGCCTAGTAGCCCGAGGCCAGCCGTGAGAGACGGAGGCGATGCACGTGCATCGCTTGGGGTCGAGGATTCCCGTCTCTGGGTGAGGGTGGGTATGCCGCGCATAGTGGTTCACAGCAAACGTTTGGCCTGGGGCCCGGGGTCAGCCGCGGGAGGCGGAAGCGATGCACGTGCATCGTTTGGGGCGGAGAATTCCCGACGCTGGCAAACGTGGTTGGGTCTGCCATGCATAGTGGTTCACAGGAAACGGTCGGGCTGGTGGCCCGGGGCGGGCGCAGGCTCGAGAGGTGATGCACGTGCATCGCCTGGGGCGGAGTATCCCCAGCTCTTCACCGTTGAAGGTGCAGCCGGGGCCTGAACCCACCAGCCTCGAACAAGCTCCGGGCGAAAGTAGTACGTGAGGTTAGAACACCCCAGAGCAGTACAACGAAGATGATCCAATCTGGCGGTGATCGCCTCAGTCGGGCTGTTGCTCGAGCCTGGGTGATCGAAGAACGGCCAAGGTGCCCGGCTCTTCGTAATGCGTGATGCCGCAACACCCATCCCGCCAAGGACCTCGACCCGACTCCCGCCATGGGGGTCAACTACCCGGCTATACCCCCAACTGCAAAGAGCCAAAAAGGACGCGCGTCCCATTTCGGAGACATGTCACCGAATCGCCACCGTAACGTTGCCCAACTGTTACCCAAAGCCCCGTCAGCTCACGTTAACCTGGGAACTAGTGCGTGCTCAGCACGTCAATACGTTATTCACAACGCGTACATAGCGCCCAATGAAAGGAATCCCATGGCTGAGAAGACCGCGAAGAACGAGTCCACCGCCGCGACCGTCTCCGAGCAGAACGAAAAGGGCAACGGCCGCACCACCATCGAGAACGTCGTCGTCGGCAAGATCGCCGGCATCGCCGCTCGCGAGGTCTCCGGTGTGCACGCTCTCGGTGGCGGCGCCGCCCGCATGATGGGCCAGATCCGCGACACCTTCGGTGCCTCCGAGAACGTCCAGCAGGGCGTCAACGTTGAGGTTGGCGAGACCCAGGCTGCCGCCGATATCTCCATCGTCGCCCAGTACGGCGTTGCCATCCACGAGCTGGCCGAGGCGATCCGTCGCAACGTTACCCGCTCCATCGAGCGCATGACCGGCCTTGAGGTCACCGAGGTCAACGTGTCCGTCACCGACGTTCACCTGCCGCAGGACGACAAGTCCAACGATGAGCCGGAGCAGAAGGAGCTCACCGCCACCGAGCAGCAGGCTTTGACCTCCCGCGTCCAGTAGCCCATACCCCGACGGGGCCATCGATAGTTAAGGCAATGGCCTTCGATGGCCCCGTTTTCTATGTAGAACCGGGAGGAACCGGACGTGAGTCTCATCAACGATCCCATCGCCTACGACACCGCCCATGCGATCGTCAAGTCCGTCCTGGCTGTGCCAGGCGTGCATGACATGTATGCCGGTACCTTCGGCGAAGTTTCCCTGCTGTACCCCGGCGAGCGTGCCCGCGGCCTGCGCCTGGGCGACGATACCCTCCGGGTACACGTCGTCGCCGACCTGGCGAGCCTGGGCGGCGCCCCGCTTCATGAGCTCGGCGAACGCATCCGCACCGCGGTTGCCCCGCTGACCGACTACGCGGTTGACGTCATCATCGCCGACGCCGTCTAAGTACTCATATCGAATTAAGCCAGCCTCTCACAGGAGACATCATGCAGAACATGACCATCATTGGCCTTTTGGCCGGCCTTCTCGTCGCCGTCGCAGTGTCCGTCGGCGGCTTCGCCGGATTCCTCTGGGCCCTGCTCTTTGGGCTCATTGGCGGCGTCGCCGGCGCCCACTTTGAAGGCCGCATTGACCTCAAGAGCATCGTCGACAATATTTTCTCTGGACGCGGTGGTCGCGGGTGAGCGGACGCAACGACTTCTCGGACCGGGTCTTCACCACCGTCATCAATAACGCAGCGGCGGCGGTCCCCGGAGTCGAGACGATTACCAGTACGTGGACCGACATCGGCACACGTAGCTACCCGCGCTGCGACTTCCGGGTAGAGCCGGAAGGGCAGACCGTGCAGGTGGACTCCTACCTTGCAGTGTCGTGGCCGGCCCCGGTCACCGACGTGGCGGCGCAGGCCCAGCGCACGATTCAGCGCTGGTTGGAGGAGATGCTGGGCTACACGGCTACCCAGATCAACGTCACCGTCGAGCAGACCGTGCCCTCCTCGCGTCGCGTCAGCCTCGACGACGTGCGTACGCACCCGCACGACCCGGAGCTCGGCACCATCGCCGTCACTCCGCTCGTCGCGGAGGTGCTCCCCGCCACGATCACCCCGACGGTGGAGGTTTACTCCCCGGTGACCACGAACACCGTCGACGTGTACTCCCCCGAGACGGCCGACGGCATCGAGGTCTACTCCCCCGAGACGGCCGACGGCATCGAGGTCTACTCCCCCGAGACGGCCGACGGCATCGAGGTCTACTCCCCCGAGACGGCCGACGGCATCGAGGTCTACTCCCCCGAGACGGCCGACGGTGTGGAGGTCTACTCCCCCGAGACGGCCGACGGCATCGAGGTCTACTCCCCCGAGACCGCCGAGCCGGCCGCGCTGGTGGGCATCGTCGCCCCGGAGGACGTCACCACGACCTCGCCCGTCGTCTCCCCGACGCAGGTGTGGTCCCCCGCCGAGGTGCCCGAGCGCCCGCTCACCCCGGTCAGGGACCCGAAGGCGCCGGCGCCGGTGCGCGTCGACGTACCGAGGCAGCACCCGCTCGTGCCCATTCGGGAGCCGCGCGCTCTCACAGCCCGGAGCATCCGCGTACCGCGCAAGACCATCCTGTCGGTGCGCGCCCCGGAACCCTTGCCGATTTACCATCCGCAGCCGCCCCGCGAGTGGCCGCTGCGCCCGATCAGTGTCAACGAGCTCGCGCCGACGAAGACGGTCACCGCCACACCGTTGCGCGTGCGGCCCGTGACGGTCGCCCCCGCAAAGGAGGTTCGACGTGTCCGATAAGAACCCCTCCGCATCCACCCAGCAACCTGTGGCCTCGCCGCAGGTGCGGTGGATCGCTATCCTGCTCAGCCTCCTGCTGGTAGGCCTGGGTGTATTTGCCACCACCGAGGCCCTGGCCTTCTACCGGCAGGGGCCGGACGCCCCCTATGTTCTGGACCTGCCTGGCTGGTTGACGAGCTTGTCGCCGTCGGCCGTCGGCTTCGCTGGGGCCGTCGCCATCGCGGTGGCGCTGTGGTTCCTCGTTGCCGCCCTCAGCCCGCGCCGGAAGCGCCACCGCCAGGTGGCTGGCACCGACGCGTCGGTGTGGGTCCGGCCGGTGGACATCGCCCGCTACGCCACGGCGCGGGCGAAGGCGGTGCCCGGCGTCACGTCGGCCCGCTCGAAGGCCTCCAAGAAGAAGGTGACCGTGACGGCCCTGTCGTCCGCGGTGGACGCGGCCGAGCAGGAGCGCATCCGCGACGCGATTTCGCATCGCCTCGCCTCCGCCTTCGGCGAGGACTTCCAGGTCGCGGTGGCTATCGAGGCGGCAGAGCCGCCGAGCCTGGCCGCCGTTGAACAGCCGGATGAGCCGGCCGATACCGCCGCACTCACCGCGCCGGCAACCGCTGGCACCACGACGGCCGAGTCCCCGGTCACCACCGATTCCTTGGGAGGCCAGAAATGACCCGATTCCTTGCCGGCCTTGACCGTGTCATCATCTTCCTCGTCGGGGTGATTGTCCTCGCGGTGGGTGTGTGGGCGTTGGCGTTCAGCCTCAACGTCCCCCTCGCCCACGAGATTGGCCGCTGGTATGACCAGCCGATGCTCGAACGCTTCTTTGCGTCACCGTGGTTCCCCACGGCTCTTATCGCCCTCGCGGTGGCCGGCGTCGTCCTCGGTCTGTGGTGGCTGCTGGCGAACATCCGTCCGCGTGGCTTTAACCGCGTGACCTCGCAGGAGAACGCAGGCACCGGCGACGTGACGATTTCGACGTCGCAGGTCGCCAGCGCCGTCGCCGACCGCCTGAGCCAGACTCGCGGTGTTAACAAGGTGCGCACCGCGACGAAGTACGATCGCGCTCGCCCCACCGCGGTGTGGACCATCCAGGCCGAACCGCAGGTTGACCTCAACCGCCTGACGCGAGAGATCGACACCGCGGAGCGCGACATTCGCGAGGCGCTGCCCGGCATTGACGTCGATACCCGCTACCTCATCGAGCTCGCACCCGTCGAGTCCCACTAGGTAGCCGACGCCGCCCGCCGGGGATCCGCGTCTCACCACGGCGCCGCCCGCCACCCATCGCTGGGGGCCGGGCGGCGCCCTTGTGCGTGCGCGGTGCTAAGTGTGCGCCTTAAGCCTGCGCAGGGCGTGGCCGTTCGCGCCGTGCGAGGCGTCGAGACTTGAAGAAGATCCACACGACGGTGCCGTACATGACCACCGCGCAGCCCAACAGCCAGACGCCATTGACCACGTCACTGCTGAACTGGTAATTCCAGGCGAAGTGTAGGCCGAAACCGGCGCCGAAGCCGGCGAGCGCGATGGCGATCCGTCGCCCGGCCGAACGGTGCTCCCCGGTGAGCGCCAGCCCGAGGATCCAGCCGATAATGCCCGAGTACAGGCTGTGCGCGAACAACCCGAACAGCAGCCGGATAAGCCACGAGGTCAACGCCCCGCGGAGATCCGACACCGGGCTGTCCACCGCCATGCCCACGGCGTATTGGGCGTTCTCCACCAGCTCGAAGCCGAGGCCGATGAAAATACCGGTGAGGAAGACATGCCAGGGGCGGGTGACGCACCGGCAGGTGTAGGCAATCACCACGATGCCGAGCGTCTTCATGATTTCCTCTGGCCAGGCTCCGCCGAAGGAATACTCTGCCTGCTCCCAGCCGGCCTTGACCGCCAGCGTCCCGGGCCCGAGGAACACCGCACGGACCACCACTACGCAGATTCCCCCGCCCCAGGCCAACGACGCCCACAGCCACGCCGCACGGTCACCACCGGTGCGAGGCCACAGCGACGACGCCGCGAGTAACCCGCACACACCGCCGCCGAGCACCGCCGACACCACCACGGACACGAGCAGGGCGACCGGGGACATTCGTCCGTAGAGCCACACGGAGCTGCCCACCGCTATGGTGCCTAGGATCACGACGGCCCACACCAGGTTGTTGGTTTTCATTTCTCGGCCTCCTTGTCCGCATCGTCGGGGCTATCGCCGGTAGAAACGGCCAGCGGAGAAACGCCCAGTGCCGGGAACTCCCACTGAGAGGGCACCGGCTGGCTGGTGACTTCCCGGTACAGCGTGTCCAGGAGCACTTCGTGGTCGGTGGTGGCGTCGGTGACCGGGTAGGAGGCGAAGAGGATGTAGCGGGTGCCGTCGACGTCGGCCGGGGCGGCGTAGGACACGCGGTGCGCCTCCAGGTCGACGAGCACACGGGCCTCACCGTCGCTAAGCAGCTGTGCATCCTGGGCTATCGTTCCACCGCCCTCCACAGCACGATGCATCCGCCGCAGGGCGTGCTCGGTGCTCACTTCGACGGCGTCGGCGCGCAGCGTCAACCTTTGGCCATCGCAGTTGAATGCCTTGTGCATTCCCTGCGTCGGCGCGAGCTGACACTCCAGCGGGCGCCCGTCCACCTCTACGGGGCGTTCAGCGGGCGTCCCGGCGCCGACGAGCACCGGTGCGCTCGTCCTCGGCAGCGGGCCCGTGGCCAGGTCGATAAGCGCCGGCGTGATGAGCAGCACGGCCGCGATGGCGACGCAGGAGCTCACCACCGTCCGCCACCGGTGGCGGTACAGCTGGAGATCGACCTCGGCGGGTTCGTCGGTGGGAGGGTTAGCGCACTCAAGCGGGCCTGTGTTCATGAGGTTGAGCATAGGCTTGCCCGCCACCGCCAGGGCGCCGCCGGGCCGCCGGGCTGCCGGGCCGCCGGGACCTCACACCTAGGCGTCGACGAGGAAATAGTCGGCCACGTACCCGTCGAGTGTGAGCCGGCGCCCACCGGCAAGCTCAAGCACGAGGGGCTCCCCGAGGCGCAGCGCGGCCAACCGGTGCCAGCGGTGCGTGCTGACGTCGGTTTCGCGGCGGTGGCTGTGATAGACGGTGGCCTCGCGCCGCCTGATGAGCACGAGCTCCGAGTCGTGCGAGTCCTGCGCTTTCACTTCGACGCCGACGAGGACGTGGCCAAAACGCTCCGGGGTAATCCACGCGCCGTGCGGAACGTCCACGGCAGGCAGTGCGCGTATGCCGGTGATGATCCCCAACCGGTGGTGAGTGCCCTCACCACCGTCGATGACAAGTGGGCCCGACACCCGCCCCCGCACCACCGACGCCGCCAACCATGTTGCGGGCAGGACGGCCGTCCGGGGATCGCGGACGGTGACCCGAACCTGGCCTGCGGCTGTGGGCGTGAGTGTCACCTGGCGTTGCGGCTCCACGGTGCGAAGGTGCAGCGGACGCGTCGGCACGGCGCCGGTGTTCACCGGGTAGTCGGCCCGGGCCTGCGCCAGCAGGGCGCGGACGTCCTCATCCGTGGACGCCGCGGAAAGACCCCGGGACTCCAGCTGCCCCCACACCTGGGCCAGGGTGAGGTCTGGTTGCGCCTCCCAGAGGGAGGTGAGGTCGGCCATGATGCCGGGAATGCGGGTGGGGTCCTTCACAGCCACCAAGCATACGAAAAACCCACTACCAACTAGTGGTAGTGGGTGTCGTCGCGTTAGTCGGCGATACCTAGGCTAGGAATTAGTCCAGGATCTTGGTGACGCGGCCAGCGCCGACGGTGCGGGAGCCCTCGCGGATGGCGAAGCGCAGGCCCTCGTCCATGGCGACCGGCTGGATCAGCTCGACGGACATCTCAACGTTGTCGCCCGGCATGACCATCTCGGTGCCTTCCGGCAGCTTGACGACGCCGGTGACGTCGGTGGTGCGGAAGTAGAACTGCGGACGGTAGTTGTCGAAGAACGGGGTGTGGCGGCCGCCCTCATCCTTGGACAGGACGTAGACGGAGCCCTCGAACTTCTTGTGCGGGGTGTAGGCGCCCGGCTTGATGACGACCTGGCCACGCTCGACATCTTCGCGCTTGGTGCCGCGGAGCAGCAGGCCACAGTTGTCGCCAGCCTCGGTGTAGTCGAGCAGCTTGCGGAACATCTCGATGCCGGTGACGGTGGTGGACATGGCCTTTTCCTTGATGCCGATGATCTCGACATCCTCGTTGACCTTCAGCTGACCACGCTCGACACGGCCGGTGACGACGGTGCCGCGGCCGGTGATGGTGAAGATGTCCTCGATCGGCATGAGGAACGGCTGGTCGGTGGCGCGCTCCGGATCCGGGATGGAGTCGTCGCAAGCCTGCATGAGCTCGACGATGGACTCGGTCCACTTCTCGTCGCCCTCAAGAGCCTTCAGAGCAGAGATGTGAACGATCGGGGCGTCCTCGTCGTACTCCTGCTCGGCCAGCAGCTCGCGGACCTCCATCTCGACGAGCTCGATGATTTCCTCATCGTCAACCATGTCGCACTTGTTCAGGGCGACGAGGATGTAGGGGACGCCGACCTGGCGGGCGAGCAGAACGTGCTCGCGGGTCTGCGGCATCGGGCCGTCGGTGGCGGCGACGACGAGAATAGCGCCGTCCATCTGGGCAGCACCGGTAATCATGTTCTTGATGTAGTCAGCGTGGCCCGGGGCGTCGACGTGAGCGTAGTGGCGCTTCGGGGTGTTGTACTCGACGTGGGAGATGTTGATCGTGATGCCACGCTCCTTCTCCTCCGGCGCCTTATCGATGGCGTCGAACGCAAAGGCCTCGTTCTCATCCGGGTACTGGTCGGCCAGAACCTTGGTGATGGCGGCCGTCGTGGTGGTCTTGCCGTGGTCGACGTGACCGATGGTGCCGATGTTAACGTGCGGCTTCTTGCGCTCGAACTTCGCCTTTGCCATTGGATATCCTCCTGGACTTCGTCATGGCCACGACTTTCGTAGCCACATATTGAAAATCGTCACCGGCACAGGCAATGCGACGACTGCCGAGGCTCATCGCCCGCCACGAACTGTACCGGCCATACGATCCTAGGTTTTCATCCGTCCGCTAGCAAACGAACGGTGCTCACCTAAAATTCGCTCCCGGCCATCCTAGCAACTTCCACCCAACCCCGCTAAATGGGCCGCCTGGGCTACGCCGTATTTATCCCTGCAGCGACGACGTTAGCCACGTCAGCGGGACAATACTGAGGAATAATCCTTGCCGCTCGCGCTCCCACAACAAGCCAATGTCGCCATTCGGCAGCTGCGTCATGCATTGGTAGACGTAGTGCTTCGGATTGAACACCCGGTTATGGGGCCACGTGGCCCCGTCGTCGAGGCTCAGCCGCAGCACGCCGCGCCCGCGGTAGGGCACCAGCTGGGAGGCGTTGGCGAAAACAATGCCGGGGTGGCCGTCGACGTCGACGGCGATGGCGTTGGGCTGGGAGAAGATCTCCGGGATGGCGTCCACGAAGTCCACCTGGCCCCAGCTGGTCCCGCCGTCGTCGGATACGGCGTGGGCCACTCGTCCAGCAGCGTTGTTGTTGCGCATCCACACGTGCACCCGACCCTGGGAGTCTTCCACGAATACCGACTCGTAGCTGAAGGCGGGTTCGTAGATGAGGTCGCGGGAGCTCACCACCTGCCCGTCGATGTTTCGACCGTCGTTGGTCGATGCGCCCCTATGCCACGTCTGACCCCCGTCGTCCGTATACAAAGCAGCACACGAGAAGGCGGACCGGTGCTCGTTGTTGTGATAGAGCGGGATGAGGATGCGCCCGGCGTGCTCGCCGCGGGACAGCTGTATGCCGTTGCCGGGTGAGGTTCCGCAGAAACTCATCCACTCCTCTTTCACTTCCGCGGTGATGTCACGCGGGGCGGACCACGTCTCGCCGTCGTCGTCGGAGTAAATGATCTGAAGGTAGCTCGTGGGGTGTGCAAGCAGCGTCTGATTGGGGTCCACGCCGTCGGCTAAGTAGATGTTGCCGCCGCGGTTGACATTGCCGTCCGAGGCCACCCGGTAGCTGGTAGGTTTCCCCTCCGCGGTGAGCACCTCACCGTCGTCTTTAAGCAGGTAGATCATGCCTTCTTCGTCGTGGAGGATTCGGCGTCCACAATCGTCAAAGCCTCTCCCGAGCGCGGCGTTGGGCTGGCCGATGCCACCAGGGAAGAAGTCAAGGACGCAGAACAACCGGCCGGTGTCCCGGTCCTGCACCAGCACCGAATCCGTTGCCGACGCGCCGAGCAATCCGCTACCCGGGTGCTCGATGACGGTCTGTACGTCCAACCAGGTCCGCCCGCCGTCGAGGGAGCGTCGGATGGTGAAATTAATGTCATTCGGCGCGTCATTCGGGATACTCACGCGCTGGTCCGCCCCCGCCACCACCACACCAGAGGCCAAGGTCACCAGCGAAGGGATGCGGTAGCTGGCAGAGTCCAACAATCCGGTGTCGAACAACGCCCGGGTCTCCAGCGGCTCGACGGACGCCAGGCGCTTAACCTGGTGGTCGCTGAGCACCGCATCAAAGATATGAGCTTCTGAAACTTCGCCGAACAACCGTCTGCCATCGGCGTCCATTCCCGCCAGCACCTGTGAGATGCTCCCCAGGTCGGCGAAGAAGGCCATTCCCGGTTCGTGGACAACCTGGTAACCATCCGCGTAGAGATCGACTGCCCCATGGCCGACGACGGCCACGACGTCGTGGTCATTACCGTCGTCCCATCGCCCTTCGGCTAGGGCTTCCACCACCAATTCATCGCTTAACCAGACGCGATAATAGAGGTTTCCCCCGTCGTCGATTCCCATCCGGATAACGCCATCCACACCGACCACCGTGACGGCGACACCGTGCTGACCGCGGCCACGAGTCCGGAAGCGGGCGCGGATGGCCCCCTTGCGCAGCGTGGAGCATCGTTGCACGTCCCGCGTTGATAGCTCAGCAGCGGCGAATTCGACGAACGGTTCCGCCGCGACGGCCAGCGCCACTGCTGCCCGTGGGGTCAAACCCGGCTCAAGCACTGCCACGCGATACACCGTGATGATCTCTGCGGGATCCACCGTAAATTCCTCGATGCCGAGGTCACGGAACCACAGTTGCGTCGTGGCGGAGAACGCCTCGTAGCCGTCAACGAAGAGATGGGTTCCACTGTCATTGACGGTGAGCGTCACAGAGTGAATGGCTCCATCGTTGAGGCCAACCGCGTCCTCGGCATCGAGTCTGCGATGCTCGCTCGCCGAGTGGATTTCACCGTCGAGCCGCCCACCAGTGAGGCTCAGCGTAATCCAGCCATCGGCCCCGGAGGCACGAAGCAGCTCGGCGTCCGCGGTCGCGGCGAAATCCAGGTGTAGGGAGCCGTGTCGTTGAACGGCAGCCTCGGGGACAGTGAATACTCCTGCGCCGGCGCGGTGATCGAGGTACATTGGCGGGTTTCCTTGATGAATCGTGGGTTTCCCCACCCGCCGGTGCCGCCGCCCGCTCAGGCCTGCTTTGCGTTGCCCGGAGCATTACGGAAGGCGTCGCGATTGCCGCTAAGGCGGGTGAAGGCTTGCTGGTTTTAAAGGTAACGCACGGGGTTGACGAGCTCGCCGACGCCGTCGAGGGCGAGGTGGATCTCGTCGCCGTCCTCCATGGCGATGACCCCGGGAGGGCACCCGGTGGCGATGATGTCGCCCGGCTCCAGGGTGTAGAACTCGCTGACGTACTCGATGATCTGCGCCACCGACCACACGAGCGTGGACGTCGACTGCTCGACGCACTCGATGGTCTCTCCGCCGCGCACCACCGAAGCGGTGATGAGCACGTCGTCGGGGTTGGCGATCTCGGTCTCCACCACGGGGCCGACGGGGCAGAACGTGTCGAGGCCCTTGCCGCGGGCCCACTGGCCGTCCTTTTGCATGAGGGCGCCGGCGGAGGCGTCGTTGACCACGGTGTAGCCGAGGACGTAGTCGAGGGCGTTGTCCTTGGTCGCGCCCTTGCAACGCGTGCCGATGACGATGCCGAGTTCCACCTCGTAGGCAGCGCCGCGCGCCACCTCAGGAACCTCGATGGCGGCCTTCGGTCCGATGACCGATGACGGCGGCTTGAGGAAGAAGAACGGCTCGCGGTCCACGCCCGGACGGAACTCAGCCGCCGGGTCTTGGAGGTAGGTGCCGCTCATGGCGATGACCTTGGTGGGGACCACGGGGGCGAGCAGGTCGGCGGTGGCGATGTCCACGGTTTCCCCCGTGGTGGTGAGTTCGCCGGCACCGATGGCATCGATGGTGTCGGCGGCGAGCAGCTGGGCCTGGTCACCGTCGACGACGGCGAAGCGCGGCTGGCCGTCAACGGCGAGGCGGGCGATCTTCATGGTTGTACCCCTTCTTCTCGGGCGGGGCGACGGCTTCCCGCGCCCCAACGTGCCTGACTTGTCAGACATCAGATGTTTACACTTTCCTCAGTGTAGCCCACCACCGCGACGCCCAGCCAGGAACAACCAGACCCACAGCAAATTATGCGAAAGGCCCCCACCCCTTAAGGGGCGAGGGCCTTCAGCCGGCGATGTGTTTAAGCTTCAGCCTTACTTGGCGTTGCCGTTACGCTCGGCGATGATCTCGTCGGCGACGGACTTCGGAACCTCGGCGTAGGAGTCGAAGATCATCGTGAAGTTCGCGCGGCCGGCGGTGCGGGAACGCAGGTCACCGATGTAGCCGAACATCTCGGACAGCGGAACCTTGGACTTGACGATCTTGGCGCCAGCGCGGTCCTCCATGGCGTTGATCTGGCCACGACGGGAGTTGATGTCGCCGATGACGTCACCCATGTACTCCTCCGGCGTGATGACCTCAACGGCCATGAGCGGCTCCAGCAGCACCGGCTTCGCCTTGGCCAGGGCCTCCTTGAGGGCCTGGGAACCGGCGAGCTTGAACGCCATTTCCGAAGAGTCGACGTCGTGGTAGGCGCCGTCCTCAAGGGAGGCCTTGATGTTCACCAGCGGGTAGCCAGCGAGGTAGCCGTACTGCATGGCGTCCTGGATACCAGCGTCGACGGAGGGGATGTACTCCTTCGGAACGCGGCCACCGGTGACGTTGTTCTCGAACTTGTAGATCGCGGACTCGCCCTCTTCGAGGGTCTCCGGCTCCGGAGCATACGGCTCGATGGAGACGATGACCTTCGCGAACTGGCCGGAACCACCGGTCTGCTTCTTGTGGGTGTACTCCACGTCCTTGACGGCCTTGCGGATCGTCTCGCGGTAGGCCACCTGCGGGTTACCGATGTTGGCTTCCACCTTGAACTCGCGGCGCATGCGGTCAACGAGCACATCGAGGTGCAGCTCGCCCATGCCGCCGATGACGGTCTGGCCGGACTCCTCGTCGAGGCGGACGGTGAAGGTCGGGTCCTCCTCGGCGAGCTTCTGGATGGCCACGCCCAGCTTCTCCTGGTCGGACTTCGTCTTCGGCTCGATGGCGACCTGGATAACCGGATCCGGGAAGTCCATGGACTCCAGGATGATCTGGTCGTTCTGGTCACACAGGGTGTCACCAGTGGTGGTCTCCTTCAGGCCGATGAAGGCGTAGATGTTGCCAGCGAGCGCCTCCTCAACCGGGTTCTCCTTGTTGGCGTGCATCTGGAACAGCTTGCCGACGCGCTCACGCTTGCCCTTGGTGGAGTTCGCGACCTGCTGGCCCGGCTCGACGCGACCGGAGTAGACGCGCACGAAGGTCAGCTTGCCGAAGAACGGGTGAACCGCGATCTTGAAGGCCAGAGCGGAGAACGGAGCGTCGACGGACGGCTTACGGGTCAGCTCAGCGCCATCCTCGCCCACGGCGTGGCCGTGAACCTCGCCGATGTCCAGCGGGGTCGGCAGGAAGTCAACCACGGCGTCCAGCACCGGCTGGATGCCCTTGTTGTGGTAAGCGGTACCACAGAAGACCGGGTAGACCTCAGAGGCAACGGTCATCTTGCGGATGCCGGCCTTGAGCTCCTCGATGGTCAGCTCCTCGCCACCGAAGTACTTCTCCATGAGGGCTTCGTCGGACTCGGCAACGGTCTCGACGAGAGCCTCGCGGTACTCCTCAGCCTTCTCGGCCAGCTCGGCCGGGATCTCCTGGATCTGCGGCTCGGCACCCACCTCGACGCGGCCCGGCCACATGATGGCCTTCATCTCCAGCAGGTCGACGACGCCGTCGAAGGTGTCCTCAGCGCCGATCGGCAGCTGCATGACCAACGGCTTCGCACCCAGGCGGTCCTTGATGGTCTGGACGGTGTAGTAGAAGTCAGCGCCCAGCTTGTCCATCTTGTTGACGAAGCAGATACGCGGAACGTCGTACTTGGTGGCCTGACGCCACACCTGCTCCGACTGCGGCTCGACGCCTTCCTTGGCGTCGAACACGGCGACGGCGCCGTCGAGGACGCGCAGGGAGCGCTCAACCTCGACGGTGAAGTCGACGTGGCCGGGGGTGTCGATGATGTTGATCTGGTTGCCGTTCCAGAAGCAGGTGACCGCGGCGGAGGTAATGGTGATGCCGCGTTCCTTCTCCTGCTCCATCCAGTCAGTGGTGGAGGCACCGTCGTGGGTCTCGCCCACCTTGCGGTTGATACCCGTGTAGAACAGGATGCGCTCGGTCGTGGTGGTCTTACCAGCATCGATGTGGGCCATGATGCCGATGTTGCGGACCTTGTTCAGATCCTTAAGCACTTCTTGTGCCACAGTATTACCCCAACTTTAAGGTCGTCGACGCCGCCGAAAGTCATTAGGCGAACGCCGTGGAAGCGAACAGTTCTGTTTAATTCTGCCACGTCTGCGCACTCATAGCAGCACGACGATCGGGAAGCCCCGGCTCGTCCCCTTCGCGCAGGCGAGGTGGCGATAATACTCGGCAAGCCCGATCGCCGAAGTCTCTGGCAATCGGGCTTGACGAGTTTTCACGCTCTCAACTACCAGCGGTAGTGGGCGAAGGCGCGGTTGGCCTCAGCCATCTTGTGAGTGTCCTCGCGACGCTTGACGGAAGCGCCAAGGCCGTTAGAGGCGTCGAGGATCTCGTTGGCGAGACGCTCCATCATGGTGTTCTCACGACGCTGGCGGGTGAAGGTCACCAGCCACCGCAGAGCGAGGGTGTTGGCGCGGGCCGGGCGAACCTCGACCGGCACCTGGTAGGTGGCGCCACCGACGCGGCGGGAGCGGACCTCCAGGTCCGGACGGATGTTGCCCAGGGCCTTCTCCAGGGTGCCCACCGGGTCGGTGCCGGTCTTCTCGCGGCACTTCTCCAGCGCGCCGTAGACGATGCGCTCGGCGGTGGACTTCTTGCCGTCCAGGAGAACCTTGTTGACGAGCTGGGTCACGACCTCGGACTGGTAGACCGGATCCTTGACGACGGGGCGCTTCGGAGCTGCATTCTTACGCATTGATTACTTCTCCTTCTTGGCGCCGTAGCGGGAACGGGCCTGCTTGCGGTCCTTGACACCCTGGGCGTCGAGCGCGCCGCGGATGATCTTGTAGCGGACACCCGGAAGGTCCTTCACACGACCACCGCGCACGAGCACCATGGAGTGCTCCTGCAGGTTGTGGCCCTCACCCGGGATGTAGGCGGAAACCTCGATGCCGGAGGTCAGGCGAACACGGGCGACCTTACGAAGAGCCGAGTTCGGCTTCTTCGGGGTAGTGGTGTAAACGCGGGTGCACACGCCACGACGCTGCGGCGAACCCTTCAGAGCCGCGGTGGAGACCGCAGACTTCTTATCGTGACGGCCCTTGCGGACCAGCTGCTGAATAGTAGGCATACTTCTCTTTCTCGCTTGAGCCCCAAGAGAACTTCGGGCACATGTTGGTGGAAGACAAACCGAACCATCTGGTGTAGACACAAAAATATTGGGGCTCTTTCCCAGGGCCCGTCCGGTTGTTTCCCAGCACCCGGAGATCCGGGCGCTGAAGCCTCCCACCAAGAATGTGGGACGTAACGGCGAGACTAGCAGACGACTCGCCGATTACCAAACGCCCACCTGCGGCGCAACCACCTCCGACGCGAGCCGATCCAGGATCACCTGCGCCGACTCGTAGGTGCCGTCCGGAGCCATCGCCGCGATCGCCACTCCCCTGCCATCGACCACCCCGAATTGCCGCACCACATAGCGCCCCTGAGTGTCGGGTCCCCAGCCGCCCTTGAACGCAACGCCCGGCAGCCGGCCTAGGCCGTAGGCCTGCGACGGGTCGATGGCCTGCATCGGCGCCAGCACCGCGTCCGACGCTTCCAACTCCGGCAAGTGCGACGCGAACTGCGCCTGCTCTACGAAACCCCACTGGGTTTGCCCGAAGGCGCTGAACTCCGGCCGGGTTACGAAGGGCTGCACCTCCGTGGGATCGCCGGCCTCCCGCAGCACAGCCTCGACGGCCTGCGCCGCCTGCTCCCCGCCGCCGAGGTGCTCCCACAACTGCCGGGCGGCGTCGTTATCGCTTCGCATGATGGCCGCGTCGATGCTCGGCTGGGTACCCGGGTGCAGCCGCGCCGCGGCGATGGACAGCGGCACCTTGATCGTCGACCACGCGGTGACGTCACTCAAAGACCCGGCGACGCCCCCGTCGGACCACGCCACTGCAACCACCGCGCCGGTGTCCTGCTCCACCGCGTCAACGGCGCGCGCCCAGTCGCCAGTCTGCAACTCAGGTGCCGGTTCGACGGTGACGGTCGACGTAATCGTCGACGTCCTTGCCGACCCGCCCGACGGGATCGTGCACCCCGCCGCCAGGATCGCGAGCGACGCTGCCGCGCCCGCACACGCTGTCCACCCACGCACGCTTCGACGGCGCACCGCCGCGCCGCTTCGATAACTGCCACTCACTAGTCGTACAGATAGACGTGCGCGTCCCGGCCGCCGTAGCAATGCAGGCCAGCACCAATGTCTTCGCAGGTCATGGTGTAGTTTTTGCCCGTGACTGTGCTGTATGACGTCACCGAGGAAGGAAAGATCCCGTTCCTGCGGTAGTAGCTCTCGACGTCAGCTTTCACCTGGTAGGCGAACTGCCAACTGGTGGGCCCGGCCACATCCAGGCCGGAGAAGCTGAACGAGGACTTGCTCGGCTGGGCGGGCTTTGCCTGTCCCCTGCCCGCTCCGTCCGCAGGTTGCTTGGCGGCCGTGACGGTCTCCATGACCGTCGTGAGCTCGACCGGCTCCCCCTGCTCGTTAGGCTGCCGGCCCAGCAGGAACCCCGCGGCAATGCCACCGCCTGCCACGATCAGCGCGATGAGGACCGCGAGCAGGACGATGACCGCCGTCATTCCCCCGGAGCGACCACCGGACGGCGCCGGGCCCGGCTGAGCGAAGTAGGGGGACTGGTTGACGGGCGCCCACTGGCCTGTCGGCGGATGCTGCTCGGGAGGCAATTGCTCGCTCATAGATCCTGAAGGTAACACACTGCGTGTGCGCTCTTATTTAACATTTGGCGATTTTTGGCTCCTGATTGTAAACATGACGCACACGACAGCTACCAGGGCAAACACTGCGAGCGCGCCGAGGCTCATCGTGCCCGCCTGGCGCACCGCCAGATTCGACTGCCGGCCGGTGTACGCGATGACCGCACCAATCACCGTCGAGCCGGACGTCTGCACCGCCATGAACACCGTCGTCGCCACCGCGATGCCGATGGCAGAACCGATCGACGACGCCATCTTGAACATGCCCGAACCGACGCCCACCTCGTTGGGCCCGAGGGCGCCGAGGGCGGATGCCGTCGCCGGAGTGGCAAAGAGCGCCAGCCCGAGACCATAGATGCAGAATGCCACGAAAGTGATGACCACGTACGTCAGCTGCATGGTGTTCGTCGCCATGAGCATGATGACCGACAGCGCCACCAACGTCGTACCCACGAGCATCGGCAGGCGCGGACCGTACTTGTTGAGCATCTTCTCACCCGCGCGGATCATGGACAACAGCACCGCCGCATACCCCAACGTGAGGTAGCCGGACGTGGTCACGGACATGTTGCCGGCGCCTTGCAGGACCCACAGGGACACCGTAATCATGCCGGCCGAGGAGGTCACCAGGAAGTTAGCGAGGACCGCGCCGGTGAATTGGAGCTTCTTGAACACGGCGAAGTCGATGAGCGGGTTGTCCGCCCGGCGTTCCTGGAACACGAAGGCCACCGTCGACGCGATGAATACCGTCGCCATCGCCAGGGTGGTAACGCTCGTCCAGCCCCAGGCGCTGCCCTGGGTGAGTACCAGCTGGAAGCTCACCATTGCGACGGCCAGCAGAGCGGTGCCGACGAGGTCCAGCGCCGCCGTGGTTCCCGCCTGCGGGGCCGACTCCGGGACGGCGCGCAGCAGCAGCATCGCAATGACGGCGAAGGCCACGGCGAGGATGAAGATGGACCGCCACCCCAGCGGCGAGCCGGCGAGCACGCCGCCGAACGAGGAGGTCAGCGCCATGCCGCCGAAGGTACCCATGGAGAACACCGATAGCGCCCTAGCCCTGGCCGGGCCTTCCCAGTAGGTGTTGATAAGGCCGAGGGCCGCCGGCATCACCGCGGCGGTGGACATGCCCTGGAGTACTCGCCCGCCGATGAGCATGGCGGTGGCCATGATCGGCGGCCCGAAGGCAAGGCCTACGAGCAGGGAGCCGATGATCGCCATGACGTTGCCGAGCATGATGATTTTGACGCGGCCGTAACGATCGGCCAGCGCGCCCCACACGACGATGAACATGCCGCAGACCAGCGACGCCAGCGAAATGATGATGTTCATGACGCCGGGGTTGATGGACAACTCGCCGGCCACTGATTGTCCGATGTTGAGCAGGGTCTGCGCGCAGAGCCAGAACGTGGATAGCGATAGGACGATTCCGAGCAGGTGACGGTCGTTCACTATGGGTGGTTGAGTGGTCGTGGATGGGGTGGCGTTCATGGCGTACACAGCTTTCTACCAGGAGTTGGTTATGTTCCGAATTATATTCCGGGAGAACGCAAAAAAGCGGCACTAGCACAGGAAATACCTGCGCTAGTGCCACCTAAAGGGGGCAGACCGACGCTAGCCAGAACGCGTCGGCTTAGTAGCCGAAGTCGTACGCCTCATCCAGCGGCACCGACTTGCCCGTGTACTCCGCCTCGGCAGCCTCGTCGCCATAGATGGCCGACGCCCCACCGAGCGAGTAATCGAAGGTCGAGGAGTCCTTCGTGTTCACGGTGATGTTGCGGTAGCGGGAAATGCCCGTACCGGCCGGGATGAGCTTACCGATGATGACGTTCTCCTTCAGGCCCATGAGGGCGTCGGAGCGCTTGTTGATCGCCGCATCGGTGAGCACGCGCGTGGTCTCCTGGAAGGAGGCCGCGGACAGCCACGACTCGGTCGCCAGCGAGGCCTTGGTGATACCCATGATCTCGCTGCGCAGCTCGGCCGGCTGCCCACCGTCGGCCAGCGCCGACGCGTTCGCCTGCTTCGCCTCGGACAGGTCAACGAGGGTACCCGGCAGGAAGGCCGTGGAACCGGAGTCGATGACCGTGCCGCGGCGCAGCATCTGCCGGATGATGATCTCGATGTGCTTGTCGTGAATGGCCACACCCTGGGTGCGGTACACGGCCTGCACCTCGTCGATGAGGTGCTTCTCCACGCCACGGCGGCCGAGGACCTCCAGCACGTCGTGCGGGTCGGCGGCGCCACGCAGCAGGCGGTCGCCCACCTCCACGTGGTCACCCTCGGTGAGCGAACGCTCGATCATCGCCTGCGGGTTGGACTCCATCGGGCGGCGGACCTGGGCCAGGCCCTGGCGCTTCGACAGCTTCTCGTAGATAACATCGTCGCCGCCGTCGTCCGGGGTGATGCGCAGGGTCCAGAAGTTGCCTTCGTCCTCGAGCGAGATGGTGCCCGCCACGGAGGCGATCGGGGCGCGGTTCTTCGGCACGCGGGCCTCGAACAGCTCCTGAACACGCGGCAGACCGCCGGTGATGTCGCCGCCGACACCGCCCTGGTGGAAGGTACGCATGGTCAGCTGGGTACCGGGCTCGCCAATCGACTGGGCGGCGACGATGCCGACCGCCTCGCCGATGTCCACCAGGTGCCCGGAGGCCATGGACTTGCCGTAGCACTTGGCGCACACGCCGGTGGACGTCTGGCAGGTCAGCACGGAGCGGACCTTGACCTCGGCGATGCCGCGCTCGACGAGGGTGTCGATGCGCTCCTCGGTGAGGTCGGTGCCGGCGGCGAGGAGGATCTCCCCCGCGTCGTCCTTGAGGTCGCCGGCGAGGACGCGGCCCGACAGGGACGTCTCGACGAGCGAGTGGCGACGGTGGCCGGTGACCTCACCGGCGGCGTCGAGGACCGGCTCCGAGACCGGGACGCGCACGCCCTGGCGGGTGCCGCAGTCATCCTCGCGGACGATGACGTCCTGGGCGACGTCGACGAGACGACGCGTGAGGTAGCCGGAGTCGGCGGTACGCAGCGCGGTATCGGCCAGGCCCTTACGGGAGCCGTGCGAGTTGTTGAAGTACTCCAGAACCGACAGGCCCTCGCGGAAGGAGGTCTTGATCGGGCGGGTGATGTAGTCACCCTTGGAGTTCACGACCATGCCCTTCATGCCGGCCAGGGTCCAGATCTGGCGCATGTTACCGGCCGCGCCCGACTTCACGATCATCGGAATCGGGTTGTCATCCGGGTAGAGGTTCTCCACCGCCTGACCCACGGTGTTGGTGGCGTCCTGCCACAGCTCCACCAGTCGGTCGTAGCGCTCGCGCTCCGTCAGGGCACCCATGTCCCAGTACTTGCGCTCGATGTTCTCCGCTTCCTTCTCGTAAGATTCGAGGATTTCGATCTTGTTCGGAAGGATGAGCACGTCGTCCATCGTGATGGTCACGCCGGAGCGGGTCGCCCAGTAGAAACCGGCGTCCTTGAGCTTGTCCAGCGTCTGCGCCACCGCGATCATCGGGTACTTGTTCGTCAGCTCAGAGATGACGTCACCGAGCAGCACCTTCTTGGAGCCGCCGCCCTTACGGACCATGACGCCTTCCAGGTACGGGAAGTTCCACGGCAGCAGGTCGTTGAACATGATCCGGCCCAGCGTGGTGCGCGCCGTCCAGGCCTGGCCGCGCTGCCAGCCGTCGGGGAACTGCTCCGCCTCGATGTCGGCCGGCGGGCGCAGGTGAGAGATGCGCACCTTGATCGGGGCCTGCAGGCCCAGCACGCCGCGGTCGCGGGCCATGATCGCCTCCGCGTAGGAGGAGAACACACCCTGCTGCGAGCCGGCCTCGTGCTCCTCGCCCTCGGCGACGGACCACTTCTCCGGACGGTAACCGCCCTGGCCACCGATCTCATCCTCGGCCTTGTCCATGGTGAGGAAGTACAGGCCAGTGACCATGTCCAGGCGCGGCATAGCCAGCGGCTTGCCGGAGGCCGGGGACAGGATGTTGTTCGAGGACAGCATGAGGATGCGGGCCTCGGCCTGGGCCTCGGCGGACAGCGGCAGGTGGACGGCCATCTGGTCGCCGTCGAAGTCCGCGTTGAACGCCTCACAAGCCAGCGGGTGCAGCTGGATGGCCTTGCCCTCGACCAGCTTCGGCTCGAAGGCCTGAATGCCCAGGCGGTGCAGCGTCGGGGCGCGGTTGAGCAGCACCGGGTGCTCGGAGATGGCCTCTTCGAGGACGTCCCACACCTCGGGGCGCTGGCGCTCCACCATGCGCTTGGCGGACTTGATGTTCTGCGCGTAGTCGTTTTCCACCAGGCGCTTCATGACGAAGGGCTTGAACAGCTCCAGGGCCATGAGCTTCGGCAGGCCGCACTCGTGCAGCTTGAGCTGCGGGCCGACGATAATAACGGAACGACCCGAGTAGTCCACGCGCTTACCCAGCAGGTTCTGGCGGAAGCGGCCCTGCTTGCCCTTGAGCAGGTCGGACAGGGACTTCAGCGGGCGGTTGCCCGGACCGGAGACCGGGCGGCCGCGGCGGCCGTTGTCGAAGAGCGCGTCCACAGACTCCTGCAGCATGCGCTTTTCGTTGTTGACGATGATCTCCGGCGCGCCCAGCTCAATCATCCGCTTGAGGCGGTTGTTGCGGTTGATGACGCGACGGTACAGGTCGTTGAGGTCGGAGGTGGCGAAACGGCCACCGTCGAGCTGCACCATCGGGCGCAGCTCCGGCGGGATCACCGGGATGGCGTCGAGCACCATCGCCGCCGGGTCGTTGCCGGAACGCTGGAACGCGGCGACGACCTTGAGGCGCTTGAGCGCACGGATCTTCTTCTGGCCCTTGCCCGAGTTGATGATCTCGGTGAGCTCCTCGACCTCGGCGTCGATGTCGAAGTTGCGGATGAGGGTCTGGATAGCCTCCGCGCCCATGCCGCCGGTGAAGTAATCCTCGTAGCGGTCGACGAGCTCCTCGTAGATGGTCTCGTCGATAATCATCTGCTTCGGGGCCAGCTTGACGAAGGTCTGCCAGATCTCCTCCAGGCGGTCGATCTCCCGCTCGGCCCGCTCGCGGATGTGCTGCATTTCCTTCGTCGCGGCGTTCTGCACCTTGCGGCGCACGTCCGCCTTGGCGCCCTCGGCCTCCAGCTCGGCGAGGTCCTGCTCCAGGTTCACCTGACGCTCGGCGATCTCCGATTCCGCGTCTTCCTGGACGTCCTTCTTCTCCAGCAGCATCTCCGCTTCCAGCGTGGACAGGTCCGCGTGGCGGGCCTCGTCATCGACGCTGGTGATGATGTTGGCGGCGAAGTAGATGATGCGCTCCAGGTCCTTCGGAGCGAGGTCCAGCAGGTAACCCAGGCGGGACGGAACACCCTTGAAGTACCAGATGTGGGTCACCGGGGCGGCGAGCTCGATGTGGCCCATGCGCTCACGGCGAACCTTGGACTTGGTCACCTCGACGCCACAGCGCTCACAGATGATGCCCTTGTATCGCACGCGCTTGTACTTACCGCACTGGCACTCCCAGTCCCGGGTGGGGCCGAAGATGCGCTCACAGAACAGGCCGTCCTTCTCCGGCTTGAGGGTGCGGTAGTTAATCGTCTCCGGCTTCTTGACCTCACCCTTGGACCAACGGCGGATGTCGTCGGCGGTAGCCAGGCCAATGCGAAGCTCGTCGAAGAGGTTTACGTCGAACACGTAACTCCCTTTCCCCCTCCTAGTTGGCGGAGGGGATTGTCAGTCTTATACGGATTTCTCGTTGCTTCGTAGGTCTTAGGCGATGTCGGAGTCGGCATCGGCGCGCTCGTCGCGGGACAGGTTAATGCCCAGCGTCGACGCGGCCTCGTCATCCTCATCGGACCCGGACAGCTCCATCGGGGTGCCGTCAGAGGCCAGAACCTCCACGTTGAGGCACAGCGACTGCAGCTCCTTGAGCAGCACCTTGAAGGACTCCGGGATACCCGGATCCGGGATGTTCTCGCCCTTGACGATGGCTTCGTAGACCTTGACACGGCCCACCACGTCATCAGACTTGATGGTGAGCAGCTCCTGCAGGGTGTAGGCCGCGCCGTACGCCTGCATGGCCCACACCTCCATCTCGCCGAAGCGCTGGCCACCGAACTGCGCCTTACCACCCAGCGGCTGCTGGGTAATCATGGAGTACGGGCCGGTGGAGCGAGCGTGAATCTTCTCGTCCACCAGGTGGTGCAGCTTGAGCATGTACATGTAACCGACCGAGATCGGGTACGCGAAGGGCTCGCCGGAGCGGCCGTCGAACAGCTGGGTCTTGCCGTTGGCGTCCACCATGACGTCGCCGTCGCGGTTCGGCTTGGAGTTCGCCAGCAGGCCGGACAGCTCGCCGTTGGTGGCGCCGTCGAACACCGGGGTGGCGGTCAGCGACTCCGGCGGGACGTCGTAGAGGGACTCCGGGAGCACCTTGATGAGCTCGGCGTTCTTCGGGTCCTCCGGGTCGACGGTCCAGCCGGCGTGGGCGAGCCAGCCGAGGTGCACTTCGAGCACCTGGCCGATGTTCATACGACGCGGCACACCGTGGGTGTTGAGGATGATGTCGACGGGGGTGCCGTCGGCCATGAACGGCATGTCCTCTGGCGGGAGGATCTTGCCCACAACACCCTTGTTGCCGTGGCGGCCGGCCATCTTGTCGCCGTCCTGGATCTTGCGCTTCTGGGCCACGTAGACGCGGACCATCTCGTTGACGCCCGGGGACAGGTCGTCGTCGTCCTCGCGGGAGAAGTACTGCACGCCGATGACCTTGCCGGTCTCACCGTGCGGCACGCGCAGGGAGGTGTCGCGCACCTCGCCGTCCTTCTCGCCGAAGATGGCGCGCAGGAGGCGCTCCTCCGGGGTCAGCTCGGTCTCGCCCTTCGGGGTGACCTTGCCGACGAGGATGTCGCCGTCGCGGACGTCGGCGCCGATGCGGACGATGCCGCGGTCGTCGAGGTCCTTGAGCACGTCGTCGGAGGTGTTGGGAATGCCTTCACGGGTGATGCGCTCCGGACCCAGCTTGGTGTCGCGGGCGTCGATCTCGTGCTCCTCGATGTGAATCGAGGTGAGGATGTCCTCCTCCACCACGCGCTGGTTGAGGATGATGGCGTCCTCGTAGTTGTGGCCCTCCCACGGCATGAACGCGACGAGCAGGTTGCGGCCGAGCGCCATCTCGCCGTTCTTCGTGCCGGGGCCATCGGCGATAACCTGGCCGGCCTCGACCCGCTGGCCCAGGGTGACCAGCGGCTTCTGGTTGTAGCAGGTGCCCTGGTTGGTGCGCTGGAACTTGCGCAGCAGGTAGGAGTCCCGCTGGCCGTTGTCGTCCATGATGGTGATGACGTCCGCGGAGACGGTCTCCACCACGCCGGCCTTCGGCGTGATGACCACGTCGCCGGCGTCGTAGGCGGCGCGCTGCTCCATGCCGGTGCCGACGTAGGCCGACTCGGCACGGACCAGGGGGACCGCCTGCTTCTGCATGTTCGCACCCATGAGGGCACGGTTGGCGTCGTCGTGCTCCAGGAACGGAATCATGGCGGTGCCGACGGACACCATCTGCCGCGGGGAGACGTCCACGTAGTCCACGCCGGCGGCGTCGGTGACGGCGATGTCGCCGTCCTTCAGCCGGACCTCGACGCGCTCTTCGACGATGCGCCCGTCGGCATCCTTGGCCACGGAGGCCTGGGCGATCGCGTAACGATCTTCCTCATCGGCGGTGAGGTACTCGACGGTATCGGTGATGACACCGTCGACGACCTTGCGGTACGGGGTCTCGATGAAGCCGAAGGAGTTGACGCGGGCGTAGGACGCCAGCGAACCGATCAGGCCAATGTTCGGGCCTTCCGGGGTCTCAATCGGACACATGCGGCCGTAGTGGGACGGGTGAACGTCGCGCACCTCGATGCCGGCGCGCTCACGCGACAGACCGCCCGGGCCCAGCGCGGAGAGACGACGCTTGTGGGTCAGCCCCGACAGGGAGTTGTTCTGGTCCATGAACTGCGAGAGCTGCGACGTGCCGAAGAACTCGCGGATCGCGGCCGAGACGGGCCGGACGTTGATGAGCGACGTCGGGGTGATCGACTCCGCATCCTGGGTGGTCATGCGCTCACGCACGACGCGCTCCATGCGAGACAGGCCCACGCGAACCTGGTTCTGGATGAGCTCGCCGACGGTACGCAGACGACGGTTACCGAAGTGGTCGATGTCATCCGTGCTCAGCGGGATGGTCTCGCCGGCCGGGGACATCATCTCACGCTCGCCCGCGTGCAGGCGGACCAGGTACTCGATGGTGGTGGCAATGTCCTCTTCGGTGAGGGTGGTTTCGCCCTCGTGGTCGCCGCCGAGGCCCAGCTTCCGGTTGACCTTGTAGCGGCCGACGCGGGCCAGGTCATACCGCTTGGCGCGGAAGAAGGAGTTCTCGATGAGCGACTGCGCGAGGTCACGCGTCGGCTGCTCGCCCGGGCGCTGCTTGCGGTAGATCTCCAGCAGCGCTTCGTCCGTGTTGGCGACGCCGTCCGCCTCCAAGGTGGACATCATGAGCTCGGAGAAGCCGAAGCGCTCCCGGATGTGCTCCTCGGTCCAGCCGAGGGCCTTGAGCAGCACCGTCACCGGCTGGCGGCGCTTACGGTCAATGCGCACGCCGACGGTATCGCGCTTGTCAACGTCGAACTCCAGCCACGCACCGCGCGACGGGATAACCTTGACGGCGTGCAGAGGACGCTCGGTGGACTTATCGATCGACTGATCGAAGTACACGCCCGGGGAGCGGACAAGCTGAGAGACGACGACACGCTCGGTGCCGTTGACGATAAAGGTGCCCTTGTCGGTCATCAGCGGGAAGTCGCCGATGAACACCGTCTGGGACTTGATCTCTTGCGTATCGCTGTTAATGAACTCCGCGGTCACATACAGCTGCGCGGAGTAGTTCATGTCCTTTTCCTTGCACTCGTCCACGGAGTGCTTGACCGGCTCGAAGCGCGGCTCGGACAGGGAGAGGGACATGTTCCCGGAATAATCCTGGATCGGGCTCAATTCCTTGAGGATGTCCTCAAGGCCGCTGGTAATCACGGCTTCGGGGCCGCGCTCCTGCTGCTGCTTCGCGCGCCACTCGGGCGCGCCGACGAGCCACGCAAAGGAATCGAGCTGTAGATCTAGAAGACCCGGTACGGAAACGGGCTCCGAAATCTTCGCGAAAGAATAGCGAGTCGGAGCTCCGGGAAATTCGGCCACAGAATTGGTCTGGCGGGAGACTGCCAAGATGGGTCCTTCCAGCACCTCACGCGACGCCGGGCATCCCCGCTTCTGGCTAAACGAGGAACCAACGCCGCTGGTAGTTAGCATTCGGTCTGCTACGGAGCTAGCTCCCCCGGATAGCGAAAAGTCACCTTGTCAAGTCACGCGTTTCGCTAGAGCTGGACAAGGCTTCCACAAGGCACCGGGGGCCAACTCCAGCGCAACGACATAGCCTATACCACATCCGCCCCGCTGTAAAGGCACAGCAACCTCAAGCCGTCCGATGCGCTCGTCCGGCGTTCCTCGGCAACAGACTGTACCACCTACGCTTCGGGAGTACGTACCGTGCCCTCAGGCAGGTATTGCGTCGGGGTGTGAGGGCTGACTTTATCCAGCGTGCGACGCCGGGAGCCGCCGAGACCAAAGGCACCGAGCAGACCAAAAGCGAGAATGATCGCGCCCACACCCACCGTGGCCCACCGTGTGTACCGGGCCTCCGAGGTGCTGGCCACCTGCGACACCGCGCCCATCAACTCGGCCGCGCGGGCGTCGTCCAAGGAACCAGAAAAGTCCAGGGCGGTCTGCACGGCCTCGCGGGGACTGCGGCCGTAGAACTGCCGCACGGACACGTCCGCGTCCACGACGATGCCCGTGAGCTGGTCAACGTACACGTCCCGCGTCGCGGCGTGGTAGAGCTCGAGGGTTTCCGTCTTCGGCTCGGCCTCTTCCGTCGTCTCCTCCTCTGTGCCCTCGGCGTTCTCTGCGTCCTCTTCCGAGTCTTCAGCATCCGCCACCGGCACCTCCCGGGACGTGAACATCCCCGGCGCCACCGCATGCACGCTCGTCGGTGCAATCTCCTGCCGGTAGTGATACACCGTCCTATCCCCGCGGACCTCCGAGTCCACGAAAACGGCCGGGTACGCGCGCTGCAGCGTCTCGTCGAAGAGATCGTACGTCGTCTGCTGGGCGTTGGAAGGAAACTTCAGCCAGTGCCCTTCCATGGGCACCGTCACCGGTGGGAAGCCGACGGTGTGGGTCAGCGTCGCCTCGCTTACCGGCGCGCCCGTCACCCGGTCGAGAACATAGCTCCACGTCTGTGCCTCCAGAAGGCCCTGCTTCGCCGACGGGGCGTCGTCACGCACCCACGTGGAACCGATGCGCACCGTCGCCGTGTCTTGGGTCGACGGCGCCTGGATCTCCATGTGGAGCTGCTGGGTGACCGGGCCGGTGTGCTCGGTTCCGGCGGGGTCGAACTTGGCGGATGTCACCGCCTCCTGGTCAGTGATGGACCAGGTGGTGGCGGACAGGTCCAGCGGCAGTCGTCCATCCGCTTTGAGCAGCATGGGCGCCACCAGCCCGCCCACCAGCAAGGCGATGCCCAGCCCAACCAGGACCGCGGAGAGGATGCGTGACTTTGGAAGCATGGTCGAGAGTTTACCGGCCGTGCCGGAACGCAAAAACCGCCCGACCCACGAGGGGTTCGGGCGGTAGAGCAGCTTTTAGGCTGCGACGAGCTTACTTGAGCTCGACGGAGGCGCCGGCCTCTTCCAGCTTGGCCTTGGCGGCCTCGGCGTCGTCCTTGTTGGCACCCTCGAGGATGGCCTTCGGAGCGGACTCGACGAGCTCCTTGGCTTCCTTCAGGCCCAGGCCGGAGACGATCTCGCGGACGGCCTTAATAACGCCGATCTTCTTGGCGCCGACGTCGGTCAGGACGACGTCGAACTCGGTCTTCTCCTCGGCGGCCGGGGCGTCAGCACCCGGGGCACCAGCGGCGGCGACGGCGACCGGGGCGGCAGCCTCGACGTCGAAGACCTCTTCGAATTCCTTCACGAACTCAGAGAGCTCGATGAGGGTCATTTCCTTGAAAGCCTCGATGAGCTCATCCTTGGAAAGCTTAGCCATGGTGGCATCCTTTCAGTTGGTGGCCGCCGAAGCCGACGGCCAAAGTTTGTCTTGTTCGATTGTGCGGAGTGCCGGCCCCCAGGCAGGGGCCGATTCCTTAGGCTTGTTCCTGCTTCTCCTGGAGAGCAACAGCGAGGCGAGCCATCTTCGTCGCCGGTGCGTTGAACACGGCGGCGGCCTTTGCCAGATTGCCCTTCATCGCGCCAGCCAGCTTGGCGAGAGTGGTCTCGCGGTTGTCCAGCTCGGCGATAGCCTTGACCTGATCGGCGGACAGCGCCTTGCCGTCCATGTAGCCGCCCTTGATAACGAGCTTGTCGTTAGCAGTGGCGAACTTCTTCATCACCTTGGCGGCGTCAACAGCCTCGCCCTTGATGAAGGCGACGGCGGTCGGGCCGGTGAGGTGCTCGTCAAGACCCTCAATACCCTGCTCAGCGGCAGCGATCTTGAGGAGGGTGTTCTTGGCGACGTGGTACTCAACGTCGAAACCCAGCTCGCCGCGCAGCTCCTGGAGCTGCGAGACGGTCAGGCCGCGGTACTCGGTGAGGAACAGCGAGTCAGCCTCGGAGAACTTCTCCTTCAGAGCAACGAGCTCTGCAACATTCTTCGGGTTTGCCATCTTTCCAACGCCTCCTTTCCCTTGTGTCGTATCGTGGTGATCCGCCGGGACTTCGCGCAGCCTCGCCGGGGCGGACCCCAACAACGCAACGAAGCCCCGTGCAGCAGGCACAGGGCTTCACATCGCGCATAATCGCGCGGACGATTCAGCAAGTGTCTCCTGCGTGGGTCGGCCCATCCGTCTTCCGTTTGGTAGACAGTGAACGCTTTCAATCCCAAAGTTGGGATGACCGACGGTCTTCGGTGAAACTTGATCTCGGACGAAACACGTGTCCTCGTCCGTTCAAACTTCCCGGCTCACCCTAGTCGATACCCGCCGAGGGGACCAAATTCTCCCCTACCGTCCTCTCTCAAGGTCGCGCATCGCGGTGCGGGCCGCCCAGGCGCCGGCCATTCCGTGAACGCCGGCGCCGGGAGGCGTCGCCCCCGAGGCCAGGTAGAGCCCGCGGCCCACGCGGTAAGGGTTGATCGTCAATCCAGGCCGCAGAAGCGCCCTGAGACCACTCATGGATCCACCGGCGATATCGCCGCCGACGAAGTTGGGATTCCAGCGTTCCAACGCGGCGGTGCTGGTCTCGTGCTTATCGACGATGAGGTCGCGGAAGCCGGGGGCGAAGCGCTCGATCTGGTCCTCGATGAGCCCGGCCACCTCACCTGGATGTGCCTGCTCATAGCCATGGGGGACGTGCGCGTAGGTCCACAGGATGGTGCCCTGCGTCGTCCCGGCGCGGCTGGGGTCGGCTACTTGTTGTTGGCAGACCATGACGAACGGGCGTCGGGGCAGCCGCCCGGCGACCACGGCGTGTTCAGCAGCGTCGATCTCCTCGGCGGTGCCGCCGACGTGCACCGTCGTCGCCTCGCCCACCCGGGGGTCTCGCCAGGGGACGGGTTCGCTAAGCAGGTAGTCCACCTTGAACGTGCCCGGCCCGTACGTCCACCGCCGCAGCCGTCGAACTGTCTGAGGGGCCATGTGTTCGCCGGCGATCGCGACGGCGCGCGCCGGCGTGAGGTTCAAGATCGTGGCGTCGGCCGGCGGGAGATCATCAAGATTATTCACCGGGGCGTCGGTGTAGATGCACGCGCCGTGCTCAGTGGCGACGGCAGCCAGCGCGTCGGAAATGGCTTGGGATCCGCCCTCTGCCACTGGCCAACCTCGGCTCATCCCGAGTGAGCCGAAGAGGAGGGCAAAGGCCGCGGTGAGGGGCTTTGATGGCGGGGTGATGGCGTGCACCGCCGAGCCGGCGAACAGGGCTCGGGCGGCATCGGTGTGAAAGAGCCGCCGGCTGAGGAAGTTCGCCGAGGCAACCCCGGGGATGCCGAAACGCGCCATCTTCACCGGGTGGGCGGGCCACCGCAACAGCGGTCCCAGGAAGTTCTCCAGGTGGTCGTCGATGTGGTTGAGCACGTGCCCGTGCACGCGTTTCCAGGCGGCGGCGTCGACCCCGAGAGCGTCGGCGGTATCGCCCAGTCCGCGCCTGAGGACGGCGGCCGGGCCGTCGTCGAGCGGGTGCGCCATGACGGCGTCAGAGTGGCGCCACCGCAGCCCGTACTCCTCAAGCTTCAAGGCCTCGAAGACCGGGCTTGCCACGCCGAAGGGATGCGCCGCGGAGCCGAGGTCTACCCGGCTGCCGGAACCGAACACGTCGGCGGTGCTGGCGGCTCCGCCGATGGTGGAGCGGCGCTCGTACACGCGGACGTCGATGCCGCGGCGCGCCAGCAGTGCCGCGGCGGTTAATCCATTGGGCCCTGCGCCGACTATGGATACTGACGCCGTCATGACCCATCACCTCCCAGGGTGTCGTCTCTTTTTCCTTGCCTCCAGTGTCCGTGGCGCGGGTAAGCCGGGGATGAATCACCAATGAGAGGGCTCTCATAAGCTTAAGGGCACTGGTTTTGACGCTCGAGCGCCTGGTTTTTCACGACACCTCGGCGGCACTCGTACCCGTTTGTCCCCCAGAATTGGGGGAACCAGGCCCGAGCGAACGCGGTGCCCGGGCAGGGTGCATGAACCACCCCGCATGGCACCCTGTCAGCCGCCTCCGGCCGCCTCACGTGCGGAAACACCCCACCGGACGCGCGATTGTCGAGCCTCGGCGGCCGTTATCTGGCTCACTGCTTTGGCCTTAAGAGGGCGGATCACACAATCCCGCCTCGTGGAAACGTTCTCACATTTAGGATTCGTCTTATGTCTGATGTCGAAACTATGAAGAACAGGCTGATAGCGAGCCTGGCCACCGTCACCCTCCTAGCCGGATCCGGGCAGATCGTTGCCCCCGCCTTGGCCACCGCCCAAGACGCCACCGGCGCCGCCGAGCCCGCCCCCGCTGCCGCCGTCGATGCCCCAGCCGGCGAGGCGAACCCAGCAGCCGAGGCACCAGCCCCCGCACCCGAACCCGCACCCGAACCCGCGCCCGCGCCCACCCCGGCGCCGGCTCCCGCCCCGGAGCCCCCGACTCCCACCACCGAGGCGCCGGCCGAGACCTCCACCCCGGCGACCACGGAAGCACCGGAGGAGCCAGCCGTCACGTCGGTGCCGATCACCATCACGGTGGCGAAGCCGAAGCCGGACGGCAAACCCTTCGATGTCGGTGACACCATCCGCTTCCACTTCGAGGTCACGAACTCCACCGATACCGCCCGTGCCTTCCAGCCCGAGTCGTCCAACCTCGACAACTTCGCCGGCTGCAAGTGGGAGTCCATCCGCCCCGGTGAGAAGAAGACGTGCGACTTCGCCACCCACACCGTCACCGCGGAGGACGCCGCCGCCGGCTTCTTCACCCCGGAGATCACCTACAAGATGTTCGCCGAGACCGGATACAAGGGCACCACCCAGACGCTGGATGTCACCCGCGGCGAGCAGGTGAAGGTCACGAAGGTCGACGCCCAGATCATCGAGGTCACCGCCGAGAAGCCCAAGGATGACGAGGGCTACAAGGCCAATGACGAGGTGGCCATCACCGCGAAGGTGCGCAACCTCAACGCCACCGATGAGCTCAAGCTCAGCGTGGACCCGACGTCAGACATCAAGGCCGATAAGGACCTCGCCCCCATCGCGGCCGGGCAGGAAGCGGAGCTGAAGGATCTGAAGTACACGATCACCGAGGAGGACGCCGAGACCGGCTCGGCCACCCCGGAGCTCGTGCTCACCACCGCGGGCGGGCAGAGCCTCAAGGCGAAGGTGACCATCGCCGTCACCGGTCACTTCGACCCCGCTGAAAGCTTCACCCCGCGCAACGCGAACCCGACGCTGGCGCCGTCGCTCACCGACCTCAACGTCATCGCTACCTCGGACGGCAAGAATATCTTCCGCATCCCCGCCCTGGCGGTGGCGTCGAATGGCGACATCCTCGCCTCCTACGACCTCCGGCCGAAGAATGGCGCCCGTCAGGGCGGTGACTCCCCCAACGAGAACTGGATCGTCCAGCGCCGCTCCACCGACAATGGCCGCACCTGGGGGCCGCAGACCGTCATCGCCAAGGGCAAGATGAACCCTGGCCGAGAGGGCTTCTCCGACCCCTCCTACGTGGTCGACCACGAAACCGGCACCATCTTCAACTTCCACGTCCACTCCTTCGACGCCGGGTTCAACTACGGCTCCCCCGCCTACCACCTCGACGAGTCCGGCCGGGTGAAGGAAGACGCCCGCAGCACCATGAACCTGGGCGTGGCCGAATCCAAGGACAACGGACACACCTGGACCGAGCGCGACATCACCGCCGAGGCCCTCGGCGACAAGGCGAAGGACCTCGTCGCCTGCTTCGCCACCTCCGGCGCCGGCACGCAGAAGCTCAACGCCCCGCACCAGGGCCGCCTCCTGCAGCAGGCCGTGTGCTCCTTTAAGGAGAAGGGGCACAACTACGCGGCCGTGACCATCTACTCCGATGACCACGGCAAGACCTGGCACTCCGGCAACTTCGCCTCCACCACGGAGGGCGGGAACTGGGCCTACGACGAAAACAAGATCGTCGAGCTGTCCGACGGCCGCCTCATGCTCAACTCCCGCCCCTCCGGCGGCACCGCCTCCGGGCACCGCATCGTGGCCATCTCCGACGACGGCGGCGAAAACTGGAAAGACTACCGGGTGCAAAAGGACCTGCTGGACCCGCAGAACAACGCCCAGGTGATGCGCGCCTTCCCGACGGCACGCCCGGGCACGCTGCGCTCCAAGGTCCTCGTGTTCTCCAACACCCGCAACTCCACGGTCGGCTTCGCCAACCGCCAGCCTGGAACCATCTCCCTGTCCTTCGACGACGGTGCCACGTGGCCGGTGTCCAAGCAGTTCCGCGCCGCCCGCACCGGCTACACGACGATGGCGATCCAGCCCGACGGTTCCATCGGCGTGCTCTACGAGCCGCAGACCGGCGGCAAGGACCAGATCGGGTATCAGAACTTCACTCTGAGCTGGGTGACTGACCAGCTGGAGTCCGAGCCGGGGCTGAAGAGCACTCGCGGCACCCTCATCGACGGCGCCGAGGCGAAGCTCGTGCTTCCCCTGCGCGGCAACGACCCCACCCTGGCCGACACCATCAAGGTGGAAGGCCTGCCCGAGGGGCTGCGCTTCGACGAGAAGACGATGACCATCGTCGGCACGCCCAAGGTGGGCAACACCGACCGCAAGACCTACCCGCTCACCGTGACGTTCAGCGAGGGCGACGACGGCACCGGCATCCCCCGCGCCTTCACCGGCACCTACCAGCTAGTGCTCAACCCGGAGGGTGCCACCTACGGCGCCCAGCCGGCGGCGGTGCAGGCGTCGAACCTTGAGCTGGCCGACCACAAGGCCCTGCTCGCGCTGCTGCAAAAGCCCGAGCCGCTGACCTGGCTGTTCACTGGTGACTCCATCACCCACGGCGTGGTGCACACCAACGGGCTCAAGCGCTTCACCGAGTACTTCGAGGACTACCTGCACACCGACCCGTTGGCCGGGGCGGATCGTCGCCACGACGTGGTGCTCAACACCGGCGTCTCCTCGGCGAACACCGCCGATCAGGCCAACCCGCCCGGGCTGCGCAAGTACGCCGGCCCGTGGGTGGCAGACCGCAAGGCGGACGTGGTGTTCATCACCTTCGGCATGAACGACGGCCGCGAGTCTGCCGTCGCCGTCGATAAGTACCGCGCCAACCTGCAAGCCACCATCGACGAGGTCCGCGCCTCCGGGGCAATCCCGGTGCTCATGACCCAGAACTTCACCACCGACCCGGTGAAGAACAAGCGCCTGATCGAGTACGTGAAGACCGGCCGCGAACTGGCGGCGGAGAACAAGGTCATGATCGTCGACTTCGCCGGCTGGTGGGAGGAGCAGTCCGACGGCGCACTCGTCATGCCCGCCATGATGAACGACCAGCTCCACCCGAACCAGCAGGGCCACCTCGACTGGGCCCAGCTCATCCTCTACCAGCTCGGTCTGCTGAACGACGGCTCCCGCCTCGCCCAGCGAGAGACGGCCTCCGCCCCGTCCTACGGCGGCGCCCGCCTCGCCCTGCCGCAGGACAAGGTGGACACCACCACCCTGTTCGGCACCAGCGGCGTGGCCACGCCGGCCGTGGCGCAGGACCTCAAGGGCAAGAAGTTCGACGGCACCGCCACCAAGGTGGAATCCGACAAGATCTCTGCCTTCGCCGGCGCGTCGACGGCGAACATCACCACCCGGTTCCGCACCGAGCCGGGCCTGAACACCGCCACCGAGCACGTGCTCATCAACATGGCCGATAAGGACAGCAAGAAGAAGCTCACTGTGGGGCTTCACAACAACGGCATTCGCGTCGGCCTGGACCAGACCGGCAGCAAGTACGCCTACTTCACCGTGCCGAACCTCAAGGTCACCGATGGCGCCTTCCACACGGTGTCCATCAACTTCTCCCAGGCCGACTTCGACCTCTTCGTCGACGGCACCAAGGTGGCCACCAAGTCCCTCAACGGCTACCGCTTCGACCCGAAGTTCTTCGGCATCGACACCGTCTCCGTCGGCGGGTCGCTCAAGGACCTCACTCCGACGGGCACGAAGAACGCCCCCGCGTTCGTCGACTACGTCGAGTTCTTCTCCCGGGAACTGACTGACCAAGAGATTGCGGGCATCCGCAACGAGGCGGCCAACAAGTCCGTCACCCCGCAGCTGCGTGCCCTGTTCCACAACACGACGCCGCAGATGTGGGCGTTCCTCGGCGGCGGCACCACCCGCGGCACCATGGCGGAGATGACCGCCAAGAACTACGTCCAGGCCATCGAGGAAGTGCTGCGCTGGGAGTCGGGCAACAAGGACCCGATGCTGCGCATGAAGTTCGTGGAGAACGCCGGCGTCGACGGCGCCACCGCGGCCACGCTGGTGGACCGCTACCGGTCGGTCGTCGCCGAGCAGAAGCCGGCCGTCGTCGTCATCGCGCCGGATGTCCTCGCTGGCGGCGCCCTCGTGGAGAAGGACCCGGCGGCGTTCAAGGCGCAGATCGCGGGGCTCATCGACGAGGCGTCGGCTGCTGGCTCGCAGGTCCTACTGCTCACCCCGCCGCAGCTGAGCGAGGATGCCAAGCCCTACGCTGAGGCGCTGCGCGAGCTCGCCACCGAGAAGAACACCTCGCTCGTGGACGCCTACGCGTGGCTCGCCGAAGCAGCAGAGATCAACGGTGCTGAGAAGGTCACCGCCGAATGGTTCGACGGCACCGGGCACATGCGCGCCAAGGGCCAGCTGGCACTGGCGAAGTTCATCATGGACACCATCGGCCTCATGCCGGAGAACGTCAAGGCCTCAGAGATCTGGGGGCTGAACTACAGCGGCAACGGACAGCCCGCCACCGGCGACGCCCCCGGCTTCGCCACGCCGAGCGCCGGTGAGCAGCAAGACGACGGCGCCGAGCCGGGCACCCAGCCCGACACTCCGGACACCCCGCAGCCGGGTAACAAGCCGGGTGACCAGCCAAACGACGAGCCCGGCTCCCAGCCGGACAATGACGACGGCGCGACCGCGTCGCTGAGCTCCGTGGCGTCGACCATCGGGCGCACCGTGGTCGGCTGGATCACCATGATTATCGACGCGATCCGCGGCCTCTTCGGGATCTAATCCCTAGAGCACGGACACGCACAGCGCCCCGCCGGCGCCAACAGGTGCTAGCGGGGCGCGTTGCAGAAAGGGCGTGGCAGCAGAGCCGCCACGCGGAGAAGCGCTTAGGCCTTAACGGCGTAGTTCTTCTGAACCGACGGGTCCACCGGGACACCCGGGCCCGAGGTGGAGGCCACGGTGACCTTCTTCAGGTAGATGCCCTTGGAGGAGGACGGCTTGAGGCGCAGGACCTCGTCGAGCAGCGCACCGTAGTTCTCGGCGAGCTTCTCGGCATCGAAGGACGCCTTGCCGATCATGGCGTGCAGGTTGGAAGCCTTGTCCACGCGGAAGGCAATCTTGCCGCCCTTGGACTCCTGGACAGCCTTCGCCACGTCGGTGGTGACGGTGCCGGTCTTCGGGTTCGGCATGAGACCACGCGGGCCCAGGACGCGGGCGACGCGGCCGACCTTGGCCATCTGGTCCGGGGTGGCGATGGCAACGTCGAAGTTGATGGTGCCGGCAGTGATCTGCTCGACGAGCTCGGCGGTGCCGACGATGTCCGCGCCGGCGGCCTCGGCCTCGGTGGCCTTCTCGCCCTCGGCGAACACGGCGACGCGCACGGTCTTACCGGTGCCGTGCGGCAGGTTGACGGTGCCGCGGACCAGCTGGTCAGCCTTGCGCGGGTCAACGCCGAGGCGCAGGGCGACGTCGATCGTGGCGTCGTAGTTCTTCGAGGAGGTGTCCTTCGCCAGCTGGACGGCGTCCAGCGGGTGGTACAGGTTGTTCTTGTCAACCTTGGCCTGGGCTTCGCGGTAAGCCTTGGACTTCTTGCTCATAGTGACCAATTCCTTGTCGTAGAAGTGGAGTTGGGGTGGTCATGGGGGCCGGAGCTGGCCCTGCCACCTTTGATAGCTGCCGAGGGGTTAGTTCTCGACGGTGATGCCCATGGAGCGGGCGGTGCCGGCGATGATCCGGGCGCCAGCCTCGATGTCGCGGGCGTTGAGGTCAGCCTTCTTGGTCTCGGCGATCTCCTTGCACTGCTCCCAAGTCACGGAACCAACCTTGTTGGTGTGCGGAACGCCGGAGCCCTTCTGCAGGCCAGCGGCCTTGAGCAGCAGCTTGGCGGCCGGCGGGGACTTCAGCTTGAAGTCGAAGGAGCGGTCTTCGTAGACCGTGATCTCGACCGGGATGACGTTGCCGCGCATCGATTCGGTGGCGGCGTTGTAGGCCTTGGTGAACTCGACGATGTTGACGCCGTGAGCACCCAGGGCCGGGCCGACCGGCGGGGCCGGGGTGGCCATGCCGGCCTGGATCTGCAGCTTGATGAGGCCAGTAGCCTTCTTTGCCATTGCGTTCCTCTTTCCTTGGTACCGGGCGTCGCGCCACGCACATGGCTTCATACACCGTGGACGCGGCCCGTCCGGATGCCTGCCTTACACAGGCCACCGGGGAGACGTGTAGTCAGCGTGTGCGCCTGACAATAGGCACACACGAGGAACTAGCATAGAACGGCGCTCGCGCCGGTCCCAAATTCCTTAAGGAACTAGTCGATCTTCTTGATCTGGTCCGGGGTGAGTTCCACCGGGGTGTCGCGGCCGAAGATGGAGACCAGCGCCTGGATCTTGCCGGTGGCGGGGTCGATCTCAGAAATCGTGGCGGCCACCGATGCAAACGCGCCAGACAGGATCGTCACGGCGTCGCCCACCTGGTAGCCGTGGGAGAACTTCGGCGCCGACTGCTCTTCCGGCATGGCAATGACCATCTCGCCGTCCGCGTTGGTGGCGGCGCTACCGTCGGCGGTGGCCGCCTGCTTCGGCATGAGGAACTTAGCGACGTCGCGCGGGCGGACGACGGTGGCGTTACCCTCGTTGCCGACGAAGCTCGTCACACCGGGGGTGTCGCGCACGACGGACCAGGCCCGGTCATTCATGTCCATGCGCACCAGCACGTAGCCGGGGAGCAGCTTGCGCTTGACGATCTTCTTCTTGCCGTCCTTCATCTCCACGATCTGCTCGACCGGGACGACGACCTCGTGGATGTACTCCTCCACCTCAAGGGTCTGGGCGCGCATCTCCAGGTTGGTCTTCACCTTGTTCTCATAGGAGGAATAGGTCTGGATGATGTACCACTGGCCGGACTGCTTCTTCAGCTCGCGGGTGAACTCGCGCAGGCGGCGACGGTAGTCGGCGTCGCCGTCGGTCTCCTCGGCGGCGTCGGCACCCGCCGGCGCGGCGTCGGACTCGTTGGCGGAGTCTTCGGCGGCCGCCACGATGTCAAGGTCGGCTTCCTGTACCGGCTGCTCCTCAACCTCGATGGCGCCCTCGGTGTGGGCGGCGTCGACCTGCTCGTCGAAGTTCGTGCTTTCCTCGCTCATATGCTCTCCCAATGTCGATTGATCCCAGGGACACGTGATGGGGCGCTGAAGGCTTTCGGCCCCGACTGTCGCCATCTTAAGCCCCGGGCAGGGCAATAAATTATCCCGCCGACCCTAGAGGGTCTGACGGGATGATGTTGTATGTGACTTCCACCCTAGCCTAGGGGGCGAGGACGGCGGTAATCCCCATGTTCGCCAGCTGGTCGACGCCCCACACCAGGGCGGTCATGAAGATGAGGAAGGAGAAGACCACGAGAGTGTAGGTCACCATTTCTCGGCCGGTCGGCCAGATGACCTTGCGCATCTCGGAAACAACCTCGGGAACGAAGGCGCCCACTCCCCCGCCGTAGCTATCGGAGTTGGTCGTAGAGGCTGCCGCCTTGGCCTTGACATCGGAGGCGGAAACGGTGCTAGAGCCGGAAAGCTGGCGCTTACCGGCCGGACGTGATTCCTCGCGCGAATGACGGCCAGTGGCCTTCGTCTGCGGCGTCTGATCAGTCACAGCACTCCTTTGAGAAGAGTTTTGCAGGGGCGACAGGACTCGAACCTGCAACCTACGGTTTTGGAGACCGTTGCGCTACCAATTGCGCCACGCCCCTTGGTGCATCCTCCGCGATTGCGAACGATACGGGCAACCATACCAGATGACCATAAGGTCTTCCGATGCAGTCTGGCCGCCGTGCAGCGGCCGTGGTAGCGGTGGAGAGACTCGAACTCTCGACCTCGCGATTATGAGTCGCGCGCTCTCACCAGCTGAGCTACACCGCCACACCGTTACCACCGAGGAAAAGACCCTGGATAGTAACAGAGCCCCCTAACAGAATCGAACTGTTGACCTTCTCCTTACCATGGAGACGCTCTGCCGACTGAGCTAAGGGGGCATGACCTCAATGTGAAGCTTTTCTTTCGAGCCGCTCCGTTGAAGCCTTGAACAGGTTAACCCGAGACTTCTTAAGCGCACAAATCGCCAGCTTGTAGGCCTTTTTCACCGCCTTGATCGGGCCTTCGCAGTTGAGGGTGTAGCCGCGGAAGTTCGCCACGGTAGGTGAGGGGCGATGCACGTGCATCGCTCGGGGTGGAGGATTCCCGGCGTCGACGGGCGTGGTTGGGTATGCCGCGCATAGTGGTTCGCGAGAAGCGTTCGGGCTGTTGGCCTAAGGTCAGCCACGGTAGGTGGGGGCGATGCACGTGCATCGCTTGGGGTGGAGGATTCCCGGCGCCGGCGGGCGTGGTTGGGTATGCCGCGCATAGTGGTTCGCGAGAAGCGTTCGGGCTGGCGACCCGGGGCCAGCCGTGGGAGATGGAGGCGATGCACGTGCATCGCTTGGGGTGGAGGACTCCCGGCGCTGACAGGCGCCGTTGGGTATGCCGCGCATAGTGGCTCACAGCAAACGGTCGGCCTGGCGGCCCGGGGCCAGCCGTGGGAGATGGAGGCGATGCACGTGCATCGCTTGAGGCTGAGGATTCCCGGCGCTGGATGACGGCGGGTATGCCGCGCATAGTGGCTCACAGCAAACGGTCGGCCTGGCGGCCCGGGGCTAACTGCGGGAGACGAGGGCGATGCACGTGCATCGCTCGGGGCGGAGGATCCCCGGCGCTGGGTGAGGGTGGTTGGGTATGCCGCGCATAGTGGTTCACAGCAAACGTTCGGGCTGACAACTCGAGGCCAGCCGCGGGAGATGGAGGCGATGCACGTGCATCGCTCGGGGCGGAGGATTCCCAGCGCTGGATGACGGCGGGTATGCCGCGCATAGTGGTTCGCGAGAAGCGTTCGGGCTGTTGGCCTAAGGTCAGCCGTGGGAGGTGAGGGGCGATGCACGTGCATCGCCTGGGGTGGAGGACTCCCGGCGCCGACGGGCGTGGTTGGGTATGCCGCGCATAGTGGTTCACAGCAAACGTTCGGGCTGGTGGCCCGGGGCCAACCGTGGGAGACGGAGACGATGCACGTGCATCGCTCGGGGCGGAGGACTCCCGGCGCCGACGGGCGTGGTTGGGTATGCCGCGCATAGTGGTTCACAGCAAACGGTCGGGCTGACAACTCGAGGCCAGCCGTGAGAGACGGAGGTGATGCACGTGCATCGCTTGGGGCGGAGGATTCCCGGCGCTGGGTGACGGTGGGTAAGCCACGCAAAGTGGTTCACAGCAAACGTTCGGGCTGGTGGCCCGGGGCCAGCCGCAGGCTTGGGGCGATGCACGACGCCCCGCCTCAATCAGCCGCACCGCCCCGCCGCCAACTTCACCCTCGGTGGCCGTGCGCAACAAAAACCGCCTGCTTTGATTTCTCAAAGCAGGCGGTGAATCTGTGCCAGGTAGAAGATTCGAACTTCTGAAGGCAACGCCGGCGGATTTACAGTCCGCTCCCTTTGGCCGCTCGGGCAACCTGGCTAACCACATTGAGCAACATTTGTGTTGTTCAGTGCGTGAAAGACTTTACTACGCTGGCCCTATCGGTGCGCAAATCGCCAGCTCAACGGCGTCGAAGTGCTACAAATAACGTGCTATCCCACCCGCTGCACGGTGTAATCCATGAGCTGGCGAAGCGCAGTCGTGGCGCTCGACTCCGGCAGGCGAGCGATCTGCTCGTTGGCCTGGGCCACGTAGGTCTCGATGACCTCGCGGGTCTTTCGACGCCCCTCGGAGGCCTCCAGCAGCTCCAGAGCGCGGGTGACGTCGGCGTCGTTGGCTAGCGGCCCCGTCAGCAGGCCGCGCAACTCGTCGCCCACAGCACTGTCGTCGCCCAGTGCGAGCAGCACGGGCAGGGTGAACACCCCTTCGCGCAGGTCCGTGCCGGGGGTCTTGCCGGAGTCTTCCTCGGCGGAGAAGATGTCGATCATGTCGTCGACGATCTGGAAGATGATCCCGATGAGCCCGCCGAGCTTGTAGAGGGCGTCCATGTGCTCCTCAGAGGCGCCGGAGTGCAGGGCGCCGAGGAAGCCGGCGGAGGCGATGAGCACGCCCGTCTTCTCCGTGATGACCTTCATGTAGTGCTCGACGGCGGCGTCACCGCCCGCGGAGGCGCCGATGGTCTCTCGCATCTGGCCGGTCACGAGCGTGCGGAACGTTTCGGCGAAGTGCCGCACGGTGCGGGTATCGAGCTCGCTCATGAGCCGTGAGGCGTGGGCGAGCAGGATGTCGCCAGCGAGGATGGCGACCGAGTTGTCCCACCGGGAGTTGGCGGATTCCACTCCCCGGCGACGGTCGGCCTCGTCCATGACGTCGTCGTGGTACAAGGTGGCCAGGTGCACGGTTTCGACGACGACGGCCGCCTTCACTACCTCCGGGCTGCCCGGGCGGGAGCCGAACTCGGAGGACAGCAGCGCCATGAGGGGGCGGAAGCGTTTGCCCCCGGCGACGGCGAGGTGGAGCACCTTGTCGACGATGAAGTCTTCGCCCTGCCCGAGCTCGGCGCGCAGTAGCGCCTCGACGGCGTCCATGCCGGCGGTTAGTCGCGCATTCAGCTCCGCGTCCCCGAACTCTACGGCGCTAACGCGGCCGTTCGGGCGGGTATGACTTTCTGTCATGGTGGGCGCACCTCAAAAATCACCGGAAAATCGATTAAAGTCCCCTTTACCGTAGTCGAAACCACTGCCCAGGTTCATCCCAGGGTCACCCCGTGAGACAATGGCGGCCATGAACTCGCCACTCAAGCGCAGCTACGATGTCGTCGTCGTCGGCGCCGGGCCGGCCGGCTCCGCCGCCGCCCTCTACGCCGTGGCGGCCGGGTGGGATGTGTTGCTCGCCGACGCCGCCCCGGTGGGCCGCGACAAGACCTGCGGCGACGGGCTCACCCCGCGGGCGATCACCCAGTTGGCCCGCCTCGGGTTGGCGGACACGGTGACCTCCCGCTACCGCAACCGGGGCCTAAAGCTGCACGGTTATGGCGGCAGCGTCACCGCCCCGTGGCCTAACAGCCCTTTCGGAACCGTGGGGTCGGCCATGCCGCGCACGCAGTTCGACGCGCTGTTGGCGCGCACCGCCGCGGAGCGTGGCGCCGAGCTCGTCGACGACGCCCCCGTGGACAACCCCACGATCGTCGACGGGCGGATCACGTCGCTGATGGTCGGCGACCGGGAGGTATCGGCGCGCTGGGTCATCGTTGCCGACGGCGTGCGCTCCCCCGTCGGCAAGCAGCTAGGGCGGCGCTGGCACCGCGGCGAGGTGTACGGCATCGCCGCGCGCGCCTACGCACCGTCGACGCGCGCCGACGAGGAGTGGATGCATTCCCACGTCGAACTGCGCGACGACGCCGGGGAGCTGCAGCCTGGCTACGGCTGGCTCTTCCCGCTAGGCGACGGCCGGGTCAACGTCGGCCTAGGGGCGTTGTCCACCACTGATCGCCCCGCGCGGCTGAACACGAAGAAAGTGCTGCGCACCTACGTTCAGCAGCAGCGCGACGCGTTCGGGCTCGGCGAACCCAGCCAGGTGGCCTCGGCCCTGCTGCCGATGGGCGGGGCGGTATCCGGCGTCGCGGGACCGAACTGGGCACTCATCGGCGACGCCGCCGCCGGGGTCAACCCGCTCAACGGCGAGGGCATCGACTACGGCATGGAGATGGCGGGGCTCGTCGTCGAGCTGATCTCGGACTCCGAAGACCTCACCCGCCGCTGGCCGGAGACGCTGCGCGAGCATTACGGGGAGGCCTTCGTGCTGGCACGCTCGGCGGCGCGCCTGTTGACCTACCCCCGTTTCCTGCCCGCGGTGGGCCCGCTGGCGCTGCGTGGCCCCGTAGGCGCAACGCTCATGCCCGCCGCGGCGCGGCTTATGGCGAACCTCATCACAGACGAGGACCGGGACCTCATGGCCCGGCTATGGCGAGCCGCCGGCTGGTCGGCGCGACGCATTCGGCGGGATACCCCGTTGTGGGGCTGACGTGGCTGCAGATCCCCTCCCGTCAGGGCGGTCTTCACCGCAGCAACACCCGGCGCGGCCACTCTTGCAGGTCACAGGGGAGTCGGTGTCGTTGCTGAGGGGTCCTCTCACCGCACCCATGGAAAGCCAACAGCAATCTTGCATGCTGACGAAGACCTTCCCCTCCCACCTCTTTCGTCAGCTCCTGTCAACGATTTCCCACATTGTTGATCCTTTAGGGTCAAAAGTTGATACTCAAGGATCAACTTCAACCCAAGCTCTTGGAAGTCCTTGATCCTCGGCCTTAGGCTCAAACTGTCAGCAAAACCTACTTCGGTAAGTACGTTGCTGGAGTGGCCGGAAAAGCTACGGGCGCCTGCCGGCGGTGTCATCGCCGGAGTAAGTGGCACACTCATCGGCGTTGCCGACAACTGTTAGAGAGTATCCACCATCATGGAGAAACCACTTATCCTTGCCTGGTCAGGCTGGGCGCTGTGCCTCTTGACCGCACTGTACATTCACGGCGATCTCCTGCTCGCGCTCAAGGACACAGCCGTATACCTCTTCGGTCTTCTGGCCTTCTACGTCACCATCGCACTCGTCGTCAAACACCGAAAGCAACTAAACTCAACCCACCCCACGACGGCCTAACCCCTCCTGCTAACGGGCCTTAGACTATCTGCCTTACGACGGGCTACGCCTTTACCGCGGAGTGGATGGCGACAATGCCGAAGGTGAGGTTCTGCCAGCCGACTTCCCGCCAGCCGTTAGCGTTGATCTCCGCCGCCAGTTGCTCCTGGTCCGGCCACGCGCGGATGGATTCGGCGAGGTACTCGTAGGACTCCGGGTTCGAGGACACGACGCGCGCTACCTTTGGCAGCAGCCGCATGAGGTACTCCTTGTACGCGGTGGCGAACACCGGCACCACGGGGGTGGAGAACTCGTTGACCGTGAGCCTCCCGCCCGGCTTTGTCACCCGGGCGAACTCGCGTAGCGCTGCGCGGAAGTCGTGGATATTGCGCAATCCGTAAGAGATGGTGACGGCGTCGAAGCTCTCGTCTGCAAACGGCAGGGTCATGCCATCGCCCACCACCTTGGGCACGTCACGATGCGCCCCGGCGGCGAGCATCCCGGGAGAGAAGTCGCAGGCCACGCACCACGCGCCGGACTTCGCCAGCTCCTCGGTGGACACGGCAGTCCCGGCGGCGACGTCGAGGACCCGCTCCCCCGGCTGCAGCGCCAGGCGTTCCCGGGTGCGTCGGCGCCAGTACCGGTCTTGGCCGAAGGAGATGACGGTATTGGTCAGGTCGTACTTGCGCCCCACGGCGTCGAACATCTTCGCCACGTCGAAGGGCTGCTTGTCCAGGTCTGCTCGTCCCACCTGGTTGAGTGTAGCGAGCGTCGAGCCTGCGCTACGCCACGCCCTCCCCGCGGTGGTGGCGCCGCGGCAGTTCGCGTACCTTCGCGTTGAAGTTCCGGGCGGCGCGCACCGGCAGGGCGACGGCGCGCGACAGCAGGCTACGGGGCGCGGTCGACGCCGCGACGATGGCCTGGTCGTAGTAGCCGAGCAGCTGCTCGCACAGCGCGCGCCACGTCTTGTTCTCGATGGAGGCCCGGGCGTTGGCCCGCAGCGTGTCGTGGCGGCAGTCGTCGAGCAGGTAATCGACGGCGCTGGGCAGGTCGGCGCTGAAGGTGGAGACGTTGAGCAGCAGGCCGTTGACGCCTTCCTCGATGAGGTCGACGGGCCCGCCGGCGCGCGGTCCGATGGTGGGCACCCCGGAGGCCTGGGCCTCCTGGATGGCCTGGCAGAACGTCTCGAACTCGCCGGCGTGGACGAAGAGATCAAGGCTGGCATACGCCCGGGCCAGGTCCTCGCCGCCGAGGGCGCCGGTGAAGATGGCGGTGGGAAGCTCGGCCTGCAGATCCGACATGGACGGGCCGTCGCCGACGATGACGAGCTGAATGTCCGGCCGGTGCGCGAGGCTGACCAACCGGTGTACACCCTTCTCCGGCGCGAGGCGGCCGACGAACCCCACCACCTTCTTGGTGCCGGTGGGGTCCCAGGTCCGCCGCAGCGTTTCGCTGCGCTTCGACGGGTGGAAGCGCTCGGCGTCCACGCCGCGGCCCCAGTGGTGCACGTTGTTGATGCCGTGGTCTTCCAGCTCGGCGATGGTCAGCGAGCTCGGCGCGAGCGTGAGCTGGCACAGGTTGTGGATGGTGCGGGTCCAGTCCCACGCGGCGGCCGCCAGCGGCGCGAGGTGGTACTTCGTGGCAAACCCGGCGACGTCGGCCTGGTACAGCGCCACCGCGGGCAGGTCCAGCTGCTGGGAGGCGAAGGCGCCCGACGCGCCCAGCACGAAGGGGCTGGCGAGGTGCACCACGTCCGGCTCAAACGACGACAGCGTGTCATAGACCGTAGCGTTGGGCACGCCGATGGGCAGGGAGTCGATGAGCGGCACCTTGACCGTAGGCACCCGGACGATGGGAAATCCCAGGTAGTCCGGCACTTCCTCCTGGTGATCGCGGGCGCCGGGGGCGATGACGATGGCCTCGTGGCCCTCCTCGCGAAGGTGCTCCAGCACGCGCAGAACGGAGTTGGTCACTCCGTTGACATTGGGAAGAAAAGATTCGGCAACAATGGCAACTCGCATAGGCTCCTACTTTGACAGCGGGAAGGAAACGCCGCGTTACGGCTCGGTTGTATTTGCACTAACCCTCGGTGACCTCCGCGCCGCTGCCGTCGGCGGCTAACGGGGCGTCGGTACGGCTAACCGGGCGGGTGGCGCGCACAACAACCGCCCATAGTAGCCCGGCGACGATGAGTACCACGACCACCACGCTCAGCGCTGGAATGATGCTCAGCCGCCACCCGCGGCCCTCCACCTTCACCAGCTCCGGGTTGTCCTTGGAATAGGTCACCCAGATGTTCTGCCCCTTGGACAGGCCCGTGGGATACAGCAGCCCCGACGGCGGCGCGTGGTAGACGCCCTGGTCGTCTTCGTATTCGACGGTGGTGCGCAGCCACGTGCTGCCCGTGACATGGGCCATCGACCTACCCGGGTGGGCATTGATGGCACGGTCGTTGAGGAACGCTCCGCCTACCATGGCCCCGCAGCCGAGCAGCGAGGCGGCAGTGAGCGCCAGGATGAGCTGCTGCAGCCGTCGACGCACCGTCGCCCGGCTGGGACGACGCGACGCCGCCTCACCGGTCACAAGCCCACCCCGCGACTCAGGGCGTCGGTGAGTTCTCGCCGGGTACGGCGGGTCGTGACCGCCTCGATGACGAGCACTCCCTGCGAGCGTTCCGCAGCATCCTCCAGGGCGATGAGCAGCTCCGGCAGGGTCTCGACCCGTCGGTGTTCGACGCCGTAGGCCGCACACAACGCGGCGATGTCCACCCCGTGCGGAGTGCCGAAGGCGTCCTCGAAGTACTCGCGGTACTCCGTGCGCCCCGTCTCCAGGGTTTCGAAGATGCCACAGCCGTCGTCGTTGGCCACCACGATGGTGAGATTCTCCGGCCGCGGCTGCCCCGGCGGTATGAGCAGCCCGCCGACGTCGTGCAGGAAGGTCACATCCCCCATGAGCGCCACGGTCCGCGGGGCGCGCAGCTCCCAAGGGTGGGCGGATTGCACCGCGAGGGCGACGCCGACGGCCTGTGACACCGTCCCATCAATCCCCGCGGTGCCGCGCGGCGAGTAGGTATCGACACCGCCGAAGGGCAGCCCGACGTAGGCGGCGTCGCGCACCGGGTTCGACGCCCCCAGCACCACCGTGTCGCCCACTCCGAGCCCGTCCGCGATGCCGGCGGCGACGTGCAGCCCGGTGAACCCGAAAGTGGAGTCGGCTAGCACCTCCCGGACCGTCTCGGCGGCGACGGCACTCAGCGCGTCGCAGAGGTTGAGCCACTGCTTGCGCGGGGCGCCCGTCACCTTGACGCGGCTGCCAACGAAGCGGGCATTATCGGTCGGGTCGGTGACCTGCGCGGTTCGACTCAACGATACGACCGTGATCGATTCGTCAGCCATGAGCTTAGCGACCGGCCGATGCAACGTGGGATGACCCACGACGACGATCTGCTCCGGCTTCGTCCGGGCAACGTAGTCCGCGTACTCGCTGGAGCCCTCGGTGGCGATCTCCCCCTTAGCGAACAGCCCGGCGGCCAGCGGATGAACCGGCCGGAACGGCGCCGGCGCGGTGGGTTCGGCAAGCGTGGGCACATCTTCTAGGCCTGGCACCTCCCAGGCCTCATCGCCGGCGATGACCAGCGTGTCCTTGCTCAGATCGAGCTCTACCTCGCCGTGGTCGACCTGCGCCACCCGCGCCGGGCCCTCGTTGTGAGCGGCCGCGGGCTCATCCTCGGCCAGCAGCTCCTCACTAAGCAGCGGGTTATCGAGTGCGACATTGAGATGAACCGCGTAGCGCCCCTCGCACCACTCGTTAAGCAACCCCGGAATAGTATCGACCATGGTCGAATCCACGTGGAGGGTGGGCGCCACGGGGCCGCACAGCCCCACCTGGTCAATCGTCTGCGACGCACCGCGCCCCACGAGGCGACGAGGACGGTCCGCGGTCACCAACAGCAGGGGGGTGTGCGAGTGCGCGGCCTCGGTCATCGCCGGAATGCAGTTCGACGCCGCCGTACCCGACGTCGTCACCACCGCCACGTGCCGACGGGTCACCCGCGCGATACCCAGGGCGAGGAACGCCGCCGAGCGCTCGTCGACGCGGGTATGGACCCGCAGCCCCGGCTGGCGCAGCAGCGCAATGGACAACGGCGAATTACGCGACCCCGGGCAGATCACCACGTCCGTGACCTGGCGGGCGATCTCGGTGGCCACCGCGCGCGCCAGCCGGGCGGAAGACTGAGAAGAGGGTGCGTGTTCAACCATGCGCCCTAGCTTACTGTGCGGGCGTCGGCTCCTGATTGCCGCCGAAAAGGTCATTAAGGAATCCCTCCACCTCGGACGCGCCCGGGATCTCGCTGGGCAGCGCGGTAGGCAGCTCGCTGGGGATGACATCCGCGCCGGGGAGAGGAAGCGAACGCGTTGGCGTCTCCGTGACGGTCACCGTCGACGGCGGCGCCGTCACCGTGGTGGTCTCCGGGGGCTTATTGGCCTCGGCGGCCGCCCCGCGCCACATGAGGAACAAAACACCGGCGGCGATAATCATGATGAGCAACAGCACGCCCAACACCAGCGCCAACGCGCCAGGACCACGCGAGGGCTCGTCGTCACCGCTGGAATAGGCGCCCGGCTGGTACTGCGGCTGGTAAGCGGGCTGCTCATAAGCCGGCTGCTGGTACTGCGGCTGGTAGGCCGGCTGCTCGTAGGCGGACTGCTGGTAGCCGTAGGTCTGCGTCGCATTCTCCTCCGGGAAGTACTGCTGCGTCCGGGCAGCAGGCTGTTGCGGCTGAGGATCGGGGACGCGGCCTATGAACTGGGTTTCGTCTTCACCGTTGTAACGATTACTCATGCCTTCACACCCTAGTGCTTCGCGGGCTTAGCCCCGCGGCTCCGCCCGCGGGAATCCGTCGAGCAACTCCCAACAGGCGCGCAGACGGTCGATCCACCATTGCCGCCGCTGCGGATCTGCCCGCAGCGAAGCGAGCCGAGCCGGCTCCGGCTCGCTCACCGCGACCGAATAGGCGCCGTCGACGAGCGGACGTGGGGCGGCGACGTCCTCGACAAACAGCCGCTGTGTCCCCAGCCCGGCGGCGTTGATGCGGTAATGCGACGGCAGCGCCGCCACCGCGGCGATACCAGCATTAATGCCGACCGCCGTACCCAACTCCGAGGACACGGTCACCGACATGCCGTAGCCATGCAGCTGTTCAGCCAGCGAGAGAAGCCGGCGCGCTCCTCCCAAGGGCGCAACCTTCACGACGGCGACATCCGCCGCCTGCCTCCTGGCCACCACGAGCGGGTCGTCGGCCTTGCGGATGGACTCATCCGCAGCGACCATGGTCGAAATGTTTTCTTCGCGCAGGCGACGCCGCAGCTCGACTAACTCCGACACCGTAGGCACCGGCTGCTCCAAGTACTCAATGTCGCCGCACGCCTTGGCTACCTCGACGGCCTGCTCCACGGTGTAGTTCATGTTGGCGTCTAGCCGGATGTGAGCGTCGGGGCGCAGGGACCGCACCGCCGCTACCCGCGCTACGTCGTCGCTCAGGCTCTGACCCGGCTCGGCGACCTTGACCTTGAAGGTGCGCACTCCAGGGAAGCGGTCCAGCACCTCGGCCACCTCGGAAGGCGCAACGGCGGGCACCGTTCCGTTGATTTCCACGGTGCTGCGCACTGGCGCAGGCAGGCCGACGTACGCGGCCTCCAACCCGGAGTGCAGCCACCGCACGGCCTCGGGCGGGCGATATTCCACGAACGGTGAGAACTCACCCCACCCGGCAGGGCCGTCGATAAGCATGGCCTCCCGCCGCGTGATTCCCCGGAAGCGCGTGCGCATAGGAAGGCTCACGACGTGGGCGCGGTCAAGGACATCGTCAATAGTTGGCTTCACCGCGCCCAGGGTAGGCGGAGAGGGCTGCCTGGGGCTGGTTGCCGCCCCAGCGCTGGTGGGGAGGTGTGTGTTTCCACACTGTGAAAGTGAGGGCCCAAATTAGGGCCTCATTGTTAAAGTTTCGGACCAACTACCACCCCACTCAGCGTAGATCGCCTAGCGGCGCACGATCATGAGCTGTCGCGCGTCCTTGCGGAGCCCACCGTGTTCGAGCAGGTAGTCCAGGATCGGTCCGTAGCTCTTCCGCTTCTCCGGCTCCGGCTTGGGTTCGGGAGCAGGCTCCGGCTCAGGAGCCGGTGCAGGCTCGGGAGCGGGTTCAGGTGCGGGTGCAGGTTCCGGTGCGGGTTCGGGCTCAGGCTCGGGTTCCGGTTCAGGCTCCGGAGCGGGCTCCGGTTCAGGCTCCGGAGCGGGCTCTGGTTCCGGTGCCGGCGCAAGCTCCACACCGCGCACCATGGCGACGGCGGCCTCCGCGTTGGCAACACCCGCACCTAGCAGCTGGGTCTTGCGCGACGAGTTACCCCACTCATCGTTCGGTTCCCGGGTGAAATCGTCGGCAGTGCGCTGGAGCGCCCGCAGGATCTGGTCGTTGGTGATGCCCGGCTGCGCGCTCTTGAGAAGCGCCACGATGCCCGCTACGAGCGGCGTGGCCATCGACGTTCCGTCCATGTAGGCGTACCCCGGAGCGGCCTGCTGAGCCCGGCCGGTGTTGACCGTGGACAGGATGCCCGCTTCCCGGTTGGGTCGCAGCGTGCCTCGTCCTTGCGGGTACGTGTTTCCACCCGGTGCGGCGATGTCCACTTCGCGGCCGTAGTTCGAGTAATTCGAGCGGTGCCCTTCGGGGCCTGTCGCGCCAACGACGATGACGCCGTTGCAGTTAGCCGGCTGGACGTTCCTCGTGTCCTGGTTTTCGTTACCGGCGGCCACGACCACGGTCGCGCCCTGGCTGTTCGCGAAGTCGATGGCGTTTTGGTAGCCCTCGGCGCAGCGGAAGGAGTCTCCGCCCAGCGAGAGGTTGATGACGTCGGCGACGTTTTGGTTGACGGGGGCGCCGTCGATCTGTGCGCCCGCAGCCCAGGCGATGGCGTCCGCGATGTCCGAGAGGCGGCCGCCGCAGGCGCCGAGTGCGCGGATCGGAAGGATTTGCGCGTCGGAGGCCACGCCGGCCACGCCTTGGCCGTTGTTGGTCGCTGCCGCGGCGATGCCCGCGACGTGGGTGCCGTGCCAGGACGACGGCCGGTCGTGGCGGTCATTCGCCGCGCATTGGAAGGCGCGGGTCCAGTCGCCTTCGTCGTTGGGGTTCGCGTCGCGGCCGCCGTCGTTGTCGCGGGACTGGAAGCCGCTGGTGATCATGTCATACCCGGGCAGAATCTTGTGGTCGAGTTCCGGGTGAGGGGTGATGCCGGTATCCACGACGGCGATGATGGTACCGTCGCCGCTGGTATCTTGCTCCCAGGCCCGCTCCACGTGGGAGCCATGCTCGTGGTTAAGCGCCCACTGGTTGGGATAACTGGGGTCATTAGGCATGGCAAATATCTGCTGGACGGAGTCAATTTCCGCCTCGTGAATCTCGGCCTTCGCTTCGAGGGCCCCCTTGAGAGCGGGAACTCGCTTGGCTGGTACCGGCGGGTTGAGTTCGACCACGTAGGTGCCGTCGTACATCTTCCTGACGTAGGAGGCGTCGGAGCTAAATTCCTTGACGATGGCATCGATGACGCCCATCCTGTGCTCTTCATCGACGGTGGCCATCTCGTTGAAGGTCACCAGGAACTGGTCGGCATCTTTGGTGTAGTCCACCGCGCTGTTGAGGGCCGGTCGCGCTGCTGGTGCTGCGTCTTGTGCGCTGGCCACCGGGCTAACCGCGGGCAGGAGTCCGGCTGCCAGCGCTGTGGCGAGGAGCGCGGCACCCAGCCCCCTGCGTGTGTTCGATAGGTATGAAGTCGTCACTACCATCCCCTTCTAGGTTGTTGATTGGCTGCCTCAGAGCTGAGAACGGCTCTCAGGATGGAGAAAATATATTCGTCGGTTTTCATCTGCTCAAAATCTCTCAAACAGTACCGGCACACGCCCGCCCATACATAGCCGGACACTTATCTATATTTGACCCCCAAACCGCATCCGACCGCCCCTGTCTAGCCAAAACGTTAACCTGGCGTTAATGTTGACACGAGAGCATGTTTGTACCCAAAAGGTATTACTAACCACTATTTTGGGGGTGAATGTTCCGGGGACGATGGTCGCTAGCGCGGCCACAGGTGACGACTCAGCGCGCATCGACTGGCCACGGCTGCAGCTCTGCCTTTCCAACGGAGCTAACGAGCCAGCATCGGCTCTCTTCACTGACGCCTACAACTATCGACGACAGCGGCGTGCGTGTCCACCGGAAGACGTCCGCTTGGGAGAGCAGGCCCCCTCGGAAACTGCCGCCCCTGACGCTTCGTGGGGCTGGCGTATCGACATCGGAGCCAGCAGATCATCACCAGCCGGCGGCCAGTATATCTACCAGCTTCACTGCAACGCGCCCGTGCGCAACCCCCATACCGTGGCAGACCGAACAGAACCATTGCCGGCGCGGACATCAATCCCGTCCACTCCGACGAGGCAGTCGCATCACCGCCAGCATCCAGGGAGATAAGGGCAACGCCACCGGTTTCCGTACCGTCGGAGCTGGACACCTCACGCAGACGGCGCCACACAAGGTGCCCACGTCGAGGCCGCTACGCGCCGTGTCCCGGCACTTCAGCCTCGGGGGCGCCGGCCTGATGACTAGAGACCTACGACCGACTCGCGCCCGACCCTCCCCACCGTCGAGCCGGCAGCCGGGTCGTATACCCAGGACCGTAACGGTGCAGATAATCCGCGTTGCATATCAACCATGGCAATGTCAAGGGTTTTTTAAAATTCACCCCATATAGAACCAAACATGAACCGATCGGGTCAACATGAGCCGATACCCTTGCCCCCTCCTCACGACGGCTCTTAGGCTGAAGACGTCAGTAAAGGGTCCCGACGGTAAGGAGGGCGCAGAATTGGTCAAACGCTCAATCGAGATCGCGGCCAGGGATGCCGTGATGCTGACGAGCGGCACGCCCCTCGCTGAACCCCCAATGAACCAACGGTGAGAGCATTCCCGTGCCGGTAAAAACCGATGCCCCTCCGAGCGAGGCCGTTTCCATGACCCCTAGCGGCAGATGCTCAGCCTCTACGGACGGGCGCCGGGACGGAGAATACGGCCCCCAGATGCAGACGCGACAACCGGGGTCAGCATTTTTCGAGCCCGCCGCACAAACATCGACATTGCCAACAACTACTAAAAAGGAAGATACAATGAAGAAAGCACTTATCCTCGCGTGGACTTCGTGGATTCTCTGCATATTCTTAAACTGGTATCTCGAAGGCGGATTACGGCCAGCGTTCCAGTCGAATTCCTTCCATATCTTCACCATGCTCACCCTGATGACATCTGTCGCGGCCTTCGCCCGAATCCAACAGGAGAAACAGCAGGCACGCGCCAGCACAGTTTAGGAGGCCATTTCAGCCTTGGCCCCCAGAGGAACAGCGGTCAGATCACCGCTGCCTCTGTAGAGGCTCCCCACTACCCGGAAGGCACGGCCAAGCTCAACCAGGCCGTGCCTTTTTCCGTCGGGTTGGTCACACGGCGGGATCTAGCCCCGCCGCGGGAGTCGGCCGTAGACTCTCACACTATGGCCTACAGCACCGAGCAACCTTTCGACCCCACCCAGTGGCGCCTCGTGGAGGGCTTCGAGGACTTCACCGACGTCACCTATCACCGCCACGTGGGTACTTCTCACGCAGACGGCATCGTCCGCGTCGCTTTCGATCGCCCCGAGGTGCGTAACGCGTTTCGCCCCCACACCGTCGACGAGTTGTACGCCGCCCTCGACCACGCACGTCGTGACCCCACGGTCGGCGTGGTGCTCATCACCGGCAACGGCCCCAGCACGAAGGACGGCGGGTGGGCGTTTTCCTCCGGCGGTGACCAGCGCATCCGCGGCCGTTCCGGGTACCAGTACGCCACCGAGCACGCCCACGACGACGCTACCGCGGACGCCACCGGCGTCGACGCCGCCCGCGCCAAGGTGGAAGGCGGCCGGCTGCACATCCTGGAAGTACAACGGCTCATCCGCACCATGCCCAAGGTGGTTATCGCCGTAGTCAACGGGTGGGCGGCCGGGGGCGGGCATTCGCTGCACGTGGTGTGTGATCTCACCATCGCTTCTCGTCAGGAGGCCCGGTTCAAGCAGACCGACGCCGACGTCGGGTCCTTCGACGCCGGCTACGGTTCCGCCTACCTGGCGAAGATGGTGGGCCAGAAATTCGCCCGGGAGATCTTCTTCCTCGGTCGGACGTACACGGCGGAGGATATGCACCGGATGGGCGCGGTGAATATCGTCGCCGACCACGGGGAATTGGAGGCGGAGGCCATCGCCGTCGCCCGTGAGATCAACGGCAAGTCCCCCACCGCGCAGCGCATGCTCAAGTTCGCGTTCAATCTCACTGACGACGGCCTCATGGGCCAGCAGGTCTTCGCCGGGGAGGCGACCCGCCTGGCATACATGACGGACGAAGCCGTCGAGGGCAAGGAGGCCTTCCTCGGCAAGCGGGCGCCGCAGTGGGAGGAGTTCCCCTTCTACTACTAGGGCCGCGTTAGTGGTCGACGGCGTCGCGGATCTGGCGGTCGTCGAGGTTCGACGCGTTGGATTCCGCCTGGAACTCGTCGCTGCGCCCAGCTCGCCACAGGTCGACGAGCCGCAGGCGTCGGTCCGCCTCGGCGGCGATCTTGCGGTAGCGGCGCACCCAGGCGACGATCATCACCGCGATGAGCAGCAGGCCCATGTAGCCCAGGATCGGGTAGACGAAGCCGACGAGCTTCTGGAAACCGGCGAAGGACAAGACAAACCCGACGACGACCGTGGCCGCGTAGTAACGGTAGAACGCCGCCGGCCGGCGGGCAGACAGCCGCTTGGCCAGCGCGTAGAACATGCCCAGGGCCGTGTTGAAGATCATGCCGAAGATCACCACCGCCATGATCTGGCCCAGCAGGGGGTGGATCGTATCGATGAGGGTGAGCATGGGCAGCGCGTCGCCACCGACGGTGTCGATGGCGAGAAAGAGCGTCACCGCACTGATCCCCAGCAACACAGAGAAGATGAGTCCGCCGAGGAACCCGCCTCGCCCGGCCACGCGGGGGTTGAACATCGTGCCGCCGATGACGATCGCCATCGATACCGCCACCATGAGGTTGAAGCCCACATAATTCACGGCCGCAACCCCAGGGTGCGGCAAGCTGGAACCGATCGCCCGGGCGGAGGCGTCGAGCTCCGCGAAGGGCGCGTGGTCGACGAAGGCGATGACGTACAGCGACGCCAGGATGATGAAGCCGATAATGAACGGGGTGATGGCGCCGATGATGGTGGTCACGGCGGTGACGTCGACGAGGCCGGCCAACAGCACGAGGACCACCATGGCCACCGCCCCCACCCACGTGGGCAGCCCCCACTGCTGGTTGAGGTTCGACCCGGCGCCGGCGAACATGACGAAGCCGGTGGCGAACAAGGTGATGATGACGCCGATGTCCAGCGCCCGGGAGAACACCGGGTGACTGACGTGGTCGAAGACCTCGCCGTGCTCGGCGGCGCGGAAGTAGGAGCCGAGCTGCAGGATAATCATGGCGATGACGCTCATGACCACCGCCGAGAGCGCGACGGCCAACAGTCCCGGCGCGCCGAAGCCGACATAGTATTGCATGACCTCCTGGCCAGAGGCGAAGCCGGCGCCGACGATGATCCCCACGAAGGCGAAAGCGACCCGTAATACGTCCTTGAGCATTCTTCAGATCATAGGTTTCGCCCGGACAGAGAAACAAATAGCTCTATAGGTATCGGGCGAGGCGGGTGCCGCGAACTAGACTGAGTGTTTATGAGCCGTGCATTGGGCGTCCTCCCCGTCGATCCGCATCATCCCGCCGGTATCCTGCCCGCCCTCGAAGAAGCCATCAGCGCCGAGGCGACGTGGCTGCCCGTCCCCACCAACGACCCGACCCGCGCCGCGCTGCTGCGCCGCTCCCAACGCGCCGGCGAGCCCATCGACGCCGACGTCGCCCTCGTCGTCGCCACCTCCGGGTCCACGGGCACCCCCAAGGGCGCCATGCTCACCCCGGCTAACCTCGTCAGCAGCGCCGACGCCACCCATCAGCGCCTCGGCGGTGAGGGCCAGTGGGTGTTGGCCATGCCCGCCCACCACATTGCGGGCGTGCAGGTCCTCGTCCGGTCGCTGATCGCCGGCATTGACCCGATCACCGTCGATGTTTCTACCGGCTTCGATATTTCGGCCTTCGCCCGCGCCTCCGAGCGCGCCGGCGCCACCGGCGAGCGCACGTACACCTCACTGGCGCCGATGCAGCTCGCCAAGGCCATGGACACCCTCGTCGGCATCGACGCCCTGCGGGTCTTCGACGCCGTCCTCGTCGGCGGCGCGGCCACCAACCCGCGGCTGCTCGACGCCGCCGGCCAGCTCGGCATCACCGTGGTCACCACGTACGGTTCTTCCGAAACCGCCGGTGGCTGCGTCTACGACGGCTCCCCCATCCCCGGCGCGCGGGTGCGGGTTCGCCAGGGCCGGATCCACCTCGGCGGGCCGATGATCGCCGCGGGGTACCGCAACGTACCCGACCACGACGCTTTCGCCGAGCCGGGCTGGTTCGCCACCTCCGACGGCGGCGAGCTAGCCGACGGCCGCCTCGTCGTCACCGGCCGGCTCGACGCGATCATCGACACCGGTGGGCTCAAACTCCACCCCGAGGTGCTCGAACGCGAGCTGCTCACGATCGACGGGGTGCACCAGGCGTGCGTCGTCGGCGTGCCGCATCCCCGCTTCGGCCAGGCCGTCGTCGCCGCCTACACCGGGCCGGCCGCTCGGGAAGACATTCTCGACAGCCTTGCCCACCTGCCCCGATGGCAACTACCGAAGGAGCTCCTCGCCGTCGACGCGCTGCCCACCACCGGACCGGGCAAGATCGACCGGCAGGCAGTACTCGCGCTGTTTAGCTAGCCGCGGACTCTGTCGCGCTGGCGCGCAACGCCGCGATGTCCTCACGGGTGTAGACCTGCGCGATCTGGGCGTCGTTGCCGCCGCCCATCGTGTTGGAACGAACCAAGGCCTCACGCTGGGCCGGCGGATTGACCGCGAAGTTGCGCGGCCGGGAGTGAACCTGGCGTACCCGGTGCCCGGAGCGCAGGGCGCAGGCGTGCAACCAGACGTCGTCGGCCCGCGGGGTGAGCTCCATGAAGCGCTCGCCTTGGGCGACCACGTAGGAGACGAACGTCGCCGGGTAGAGCACCCCGGACACCCCGGTCGCGAAGTGGCACACGGACGGGACCTGGGAGGTGCACGGCTCCCACTTCCGGTACGGGGCCAAGCCGTCTCTGGAGAACGTGATGCGGTGCGCCCGGTAAGCGAGCACGCTATCGCCGCGCACCTGCGACAAAAACAGCAGGCGTTCTAGGAACCACTCGGGGTAGATCATGTCATCGTCGACGGTCACCACGCGGGTGCCGGTGCCGTCGACCTGGCGAAAGGTGTTCCAATACTTCGTGTGCGGGCCGTACTCGCCGTCGGAGCAGCGCACCTGCAGCCCGCGGCGCACCAGCCGGCGCAGCGACGCCGGCCACGGCCGCTCAAAGTCCTTCCGGTCCAGCCACAGCACGATGGGGGCCCGCTGATTACCGCGGGCCACGGACTCTACCGTCATGTATAGGTGCCGCAGTCGGGAGCCGTGGCTGGTCAGGGACACGACGACGGCGTCAGGGCTCGTGGCCGGAATCCGGCGCGTCGAGCAGCGGTTGGCGATCATCAGCGGGATGGCGCGCAACAGGTTCGGCACCGCCGTGAGAACCTGGTGGGTCACGTAACGTATCCACATGATCGGCCTGGCTCACCGCCTTTCCCACGTACCCGAATAAAAAACACCAACACTGTAGCCGCTTAGCCACCCCAAGGCGGCATCTACTACTGAAGTGTCCCACAATAGCTGGCATGGCCGATTCTTCTCGCTATCCCGCAACCGCCCGCGACTGGCTTCAGGGGGCTCGCCCCCACACGTGGGCGAATGCTTTCGCCCCCGTCGTCGCCGGCACCGGCGCCGCAGCGGCCGCCGGCCAGTGGCTCCCGGTGCGCGCCGTGCTCGCCGCAGTCGTGGCGTGGGCGCTCATCATCGGGGTGAACTACGCCAACGATTACTCCGACGGCATCCGCGGCACCGACGAGGACCGCACCGGCCCCACCCGGCTCACCGGCGGCCGCCTGGCCAAGCCGAGGCATGTCAAGCTCGCCGCGTTCGCCTCCTTCGGGGTGGCCGCCGTCGCGGGCGTTGTGCTTAGCCTGCTCAGCGCGTGGTGGTTCATCCTCGTGGGCCTGGCGTGCATCCTCGGCGCCTGGTTCTACACCGGAGGCACGAACCCCTACGGCTACCGGGGTCTCGGGGAGGTGGCGGTGTTTGTGTTCTTCGGCCTCGTCGCGGTGCTCGGCACCCAGTACACCCAAGCCGGGAGGATCACGTGGGTGGGCGTGGCCGCCGCGGTCGCCGTCGGGGCCATCTCAGCGTCGGTGAACCTCGCGAACAATATCCGCGACATCCCCTCTGACCGCGCCACCGGCAAGATCACCCTCGCCGTGCGCCTCGGGGACCGGCGGGCTCGACGGGTGTTCGCCGCCCTCACCGCGGTGCCGTTTATCGCCTCACTGGCCCTTGCAGCGGTGACGCCATGGGCGCTGCTCGCGCTCGTCGCCGGGGCGTTGAGCGCCGCCGCGGTGCGCACGGTACTCTCCGGGGCCACTGGCCCTGCTCTCATCCCGGTGCTCGGACTCAATGGCCGGGCGATGCTGCTGTGGGCGCTGATCACTGCCTTCACCCTAGGGCTGGCCGCGAGCTAGCTCGACGGCGAGGCGCAATCCCCGGCGCGCGCCGCTAAGGTAGCACCTATGCAAGGGGTCATTACAGGGTTCGCCATCATCTTCGTCGTCATTGCCACCGGATGGTTGCTGTCCCAGCGCGGCATCATCGGCAAGGGCGAGTCCCGGCTCATGTTCAACCAGGTGGCCTTCTACGCGGCCACTCCCGCGCTCATCTTCTCCTCTGTGGCCACCTCGGACCCCGGGCACTTCACCTCCCCGGTAGTGCTCATCGTCACCCTGGCGACGATCCTCACCTCAGTCATCTACGTGGTGATCTCACGGATCGGGTTCCGCCAGGATCTACCCACCACGTCCATGGGAGCGGCGGCCGCCAGCTACTACAACTCCGTGAACATTGGCCTGCCGGTGTCCATCTATGCCCTCGGGGAGGCGACGCACGTGGTGCCCACCCTCATCGTGCAGATGGCGGTGTTCACCCCCATCATCCTTGCGTTTCTGGGCTCCGCCGACGCCGGCAGCGCCGGCACTCCGGCGTGGCGACGCTTCCTAGCGTCGGTACGCACCGCGCTTATCTCCCCGGTGGTGGTCGCATCCTTCCTGGGGCTGGCCGTGGCAGCCTGGGACATCCCGGTGCCGGACGTCATCATGGAGCCGGCGGCCATCCTCGGCGGGGCGAGCATTCCGATGATCCTCATGAGCTTCGGCGCCTCCTTAAGCGGCGGCGGGGTCCTGCGCGACGCGGATAACCGACCCGGTGCCATCACCGCCACCGCGCTCAAGGTGGCGGGCATGCCCGTGGTGGCGTGGCTGCTGTGCCTGGCGTTCGGGGTGGGCGGGGACCTGCTCTACGCAGCGGTCATCCTCTCCGCTCTGCCGACGGCGCAGAATATCTACAACTACGCCGCCACCTACCGCCGTGGCGAGATCATCGCCCGGGACACGGTGTTTCTTTCCACCTTCCTGTCCATGCCGGCGATGCTCATCATCGCCGCAATCTTCGGGCGTTAGAGGCGCTTCGCAGTTGGGGGTGTAGCCGGGTAGTTGAACCCCGTGGCCAGAGTCGGGTCGAGGGCCTTGGCGGGATGGGTGTTGCGGCATCACGCATTACGAAGAGCCGGACACCTTGGCCGTTCTTCGATCACCCAGGCCCGAGTAACGGCTCGACTGAGGCGATCACCGCCAGATTGGATCATCTTCGTGGTACTGCTCTGGGGTTTCTAACCTCACGCTCTACTTTCGCCCGGAGTTTGTTCGAGGCTGGTGGGTTCGGCCTCGGCTACGCCCTCAACTGTGAAGAGTTGGGGATTCTCGACCTCAAGCGATGCACGTGCATCACCCCTGTCTCCCGCGGCTGGCCCCGGGCCACCAGGCCAAACGTTTGCTGTAAGCCACTATGCGCGGCATACCCAACCACGGCTGCCAACGCCGGGAATCCTCCGCCCCAAGCGATGCACGTGCATCACCTCCGTCTCTCACGGCTGGCCCCGGAGCCACCAGCCCGAACGTTTCCTGTGAACCACTATGCGCGGCAGACCCAACACACGTCTGCCAACGCCGGGAATTCTCCGCCCCAAGCGATGCACGTGCATCACCCCCGAGCCTGTGCCCACCTCGAGCCACCAGCCGGACCGTTTCCTGTAAACCACTATGCGCGGCATGCCCACCCTCACCCAGCGCCGGGGATCCTCCACCCCAAGCGATGCACGTGCATCACCCCCGCCTCCCGTGGCTGGCCCCGAGCCACCAGGCCAAACGTTTGCTGTGAACCACGATGCACGGCATACCCAGCCCACCCTCACCCAGCGGCGGGGATCCTCCGCCCCAAGCGATGCACGCGCATCGCCCCCGTCTCCCATGGCTGGCCCCGAGCCACCAGGCCAAACGTTTGCTGTGGAGCACTATGCACGGCATACCCAGCCCACCCTCACCCAGCGGCGGGGATCCTCCGCCCCAAGCGATGCACGCGCATCACCTCCATCTCCCACGGCGAACTTCCCCGGCCACCCCCTCAACTGTGAAGAGCCGGTTATGTGGGTAGTACTCAGCGGCGCCTGCCTTGCCCGGCTGAATATACGAGAGCGGGGAAGCCCACAACAGCGGCCTTCAGGCGGCGAACAAGCGGTTGCTCACTGTCGCCGCGATCGGAGCGGTGGTCTGCGCCCTGGCGGTTCTCGCCCTGCTCTAGGCGCAGGCCCACCGCCGGGCAGAGCTATACGTGCTGCTCGTGCTCGGCGCGTTGCTCCAGCTTCGCCCGCGTGGACCACAGGCCAGCGGACGGGGTGGAGATGAAGAAGATCTCCTCGCCGTCGTCGAGGACGTTGATGCCGTCCTTCATGGTCTCCGGGTCATAACGCGCCAGCGCCTCCTCAAGGTCCATGTACTCGTAGCCGACGGACTCCACTTCCTCCCGAGTCAGTCCGCCCGGGGCGTAGCGAATGGTGAATCGCCCCTCCGAGGAGCCGTGCGGCAGGTGCGCGGTTCCGTGCGGAATGTCCTGCATGTCGTCGGCGTCCGGGTAGAGCCGCAGCGTCTCCGCCTGGGAGAGGTAGCCGTACTTGCGGATGAGGTCGTCCACCTCGGGCTGTTCGCCGAAGCGGATGACGCCGGGGGCGATGACGAGCAGTTCGCCGCCGTCGGCCACCGCCATGCGGGTGCGGTACACGGCCTTGTTGGCCACCCAGGTGGCGCGGAACTCGTCGGGCTGCATGTAGGCGACGATCTTCTTCACCGGCTCCTCGAAGACAGTGATGTTTTGTTCCTTAGAGGCGCGAGCCGCGTCGTAGTACGTCTCCAGGTCGTCGCCGACGTAGACGCCGGTGTGTTCCAGCACGCCGTCGTCGTTGTAGGCCATGACCACCTGGAAGTAGACGTCCGGCAGGTCCTGGAGGAAGTGCTCCTCGGCGTAGTTGAAGCAGGCGCGGGTGGGAGTGAGCAGGTTGCCGAGGTTGTTTTCGATGCCGTACACGGCCGACGCCATGTGGGACGCCCCGAGCAGTCGTTTGCCGCCTAGCCCGATGAAGTAGTTCTTGTTGTGGTTGGCGAAGCCGAGCACCTCGTGCGGCACCACGTGGCCGATGTTGATGATGAGGTCCCAGCGCTCGCCGATGAGCATCTTGTTGAGGTCGATCGGGAAGGGCCAGTTCACGAGTCCGCCGGTGGCCTCAGCGACCACCTCGGCGGGGACCTCGCCAATGTTGACGACGCCGGCCTTCCAGTCGTGGGCGTGGATATGGGATTCCGGGATGTCGCCGAACATCCACTGGTTGTCTTCGACGGTGTGGGGGACGTGCTGGCCCAGGGTGGGAATGACGTGGACTTCCGCGCCTTGATCGGTAAGGCGGTGGTAGAGCACGTTGGTCATCCGGCCGACGTCGGCGTGGGCGCGGGTGATGTCCGGCGGCAGGAGCAGGACGCGGGTGAGCTGGTCGATGCCGAGGCGTTCGACGCTTTCAGCGACCATGCGCTCGAGCGCTTGGTCGATTTCTTCAGGGGTGATGTGCGGGTGTTCGATGCTGAACCAAGTCATACCCACACGTTACGCCATCGTTCAATTGTTTTTTTGATTTTAGGGATGATGTGGGCATCCCGCATCCCGCCCACCGAGGGTCAGCGCCGGGCCAGCTCCTGGCGGATCCACTGCTTTCGCGCCCGACGTTGCTGCGACCACAACGCCACCGCCGCGGTCGCCTCCACTCGCATCGAGGAAAAGACCAGCATCGATAGCGGAAACGCCACGATGAGCGCGAGCAGCGCCGACATGACCAACGGCACCGGCGCGCCGATAACTAGCGAGGCCACCTGAATGATCACGGTCAGCACGACGAATAGCCCCAGCCGGGCCAGGCCGTAGAGGGCGACAGCGCGGTTGGCGCGGCGTCGAACCTGCGGGTCCACCTCGGGACGTTGGGTAGCATCGGCACGGGGCTCGGCGGCGTCGACAGGTGCGGACTCATCATCACGGGAAACAGTCACAAGCTCCTACCCTACTGCCTTCGGCGGCGGACTCACCGCGTGCTTCGCCAGGAGCGCTTGCCTGCCACGGCACGCTCGCCCGTATCCTGAGGGGCAGTATTCGTTTCTGGAGGTTGAACCTACGTTATGGGACGCGTGTTGCTTGTAATCCTCGTCGTCGTGGCCGTGTGGCTGTTGTGGAAGGCGTTTGGTCCGTCGTCGGGCTCACTCAACCGAGCCAGCTTCGGCCAGCGGCAGGCTCCGCCCGCCCGTGAGATCAAGGGTCCCGATGACGACGAAGAGTTCCTTTGGACTTTGGAGAAGGAACAATTCAAGCGCCGCCGGGAAGCGGAACGCGCTGCCGAACGAGAGCGTGAGGAGCGACGCCGCCGCGAGCACCACGACGATGCGGAGGAAGGCGACGCGAAACCCTAGAGGGTGTTTAGTGGCTTGTGTGTGGCAGTGAGCCACAAAGTGGCTCTTCCCAGTTGAGGGTATAGGGCCATCCTTCGGCGGTAGCGGGCTAGGGGGCGTATCGGCAACCGGATAGGCGTCGGACCTTTCGATGATGGCAGTTACCGCATAACCGATCAGCAAAGGCTAAAACCGGCACAGGGATGACGCGTTGGCACACTTCCCTCATCCGGGATCCTCGAACGGTCCGACCGGGGCGATCAACAGAGGCGATCAGCAGCAAGCTTGAGCACCTGAGAGGTATCGGGTCGGGGGCTCAAACCCCACCTACTACATCGCCAGGTCCTTGCTGGAGCCGGGAGGGTTCGGACCCCTGCTACACCCATAAATACGAAGAGCCCACTGGGCCAGCGCGCCGTACGGGTCCGGTCACCAAATTGATCCGGATAGACGTGCCACACCCTCTCTAGCCGGTTGTGTCACACATGTCTTGAGGCAGAACTGTCACTGAAGTCCTGATACATAACATCCCGGTCCTTCTTGCATCATTTTTCATCGCTGAAATATGTTTCAGTCATCTTCTTAGTGTTCACCCACGCTTGATGGACCTCCTCCTGCGTCATCCCTTCTTCCCAGGACCTCAACAAAACCACAAAAGTAAGCTCTACAGAAAAGGCCAAAAAACCAACCAAGACCCTACCAACGGTTTCACCTACAAGAAGAAGTGACCACAGATAATAGGAGACCGTCATCACCGAAAGGCTGAACAACACAGGAACCCAGCCACCCGGCGAACTGTGGCGCTTTCTCCTGGCATAAAAGTAATCGAAAACCGAAGTAAGGGTTGACCCAAGGAATACCCCAAGCACACACAGGAGAAGTAGGGAACCAAGACGGATTTCCAACGAAAAAACCCAGAAAGCAATCAGGATAGCCGGAAATGCGAGAACCCCCGAAAGGGACCCAACAAATAGGTGACCAAACCAAACATACCGAAAGGGGACGGGAACCCAACGAGTCATGTCCACCCCTCCTTAAATCAACTAGAAGCAAGCGGACACTATACTATCAACCCCAAGTAACATCTCCAAAAATTTGACTCCATCCTCGCCTATTTCACGGTATGCATCACCAGTCCTAATAGCGTTCAGGATTCCTCGAAATCCGCCCCATAGCTTCCGAGCTTGCTTAACCCAACTAATGACTTTTGCTACCGGGAACCCATACTGGGCCACCATACTCGCTAGCGCTACAGTACATTCGACCCATGAACCCCGATCAGTAGATCCCGCCAATGAGGGCGATATTCGAACTCGCAAGTCTCCGAGTTCTTCAGAAAGTCTAGCCTCATAGTTTGGCGTAGTCTGCGGATCAGCATACTTCAACTCATCTGATACACCCTCCAGAGCCTGAACTAGCCGATCGAGTTCAGAATCGGGCATGTTGGGCGAGATGGAAACTATCCCGGATCGACCTGAAGCGCCTAAATTAACATCAGAAGCCACTGCGACGGGAGTGGTGCCGGTGTGCGCGACCGCGAGAGCCACTGTCAAACCGGCGACAAGAACTCGTCTCAGGAAAACAGATCGTATACTCTGCATACGCCCAGCACAGACCACACAGAGCGGCGCTGTGCTGGTTTTGTGATTTAGCGTTCAAGTGCCCCACCTACCGGGTGTCCGACGGGTAGGATTCCGCTCTCACCTCAGCTGGCTAGAGCCTGGATATGAAGCGGGAAGGCACTCTAAGCGGTGCCCTCACCCACTTTCATGTAAGAGGAGTCGGTTTTTGGCGTTTGAGAACGCAGCCACCGTCACCGCCGGAGCGGATCAACCCTGCCGAGAGCTATCCGTCGCTGCCGTCCTTCGGCTCCAGCCGAAGCCGCAGCCCGAGGGCGTCGGCGACGGCTGCGACCTTTTCCCACCGCACGCCCGCGCCCCCGTGTTCGATGGTGTGCAGCGTGGAGCGCGACACCCCCGCGGCGTCGGCGACCTCTTGCTGAAGCCGGCCGGCGGCGCGGCGGCGCTCGGCCAGTTGCGCGCCGAGTTCGCGCAGCACCGGGTTGTCGCTCGCCGGCTTGCCGCTCTTGGCCCGTGGTCCGCTCTGCTGCGTGCTCACGTTAGTTCAGCCCCGCGTAGGAGTGCAGGCCGGAGACGACCATATTGATGAAGAACAGGTTGAAGATCATGGTGGCCAGGGCGACGATGTTGATGATCGCCGTGCCCCACGCCTTCCAGCCGGCGGTGGCGCGGGCATGCAGGTAGGCGCAGTAGAGGATCCACGTCACCAGGGAGATGGTTTCCTTCGGGTCCCACCCCCAGAACCGGCCCCAGGCGGATTCCGCCCAGATCGCGCCGAGGAGGATGCCGAGGCCGAAGACGGGCACGGTGATGATCGCGGACTTGTAGGCCAGGGCGTCGAGGTTCTTCGGCCCGGGAAGCGGCTTGATAATCGCGCCAATGACGCCGCGTTCCGTCCCCGGCTGCTGCCACACCCGCAGCAAGTAGAGCAGGGACAACACGCCGGAGAGCATGCCGATCGACGCGCCGAGTACGACGGTGGTGACGTGGATGGGCAGCCAGTTCGATTGCAGCGCCGGCACGACGGGCGCGGATGCGGTGTAGAAGACGGTCGCCCCGTAGAACATGAGCGCCAGCATGGGGGTGAGCATCCAGGGCCACAGGGTGCGCCACGACTTGCGGGTGGTGAGCGCCGTCGCCGCGCCGATGAACACGAACAGCGTGAGCATGAGCATGTACTCGTAGAGGTTGCCCAGGGGGAAGCGGCCGGCGGACAGGCCGCGAAGCGCCACAGCGAGCAGGTGGAAGATGATGCCCAGCCAGACCAGGGATTGTGTCATTCCGGCAAGCTGGTGTGCCCGGCGTTCGTGGCGCTCGGCGGACGCGTCCGCCGGCGTCGCCTGCTCCCGGCGGGCGTCGATGACCTGCTGCATCCGGCCGTAGAAGAACAGGGACACGATCAAGGCGACGCTGTAGACCACGAACGCGGTCTGGAAGGCCATGATCGAGTAATTGGACAGGGTCTGATCCACAGGCATGTTCCTAGACACTACCCGGGCGGTCGGGGGCGTCCAACGCTCGATCGCCCGGAGCACCTACTTTCGGTGGGCTGGGTCCACCGCGAGGACGTCGGCGTCCACGAGGGACTCTTGTTCGGTGTCGTCCGGGTCCGCCCACTGCATGACCGCCCGGGTGATCTCATGGAACTCCTCGCCCCACCCGGCGCGGTCGGTGCGGGCCAGGCCGCCGAACTCGACGTCGCACCCGCCGCCGTCGAGGGGGCGCACCCGCACCCAGATGCGCCGGCGCTTGATGGTTAAGGAGCCGACCAGCGCCACGAGCAGCACCACCGACGACCCCAGCACCCAGCCCTGGAAGGGGTCGCGGGCGATTTGGTAGTTGGCGAACTCGGCGGCGCCGTCGAAGGTGATCGTCGTCCCGTCGTCGAGGGTGACGGACTCCCCCTTGGCCAGGTTGACGCGCTCGACGCGCTGGAGCTGCCCGGAGTGCAGCAGGGAGGGGTCGAGCTCCCAGATGGACTGTGCCCGGCCGGTATCGAGCCCGGCGTCGCCGCGGTAGATGTCGATGGCCACCGCCGGGTCGCGCATCTCCGGGAACGCGGAGGTGAGCAACTCGCCGTTGTCCCCGCCCCACTCGGCGGTGGGGGCGAACAGCCCCTGCAGGGCGATCTGTTGCTTCCGCCGCTCCAGCAGGTCCGGGTACATTCCCGCCGGCGGGTCAAAGCGCATGATGCCCGACGACAGGAAGAAGGTGGGGTCCGACGGCTGCCACTGGATCATCTGGGTACGGCTCTCACCATTGGGCCAGGTCACGGTGAACTGCGGGGCGAAGCCGTGGCCTTGCAGGTAGACCCGGTCGCCCGCCACCCGCAGCGGCCGGTTGACGCGCAGGGTGTAGTCCCGCCAGGTGTCGGGGTCGGTGAGGATCTCGTCGCCCACCGCGTAAGAAATGTCAGAGGTGAACATCTCCGCCTGGCCGCTGGGGAGGTAGTCCGCGTGGAAGTTGTGGGCGATGAAACAGAACGGGGTGAGCCCGGTGCCGTCGAAGGTGGGCCCGGCGCGGAAGGAATCGAAGTTCGACGTCGACGTGTTGCAGAACTCCTTCGACTGCTCCACCGGCACCGCCGTCGGCGAATCCGAGTCCGTCACCTTGATGACCTGGCCTTCGTAGTAGACCATGCGCCCACCCACCATGGTGAGCAGCAGGGCGACGATGCCCACGTGGAACACCAAGTTAGCCAGCTCGCGGCCGTAGCCGCGCTCCGCGGACAGCGACCGTGCCCCAGCGCGGTCCTCGCCTGGGGAGAACTCCGCGACGTGCCACCGCTTGAGTTGGGCGCGGGCGCGGGCGAGGACCTCCTCCTCGCCGGCGTCGATGTGGCCCTCGGCGTGCAGCGGCATCCGGGTGAGGTACTTCGGAGCACGCGTGGGCGGGCGGCGAAACGCCCGCCAGTGATCCACCGACCGCGGGATGATGCAGCCGATGAGAGAGACCATGAGCAGCAGGTAGATGGCCACGAACCAGGGCGCGGAGAAGACGTCGAACAGCCCCAGCGCGTCGTAGACCTTGCCCACCCGGCCGTTGGCCGCCAGGTAGTCGGCGACGTTGGACTCGTTGAGGCTGCGCTGTGGCAGCAGTGCGCCGGGGATGGCCGCGAGCGCGAGGATGAACAGCAGCACCAGCGCCGTGCGCATGCTGGTCAGCCACTGCCACCGCTTCTTAAGCCAGGTCACGACTGGTTTCACGAGGCTATTTTTCCTTTCGCCGCGGCCGCTGGCCGCATTAGATGACGGTCATGCCGTACTCGACGGTCCACTGCCGGGTCCAACTGATGAACACGTTCCACACCCCCGTGGCCAGGAGCACCCCGACGGCGACCATGAGCGCGCCCCCGGCGATCTGAATGGCCCGCGAGTGCCGGCGCAGCACCCCTACCGCCGACATCGCCTTCGCCGAGCCCAGGGCGACGAGCACGAACGGCAGGCCCAACCCCAGGCAGTAGCCGACGATGAGCAGCGCCCCGCGCAGTGCGGTCATGCCTTCTGTTCCGGCGGACACGGAGATGATCGCGGCGAGGGTGGGCCCCAAGCACGGGGTCCACCCCAGGGCGAACACCCCACCGAGCAGCGGGGCCCCGGCCCATCCGGTCACCCGGCGGGGGCTGAGCCTCGTGTCGCGCTGCAGCGCCGGTACCATCCCCATAAAGACCAGCCCCATGACGATGGTGACCAGCCCGCCGGCGCGCATGAGCAGCTCCGCGTTGAGCGCCAGCGCGCTAATCATCCCGAACACGCTCACGGTGGCCAGGACAAACACGGCCGTGAACCCGGCGACGAAGAGCCCGGCGGCGCCCACCACCGCCGCTTGACGCTTCTTCGCCACGACGGCGCCGTGCTCGGCGTCGTAGCGCATCTCCCCGCCGACTAGGCCGGTGAGATACGACATGTATCCCGGCACGAGGGGAATCACGCACGGGGAGGCGAAGGACACCAGACCGGCCGCCGCCGCGGCGAGCATCCCCACCAGCAGCGGGCCGGAGGCGGCCGCGTCGGCGAAGCTCGCGCCCACGCTGGCCAGCAGCAGCACATCCGTCATTACTCCCCCGCCACCTCCTGCACGGCCGATATGATCTCGTCGCTCGTGACCTCCCGGAGGAACACCGCGGCCGGGCGGTGCTGCTTATCCAGGATGACGGTGGTGGGGATGACGGAGCTGGGCACGCCGCCGAGAGCAAGGGCGGTCTTAAACGGCGGGTCGTAGATGGACGGATAGGTCACGCCGTTATCGACCACGAAGTCCTGCGCGGCCTGCCTCTGGTAGTCGCGGACGTTGATGCCCAGCACGGTGCCTACGCCGTCGGCCTGCAATTGCTCGTGGGCGAGCTGGAGGTCGTCGACCTCCGCCCGGCACGGGGCACACCACTGCCCCCACGCGTTGAGCACAACGACCTGCCCGGCGAAGTCCGCGAGGTCAATCGTCGAGCCCTGCTCCATGAGGCTTTCGCCGCTGAAGCCGGCGAGCGGCTTGCGCTCCTGCACCGGGTAGAAGATCTCGGTCTGCCCGCCCGGGGTGTGGAACTCGAAGGTGCCGCCGGTGGCGACCGCGTTCTGCGCCGCGTCGGGATCAAACGAGCACGCCGCAGACGTCGCCGCCACCACGGCCGCGGATACCGCTACCAACAGCCGCCGCACTTAGATGTCCTTCGCCGGGGTGGAGTAGACGGTGTCGATGAGCTCATCGTCGGCGAACACCAGCGACGTCACACTGGCCAGGTCGCAGCGACGCGTCGCCGGGTTATGGGTCAGCGACTTGCCGACGGCGGCCCGCTGCACCATGACGATGGGCAGCTGGTGGGACACGATGATGGCCTCATGACCGCGGGCGGCATCCCGGGCGGCGTCGATCGCCACGTTCATCCGGGTGAGAATGTCCTGGTACGGCTCCCCCCACGACGGCTGCGTCGGGTTCACCATGAGCGGCCACCGCACCGGGTTCCACAACTGGGAGCGCCACCCCTTCGTCCGCAGGCCCTCGAAGCGGTTACCGGCCTCGATGACCTCCTCGCGCAGCTGCGGGGTCAGACCCGTGACCTCGGCGATGGGCTCTGCCGTCTCCTGGGTCCGCAGCAGCGGGGAGGCGAACAGCGCCGCGACGTCGTGGCCGGCAAAGGACTTCGCCGTGCGGGCCGCCTGGCTGCGCCCACGCGACGACAGGTGGTAGCCCGGCATCCGGCCGTAGAGAATGTTCTCCGGGTTATAGACCTCGCCGTGGCGCACGAGGTGAACGATGGTGGTGGTCATAGCCTGCCTTTAGGACGTGCGGGTGGCCGCCGCAGCCGCGCGAGCTGCGGGGACGAGAGCGGACTCAATCTTGTCAAAATCATCGTCGGTGAGCGCGGTGGAGACAAACCACGTCTCGAACACGCTCGGGGCGGCGTACACGCCGTGATCGAGCAGGGCGTGGAAGAACGCCGGGTAGCGGAACGTGTCCGCCGCCTTCATATCGGCAAAATTGTGCCCCGCCCCTTCGGCGAAACGCACCGACAGCATCGTCGACGCCCGCTGGATGTGGTGCGCCACCGACTCCCGAGACAGCGCCTCAGAGATCAGCCCAGCCAGGCGATCGGCGTTGGCGTGCAGCGTCGGGTAGATGTCCTCGCTGGCCGCCCGCAGCGACGCCAGGCCGGACGCCACCGCCACCGGGTTACCGGACAGGGTGCCCGCCTGGTACACCGGCCCCAGCGGGGCGAGGTGCTCCATGATCTCGCGCTGGCCGCCGAACGCCGCCGCCGGCAGGCCCCCGGACACCACCTTGCCGAAGGTGGTGAGATCCGCGGCGACGCCGTCCACCCCGAACCAGCCGGAGTAGGAGGTACGGAAACCCGTCATGACCTCGTCAAGGATGAGCAGGGCACCGTCGGCGTGAGCAATGTCCTTCAGCGCCTGGTTGAAGCCCTCATCCGGGGCGACGGTGCCCATGTTGCCGGCCGCCGCCTCAGCGATGATGCACGCGATCTCACCCGGGTGCTCGGCGAAGGCGCGCCGCACCGCGTCGAGGTTGTTATACGGAACGACGATCGTATCCGCCGCCTGCGCGCCCGTCACCCCCGGCGAGTCCGGCAGGGCGAAGGTGGCCACGCCGGAGCCGGCGGAGGCCAGCAACGCGTCAACGTGGCCGTGGTAGCAGCCCTCAAACTTGAGCACCTTCGCCCGACCGGTGAAACCGCGGGCCAGCCGGACGGCGGACATGGTGGCCTCCGTGCCGGAGTTGACCAGGCGGACCTGCTCCACCGACGTCCGCGAGATGATCTCCTCCGCCAGCTCGATCTCGCCTTCCGTCGGGGCGCCGAAGGACAACCCCTGCGAGGCGGCGGCGGTCACCGCGGCGACGACGTCCTCCCGGGCGTTACCCATGAGCATGGGCCCCCAGGAATTAACAAGGTCCACGTACTCATTGCCGTCGACGTCCACCAGCCGGGAGCCGCGAGCCGACGCAATGAAGCGGGTCTGCCCACCCACCGACCCAAAGGCCCGCACCGGCGAGTTCACCCCTCCGGGGGTGACGGCCTGGGCCCGGGCCAGCAGCTCCGCGGAGCGCGACGTGTTCTGCGAGGTGGCAAGGTTCTTCGAAGGCTCGGTCATAGTCAGCCATTCTAGGCGACGCTTCGACGCCGCCAGCCCCGGGCGGAAAGGGGGTGGTGGGGTCCTGTTGTCAGGGAGCACCCGCCGATGCGGCGGTGAGGCTCGCGCTTGCTTCTTCTCCGGGCGCGCACGGTGCGGTGTTTATCCCCTATCTTGACGGCGAGAGAACCCCCAATCGCCCTCACGAAACCGGCCGCTTAGTAGGGCTTACTAGAAAGGTGGGACGCGAAGACATCGCCCGCGCCTGCGTTGAGGGCTTACTGTGCTCACTAGCTGATGCGGTGAGTTTCTTGGAAGAAGTCTCCGGCAGCCGGGCCGAGCGCTTACTCTTCATCGGCGGAGGGGCCAAGTCCCTGGCTGTGAGAACCCTTGCACCTTCCGTTCTCGGCAGCGACATTGAGGTTCCTGAACCCGGCGAGTATGTGGCATTAGGCGCTGCCCGTCAGGCAGCGTGGGCGTTGTCTGGGGGAGCTGACCTCCCTCAGTGGGAGAAACGTCCCACTACCTGCTACTCCGGTGAGCATCATCCCCAGGTGCTAGAGGCCTACCGGGAAGCCCGCGGGTAAGCACCACTGTCACGACGCACTCGACGCCATAAGGCATATGCCACGTCGAGTGCGTCGTAATCATGCTGAGCCTTTCTTAGGAAGATGCCCCTTTCTCGGCATCATGCCCTCTCACCAACCCAGACCGCTTCAGCAGAGGTGAACGCCAGCAGTGGCCCTGATGACGACAGTCCTACCTGACGCGACGTATCGCTCATGACAACCCCCTTCACCGTCCTAGGCGAGATTCTGCCAAAACCGCCGCTGGCAGGCAGACTGGAGCCCATGAAGATTGCTTTTCTAGGAACCGGCCGCATGGGCACCGAGCTTGCCCTCCACCTCATCAACACCGGCCATGAGCTGACGGTGTGGAACCGCACGAAGGACAAGACCGCCCGCCTCGCCGAGGCCGGAGCGACCGTGGTCGATACGCCCGCCGCGGCCGTCGACGGTGCCGAGATCGTCGTCACCAGCCTCTTCGGCCCCAACACGGTCCGCGAGGTGGTCGTCGAACCGGGCCTCATCCCCGACGGTGTGACGTGGGTCGATTCCACCACGGTCTCCCCTGCTGACGCCCGCGAGTTCGCCGCGGCGTGTGACACCTACGTGCACACGCCGGTCATCGGCACGCTCGGCCCGGCGCGCAAGGGCGGCCTCGGCGTCTACGTCGGCACGCCCGACGACGCCCGTCGTGCCGCCATTGTGGAGCTGGTCACCCCGTGGGCGCAGGCGAACCTGGACCGCCTCGTGGCGGTGGATTCCGCCGCGAAGGCCGCCACCGGCAAGCTGCTGGCCAACCTCGCCCTCGCCGTGACCATTCAGGGCGTGAAGGAGGCGCTGTTCCTCGGCGCGTCCGAGGGCTTGGATGCCGAGGAGGTGCTCACCATGCTCAACTACACGGGCCTGGAGTTCATGAAGAACATGAAGACGCCCTTCATCCTCGGCGAGCGAGAGACCGCCCCGGGCGACTTCACCGTTGACGCCATCGCCAAGGACGCGCAGCTCATGCTCGACACGTCCGCGCGCGAGCTCCCGGCCGTGGCCGCGTCGCTGGCCGCCCTGCGTGAGCAGCAGGAGCTGGGCCGCGGCGATGAGGACTTTTCCTCGGTCGTCGTCTACCGGGCCGACACCCGCAGCTAGCCCAGCAGCCGGGCGGCGCACGCCCGCGCGTCGGCGATGACGGCCGGCACGCCCACCCCGCCGGCCCACGCGCCGGTCAGTTCCAGGCCGGGGACGGCGCCAAGTTCGCGTCGCACCGTCGCCACCGTGGCGAGGTGGTCGGCGCCGTAGCGCGGCAGTCCGCCGAACCAGCGCTGGGTGTAGATCTCGGACAGGCCGGCGGCCCGGCCATCGAACCCGGTGATGGTCTTAAGATCGTCGAGCGCCCAGTCGACGAGGGTGTCCTCGTCGGTGCGCAGCGCCGTGGTGTCGCCGAAGCGCCCGAAGCTGGCGCGCACGAGCGCCCCGCCGCGCTGGCCTAGGTGCGGCCACTTCTTCGAGGAGAACGTGAACGCCTTGGTGTACACGCCGGGTTCGTCGGTGGCGATGAGCACGCCGGAGTTGTCGGGCAGGCCGGCGTCGGAGTCGAACTTCATGGCGACGACCACGGAGTCCGCCAGCTTCACCGGCGCCAAGGCGGCCGCCACCGCGGGCGCCGCCTGCTTGAGCAGCATGGCGGTGGTCGGTGCCGGGGTGGCCAGCACGAGCAGGTCGTAGGGCTGCTGCGCAGCCTCCCCACCGCCGGTGACCTGCCACTTCCCGGCCTGGCCGGTGATGCCGGAAATGAAGCTATCGACGTAGATGTCGGCGCCGGAGTGCTCGGCCAGCGCCTCGTAGAGCTCGGCGTAGCCACCACGGAAGGCACCAAAGATGGGCGCGGGCTTCGCCGGCGCTTCCGCCGCTTCCGCCGCCCCCGACGTGGCCTCCGCCGCAGCGCGCGCCGCGGCCGCCGCCTTCATCTGCTCCGCACGCGCGGCCTCCAGCCGGGCCACCGCCGCGGACAGGGTGACTGGTTCGCCGGCCTCGGCCAGCGCGTCGAGGGATTCGGCGAGCGCCGGCACGGTCGCGCGCAGGCCCAGGTCGTAGGCGGTGCAGGAGTACACCCCGCCGAGCAGCGCGGAGACGCAGCGATCCACCACCTCAGCGCCGTAACGCTGCGCAACCAGCTCGCCGACGGCCACGTCCTGGCCCACCTGCCACTCAATGCCCGCAGACGAGCCTTCCGCGTCAATCCGGGCACACGTCTCAGCGCTCACCAGGTGCGCCACCGGGGCGGACGTGCTGGGGATGCCCATCATGCCGCCGGCGGGAAGCGGCTTCGTCTCCCCGCCGCTGTAGATGAGCGAGCGCAGCCCCGAGGGGGACACCACGGAGTCACCCAGGCCGAGGGAGTCGAAGAACTCGCGGGCGTCGGCGCGGCGGGCGATGAACGCCTCGGCGCCGACGTCCGTCGGCCCGGAAGCGAAGGCGGCGGTGAACAGCTTCCCGCCGAGGCGGTCGGTGGCCTCGAAGACGTCGATGTGGGCGTCGGCCGCCCGTCGGCGCAGCTCGACGGCCGTGGTGAGCCCGGCCAGGCCGGCTCCGATGATGGCGATGCGCATTAGTTCTCCTCGTGGATGATGGCGACGGCTTCGGTGATGGCCTCGGCGTCGGTGGTGGGCAGCACCCCGTGGCCGAGGTTGAAGATGTGGCCGCGGGCGTCGCCGGCGGCGATGGCGCGGGCGGCCTCGGCCTTGATGCGGGCGACCTCGCGGCGCACCACGGCCTCGCCGGCGAAGAGCAACGCCGGGTCTAGGTTGCCCTGGAGGACGCGGGGGCCGGTGGCTTCAGTGATCCGGCGGGCGGCGACGTCGAGCGGCACCCGCCAGTCCACGCCCATCACCTCAGGCCCGGCCTCGCTCATGGCGCCGAGCAACTCCCCGGTGGACACCCCGAAGTGGATGCGGGGGATCTCCCCGGCAACGGAGGCGAGGATCTCGGTGGAGTACGGCAGGACGTGCTCGCGGTAGTCCGCCTCGGTGAGGTAGCCGGCCCAGGAGTCGAACAGCTGCATGGCGTCGATGCCCGCCGTGACCTGGGTACGCAGGAAGGCGGTGATGGTGGGCACCAGGCGGCGCATGAGGGCGTGCCACGTGTCCGGCTCGGCGTGCATCATGGCTTTGGTGCGCTCGTGGTTCTTGCTCGGCCCGCCCTCAACGAGGTAGCTGGCCAGCGTGAACGGCGCGCCCACGAAGCCGATGAGCGCCTGGGTGTCGGTGAGCTCGCCAAGGATGCCGGCGATGCCCTCGGCCACCTCTGCCACCTCGTGGTCGAGGATGGGTAGGGCGTCGACGTCCGCGCGGCTGCGGATCGGGGCATCCATCACCGGGCCGCGGCCGGGGACGATCTCTACGGCCACCCCGGCGGCGCGCAGCGGCACCACGATGTCGGAGAAGAGGATGGCGGCGTCGACGTCGTGCCGGCGCACCGGCTGGAGCGTGATCTCGGCCAGCAGCTCCGGCATGAAGCACGAGTCCAGCATGGACACGCCTTCGCGGACGCGGCGGTACTCCGGCAGGGAGCGACCGGCCTGGCGCATGAACCACACGGGCGTGCGCGACGGGGTCCGGCCGGCGGCGGCGTCGATCAGCGGGGCGTCGGTGAGCAGGCGTCGAGTCATGTGCTCATTATGGCCGACGCCGTGCGGGGCGCCTAGCCGCGGTACCCGGCGAAGGTGCGCAACAGGTTGGAGCGGTGCTCGATGAGCCACGAGGACCCCACCATGAGCAGCGTCGCCACCATCGGGTTAAGCAGCCCGGAGATCGCGGCCGCCACGGCGAGGCCGTTGTACACCCAGCTGATGATGATGTTGCCGTCGACGATGCGGCAGATGCGTCGTACGTGCGCGAGCAGGTCCGCCAGCGCGGTGACGCTCTCCGGCAGCATGATGACGCCCACACCGCTGGCGTGGCGGCGGTTGACCAGGTCGAGCGCCTCGGTGGGGCCGAGCAGGATGCCGACGTCCGCCGCCTTCATGGTGGGCAGCACGGAAATGTCGCCCACCATCGCCACGGAGGCGCCGTGCGCGTTGGCCATGCGCACCGCCTTGAGCTTCGCGCCCGGCGCGATGCCGGCGAGGACCTGGTCGATGCCGATGCGGTCCGCGAATGACCGCGACACCGGGTAGGCGTCCCGGGAGATCATGATGGTCTCCACGCCCTGACTCTCGACCTTGGCGATGCCCTCCTCGGCGTCCTCGCGCACCGTGTCGTGCAGCAGGATGACGCCGCGGTCCTTGCCCAGCCAGCCGACCACCATCGGGGTGCCGCCGGAGGCGACGGCCACCCCCAGCCGGCCGGTGAGGTCGCTCATCGTACGCGGGCGCCACAGTTTCGCGTCCACCTGGCGGGTGACGACGTCACCGTCGCCGTCAACGACGGGCAGCTCGATCATCCCGGTGAAGGTGCCGTCCTCGGTGATGGCCAGCCGGGAGGCGTTGATCCAGTGCGGGATGTCCGACTCTGCGGTGCTCAGCTCCCGGTCCCGGGACGCCCGCGCGGCCTTGACGATGGCGGCCGACGCCGGGTGGTCGGACTCCATCGCCAGCGCCGCCGCCACCCGGAGGATGAGCTCGGGGTTCTCCCCGCGCTCGGCGACGACGTTTTCCACCGTGATCTCGCTGGTGGTCAGCGTGCCCAGGCGGTTGATGATGACCGTGTCCACGTTGCTTAAGGAGCGCACGATCTGCCCGTCGCGCAGCATGATGCCCTTGCGGGCCGCGGACTCGATGCCGTGGCGAATCGCCAGCGACGGCGAGATCGCCAGGGCCACGGGAGCAATGGCGGCGAGGACCGCCAGCGCGGTAGCCACCGAGGCGTTGAGGTTGTTGCTCACCAAGTACCACAACAGGAAGTCCACGACGGCCACCGCCAGCGCGATGGGCAGGAGGTAGGACGCCGAGCGGGTAGAGAGCATACTCGCGGTGTTCTGGCGGTAATTCGCCTCTTCCACCCAGCGGTGGATGGCCGCCATGCGGGTCTGGTGCCCCGTCTTATCCACACGGACCTTGATCCGCCCACCGGTGTTGCGCTCGCCGGCGTAGACGTAGTCGCCCACCTTGACGGTGGTGCCAGACTTCACCCCGGAATCCACCAGGCCCGGGTCGATGGCGCACGACCCGCCGATGATCGCCCCATCCACCGGGATGACCTGCCCGGTGGTCACCACCACGTCGTCGCCGACGTTGACCTCCTGCAGCGGCACCCGCGTGGACTGCCCGTGGGCTCCCCCGGCGCGCTTGGGCCGGGCGATGGTCACCACGTCCTGGGGTTTGGGGTGGTCGGCGATCATTTCGTCGATGAGGCTCGTGCGGGTCCGCATCGTCAGCAGGCGCCCGCCCAGCAGCACGACGGTCATGACGCAGGCGACGTCGAGGAACAGCTCGCCGTCGTCGATCGTGGAGTGGTTGAAGGCGAACCACGTCGGGGTGGACTGCCAGCCGATCTCACCTGCCGGGGTGAAAAACATCATCGCCGCGGACCACAGGTACGCCACGATGATGGCCAGGGCGCTCGCGCCGTCGAGCGCGGTAATACCGCGGCGCACCCCGCCGGCCAACGCCCGGTGAAACGGCCACGCGCACACGGACACCACCGGCGTCGAGCATGCCAGCGCCATCCACTGCCAGCCGGGGAACTGCAGGTGGGTGGTGTAGGAGACGAGGATCACCGGCACCGTGAGGATGATCGCGAGGATAAGGCGCCACGGGGCCAGCAGGCGCCGCGACGTGTAGAGCACGTCGCCGTCCGCGCCCTCGACGGTGTCGCGGCGGCGGGCGTCGTACTCGCGCAGGAACCCGGCCCGGCGGGCCTCCTCCGCGGCGCGGGCCTCCTCCACGAGGTGCCGGCGCAATTGCCACGGCACCCGCCGCAGGCGTTCGGCGTCGTCCTCAGCGTCGAGTGCCGAGCCACCGGAGATACGCCGGCGCAGCGAGGAATCCGTGAGCGTCGCCGCGATTCCGAAGCGGTCCATCACCCCGGTGAGCTTCGACGGCCCGACGTCCTCCGGCGCGGTGATGTACGCCCGCTTCTCCGGGAAGATAATGCGGGCCCGCACCCCGGGCAGCGCCTCCAGGGCGTCCTCCACGTCGGCGACGTCCGGCGCGGAATTAAGCCCCACCAGGTCAAAAGCGTAGGAGATGTTCCGGTTGGACACCGACCGCAGGCTGCGGGTGTCGGACACGTCCAGCCCGGCGTCGCGGGCGGCCTGGCGGGCGGCGGCGATGGTCTCGTCGACGGAGGACGGGGACGAGGCCCCGGCAGCGGGAGTGTTCATAGCGACGCCTAGTTCGTCATGGACCGGCGCAGGCGCTGGTCCTCGCAGTAGCGGATGTACTTATTAGCCGACGGTCGGGTGACGGCCACCGCGGCGAAGGCCAGCAGCGCCACGATGACGATGGCTGCCAGGCCCGACACGGTGACGATGAATCCCAGCAAGTTGAGGAACACGCCGGAAAAGATAGCGGCGCCCAACACCCGGCGCGCGGCCTTGCGCCCCCGGGTGGTGGCCGACGCCGACCACACGACGACGGCGGCCAGCACCAGGTTGCCGACGGCAACGATGCGCTGGTTACGCTCAAAGCTGTCAATGACCTCCAGCGGTGCGTCACCGCCGACGAAACCGACCGAGAACATCACCAACGACGACACGACCATGAGCACCGCGCCTGCCAGCGCCAGGACGTAGCCGGCCACGAGCGACTGCGGGCGCACCCCGTCGGGGGTGGTGTCGCGCCAGCGTCGGTTAGGGTCATCGCCGCCAGTGACCGGCGTCGGGAACATGCTCATCGCTCATCGCCTCGGTCCACGTCGAAGTAGGACACTGTCTCCGGCTTCCGGGCGAAGATGATACCCAGTACCCCGGCCACGGCGATGATGATCTGCAGCGAGCCATCTAGCAACACCAGCCAGTCCGGCAACCCCGGGTAGGTGGCCTGCGCGGTGAGAATCACCAAGCCGCGCACCGCCCAGAAGATGGAGAAGACGATGAGTAGACGCTGCGCCCCCGGCGCGGTGCGTCCCCGCCGGCTGATGAGCACGACCGCGGCGCCGAGCCCGCCGACGATCGCCAGGTTGAGCAACCCCAGCAGCCCGATGGAGACGTACACGCTTAGCCGCAGCATCGCGTCCGGCATGTCAGCGAACTGGGGGTTATCGGAGAGGGACTCCTTCGACGCCGCCAGGAGCTCAGAGGGGTCGAGGAACCCGCTGATGATGCTGATGATCTGGTGGATGAGTTCGGCACCCACCGCAGCCGCCCACAGCCTCAGCATGAGTGTTGCGGCCTCAGGGCGCGGGGCGTGGTCCGGGCGCCGGCGCGCGGGCTCGGCGACCGAGGCGTGCGGCGGCGCGGGCGCTGGGGCGTGCGGGCTGCTCACCTAGTACTCCCCGGAGTTCAGCAGCCGTGCCGCTGAGACGGCGTAGTAGCTAAGGATCTGCTCCGCGCCGGCGCGCTTGATGGAGGTCAGGGACTCCATCATCACCCGGTCCCGGTCCACCCACCCGTTGCGGGAGGCGGCCTCGATCATGGCGTACTCGCCCGAGACTTGGTAGGCAGCCACGGGCACCGGGGACATCTCGGCCACGGCGGCCAGCACGTCGAGGTACGGCAGGGCCGGCTTGACCATGACGAAGTCCGCCCCCTCGTCGATGTCGAGCTGGGTTTCCAGCAGCGACTCCTTGAGGTTCGCCGGGTCCTGCTGGTACGTGCGGCGATCCCCCTTCAGGCTGGAGCCGACGGCCTCGCGGAAGGGCCCGAAGAAGGCCGAAGCGTACTTCGCCGAGTACGCCATGATGGCGACGTCAGCATACCCGGCGTCGTCGAGCGCCTCCCGGATGGCGCGGACCTGGCCGTCCATCATGCCCGAGGGGCTGACGACGTGGGCACCGGCCGCGGCCTGGGACACGGCCATCTTCTGATACAGCTCCAGGGTCGCGTCGTTATCCACCATGAGGCGCCCGAAGCGATCCTCGGCGACAACGCCGCAGTGGCCGTGGTCGGTGAACTCGTCCAGGCAGGTATCGGCCATGACGATGACGTCGTCGCCGAACTCCTCGCGCAGGGCGGCTACAGCGCGGTTGAGGACGCCGTCCTCGGCCCAGCCGACGGAACCGGTGGCGTCCTTGTCTTCTGCGAGGGGAACGCCGAAGAGGTCAACGCAGAGCACGCCGGCCTCGCGCGCCTCGGCGACGGCGGCCTTGAGCGAGTCGAGGGTGTGCTGGTACACCCCCGGCATCGATGAGATCTCCCGGGGCTCGCTGATCCCGTCGGCGAAGAACATCGGCAGGATGAAGTCCGACGGGTGCAGGCGCGTCTCGGCCGTCAGCGCCCGCAGCGCCGGGGTGGTGCGCAGGCGGCGGGGGCGGCGGTACGGCGAGAGCGGTGTGCGGGGGTTCTGACGGGAGTCAGCCACGGTGGGGTCCTTTCCTCGAACTTTCCTCAGACTAGGAACGGCATATGCCGTCCCATCTTAGGACCCCGCACGCACCGGCGCTTATTCTCCCGCGGCCTGGCTGGCTTCTCCCGGGGCCTCCTCGACGGTGGCGGGCTTGCGCCGGGCGCGACGCTTCTTGCGCGCCGGCGGCAGTTGGCCCGCGGCACGCAGGGCGGCCACGTGGTCGGCGAGGGCGTCGACGAGGTGCTCGACGTCGGCGATCTCGGGGACGACGTCGACCCGCAGGCCGGCCTCCTCCGCGGCGGCCGCCGTCATCGGGCCGATGCACGCGATGATGGTGCGCTGGTGCGGTTTGCCCGCGATGCCGACGAGGTTCTTCACCGTCGACGCGGAGGTGAAACACACCGCGTCGAACCCGCCGGACTTAATCATGTCCCGGGTCTCGGCCGGCGGCGGGGAGGCGCGCACGGTCCGGTAGGCGACCACGTCCTCGGTCTCCCACTCCAGCTCATGCAGGCCGTCGACGAGCACGTCGGTGGCGATGTCCGCCCGTGGTAGCAGCACGCGGGACACCGGGTCGATCTCCGCGACGTAGTTGGGGAACACGTCCACGAGCCCGGCGGCGTTCTGGCGGTTGCGCGGCGGCATGAGCTCCGGGGTCAGTCCTCGTTCCCGGATCGCCTCGGCCGTCTTGGTCCCCACCGCGGCCAGGTGCACCCCGGCGAAGGAGCGGGCGTCGAGGCCCAAGGTGTCGATCTTCTCCCACACGGCGCGTACCGCGTTGACCGAGGTGAAGACGATCCACTGGTAGCGGCCCTCGATGATGCCTTTGATGGCGCGGTCCATCTGCGCCGGGTTGCGCGGCGCCTCCACGGAGATGGTCGGCACGGACTGCGGGATGGCGCCGTAGGTGGCCAGCCGGGCGGACATGGGCGCCGCCTGCTCCTTGGAGCGCGGCACCAGCACGCGCCAGCCGTACAGCGGGCGGTTCTCCCACCACGAGTACTTGCTGCGTTCGTCGACGCTCGTGCCCAGGGTGACAACGAGCTGCCCGTCGAGCTCGGCCTTGATCTTCGGCAGGGTCGCCAGCGTGGTGTCGTAGGTGCGCTGCAGCCGGGTGGTGCCGTTGACGGTCACGGACGCCGGGGTGCGCGGCTCCATACCCTCCGCCTGGAGTTTCTCGGCGATGGCGGCGAGGTCCTCGGCCTTCGCCTGCAACACCAGCGGCTGCGGGGCGGCGGCTAGGCGGGTCCAGTCGGTGCCGTCGCCGGAGATTTCCGCCTCGGTGTACGTGGACCCTAGGGCGATGCCGGCGAAGGAGGGCACCGTCGACGGCAGGGACATGCCCGGCACGACCTGGAACTCGAGGCCGGCCGCGGACACGGCGGTGATCTCCTCCTTGATGGAGTCTCGGGTCAGGGGGTTGCCGGACACGAGCCGGATGATGAGTCCGTCGCCCACCTCGACGTCGTCGTTGGTGAGGTTGGCTTCCACGTACTGCTTGGCGGCGATGAGCTGGTCGACGACGGCGGCCGTCGACTCGTTCGCTACCTCGCGCAGCTCCGCGGCCGTCGGCTCCTCGGGCCGCGGCGGCTTGCGCCGGGCACCTGCCTCCTTGGCGGTGGCGCACAGGTGCTCGTAGAGCTTCTCGGCCGCGTCGATGCTCGCCTGGGGAACGGGAAGCCGCTCGGCGACGATTTCGCGGATGCTGCCGGGCACCTCCGCGTCAACGACGGCGAGGGCGTTGTTAGCGAGCACGTCCCGCGCCCGCACGGTCAGCAGGTCGGGGTTTCCCGGTCCGGCGCCGACGAACACGATCGTCCCCAGCTGGGGAGTCGAGGAAGCCTCAGTCATGGAGTTCTTTTCTAGTCTCGGCAAAATATGGACACGTCACCCAGTCCGGGGCCAGACAAGTCCTACACACCGTGCGCTCCTCAACGGACCTTTATCACCACGGCCACCCCGGCGTATGGTATTGACTACCTTAAATCAGGAACCCGCTAAAGGAAAAACGCTCGCGCATCCTACGTGGTAATACGGCGTTCCAGTTCGCGGACATACTCGTCCGCCGCGGACGACGACACAATGATCCGATCAAAGGTCACCGACCGCAGCTGGATCTCGATCCCGGGCTGCCCCCGGTGACTCACCACGAAACTGCGCCGCCCACCGGCCTCCCGCGTCACGCCGGACACCGTCACCCCGGGGATGCGGGTGGACTGCTCGAACACCATGCCCTCCACCACCCGGGCCGTGTCCGCCAGGAACTGAACCTCCGCCACCGAGCGCAGCGGGATCGTCAGGTGCGAGCGATGCATGAGCAGCTTCTCCCACCAATCGAGGTGGACGCGCACCCGGTCCTCAGTGATGTCGAGCCGTGCCATGCGCCCTATCCTGCCATGATTCGGTTGGCCCCACCCGCCAGCAGGCGACGCGCCAACCGAACGCCCGCGTCCGCCGCCTCGGCGACGCAAGCCGACTCGGACTCCCGCAGCCGGCGGGACCCGTCCAGGGAGAACACGCCCGCGGTGACGGTGATCGTGTCCCCGTCGACGCGCGAGAACGCCGCCACCGGCGCGGTGCAGCCGGCCTCCAACTCACGCAGCACGGCGCGTTCCGCGCGCACCTGCGCCGCCGCCACCGGATCGGCCAGCCCGTCGATCGCGGCCCGCGCCCGGTCGTCGTCCGCCCGGCACTCCACCGCCAGCGCACCCTGCGCCGGGGCGGGTAGCAGCACCTCGTGATCGAAGACCTCCGTGGCGCGCTCCTGCAGCCCGACGCGGCTCAGCCCCGCGTAGGCGAGAACCACCGCGTCGAGCTCCCCGCTCGTGACCTTGCCCATGCGCGTATCGATATTGCCCCGCAGGGGACGAATGTCGAGATCCGGGCGCAACGCCCGCAGCTGCGACACCCGCCGCGGCGCCGACGTCCCCACGCGCGCGCCCTCGGGCAGCTGCGCCAAGGTGAGGCCGTCGCGGGCGATGAGCGCCTCCCGGTTATCCTCCCGCACCGGGGTGATGAGGTGGAAGCGGGCGTCGGGCGCCGTCGGCAGGTCCTTGAGCGAATGAACGGCGACGTCGCAGCCGCCGGTCGCGAGACTGTCGCGCAGCGCCTGGGTGAACACCCCCACCCCGATGCGCTCCACCGGTGCCATGTTGACGTCCCCGGCGGTGGTCACGATGGTCAACGAAGCCGGGTAGCCGGCGGCGACGAGGCCGTCGCGGACGTGGCCGGACTGGGTGGTCGCTAGCTTCGAGCCGCGGGTGCCGATGAACAAGGTGGCCATGGGAATCCTCCTTAAATTAGCCCTAGGCGCGTGCGCGGTGGGGCGGAATGATGCGATCGGCGTCGGTGCTGGGAAGCTGATCGGCGGCCACCGCCACCGACGGCGACGGCGTGGGTTCCAGGCCGAAGAGCTGCTGCAGGGCCGTCTCGTAGGTGATGGTGGCGGACTCCGCCGCGAGCTTCTTCGCCTGCACGGTGGGCACGTGCAGCAGCTTGTCCACCACGCGATGAACGGTGCGGGAGACTTCCGCGAAGGCGTCGTCGTCCAGCTTCGGGCGCAGCCGGCCCAGCTCCGACTCGGCGACATTGTTCGCCGCCTGCCGCAGCGCAGCCACCGCCGGCGCGACGTCGCGCACCCGCTGCTCCGAGGCGTAGGCCTGCAGCTCCTCCGACACGATGGCCTGCGCCCGCTTGTGCGCCTCAGAGGTGGAATCTCGGCTGGTCACCGAGTGATGCATGGACTCGATGTTGACCAGAGTCACCCCGGGGACCTCGCTGAGAGCGTCGTCGATGTCGCGCGGCAGGGACAGATCGACCAGGATGAGACCCCGGCCGCCGCGCTCCGCCGGGACGTCCGCGGCGTCGATGGTGAACCCATCCGCCCCGGTGGCCGAAACCACCACGTCCACCCCGTCGAGCGCCTCCCGGCGATCCGCGAAGGCAATAGCGCGCGCCGCCACCCCGGCCTCGCGGGCGTGGCTGGCCAGGCGCTCCGCCCGCTCCACAGTGCGGTTGGCCACCACCAGCTCCGCCACGCCGTGCTTGCCCAACTGGGTGGCCGCCAGCGACGCCATCGCCCCGGCGCCCAGCACCAGCGCGCGCATGCCCGCGAACGACGCCCGCCCGGCGCGGCGCAGCGCCTCGTCGAGGGCGAAGGTCACCATCGACCCGCCGGCGTCGTCAATCCCGGTCTCCGCGTGCACCCGCTTGCCCGTGCGCAGCGCGGTCTGGGACAAAGAATGCAGGTGCGGCCCGACGGTGCCCGCCCCGGACGCCTCCCGGTAGGCGTTGCGCACCTGGCCGATGATCTGCTGCTCCCCCACCACCATGGAGTCCAGCCCCGAGGTGACAACCATCATGTGCTCCGCGGCGGCGTCGGCATAGCGGACATAAAGATAGGAACGCAGCGTGTCTGGGTCAATACCGGAAATCTCGTTGAGAACCGCCACCACGTCGGACACTCCGGCGTGGAAGGCGTTGGTGACCGTGTACACCTCAAGGCGGTTGCACGTGGACACGATCATCGCCTCCTGCAGCGAGGAGCGTTCCATTAGCTTGGCGACGGCACCGCCGCGGACGTCGTCGGCCATGCTCAGGCGCTCCAGAAGCGAAACGGGCGCCGATCGATGTGACATACCGACAACAAGGACACTCACGGTGTATCTCCCAGCGATGATCTCTCTAAGACTTTTTCCAACGGAAGCAGGCTACGCGCAAGCGTACATCTAGCGAAAAGCTACCCCCGCAACGCTAATACATCCGCCGCGGCACTTCGCTTCTTAGGTGAGCCTGCGTTGCGCCTCCGCGCCGCCGGCCGCAAGCTCCTCGGCGAGCTCCTCGCTGTCCACCTCCCAGCAGGAAAACTCCTCCCCGTCGATGACTACGACGGGCACCCGGTCGCCAAACTCCACCGCGAGCTCCCCGCCCGCCGACGCCGTCACATCAACCACCCGCAGCTGCGCCCCGGCGTCCGCGACGATCGGGCGGATCTGCTGCTCGACCCGCAGGCAGGAACCGCACCCCGGCCGCACCATCAACTCCACCACCCTGGTGTGTCCTACCTGTTCCATCTCCGCCTCCGGTCGTGAGAGCATCTTCCGGCCGGTCCCAGCCACCACGGCCAAGCCCGACAGTCTACGCTGACAGTATCCCGTCACTTAGTCCCCGACAAAGGCTGAAGAAAACCGCCGTGACCCCCGCATCGCCCCCCGATCCTGCCCTGAGTTCGACGCTGCCCTCCACCGCCATGGAGTTCCTCACCGTCTGGACCGCCTCCCGGGGTAACGTCCGCGACTTCGTCGAAAACATCGCCGCCCCGCCGCTCGGCGAACAACCACAGCGCGAGGCCGGCGAGGCGGCGGCCGCCGCAGCCGTCGAGGAAGTCTTCGGGCTGGACCTCGACTCCTACACCGCCGGCGTGGACACCGTCCATGGCGCCCGGGCCGCCGCCGGCGCGCCGCGGCTGACCGCCCCGGACCCGGACATCCCCGTCGACGACGGCGCCGCCGCCTTCTTCGACGTGGACAACACGCTCATCCAGGGCTCTTCCCTGGTCCAGCTGGGGATGGGCATGGCGCGCAAGAAGTTCTTCACTCCCACCGACGTGGCCACCATGACCTGGAAGCAGGCCAAGTACCGCCTCACCGGCTCCGAAAACGCCGCCGACGTCGAGGGCGGCCGCCGCCAGGCGTTGGAATTCATCCGGGGCCGCAGCGTAGCCGAACTCGTCGAGCTCGGCCGGGACATCGTCGACTCGCGGATGATTACCAAGGTGTACTCGGGCACCCGTGAGCTCGCCCAAATGCACCTCGACGCCGGCCAACAGGTCTGGCTGGTCACCGCCACGCCGGTGCATCTGGCGCAGATCCTCGCCGAGCGCCTCGGCTTCACCGGCGCCCTCGGCACCGTCCCGGAGCAGGTCGACGGCGTGTTCACCGGCCGGCTGGTAGGCGACATCCTCCACGGCCCCGGCAAAGCCCACGCGGTGGCGGCGCTGTCCGCCCTAGAAGGCTTTGACCTGTCCCGCTGCACCGCCTATTCGGACTCCGCTAACGACCTGCCCCTGCTGTCCATGGTGGGCACCGCGGTGGCGATCAACCCGGACCGGCGGCTCCGCGGCGAGGCGATGAACCGGGGCTGGATCATCCGCGACTATCGCAGCGTGCGACGGGCGGTGAAGACCTACGGCGTGCCCGCCCTGGCCGCCGCCGGGGTCACCCTCGCCAGTATGCGGGTGACACGTGCCGGTGAGCGCCTGCGCCGACGCCCCTAGCTACCGGTCGACGCCGGCCGACGCCGACGTTGTTCGGACGCTTAAGGCCCTGCCGCCGCGGGGAAAGCGGAGACAGGGCCTTTTTTAAAAAGCGTGCTCGATTTACTTGCCGAGCTTACGACGCTGAACGCGCGTACGGCGAAGCATCTTGCGGTGCTTCTTCTTCGACATGCGCTTACGACGCTTCTTGATGACAGAACCCATATGGTTTCCTCGCTTCGCTTCTAGTACGTACTAATACCTGCCGGTCTCGCCCCACGAACGCCACGGTGCACTCGTGGCGTCGTGCAAAGCCCGCGCGCGCGGGAGCAGGCGTGGGGGCTTGGCCGGCACGAATGGCTAAAAGCATACCGGGGGCCACGCCACGGAACCAAAACCGGCCCGCCCGTCCGCACGAACCAGCTGGACACACGGCAATGACCTCGCCGCATCATCACCGTTGCCCGAGGTCACATAAGGGGACGGCTATCCGACCTCGTAGTAGGAAGAGTCGAGATACTCGCTGACGGCCTTTTCATGAACGCGGAAGGAGCGTCCGACGCGCACCGCCGGCAGCTCACCTGCGTGAACGAGGCGGTACACGGTCATCTTGGAGACGCGCATGATCTCGGCGACCTCTGCGACGGTCAGGAACGTTCCCTTATCTTCATGTGCCATGTATCTCTACCCTTCACCACGTGGCGCGCTGCAGGCTTCCCCTCCTGCAGGACCAACACGCACGTACCCCTATAACTGTAGCGTTAACCATGTGACTCGTGCGACTCACGGGGATCAATTCTTCACGAGCCTTCGAAAATACCTGGCAGAACCCGCAAAAGACGGCGCGCCCCCGGGTGGACGAGCCGCGCCTAGCTACCGAGCTCGGCCGAACGCTTCGCGCAGGCCTCCGTCGCCCGGTAGATCGCCCCACGCAGGCCCGACTCCTCCAGTTCGCGCACCGCCGCCACCGTCGTGCCCGCCGGGGAGGACACCGCGGCGCGCAGGGCCGACAGCTCCCCGTCGTGTTGCTCGACGAGCGCTCCCGCGCCGCTGGCCACGCACTTAGCCAGGGTGGTCGACAGTTCCCGGCTCAGCCCCAGGCTCACGCCCGCGTCCACGAGGGCCTCCGCCATGAGGAAGTAGTACGCCGGCGCGGAGCCAGACAGGGCGCACACGGCATCCATCTCGCTCTCCTTGACCCGAACCACCTCGCCGACGGTCCGCAGCAGCTCCGCGACGGAATCCATCTGGTCATCGGTAACGAAGCGGCCGGCGGCGCAGGCGCTGACCCCCTTGCCCACGAGCATGGGCGTGTTAGGCATGACGCGCACCACCGGGGTCCCGGCGGACAGTGCTTCCTCCATGGCGCCGACGCTCACCCCGGCGGCGAGAGAGACAACGATGGTCGAATCGTTGTGGGCGATGGTGTCCGACAGCTCACCAAGCAGCGGCACCACCTGGGCCGGTTTCACGGCGATGACGAGGAAGTCCGCCCCGTCGACAACCGTCTCGTTGTCGTTCGACGTGCGGACCCCGTAGGTCTGCGCCAGGTATCGGTTCCGGCTCACCGTGCGGTTCGTGGCGATGATGCTCTGCGGGTCCCGCCCGGCGCCGATCAAACCGGCGATGAGGGCCTCCCCAATGCTGCCGGCACCGATGATTGCGATAGTGCTCATGGCAGACATCGTGCCAGACGACGTCGGGTAAATCGACCCCGTCGCGCTATCCCCCGGTGACGGCTAGGTGAAGATGAGCACCGCGGGGCCGAAGGTGATGGCCAGACCGGCCAGACCGGCCAACGCCATCGCCGCTCCCGCGCGGCCGGCGCGCATGACCTTCACACCAATAATCATGACCAGGGTCACCACCACGCCGGCAGCGGCGCACGCCCACACGGGGAACCGACCCCACAGCTGGTGGAAGCCCAGGAACACCAGCGCGCCGAGGACCACGCACAACAGGATCAGCCCCAGCACCGCACCCGCGCTGTAGCTTTCTTCCTCGTCGAGGACGCGCTCGTGGTCGGAGAAGTTTGCCAGCGGCAGCGAATCCTCGGCGGCCTTCTCCGCGGCCTGGTTGGGCACCTGCTCCGGGGCGACCGGGGCCGGGGCCGGGGCGGGGTCATCCACCTTGGGCAGCAGCGTGGTCTCCTCGACCGGCTGCGCGCTCACCGGCGTGGACCCACCGACCCGGGCGCCGGGGCGCACCTTCTCGATAATCGTCGTCTCATCGTTGGAGGGCGACTGCCGGGCAGCGTCCGGGGCGGCCACCGGCGCGGCGGGCGCTACCGGCTCGGCCGGCGCGGCGTCGTCGGCCGCCTCCTGCGCCTGGGAGTCCAGCGGCACGTTGGAGTGCCGGGCCTGCGCCGGGTCGCTCTTCACCGCGGCTAGCTCACCGGTGAGTTCGGCAACGGAGACACCGCCATTGTCCACGCTGCGGCGACGCCGACGCCGCGACGTCGGCGCGTCATCCGGGTTGGCCTGCTTAGCGCGGGCGAGGATTTCTGCGACCGTGAGCTGGTTGTTGTCAGCCATGGTGGTTCTCGTCCTTATCTCTTAAGTGTCCGACTCTTTGTCGATGCGACGCAAGATCACGCCTTCGCGCAATGCCCACGGGCAAATGTCTAGTTTTTCTATTCCTAATGCTCGCATACTTGCCTCGGCAACTAAAGCGCCGGCCACTAGTTGGTGGGACCGATCCAAGCTTACCCCCTCCAACTCAGCCCGGTCAGCCGAAGTCATTCGGGAGATGAAAGCGATGAGCTGGCGAAGACCAGCCGCCGTGAGGGTGCGCTGCACAAACGGGCCGGCCGAACTCGGTGCGGCGCCGGTGAGCCGGGCCAGGGTGCGCAGGGTCTTCGACGTTCCCGCCGCCACCCGGGCCTCGCCTAGGAGCTGGAAGCGCTTGGCCGGCTCGTAGAGTTCAGCGTCGATGTAATCGCGCAGGAGGTTGATCTTCTTGCGTGCCGGCGGGTCGGTATCGAACCACGAGTGAGTGAGCCGGCCCGCCCCCAGATCAAGGGACACGGCCACGTCCGGCTCTTCGTCGGTGCCGGTGGTCAACTCCAGGGAGCCGCCGCCAATGTCGATGTTGACGATCCGCCCGGCCGACCACCCATACCAGCGACGAACCGCCAGGAAGGTCAGCCGCGCCTCCTCTTCGCCGGAGAGCACCGTCAGGCGCACGCCGGTGTCGCGCTCGACGGCGTCGAGCACCTCCGGCCCGTTTGTCGCCGAGCGGATAGCCGAGGTGGCAAACGGGATGAGTTCCTGACAGCCCAGTTGGTCCGCCAGCTGGGCCGCCTCCCCCACGGCGGCGATGAGCTTCTTGATTCCCTTGTCGGTGATGGCCCCACCGTCGTCGAGCTGTTCTACCAGCCGCAGTCCGGTCTTCCAATCACTCATCGGCGACGGGCGCGCCCCACCGCGGGTATCTACCGCCACGAGGTGGACCGTGTTACTGCCAACATCCAACACACCTAAACGCACACCTGACAGGGTAGACGCTCTATGGTGACAGGCGTGAAGCACGCGCACCACGAACCAGTACATTTGGGGTTTCCGGCCGCCTCCCCGGCGGGTAAGTCGATACTGGCTGGCCACGAGGTGCCGGCGGACTACCCGCGGGAATGGTTCGAGTTCACCAACCCGGAGGACCCGGAGCACATCTTCAGCGTCGACCTGACCTGGGTGGAGTCCTACTACGCGTGCCAGTTCGGCACCCCGGCCTGCCGGGGCATCGTCGAGGGGCTCACCGACGTCGCCTGCTGCGTGCACGGCGCCTTCCTCACGGATGAGACCGACCGGGACCAGCTGTACGACGCCGTCGCCGACATGCCCGCGGAGTTCTGGCAGCTTCGACCGGCGTCGACGGATGAGTTCCTCGACACCGGCGAGGTCATGGACATCGAGCCCTGGCTGGAGTGGGACGAACTCGACGGCGACGACGGCGAACCCGAACCGGCGCTGAAAACGAAGGTCGTCGACGGCGGCTGTATCTTCGCCAACCGGCGGGGTTGGGTCACCGGCATCGGGTGCGCCCTACACCAGTGGGCGGTGGCCGACGGCCGCGAGCTGACGGTCGTCAAACCGGAGGTGTGCTGGCAGGTCCCCATCCGCCGGCACGAGGCCTACGAGACCCGCACCGACGGTGTCGAGGTCCTACGCACGGTTATTGGGGAGTACGACCGGCGCGCGTGGGGCAACGGCGGGGAGGACTTCTTCTGGTGGTGCTCCACCGCGCCGGCCTGCCACGTCGGCGAGCAGCCCCTGTGGGTGAGCCACAAAACGGAGCTCGTCGCGCTCATGGGCGAGGCCGCCTACGACTACCTCGCCGCGCACCTCACCCGCCGGGCCGGGCACGGCCTCGCCCACCCGGCGTCGACGCGCCGCTAGGCCTCGAACTTGTAGCCAAGCCCGCGCACGGTGACCAGGTGGCGCGGGTGGGAGGGCTCCTCCTCGATCTTCGAGCGCAGGCGCTTGACGTGAACGTCGAGGGTCTTCGTGTCGCCCACGTAGTCCGAACCCCAGATGCGGTCGATCAACTGCCCGCGGGTGAGCACCCGACCGGAGTTGGACAGCAGGTATTCCAGCAGGTCAAATTCTTTCAGCGGCATGGGGACCGGCTGGCCGTCGACGGTGACGGTGTGGCGGCCGACGTCGAGTTGGACGCGTCCGCCGGAAAGGATGAGGGAATCGTCCTCAGCCTGCTCCGTTGCGCCGCTCGCACCGCGGCGCAGCACGGCACGGATCCGGGCGATGAGCTCCCGCGAAGAATAGGGCTTGGTGACGTAGTCATCGGCGCCGAGTTCGAGCCCCACCACCTTGTCGATCTCCGAATCCCGGGCGGTCACCATGATGATCGGCACATTCGACGTGGCGCGGATTTTCTTCGCCACATCCGTTCCCGACATGCCCGGCAGCATGAGGTCGAGCAGGACGATGTGCGTCGTCCCGCGCTCGAACTCCCTCAGCGCACTCGGGCCGTCGCCGGCGATCACAACGTCGAAGCCCTCCTTGCGCAGCAAGAATGCCAGTGGGTCCGCTAAGGACTCTTCGTCTTCAACGATGAGAACGGTGGTCACGATGTCTTATCCTTTCTGAGCGCCGTCACCTTGGTTACGGCCTTGCGTAGCGCGGTCTCCCCGCCCTCGGTGCGTTGCTCCGTCTCCGGTGGATCCACGGGCCGAGGATCGTAGATGGGCAGTTCAATGGTGAACGTCGATCCAGAGTCCGGCCGGGACCACAACCTAATATTACCGCCGTGATTGGCCACCACATGCTTGACGATGGCTAGACCCAATCCGGTACCTCCGGTTTGCCGGGATCGGGCCTTGTCCACGCGGTAGAAACGCTCGAAAACGCGCTCCTGATTCTCGGGCGAAATTCCAATGCCGCGGTCGGTCACCCGGATCTGGATGGTATTGTCCACAACCCGCTGAGAAATAGTTACCGGCATCGAATTTGGCGAGTAGTTGATCGCGTTTGAGATGAGATTTGACAGTGCGGTGACCAGCAACGACTTGTTGCCGACCACCCATATTCCCGTCGCCCGCGCGGACGTCAGCTCAATGCCGGCGGCCTCCGCGTTGAACTGGTTGCGGGCCATGGCTTCATCGATGAGGTCGTCCACCCGAACCGGCGCCATATCGGGCAGGGGCTCCGCGCCCTGCAGCTTCGACAGGGCGATGAGCTCCGAGATGAGCTCGCCCATCCGGTGGGACTCATCGAGCAGCTTCGAGCCGAAGTACTCCACGTGTTCGACGTCGTCCGGGCTGTCCAACAACGCCTCGGCCAGCAGGCTCATGGCGCCGGTCGGGGTCTTCAGCTCGTGGGAGACGTTGGCGACGAAGTCGCGGCGGGCGGCCTCCATGCGGGCCGACTCGGACTCGTCGGTGCCGTAGACCACCAGGAAGCGGTCATCGACGAGGGTGAGCGGCTTGATGTGCGCCCGCACATCCGTCACCCGGTTTCCGGTCCGACGTTTGGGAAACGTCAGCTCAATCGTCCGGGGATCGTGATCCTCGAAGACCTCCTGAGCCGCCTCCCACACGTCGGCGTTGATGGTCCGATCGTTAACGATCGCCATCTCATGTGCCCGGGCGTTGGACATGAGCACATCGCCGTTGCGACGCAGCACGGCGACGGCCGTCGGCGCGCCCTGCACCACCAGGTGCAGGATCTGGCCAGGGGTGGTGACCTGGTTTTCCTCGTACGTCGCCGAGGAACGCGCCGCCTTGATGTGATCGCGGACCCGCGTCACGAAAGGCAGCGTTGCCACCGTCAGCACCACCCCCGCCAGGAGGCCGAGCACAATCTCCACGGATGTGTAACCGGGCTTAAGCCGGGGCTACTTCTGGCCCTGGTTGGCGACGGCGGCGGCGCCGGCAGCGGCGGCCTCCGGGTCCAGGTAGGTGCCGCCCGGGTTGACGACGGTGCCGTCGGGCTCGATCTCGTACACCAGCGGCATGCCGGTGGGGATGTTGAGCCCGGCGATGTCCTCGTCCGAGATGTTGTCCAGGTACTTGACCAGGGCGCGCAGGGAGTTACCGTGCGCGGCGATCATGACGTTCTCGCCCTTCTGCGCGCGCGGCAGGATGTTGTCGGTGAAGTAGGGGACGAAGCGCTTGACGACGTCCTCCAGGCACTCGGTGAGCGGGACCTGCGGGAGGTTGAAGTAGCGCGGGTCGCCAACCTGCGAGTACTCGTTGTCCGCGTCGATCTCCGGCGGCGGGGTGCCGTAGGAACGACGCCAGGTCATGAACTGCTCTTCGCCGAACTGGTCGCGGATCTCGGTCTTGTTCAGGCCCTGGAGCTTGCCGTAGTGGCGCTCGTTGAGGCGCCAGTTGCGCACGACGGGGATCCAGTGGCGATCAGCGGCGTTGAGAGCGATGTTGGCGGTGCGGATGGCACGACGCAGCAGGGAGGTGTAGACGACGTCCGGGAGGACGTTCTTTTCCTTGAGCAGCTTGCCGGCGTTGACGGCTTCCTGCTCACCCTTGGCGGTGAGGTTGACGTCAACCCAGCCGGTGAACTGGTTGGATTCATTCCAGACGCTCTGGCCATGACGGACCAGAATCAGCTTTCCGTTAGTCATGGCCACTAGCCTACCCGCCGGTTGCTTTACGGTCCGGGCAACCACTCCGTGGCGTCGAGCACGCCCGGGCGTAAACCTCGTTGAGCCGCTGGGCGGCAGCGGCCCAACTAAAGGTATGAGCGTGGGCGACGCCAGCCTTACCCATGGCGATGCGGCGGGCGTCGTCGTCGAGCAGCTCCTCTAAAGCGTCGGCCCAAGCCCGCGGATCGTGACCGTCGACGAGCAGCCCGGTCACCTCGTCCTTCACCGCGATAGGCAGGCCGCCCACCCGCGCCGCCACCACCGGCGTGCCGGTGGCCTGGGCTTCCATGGCCACCAATCCGAAGGACTCGTTATAGCTGGGCACCGCCACAATGTCCGCCGCCCGGTAGACGCTCACCAGCTCCTCTGGCGGGCGCGGGTCGATGAACCGGATGCGCCGGCCGAGCCCCAATTGCGCCGCCAGTTCCACGTAGTGCGCCCGGCTGCTCGTCGCCCCCGACGCCCCGCCGCAGATGAGCACCCGCACATCCCGGTGGGGACGCCGCTGGAACAATTCCGCGGCGGCCCGGATGAGAACCTGCGGGCCCTTGAACTCCTGCATCCGGCCGACGAAGGCCACCACCTTGACGTGCTGCGGCAGGCCTAGCTCGCGACGGGCGCGCTCCGTCGTCCGGCCGGTGCCCGGGGTGTACAGCTCGGTGTCGGCACCCGGCGCGACGACGGCCACGTGGTCCCGTGATGCGTCGTAGTGCGCCACCAGGTCGTTGGTCTCTTCGGCGGTGTTGACCACGAGCAGATCGGCATTATCCACGATCTGCTGCTCGCAGATCCGGCGGGCTTCCGACTCAGCAGTGTCCTCCAGGGAGCGGTGGGCGTTTTTCACCGCCGCGAGCGTGTGCGCGGTGTGTACTAACGGCACTCGCCACAGGTCTCGCAGCAGCCACCCCACCTGACCGGAGAGCCAGTAGTGCGAGTGGAGCACGTCGTAGCTCTCGTGGTGGCAGCGGGCGAAGGCGATGATCCCGCCGGCGAAGGCGGCTAGCTGGGTGGGCAATTCTTCCTTGTCGAGCCCTTCGTAGGGGCCGGCGACGATGTTGATGACCCGCAAACCCGGCTCCACCGCCACGATCTCGCCCTGGCTGGGCCTGGTCGCCCGCGTGAAAACGTCCACTTCGGTGCCTGAGCGAGCCAGCTGGCGGGCCACGTTAAGGACGTAGACGTTCATCCCGCCGGCGTCGCCCGACCCCGGCTGTTCCAGCGGGGAGGTATGCATCGAGATCATTGCGACCTTCATGGCGGCCATCATAAACGACTAAGCGCGCCCCTTTCGCGCCTGTGTTGATCTACCATCGGCGCGTAGAGCGATTATGCTTTTTAGCGTTCGTTAAGAAAACTATTGGAAGACGAAGGTGAGCGCAACCCATGTCCCCATCCGCCAACAAGCCCTGGCTGTCCAGCTACTCCGACTGGACCCCCCACACCCTGGACTACGGGGACGCAACGCTTACCTCCATGTACGACGATAATCTCGCCGCCCACCCCAACCGCACCGCCACGTGGTTCTTCGGCCGCTCCCTGACCTACGCGGAGATCGACGCCCAGGTGCGTTCCGCCGCCGCCGGGCTGCGCGCCTTCGGCGTGCGCCCCGGCGACCGGGTCGCGCTACTCATGCCCAACTGCCCGCAGCACGTTATCGCCTTCTACGCGGTGCTCAAGCTGGGCGCCACCGTGGTGGAGCACAACCCGCTCTACACCGCTCACGAGCTCAAGGCCCCGTTCATCAACCACGGCGCCCGGATCGCGATCGTCTGGGACAAGGCCGCCCCCACGGTGGAGAAGCTGCGAGGCGACACGGACCTGGAGGCGATCATCGCCGTCAACCTCATCGAGGCGATGCCCAAGGTCAAGCAGCTCGCGCTGCGTCTGCCCATCCCGTCGATCATGGACTCCCGCAGCCAGCTGCACGCCCCGGCGCCGAAGGCCGTGCCCTGGTCCACGCTGGTCAGCCACCCCATCGGCGGCTCCGGCGAGGACCTCACCACCTACGAGGACATCACCCCGGATACCCCCGCGGTCATCATGTACACCTCGGGCACTACCGGTGTCCCCAAGGGCGCCATCCTCACCCACGGCAACCTCTACGCCAACCTCCACCAGGGCGCGGCGTGGGTGGAAAACCTCGGCAAGCGCGATGAACGCATCCTCGCGGCGCTGCCCTTCTTCCACGCCTACGGGTTGACGATGGCGCTGACGCTCTCCTTCTACGTCGGCGGGGAGATGGTCATCGTGCCGTCGCCGAAGCTGCCGCTGATCCTCACCGCCCTCAAGGCGCGTCGCCCCACGTGGTTCACCGGCGTGCCCCTGCTGTTTGAGCGCACCCTGGAGGCCACCGCCAACAACAAGAAGATCTCCCTGGACTCCGTGCTCAGCGCCTTCTGCGGCGCGGCGACCATGCCGCCGGAGATCATCGCCAAGTGGGAAAGCAGCACTTCCGGCATGTTCGTCGAAGGCTACGGGCTGACGGAAACCTCCCCGGTGGTCATCGGTACCCCCATGAATAACAACCGCAAGGCCGGCTACATCGGCATCCCCTTCCCGGACACCGAGGTGCGCATCGCCAACCCGGACAACCTCGACGAGACCCGCCCCTACGGCCAGGAAGGCGAGATCCTCGTCAAGGGCCCGCAGGTGTTCGCCGGCTACCTCGGCAACGAGGAAGCTACCGAGGCGGCGTTCCACGACGGCTGGTTCCGCACCGGCGACGTCGGCGTCATGGACTCTGATGGCTTCGTCAAGCTCGTCGCCCGCATCAAGGAAGTCATCATTACCGGCGGCTTCAACGTCTACCCCGGCGAGGTGGAGGCGGTCATGCGCGATCACCCGGACGTCAAGGACGTAGCCGTCGTCGGCCGCCCGCGCTCCGACGGCTCCGAGGACGTGGTGGCCTGCATCGTCCTCAACGACGGCGCCGCCCTGGACCCGGAGGGGCTCAAGGAGTTCGCCCGCCAGCGGGTCACCCGCTACAAGGTTCCGCGTACCTTCTACCACTTCGAGGAGCTGCCCACGAACATCATGGGCAAGATCTCCCGCCGCGAGGTGCAGGCAGAGCTGCTGGAGAAGATCGGCCAGAAGTAGCTAGCTACTGCAGCGTCCGCAGCAGCTGCGCGGCCCGCTCGTCGTCGCGCCCGACGCGCCGCAGCTCCTCGACGATGCTCTTGAGGCAGCCGGTCAGGCCGTAGGCCTGGGCCTTCTCGGCCGCCGTCTCCAGGACGAACCCAGCGCGCTGCGCCTCCCCTTCGGCGTAATGCACCCGCGCCAGCATCACCAGCGCGGTGACGTGGACTTCCGGTTCCCGGGAGGCGGGACTGTGCGACGCCGCCCAGGTCGCCACGCGCTGTGCCTGCTCAATCCGGTTGGCGCCCAGCAGCACGTCGACGACCTCCGCCGCCGTGCGCACCGTCGCCAGGAGCACGTCGGGATCCGGGTCGGCGTCGACGTAACCCTGCGCGGCCTCGAGGTAGTCCGCCACGCGTTCGGGTATCGCGTCGGCATACGCGTCGCTGAACCTGACTGCCACGCGAAGGCACGCATCCGCCAGCTTGGCGCGCACCCGGGGTTTGATGTCCTTGTAGAGGCCCTTTTCGTGCACCTCCTTGACGCGCTTGAGGATCGCGTCCAATTCTTCGCCGAAGGATCCCAGGTTGCCCCACGCCACGAAGGTTCGAAGGATCTCCGCCCAGTTCTCCGCCAGAGCCGACGTCAAGGCACTGAGCGCATCCAGGTCGTCGACCGGCTCCCCTGACGTCAACCTCTCGAAGTGTTGCTCCATCTGTTCTCCGAGCTGGAAGTACTCCACCGCCGCCCACAGATAGTTGCCGGCCTCGCGCAGCACTTCAGCCTTCATGACGAACAGGTGCGCCAGGTTTTCGTCGCCGCGCTCGTCGTACTTGTCTTTGCGCAAGTGGAGGAGGGCCACTTTTTCCTTCGTGTGCTCAATGAGCCCCACCGTTTCCAGCAGCGCCGATTCCTTCATGAGCGCCTCGCACAGGACGAACAGCTCCGAGCACATGTTGGGATTAGCCAGCTCGTTGACGGCCACCGAGGACAATAGCGTCAGCAGGGACCGCCGCAGATCCGTGGTGGCGGACCGCTCGCCGGGGTCATCCTTGAGCAGGCGGAGGATAATGAGGTACAAGGCGGTGCCCCGATTAACGCAGAACGACGGGTCCAGCTGCAGGATGGTCGGCAGGCCCCGGGCGGCGATCTCCGCGGCACGAAGGCTGTCCAAGGCCCCGGCGCGCCATGCCAATTCCACCTCGATCATGCTGCGCAGCTCCGGCGCCTCGATCTCCCCGCCCAGGTCAACTGAGCCGGCGCTGAGGTCGTCGTAAAGGTCCAGCAGCTGCCCCACCGCCATGAAGTCCCGATCGGAGGACTCGTCGTCGCCGCCCTCGACCGCCTCACAGAACCGGCGCAGCGCCTCGCCGTCGGGCTCGCCGAGTTGCTTCTCCAGGGCGTTCACCGCGCTATGGTGTCCGGCGCGCTCATAGAACCCCCGGTAGGTCCAGGGAGAGGGCACGTGCTCCTCGGGCAGTCGGCTCAGCTGATCCTCACCGGGCTGCGTCGGGAAGGTCCGCGCGCTAATCGCCTCGACGACCGTGCCGAGAAGCGTCTCCGCCGCCGGAGCGAACGGCAGGGGACGCAGCCGCTTCGCCAGCAGTCCGCTGATAGCGGTGTTGTGGTTTCGCGCGTCGGCGGCGTCGGCCTCGGATCGAACAGTCTCGTAGAACGCCGCGGCCGCCTCGGCTACGCTCCGGCACGGCCGGCCCACCTGGGCGGCCCACCGCGGGGCGTCGAAGCGCGGAATGCGACAATCACCCAGCCCGGCGCGCTCGGCCGCCTGGAAGCAGGCGGTCAGCGGCCACAGCACCTCGCGCGGTGAGGCGATGAGCGCCTCCGCCTCGACGAGCACCTCGAGCGCCTGCGTCCCCCATCCGGCGGCGAACGCGGTGGGCAACGCGGTGAGAAAGGCTTCGGCGCCTTGATCATGCCCGGCGCTGGAAAGCACGCGGCGCGCTCGCTGCATCGTCGCGTCCGGCCCGTCCTCCTCGGCGAGGACGATCGCCGCCGTCGCCCACATCAGCGCCGGATGTAAAGGGGTGGCGAGCGGGGTAGTGTCGGCTGCCTCGAGTAGTTCCCTCACCGAATCGAGGTCGTTGCGGGCCAGAGCCACGTCGAATCGCTGCTGGAGCTCCATGAGCCAGGGCCTGTTGAATTCGATACCGCCGCCATCGACCAGCCCCAGCTTGGCGAGGCTGTGAAGTTCCTGGTCGGCCTCGTCGAAGCGGCCCAGCGCGAAGAACATCTGGGCCCGGTTTTTCGCCACCGTGGCTGCGTCGATGTCACGCTCGCGGCAGTAGCTCGCCTCCGCCTCGGCTACGGCCATCACCCGGGTGAGGCTCACCGTGGGGTCGGCGGCCACGACGGCGCCGAGCCCGGTCATCATGTCGTCGAAGCGGTTCGGCAGTGGGATGCCGTCGCCGTCGACCAGCTCGCCGCTTCCGGGGACGGCGTCCTCGTGGGCGGGGTAGCTCCTCGGGGCGCTGCGATGCAGCTCGAGCAGGGCGAGGAGTTCGTCGAGCGCCTCGGCAGGATCCTCCGATAGCAGGGGGACGACGGCGGAGAGCCGGAAGCGGTAATCGAGCTCCTTGACGGCTCGGGCGTCCCCCTCCGCGACCGGGGCGAGCTTCGCGCGCAGCTGCGCGATCCGGGATCCGAAGGTCGCTAGGTCGATCGCGCCGCGGTGGAAATCGCTGCGGGCTTCGAACCACTGTTGGTCGAGCTCTAAGGGGGTGGGGAGCGTGTGATCAGAGGTCATAGGTCCAGTGTAGAGCGTTGTGTAACGATCTCCGGGACGCGAACGACTTTCAAATCAGAAGGCAGCAAGCCAACGGTTGTAAGGAGCGGGATCGTAGTGACCAACGTGGAGTTCGCACGATCGGTGTGTGCGATGATCGCCGCGGCCATCGTCGCTATCGCGATCGGCCTGATCGGCATCAAGGTACTCTTGCTGCCCGACGTCAGCGCGGCCGCCTATCTTCCCCTGACGCAGCGGCCCGCCGTGTGCGTCACCGCCTGCGCGAGCGAATCGCCGGCGAAGCTGCCCCAGGCGGCCTAACGCTTTAGGGGCGTTCGAAGGCGACCCCCACCCACACCGGCTCCGGGGCCAGGTCCACACCGAAGGCCTCCCGGACCCCGTCGCTCACCCGGTGCGCCAGGTCGACGATGTCCTGCGTCGTCGCCGCTCCCCGGTTCGTCAGGGCCAGGGTGTGCTTGGTGGACAGCCGCGCGGGCGCCGACTCTCCGGGGAATCCACGCGGGAACCCGGCCCGCTCGATGAGCCACGCAGCGGAGAGTTTCACCCGCTCCTGCTCCACCGGCCACCGCGGCATGCGGTCCGCGTCCTCGTCGCCGCGCTCGGCGCGAACCCGCTCCTGCACCGCATCTGCGACCGCGACCGGCACCACCGGATTCGTGAAGAAGGACCCGGCGGAGAAGGTATCGGGGTCGTCGGCATCGAGGACCATGCCTTTGGCAGCCCGCAGCGCGAGAACTTCCCGGCGCACTTCCGCCGCCAGGCGGCGCTGGCCTGGTTCGCCCGCCAATTGGCCGAAGCGCAGCGGCCGGGACAGGCCGTCCTCGGTCAGCTCCAGCTCGATCGCCAACACCACCGCGCGCTGCGTGAACTTGAGGTTGGAGTAGCGGTACGCCAGCTCCAGCTCGGCCGCCGGCACCCACCGGACCTCCCCCGTGGCGCGTTCATAGAGCTGCACCCGCCGCAGCACGTCGGCGATCTCCGCCCCGTAGGCGCCGACGTTTTGCACCGGCGTCGCCCCCGCGGAACCGGGAATACCGGACAGGCACTCCACCCCGCCGAGGCCGGCGTTGATGCTGGCGACCACCACGTCGTCCCACACCGCCCCGGCGCCGGCGACGACGCGCGCGCCGTCGATGCTGATGCCGTCGTTAGCGACGAGGACCACGGTGAGATCCACCTCCCCCTCGGCGACCACGAGGTTGGACCCGCCGCCAACGACGAGCAGCGGCTCCCCCCGGGCGTCGAGCTCTCGGCACACGGCGACGATCGCCTCCGGCGTCGAGCACCGCACCACCGCGCGGGGGCTGCCGCCAATACGCAGCGTCGTGAGCGCGCTCAGGCTCGTGTCCGTCTCCACGGTCACGCCGGGCGTTGCCGCCGCAAACGCGGTGAGCGAGGCTTGGTAGTCGGCTTTCGGCGGGCGCGGCGTCGCCGACGGGTCACACTGTCCAGGCTTAGGTGAATGCTCCACCTCGCTAACGGTACCCTGTGTGCTATGTCGACCCGTAGTGAAAACACCGTCACCATTGCGCAGCCCCTGGCCAAGGTGCAGCAGGCTTACGCTTCCCGCGAGTACTGGGAGTTCATCGTCGCCAACCTCTCCCCCGAACCCGGCGAGGTCCACGAGTTCTCTGGTGACACCGCCACGTTGTACGAGGTCCTGCCCATCGATCTGCTCCCCGAGGCCGTGCGCGCCATGGTGTCGCAGTCGCTCAAGGTCAAGCGCGTCGTCACCGTCGACGGCACGTCGTACTCCTACACCGCCGACGTCAAGGGCACCCCCGTTGACTTCTCGGGCGAGGCAACCCTGTCCGGGGACGACACCGCCACCACCCTCGCCTACGACAACGAGGTCAACGTCAAGATCCCGTTCATGGGTCCGGCCATCGAGCCGAAGGTTGCCGACGCCCTCGCCGAGCTCTTCCAGTCCGAAGGCGACCTCACCGCCCGCTGGATTTCCGAGAACCTCTAACCCCGCCGACGATGGCCGATCACGCCCACAACCTCCGGGCCTCCGGCGGGCGCGGGCGGCCGATTGGTGTCATCACCCGCGGCACGACGGGCGTCAACCGCCTGCGCCGCTGCGACCGCTGGAGCGTTCACCATCCCCGCATCCGGGAGCTGCTCGCCGGCGCCGCGCACCCCCTGGCCGTCGACGTCGGCTACGGCGCCTCCCACACCACCACCGTGGAATGGGCGCGTTGGCTGCGCACACTGCGCGCCGACGTGGACGTCGTCGGCCTCGAAATCGACCCCGCGCGGGTGCTTCCACCCCGCGACGGGGTCCGCTTCGAGCTCGGCGGCTTCGAACTAGCCGGCTACCGGCCCCACCTCGTGCGCGCCTTCAACGTGCTGCGCCAGTACGATGCCTCGGAGGTGCCCAACGCCTGGGAGGCGGTGACCTCCCGCCTGGCCCCGGGCGGGGTGTTCGTGGAGGGCACGTGCGACGAACAGGGGCGGCGCTGCTCCTGGGTGCTGCTCGACGCCGCCGGTCCCCAGACTTTGACGCTGGCGTGGGACCCGCGCGACGTCGCCGCGCCGTCAGACGTCGCCGAACGCCTGCCCAAGGTGCTTATCCACCGCAACGTCCCCGGTGAGGCGATCCACGACCTGCTCCGCGCCGCCGACGCCGCCTGGGACAAGGCCGCCGGGTGGGCGCCGTACGGTCCGCGCGTGCGGTGGGAAAAGACCCGGGAGCTGCTGGTGGCCGACGGGGTGCCCCTGCTCACCGCCCGACGCCGCTCCCGCGACGCCGTGCTGACGATCGCCTGGGAGCATGTCGCGCCGCGGCCATGACACAATGGCACCCATGTCTGCCACGAAAGCCGGCGCCCGCGCCGCGAAGTTCCTTGTCATTACTCTCGTGCTGCTCGTCGTGGCGCTCGTCGCCGGTGAGGTGCTGGCGCGCACGTATGTGGCGAACGAGGTTCGCAGCGCCTACCAGCAGGAAGTCCGCGCCGCCGGCGCCGAGCCCGGCGCCGAACCGGAGGTCTCCTTCGGCTCCGCCCCGCTCATCGCCGCGCCGATCCTCGGCTCCGTGCGCTCTTTCGCCATGACCACCCCAGACTCCCTCACCGTCGCCCCCGACGGGACGGTGACCGGCCTGCCGGGCGCAGACATCGACATTTCCGGCATGGAACTGTCCGCCCCGTATGTGGCGCGCGATATCCAGGTCGTCACCAGCATGAGCGATGAGGTCATGCTCGCCGCCATCCGCCAGGCGCTGGCCGAGAACGTGGACACGACCGTGCCGCTGCTCACGCCCGAGAACATGGTCACCAAGGTCACGTCCCAGCCGGAACGCAACGTCATCGAAGTGGAGTTCCTCGCGGGCGCCGCGCGGCTGTCCCTCACCCCGGCGAAGGTCGGCGACCAGGCCACCATCGAAGCCGCCGGTGCGGAGATCCTCGGCTTCGATCTGCCGGCCGAGGTGACCACGGAGATCACCCGCGCCCTCCAGGAGGGGGCGAAGCAGCAGGCCGGGCCGGCGCTGACGCTGCTGGAGGACCTCACCGTCGTCGACGGCGGGCTGCGCGTCACCGCCTCCGGGACCGACGTCCCCCTGCAGACGGTTCTGTCCTCCGGGAATTCCTAAGCGGCGGCGTTACCAGTCGTAGTTGCCGGAGACAATGTCCCGCAGCTGCGGGCGGACGTCGAACCAGTAGACGCCGATGGCGACCATCCCGATCCACGACAGGAATGGGAACTGGGTAACCGTCACAAAGGCCGACCCCAGCAGGATGGCCACCCACCGGAACTTGGCCATCCGGTCCGCGGCCTCGAAGGCGTCCGGCCGGGTCGTCGCGGCGAGCGCGGCGCCGATGACGCCGGCCGCGGCGATAGCCCCAAAAAGTCCTAGTTGCAGCAGCCCGAAGGCCCGGAAGATCTCTACCGCCATCTACTTGCTGTCCCCCGTGTCCGGATCCACCGAAATGACCTCGCCGTCGATGATGTCCGGCTGGGTCTTCACGTCCTCCTTGGCGTCGCCGCGCAGCCGGGTCATGAGGTCCTCCAGGCGGGAGGTGGCGTCGCCGTCCTTCTCGCCGTCGGCGGCGTCGTCGCCCGTCTTCTTCGGGCCCAGGTTTTGCGCCTTAGTGCGGGCGTTGTCCAGGGTGTCGGAGATCAGCGTGCTGGCCTGGGCGTAGGCCTCGGAGTCCTTGGTCCCGCCGGCGGCGGCGCCGAGCGCGTCGACGAGGTCCCGGACGATGCTCTCGGCCTCGGTGGCAAAATCGGTGGCGGCGGCCTTGACGCCGTCGGTGCCCTTGGACTCATTGAAGCGGTCGCGGGCGCCGGCTGCCGCGGTGCGCAGACGCTGCAACAGCGTGGCCTCGTCGGCAGTGGCGGCATTCGAGCGCTCCTCACGGAGCCGGCCGGCAAATTCGGACGCCACCGAACCCAGGGTGGCGCCGACGTTCTTTATGTCGTCGAAGAGATTGTTCTTATCGCTCATGGCAGAAGACGTCCTCACATTTATCCGAACAGTAGCTGGTTCACAGTGTAGATAAGCAGCCCCGCCAACGCACCGACGATGGTGCCGTTGAGCCGGATAAACTGCAGGTCCTTGCCCACCATGACCTCGATCTTGTCGCTGGCCTCCGCGGCGTCCCAGCCCTCGATCGTCTCCGAGATGATGGCGGTGACCTCCCCGGAGTAGTTCTCCGCGAGGAAGCGCGCGCCCGCGGTGATCCGCTGATCCAGCCGCGCGCGCAGTTCGGCGTCGTTGTGGACCCGCTCGCCCCAATCGAGGCAGGTCTCAGCGATCTTCACCCGCAGCGCCGAGTTGTCGTCCGACGCGGCGTCGATGATCGCCGCCGACAGCACCTCCCACATGCGCCCCGGCGCGGCCTTCACCGCCGCCGAGCCCATGAGGTCCCGCTTGACGGACTCCACCCGGGCGATCATCATCGGGTCGTGCTTGAGGTCCGTGGCTAGCTGGGCGATGAAGCGCCGAATGGTGCGCCGCGCCTCGTGGTCGGGGTTGCGGTCGATCTCCTCGACGAACGCCACCAGTTCCCTAAACACCCGCTCGCCTACGAGGTCCTTGGCGAATTGCGGGGCCCACGACGGCATCCGGTCGTCGATCATCGACACGATGGAGGACTCCGCTCCCCGGATTCGCCGCCGGGACCAGGCGATGACGGCGTCCACCATCGGCTCGGTCTTACCGTCGGCGATGAGACTATCGAGGAAGCGCCCGATGTGCGGGCCCCATTTCGGCTCGGCGACGCGCTGCACCAGGTGGGTATCGATGAGCGCCTGGGCCTCCAGCGGGTCGACGGCCCGGGTCGCCTTCACAAGGAAGCGCCCCACCTCCCGGGACACGATCTGGGCGTGATCGTCCTGCACCAGCCAGGAGCCGATCTTCTCCGGGACCTCGGCGTTGGCCACCTTTTCCGTGATGAGCTGGGGGTTGAGGAAGTTATCCCCCACGAACTCGCTCAGCGCCCCGCCTAGCTGGTCCTTCTTCTTCGGGATGAGAGCCGTATGCGGGATGGGCACGCCCAGCGGGTGGCGGAACAGCGCCGTGACGGCGAACCAATCCGCCAGGCCACCAACCATGCCGGCCTCCGCGGCGGCGCGGACGTAGCCCACCCACGACGGTGCGACGCCCAGGGCCGACCCGGGATGCGCCTGCCAGTAGGAGCAGGCAAAGAAGATCACCGCGGCGAGGCCCAACAAGCCGGTGACGAACGCCTTGTAGTTGCGCAGCGCGCGGCGACGTTGAGCGTCGAGCTCCGGGTCGGGTCCGGGCATGGTGGAAAAATCATCCATGCCCCATAGAGTACGGCGAACCGGGGCCGCGACACTCATTCGCGACCCCGGTTCGAGGAATGTATGGCCTTAGTGGCGGCGGGCTCCCACCGGGCAAAAGGTCAGGTTAGTTGCGGCGCCCGGTGCGCTTGACGTAAGCGCGGTAGTTCCGGCGAGCGAAGTACACCAGGCCAAAACCGCCGACCAGGCAGGCCAGGGCCAGCAGGCCACCGGCGACGGTGAGCACGTCCGGGTTGTAGGCGGTGGAGCGCTCCACCAGCAGGTTGGCGGACAGGCCGGTGATGAGCATGTAGAAGCCGGCCATCGAGGCCAGGATCAGACCGAAGCCCAGCCACAGGGACGTGGTGTTGAGCGAGGAGTGCGACGCCAGCAGCGACACCGGTTCATAGCCCTGGATGTAGGCTTCCTCCGCGTGGCCGCGGGAGTAGGTGGGGTACGAGGCCTCAGCGGCCGGGGTGGAAGTCTGGGAGCCCATTGGTCCTTGTTCTCTCTTTCTATGTAGGAAGGGGCCAACAACGGTTGGCCCCTTATTCTAATCCGTGGTTAGTCGTCCTTGCCGCGGAATGCCGCACGAGCACGCTCGGTGTTCACCGCACCGACGGCGCTCAGCGGAACGCCGGCCGGGCAGACGTCGGCGCACTCGCCGTACAGCGAGCAGTGACCGAAGTTGGTCTCCAGCTCGTCCACCATCTGGCGGGCACGCTTGCCGCGCTCTTCCTTACCCAGGGGCATGAGCGACAGGTGCACCAGCTTGGCGCCGGTAAACAGGTGGGCCGCACCGTTCGGGCAGGCGGCGACGCACGCGCCGCAGCCGATGCACGCGGCGTGGTCGAGGGCGAACTCGGCCTCGTTCTGGCCCTGGTGCAGGGTGTCGGCGTCCGGGGCGGTGCCGGCCTGGATGGAGACATAGCCACCCTGGTAGAGCACGCGGTCCAGCGCGGAACGGTCGACGACCATGTCCTTGATGACCGGGAAGGCGGCGGAGCGCAGCGGCTCCAGCTTGATGGTGTCACCGTCGTTGAAGTCGACGAGACGCTGCTGGCAGGCCGGGGAGTTCTGGTGCGGGCCGTGGGGACGGCCGTTGACCATGAGGCCACAGGTGCCGCAGATGCCCTCGCGGCAGTCGGAGGCGAAGGCGTACGGCTCCTCGCCGCGGCGCACGATGCCGGCGTTGATGTGGTCGAGCAGCTCCAGGACGGACATCTGCGGGACGGCGTCGTCCACCGAGACGGTTTCGAAGGCGCCCTCGTTGTTCGGTCCGGCCTGGCGCCAGATCTCTACAGTGAGCTTCATTACTTGTAGTTCCTTGTCTGCAGCGGGATCGATTCGAAACGAAGGGGCTCAGCGTGGCGGGTGTACTGGCTCTGGCCAGTGCGCTCCCAGGCTGAGACGAAGCACCAGGTGGCGTCGTCGCGCTCGGCCTCGCCATCGTCGGTGAGGTGATCCTCGCGGTAGTGGGCACCGCAGGACTCGTCGCGGTCGAGGGCGTCGATGCACATGAGCTCGGCGAGCTCGATGTAGTCGGAGACGCGCAGGGCGTACTCCAGCGCCTGGTTCATGTAGTCATTGCCGCCGGGGACGCGCACGTCCTTCCAGAAGCGCTGACGCAGGTCGCGCACCGCGTCGAGGGCCTCGGTCAGGCCGGCCTCGGTGCGGGACACGCCACAGCCGCGGTAGAGGATTTCGCCGAGCTCGCGGTGGAAGTCCTCCGCCGGCTTCGGGTCCTCGGTCTGAACGGACAGCAGCGTGGTGACGCGGTTCTCGGCGCGCTCCAGTGCGGCGAGGGCCTCCGGCGAGTCGGTGGCGAGCACCGGCTCGTTGAGGTGGTTCGCCAGGTAGTTCGGCACCGTGAACGGCAGGGTGAACCAGCCGTCGACGGACGCAGACAGCAGCGAGTTCGCGCCCAGGCGGTTCGCGCCGTGGTAGGTCCAGGAGCACTCGCCAGCGGCGAAGAGGCCGTCAATGGACGTCATCTCGTTGAAGTCGGTCCACAGGCCACCCATGGTGAAGTGGCAGGTCGGGGCGATGCGCATCGGGGTGTCGTGCGGGTTCTCGCCGGTCGCCTCTTCGTACATCTTGAAGAGGTTGGAGTAGCGGGAATCCACCGTGTCCACGCCCAGGCGCTGGAAGGCGTCCTTGAAGTCCAGGTAGGCGGAGTTGTGCAGCGGGCCGACGCCGAAGCCGGCGTTGATCTGCTGGGAGATCGCGCGGGAGGCGACGTCACGCGGGACCAGGTTGCCGAAGGCCGGGTAGCGGCGCTCCAGGAAGTAGTCGCGCTCCTCCTCCGGGATGGTGTTCGGGTCCCGGTCGTCGCCCTTTTCCTTCGGGGTCCAGATGCGGCCGTCGTTACGCAGCGACTCGGACATGAGGATGGTCTTGGACTGCCACGTGGAGTTGACCGGCAGGCCGGTCGGGTGGAACTGCACGAACGCCGGGGAGGCGAAGAAGGCACCCTGCTCGAAGGCGCGCATGATCGCCGAGGCGTTGGAGTTCACCGCCAGCGTGGACATCTGGTAGACGTTGCCGTACCCGCCCGTGCCGAGGATGACCGCGTGGCCGGTGTGGGCCTCCAGCTCGCCCGTGATGAGGTTGCGGGTGACGATGCCCTCGCACCGCTTCACGCCGTCCTTCTCGGTGACGATGAGTTCCTGCATGTCGGAATGCGTGAACATCTCCACGTTGCCGAGGTGGATCTGACGCAGCAGGGCCGAGGTGGTCGACAGCTGCAGCTGCTGGCCGGTCTGGCCGCGGGTGTAGTAGGTGCGGGAGACCTGCACACCACCGAAGGAGCGGGTGGCCAGGGTGCCGCCGTACTCGCGGGCGAAGGGGGCGCCGATGGCGGCCATGTGGTCGATGACGCGGACCGACTCGACGGCCAGGCGCCAGCAGTCGGACTCGCGGCCGCGGTAGTCGCCGCCCTTGACGGTGTCCTTGACGTGGCGGTAGGCGCCGTCGTTGTCAACCTTCTTGCCGCGGGCGGAGTTGACGCCGCCCTGTGCGGCGATGGAGTGGGCGCGGCGCGGCGCGTCGTGGTAGGTGAAGGCCTTCACCTGGTAGCCCAGCTCGCCGAGGGCCGCGGCGGCGGCGCCGGCGGCGAGGCCGGTGCCGACCACGAGGATGCTGAACTTGCGGCGGTTGAGCGGGGAGACCAGGTTCATGTGGTCCTTGTGGTACTCCCACATGTCCTTGGTCGAGACGCCCTTGGGCTCGGCGTTGTCAAGAATGCGACCGACAGTCACTCCGGCGACGGAGGACTGGGGGTTGGTGAAGTTGTCGTTGTTGCTCATTGCTTCTTCCAAGTCTCCTAGCTCAGCACGCCAAGTGCGATGGACACGGGCATGATGATGTTGGCGATCACGGTGAGCGCGGGGATCACGGCGGCAAGGAAGGCGAAGATCTTCATTCCCTTGTGGCCGGTGATGCCCAGGTCCGAGGCCATGAGGCGAATACCGTGGTACAGGTGCATGAACAGGCCCAGCATGGCGACGACATAGAAGATGGTCACCGGCCAGCGCGAGAAGGTAGCGACCATGTTGTTCTGGATCTCACCATGAACGAAGCTCTCCGGGGCCGCCGGCGCCACGCCCATCGTGAGGTCCAGCAGGTGGAAGATCACGAAGGCCAGCAGGAGAACGCCGGTGATGAGCATGGACCGGGTGGCGCTGGAGTCCAGGCCGCCCATGAGGTTCGTGCGGGAGAACTTGCCGCGGGACTTGCGCGAACGGGCGTGCAGGGTGATCGCGCCGTGAACGTGAAGGATCAGGGCCGTGAGCAGGGTCACGCGGAAGATCCACAGGAAGCCCTCGTGCGGGAGCAGCGGCTCACCGAGGGAGCGCAGCCACTCGCCGTACACGTTGATGGCGGGGACCCCGTCGTGATCCGGCAGGAACACCTTCAGGTTGCCCACCATGTGGAAAACCACAAACAAGGCGAAGATGAGGCCGGTGACGGCCATCACAAGTTTCATGGCCCACGTCGGGTAGGCCGGCCGCTCACGTAGCGGCTGTTCGGTAATTTTCCCGTGACGGATTGCTTCACGGTCTACGTCTTTAACAGTCATGGCACCTCCAGTGTCTGTCTTTCACTCTAGAGGTCCGCTGTAGCTTAAGGCCAGCTCACGCCGGGCCTCGACGGGGCCTAGCACCCCCGAGACCAGGAACTTTTAGGTTAGCCTAAATTAACTCGCTCAGAGAAATGACAGGTGCATAGGTTGTTACCCCCAGATAGCATCGATTCCTCCGAAAATATGAGGTTGCTCACACTTTTTGGTGACAAAGACCACACCGCCCCACCGGGGTGTCAATCGAAGGTGGGAAAGGCGCAACCCGCCGACGCGTCCCGGCCGCAGCCGGCGTCGCCTCGACGGGTTCTCCCCCCGGATGCCCGAGCAGGCTAGAGGTTAATCATGTGGCCCTCGATGCCGTGGGCCGCCTCCTTCATCGCCTCCGACATGGTCGGGTGGATGTGCACGTTGCGGGCGATTTCCCCGGCGGTGATGTCATACTTCTGCGCCAGGGTGAGCTGCGGGGTGAAGTCCGCGACGCCGTGGCCGACCATGTGGCCACCGAGCAGCTCGCCGTGCTCGGCGTCGGCCACGAGCTTGACGAAGCCGTCGATCTCCGCGGCGCCGACTGCCTTGCCGTTGGCAGAGAAGGGGAAAGACGCCACCTTGATCTCGCGGTCCGGCCACTTCTCCTTCGCCTGCGCCTCGGTGTAGCCGAAGGACGCCACCTGCGGGTTGCAGAAGGTAGCGCGCGGCATCATCAAGTAGTCGCCCAGCGGAGCGGTCTCGGCGCCGGCGATGGTTTCGGCGGCCACCACGCCCTGCGCCTCCGCGACGTGGGCGAGCTGCAGCTTAGCGGTGACATCGCCGATGGCGTAGATGCCCTCGACGTTGGTGCGCATGAAGTCATCAATCTCGATGGCGCCGCGCTCGGTGAGCTTCACACCAGTGTTCTCCAGGCCAAAGCCTTCGGTACGCGGGCGGAAGCCCACGGACACCAGGACCCGATCGACGGTGATCGTCTCCGTCTTATCGGAGCCCTTCTTCTGGTAATCAAGCTCCACGGAGTCGCCATTGTCGCGCACCGCCGTCGTGGCGTGGCCCGGCAGCAGCTTCACGCCGAGCTTCTTGTACGCCCGGGCGATGGTCTTGGAGACCTCCGGGTCCTCGTTCGGCAGCACCCGGTCCATGTACTCAATGATGGTGACCTTAACGCCGTAGTTGGCGAGCACGTAGGCGAACTCCATGCCGATGGCGCCGGCGCCGACGATGGCCATCGACTTCGGGGCCACCGGGTTGAGGATCTGCTCCTCGAAGGACACAACGTTCTCCGAGAACTCCACCCCCCGCAGGGTGTTGACCACGGAACCGGTGGCGATGATGCAGTTATCGAAGGTGACAACCTTCCCAGCATCGTCCCCCTCGGTGATTTCCAGGGTCTTAGCGTCCTTAAAGGAGCCCAGGCCGTGGATCTCTGTAATCTTGTTCTTCTTCATGAGGTAGTGGATGCCGCCGACGATCTTCTCGGAGACCTTCCGGGAGCGCTTGTGCGCATCCGCGTAGTCGAACTCCACCTCGCCCTTGATGCCGAAGGTCTTGGCCTCGTGGTTGAACGTGTAGGCCACCTCGGCGTTGCGGATCAGCGACTTGGAGGGAATGCAGCCGACGTTGAGGCACACGCCGCCCCAGTACTGCTTTTCGACGACGGCCACCTTCTTCCCAAGCTGGGCCGCGCGGATGGCGGCAACGTAACCGCCGGGGCCGGCGCCGAGTACTACTACATCAAAGTGATCTTGAGCCATGCCCCTCAGGATACGGAAAACACCACCCCCATGTCGCACTGCGGCGCGGGGGTGGTGTTGGTCGGGGGACACACTCGGGGGTGATCACCCCGATGTCCACCGCACTGTTAGAACAGGTTCGCCTCGGAGGACAGGGCGGCGGTGACGGAGGAGCCTTCGTGGACGAAGCCGCCGAGAACCTCGTTGAGGGCAACCTGGAGGGTGGACAGAAGATCCATGTCAATAATCCTTCGATCGGGAATCAAGAAGCGCCGGGAACGTCACCTCACGTAGGCGACGCCACCGGCTCGGGCACGCAAGATTATGACACAGTTTTTGGTTGCTCACCACCCATCTTCCAGCTAGCATGCTCTAAGAAGAAGCTCAGGTCTGGGCTTCCGGCCCCGGCCCGCTACTCCCGTATTCGAAGGATCCTAGGTACATATGAACAAGTACGTGCGCTCGCTCATCCCGGCGCTCGCCGTCGCCGTGACGGTGGGCCTTGCCCCGAACGTCGTGGCTGACACCCCCGAGGCCCCGGCCAAGGGAGCTGTTCTCATCTCCGCTGACAACATCTCTGACTTCGACGCCACCCGTAAGTGGACCGCCATCGCCGGCCAGGACGACCGGGTTGATGGCTACTACGTGTACTCCGAGTCGATGCAGCGCGACATCCCCGTCGCCGTTGTCGCCGCCACCAACGAGGCCGGCGAGCGCGTCTCCGGTGCCCCGACCATCTACCTGCTCAACGGCGCCGGCGGCGCCGAGCAGAACAATGACTGGCTGGCCCTCAACAAGTCCCGCCCGGACGAGGACTACAAGGGCACCATCGACTTCTACTCCGGCAAGAGCGTCAATGTCGTCATCCCGATGGACGGCGCCTTCTCCTACTACCTGGACTGGTACTCGAAGCCGAACAGCGGCCTGCTCAACGGCCCCCAGATGTGGGAGACCTTCCTCACCAAGGAGCTTCCGGGTTCCATCGAGCCGGCCATCGGCGCTAACGATCGCCGCGCCATCGTCGGCTTCTCGATGTCCGCCACCTCGGCCGCCCTGCTCGCCGCCCACAACCCGGGCTTCTACAGCGCGGTGGCCGGCTTCTCGGGCTTCTACAGCACCTCCGACCCGGCGTCCTACAAGGTCCACGGCCTCACCCTGGACCGCGCGGACGCGACCCCGGAGCAGATGCTCGGCCCCGTCGGCGGGGACTTCGCCAAGCGCAACGACGCCCTGCTCAACGCCGAGGGCCTGCGCGAGACCAAGCACCTGTACTTCTCCAACGGTTCTGGCCTGGCCAGCATCACCGACACCCCGTCCTACCTGATGGAGCACGGCGCTAGCCCGCAGGCGGCCGTCGCGGGTTCCTCCACCCTCCAGATCGAGGGCGGCGTCATCGAGTTCGCCACCAACGCGTCCACCCACCAGCTTGAGGCGAAGCTCAACTCGCTGGGCATCCCGGCCACCTTCAACTTCCGCAACACCGGCACCCACTCCTGGCCGTCGTGGCGCGCGGACCAGTACGATTCCTGGCCCATCCTCCAGGCGGGCCTGTTTGGCTAACCGCCGGTAGGTTAAGCTGGCGCCATGTCGCGCCACGCCATTGATCCGTCGATACTCGAGTCCACCCAGACGCCCGAGGCCTTGGCCTGGGCGTCTTCGTGGTCTCAGGCGACCGACGCCGCGGTTGCCCGCGCGGATCTGCAGGCCGGGCTGCGTCGCGTCCTCGACTCCGACGATCGGATCCCCGAGGTCACCCGCCGCGGCGATCGGCTCTACAACTTCTGGCGCGACGGGGCTCACCCCCGCGGCCTGTGGCGGCGCACGACCTTGGAGTCTTATCTCACCGCGGAACCGGAGTGGGAGGTCCTGCTCGATATTGACGCCCTGGCCGCCGCCGAGCACGAGGACTGGGTGTTCAAGGGCGCCAGCGTGTGCCCGGTGCCGCGCCGCGCCCTCGTGCGCCTGTCCCGCGGCGGGGCGGACGCCACCGTCATGCGCGAGTTCGACGTCGAGGACAAGGAGTTCGTCGACGCTGGCTTCGTCCTGCCTGAGGCCAAGACGGACATTTCGTGGATCGACGAGGACAGCGTCATCGTCGGCACTGACACGGGCGAATCCTCCCTCACTGCTTCCGGGTACCCGGCGCAGGTGCGTCGCTGGCGACGCGGCGAGGCCGTCGACGACGCCGAGATCCTCGCCACCGGCACCCACGACGACGTCGCCATCGGCGGCCACGTCGACCCGCTGACCGGCCGGATCGTCATCACCCGCGCGGTGAACTTCTACGACACCGTCACCTCGGTATCCACCGCCGACGGCCAGGTGGTCCTTCAGCTGCCGGAGGATTGCGATGTCACCGTCACCGGCCCGTGGTTGCTGCTCGCCCCGCGCAGCGCCTACGCCGGCCTGCCCGCCGGCTCGCTCGGGGCGATCGAACTGGAGGATTTCCTCGCCGGGTCCCGCGACGTGCGCACCATCTTCGCCCCGACGCCGCACACCTCCCTGCAAAGCCTTACCCTGACGAAGAACTACCTGGTGCTCACGGTCCTGGAGGAGGTGGCCACCAGGCTGCTCGCCTACCCGCTGCGTCGGCTCGACGGCCCGGCGCTGCCCCTGGCCCTGCCTGAGCTCGTCACTGCCAGCGTGGTGTCGGCCAGCCAGCTCGACGGCGACGAGGTGTGGATCAGCGCCTCTTCCTTCACCACCCCGCCGGCGCTGTACCGCCTCGACCTCGCCGCCGGCCCCACCCCGGCCCTCGTCAAGCAGGCCCCAGCGCGCTTCGACGCCAGCGGCATGACCACCCGCCAGCACTGGGCGGTCTCCGCGGACGGGACCCGGGTGCCGTACTTCGTCACCGGGCGCCTCGACGACGGCCCCCGCCCGACGCTCGTCGTGGGCTACGGCGGCTTCGAGGTGTCGCTCCTACCCGGGTATTCGGGCGTGCGGGGCGTGGCGTGGCTGGAGCGCGGCGGCATTGTCGTCCAGCCGAACCTGCGAGGCGGCGGTGAGTTCGGCCCGGCCTGGCACTCCCAGGTCACCGGCCGCAACCGGCACAAGGTGTGGGAGGACCACGAGGCGGTGCTGCGCGACGTCGTCGCCCGCGGCTATGCCACCCCCGCTACCCTGGGCATTCGGGGTGGTTCGAACGGCGGGCTGCTCACCGCCGGCGCGCTCACCCGCTACCCGGAGGCCTTCGCTGCCGCGGTGATCCAGGTGCCGCTGACGGACATGCTGCGCTACCACACGTGGTCGGCCGGGGCGTCGTGGATGGCGGAGTACGGCAACCCTGAGGACCCCGCCGACCGCGCCGCCATCGAGACGTGGTCACCTCTGCACAACGTCGTCGACGCCTCGGAGCGCCCTTACCCGCCGGCGCTGGTGACGACGTCGACCCGGGATGACCGCGTGCACCCCGCCCACGCGCGCCTGTTTGCGCACCGGCTCTCCGCCGCCGGCCAGCCAGTGGACTATTACGAGAACGCCGTCGGCGGGCACGCTGGGGCCGCGGATAATGGGCAGGTCGCGCATGTCGAGTCGCTCATTTATCAATGGCTGGCCGACCGGCTTGGGTAACATTGGCCCGTTATGACATCCAGGCTGCGCACCACCGACGTCCCCGGGACCCGCGACGAGTACACGGGCGTCGACTTCAACCTGGGGTTTCACGTCCGCCACTATGACCTCGACCTCAACTACCGCGTGGCGCCCAACCGGCTCGACGCCCGCGCCCGCCTGCTCATTGTCACGTGGCGGGAGCTGGCCAGCCTCACCCTGGACCTGGTGAGCACGCTGCCGGTACGGCGCGTCGACGCCCGCGGCTCCGCTGGCCGCCGTGTCACCGTCACCCGGTTTTCCCAACGCGGCGGCAAGGTGCGCATCCACTTCGCCGACGCGGTCCCGGTGGACACCGAGTTCACCCTGGAGATCCGCTACGGCGGGCAGCCGCAGCCGCGGCGCACCGCCTGGGGGGAGATCGGCTGGGAGGAGCTGCGCAACGGCCTGCTCGTCGCCTCCCAGCCCAACGGGGCACCGACGTGGTTTCCGTGCGACGACACCCCCGACGAGAAGGCCACCTACGACCTGCGGGTTACCGCCGATAACCCCTACGTCGTCGTGTGCCCGGGGGACCTCGTCTCCCGGGAGCGTCACGGCTCGACGTCGACGTGGCACTACCGCACCCGCCACCGGATGGCCACCTACCTGGCGACGGTGCAGATCGGCGAGTACACGCGCCTGGATCTCGGCGACCGCTGCGCCGCGTGGGTCCCGCCGTCCCTGGCCGCCGCTGCCGCCCGTGAGCTCGGCGACCAGGCCGAGATGCTTCAGTACTTCGAGGGACTATTCGGGCGCTACCCCTTCCCCGCCTACACGGTGGTGGTGACCGAGGACGATCTCGACATCCCCCTGGAGGCCCAAGGCCTGTCCATCTTCGGCGCCAACCACATTCGCGAGGCCGGCCGGTGGGAGCGCCTCATCGCCCACGAGCTGGCTCACCAATGGTTCGGCAATTCGCTAGGCCTGGCCCAGTGGAATGACATCTGGCTCAACGAGGGTTTCGCCTGCTACTGCGAGTGGCTGTGGTTCGAACACCGCGGTGTCCCCGCCGCGTCCTCCGCCTACCAGCACTACGCCGGCCTACGTGCGCAACCCGCTGACCTGCTACTCGCCGATCCGGGCCCGCACGCCATGTTCGACGACCGGGTGTACAAACGCGGCGCGCTCACCGTCCACGCCCTGCGGGTGCTGCTTGGCGACGACGCGTTCTTCCACGCTCTGCGTTCCTACGTCGCCGCCGGCCGGCACGGCATCGTCGAACCGATTGACCTGCGTCGCGAGCTCTACGCGGTGGCCGACGCCGGCTATCACGCGGTCGGGCGGGCCGCGGTGGACGACGTGCTGCAGCGGTGGGTGTACGCCACCGACCTGCCGGACTTCCCTGCGGCCTCGTGAAATCGCTCTCGGCGGCGACGATCATCGCCGCGCTCTCCGGCTTCGGCGTCATCCTCGTCGCCGGGCGCGCCTTCGACCCCGCCGTCGTCGCGCGTTTCATGGCCTACTGGGGGTTGTTCTTCACGCTCACCGGCGTGCTCGACGGCCTCACCCACGAGACCTCACGCTCGGTGGCGGCGGCCCGGGAACGCCCGGCGGCCCGAACGGTTCCGGGCCCGACGGCCTGGCGGGTGTCCGCACTCCTCGCCGGCTCGGCCGTCGTCGTGGTGGGCGCGGCGCTGGCGGCGTGGTCCAGGGCCACCAACGGGGTGACCCTCGACGTGGGGGCGTCGTCGCTGCTGGTGGCCGGCACGAGTCTGTACACCTTCCAGGCGCTGACGCTGGGGATGCTCGCCGGCCGACGCTCCTGGCGCCCCTACGCCCTCATCGTCGCCCTCGACTCCGCCGCCCGGCTGCTCGTGGCGTGTGTGGCGTGGCGGCTGGGCGCCGGCCTGGCCGCGTTCTACCTGGTAACGGTGATGGGCGCGGCGACGTGGCTGGTGGTGCTCGCGGTGTCTACCCGCGCCCGACGGGCGGTGCGCAGCCCCCTCGACGCCGACGCGCGGCTGCTGCTGCGGCGCAGCGGCCATGCCATGACGGCCTCGGGAGCATCGGCGGTGCTCATCGTCGGCTTCCCCGCCTTCGCGACGGTGCTGGCCGGGTCGCGCACCGACCCCGCCGTGCTCGGCGCCGTCATGCTCGGCGTGACGCTGACGAGGGCGCCGATCCTCGTGCCGCTGCAACGCTTCCAGTCCGCCCTCATCGTGGCGTTCGTCCGCCGGCGCGACCCCGCCGCGCTGGCCCGCCCCTTGGGCCTCGTCGCCGCCGTCGGTGCCGCCGGCGCGATCCTGGCCGGGGCGATCGGCCCGCAGCTCATGGTGTGGCTGCTGGGTGAGGGCTACCGGCTCTCCGGCTGGGTGCTCGCGGGGCTGACGGTGGCGTCGGCGTGCACGGGCACGCTGTTTCTCACCGGCGCGGCGTGCCTGGCGGTGGAGCAGCACCGCGCCTACTCGCTGGGGTGGGTGGTGGCCACCGCGGCCGCGGCGATTGTGCTGGCCGCCCCCGTCGCGCCCGTGACGGTGTCGGTTCCGGTTGCGTTGTCGCTGGGGCCCCTGCTCGGCGCCGGGGTGCACTCCTGGTGCGCGGCGCGGGCGGTACAGCGGCCGTGAGCCCGCCGTATAGTCGAGGGCATGACTACGCTCCTGGTTACCGGCGGGGCCGGTTTCATCGGCGCCAACTTCACCCGGCTTGCGCTGCGCCGCGGCTACCGGGTGATCGTGCTGGACAAGCTCACCTATGCCGGCAACCGGGCGAACCTCGACGGGTTGGGGGCTGGCTTCGAGTTTCACCACGGTGATATCTGCGACGCCGACGTGGTCGATACCCTCGTCCGCCGCGCCGACGCCATCGTCCACTTCGCCGCGGAAAGCCACAACGATAACTCCCTGCGTGACCCGTCGCCGTTCATCGAGACCAACCTCGTCGGCACCTTCACTCTCCTAGAGGCGGCGCGACGCCACGGCACCCGCTTCCACCACGTCTCCACCGACGAGGTGTTCGGGGACCTGCCCATCGACGGCGACACCCGCTTCACCGAGGACACCGCCTACCGACCGTCGAGCCCCTACTCGGCGTCGAAGGCCGGGGCGGATCACCTCGTGCGCGCCTGGTCCCGCTCCTTCGGCCTGCCGGTCACGCTGTCCAATTGCTCCAACAACTATGGCCCGTACCAGCATGTGGAGAAGTTCATCCCCCGGCAGATCACCAACATCCTCGACCACCGCACGCCGAAGCTCTACGGCACCGGCGCCCAGGTTCGGGACTGGATCCACGTCGACGACCACAACGAGGCCGTGCTCACCATCCTCGAACGCGGGCGGATTGGCGACACCTACAACATCGGCGGCGACGACGACCACGTGAGCAATAAGCAGGTCATGGAGCTCATCTGCGAGCTCATGGACGCCGATGGTTACGAGCACGTCGCCGACCGCCCCGGCCATGACCAGCGATACGCGATGGACTCGTCGAAGCTGCGCACCGAGCTGGGCTGGGCGCCGGCACGCTCCGATCTGCGCGACGGACTCAGCGCGACGATCGAGTGGTACCGGAGCAACGAAGAGTGGTGGCGCCCGGCGAAGGCCGCCACCGAAGAGGCCTACGCGGAGAAGGGACACTAACACATGATCGACGGCCTTCGATTTATTGACCTGCAACGGCACCACGACGCCCGCGGCTGGTTCAAAGAGAACTGGCGCCGCGGCTGGCTACCCGGATTCACCCCGGTCCAACAGAACGTCTCCTACAACCTCACCCGGGGCACCACCCGCGGGCTGCACGCCGAGCCCTGGGACAAGCTTGTCTCCGTCGGCACCGGCCGCGTCTTCGGCGCCTGGTTAGACCTCCGCGAAGGATCGACCACCTTCGGTGAAACTGCCACCTACGAGATCACGCCCGACGTGGCTGTCTTCGTCCCCCGCGGCGTCGCCAACGGCTTCCAGGCTCTCGACGACGCCACCACATACCTCTACCTTGTCAACGACCACTGGTCCGCCGACGCCACCTACGCCAACGTCTCCTACCGCACCATCGACTGGCCACTCGAACCGATCAACCTCTCCGACAAAGACCTCGCCCACCCGATGACGTGCGCCCCCATACCGGGCAGGAAGATCCTCGTCACGGGCGCCGACGGCCAGCTCGGGCGCGCTCTGCGGAAGCACCTGGGCGAGCGCGGGCACTACCTCACTCACGCCGAGTTCGACATCGCCTCTCCCCCGGCGGACTTCCCCTACGCCCAGTACAGCGCCATCATCAACGCCGCGGCGTACAACAACGTCGACGCCGCCGAGTCCGACCGCACCCGCTGCTGGGCCGTCAACGCCGCCGCCCCGGCCCGGCTCGCGTCGCTGGCCAACGCCCACGACCTCACCCTCGTCCACGTCTCCACCGACTACGTCTTCCCCGGCCAGGACTCCCCCTACACCGAGGACGACACCCCCGCCCCGGTCAACTTCTACGGCGCCGCCAAGGCAGCCGGCGAGGAAGCGGCCCGCGTGGCAGCCAAGCACTACGTCATCCGCACGCAGTGGGTCTACGGCGACGGGGCGAACTTCGTTTCCGCCATGGCCGGCTTAGCAGAACGCGGGGTCACCCCGCGCGTGGTCAACGACCAGGTTGGGCGACCCACTAGCGCCGACGACCTCGCCCGGGCGATCATCCACTTGCTCGACACCGGCCAGGACTACGGGATCTACCACGTCACCGGCACCGGCGACGCCGCCGGCCGAGACGACGTAGCCATGGCCGCGTTCATCGCCGTCGGCCACGACCCGGCCGAAGTCCACCCCGTCACCACCGCCGACTACGAAGCCGCCCAAGCGGCCGCCGGGACCGTGCTGGCTCCCCGACCACGGCGCACGGTGCTGGACACCGCGAAGATCGAGGCCACCGGCTTCACCCCCACCAGCTGGCGCGTCGGCCTGGCGCTGTATTTGGGATGAAGGGCATCATCCTCGCCGGCGGCTCCGGCACCCGGCTGTACCCCATCACCCGCGGCATCTCGAAGCAGCTCATGCCTGTCTACGACAAGCCGATGATCTACTACCCGCTCACCACCCTCATCCAGGCGGGCATCCGCGACATCCTCATCATCACCACCCCCGAGGATCAGCCGGCCTTCCAACGCCTGCTCGGCGATGGTGAACAGCTCGGCATCATGCTCGACTACGCCGTGCAGCCCCGCCCCGAAGGCCTAGCGCAGGCATTTCTCATCGGCCAGGACTTTATCGGCGACGACGCCGTCGCGCTCGTCCTCGGCGACAACATCTTCGACGGCCACGGCTTCACCACCGCCCTGACGCACTGCCACGACCCCGCCGGCGGCGTCGTTTTCGCCTACGAAGTCTCCGACCCGCAGCGCTACGGCGTCGTGGAGTTCGACGCCTCCGGCCGCGCCATCTCCATCGAGGAAAAACCCGCCCGTCCGAAGTCCAACTACGCGGTGGTTGGTCTGTACTTCTACGACAACTCCGTAGTGGACATCGCCCAATCCATCACCCCCAGCGCCCGCGGCGAACTGGAGATCACCGCCGTCAACGACGCCTACCTGCGCCAAGGCCGGCTCACCGTGCAGCGAATGCAGCGCGGCGACGTATGGCTCGACACCGGCACGGTGGATTCCATGTCCGAGGCCGCCAGCTACGTCGAGGTCCTACAAAAGCGCACCGGGCGCGTCATCGGCTCCCCCGAGGTAGCCGCCTACGAGGCCGGCTTTATCGACGGGCGTCGATTAGCTGAGTTGGCCCAGCCCATGCTCAAGTCCGGTTATGGGCAGTACCTGCTGGCGGAGCTGTAGCTGTTAACGGGCGGATCGCCGCCGCAGCAACGTCAAGCCACCCGAAACCACCAGCACTATGCCCAGCGGGAGCATCAACACCGGGGAGAAGATCTCGGTAGGCTGCATGAATGCGGCGCCGTAAATGGCGCCGGCTATCGTCAGCACGACGCCGAGCAGAATTGTTCCGGTAGCCACCCGGCGTGGCGCGCACCAGAGGCACAGCGATAGCATCAGCACGCCGACCGTGAGCGCTGTGGCCACGAGCGCCCAATAGGCCACCATTTCGGCGTGCGTGGCGATCGCAACGATGGCGACAAGTGCGGACACGGCGGCGAGGAGCAGTTCGGGGGTTGGAAAGGTTTGGCGCATTGGAACGGCTCCTTGGCGGGATTGGGCGTTGGGACGATGAGGGAAGCCCTCAACTTGCGTCAAAGAACAACAAACACCTTACATTTACGAAAATCGAAGACCATACAACATTAGCCATCCCCTTCCGAAGGAAATTCCCACCTCTACCCTCGCAATGCGATACACCTGTCTCGAAGTAGCTGCGCATGCTCGTAGATACCGTCGACACTTTCTAGGTCGATTGGGTGCTCCACCCGCTCCGCGTCAAATATTACAATCCTCGGAACCCGACGGTCGAAATAGAGCCGGGCGATCGGAGTGCGATTATTATTTCGATAAAGGATCGCGCAATACGTTTTGGCATCTCTCATCGAAATGTCTGCAACCGGAATCTCACTACAGCATATCGCCCTAATTATTCCGAACGCCTGCATCTCCTCCTCAGTCGTTACAATCGAACTAACCTCATCAGCCTCAGGCTCAACCTCACCTTCCGCCATGGATTCCTGCGGCAAAATCCTCGTAGATACCCCATCGTCGAGATCCTGTGCAGATCGCAGCCTCCTGTTAGCTTCATCCTTCAGGAATTGCGATTGCGCGGTAGTCACCAACTGAGTGAAGGCTTCGATGTTCTGCGACGTCATCCTCCGAGTTGTGACACGTGAGGCAATGAGCTTCACCCAGTCAGGGTCCGGCTCTTTGAATTGCTGGGCCAGCACCTTCCTGATCTCTGATATGTACTTCAGCTGTTCCGCACTAGCGGCAATTGTATCAGAATCAAAGCGGTTCTTCGTACACATCTCCAGGTGCGGAAATACCCTCGAGTCAATATCGGAGAGATTAACAGTCATAAATGGCTTCTCGTCCATCCTATTGACCGCATCTAGCTGAGCGTAGAATTCGTAAACCTCGCCGTTCGTCAATATTGCAAACTCAGTATCTGTGACATTAAAGTACCGTACGAGCTGATTTGCATGATCCAGCCGTAGCGGTTCACCGATCTTTTTACACTCAATCAGAAATCTGAAGTCATCTCCCGACTTGATCGCAAAGTCGACCTTCTCTCCTTTCTTAACCCCAACATCAGCCGTATATTCGGGAATGACTTCACGGGGGTCCGTCACATCATACCCAAGCACTGTGCTAATAAATGGGATGATGAACGCAGTCTTCGTGGCCTCTTCGGTTTCAATGATCGGTTTCAACTCGCGCACTCTGGCAGCGAGCGCATGGACCGCTTGATCGATGCTCACTGTGGGACCTCACTTCTCCTAGGTTCACGATTCTTGGCTTCTCATCGAACTGTCTCGAGTATCGACACTGATGAAGGCCAAGATGTCTTCCCCAGTGTAGCTAGCATGACCGCTACGTGAGGCGCTTTTGGGTTTCACAAAGTGTCATGCCAGCGACACAGCTCAGAAGGCACTCTCCACCGATGACGCCGGCGTCGCGCAGAAGCGCAAGGCTACCGAGCGGCTTCTGCACAAGTTCATCCGCCACGAAGTGTTGTGGGGCACCAGGTAGGGGTTCATCCTGGCCTACGAATCAGACATCAAAGCGGTATCCAGCTTCCACACCCTCCCGGGTCCGGGCATCGACCGAGACCATGCCCTAACCCCCAGGCGGGGCTTACGCCGCGGTCGGGGCCTTACGGGCCAGCAACGACTCCAATGTCACCGGCGCACCACGCCGACAACTCACAAAATGCGACCCCCTCGCCCGAAAATGCAACCGCGAAGGGTCCTTATCATCAATCGTGATCCGCATCTGCCCATTCGTGACCAACGTATGACACGCCGAACACAACACCACCAAATTCCACATATCCGTCGGCCCACCCTGAGCCCAATCCACAATATGATGCATCTCCAACCACCGACTATGACCACACCCCGGAGTAGCACACACCCCCGACCACTGCGCCACCAACGCTTTGACCTGCCGATTAGTCGCCAACCGCGTCGACGAACTCAACGACACCGCATTCCCCACACCATCCACCAACAAAGTACGCATCCGGGCATTAAACAACTTATCCGCCCGACCCGTAGCCACCGCCGACGGATCACTAACAACCCGCGGCACCCCACCATCATCTTCCCTCACCACGTAGATCACCTCCGCGCCCGGGGCACGCACCCTCGACACCGGCTGGGAACGCACAATATGCACCACCGCCTTAAACGCCCCCATCAACCGCACCCTGGCAGGAGCACCAAACCGACTCACACCCACCACCCCCGCACCGTGCGTGCCGTGCGGATCCAACCCAGCGATCTGATCGGCTACATCCCCAGGTTGATCGTCCGAATCTTCCACCTTGGTGGTGGTATCGCCGTAGTTGCTTAACTCCGCGGTTTTCAACGCCGCCGCAAACTCCGCAGCCGTATCCGGGTTCAACGTGATACTGACTGTCGTCCACCCATCATCCTGGGTGCGTATACGGATCTTCTCCACCTTGTCTTCCCGCGGTGTCCTCAGCGGCGCAAGTGCTGCGCGTAGCTCAGTGATCGTTAGTCCTTCCGCCGCGGCAACAATGGCGTCTTCTTCATCCTCGGTGGTGGACTCATCGACAACCGCCATGAGCAACCGCACCGCGCAATAGGACAATCGGCCGAGGTAGAACGCGTCAGCAACCCTAGGGTGCTGGGTGATGAACACCGCGACACGGACTAACTCCCGGGCGGTGGACGAGGCGAGTTGGAAGTGGCGGATAAGCCACGTCGCAGTCGACGGGGCGCCGAAGTGTTCGGCCAGCCCACGGGCGTGGAACTGTGCGATCGCGGCGATCAGTGCGGCTTTCGAGCGGGTGATGGTGCGATGGGCGTGGGTGAGCATGCTGGTGATGTCGTCGTCGCGGGCGTCGGTGAGGTCGATCAGTGATGTGGTGGGCATGAGCTACGTGTCCCCCGTGTGTGGTTTCCCCGTGGTGTGATGATGGCCCCTATCATAGCCGGGTAGAACGTGTTTGCTATCGTACAGGGGTGCGATTTTGGTCACAGTTTCATGGTTGGTGCAGCTGGGCGGGCTAGTCCTTACTGCTGGGTGGGAACGTTTGGTTCGAACGTGGTGGTTGTGGTGGGTGATGCACGTGCATCGTTTCGGTGTTCATCATGGGCTGGGGGCTGCCCCCCTTCTTTGCTGTCGGCCCGGGTTCGCGGCGGCGTCGACGCTTCCCAAGTGATGCACGTGCATCGTTTCAGTGTTCATCATGGCCGGAGCCTGCCCTCTCTTTGCTGTCGGCCCGGGCGTCGACGCTTCTCAAGCGATGCACGTGCATCGCTTCAGCCCATTGACGGCGGCCAGGGTTCCAGCCTGACGCGGCCGAAGCTGACGCCTCCTACGCAATCCACCCTCCCGCCCGATACGGACCTCCGGCATATCCCGTCCCCAGTGATGCACGTGCATCACCCCGCCCGCCCCGAGCCACACCCTGACCCCCGACCTCCGCCCCCAACTCTCCATGATTCCGTAATATCGGAATCATGAATTCCGATCTTGAATCCCGCCTCGAAGCTCTGGAACGTCGCGTCCAGCGGCTTGAACAAACATCAGCGCTCGGAGCCACGGCCACCCCCACAACAACCACCGAAACCCCAACCTCAGCAACCCCAAACACAACAACCCCCACAACCACCGACCTCACCGCCTTCTCCGGCGCCTACCGCGGCATCAGCTATGAGTGGATCCGCCCGTCGGAGTACCTGGCCGTCGCGGACTGGCGGCCGCACATCGAGCGGCTGATCGCCATCGCCCACCCGGCGCGCGGGGCTATCCTGCAGCGCCTGCTCGTCGCGCCGGCCACGGCTGCCGAGATCCACGCCGACGGCCTCGCGACCTCGCTGGGGCAGGCCTACCACCATCTCGGGGCGCTTCAGTCCGGCGGCTGGCTGCAGAAGGACGCCCACGGCCAATACTTGGTGAAGCCCGCGCGCGTCGTGCCGCTTCTAGCCATCATCGCCGCGACGGAGGAGCATCCATGTTGAAGCGCATCGCCCTGGCCATCGTCACCATCGCCCTCTTTCTCGCGGCGGCGTATGTCATCGCCCCGCGCCCCGTCCACCTCTCGAACGACCGCCACGGCGACCAAGCCCTGGCGTCCCAGCTGCACGATCTCGCCGGCAAGGGCCATCACCACCTCTTCGCCGTGCGCGTCCAGGGCGACGACGCCACTTGGGCCGGGTTGGGTATGGATGACGCCACCGAGTTCGAGATCGGTTCCGTCACCAAGACGATGAATGCGCAGATCATGGCCGCGGTCGGAAACCCAGCAACGGAGGTGGGCTCGCTCGTGGACGTCAGCCCTGAGCTCAGCGCGACGACCTTCGGGGACCTGGCTAATCACACGTCCGGGCTGCCAAGGTTGGCCGGCGTGCCCTGGACGCAGCTGGTCACCGAGCAGATTCTTCGGCCGGGTAACCCCTATAAGGGCATCATGCCTGACGACGTCCTCGCCCAGGATCCAGCTCCGGATCCGGAGAAGGTCGGAAAGCAGCACTATTCCAACTACGGTCACGCGCTGCTGGGCCAGCTCCTAGCGAAGCAGGAGGGCGTGACCTGGGAGGAGCTGCTCCAACGCCACGTGTTCGCGCCGGCCGGCATGAGCGAGTCCTATTCGATGGCGTTCGGTTCCGTCGCCGACGACGCACCCCGGGGTCTCAGCGGCGACGGCCGCGAGTCCGCGCCCTGGGAGACGGCGGGTTACGCCCCCGCCGGCGCGGTGCGATCCACCGGCCGAGACATGACGAAGTACGCCCGGTTCCTGCTCCGGCACGGCCAGCACGAGCACACCTGGGTGAAGGAGGCTGATCATCTCTGGCACAACGGCGGCACGGGCGGCTACTCGGCGATGCTCATCCTCATCCCTAACAACGACGAGGCGGTGTTCGTCGTCGGCGACACCACCCGGGGCGTCGAGGACATCGCCTACGGGCTGGCCAGCGTGGAGGAGGAGTAGATGATTATCGGAGCCGTGTTCGTCCTGGCCATGAGCGGGCTGGTGTGGGGCGCGCTCAAGCACGAATCGGCCGCCTCGGCCGCTGTGCAATCCTTCACCTGGCTGCCCGTGCTGTGGATTCTTCCGTGGGAGCCCGACGACGACTTCGCCGTGTGGTGGGCAGTCATCGTCGTGCTCGCCGCGCGCATCGCCTGGGGTTTCCTGCGCGCGCCTAGTGCCCGCGGCGGATCCACTCCTCCAGGTGCGGGGCCTCCGCGCCGACGCTGGTGTGGTCGCCATGGCCGGTGCGCACCGTCGTCTCGGCGGGCAGGGTGAGGATGGAGGTCTTGATGGATTCGATGATCGTGTCGAAGGACGAGTAGGACCGTCCCGTGGCGCCGGGCCCGCCCTGGAAGAGGGTGTCGCCGGAGAAGAGCACGCCGGCTTCGGGCAGGTAGAGGCAGCAGGAGCCGGGTGAGTGCCCGGGGGTGTTGAGCACCCGCATGGTGGCGCCACCGATGGTGAACTCCGCCAGGTTCTTGAGCGGTTCGTAGCCGACGCCGGGGTGCGTCATCTCCCACAGGGGCTGGTCGCCGGGGTGGAGGTACAGCGGGGCGTCGAGGCGCTGGGACAGCTCCGGGGCGACGGTGACGTGGTCGTTGTGGCCATGGGTGCAGATGATGGCGGCGACGTTGCGGCCGTCGACGGCGTCGACGATGGGGGCGGCGTCGTGGGCGGCATCGATGATGATGACGTCGTGGTCGTCGCCGACGAGCCAGATGTTGTTATCGACGTCCCACTGCCCGCCGTCGAGGGCGAAGGTCCCGGAGGTGACGACGTGGTCAATGCGCAGGGAGTCCATTAGAGGACCACCACCGATCGCAGGACGTCGCCGCGCTTCATGGTGTCGAAGGCGGCGTCGACGTCGTCGAGGCCGATGCGCTCGGAGACGAACTTGTCCAGCGGGAGCTGGCCGTTGGCGAAGAGTTGGGTGTAGGCGGGGAAGTCCCGTTCGGGCAGGCAGTCGCCGTACCAGGCGGGCTTGAGGGAGCCGCCGCGGGAGTAGAAGTCGATGGCGGGCAGCTCGATGCGGTCGGTGAGGTTGGGTACCCCGACCATGACCATGCGGCCGGCGTGGTCGCGGGAGTAGAAGGCCTGGTAGAAGGTGGGCAGGATGCCGACGGCGTCGATGGTGACGTCGGCGCCGAAGCCGCCGGTGAGCTCGCGGACCTGTTCGACGACGTCGTCCTGCGATAGCCCGTCGGAGACGATGGTGTGGGTGGCGCCGAATTCGCGGGCCTGCTCGGTCTTGCGTTCGTCGAGGTCGACGGCGATGATCGTCGTCGCGCCGGCCAGCCGCGCGCCGGCGACGGCGGCGGTGCCGACCCCACCGAGGCCGAAGACGGCCACGGAGTCGCCGATCTGGATGTCGCCGGTGTTGACGGCGGCGCCGAGGCCGGCCATGATGCCGCAGCCGAGCAGACCGACGGCCGCCGGGTCGGCGTCGGGGTTGACCTTGGTGCACTGGCCCTCGTGGACGAGAGTCTTTTCGGCGAAGGAGCCGATGCCAAGGGCGGCTTCGAGCTCGGTGCCGTCGGGCAGCGTCATGGGCGTCGAGGCGTTGTGGGTGTTGAAGCAGTTCTTGCTGTCGCCCTTTCGGCAGGCGCGGCACTGCCCGCACACGGCGCGCCAGTTGAGGATGACGTGGTCGCCGGGTGCGACGTGGGTGACGGCCTCGCCGACGGTGTCGACGATGCCGGCGGATTCGTGGCCGAGCAGGTAGGGGAAGTTGTCGCCGATGTGGCCGTCGCGGTAGGACAGGTCCGTGTGGCACACGCCGCAGGTTAAGACCTTCACGACAACGTCGTGGGGGCCGGGGTCGGGGATGACGATGTCGGTCAGCTCAACCTCGGCGCCCTTGGCGCGGGCAATGACGCCCTTGACGGTCTGTGGCATGGGAGCTCCTTACGTAGATACGTTTGTTGTCACGTCCCATCCTACCGAGAAAAAGCAGCTAGCTCAGGCGCAACCCGTGCCCGAAGCCGTAGGCCACGCCGTCGCGATCGACGTAGGGGTAGTCCTCGCCACAGAATGCGCCGGGGACGTCGCGCCCGGAGTTCTCGAAGACCTCCGCCGAGCGCGGGAACGCAAACGGCAGCTTCCCCTTCGGGCCGCCGTCGACTCCGGCCAGCGAACGCAGCAGCTGATCCGGGGAGATCTCGAACGTCGCGACGAGGGCGGCCGCGTGCGGTTCCAGCTCCGCGAGCAGCCACGGGTTCGTGACGTTGAGCGCCAGGACCGTCGGCACCGCTTTCTCGATCTCCACCACGCGGTCGACGTCCACGCCGTTGTCCCGCGGGTCCACGGACAGGGACACGCCTTCCTTGTCATCCTCGAAGAGGTTGATCTCCGGGCGGGCCACGACGAACGCGAGGTCCGCCTCCTCCGGGGTGTCCACCACTGTGGCGTACGGCAAGAGAACCTCGACCTGTTCGCGCACGCGCTCCGCGGCGAGCTCGATCTTCGTGCGGCCGGTGGTGTACACGAACACCTTCATGTTGGAGTCGAGGTCCAGGGGCAGCACCCCGTCGGAGTTGCGCAGCAGGGTGACCGAGTCACGCTGGGCACGCTCCGCCGCGGCCAGGTGCGAGGTGACACGCAGGGCAGCGTCGGCGGCAGACTCGTCGACGTAGGGGCTGTCGAACAGGCCAAGCTCGAAGGGCTCACGCAGCAGGCGTTCGCAGGCCGTCGTCAGCTGCTCGTCGGTCACCAGGCCCTGCTCGTAGGCGGCGACGAGTTCGCTCGGGTCGGCCATGTCCGAGAAGATGTCCACGCCGGCGGCGATGGCGCGGGCGAAGCGCTCCGGCTTGCTCAGGTCCTCCACGCCCCACGGCATCGCGTCGATGACCCCGGAATCGGAGTTGACGTAGCCGGTGTGGCCCAGATCGCCCCGCAGCAGATCCGTGATGATGGCCTTGTTGTACGCGAAGGCCACCTCCTCGAACTGCTGGTTCTCACTGACCCATCGCTGCGGCTCCAGCTGATCGGCGGAGGTGTTGAGCGGCTTGGCGTAGTACGGCATGATGGCCGACACGCCGGCGTCCACCGCCGCGGCGAAGGGCGGCAGGTGGTAGGTGGCCAGGGCGCCTTCGGTGGGGTACTCGTTGGACTGGCCCCAGGAGAAGTGGGGGTCGTGGCCGTCCTCGCGCACGCCGCCGCCCGGGAAGTGCTTGACGGTGCAGGCCACGCCACCCTCCTGGAATCCGACGACGGTCGCGCGCACGCACGCCGCCGCGAGCTGCGGGTCCTCGCCGAAGGTGTTGGCGAAGCGCGACCACCGGGGCTCGCTGGCGATGTCCGCCATATAGCCGTAGACCTTATGCAGGCCGACGGCCCGCCACTCGCTGGCCGCGATGCGGGAGAACTCCTCCACCCGGGCGGCGTCGCCGAGGGCCGCCAGGCCGAGCTCGCTGGGGAAATCGGAGAAGATACCGGCGGAGTCTGACGAGCCAAACACCGGGACGAGGGCGTAATGGTTGCGCGGGTTCGACGCAAAGACGGCGGGGATGCCCAGGCGGGAGCGTTCCGCGACCTCCTGGACGGCGTTGGTCCACTCGGCCATTTCGCGCGGGTCGAGGTTGTCACGGGCGATAAAGAAGCGCTGGTGGCGCTCGTGAATGGCGGCCTCGGTGCCCGAGGTCTGGAGGAAGGGCTCCGGGTAGTCCTGGCCGGTCATGGGGTTCTTGTCCTGCCACAGGTCCTGCTCATTGAGCAGCTGGCCGTTCCTCTTGTGGGGCAGGAACTCGGAGAACCCGGGGTAGTGCGAGCCGATGACCATGAGGCCCGCCTTCTCTTCCGGCGTCATCCGGGCTGCGAGGTCCCGGGCGCGTTCCTCGGGGCTGAGGCGCCAGTCTTCGTAGGGGCTAAGCTGGCCGTCGCGGTCGAGGTCTCGGAAGCGGAGGCCGTCGATCTCGAGGTAGTTATCAAGCCTGCTTGATAGGTGTGGCTGCTGTTGCACGTGTGAATCCTTCCGGGGAGGTAGTAGCATGTATCCCCAGGATAACCGGCACTTTCAAAACGCGCGGATGGTTTTGAAGTGCAACATTTGTAACCAGTCTGTAATATAACGGACCCAGAGAAGTTTCACCGACTTGAGGAGAACCCGCCCTTATGGCCCTATCACCCCGGCTGCAGATGACGCTTAAGACGCTGTCGACTCTGCCCACCCTGGCGAAGTCCCTGGTGACGTCAGGGATTGTCGACCCCAAAGGGCCCGTGAAGGCGACTGCGGGACTCATCCCCGGCCTCGCCCGCTACTGGTTCTCCTTCGCCCGCGAAGTCGAGGCCGCTTACGAGGGCGCGCCCGACCGCGTCGCCCTCATCGACGATGACGGCACCCTGACCTACCGGGAGATGCGCAACCAGTCCCGCACCATCGCGCGCTACCTCCTCAGCCTGCAGCTGGACACGATCCGGCTGGGCATCATGGCCCGCAACGGCCGCGGCATCCTCCTGCCCATGGCGGCGAAGGGCTACGCGGGCGCCGAGATGTACCTCCTCAACGTCGGTTCCTCCCCCGAGCAGGTCCTGGGCTGCCTACAGGAAAACAACATTAACGTCCTCTTCGTCGACGACGAGTTCGCCGACCGCCTGCCGGAGAACTACCCGGGTCTCACCGTCGTCATCGCGCACGCCGATAACCCGATTCCCGCGGACACCGAGTCCATGGATCAGATCGTGCGCCACCCGGAGCGCTACGCCGATATCTCGCTGCCGCTCATGCCCCGTCACGGCAAGATCGTGCTCATGTCCTCCGGCACTTCCGGCGTGCCGAAGGGCGTCGTGCGGCCCGAACCGCGCCTGCCCGTCGTGCTCTCCGGCTACCTCACCACGCTGCCGATGCGCGCCGGCGACACGATCCAGATGACCGCGTCGATGTTCCACACCTGGGGCTGGGGGGCGACGAACGTCGCCGTCGGTGCTCGCTGCACCATCGTCACCCAGCGTGTATTCAACGCGGAGAATTGCTGGCGACAGATCGAGAAGTACCGCGCCGACGCGCTGGTCTCCTCCCCCATCTTCATCAAGCAGATGCTTCAGCTCGAGGGCCAGGAGAAGTTCGACACGAGCAGCCTGCGTTACCTGGCTTCCTCCGGCAATGCGCTCACCCCGGCCCTGGTCCAGGAGACCATCGAGCGCTTCGGCCCCATCTTGGCCAACATTTACGGCTCCACCGAGCTCACGCTGGCCGCCACCGCCACCGCGGAGGCCATCGCCGCCGACCCGACCGTCGCCGGCCGAGTATCCCCCGGCACCATCCTCAAGGTGCTCGACGCCGAGGGCAACGAGCTCCCCCAGGGCGAAGTGGGCCGGATTCACCTGCGCAATTCCACCTCCCTGACCGGGTACACCAACCCGGCGATTGAGATCGTTCAGCGCCAGGGCCTCATCGAGATCGGTGACCTCGGATACATCGACGACGATGGCTACCTGCACGTCCTCGGCCGCATCGACGACATGATTATCGTCGGCGGCGAGAACGTCTACCCGCGCAGCGTCGAGGAGATCCTCGAGCCCATGCCGGGCGTGGCCGACCTCACCGCCAAGGGCGTCGACGACGCGGTCACGTTCAAGCGCATCGCCGTGTGGATCGTCCGCGAGGACTCCCCCGAGGGCAACGCCCTCACCGAGGACGCCGTGCGCCAATGGGTGTCCGACAAGCTCGCCGACCACTCCATCCCCCGCGACGTCCACTTCGTCGAGGAACTGCCGCGCAACGCCACCGGCAAGGTGATGCCGCGCATGCTCGTCGACGAGGCCTAACGCGGAAGCAACTGCCCCACCTCGCTGCGCCCCAGGCACAGCGGGGTGTTTTCGGCTCCGACCAGCACCGTGTTCCCACCACCGACGAGCCGAACGTGCACCTGCTGCATGCCCGGCTGCACGTCGACGACCACCGGTTCCTCGCTGGTCTCCAGCGCCACGGTAACCTGATCCACGGCCTCCGCCAGGACGTTGAGCCGCAGCACCCAGTCGCGCTCCACCAGCGGCCCGTCGAGAGTGAGCACGCGCGTGACCCGGGGCGCCACGCATCCCGGCTCCAGCGCCGTCGCCCGCATGGGCATGAGCTCCGCCGGCACGATAGCACCGGCCGCATCGATCACGGTCGGGGTGTGCGTGTAGTCGGAGACACCGTCAATGTGCCACGAGAGCCAGTGGTACGGCTCCGCCACCGGGGTGAGAATCTCCGGCGGCAGCTGTTGATCGAGCAGCGTCACCTCCTGCTGCGCCTGCTGGCTAGTCAGCGTGGCGAAGTAGGAACGCGCCGGCTGATCCTGCCACACCAGGGTGTACGTCACCACGCTCACCAGCGAGGAACCGGCCACCGCCAGCGCCACCGCCGGCCCGGTGAAGGCTGGCAGCCGCCCGGCGGCACGGTGTCCGGACCGGCGCATGGCCGCCGCCACCGTCAACCCCACCAAGACCAGCACCTCGGAGAAGTGCCGCAGCGTCAACGCGATCTCCACCGCCGTGCCCTGCCCGGAGCGCACCCAGTACAGGGCCGCGAGCGGAAGCAACGGATAGGCCAGGGCAACCGCGACGGGCGCCAGGGATCGCTTCGCGTACGCCCACGCGGCCAGGGCCACCACCGCCGCCCCGCCGAGCGCGGCACCGAGCACCGACGCGGCCGCGAACGGCGGACCCGGGTGCCACCGGCTCCACCCCCACGGGCCGCCGACGAGCGTCGCCGCGAAACCATTGAAGTACCCGCTGGTGACGATCGCCCCCAGCGATGCGGAGCGCTGCGTGACCTCCACCGGGTCCCCCACCGTGCTCAGATAGATGGCCAGCCACGCCACCACCGGGGCGATGAAAGCAATCACCACCGGGGCCCACCCACCGCGCCGGCCAGGTCCCACCCACAGGAGCACGATCACCGCGCTCACCGGGGCGAGCAGCAGCGCCCGCTCGCTGAACAGGCACGCGGCGACCACGGCGACGACGATGACCACCAGGTCAACCACCCGTCGACGCCGCTGAAAGCGCCACCCGTGAGCCAACCACACCGCGGCGAGGGCCTGCAGCGGCAGCGAATTGACGGCTGCGGCGAGCCACGTCGACGTCGGAAGCAGCAGCGGGTTAATGAGGTACAGGCCGGTGATCCACCAGGCGTGCCGGGGCGCGATGGTCCAGGCCGCGTAGCCGAACGCGGCCGCGGCGGCGGCGGTAAGCGCCGCCAGGACGGCGACCGCCACCGGCCAGCTGTACGCGCCCCCGGAAAGAGCGTCGATGGCCCACAGCAACAGCCACGAACCGGGCATGAGATGGCCGTCGTGGGAGCTCAGCAGCAGCTCGGACAGTGGTTGGGAGCGGACCTCGGCGGTGAGGATGAAATCGTCCCAATAGAACCAGCCACGGGAGATCACCCATGTTCGGATGACTACCCCCACCACGACAACCGTGGTCAGCAGCCCCCGCGGAGACATGCTCTGACTGGGGGGATGAGGCGCGGGGAGGGAATGGCTCATAGTGGCGCATTGTAGCCCGCGGAAAAAGAAGTGGAGCCACCTGCGAGAATCGAACTCGCGACCTTCTCATTACGAGTGAGATGCTCTACCGACTGAGCTAAGGAGGCACGGTACGTAAATACCGGGTAGTAACTTTAGTGCACCACCGCCGGCTGCCAGAAATCCGCAGCTTAACCGCGCTAGGAGACCTTCAACGCCAAACGGATTCGCCCCAGCATGCCATCCATCGCCAGCTGCGGGGACACGAAGCCCTTGATGCGCTCCCGGCATTCCCGGATCGCCTCCTGGCTTTCCACCAGCGCGTCAAACGAGGCCTTCTCGGCCAATTCGGCGGCCAGCGGCTCAAAATCCGGGTGGGTGAGCTCCACGTCGGCGCCGGCGGACTTCATCATCGCGTCGCGAAACACCCCGGCGAAATCGACGAGCGCTAGGTCCACGATGTCCGTCTGCGCGCGGGTCCGTCGTCGCTTCTGCTGCTTCTGCAGGTCCGTGATCGCACCCGCTCCCTGGCGTGACGCCCGCTGCGCGCCCTTGCCCTTAGCCCCCACCCCGAGCGAGTTCTCCAGCTTGGCGAGCTCGCGCTCGTCGATCTCGGCGTAGGTCTCGTCTACTTCCTTCTTCGCCGCAGCCAGCAAGCCGTTGACTGCCTGGAAAGCCTGGTCGCCGTGGAAGAGCATCTCGGCGAGATTAATCGCCTGGGAGCGCCGGTTTTGCATCACCGGCATCGTCACCAGTTTCCGGGCCCGGCCGATGTGGTGCAGGGAGCTCGTCGCGGCCAGTCGGGCGTGCTCCTCGGCGACGCCGAGTTCATCGACGAGCAAATGCACAATCCGGTGTGTGGAGGGGCTCGGTATATAGAGGTGTCGGCATCGCGAACGCAGCGTCGGAATGAAATCCTCCGGAGCCCGCGACGGGGCGCACAGCACAATGACCGTGCGCTCCGGGGGCTCCTCGATGGTTTTCAGCAGGGCGTTGGCCGCCTCTTCCCGGAGGCGGTCCGCATCCTCGATGACGATGATGCGCCAGCCCCCGACCGTCGGCAGGGAATTCGCCGCCGGGATGATGACCTCGCGCACGTAGTCCACCGAGATGACGTTGCCTTCCGGGACCACGCGGGTGACGTCGGTGTGTGCTCCGGCGCGCACGGCGCGGCAGGCCTCGCACCGGCCGCACCCCAGCGCGCCGTCGGTGGTGCACGTCAGCGCCTGCGCGAAAGCCATAGCCGCCACCGAGCGGCCCGACCCTGGCGGGCCGGTGAACACCCAGGAGTGGGTCATGGCGTGCGGGTCGGCACCGGCGTGGCCACGGGCGGCGGCGGCCGCAGCCAGGACGACATCGCGGACCGTGGGGGTGTCCGCCAGCTGCTCGGCGACGGTGGGAAAGTTCACCTGTTCCACCCTAGTGGGCCCTCGTGGGGCGCGATAGAGTTGAGCGTCATGAACAGATACTGGCGGGCCGTGCGCTGGCTCATGCGGACGTCGTGGCCGCTGTACGCCGCCCTCGTCATGAGCTCGAACCTCACCGGCGCGATCTTCATCATGGTGTTCATTCGCTTCATCCTGCCGCTGCCCGGGCTGGACAACATCACCATCGGCTGGCCGGCGGTGTCCATCATCGGCATGGTCTACGTGGGATTCGCCCTCGCCATGGCGGTGGCGGCGTCGCTGGCGCTGTCCCGCCCGGTCCTCGACTGGCAGCGCGCCCCCGACCAGCACGATCCGAACATGGTGCGTTACCTCGTCATGCGCCTGCCCGTGTACCAGGCGATTGTCTGCGCGGTGGTGTGGGCCATCGGTATCGCCATCGCCGTGGCGGTCACGGCCACGGCCGGGTGGGAGACGGCCCTCGTCGTCGGCGTCTCCATCACCCTAGCGGCGGTGGCGATCTGCCTGTTGACCTATCTGCAGGCCGAACGCATGGTCCGCCCCGTCGCCGCCGCGGCGCTCGCCCGGCGCTTCGAGGACTCGATGATGTCCCCGCCGATCGCGTGGCGCCTGCGGCTGACGTGGCTCATGACCTCCGCCGCGCCGGCGTTGGGGATCTTGTTCATCATCCTCGGCCACCGCGCCGGGTTCTTCACCGACGACCCCGGAGACCTCGCCGGGGCCATCGCCACCCTCGTCGTCACGACGCTTCTCACCGGCTTCGTCGGCACCTCTTTATCCACGTCGAGCGTCACCGACCCCATCCGGGAGCTTCAGGACGCCATCAACCGCGTACGACGCGGCGACTCCAGCGTTCAGGTGGACATCTACGACGGCTCCGAACTTGGGGTGCTCCAGTCCGGCTTCAACGAGATGATTCGCGGGCTCAAGGAACGCCAACGGGTGCGCGACATCTTCGGCCGCTACGTTGGCGCCGAGGTCGCCGAGCGGGCGCTGGCGGACAACCCGGAACTCGGCGGCGAGGACCGCATGGTCGCGGTGCTCTTCGTCGACGTCATCGGATCGACCACCTTCGCTGTATCGCACACGCCGAAGGAGGTGGTGGCGGAACTCAACCGCTTCTTCGAGATCGTCGTGGCCGTGGTGCATCGCAATCACGGCATCATCAACAAATTCCAGGGCGACGCCGCGCTGGCCATCTTCGGCGCGCCCATCAACATCAACGACGCCACGTCGTGGGCACTGGCCGCCGCCCGCGAACTGCGTGAGGAGATTAAGGACCTCAAGCTCGACGCCGGCATCGGCGTGGCCGCCGGGCATGTCGTCGCCGGCAACATCGGCGGCGCGGACCGGTTCGAATACACAGTCATTGGCGACGCGGTGAACCTCGCGGCCAGGTTGACCGACCGGGCGAAGCAGACCCCCGACCGGGTCTTAAGCAACGCCGCCACCATCCGCCAGGCCAACGAGGCGGAACAACGACGCTGGGTGATGCTCAACTCCATCGAGCTGCGCGGCCGGCAGGAAATGACTCAGCTGGCTCGGCCAATCCGGCCGACGTTGGCGGATAGGTCATAGACTGGTAGCTACTCGCGCTGGGGTGCGCGGCTCTACTCTCCCTTGCCGCCCCGGTCGTCCTACTGAACCTGGCGTTTTGGGTGTTCAGCCAGGGCGGATCCCCCTTCGCGCCCTAACTTCACTGAGCCCCTAGCGGCGTGCGCCGAGTTCGACCTCGGGGTCCGGCTCGCCGGTGATGCGGTTGCGCAGGTCACGACGGATGATTTCAATGACCCACATCCAGATGGCGTGGCCCGGGATCTCCGAGAAGTGCTCCTCCCACGGCTGGTTCCACGGCGCCGGGACGATGCCCATGGCGGGCATGAGCACCACGTGGAAGGCGACCCACAGGAACACGCCGAAGGCCACGCCCTGCCACAGCTTGATCTTCGGCCAACGCTCCGCGATGACGCAGTACATGACGGCGAAGAAGATAGAGAAGCCGAAGTGGATGAGGAAGGATACCCACGGCAGGCCTTCGTTGCCGTTGAAGGTGTAGCTCAGGTGGGTGGTGGTGTCCGAGAAGCCGAAGAACTCCAGGAAGGCCTGGGGCGGGTTGGTGGCGTTGCGCTCCGGGGAGCGCGGCGGCAGCGGCACCTCCCAGCCAAACTTGACGATGGCGGAGACGATACCGGCGATGATGCCGACGATGGCCGCCACGGCGTAGTTCTGGCGGTCCTGCGGTGTTGTGTTGAAACTCACGCCCGTGAACAATAATGCACACATAGGACGTCACACCATTCGCGCATATCACCACGCTTTTATGCGGAGTCCCTGGCTAGCCCAATGATCGAATGAGATCGGCCAGGTCATGCTCCCCGCGGTGACGGAACACGGCGACGAGGCGTCGTCGTGGGGCGTCCTCCGGCAGGCCCACCCGCTCGTTGACGCGGCGCAGCAGCTCATGGGTGCTCCCCCGCCCCGGCGCGCCCAAACCCATCGCGGCATATACGCGGTCAATGCCCTGGGCCTGTGGCCGGTCCGCTTCGGCCAGTGACACCCTAAACCGCCCCTGGGGGAAGTGCATCCACACCCGGTCGCCGGCCGTAACCCCCAGCCGGTTAAGGCGTCGAGCTGCACGACGGCTACGTCCAGGATCCGGTCAAGCCTCGTGCCGGTGCCCGTCGTCGTCACGGCCACGACCGCGCTGGCTGGGTGGCTCATATCCCTCGCCCTCCTTAAACCCGACTGGTTGCGAGTCTAGAAAGCCCGGGCGACGCCCACGACCGGATTCGTTCGAACGGGGGCGAATCTGCTCCGGTGACAGCGCCGCGAAGGGGTTGCGGCGGCGAAAAGCGCAGAGCTCGCACAGCTCACCGTCGCCGTCGTGACGCTGCCCGCACCGAGAACACACCCTCGTTGCCACCGTAGCCAGGAGAACCTGCTGGCCGGCGAGGGCGTCGGCGAGCGTGAGGAGCCCCGGCGAACTCAGCGCCGAGACCGGGCACAGCGCAATACACTCCCCGCAGCCGCGGCACGCCGCCTGGTCGTGGCGCAGCGTCGACGCGCCGTGCTCGTGGGTCAGGAGCAGCGCACCTTCCGGGCAGGACAGCACGCACACCCCGCACGCGGTGCAGTCGGAGGCGACGAGGAGGTTGCCGCGGTTCTCGGCGTCGGTGAGCTCGGCGTCGGCGAGCTGCTCCGGGGTAACACCAAGCAGGGCGAGGGCGGCGACGCTGCGCGCGTCGTGATCCGCCGCCAGGTCAAAGGGCGGATGCAGGCTCAGGCCCAGCACCGCCCGCCGGGCCAGGGGGATCTCGTGGCCGTCGAGCACGACACCCCCGCCGAGCAGCGACGGTAGCCGCCGACGTCGGCGGGGCGCCACGCGGCCGTCGAACAGCCGCTGCCAGGCCTCGATCCGCTCGTCTGGCACCTCCGCATTGGCGGCGAACTCCACCCGCGGGATCCCGCAGGCGAGCAGCTGGGCGAGGGTGCCGGTGTCGATGTCGCCATCCCACACGACTCCGAGTTCCCCGCGGCGCAGCGTCGGCGGCTCACCGCAGCTGATAACCAACCCGCGGTAGCGATCGTGCGCGAGAATCCAGGTCAGCAGCCGGGGCAGATCAACCATGCGCTTGCCAGGCGGCGACCGTTCCGAGGGTGAGAGCCATGAGGCCGCGCATCCACTTCGTCGTCGCCGCGTCCTGAGCGTCGCGCAGCATCTGCGGGGCCCACGCCGCGAGGTGCTCCTCGGTGAAGGCGTGTGCCAGGGCCTGGAGGTGCTCGGCGCGGGAGGTGTCACCGGCGTCGAGGGCGTCGAGCATCGCCAGGCAGCACTTGGCGAGAAAGTCCAGCTCCAGGCCCACATGGTCGTCCGGCTCCAGGTGCAGGCGAGGCGCCTGAACGTCGAGGCGGGCGAAAGCCGCCCGGACGGCGAGGGTGTGCTCGTCGAAGACTAGGCCGTCCTCGCCCCGGTGCACGGACTCGTAGGGCGCCACCTTCGCCGCGGCGGAGATGCCGTAGAGCGTGTCGTGATCCCAGCGGATCGCGGCCACGTCCTCGCCTCCCGCGACGGAGGCGCGCATGAGCGCAATGCCCTCGTCGACGGCGCCGTCGACCGGCCACTCGTCGATCATCGCGCCGATCGCCTGGTGGTCCTCGGCGCTCACCGGCGCGATATGCAGCCGCGCCAACACGGTGAACGCCGCCGCGAAACGGTCGAGCAGGTCCGGCCCCATCACGCCCCTAGTGCCCGCCATACATCTGCCAGGTGTTGATGCCCACGTGCCACAGGCCCACGTAGTGCAGGTTGCGGCCCATGATCTCGGCGGCGAAGGCGAGCACGAATGCTGCCACGATGAGCACGGTGAGCGTCTTATTCGGCTGCTCGGACACCCCGGCGCGCAGGAAGGCGAAACCGCCGGCCAGCACGATGGCCACGCCCAGCAGGGCGAGGCGGAAGAAGAGGAAGGAGCCGTCGAGCTTGTCCGCCACCGCCGCGGCCGTGGGGCCAGCGGTGGACAGGTGCAGCAGGTACAGCGGGTAGGTCACGAAAATGACCACGCCGGCGGCCGCCGCGACCACGGTCAGCCACTGGATCGACTTGCGGGTGAGCAGCAGCAGGTCCTCGCGGGGGGCGACGCCATCCTGCTGGCCGCGACGCGCGATCCGGGCGAAGATACCCCGGCGGCCCTCCACGCTGAGGTTCCACACCGCCAGCAGCACCACGGCCACCGCCAGGGGGCCGAGCAGCAGCGCGGTGGCGAAGAAGAACACCGGCACCGAGATATGGTGCCACGCCGGGATGGTCTCCACCGAGTAGTACACCATGGACATGGCGAAGACGAGGCCGACGCCGCTCAGCGCGGCGAGCACCGCCAGGACGTTGCGCAGCGACCGGCTCAGCCACCCGAACCACTGGGTCAGCGCAAACAGGGCACCGAAGCCGCCGAAGAACACGCCGAAGAGCAGCTCCCTCGCCAGCCACGACGTCTGCAGGTGCCGCATCGTGTTGAGCGCGTGGAAGGGGTCGGCAAGGTGGAAGAAGGCAGCGATGAAGCCGAAGACCAACAGCGGGCCCACCGCGTACAGGGCAACATTGGTGATCCGGTCCACCGCCGGAGTCTCGATCTTCTTCACGGCGCCGGCCAGCTGGATAGCGCCGAGGGCCAAGAATGCGCCGACGGACGTCTGCGCGACCACCGTGAAGATGATCATCGGAAGTTCAGCAACAACCATTAGATTTCCTCCGGATTCGCAATCGTACCGGTGGCGTTGTTCCAACCCTGCGCGTCCCGGTGCGGGTTAATCACCAGGCGCGGCTGGGTCAGCGACGGGTCCGGCAACGGCGCCACCGCGTCGACGTAGCCGTGCTTTTTCCGCAGCTCCTCAATCGGGCCCCAATCCAAGGCCCGCGACGGGCAGGCCGACACGCAGGCCGGCTCCTTGCCCTCGGAGCGGTAGTCGTAGCACAGGTCGCACTTGGACATGTGCCCCGTCTCGGAGTTGAGCTGCGGGGCGCCGTAGGGGCACGCCCACTGGCAGTAGCGGCAACCCACGCACTTGTCCTGATCCACGTAGACGGTGCCGTCCGGTCGACGGCTCATCGCCGTCGTCGGGCACACCTCAACGCACACCGGGTTTTCGCAATGGTTACAGGCCACCGACGTGTAGTAGGCGAACACGTTCGGCTCGAAAGTGTCGCCGCTGAGCTGCCACGAACCGCCGTCGTACTCCACCACCCGGCGCCACGTGATGCCCACGGGGAGGTCGTGTTTGTCCTTGCACGCGATCTGGCACGCCTTGCAGCCGTTACACACCGTTTGGTCGAAGTAGAAGCCGTAGTTGGCTCCCTCTTGGATGTAGTTCTCAGCCATGCCTGTTAAGCCTTCTCAATCTCGACGGTGATCGTGTGCACCGCGTTGCCGCGGCCCAGCGGCGACGGGTGCAACGTGGACAACGTGTTGGTATTGCCGCCGACGTCCACCGGCAGGTCCGGATTCGCCCCTGCGGGCGGCGTGACCTCGCTAGCGGGGCGAGGGTCGAACCACGCGCCCTGCGGCAGCGACGCCACGCCCGGCGCGATGCGCGGCGTCACCTTCGCCGGGATCCGCACCGTGCCCCGATCGTTGTAGATGAACACCTCGTCGCCGCTGGCGATGCCACGCTTGCGGGCGTCGACCGGATTGAGCCACACCGACTGGTGGTGGGCCTCCTTCAACCAGTCCACGTTGCCGTAGGTGGAGTGCGTGCGCGCCTTGTAGTGGTGGCCGATGAGCTGCAGGGGGAACTTGCCCTCCCGGGCGTCCTCCACCATCTCGCGGGCCTCAACGTACTCCGGCAGGGGTTTGAGCTCGTCGCCCTTGTGCAGGGGACGGAAGGCGTCGAACACCCACTTCTTCGACATCTTCTCGATGCGATCCGAGTAGATCTCGATCTTGCCGGACGGGGTGGGCAGCGGGTTGGCCGCCGGGTCCTCGCGGAACTCCTTCATGCTCACCACCGGGCCGGCGAGCTTGCGGAAGATGCCCATCTCCTTCCACGTGTCATAATCCGGCAGGTCCGGGTCCTCCTTGCGGGCGGCTTCCACCGTTTCCCGCAGCCAGGCTTCACGGTCCTTGCCGTCGGTGAACTCGTCCTTCACACCGAGCTGCTCGGCGAGCTCCGTGCAGATGGTGTAGATGTCCTTGCACTCGTACAGCGGCTCGATGGCCTGGCTGGAGACGATGCCATAGGCCATCGGCGCGCCGTTTTCACCCGGGTGGATGTCGAACTCCTCCGCCGCCGACGTGCCCGGCAGCACGTAGTCGGAGTACCGGCAGGACACCGTCATCTGGATGTCACAGTTGACGATGAGCTCGCACTTGCTTTCATCCTGCAGCACCTCGACGGTGCGGTTGTTGTCCCCGGTCTGGTTGACGATGGAGTTACCGCCGTACTGCCACACCATCTTGATGGGGACGTCGAGCTTCGTGTTCGTCGGGGTGCCGTCGTCGGCGACCGGCACCTTGAAGTCCCGCACGCCCTCTTCCGGCTTCTCCATCACCCCGGCGTTGAAGGTGTCCATCTGCTCGCCGTGGTCCACCGCATCCACCCAGCTGACCACCGGGATGATCTTCATCGACGGGTTCGTCGTCGTGCTGCCCATGACGTTCGTCAGCGGCAGGCCCGGAGAGGACTCGCGGGAACCGTTGCCGCCGCCGGGCACCCCCGGGTTGCCGGTGGCGCAGGCGAGCAGGAAGATCGCGCGGGCGCTGTTCTCTCCGGTCGCGTGGCGCTGCGGGCCCCAGCCCTGCGTGATGGCGCACGGCTTGGCCGAGGCGATCTCGCGCGCCAGCCGACGGATCTTATCCGCCGGCACGCCCGTAATCGCCGCCGCCCACTCCGGGGTCTTTTCCACCCCGTCCTTCTTGCCCTCCAGGTAGGAACGGTACGACGAGTCCTTCGGCGCACCCTCGGGCATGTGATCCTCGTCGAAACCGATGCAATACTTATCCAGGAATTCCTGGTCATGCAGGCCTTCGGCGACCATGACGTGAATCATGCCGGCGACGAGCGCAGCGTCGGTGCCCGGGCGCAACGCCACCCACTCGTCGGCGAGATCAATGGCCGTCTCTGTGTACCGGGGGTCAATGACAATCGTTCGCACGCCGGAGTGCTTCTTCGTTTGCAGCGTGGTGAACGTCAACCCGCCGCCGGACATGCGCGTCTCCAGCGGATTATTGCCGAACATGACCTGGAGCTTGGCGTTCTTCGCGTCGTCCAACGAGTTCGATCCCGTCCACGCGCCATAAAAGTAGGGGTAGGCGGCCGTGATCTGGGCCGTGGAGTAGTCCGCGTAATGGTCCAGGTAACCGCCGTAGCAATTGAGCAGGCGGGCGAAGGCCGAGGCGTCCGGCGGCCACGACGCAGACACCGTCGTCCCCAGCACCCCGGTGCCGTAATTGATGTAGAACGCCTCGTTGCCAAAGCGGGACTTGATGGACTTCATCTTCTCCGCGATCTCGCTGAGCGCCTGCTCCCAGGAGATCTCCTCCCACTGGCCCTCGCCGCGCTTGGTGCCTTCCTTGCGCTTGAGGGGCCTTTTGAGACGATCCGGGTTGTAGATGCGGTGCCGAATCGACCTACCGCGCACGCAGGCGCGCACGCTCTGCGAGCCGAGCTCGTTAGTGCCGGTGTCATCGGGCAGCACGCGGACGATGGTGCCGTCGGCGACCTCCAGGCGAACCGGGCACCGGGAGCCACAGTTCACCGTGCACGCCGACCACACCAGCTTCGTCGCGTCCGCCGGAACGTCCATAGCCGGATTCTGGCCCTGGGCTTCGCATCCCACGAGCGTGGCGGCGCCAGCGGCAACACCAGACCATTTGAGAAATGATCGCCGGCTCAGGCCGGAGCCACCTTCCACAATTGGTGAGCTGTCAACGGTCTGTGACATAAAAACCCCATCACGTCTCGGGCCGCTGAGTCATCCCCGGCGGCATCTCATGTATCACCTTTCATTTAAACAGAGCCGTGCCCGAGTGGTTAGTTCGTTGAATGGTGGCCTACGCCATAGTGAGTGATTTAAGGTAAGGCTCACTTAATTTTTGGTTTTATTGAACGGCCGATTAGGGGCGGCCGGGAATGTGGATGTGTCACTTATGGGTGTTCTTGGGGATGGCGCTCTTGCGGCGGCCGACGAGCGGCCGTGACCTTGAAGGATGCCGGGGAACACCGGGGTTGAGCCCGGGCGGAGGAGTGTGGCCTTCACAGTTTCACTGAGTTGCCCTCGACACCTTTTACACGTGGGCGCAATTGGCTTGGCAGGGAGGATGATGATTTTTTCCAGATGGCGGGCCAGGTTTTCTGAAATAAGGTTGTCACTGGGCCGACTCGACGCCTTAAGAGACGGCATTCCGAATGTGATTTCAATGACGCCGGGACGCCCTTCAAAGCGAAGTCCGGAGTAGTGTCAGCGACGGTGGGATTTGGCCCCGGGATTGATCGGCTTGATCCTAGTTTGACCCGAGGCAGGCGATGCACGTGCATCGCCTCAGAGAGCGATTCGCCGGCGGGGGTGGGGTGGGCCATGGGAACCGCGCGAGCGTCGGGCGACCTGGCGGCCTGCGGTCGAAACGATGCACGTGCATCGGCTAGCGACGGTGCCGGCGTCGGTACCCCAAGGAGTGGTGGACTTGCCCCAGAGCAGAGCGAGCCGACACGAAGACAGAGTCAGAAGCGATGCACGTGCATCACTTGGGGGCTCCCCCGCCATCGACGGCGACCTCTACGAACCTGGAGCGCCACACGAATCACGCCGGCGTCGAATGGGGTTGCCCGCAAATCGTGGACAGTTCGATTAAGCAGCGCGGCCTGAGGCCGACTCCTTCTCCAAGTGGTAATTATTTTCGAAACTGACAGGTGGGAGACCACCCAACGACGAATGACGCCGTTGCCGGTTGTAAAACCCCTCGATCCAACCCGCCACCGCACGACGAGCTTGATCCCGGGTACGCCACCGTCGCCGCTGGTAGAACTCCGTTTTTAGCGTCGCCCAAAACGATTCAGCCATCGCGTTATCAAAACACACCCCAGTACGTCCCACCGACTGAGCGATCCCGAGTTCCTGGCACACACGGTACAGCTGATCACTGGTGAACTGCGTGCCACGATCAGCGTGAAACACCACACCCTCAGCCACCTCGCCACGCAAGGTGTGCGCCATCCGAAGGGCCCGTTCCACCAGGTCAGTGCTCTGGTGCGCGTCCATCGCCCACCCTAAGACCCGGCGAGAACACCCATCACGGACCGCACACAGATACAGCCAACCCTCCCCGGTACGCAGATACGTGATATCGGAGATCCACACCTTATTCAGTTCCCCGGTGTCAAAGACTCGTTCCACCCGATCTGGGATCTGGTGCCGTGCTACACCGGGTACTCGCCGAGCCGGAGTCCACGATCGCGGTGAGATGCCTTCAATGCCCAGCCTGCGCATCGACTTGGCTACCGTTTTCTTATCCACCACCAGGCCCATGCCACGTAGATCAGCGGTGATCCGCGGTGCTCCGTAGGTCTGGTGGGACTGGGTCCAGGACCTCAGCACGCTGGCATCAAGCGCGGCGCGCTGCATGTCACGAGGGTCATCACCGGCAGCTTTGAGCCTTTGCTGGCTCGCCCACTTGTAGTAGCCCGAGCGGGAGACCTGCAAAAGCCTGGCCATGCGGCAGATGCTGTAGTTGGCCTTCTCCTGCGCCATCAGCTGGAAGCGTTCTACTTTTGTTGCTTCGACGCGAAGAAGGCTGCTGCTTTTCCCAAAAACTCGTTATCAAGCTTGAGCTCGGCGACCTGTTTACGCAGGCGTAGCAGTTCTGCGCGTTCGTCGGCGTCGAGTACCTCAGCCTGGTGTGTGGCTGGGTCGCTGGGCTGGCGTTCTTTCTTCACCCACCGGCTCAACAGGGAGGCGTTGATGTTGAGTTCCTTGGCTACCACCGAGATCGGGCGGCCGGTATCAAGAACCAATCGGGCGGCTTCGCGCCGGTATTCCGGGGTGTAGGTCTTCCTCGTTGCCATAGTGACAGACATCCTTCCTGACAGGCCTGTGGCCCATCCTTATCAGGTGTCCACTACTCGAGGGTAACCCCAATCCGGCCCAAGGATGCCGAAGCGACTTTGGACAGTTTCTCTTCAGCGCTGAGATAGTCGCCGATGTCGCAGTAGTGGATCCGGCACTCTTCACCGGCGGTGGTGGGGTCTTTGATGCCGATGGTGATAGCAATCGTCGAACGGCTCCCAGCACCGAAGACCTTCCCACCCTCCTTACGTGATTGCTCACCAGCTGTTCGCTGGTTACCCCGCAGGTTGTACACATACAGGTCGGTGAAATCCTCCTGCATGCTCAGCCGCACCCCGTCGCCGGTGTTGCCGTCGATCCACCCACCGTTGGACACGAACGCCACAATGCCCTTCTCCCCAACGCGGTCCGTCGCCCAGCGGAAGGCACGCAGGTAAGAGTCGTACAACTTGTTTTTGTTCGTCGCCGTGGAGAGTGCCGCGTAGGTGTCGGCGATCCTCCCATCCAAACTTGGGTACTTCAGGTTCGCATTGAGGTCGTTGACGTTCTTCTGCCCCGCCGAGTACGGCGGGTTGCCGACGATGACGTTAATGGGCGCAGTCTTCTGCCGTTCGATGGTCGCGTTGTTCTCCCGGAAGATGTCCAGGTCTGGGATGTCGCCGTTTTCGTGGACCTGGAAGGTATCCGCCAGGGCGATGTTGGTGAACGTCTGGTACTCCGGCTCCGGCTCGCCATCACGCAAGGCTGCTTCGTGGCGCAGCGCGTTGAACGTGGTCTCAATGTTGACCGCAGAAACGTAGTACGCCAGCAGCATGATTTCTGTGGCGAAGAGCTCACGGGCGTACTTGCGCGCGACATCCTTGGCGTCGATGAGCCCGGATTGCAGCAGGCGCACCAGGAACGTCGAGGTTCCCGCGAAGGGGTCCAGGATGCACACCCCTTCGTCCGTGAGCCCCTTGCCGAAGTGGGCGCGGGCGGCGTCGTCGGCGGCACGCAGGATGAAATCCACGATCTCCACCGGGGTGTAGACAATGCCCAAGGCCTCGGATTGTTTCTTAAACGCTTTGCGGAAGAAGCGTTCGTAGAGTTCCTTAATCACCTGCTGCTTACCCGAAGCACTGGTGACTTCGCTGGCGCGCACGCGGACGGAATCGTAGAACTTCTCCAACTGCTCGGTTTCGGTCTCTAAGCGCTTGTCGGCCAGGGCGTCGACCATGCGGGTCATGACCTGCGCCACCGGGTTGTGGGTGGCGAAGTCGTGCTCGCTGAACAGGGCGTCGAACACGGGAGCCGTGATGAGGTGCTGGGAGAGCATGCTGATGGCTTCGGCTTCCGTGATGGAGTCGTTGAGGTTGGCGCGCAGGCCGGTAACGAAGCGGTCGAACTCGCGGCGCAGGGTGGGCGACGCCGCGTCGACGAGCGCGGTGATGCGGGTGATGTGTGCCTGGGCGATGTCGGCGACGTCGTCGGCCCAGTCCTCCCAGTAGGTGCGGGTGCCGACCTTGTCCACCAGCTTCGTGTAGAGCGCCTCGTGCCAGTTGTCCGTGGCGAACAGGTGGAGCTGCTCGGCGGCGAGATCGGGGTCGGGTTCCTCGCCCACGTGGTGCACGGAGAGTTTTTCCTTCAGCGCTGTGAGCGGGGAGCGGTCGGCGGTGAAGAGGCCGTCGTCACCGCGGGAGGAATTGACCCCGATCGAATTGACGATGGCGTTGAAGCGCTCGTCGTGGGCGCGCAGGGAGTTGAGGATCTGCCAGACCACCTTGAAGCGCTTGTTATCCCCCAGCACCTTCGACGGCGCCGTGTTGGGCGGAACGGCCACGGGCAGGATGATGTAGCCGTAGTCCTTGCCGGGGGCTTTGCGCATGACGCGGCCGACGGACTGGACCACGTCCACCATGGAGTTACGCGGGTTGAAGAAGATGATCGAGTCGAGCGCGGGCACGTCCACGCCCTCAGACAGGCAGCGGGCGTTGCTCAGGATTCGGGTGGTGTCCTGCCCCACAGGGGCTTTGAGCCAGGTCAGGAGGTTGCTGCGGGTCAGGGCGTTCATGCTGCCGTCGACGTGGGCGGCCTCCACCGCCAGGTCGGCGTGGTGCAGGGAGATCGCGTCGTCGGTAACGGCACGGGAGATAAGGCCACCAGTGAACGCCTCAATGAGGCGCGGGTAGCCCTCCGCAATCTTCTTAGAGGTGGCGATGTCCTTGGCGAACGCGACGGTGCGACGCATCGGCTGGTCCGTGGTGGCGAAACCTTCCGAGGTGTCTTGCACCGTCCCGGACCGCTTGGCCAGGCCGTTCCAGGCGCCGATCATGGCCGAGGCCAGATCCAGCGTCATGTCGGCCTCTCCACCCTTGGGCAGGTGTGCCAGCGCCTTCGCGGCCGTGGCTTCGTCGACCGTCATAACCACCACCCGGTAGTCCGTGAGCAGCCCCTTGTCCACCGCTTCCCCGAAGCCCAGGCGGTGAAACTCGGGCCCGAAGACGGCCTCGTCGTCCATGGAGGCTACCTCGGCGAAGGAGTTGGCGGCCTGGTTCTTCGTCTGTTCGTCGTACAGCCGGGGCGTGGCCGTCATGTACAGCCGCTTGGCGCCGCGGATGTAGGCAGCGTCGTGCACCGCGACGAACGCCGAGGGTTCCTCCCCGCTTAAGGTAACGCCGGTGGTGCGGTGCGCTTCGTCGCAGATGATGAGGTCGAAGGGGTCCGCGCCGAGGGTTTGGGCGTCGTGCACGGCGGCGATGGACTGGTACGTGGAGAACACGACGGTCAGGCCGGCGGCACGCTTGCCTTTGCCCAGCCGGTCGGCGAGGTCTCGGCCGTTCGTGGTGACCGGAACTTCAAGGTCGTAGGCGGCTATGTCTTCTGCCGCCTTGGATACCTTTTTGTCTGAGCACACGGCGAGTGCCTTGAGGTCCACGTTCGCCTGGGCGGTCCACTCGCGGAGCGTTTGCGACAGCAGGCTGATCGACGGCACGAGGAACAGCACCCGCGCCTTCCGGCCGTTGTCCTCCGCCACCTGCTCGGCGAGGCGCAAGGCGGTAAACGTCTTGCCGGTGCCGCAGGCCATGACCAGCTTTCCGCGGTCGTGGGAGCCGAAGCCGCGCAGGACGGCGTCGATGGCCGCCTGCTGGTGCGGGCGGGGGCTGAACGTCTCTTTGAGCGTGAGATCGACCGAGATCTCCGAACCGGGGAAGGCGATGTCCCAGTTGATGCGGGACTCGGCGATGGCGGACAGCCCGATCCTGGACACGGGGATGGTCTGCGAGTCCAGCATCGCCTCGGCATTGCTTGACCACTTGTCCGTGGTGGAGATAATGATCCGGTGCGCGAAGGTCTCCACCCCGGTATCGGTGGTGAAGGTGCGCCCGGAGGCCTCGAAGAAGGAGTCCAGGTGGCGCTTCGACAGCGACGTCGACGGCCGGTAGAACTTGCACTGGATGGCCACCCACCGCCCGTCCTCCGCCCGGCGTGCCACCAGGTCGATGCCGGTGTCGGCGCGGCCGGCGTTGTACGCCCAGTCGTTGAAGCGCTGCACGTCCGTGTACTCCCGGGCGAGGACGGGGTCCACCCGGAAGTAGTTCACCATGAGCTTCTCAAACGCGATGCCGCGCTGGGCGCGGGACTGAAGCTGGTTGAGTTCCTCAATGACTGCGGTGATGGTGGCCATACGTCTCAGTATGGCCTAGCCGCCTACACGGTGACGAGGCGTCGCACCGGCGGGGTGTGGCCCACCGCCCAGAACGGCCGGACGTAGATGTATTCCTTGGACACCAGCCCGTTGTGCAGCAGGTACCGGCGCAGGGCGCGGGTGAGCTTGGACTCGCTGACGATGACCGGGTAGCGCCCGGCCCAGTCGGCGGCCTGCGCCTTGGTGCGCAGCGCCTCCCGGGTGGGTCCCACCCACTCGACGGTGATGCGGTCGTCGTCGTCCGCGAGGGGGATCGCGTGGTCGCTAGGCTGGAAGTCCAGCAACCACACTTTCACCGGGGTGGTTTCGGCCAGGAAGGGGGCCAGGGCGTTGACGTAGGGGATGCCGGAGGCGTCGGCGACGAGGACGTATTCTTCCGGCAGCGGCGTGGGGATAATGAACGGCCGGGAGCCGTGGTAGACGGCGGCGAAGGTGTCGCCCGCCGCGACGGTAGTGGCCCACGCGGTGCCCGGGCCTTCGGGGAGGTGCAGCAGCACGCGGATGGTGAACTCCCCGGCGGTGTAATCGATGTCGGTGATGCTATACGGCCGCAGCACCTGCCGGCGCGGGTGGCCCGGCATGGGCAGCCAGCAGTGGAGAAATTCGCCGGCCATAGGCCGATGCCGGTCGATAAGTTCGGGGCAGCTGACCCGGATGGCGCGCAGCGCCGGGGCTTCCACATCGATGTCGGTCACGGTGCACGTAAGGTCCTTGATCCTCAGTGCCTTCACTATCGCGCCGGTAATACCGCGGCTCATCGCCGTTGCCTTTCTCTACACACTGTTATTTAGGCGGCGTAGCAGAAGGCGCCGTCGTCTGATGTCTGAGGTTACACCTCCTGCTCGGATGCTTCACCCCTAGTGAGCCCATCAGTGACGAGAACCACTCCCAACGCGCGGGCGCTGAACAAACACGCCGACGCCACTCGCGTGACCCAGGCGCTACCTCCCGCCGCGCGGAGACAGGCCTCGCCGGCCTCGGCGGCGGCGATCATGTTCACCCCGTGGCTGATCCCCTTCGCGGGCACGGCGCCGGCGCGCAGCGCGTCGTTGTTCGCCGCGGTGAGCGCCCACGCCCGAGCCAGGCCGGCCGCGGCCTCGGCGGCGATGGCCGTGGGGGTCAGCTCGTGCCGACGCCAGCCGGCGGCAAGCACGACGGCGGACACCCCCGCCGATGCGCCGCTCGGCAGGAGCCCAGGCCACCGGCTCGGCTGCGCGGCCTGGGCCGTCAGCGCCGGGGTGAGCAGGGCGTACGACGCCGTGCGCGCGGCGACGCTGCCTTCTCCTGCGGCCATGAGCACGCTCAACGCGACTGCCTCGCCGCCTCGGCGGCCGACGCGGAGCATATCCCGGGCGGCGGTAACCGCCAGTGCGGCGAAGGCCGCCGGGCGCAGCACCGACGCCGCCGTGACAGCCTTGGGCGAGCCGATGACCTCGGCGGTCACGGCCGCGTCGTGCGCGGCGGCGAAGACTAGCCGCTCGACGCGCGCATCCGGGCGGGTCAATGCCGCCGTGAGGGCGGCAGCACCCTCCCGAGAGCGAGTGACGAACTCACTGGCGCTCATCATGGCGACTACGACCTCCTGGATCCGGCCTTGACCACGCGCTTCGTCGTCTTCTTGACCGCCTTCTTCGCGGCCTTCTTCCGCGCCTTCTTCACGGTCTTCTTCGTGGTTTTCTTCGCCGCGCCGCCGCCGTCGGCGGCCTCCTTCGCGCGCCGCTCTGAGAGCAGCTCGTTGGCGCGGGCGTCGGTGAGGGTCTCCGGAGTGTCGCCCTTGCGCAGGCTGGCGTTGGTTTCGCCGTCGGTGACGTAGGGGCCGAAGCGGCCATCCTTGACGCTCATCGGCTTGCCGGAGACGTCGTTGTTACCGAGCAGCTTCAGCGGCGGCTTCGCTGCCGCCCGGCCACGGCGCTTCGGTTCGGCGTAGATGCGCCGAGCCTGCTCCAGGGTGACGCTGAAGATCTCCTCCTCGCTACCCAAGGAGCGGGAGTCGTTGCCCTTCTTAAGGTACGGGCCGTAGCGGCCGTTCTGGGCGGTGATGACCTCGCCGTCGGCCGGGTCCACCCCCACTTCGCGGGGCAGGCTGAGCAGCTTGAGGGCCTCGTCGAGGGTGACCGACCCCGGATCCATGGTCGAGAACAGCGACGCGGTGCCGGGCTTGAGCTTGTCCTCCACGTACTCCGCGATCCGCTTTTCCTTCTGCTTCTCCGCGGTCTTGGTCTCCCAGTTCTTCTTCCGCTTGCCCTCCGCGGCGCGCTGGGCGTCCTCCTCGGCGCGTTCGGCGGCCACTATCTTGAGGGCCTCCGCCTCGGCGGTGGCGCGCTCGTCGTCGCGCACCATCTCGGTGACGTAGGGCCCGAAGCGGCCCTCCCTGGCCACGATGACGCGACCGTTGGCCGGGTTCACGCCCAACTCGCGGCCGCTCTGCGGGGTGGCGAAGAGCTTCTCCGCCATCTCCGCGGTGAGCTCGTCGGGGGTGGTGGCCTCGGGCAGGTTGGCGCGCTGATACTCGGGCTCGCCGTCCGCCCCGCGGCCGACGATGCGCTCGATGTACGGGCCGTACCGGCCGACGCGCACCGTGACGTCGCGACCCTCATCGTCGGTGAAGAGAACCCGCGAGTTGACCTGGCGGGCGTCGATAGCTTCCAGGTTGACGTCGACGAGGGACTTCAACCCGCCGTGCTTGGCGATGGCCTCGGCCATCTCGTCGGAGGCGTCGGCGTCGCCGAAGTAGAAGCCGGTCAGCCACTCGGTGCGGTCCTCGTGGCCGGCCGCGATGGCGTCGAGCTGGTCCTCCATGGAGGAGGTGAAGTCGTAATCGACCAGCGGGGTGAAGTTGCGCTCCATGAGCCCCACCACGGCGAACGCCACCCAGCTGGGGACGAGGGCGTTGCCGCGGGAGTACACGTAGCCGCGGTCCTGGATGGTCTTGATGATCGAGGCGTACGTCGACGGCCTGCCGATGCCCAAGTCCTCCATCTTCTTGACCAGGCTGGCCTCGGTGTAGCGGGCCGGCGGGTTGGTGACGTGGCCGTCGGCGCTCAACGACGCGGCGGTAAGCGGGTCGCCGGAGCTGAGCCTCGGCAGCCGCGGCGAATCGGAGCGTTCGCCGCCCGGCAGGGCACGCAGGAAGCCGGGGAAGGTGATGGTCCGGCCCGTCGCACTGAATTCGACCGGGGTCGAAGACCCATCGTGGTTGGCGGAGCCAGCCACCGTCACCTTCATGGAGGTGCCACGCGCGTCGGACATCTGCGAGGCCACCGTGCGGGCCCAGATGAGCTCGTAGAGCTTGAACTCCTCGGCGTCGAGCTGCCCCGAGAGCTGGCCGGGGGTCGCGAAGGAATCGCCCGCCGGGCGGATCGCCTCGTGCGCCTCCTGTGAGTTCTTCACCTTGCGGTCGTAGCGGCGCGGGGAATCGGCAAGGTATTCCTCGCCGAACAGGGCGCGCGCGGCGTTGCGGGCCGCGGTGAGGCCCTGCTGCGACAGCGAGGTGGAGTCCGTACGCATATAGGTAATGTGGCCGTTTTCGTACAGCCGCTGGGCGATGCGCATCGTCCGCTCGGAGGTGTAGTGCAGGCGACGGCCCGCCTCCTGCTGCAGCGTCGACGTCATAAACGGCGCCTGCGGCTTGCGGGAGTACGGCTTCTCCTCCACCGAGGACACGCGCAGCGTCGTCCCGGTCAGGCCATCGGCCAGCGCCTCGGCGAGGGCCTGATCCACCACGGTGACCGCCCCGGTGGCGATGAGCTCGCCACGGTCGTTGAAATCCCGCCCCTGCGCCACGCGGCGGCCGTCGACGGTGACGAGCCGAGCGTCGAACTCCCGGGGATTCTCCGCATCGGCCTGGTTGTTTCCCGTATCCAAGCGGGCGGAAACGTCCCAATAACCAGCGGAGACGAAGGCCATGCGCTCACGTTCACGCTCGACGATGACCCGGGTAGCCACGGACTGCACGCGACCGGCAGACAGCCGCGGCATGACCTTCTTCCACAACACCGGGGAGACCTCGTAGCCATAAAGGCGGTCGAGGATCCGGCGGGTCTCCTGGGCGTCCACGAGGTGAGTGTCGATGTCACGGGTGTTGTTGGCGGCCTCCCGGATGGCGGACTCGGTGATCTCGTTGAACACCATCCGTCGCACCGGCACCTTCGGCTTGAGCACCTCCAGCAGGTGCCAGGCGATCGCCTCGCCCTCGCGGTCCGGGTCGGTGGCGAGGAACAGCTGGTCGCTCTGCTTGAGCTTGGCCTTGAGGTCCGCGACCTTCTTTTTCTTGTCGGGGCTGACCACGTACAGCGGCTTGAAGCCCGCGTCGGTGTCCACGCCCAGGCGCGCCCACGGTTCCTTCTTGTACTTCGCCGGGACGTCGGCCGCGCCGCGCGGGAGGTCGCGGATGTGGCCCACGGAGGCCTCCACCACGTAACCGGCGCCCAAGTACTTCTGGATCTTCTTGGCCTTCGTCGCCGACTCGACAATAACCAGGGTCTTCCCACCTGCCGTGTTCGCAGCCATTGGTTGTGACCAGCTTCCTTCCTTCGACGCACCCGGACGTTACCGAGTCAATGTATCGCGACTCTAATGCACCATATACAACTACCGCGTCACGCAGTATCACTTTGCCCTCCAGCGGAGGTGCCACGGTACGTGCACATCGGGGGCCAGGAGCACTAGACTGTGGTCGATTGTTTGCCCCGGCCGCGGACACGGCAGCGACCTGCCCCGGCCGGCGGCGCCGCCGACCAGAAAGCCCGCTCATCGACATGAACGACCAGCTCATCGCCTGGGTGGAAACCATCGTCACCCTCCCGGTCTTCCTCCCGCTGGTGTCCCTGGTCTGCTTCATCGACGCGGTCATGCCCACCATCCCCGCGGAGCCGGTCTTGAGCCTCGGGGCGGCGTGGTCCGGCTCCACCGGGCACCCCGACCTGCAGTGGCTGTTCACCGCCGCCGTCCTCGGCACGATGATCGGGGACAACACCTGCTACATCGTCGGCCAACGATTCCAGCGCCGGATGGCCCGGATTAGGCCAGGCAGTCGCACCGGCAGGGCCGTGTCCTGGATCAAGCGCACCATGTCGGCCTACGGCGGGGCGACCATCATCATCGCCCGCTTCGTGCCCTACGCCCGCTTCACCCTCACGCTCATGCTCGGCAGCCTGAACTACAACTGGATCGTGTTCGTCATCTACGACACGATCGGCGTGTTCGTCTGGGCCGGAACCGTCATCGGCGTCGGCTACGTCGGCGGGCTGCTCTTCCAGGGCTCGCCGCTCATCGGCGTGGCCGTGGGCATCGTGGCCGGCACGCTGGTGGGCGTGGTCATCCAGAAGGCCCAGGCGGTAGTGCTCAACTGGCTCGACGAGCGCCGCGCCGTCTCCCAGGCATAACAAAAAGCCCCCGGGGTAACCCGAGGGCAGTGCGACGGCGGCGTCCTTAGAGGGCGCGGACCTGCTGGGCCTGCGGGCCCTTGGCGCCCTCGCCGATCTCGAACTCGACCGGCTGGTTCTCCTCCAGGGTGCGGAAGCCGTTGCCCTGGATCTCGGAGTAGTGAACGAAGACGTCGGAGGAGCCGTCGTCCGGAGCGATGAAGCCGAAGCCCTTTTCAGCGTTGAACCACTTCACGGTGCCAGTTGCCATTGTGTTTACCTTCTTCTGGATTGTGGGTTTGGTCGTCAACCCGAGTTTCGGGAAGCCGGGTCACAGCCGAACCACCAAGCCCCCTCGCCAGAGGAAACCTGATGCCCGCGTCAATGACTCTTGCGAGCACCCAAGAAAAACTGCGCACAGATGCTGTGACCACGTCCAGTGTCTCACACGACGGTGGATTTGACCCGTCGAGGATCATCGACGCACCCTGGAAACCCGGCCAACTACACCCGCGGGGGTACTTTTTCGATGACTGACAACCAGCTTGCCGACGAGCTCCTGGGCGCCGCCCAGCGACGCCTCGGCGACGCGTCGCTCACCCACCGAATCGACCTCCCGGCCGCCCCCGCACGCTTCGGACCCTGGCCGCAGTGGGTGCTGCCCGAACTGCGCGAAAAACTCGAAAAACGCGAGGTCACGAGGCTGTGGACTCATCAGAGCGAGACCGCCGAACTGGCCTGGTCGGGGCGCGACGTGGTGGTGGCGACATCGACGTCTTCAGGTAAGTCCCTGGGCTACCAATTGCCGGTCCTCACCCGCCTGGCCGCCTCCCCTGCCGCCTGTGCTCTATATCTCACTCCGACCAAAGCGTTAGGTTCGGATCAATTGCTCGCGGTGCAGGATCTCCTCCGCGGAATCGACGCCCTCGACGGCGTCTTCGCCGCCCCTTACGACGGCGACACGCCCGTCGATGCCCGCCGGACCATCCGCGACCGCTCCCGCTTCGTCTTCAGCAACCCCGACATGGTCCACGCCGCGATCCTCGCCTCCCACCAACGCTGGGCCCGGCTGCTGCGCCACCTCGACTACCTCATCATCGACGAATGCCACTCCTACCGCGGCGTCTTCGGCGCCCACGTCGCCCTCGTCGTCCGCCGCCTGTTGCGCATCGCCGCCCGCTACGGCTCGCACCCCACCGTCATCCTCGCGTCGGCCACCAGCGCCGACCCGGCCGACGCTGCCCGTCGGCTCACCGGCCGCGACGTCACCGCCGTCACCGACGACGGCTCCCCCACCGGGGTGCGCACCGTCGCCCTGTGGGAGCCCGGGTTCCTTGACGGGGTCACCGGCGACAACGGGGCCCCGGTACGCCGTTCCGCGCTGAGCGACGCCGCCGGCATCTCCGCGTGTGCCCTCGCCGAAGGAGCCCGCGTGCTCACCTTCGTCCGCTCCCGGGCCGGCGCCGAGGTCACCGCCCTGCGCACCCAGGAGGAGCTGGGGCTGCTCGGCCGAGCGGACATCGGGGCCCGCGTCGCCTCCTACCGCGCCGGCTACCTCGCTGAGGACCGGCGCGCCCTGGAACGCGCCCTCGACGACGGCCGCCTGCTGGGCCTAGCCACCACCAACGCCCTGGAGATGGGCATCGACGTCGGCGGGCTCGACTGCGTGGTCACCGCTGGGTTCCCCGGAACCGTGGCGAGCTTCTGGCAGCAGGCCGGCCGGGCCGGCCGCCGCGGCCAGGGCTGCCTGGTGGTCATGGTGGCCCGCGACGATCCCATGGATACCTACCTCGTCCACCACCCCGAGGCGCTCGTGGGCCGGCCGGTGGAAAAGTCGGTGTTCAACCCCCACAATCCCGTCATCGCCCGCGGCCACGTGTACTGCGCCGCGGTGGAAGCCCCGCTGAGCGCGGAGGACGTCGCCGCGCTGGGGGCTGAAAGCATCGTCGACGACCTCGTCGCCGACGGCCTGCTGCGACGTCGCCCGCACGGCTGGTTCGCTGCCCCGGGCCGCGACGACGCTCACGCCGCCGTCACCCTGCGCGGCGGGTCCGGCGAGGAGGTGGCCATCGTCGACGTCACCGATGGCCGGCTGCTCGGCACCATCGATTCCGCCCGAGCGCTGAGCCAGGTGCACGAGCAGGCGGTGTACCTGCATCAGGGCGCAAGTTACGTCGTCGACGCGCTCGACCTCGATGAACACGTCGCCTTCGTCCACCCCGATCAGCCGGAGTACAGCACGCGGGCGCTGTCCACCACGGACATCCGCATCCTCTCCGACGCCGCCGCCGAGGACCGCCTCGTCAACTACGGACCCGGGCTGTGGGTGGCCAACGTCGACGTCGAGGTGACGACGAGGACCACCGGCTACCAGGTGCGACTCGCCGACGGCACCGTCGCCGACACGGTGGCCCTGGACGTGCCAGCGACCCGACTGGTCACCCGCGCGGTGGCCTACACCGTCGATCCCCTAGTCCTCGACGCCGCCGGCATCAGCGCCGGGGAGGTCCCCGGAGCGTTGCACGCCGCCGAGCACGCGGCGATCGGCCTGCTGCCGCTCATCGCCACGTGTGACCGATGGGACATCGGCGGCGTGTCCACCGCCCTCCACCAGGACACGAACCTGCCCACGGTGTTCGTATACGACGGCCACCCGGGCGGGGCCGGCTTCGCCGACGAGGGCTTCGCCCGCTTCCCCGAGTGGATCGCCAGCACCTACGACGCGGTTCGCGCCTGCGCCTGCGAGGCGGGATGCCCGTCGTGCGTGCAGTCGCCGAAGTGCGGAAACGGCAACAGCCCGCTAGACAAGGCCGCCGCGGTGCGGCTGCTCGGCGCACTGGTCACGCTGTCGGCCGCCTAGCTGGCGGCCATCAGCGGCCCCGCCCGGGCGACGCGGCGGGCGCGGTGCACCTCGGCGGTGACGGTGACGTCCCCGCCGTCCACCGCACACTCGGCGACGACGGCGTCGTTGAGCTGGGCCGTTACCTGAGCTGCGGCACAGCCGTCCTCGCCGAGGGCGTGAGCGGTCGCGCCAGCGACGGCCGCGAGGTCTGCCGCCACCTGACTTCGGTGACTGTCGACCCGGGCCGCGCCCAGCTCGACGGCCACCAGCGCCAGGGACACCAGGGCGGCGATGATCCCAGCCGTGGCCACCGAGGCGCTGCCCCGCTCGTCGCGAATCACCGGGTGGCCGCCCGCTCGACGGGGAAGCGCGCGCTGGCCTGCCGTTCGCCGAGCGGGGCCGGGACCCGCACGACGGCGGTGACCACACCGTCGGCCTCGGCGACCTCGGCGACACCACGCGGCGGGGTGTAGGCGACGCCGATGGCGTGAGCCCGGGCCGCCGCCCCGGCAGCGTCGACCGCCGTGATCTGCGCGGATACCGTGGCGAGCCCGGCGACGATGCCCGCCGCGACCAGCACCAGGCTGCTCAGCGACAGCGCCGCCTCCACCGTCACGCTTCCGGTGTCCCCGGCACAGCGACGAGGGTTAGTTCGGGGTGTTGGACAGGGCATCGGTGATGATCGCTTCCATGGCGGTGGTGACACCGTCGCCGTTGACCACCACGAACAGCACCGCTGCGAGCGCGGCCGCGGCCAACGATCCCATGGCGTATTCGATGGTGGACATGCCTCGTTCGTCCCGGTACAGGTCAGAAAGCCGGCGCAGGTGGGTGATGAGGGCGGAATAGATGGTCATGAGGACTCCTCCTTATATCGACGGGGGTGAAATGGTTAGGGTGTGAACAGGTCGGTTCCTAGGCTGAGGATCATCGGCGCCAGGCCGAGCAGCAGGAAAGCGGGCAGGAAGCACAGGGTCAGGGGAAGGGCGATGAGCACTCCGACGCGTTCGGCGCGGGCCGTGGCGTCGTCCTCGGCCTGCGCCCGAAGGCGCTTAGCGAGGTCGTGGCAGCCGCTCGCCAGGGCGGTGCCGGAGTGTAAGGACCGTCGGACGTGGCGGGCCACGTCCTCAAACCCGGGGTGGGAGGCGACGTCGAAGGCCTGATCCGCGTCGGTACCCAACGACAGCAGGGTGGCGATGTGGCTCCACCCCGCCGCGGTCGACTCCCCGGCTGCCCCGGCGACGGCCGCGGTGGCCGCAGCCAGGGGCAACCCCGCGCTCACGCACGTCGCCAGCAGGTCGAGGTCATCGGCCAGTTCGCAACGATCCGCCGCGACCGGGCCGTCGCGCGGGGCCTTAGGCCGAGTGGCGCAGTTCTCCGCGGTGATCCGTGTGGCCGGGGTGGTCGCCCCGAGCAGGAGGGCCAAGGCGGCGAGGATGGCTGGTCCCAGCACGTTAACCACCTGCCCTTCTTACGAGGGCGTGGCAGGCGAGCAGCCCGGCACAGTCGAGCGCCACTCCGACGATGAGCAGCACCGACGACGGGCCGTCGCGCAGCAGCACGTTGAGGGAATCAGCGCCCATGCTCGTGCCCAGCGCCAGCCCGCCGACCGGGAGCGCGGCAAGGACAAGGCCGCTGAACTGGGGGCCTTGCAGGGCCGCGCGCACCTGGGATTGCCGGCGTAAGGACGCTCGCAGACGCGATCGGGCGGTGTGCAGGAGCTGCGCGGCGGGCAGCCCTAGGCTGTCCGACAGGGCCCAAAGGTGTCCGACCTGGCGCACCGCGTCCTCCTCGCTTCCTCGGAGGATGTCGTATCCGGCCCCGCCCCGGTGGGCGTAGGCAGCGGCGGCGGCGAAGGCGTCCCGCACCGCCGACGGGCTGGCAGTGGCCTCCTTCGCGGCGGAGGCCACTGCCGCGGGCAGGAGCGCGCCGGCCTCGGCCTCGTCGATGACTGCGGTCAACAGCCGCTCGGTGGCCTCCTCGATCGCCCGTGCGTGGCGGCGCCGGTGATGGGCGTGAAGGAGATAGGTTCCCGTCGCCCCGGCCAGAGCGACGGCGATGAGGATCCCGACGCGCCCGATGACGAGGAAGGCCAGCGTCGCCAGCCCGACGGCTGCCGGCAGGGCAGGCAGAAGGCGGCGGGCGACCCCGGTTCGACGGGCAGTCCCGGCGGTCTCGGCGGTGGATTGCGGCAGGCGCAGGCCCGGGCGGGGCTCGGGTAGCAGCAGGGCGGTGACGACGCTGATGAGTGGCATCATGGCAGCTCACCGCGCAGACGTGCCCGAAGCTCGTCGGTGATGTCCTGCCCCGGGCGCCACACCACGCGCACGGTGACCGGGTTGCCAGCCAGGGTGGCGATCTCGGCGAGGTAGCGGCGGCGGTGCCCGTGGGCGTCCTTGCGCATGGTGAGCACGACATCCACGGCGGCCGCAAGCTGGGAGTGCAAGGCCGTTCGCCCCAGCCCGCCGAGTGCCGCGAGGGCTTCCAGGCGGGCCGGGACCTCGGCGGCGCTGTTGGCGTGGACCGTCCCCGCCCCGCCGTGGTGGCCCGTGTTCAGCGCGGCGAGCAGATCCACCACTTCGGCGCCGCGGATCTCGCCGACAACCACCCGGTCGGGACGCATGCGCAGAGCCTGAATGAGCAGCTCGGACATGGTGATGGCCCCGGCGTTTTCGGTGTTGGCCCGCCGCGTGGTCAGCCCCAGGACGTGGGGGTGCGCCGGGTCTAGCTCCGCGGTGTCTTCGATGCAGATGATGCGCTCGCTGGGGTCAACCTCGGCCAGCAAGGCGGAGAGCAGCGTCGTTTTCCCGCTGCCGGTCCCGCCGGTGACGAGCACGCTGCGGTGGGCGTCGATCACCTCCCGAAGGGCGTCCACCAGGGCTAGGGGGAAGGTGCCGGATTCCGCCAGCTCCGCCAGGCTGGTCCGGTTTTGCCGCAGCACGCGCAGGCTGATCGCGGTGTGTGTGCGCGCGGGCGGGCTCAGTACGGCGTGCAGGCGGATGGCGGTGCCGTCGTCTCGGCGCAGGCGCCCGTCAACGAAGGGGCGGGCGTCGTCGAGCCGCTGCCCGCACTGGCCGGCCAGGCGGCAGGCAAGGCGGCGCACGTCGGCGTCGTCGTCGAAGGACAGTGCTGCCCGCTCCATTCCTCGACCACGGTCGATCCATACGTCGGTGGGTGAATTGACGCAGACGTCGGTGACCCCGTCCAGGGTGAGCAGCCGCTCAAGCGGGCCGGCGCCATGAGTGTCGTCGTGCAGGCGCCGGAGGACATCGAGGACGTCGACGTCGCTGATGACGCCAGCCTCCTCCCGGACCACCCGGGCGAGGGTCGCGGCGTCCGCGCCGGCCAGGGCGGGCTCGGCCACGTAGCGGCGATGCAGCTTGTCCATGAGATCCGGGGAGATCATGACCGCCACCCCTGACGGCCGCCGCTGCCCGCGACGGCGGCGTAGACGGCGTCGGCGGCCTGGCGCAGCGCGCGGGGAAGAACCTTCGGCAGGCCGGACACCTCGCAGCTCTTCGCCAGCCCGGGGATCGTCGGCAGTTCGGCCAGCACCTCAGCGTGGGCGACGTCGGCAACCTCCTTCGCGGTCAGCCCGGACCATCCACGGTGGCGCACGATGAGCCCGTGGTCGAGTTTGTCCGCACGCAACTGCGCACACATTGCAGCAGCCGCCGACGCGGCGCGGACCTCGGCCGGGACCACGACGATGGTGACGTCCGCCTCCGCCCACGCGGGTTCGCCGCCGTCGACGACCACGAGGCCGTCGCCCTGCGCCAGGGTTCTGGTGATGGTGGTGACCGCAGCGGCGTCGAGCTGCCACGGGTCGGCGAGGAAGCCGCGCGACGAGGTGAGCAGGGCAACGCCCGACGCGTCCTGGGGCAAGGCGCGCCAGAGATCTTCGGCCCGGATGGTTGCCGCCCCCGGGATCACGGCGCTGCCCGCCAGGTCGGGCCAGCGCGGGCCGGCGGCGTCTTCGCACCCCAACAGCAGATCTACTCCGCCCGAACGGGCATCGGCGTCGATGAGCGTGATCGGCCGGCCCGGCGCCCGGTGTGCGGCTCGTCGGGCCACCGCCGCAGCCAGCACCGACGTGCCGGCACCGCCGGCGCTACCGCACAGGGCGACGACGTCCGCCCGCACTGGGGGCGGTGCGGCGCGCGAACCCGGACTCGGTGGGGTGTCGGGCAGCTCCCCTAGCCGCACTAGCAGGGTCTCAGCGTCCTGCGGGAGGACGAAGGCTTCCCGGGCGCGGCAGTCGAGGGCCACGGTGAGGTCGAGGGGTGCGGAGTCCACGCCGAGGAGGTAGGCGGGGCACTGCGCGCCGGCGATGGCGTCCGCGTGGCGGGTCGCCGCCTCGGCGTCGATTAAGGCGGCGGCGGCGCGGGTGAGGTGGCGGGCGACGTCGGCGGACGTGGCCGAGGCGGCGAGCTCGACTACCTCCCGGGACGCGGCGGCGGCGAGGCGGCGGGCTTCGCCGGCGACGGTGTCGTCACCGGTGATAAGCAGCAGGTACGCGGTGTGGCGGGTGGTCATGGCTTCACCATGGCGCACGGTCAGCCGCTCCGCGAGGACGTGCCCGCCGGGCTGTGGATAACCCACTGAAGCGCTGATGTGTCCTCACGAACCTGTGGACAGCGCCCGGCGTGATGAAGGCATAAAAGACGCCCCGCGACTCGGGGGGATCCGCAGGGCGTCACCCAGCCTCGGGGGGATGGGCTGGGGCCGATCAACCGTCTCCGGGATCGTGCACCTCGATTATGACACACCCGTCCACTCAGCGCAAGCCTTCTAGCCGATTTTTTTAAAATTTCCTACAACGAGCCCATACCCGCAGGTCACGGGCTCCTCTAAGATGTGAGACATCATGACTGCCACCACCGGGAACCCAGGCGATAGCACGCGTGACGCCTCACATGTCGCAGCGTTCTTCGACCTTGACAAGACGATCATCGCAACGAATTCGGCCTTCGCCTACGGCAAGGTCCTCTTCGACCACGGCTACATCTCCGCCGCCGAGGCCTTCCAGATCTACCTGACCAAAAAGGCCTTCATGCGCAGCGGCATGTCCAGCGACAAGATGGACTCTGAGCTCGATCACCTCACCGCCATGGTCACCGGCTGGAACGCCAGCGAGATCTCCCGCGTCATCGACGACGCCTACCACCAGGTCATCTCCCCCGCCCTCTACGCCGAGGCCCTAGAGCTCATCGACGAGCACCGGGCCGCCGGCCACGACGTCGTCATCGTCTCCGCCTCGGTGCGACAGCTCGTCGAACCCATCGCCCGCGAGCTAGGCATCGCCGATCTCCTCACCTCGGAGCTAGAAGTCCGCGACGGCCACTTCACCGGGGCGGTCATCAACTACCTCAAAGGCCCGGCCAAGGCCGACGCTATCCGTGCCCTCGCTACGTCCCGGGGCTACGACCTCACCGCCTGCTACGCCTACTCCGACTCCACCACGGACATCCCCTTCCTCGAATTGGTGGGGCACCCGATGGCCGTCAACCCGGAGGCCGGGCTACGCGCAGAGGCCGCCCGCCGCGGTTGGGCCGTCCGACAGTTCGCTCACCCCAAGCCGCTGGTGAGCCGTCCCTCCCGGGAGGTCACCCTCGGCGCCGGGGTGGCCGTCGGCCTGGCCGCCGTCGGCGCCGCCGCGGTGTGGTTTACGCAGCGGAAATGATGCTCTGCGCCGCCTGAGCCCCGGCCTCCCACGCGGCAAGCAGGACTTCCAGCGCGCCGTCGATATCGCCGCGGGCGTAGCCGGCGAGGGCGTCGTCGACCTCCTGGCGATGCCGGTGGAGGTACACCTCCGGCACAGCGATCCCCTTGGGATCGAATCCCGTGGCCACGGCCGCCAGGCGGGCACCGACTCGGGCGACAACCCCACTTCGAGGGCCGAACACGCCATGCCCGGCGATCTCGGCGTACAGGACGACGGGCATGAGGGCGGCGTCGACGCGCTCGGCCGCCACCACCGCGGCCAGGCGCTGCACCCGTGCGGCGTCGGCCACCGGGATGCCCGGACCCCCTGCACGCAGGTCCAGCTGCGCGAACACCCCGGCCGGCGCGCGGCGCAAGGCGGCCACCTGAGCTTCCACAACACCTGGCGCAAGCAGCGAGTAGGCGCTGATCTCCGCGTCGGCAGGCGCGTCGAACCGGCCGTCGATGAGGGCCGACAATCGCGCCCCCCGCACGGCGGATTCCGCGGCGATGACGTCGCCTTTATGGAGGACGGCGCGGTTGCGATGCGCCTCGGCGAGCGCTCGGTGGGCGGCGTCGGCGCAGGCGCCGATCCGTCCGCGGCGGCGCAACTGCGCCAACACAGGCGTCGAAATCATGGGCCCCACTCTAGGTCGGCCCAGCCCCGGCACCTGAATACGCTGGCGCGGGACACGCTACGCTAGTGCAGCGTGCACGTCGGGCCGCATCGACGCCCCGAGGTCTCACACAGTAGACTCGCAGTAGACTTACATCCACAGTCGAAGAACAATTATGAGGTAGGTACCAACGTTGAGCACCCCTAAGGACAACAACGGACTATTCACGGACGGCCCGGAGCGTTTTTCGGGGAAGGTTAACTCCATTCCGCTGTCCGACGTGGATTCGACCAAGCCCGGCGAGACCTCCATCGGTCAGCTGGTGTCCAACGCCACCAGCCAGATGTCCTCGCTGGTGCGCTCGGAGATCGAGCTCGCCAAGACCGAGGTCATCGGCGAGGTTAAGAAGGGTGCCATCGGCGGCGGCCTGTTTGCAGTCGCCGGCGTCATCGCCTTGTACAGCTCTTTCTTCTTTTTCTTCTTCCTGGCCGAGCTGCTGAGCGTCTGGCTGGCCCGGTGGGCGGCGTTCCTCATCGTTTTCGTCCTCATGCTGGTGATCGCCGGCCTGCTGGCACTGGTTGGCTTCCAGCGCATCAAGAAGATCAAGGCGCCGGAGAAGACCGTCCAGTCCCTCAAGGACACCAAGCAGATCCTGCCGAACAAGGCCCGCAAGGACAGCACCCTCGCAGCGAACGAGGGGCTGTACACCAGCGCCCCTGCCGCCTCGAACTAGCAAAAGCCACCGCAACCCTGCATGGTTCCGCCGCTCTCCCCCTCGGTGCTCCGGCTCGATGGCCCCTTTAGCCATCGCTACGCCCACACCCGGGGGCTGCGGCTCCATGTCGCCGAAGCCCGCCCAGCCACCGAGCCGGACGGGCTTGTTCTGCTTCTCCACGACGCCTTCGGGGGCTGGTTCGACTACCGAGAGGTGCTGGCGCCGCTGGCCGACGCCGGCTACCACGCCCTCGCCGTAGACCTGCGGGGATACGGCCTATCCGACAAGCCCCCCATCGGGCCCACGTTCGGCATCCACACCCTGGTCAGCGACCTCGCCGGGCTCATCCCCACGCTGGGTTACGAGCGCGCCAGCGTCGTCGGCTCCGGGGCCGGCGCCGTCGTCGCCGCCGCGCTGGCCGCCGCCCATCCCGAGTTAGTGCAGCATGCCATCCGGTTAGGCGACGACACCCCGGCGGCGCGAGGACGAGAGCTGCGACGCGACCAGATGCTCGCCGGGGCCATTCGGCTCACCGGGTGGGCGCCTCGCGGGGCCATTGCTCGGCTCGCCGTGAGTTACTTGCGTCGGCGTTGCTCGCCGGAGTTTCGGGCGTCGGAGGGGTTTCGCCGCGCCCGCGAGTTACGCGGGCAGGCCGCGCAGGTGGGAACGACCGCCGGATACATGGTGCGCACCGCGTGGGTCGCCACCCGCGCCGAACTCGCCGGCGGCGCCCCACTGGCGCCCCTGACCTCAGTGACCGGGCTCGGGGCGCTGCCCCACATCCAGCGTCCCGCCGAGTGCGTCGACGCCCTGGTGGCGGCGCTCACCAACGCTAGCTAGCCGCTACACGCAACGCTGGGCGTCGACGGGCTGCGTCAACGCGGTGGCGCCCGCCACCTGGGCGCGAACCTCCTGCGCGGTGAGGGCGAAACCGACGTCGGTGTTTTCCCGCGACGCGCCGAAGACCAGTCCGATGACCTGCCCGTCGGCGTTGAGCAGCGGCCCACCGGAGTTGCCCTCACGGATGCTGCCTCGCACCGAGTAGGCCTGGCGCTCCACCTGGTTCTCCGCGTAGATGTCCGGCCCGGAGATGCGCAGTAGATCCGCCACCCGCGCCGGGGCGGCGTTAAACGGCCCCGAATCCGGGTACCCCAGGACGAGGGCGTCGTCGCCGCGCTGCGCCTGCTCCGGCGACCAGCTCAACGGCGCCAGTCCCAGACCCGGGGTGTGCAACACGGCGATGTCCACGCCGGGGTTGAAATAGACGACGGTCGCGTCCTTGCGGCCCACCATGGTATCCAGCTGCACGGAGTCCGTCCCGGCGACAACGTGCGCGTTGGTGATGACATAATCCGGTTCGGTCACGAAGCCGGAACCGAGCAGGGTGCGGCTGCACGCCGGGGCGTTGCCCACCACCTGCACCACAGAGGGCCGCAGCTCCTCAACGAGGCCCGGCCGGCCCACGTCGAGCGCCGGTGCCGGGATTTGCCTGGCCTTCGCCATGTCGAAGGGCGACACGAACGGCGGCAGGCCCGATTCGCTGAGTACCGCGCCGATCCGCGACGGGGCGGCGGCCCACGAGTGCGGCACGGCGGCGTCGATGCCGCGTAGGACCGTGGATCCGGCGATGACCGTTGCCGCCGGGGCTCCCAACCCCGTGGCCAGCGGCACGGAGATCATCCAGGCGATGACCATCGTCGTCACGAGTTGGAAACCGGCGCCGATGACGGAGTCCCACCACTGGCTGGCCCGGGCCCGCATCCGGTCGCGTAGCCCCGCCCCGAGCAGCGCGCCGACGAGGTTTCCCATGGCCACGAAGACCACCACCGAGCCGAGTGCCAGCACCAACCGGAAGGTGGGGTCCTCGCTGAGCCCGGCGAGCAGGGGAGTCAACGCCAGGCCGATGACGAGCCCGGCGGCGATGCCCACCGTCGACAGCAACGACGCCACGGCCCCTTGACGCCAACCGCTAACCAGTGCGGCGACCGCCAGGATCACCAGCACGATGTCGAGAATGAGGGTTGCGCTCACGGGTGTAGTCCTTAGTCGATCGGCGCCACCGCAGACGGTGCTGATGGCCAGGGGCGGCAGTGCTTTTGGGGGTTACATTACCTGCCGGGGATGCGCTCTCGGTTGCGCGACGTGGCCAGTTGCGTGGGAAGATCGAGCGCCATGTGCCTATCCCACGGGCGTTCCCACCCGGCGGTGCGAATAAGGACGTCGAGCACCCCGGCGGTAAAACCCCACACCAGGTAGCCTTCGCAGCGAAACGCGGGTCCCCGGTACGCGCCGGCCGGCCACTGCACCATAAGCCGATTCTCCGGGGCGATGAGCTCGTGGAGGTTGGCGAGGAAGACGTCGTCGACCTCCGCCGGGGAGTTGGCGCGAACCGCGTGGGGCCGCTCCCAGTAGCCCACCACCGGGTAGATGCGGTGCCGGCTACGGCGAACCCCCACGGGACCGCACGCCGCCAGCGGGGTGATAGTCGACGCGTCCACCCCGGTCTCCTCGTTCGCCTCCCGCAGCGCCGTCGCCAGCACATCGTCGTCGTCGGGGTCTGCCCGGCCACCGGGAAACGCCATTTGGCCGGCGTGCGAGCGCATCGTGGGGTTGCGGTGCGTGAGCAGGATGCCGGCGTCCGACGGCAGGGTGCGCGCCTCCCGGTCGCCGGAAAAAAGGGCAAGCACGGCCGCGGCGGGGAGCGCGGGGTCGACGGCACGCGCGGCGTCGTAGCCCAGCACGCCCGCCAGGTCGGGGGTCATGGCCGGGACGCGGTCGCTCAAGCGACGAAGCCACTCCGGCGCGCGCGAAGGGGCGAAGGGTGCGCGGACAGTCATCGGCCGATCGCCTCCAGGGAGGCGGACACGGTGTCCTCGATCTGCTCCACGGACTCGAAGTAGGTGGGATAGACCTGCACCCCCTGCCCATCGACGACGAGCACGCTAATCGGAACCACGCCCGGCAGCGCGTGCTGGGCGACGAAAGCCTTCTCCGAGTCCTGATAGCTGGGCAGGTCCACACCCAGCTCGTTGAGCAGGTGGGCGCCGCCCGCGGCGTCCGGATCCGAATGGAGGGCGACGACCTCGATCTCCGGGTGACGGCGGGCAAATTCTTCGAGATGGGGCAGCTCCGCCCGGCACGGCGCGCACCACCAGGCCCACACGTTGACCAATTGGACCCCGTTGGACTGTGCGCCGGTGCCGGCGGAACCGCCGAGGCAGTCGAGCTCGATGCCGGTCACCCCGGTGGAGCGGCAGTCCGGTCGGCGCTCTAGCTCCGCCAGCCCGTCCGCGTCGGGCGCGGCGTCGGGTACGTCGGGTGCGTCGAGCGCGGAGGAGGCAGAAGGCTCAGCGGACGAGGTGGCGTCGGGCTCGCTGCGCAGCAACACCCGGGCGCCGGCCAGGACCACGAGGGTGGCCATCACGGCCACGACGATGCTGAGCAGGAGGCTGCGTCGAGTCATGCTTCCCACCCTGCCATGTCCAGCAGGTGCCGCCTATCGGGGCTGGTAACCCGCTTCGCGGCCGCCGCCGGTTCCGTCGGCCCAGATTCGCCGTAGGCCGGGCAGTCGGCGGCGATCATGCACACCCCACAGGCCGGGGATTTCGCGTGGCAGACCCGTCGTCCGTGCCAGATCACCCGGTGGGAAAACAGCGTCCACTCCTTCTTCTCGATGATCTCGGCGAGGTCGCGCTCGATAGCCACCGGGTCCTTCTCCGCCGTGAGCCGCCACCGGTGTACGAGCCGCTGGAAATGGGTGTCCACGGTCAACCCCGGAAGGTCAAAGGCGTTGCCCCGCACGACGTGGGCCGTCTTGCGCCCCACTCCCGGCAGGCTAATGAGGTCCTCCAGGGCGCGCGGGACGACGCCGTCGAAGCGCTGCTCCAGCTGCGTGCCCAAGCCGATGAGGTGCCCCGCCTTGGCCCGGTAGAACCCGGTGGGGCGAATGATCTCCTCCAGTTCCGCCCGGTTCGCGCGGGCGTAGGCCGCGGCGGTCGGGTACGTGGCAAAGAGCCGGGGCGTGACCTGGTTGACGCGGACATCGGTGGTCTGGGCCGACAGCACCGTGGCGACGAGTAGTTCAAGCGGGGTACGGAAATCCAGCTCAGCGTGGGCGTCCGGGTAGGCAACCGCCAGGGTCCGATTGATCCGTCGGGCTCGGCGAGTGCGGGCCAGGGCGGTTTCTTCGCCTCGGGCGGCGCGGTGCGCGCCGACGACGGGACGCTTCTGCGGCGTGAGCGAGGACCCGGATTGTCGTGAGGAGGACATGTCTTCTCAGTATATTGGCCGCTAAGCGGCGATCCGGGTGCGCCCCGGGGTGCGTATGATGAGCGCCATGACTACGCTCTCGGTGATTTTTGTGCCGTTGTACCTGGGTCTGTTCGCCATCGGCATGGCTTATTTGGAAGACAAAGCGCTCTCCGCCCCGCTGCCGGTCACGCCCAGTCCGAACCCCGACCAGGCGCCGGGCGCTGACGGCACTCCCGGCGCTCCGAACGCTGCCGCGTAAGCCGCGGCGTAGGCTGCGCACGCCGGATTCGTACGGGCGTTCAACCACGAATTGTGGCGCGGGTCTCAGACTTGTTTTTGGGTGACCATTTCCCAACATACCGGAGGCCCACGCGATATAGTGTGCTCTCAGTCACTGCCATGGACGGCGCTACACACCCAGGTTTCGTCGCCCCGCGACCGGCGACCTTACGGCCTCACCACGGCCCGCCGAAGCGTTTTTAGGAGAAGTACATGGATAACGTTCAGAACATCCTGTCCCGCGCAGGCATCTTCCAGGGAGTCGATTCCGCCGCTGTCAACAACCTCATCGACAGCCTTGAAACCACGCGCTATCCCCGCGGGACCACGATCTTCGACGAAGGCGAGCCCGGCGATCGGCTATTCATCATCACCGCCGGCAAGGTGAAGCTCGCCCGGCACTCCAAGGACGGCCGGGAGAATCTCCTCACGGTGATGGGCCCGTCGGACATGTTCGGCGAACTCTCCATCTTCGACCCGGGCCCCCGCACCTCCTCGGCGGTGTGCGTCACCGACGTCGATACCGCCACCATGGACTCCGAGGTCCTCGGTTCCTGGCTCGCCGCCCACCCCGAGGTGTCCCAGCAGCTGCTGCGCGTCCTCGCCCGTCGCCTGCGGCGCACCAACGAGGCCCTCGCGGACCTCATCTTCACCGACGTGCCCGGCCGCGTGGCCAAGACCCTGCTGCAGCTAGCCAACCGCTTCGGCGTGCGCGAGGGTGCCGCGTGGCGCGTCAACCACGACCTCACCCAGGAGGAAATCGCCCAGCTGGTGGGCGCCTCCCGCGAGACGGTGAACAAGGCGCTGGCCACCTTCGCTCACCGCAATTGGATCAAGCTGGAGGGCAAGTCCGTCATCATCGTCGACCCGGAGCACCTCGCCCGCCGGGCCCGGTAGGTCGGTATCGCGACCCGGTAGGTCGCCCGTCACGCCCGGTAGGTCGGTATCGCGACCTACCGGGGTATAACAGCTAGCCCTGGGTAGCGAGATAGCGAAGCGCTACCCGGGTGGATTGCAGCGCGGCGTCGCGCAGCACCGGGTCCACGTCCTGGTACATCTCATCCACCAGCCGGTCGACGGAAATGTCCCGGCCGTGCTTCTCCCACTGCTCCTGGATCTGCTGGAGCCGATAGTGGCGGCGGTCGATGTACTTACGCGCCATCACGGACAGGTCCGGCAGTTCCTCGCCGTGCCCGGGCAGCAGCGGCACGTCGCGGCCCTCGGCCTCCAGCATGCTCAGGGTGTCCAGGTAGCGACCGAGGTCGCCGTCGGTCTCGGAAATCATCGTCGTGTGGCGCCCCGCGATGGTGTCACCGGTGATGATCCCCTCCAGCGGGGAGTTACCGGCCTCTCGCGTGTAGACGAAGAAGCACGCCGAATCCTGGGTGTGACCCGGGGTGTGGGCCACCCGCAGCTCCGGGGTGACGTCCTCCAGCGAGATGATCTCGCCGTCAACGAGGGGCTCGCCGCCGATGCAATAACGCTCGTCGATCGCCCGCACCGGGGCGCCGGTGAGCTGCCGGAAGCGCAACGCGCCCGCGGCGTGATCGTGATGGCGATGGGTGAGCAGGATGAGGGCGACGCGGTGGCCGCGCGCGGACAGGACGTTTAGGTGGCCCTCGTCCTCCGGGCCGGGATCGACGACGATGGCGTCGTCATCCTCCGGCGCGCGGATGATCCAGGAGTTCGTCCCTTCGAGCGCTCCGTAGCTCGGGTTGTCACACAGAACTACGCTGGCGGAGTCGGTTACCGGGCGCAGCTGGGCATAGGCAGGAAACTGCATACGCCCTAGCCTACCGCCCAGCCTCCTTTTATGTAACCGGCATCGTTCCTGGTACGCCCCGGTAGCCGGGGTTATCGCACAGACGCCGGCTCGGTAGCGCCGTCGCCGGCAACTTCGACGATGACCTCCACCTCCACCGGGGAGTCCTTCGGCAGCACGGCCACCCCCACCGCGGAACGGGCGTGGGTTCCGGCCTCGCCGAAGACGTCCGTCATGAGGTTCGACGCCCCGTTGGCGACCAGCGGTTGATCGACGAAATCCTCGGCGGAGGCAACGAAGACGACGACCTTGAGGACCCGGGTCACGGCGTCCAGGCCGGCGACGGCGTCGATAGCTGCCAGGGCATTGAGCGCGGCGATGCGGGCGAACTCCTCGGCCTTAGCCGCGGAGATATCCGCGCCCACTTTGCCGGTGGCGGGCAACTGGCCATCAACGAAGGGCAGCTGGCCGGAGGTCCACACCTGGTTGCCGACGCGCAGCGCCGGGGTGTAGGCGGCGACCGGCGCCGCCACCGGGGGAAGGCTGATGCCCAGCTCGGCTAGGGTTTCGGTGGCTGCCATCGCTTAGCTCAACTCCCGCTTGAGGAAGGCAATGGAGCTATCCGGGTTCGGGCCCGGGACGACGGAGACGAGCTCCCAGCCGTCTTCACCCCAGGAGTTGAGGATCTGGGTAGAGGCGTGGCTGAGCAGCGGTACGGTGGAGTATTCCCAATTCTTCATGCCGCTACCTTAAACGACGGGCGGATGAGCAGGGGTAGTAACGCGGCTAGCTCACTGCGGGACGACGGGCGGCGCTGCGCCGCTTCGGTTCGACGGGTTGGCCGCCCTCCGCGAGGAAGGTGGCCCAGCTAACGATGGAGGGGTTGGCGCGCAGCAACGCCCGTCGCTGGCGCTCAGTGAGCCCTCCCCACACTCCGAACTCGATACGGTTATCCAAGGCATCGGCGAGGCATTGAAGGGCGACCGGGCATTTTGCGCACACCGTTGCGGCCACCCCACGCTGCTCTGCTCCGCGAACGAAGAGCACATCCGGGTCCCCCCCTCGGCAGTTGGCGCGAGTTACCCAGGCGTTTCGGCGGAATTCTTCGGGAACGGAAGCTGCCGGCCTGCTCGGCGCTGGGGTTCGAACAACCATTGATGACTCCTCATAGCTGCAGCGTCAGACTCATCTAAGGGCGGCCGTCGCCGGTAGCCCTACGAAGCAATTACGTAGATAGTTTCACGTCCGCAAGTCGGTGTCTAGTAGGTCACACTTTGAGGGGGTAGAACCTAGTTCCACTGAGCAGGCCGAGCACCTATGCTAACGAGGGTGAACTCTTCGAAGGCTTGGGCACATCTGCTCATCGGCACCCTCGTCGCCGGTATTCTCTTGGCCCTGTTACTGGCCCCCGTCGCGGGGATCGCCGGCGCCGCGGTCAAGCAGACGAATCGCTCGATCGAGGACGAGCTCGCGGGGATGACCGCCGGCCGCGCACCCGGCGTCACCACCATTCGCGACGCCACCGGGGAGCCCATGGTCTACCTCTACCGCCAGCACCGGCAGGTGGTCCCGGCGGACAAGATTTCCCAAGCCATGAAGGACGCCATCGTCGCCATTGAGGACCACCGCTTCTACGAGCACACCGGCGTGGACCTGCGCGGCACGGCCCGCGCGCTGGTCACCAACGTCCTCGCCGGCGGCGTCTCCCAGGGCGCGTCGACACTCAATCAGCAGTACGTCAAGAACTACCTCTTGCACGTGGCCGCGGACACCGAAGAGGAGCAGCAGGCCGCCGTGGAGCAGTCCATTCCCCGCAAGCTGCGGGAGATGCGCTTGGCCTCAGAGCTGGACCGGCGCCTGAGCAAGGATCAGATCCTCGCCAACTACCTCAACCTGGTGCCCTTCGGCAATCACGCCTACGGCATTGAGGTGGCCGCGCAGACCTACTTCGACATCCCCGCCGCCGAGTTGAGCGTCCCCCAGGCCGCCATGCTCGCCGGCATGGTGCAGTCGTCGGAGTACCTCAACCCCTATACCAACGAAGAGGCCGTCATCGAGCGCCGCAACACGGTGCTGCAGTCCATGGTCGACAACGGGGTCCTGGCCCAGGCCGATGCCACGGCCTTCGCCGCCGAACCCCTGGGGGTTCGCGAGGACCCGCCGGTGCTGCCCAACGGCTGCATCACTGCCGGCAATCGCGGCTTCTTCTGCGACTATGTCATTAACTACCTTGAGGCCAAGGGACTCACCGAGGAGCAGATCTACGACGACGCCCTCGACGTCACCACGACCCTCGACCCGGCACTGCAGGACGCTGCCCACTCCACCGCCGCCACCTACGTCGCGTCGACGCAGCCGGGGGTGGCCGAGGTCATCAACGTCGTGGAACCGACGGATGAGCGGGGCATCCTCGCGATGACGTCCTCGCGGGACTATGGCCTCGATGTTGAGGCTGGGCAAACCTACCTGCCGCAACCGAGCACGCTCATCGGCAACGGCGCCGGTTCCGTGTTTAAGGTGTTTACGGCCGCTGCCGCCCTAGAAGACGGCATGGGGCTGAACGAAACCCTGCCGGTGCCGGCGCGGTACAACGCCCAGGGCCTCGGCAACGGTGGCGCGGCCGGCTGCCCGCCCGGGATGTACTGCGTGGAAAACGCCGGCGTCTACAAGCCCAGCATGACCCTCACCGAGGCGTTGGCGCACTCCCCCAACACCACCTTCATCATCCTCACGGAACGGGTGGGCGTGCCGGCGATCGTCGACATGGCCGTCAAGCTGGGCCTACGCTCCTACACCGAGCCCGGGACCTACGACGAAAACACGTCCATTGCCGACTACTTCAAGGACAACAACCTCGGCTCCTTCACCCTCGGGCCGACGGCGGTCAACCCGCTGGAGCTGTCCAACGTCGGCGCCACCCTCGGCGCTGACGGCCGCTGGTGCGAACCCAACCCGGTCCGGAAGGTGACCAATCGCCAGGGCCAGGAACTCGCGCTCGAACGGCCCGACTGTGAGCAGGTCCTCGACGCCGAACTCGCCCGCGCCCTCGGCCAGGCGATGACGCTGGACGTCGCCCAAGGCACCGCCCGTGAGGCCGCCCAGATGACGGGCTTCTCCGGCAGCGCCGCCGCCAAGACCGGCACCACCGAGTCTCACATGTCCGCGGCGTTCCTCGGCTTCAACAGCACCTTTGCCGCCGCGCCGTACATCTTCAACGACGGCCCCACCACCACCCCGCTGTGCACCTCCCCCGTCTACCAGTGCGACTGGGGCTCCCTGTTCGGCGGCGACGAGCCGGCCCGCAGCTACTTCACCCTGCACATGCAGTCCCCGCTGGCTATGCAGGGGTACATGCCGCAGGCCGCGAGCACCTACTTCATGGGCACCACCAATGCCGCCCTGGCGGGAGTGTCGGGCCTCAGCGAGGACGTCGCCCGAGCCCGCCTCGCGGAAGCCGGCCTGACCGTCACCCAAACCACCACCGTGTTCGGCAACGGCCTGCCGCGCGGCGTCGTGGTGAGCGCGATCGCCTTGGGTGGCGGCGCGGTCCAGCTGCAGCTGGCCGACGGCTCGCCGGCCGCGCCCATCGTCGAGGAGACGCCGACCTCGGGAACCTCCACGGCGCCGACGACCGCCCCGAACGGCCAGCCGGGGGCCTCGCTGGATGACACGGTGAGCCAGCTTCAGGACTTCGCCGACGAGGTCAACGGGCTCCTGGGCGACCTCGTAGGCTAGCCGACGGCGAGCCGGTAGGCTGGCCGGGGTGAGTAGTTCTTTCGCCGCCCCTCGTCTCCTCCGGTCCCTCGTGCGGGCCGCCCTGTTCTCCACCGCCGCCGGGATTGCCGCCGGCGCCGCAACCGCCTGGTGGGGCAACCGAGAGCTCACTCACTTCGAGCTCAAGAAGGTGGAGCTGCCCATCCTGGAACCCGGTGTGCTCGGCGGCGGCGAGTTTCGGCTGCTGCACGTCTCGGATCTGCATATGATCCCCGGCCAGGACGTCAAGATCGCGTGGGTGTCGGCGCTCGACGCGCTGGAGCCGGACCTCGTCATTAACACCGGCGATAATCTCTCCGACGCCCGTGCGGTCCCCTCGGTTCTCGCCGCGCTGGGTCCGCTGCTGAGCCGCCCCGGCGCCTTCGTCTTCGGCACCAATGACTACTGGGCGCCGCGGCCGACCAACCCGATTCCTTACCTTTTTGGCCGCAAGCGGAAGCCGTCGAAGCAGCCCCTGCCCTGGCGGGACATGCGGGCGGCCTTCGTCGAGCGGGGCTGGCACGACGCCACCCATCAGCGCGTGGAGTTCAAGGCCGGGGGCTTACGCCTCGCCATCGCCGGGGTCGACGATCCGCACCACGACCTCGACGATTACTCGACGATCGCCGGCGCGCCCAACGCCGCCGCCGACCTGTCGCTGGCCCTGACCCACTCCCCGGAACCGCGGGTGCTCACGCTGTTCGAGCGCGACGGCTACCAGCTGTCCCTGTCCGGGCATACCCATGGCGGCCAGCTCTGCCTGCCCGGCTCCCGGGCGATCGTGACCAACTGCGGCATCGACCGCGCCCGGGTGCAGGGGTTACACCGCTTCGACTCGATGTGGATGCACGTATCGAACGGCCTGGGTACGTCGAAGTTTGTGCCCTTCCGCCTGTTCTGCCGGCCGTCGGCGACGTTGCTGCGCATCACGGAACGCGCCAGCTCTTCCGCAGCCTAGCCGCGCCACGCTGGCGTTTTGCCCTTTTCTCGGGGCGTGGACTACAGTATTGCGGGTACCGCAAGGAACCGGTTAGCCGGTTGCTGCAGTCGCCGGGATATGGCGCAGCTTGGTAGCGCGCCTCGTTCGGGACGAGGAGGTCGCAGGTTCAAATCCTGTTATCCCGACCACCCTGAGAGAGATCCCCTGGCTTCGGCCAGGGGGTCTTTTTTCTATTCTCTTAGACCGCGGCCGGTCGCGGCGCCCGGCCCGCCCGCCGCCACCCCAGGATCGCGCCGAAGATGGACAAGGTGGCGAGCACCCCGACAGCCACCGCGAATTGGACGCTCGCCGCACCGAAGGCGGGCAGTGCTGCGACCAAAGCGCCGTCGCCCAGCATCGTCCCCGCCAGGAGCTGGGCGCTGGTGGCCCAGTGCAGCGGCAGCGCCCCGAGCAGCCCGGCCACCCACGTCGGGGCGGCGCCGGACCCCACGGACATGGTGGCCCACCCCCAGCCCACGACGGCGAGCTGCACCACGCCGAACGCCCCGGTGACGGCCGTTCCCCATAGCGCGCCGAAGAGCTTGTGGAACACCCCGGTCAGCCCGACGGCAGCGAGGGCAGTGAGCACAAAGAGGGCGAACGCGACGACGGCCGCCACCCCACCGATCCCGGTCGCCATGGTCAACAGGGCCGCCTCGCCGGCCGTGGCGCTGACGAGGATCCCGCCGCCGGCCACGAGCAGGCGCGGCAGGCGGGTACCGAACACCAAGGTAAGCGCCGTGGCGAAGCCACCCAGCATCACCAGCGCGGAGATGAGGATGGCGATGCGGGTATCCAGGCCGGCTACGCCCGTCGACGCCGGCGCGTCCGCCCCGGCTCCGGTGGCGAGGGCGGTGAGCTGCTCGTCGGCCGCGGCGATGCGGGAATCGGTCTGCTGCGCGAGGGAATGCAGGCGCGTGGCGCCGTCGGACAGCGCCCCGATCCCGTCTTCGGATCCGCCGAGCTGGCCGTTGATCTTCGCCAGCCCCGAGGCGAGTTCCTGGGCTCCGGCGGTGGCGGAGTAGACCCCGTCGTGATAAGCGTAGCCGGGAGTGCCGAGTTGATTGGCGATGTCGCGCGCACCGGTGCGCAGCTTCTCCAGCTCGGCGACGGCGCCCGAGTCCACAGGCACGTTATCGAGCTGTTTGCGCACGGCGATGAGCTCCTCCCGGGCGCGGGCCGCCTCCGGGTTCGGGTTGCCTTCCAGGTTGGTGATGGCTCGGTCGACGGAGCCCCGGACCTGGCCCACGACGACGCCGATGGCGATGAGCGGCTCGGAGGCGTGCTCCACCCCGGTGGCGACAGCGGCGGCGCCGGAGCCTAGCTGCCCGGTTGCTGCTTGTAGCTCGACGAGCCCGGCCGAGAGTTCGGCGGAGCCGTCCGCCGCCGCTTTGGCCCCGGCCAGTAGGTCCTTTCCGTCGCCGGCGCCGACGCCGTCGACGAGCTGCTGCGTGCCATCGAGCAGGAACCCGGCCTGCGAGGATGCTTCACCAACCGCCCGGCGGGCTTCCTCCAGCGAGGCCGACGCCGCGGGTGTCACGCCGGCGGCTTGAGCGGACGGGGCGGCGCCGTGCGTGCCGGCGGCGCTGATGAGGGCTGGAAGCAGCACGAGGAGCAGCAACGGCAGGACGAGGATCGAGGCACGGCGTGTCATAGCAGTGATAGTAACCAGCGACGTTGCGCCGAGGCCCTTCCCACCACTGACTTAGGCGGCGCTAAGGCGGTTGTGAGTCTCCAACTTCCGGGTGAGATACGGCGTGTAACCTTGGGTCTACTGCAAAATCTTGTACGTTTTCAATACGAAGTTCGGATGTGATGTGCGGATGACGCTACTTGTGGTAGTACTCATCGCGGTGGCAGCGGTAGCGCTGGCACCCGTGGCCGTCCGAATGATGGACAGAACTGCGGGTTGGCCTCTTGCCGGCCTGCTTCTCCTCGCCGCCGGGCTGCTGGCCCGGGAGCTGCCGGGCATCGTGTCCGGAACGCCCCTGACCTACGACGCGGTGTGGGTCTCCGGGCTCATCGGCGCCGGCGGGGACGTGACGGTCAGCTTGCGGGCCGATGGCCTGGGCGTGTTCTTCGCCCTGCTGGCGCTCGTGATCGGCGCGGTGGTGTTCATCTATTCGGCGGCTTACCTTCCTAAGAAGGAAGGAAACACCAGTTTCTACACGATCATGACGGCGTTTACCGCCTCCGTGCTCCTGCTGGTCCTGGCCAATGACGCGGTGGTGCTCTTCATCGCCTGGGAGCTCGTCTCCATTGCGTCCTTCCTGCTCATCGCCCGTTCCGGATCCGGCGGCGAGGCAGGCTCGATGCGCACCCTCATCCTGACGTTCTTCGGCGGCCTGACGCTGCTGGCCGCGTTGGCCATCGCCGCCACGAGCGTCGGCTCCACCAACATCCAGGAGATTCTCTCGTCGGACGTGTGGGGCCAGCGGCCGGGGTTGACCACGCTGGTCGCGTTGCTGGTAGCAACGAGTGCTTTCACCAAGGCCGCGCAGTTCCCCTTCCACTTCTGGCTGCCTGAGGCCATGGCCGCCGCCACCCCGGTGTCGGCCTTCCTCCATGCGGCGGCCGTCGTCAAGGCCGGCATCTACCTCTTGATCCGTTTCTCCACGGTGTTTAGCGACGTGACCGCCTGGCAGGTGACGCTCATCTGCGTCGGCATGGCAACGGCCATCATGTCGGCGATCTTCGCCGTGCAGAAGACGGACCTCAAGCACCTCACGGCCTATTCCACGGTGTCTCACCTGGGGTGGATCGTGGCGACGATCGGCGTCGGCACACCCTTCGCCATCGCTGCCGCTCTGGTGCACACGCTCGCCCACGCGCTGTTTAAGTCTTCGTTGTTCATGCTCATCGGCGTGGTCGATCACCAGGCCGGTTCGCGAGACATCCGCCGCCTCGGCAAGTTGTACGACAAGATGCCGTTCACCTTCGGCTCGGTGGTCATCGCCGCCGCGTCCATGGCTGCGGTCCCGCCGTTGTTCGGCTTCGTCTCCAAGGAGTCGATGCTCACCGCCTTCGAGGAGCTCGGGGGCGCGGCCGGCATGGCGTTGCTGATCACGGCCGGTGTCGCCGCTCTGCTGACCTTCATCTACTCCGCGAAGATCGTCTTCGGTGCCTTCGTCGACGGCCCGCGTGACATGTCGGACGTCAAGGAGGCGCCCGTCGCTCTGTGGCTGCCCGCCGCCCTGCCGGGGCTGATGTCCGTGGTCGTGCCGCTGCTGCTGGCTCGCCTCAACGCCCCGATCGACGCCGCCGTGGCCAGTGTGGCCGGCCCGGGCAGCTCCCACTCCCACCTCGCTCTGTGGCACGGGATCACCGCCCCGCTCATCGTCTCGGTGCTTGTGCTCATCCTCGGCGTCGTGGCGACGATCGCGCGCAAGCGTTACTGGCCGGCCTTCGAGGGCCGCGCCTTCCTGCCCTTCGACGGCAACGGGGTCCTCGCCGGCCTCCAGCGCGCGCTGACCGCCCTAGGCCGGGTGCTGGGCTCGCTGGCGGATTCGCTCAACCCGACCCGCCACATGGCGATGCTCATCAGCCTCATCCTTGCGCTCGGGTTCGTCACCCTGTTCGGCACGAAGGGCGTCGACGGCATCCCGCTGGCGCCGCGCGCCGACGGTTTGGATTCCTTCTGGTACCTCGACCTGGTGCCGTTCCTCGTCGTCGTTGCCTCCGTGGCGGGACTTGTGGTGTCCCGCTCCCGGCTGACGGCGGCGGTGCTCGTCGGTACCGTGGGCGTCGGCATCAGCCTGCAGATGCTGCTGCTGGGTGCGCCCGACGTGGCGTTGACGCAGTTCCTCGTCGAATCGCTCACCGTCATCGTCATCTTCCTGGCCCTGCGCCACCAGCCGCGCAGCTTCCCCAAGGCACCCCGCCGGCGCAGCATCATCGGCGCCGTCGCGGCGGTCGCCACCGGCGTCGTCGTCTTCGCCGCGGTATACGGCCTGCTGGGCCGGCATGACCGCTCCGAGCTGGCGATGTGGTACATCGACAACGCCTACGACATCGCCGGCGGCAACAACATCGTCGCAGTCATCATCGTCGAGTTCCGTGGCTTCGACACCTTGGGCGAGCTCTCCGTGCTCGGCATGGCCGCCGTGGTCCTGGCCGCGTTCGTCTCCACCATGCCGCGCTACCCCTTCCTGCGCGGCACGCACCCGAACCCCTTCGGCCAGTCCCAGCTCAACTCTCTTCCCCTGAAGAAGGCGCTGAAGCTGGCCACCCCGGTGCTCGCCGTACTCAGCGTGCTCATCTTCTTCCGCGGGCACACCGCCCCGGGCGGCGGCTTCGTCGCGGCGCTGGTCATGGCGACGGCCTTCGGCATGTCCTACATGTCCCAGGGCTCCGACGGCAAGGTCGTCTCCCGGCGCACCCCGATTTACCTCACCGGCGTGGGCATCGCGGTGGCCATCAGCGCCGGCTTCCTCGGCCTGCTGGAGGGCGGTTTCCTCTACGCCATCCACGGTCACGTGCTGGGGCAACACCTGACCACCTCGCTCATCTTCGACGGCGGCATCTACCTCTGCGTGCTGGGCATGCTCACCATGGCCATCAACGCCCTGGGCGGCTACCTGCGCGCGGGCGTCGGCGAAGCACACGAGCTGAACTACCTCGCCGAACACCCCGACCCGGACTCCACCCTCGGCATGGGCCAGGACTTCCCGGAGGACACCGACGAGGACTTCCCGCGCCCCATCAACCCGGCGGATAGCCCGAAGCTCATGTTCGCCGCGAAGGAGGAGAAGTAGATGGTTATGGCACTGACAATCTCCGTGCTCGCCGCGGGCGCGGTGTATCTCATGTTCCAGCGGGGCCTGGTGCGGATCATCTTCGCTATGTCCCTGTTGGGGCACGCGTCGAACCTGATGCTGCTGGCCACCGGCGTGGGCGCGTGGCGTGGCGAAACCTTCTTCGGCACCCGCGACCTGGCCGTCGCCGGCGACCCGCTGCCGCAGGCTTTCGTCCTCACCGCGGTCGTCATCTCGATGGCCACGACGACGTTGCTGCTGGCGACGTCGGCGCTCGGCGTCGACGATGACACCGATGACAAGCTCGTCTCCCCCGAGGGACCCGACATCGCCGACGGCACGCCCGACGTGCACGAATGGGCAGACCCCTTCTCCACCCTCGGCCGGGACCGGATCCGACAGGAGGTGCTCCATGACAGCCTCAACAGCTAGCGTGATGCTGCCGCTGTTCGTCGCGGCCCCGCTATTCCTCGCCGCCTTCGCCGTCCTCAGCCCGGTCAAGTGGCTGCGCGACGTGCTGCACATCGCCACCCCGCTGGCGCTCGCCGCCGGCGGCGGATGGTTGTTCGCCTACACGAGCACCCACGGCGCGATCTCTCAGACGATCGGCCTCTACCCCGCCGGGGTGGGCATTTCCTTCGCGGGTGATCGCTTCTCGGCGGTCATGATCGTCACGACGATGATCGTCGCCGCCACCGCCAACTGGTTCGCCACCGCCTCCGGGGAGACCACGTCGCGGTTCTACTCGACGCTGACGCTCATCCTCATCACCGGTGTCAACGGCGCATTGCTCACCGCGGACCTCTTCAACTTCTTCGTCATGATCGAGGTCATGCTGCTGCCGTCCTATGGCCTCATCGCCATGACCGGTGGGCGCGACCGTCTCCGCTCCGCCCGCGTGTTCATCCTGGTCAACCTGGCGGCGTCGACGCTGCTAGTCACCGGCGTGGGCTACGTGTACGGCGTGACCGGCGCGGTGAATATCGCCGCACTGCGCGGCGTGGCGGCCGGCAACGGCCCGGCGACGGTAGCAATGGGCATCGTCATCATCGCCCTAGTGGCCAAGGCAGGGGTGTTCCCGGTGCACACCTGGCTGCCGCGCACGTACCCCAACTCTTCCGCCGCGGTCATGGGCCTGTTCTCCGGGCTGCACACCAAAGTGGCGGTCTACATGCTCTTCCGCATCTACACCGTCATCTTCGACCTGGAGGACCGGTGGGCGTGGCTCATCGTCGTCGCCATGGTGATCTCCATGATGATCGGCGCCTTCGCCGGCCTGGCCGAGCACTCCATCCGCAAGGTCCTCGCCTACCAGATGGTCACGGGTATGCCCTTCATCCTCGTGATGCTGGCTTTCGTCGACGATCACCCGCGCGCCGCCCTGGCCGCCGGGCTCATGTACACGCTGCACCACATGATTACCGTCGGCGCGCTGGTCCTCAACTCCGGCGCGATCGAGGAGACCTACGGCACCGGGCAAATCCGGCAGCTGTCTGGGCTGATGCGACGAGACCGCTGGACCGCCGCGATCTTCGCCGCGGGTGCGTTCTCCGTGGTCGGCTTCCCGCCGTTCTCCGGCCTGTGGGGCAAGGTGATGCTGGTTCTGGGCGCCGCGTCGACGGCCGACGCTCGCTCCGTCGTGGTCATCACCGCCATCATCGTGGCTTCCTTCGGTGCCCTGCTCAGTATGCTGCGCGTGTGGCGTGAGGTGTTCTGGGGCCGCCCGATGCAGAACATGCCGGAGTATCTGCACGTTCGGTGGCGCCTGCTGGCCCCGTCGGCGCTGCTCATGGGGCTATCGTTGATGATGTTCCTCGGCGCTGGGCCGCTGTCCGCCGCAGTGTACGGTGCCACCGACTCGCTGCTCAACGTTGATGACTACGCCCAGGCGGTGCTCGGCGACGACGCCGTGGGCATCCCCGACATGACCCACCTGCAGGGAGGTCGATAAACCATGCACGCCATCGTCTACATCGCGTGGCTCATTAAGGAGATCTTCGCCGCCGGTTTCGCCGTGGCAGCCCGGGCCTTGCGCCCCGACATCGGTTTCACGCCGATGGTGGTTCGCTACCCGCTGCGGGTGACCAGCGATTGGGAGATCTTCTGGTTCTCCACCTCCATCACCGCGACCCCGTCAACGCTCTCCCTGGGCCTGCGCGAACCCGCCCGCCCCGGCGACCCGCGCATCCTCCTGGTCCAGGATGCCTTTGGCGACGACCCGGCGGAGATCACCCGGGGCCTGGCCGACATGGAGGTCCGTCTCGCCCCGCATGTGGCGGGCATCGACCACGGGGTTCCGGGTCAGGGATCCGCCGAGGAGCTGCCCATCGAGTACTACGACTACACCAGCCCGAGGAGGGTAGTGAAGTGAGCATCTTCTCCTGGATAATCGCCGCCTCGATGGCCGTCATGGCGCTGAGCATGGTGGCCGGCGTGGCGCTGATCCTCAAGACCTCCGACGTCGTCAGCCGCGCCGTGGTCGCCGACCTCGTGTTCTACGGCATGGTGGCGTTCTACCTCACCTATTCGATCATCAACGAGACGTTCATCAGCTACGAGGTCGCTATCCTGGCGGCAATCGTGGCCGGGGTCATGCCGACGCTGTCCATGTCCCGCATCGTCACCCGAGGAAGGAGGTAAGGGCAATGACGTGGTACGAAATCATCGTGGCAGCCCTCGTCGTGCTCGCGGCGGCTATGGCGCTGGTAACCGCCATCGCTCAGTGGCGCGCCCCAGACGCACTAACCCGGGTCAATCTCATGGGCCCGCTGGTGGGTGTGGGACTCCCGGTGCTCATCGTGGCGAAGCTCATCTACGACTGGGCTACCCGAGGCTTCGACCCCAATGACTTCGTCCGGGCGATCATCGCTATCGCCGGACTGTGGGTCATCGCGTCCGTCGGCTCTTTCTACATGGGCCGCGCGGTCTACGGCGTCACCGTCGTCGATTCCACCCCGGAAGGCGCCGAACGCGAAGGCGACCCCGAGCGCCAGCGCCCCTGAGAACCCTACATTGACTGAAGGCCGGGCCCGCCGCGTAGCGGGCTCGGCCTTCGTCGTGGGCAGGCAGCCACCATCGGGGAATGTTCTAGCTAATGATCAGGAGACGAAAGACCCTGCTCCGGGCAACCCTGCAATGAAACATCGTGCTCATGATCTGCGACAAACGCTAGGAAACGGAAGCCACTCGTTGCTAAGTCTGCTGGGCCTGCTGGTTTTTCTGCTGCCCTAGATTACTGATGCCCTTGATGATTTCCGGCAGGCGGCGGCAGCCGGGGCCGGCGTCATTGTGGTCAGTCACGACCCCTGGGTGATCGGCCACTGCGACGCCGCCTATTCGCTCGCTTCTAACGGGGCCGGCGGCGTCGTGGGCTTAGGCCCCGCTACTTAGCGGCGGTGAAGATCTCCTCGACGCGCTTGGCGAGCTTCTTGTCCACGTTGGCCCAGTAGGCGTAGACGCGCTTCTCCAGCTCGGCGGAGACACCAGCCATCGCGCCGGCGATGTTGTTGGCGAGCTCCTCCTTCTCGTCGTCGTTGTAGACGTCGCGGTAGAGGATGGTGGCCTGGATGTAGTCGTCATCCTCCGCGTGCTTGATGTAGGCGCCACGGGTGAGATCGGTGCCGTGAGCGTCAACGCCGATCATGGCGTCGGAAGCCTCACCGTACTGGTTCGCCGCTCCGAAGGTGTCACCGTGGTTGGAGGTGACGCCGTCGTCCAGGTAGCCGGCGCCGTACTGGGTGGCGTTCGGCGTGGAGACCGGGTGGTCGGCGGCCTGGAACTCGTAGTTCATGGCGCCGTTCTGCGAGTAGGTGTTGACATCAAACACCGGACGGTTGACCGGCAGCTGGCGGTAGTTCGGCCCGATGCGGTAGCGCTGCTGGTCGGCGTAGGCGAAGATGCGGCCCTGGAGCATCTTGTCCGGGGAGAAGCCGATGCCCGGGACGAGGTTGCTCGGGTCGAGCGCCAGCTGCTCGATCTGGGCGAAGAAGTTCACCGGGTTGCGGTTGAGCTCGAAGTAGCCGACCTTGATGCGCGGGTAGTCCTTCTTGGACCAGGTCTTGGTCAGGTCGAAGGGGTTGAAGCGGTAGTTCTCCGCCTCGTCAACCGGCATGATCTGGACGTAGACGTCCCAGCGGGGGAAGTCGCCGGCCTCGATGGACTCGTAGAGGTCCTGGCGGTGCAGGTCCGGGGTCTCGCCGGCGGCCTTGGTGGCCTCGGCGTCGGTGAAGTTGTGCACGCCCTGCTGAGAGAGGAAGTGGTACTTGACCCACACCGGGGTGCCCTCGGCGTTGATCCACTGGAAGGTGTGGGAGCCATAGCCGTTCATCTCACGCGCGGAGCGCGGCGTGCCGCGGCTGCCCATGAGGTAGGTGACCTGGTGGGTGGTTTCCGGGGTGCGGGTCCAGAAGTCCCACTGCATCTCGGCGGAGCGCAGGCCGGTGGCGGGGTGGCGCTTCTGGGAGTGGATGAAGTCGGGGAACTTGATGGCGTCGCGCAGGAAGAACACCGGGGTGTTGTTACCCACGATGTCGTAGTTGCCCTCGTTGGTGTAGAAGCGCAGGGCGAAGCCGTGAACGTCGCGCCAGGTGTCCGGGGAGCCAGACTCGCCGGCGACGGTGGAGAAGCGGGCGGCCATCGGGGTGACCCGGCCGGGCTGGAAGAGGTCCGCCTTGGTGTACTTGCTGACGTCCTCGGTGATGTGCAGCTCGCCGAAGGCGCCGAGACCCTTGGCGTGCGGGATGCGGTCCGGCACCATCTCGCGGTCGAAGTGGGCCAGCTTCTCAATCAGGTGGATGTCATTGAGGATGACGGCACCCTGGCTGCCCTGGGTGATGGAGTGGTTCTCGCTGGCCACCGGGGCGCCGGAGTGGCGCTGGGAGTTCTTGGGGTTGGCGGGCTTTTGGAGCCCGCGGTTCAGAATGTCGTCGACGTTCGCCATCGCGCATTCTCCTCTCGTGTCCTGGACTGGAAGATAGCTCTGGTCTATTAGTTGCGTACCACTTATAGGGTAGTTTCCTTCGGTGGATCCCGCAAGGGTGAGCCCATCAAGAAGCCTACGTCGCTTCTGACAATCGTGACGGCCTACTTTTCACCGAGCCCGACTGCTACTCTGTCGAAAGTGTCCACTAGCTCCCCTCACCAGCACGATCGGGTCACCGAACTCGCCTTGCGTGCCGGCAAAGGGGACAAGCGCGCCCTCGACGAATTCATCCGCGCCACCCACGATGACGTCTGGCGTCTCCTCGCCCACCTCGCCGGCCCCGAGCTCGCCGACGACCTCACCCAGGACACCTATCTCCGCGTCCTCGGCGCGCTGCCGCGTTTCGCCGCGCGTTCGTCGGCGCGCACCTGGCTGCTCTCCCTCGCCCGGCGCGCCTGGGTGGACAACATCCGGCGGGAGCGTTCCCGGCCGCGAGCGAGCACTGTCACCTACGAAGACGCCACCGCCGCGACCCCCGACCTCGGAGCCGATCAATCGCAGTGGAGCGAGTGGATCGACGCCCGCTCGCTCATCGACCAGCTGCCTGCTGAGCGTCGTGAAGCCCTCATCCTCACCCAAGTGCTCGGATACTCTTACGAGGAGGCCGCGACCATCACCGGCGTGCGCATCGGCACCATCCGCTCCCGCGTGGCCCGCGCCCGGCGCGACCTCATCGCCACCACCAAGAGCTGAAAAAATGCCACGCCAAGGGTGTCCAAGCTGAAACGCACCTGAGCAACCTATTACCCTTGACGGTGCTCGATACTCGCGATGCCTGTCTTCCTTAAGCTAGTCCCCATCGAGTCGCCACCGCGCCATACCGAGGGCGCGCACGCCAAGATTCTTCGTGTACGTGGCGGGGCAGCGTCGCTGATAGGGAAAATTAGCCGATATGTTTAAACGCGCTTTGTCAATAGCCCTGGCCTTCACCGGCATCATCGTCGGCGCCGGCTTCGCCTCCGGCCAGGAGGCGCTGCAGTTCTTCGTCGCCTTCGGCCTGTGGGGTGTCGCCGGCGCGGCCGTCGCATCCATCCTCATGATCGTCACCGGCGTGGCCCTGCTGCAGCTCGGCAGCTACTTCCAAGCCCAGGAACACATGAGTGTGCTCGGCCGCATCTCCAACAAGGTGGTGGCCTGGATCCTCGATATTTCCACGATCGTGACCCTCTTCGCCATCGGCTTCGTCATGTTCGCCGGCGGCGGATCCAACCTCAACCAGCAGTTCGGGCTACCCGTGTGGGTGGGCGCCCTCATCATGCTCGTCCTCGTGCTCATCACCGGCATGCTTGACGTGGACAAGGTCACCGCCGTCATCGGCGCCATTACGCCCTTCGTCATCATCTTCATCCTTTTTGTCACCATCTGGACCATCTCCACCTCGGAATGGGACTTCGCCGGGCTCCACGCCTACGCCGTGGACAACGTCGCCACCACCCTGCCGAACTGGTGGATCTCCGCGCTGAACTACATCGGCCTGTGCGTCATGACCGCGGTCTCTATGGCCATCGTCATCGGCGGCAACATGATGGACACGAAGGCCGCCGGCTACGGTGGCGTGCTTGGCGGGTTGTTCTTCCTGGTCATGCTGTTCCTGCTCGTGCTGGCGCTGTTCGCACAGGTGGAGACCGTCACCGGCGCCGCCATGCCGGTGCTCGCCCTCATCAACAACATCCACCCGTCGCTGGGTATCGCCATGACCTTCGTGGTCTTCGGCATGATCTTCAACACCGCTGTCGGTATGTTCTACGCTCTCGGCAAGCGGCTGACCCGCAAGCGTCGCAGCCTCTACCGACCGGTCTACATCGTCGCCTGCCTCATCGGCTTCGTGCTGTCCTTCGTCGGCTTCGAGTCCCTCGTCGCCTACGTGTACCCGGCGCTGGGCTACATGGGCATCCTCATGATCGTCGTGCTCTCCGCCGCGTGGCTGCGTGGCCGCACCAAGCTCACCGCCGAGGGGCGTCGACGCGCCCGGGCGTTGGCTCTGACTGAGCGCAAGCTTGACCCGCGGATGCGCTTTTCCAAGCGCAACGAGCGTGAGCTGGCGAAGCTGACCAAGGACTCCAACATCGAGGATGCGGCGTTCACCGAGTCCATCGAGGAGGAGATCTACGACAAGCTGGAGGCCGACGACGACCTGCCGGATTACGACCGCGAGGAGGAGTCCGACACCGTCACCTACGTCACCCACACCGAGCCCGTCGCGCAGGGCGACACGAACTACGTCGAGGTGGACGACGACGCCTCCGACGCCGCCGAACGCAACGAGAAACGGTAGATCATGTTCAAACGTGCCTTGGCCATCTCCATGGCCTTCACCGGCGTCATCGTCGGCGCCGGCTTCGCCTCGGGGCAAGAAGCCATCCAGTACTTCGTCACCTTCGGCACGAAGGGCATCCTCGGCGTTCTGCTCTCGTCGACGCTCATGATCGTCGTCGGCGTGTCACTGCTGCAGTTGGGAAGCTACTACCAGGCCCGCGAGCACATGAACGTGCTGAGCAACATCTCTAACCAGGCACTCGCCTGGATCCTGGACATCGCGACCATCGTCTCGTTGTTCTCCTTCGGCTTTGTCATGTTCGCCGGCGGCGGATCCAACCTCAACCAGCAGTTCGGGCTGCCCGTGTGGGCGGGCGCGCTTATCCTGCTTATCCTCGTGCTCATCACCGGCATGCTCGACGTCGATAAGGTGTCCGCGGTCATCGGCGCCATCACCCCCTTCGTCATCCTGTTCATCGTGGGAGTGACGGTGTACACGCTTATGACGTCGCAGTGGAGCATCGCGGAGCTCAACGTCGCCACCCAGGAGATCGAACGCTCCGCGGCGCTGCCGAACTGGTGGCTGGCCGCCATCAACTACACCGGCATGAACGTCATGATCTCGGTGTCCATGGCGATTGTCATCGGCGGCAACTTCGTCGACACGAAGGCCGCCGGCTACGGCGGTATGCTCGGCGGGTTCTTCTACCTGCTCATGCTCCTGCTGCTCGTCATCGCACTCTTCCTTCAGGTGGAGACCGTCAACGGCACGGCGATGCCAGTGCTCACGCTCATTAACGAGATCCACCCGGCGCTCGGCGTCGCGATGACCTTCGTCATCTTCGGCATGATCTTCAATACCGCCATCGCGATGTTCTTCGCCCTCGGCAAGCGGCTGACCCGCAAGCGTCGCAGCCTGTACCGGCCGGTGTTCATCACCGCCTGCCTCATCGGCTTCGCGCTGTCCTTCGTCGGATTCCAGTCGCTCGTCGCCTACCTCTACCCGGTCCTGGGCTACCTGGGCATCCTCATGATCGTCGTGCTGTCGACGGCGTGGCTGCGCGGCGGGTCCAAGCTCCGCGCGGAGGGCCGCCGTCGCGCCCGTGCCCTGGCTTTGACCCAGCGCAAGCTGGACCCCCGGCTGCGCTTCTCCAAGCGCAACGAGCGGGAACTGGCGAAGCTGACAAAGGACTCCAACATCGAGGACGCCGTGCTGGCGGAGCATCTTGAGGAGGAGATCCACGACCAGCTGGAGGCCGACGACGATCTCCCCGATTACGACCGCACCGACGTATCCAACCCGGTCACGTACGTCGAGCACACCGAACCCACCGCCCGGGAAAGCTAAGAAGCACGAAAGCCCCTCTCCCGCCGGCGCGGTGCGCACGGGGTCTTTAGGAGAGGGGCCGGGTGGTGCTAGTGACTACACCAGCAGCTCGGCGATCTGGATGGTGTTGAGCGCCGCGCCCTTGCGCAGGTTGTCACCGGAGACGACGAGGACGAGGCCCTTGTTGTCCTCGACGGTCTGATCCTGGCGGATGCGCCCGACCAGGGACTCGTCCACACCGGCGGCGGCCAGCGGCGTCGGCACGTCGACGACCTTCACGCCCGGGGCGTCGGCGAGCAGCTGCTGCGCCTGCTCCGGGGTGATCGGGTTATCGAACTGGGCGTGGATGACCATCGTGTGACCGGTGAACACCGGGATGCGCACGCAGGTGGCGGAGACCTTCAGGTCCGGGATGCGCAGGATCTTGCGGGATTCGTTGCGCAGCTTCTGCTCCTCGTCGGTCTCGAAGGAGCCGTCGTCGACGAGGTTGCCGGCCCACGGCACCGCATTGAACGCGATGGGTGCAACGTAGGGGCCGAGGTCCTCCGGGCTGAGCACGGAGCCGTCGTGGGTGAGCTCGACGTTACGGTCGCCCACCTCGGCGACCTGCTTGGCGAGGGTCTCCACGCCGGCCAGGCCGGAGCCGGACACCGCCTGGTAGGAAGAGACGTGCATCTGGTTGAGGCCGGCGGCGTTGTGCAGGACGCTCATCACCGGCATGGCGGACATGGTGGTGCAGTTCGGGTTGGCGATGATGCCCTTGGGCAGGTCAGCGGCCACGTCCGGGTTGACCTCGGAGACGATGAGCGGGACCACCGGGTCCTTGCGCCAGGCGGAGGAGTTGTCGACGACCTTGGCGCCGGCCTCGGCGAAGACGGGGGCCCACTGCTGCGACGTCGAACCGCCGGCGGAGAACAGGGCGATGTCGATGCCCTTGAGGGACTCAACGGTCTGCTGGGTGAGATCCTCGACGACGACTGCCTCGCCCTTGAAGTCCAGCTCGGTGCCGGCGGAACGCGGCGAGGAGAAGAAGCGGACGGTGTCCACGGGGAAGTTGCGCTCGATGAGGATGTCGCGCATGACGCGGCCGACCTGGCCGGTGGCGCCTACGACTGCAACGGTGGTCATGGTGAAGTGGGCTCCTAAAAGCTAAAAGGTGGTGGGATCTTTTACGTTCGCTAGCGGCCGGTGCCGGCGTAGACGGTGGCGACCTCGTCGCCACCGAGCTGGAACTTGTCGTGGATGGCGCGGGCGGCCTCGGCGAGGTCGGCCTCGCGGATGACCGCGGTGAGACGGATCTCCGAGGTGGTGAACATCTCAATGTTGATGTTCTTGTCACGCAGGGCCTCGGAGAAGTCGGCGGTGACCCCCGGGTGGGACTTCATGCCGGCGCCGACGAGGGAGACCTTGCCGATCTGGTCGTCGTAGAGCACGTTCTCCCAGCCGCCCTCGGCCTTGAGCTTGCTGAGCAGCTCCAGGGCCTCCGGGCCGGCGGCGCGGGGGCAGGTGAAGGTGATGTCGGTGGTGTTGTCGGCGATGGCGGAGACGTTCTGCAACACCATGTCGATGTTGATCTCGGCGTCGGCCAGGGCGCGGAACACCTTGGCTGCCTCGCCGGGGACGTCCTTGACGCCGAGGATGGTGATCTTGGCTTCGGACTGGTCGGTGGCGACACCGGTCAGGACTGCTTCTTCCACGGGAATATCCTCCATTGAACCGGCCACGAGAGTGCCGGGGTCGTTGCTATAAGACGAACGGACGCGCATCGGCACGCCCCAGGCGCGGGCGTATTCGACGCTGCGCAGCACCAGAATCTTGCTGCCCGACGCCGCCAGCTCCAGCATCTCCTCGAAGCTGAGCTTGTCGAGCTTCTGCGCATCGGGGACGATGCGCGGATCCGCGGTGTACACACCGTCGACGTCTGAATAAATCTCGCACACGTCGGCCTTGAGGGCGGCGGCCAGCGCCACCGCGGTGGTGTCGGAACCACCACGGCCGAGGGTGGTGACGTCGCGAGTTTCCTTGTTGACGCCCTGGAAACCGGCGACGATGCAGATCTTGCCCTGGGCGAGGGCGTCGGTGACGCGGCCCGGGGTGACGTCGACGATGCGGGCGTTACCGTGGCGCTCCGTGGTCAACACGCCGGCCTGCGAACCGGTGAAAGACTGGGCCTCACCGCCGAGGGATGCGACGGCCATGGCGACCAGGGCATTGGAGATGCGCTCGCCGGCGGTAAGGAGCATGTCCATCTCGCGGGCGGGCGGGACGGGATTGACCTGGGCGGCGAGGTCCAACAGCTCGTCGGTGGTGTCACCCATGGCCGAGCACACGACGACGACGTCGTTGCCGGCCTTCTTAGTGGCGACGATGCGTTCCGCCACGGCGCGAATTCGTTCGGCCGACTCCAGTGAGGAACCGCCGTATTTCTGAACGACCAGTGCCACGAGGGGCCACCTTCCTGTGCGTTAGGTTGGGATGATGATTGGTAGATATCTTAGCCGGAATAGATATCTCACTGGCAACCCGAATTGATCTCACCATATGGGATGGATTGGATTGGCTGTCCGCGGCCCGACTACGCTCGGTCGACGTGCACAATGATGTCCTCGCAGTCGCCTTCGCCCTCGCTTCGGCGTTGGTCATCGCGTGGGGAACCGTCGTGCGCCACCGCATCTCCCGCCGCGGAAACCAGAACGGATCGCTGCGCGACTCCCCCATCGTCACCGCCCTTACCAGCCCCTTGTGGTGGGCGGGCATGTCCACCGCCATCCTGGGTTACCTCCTGGAGGCGACCGCCCTGGCCTTCGGAACCCTGCTCGTGGTGCAGCCAACCCTGGTGCTGTCGCTGCTCTTCACGCTCGTCCTCTCCGCCCGAATGAGCCGGCGGCGCATGACCCGGCACGAGACAGTCTGGGCGATCATCCTTACCGCCGGCGTGGCGGTGGTGGTCACCCTGGGCAAGCCGCTTCCCGGCGACGTCGACCCTCCCGCTGACCGGTGGATGGGGGCGTTCATCGTCGGCTGCCTGGCCCTTGGCACAATCACCTGGATCGCCACCTACCTGCACGGACCCCGCCGCGCCCTGGCTTTGGGCATCGTCTGCGGCGCCCTCTTCGGGTACGTGGCGGTACTGTCCAAGGCGTTCATCGACGTCGTCGTCCACCACGGGCCCGGCGCGGCGCTGGTGGCCTGGGAGACCTATGGGATGATCGCCGGCGCGGTGCTAGGGACCGTCGTCCAGCAGTACTCCTTTAATTCCGGGGAGCTTCGCCATTCCCTGCCGGCCATGAGCGTGTCGACGCCGCTGGTGGCGCTGACGGTGGGCATGATCGTGCTCCGCGAGCACTTCCAGATCGACTCGGTGGCCGGCTGGGTGGTCATGGCTGTCGCGATCAGCGCCATGACGGCCGGGACTATCCAGCTCAGCCGCCGGCAGGAGTAACGGGACCAGTAGGCGGGGTATTCCGCATTTTCTCGCCGTTCGTATCGACAATCGTGATCCACCGCACTACAGTGAGCACCATGCGTATTGCGGCACGCCGCCACAGCGGCCTCCTTCTGTGCCGCGGCGGGGCCTGACCTGGCAGAACACGACCGGCACCCCGTCGCGGAGGTTTTGTTGCCGGTCGTGAAAGCCGCAGCTACCAGGTTTTATAGACTGGCGCTGCGAACTGTAGCTGAGAATCCCGCGGGGCTAAGGCTCCCGCGACCCGACGCATTAAGGACATCCCCATGAGCCCTTCCAACTCCTTTATCTCCGCTCCGCAAGACATCACCACCCCTTCCGGCCCCGTACCAGCGGATCAGCCCGCCTGGAACAAGCAGCGCGGCTCCGCCATGCCGGTCCACCGCTACCTGCCCTTCGCCGAAGAGGTAGAGGACGTGCAGCTGCCTGACCGCACCTGGCCGGATAAGAAGATCACCCGCGCCCCCCAGTGGTGCGCCGTGGACCTGCGCGACGGCAACCAGGCGCTCATCGACCCGATGAGCCCCGAGCGCAAGCGCCGCATGTTCGAGCTGCTGGTGAAGATGGGCTACAAGGAGATCGAGGTCGGCTTCCCGTCGGCCTCCCAGACGGACTTCGACTTCGTCCGGGAGATCATCGAGAAGAACATGATTCCCGAGGACGTCACCATCCAGGTCCTCGTCCAGGCCCGCGAGCATCTCATTCGCCGTACCTTCGAGGCCTGCGAGGGCGCCAGCAACGTCATCGTGCACTTCTACAACTCCACGTCGAAGCTGCAGCGTCGCGTCGTCTTCCGCAAGGACCGCCCGGCCATCAAGAAGCTGGCCACCGACGCTGCTGAGCTCATTAAGACCATCGCCGCCGACTACCCGGATACCAACTGGCGCTGGGAGTACTCGCCGGAGTCCTTCACCGGCACCGAGCGGGACTTCGCCCTCGAGGTGTGCGACGCCGTCGTCGACATCATGGGCGCCACCCCGGACAACCCGATGATTATCAACCTGCCGTCGACGGTGGAGATGATTACCCCGAACATCTACGCCGACCAGATCGAGTGGATGCACCGCAACTTCGCCAAGCGGGACTCCATCATCCTCTCCCTGCACCCGCACAACGACCGCGGCGAGGGCATCGCCGCCGCCGAGCTGGGCTACCTGGCCGGCGCGGATCGCATCGAAGGCTGCCTGTTCGGCAACGGTGAACGCACCGGCAACGTGGACCTCATCACCCTGGGGCTGAACATGCTCACCCAGGGCGTGGACCCGCAGATCGACTTCTCGGACATCAACAAGATCCGCGCCACCGTCGAATACTGCAACCAGCTGCGCGTCCCGGAGCGCCACCCCTACGGCGGCGACCTGGTCTTCACCGCCTTCTCCGGCTCCCACCAGGACGCCGTCAACAAGGGCCTCGACGCCCTGGCCGCCATCGTCAAGCCCGGCGCGTCGAGCACCGACGTCACCTGGGAAGAGCTGCGCGAAACCACGTGGGAGGTGCCCTACCTGCCCATCGACCCGAAGGACGTCGGCCGCACCTACGAGGCCGTCATCCGCGTCAACTCCCAGTCCGGCAAGGGCGGCGTGGCCTACATCATGAAGACGGACCATGGCATCGCCATGCCGCGGGCGATGCAGCAGGAGTTCTCCTCCGTCGTCCAGGCCGTGACCGACTCCGAAGGCGGCGAGGTCGACTCCACGGCCATGTGGGACCTCTTCGCCGCCGAATACCTGGAGCGCGACGACGTCCTCAAGCAGCTGGAAATCGACGTGGAGAACGCCCGCACCGACGGCGCGAACGCCCGCGTCACCGCCACCGTCGAGTACCGCGGTGACACCCACACCATCTCCGGGGAGGGCAACGGCCCCATCGCCGCCTACGCCAACGCCCTGGAGCAGCTGGGTATCGAGCTCGAAGTGCAGGACTACTCCCAGCACTCCCGCTCCGCCGGCGACGACGCGGAGGCCGCCTGCTACATCAACGCCACGGTGGGCACCGCGAAGGTGTGGGGTGTCGGCATCGCCGGCTCCACCACCTTCGCCTCGCTCAAGGCGTGCACCTCGGCGGTCAACCGCGCCGCGGCCGGCTACGAACCGAAGGGCTACTAGGCTCGGGGTAATGAGTAGCACCGCCGTCGAGCCAGCCGCTGACCCCAGCGTGCAGGAATATCCGTACGTCGCCGTCGTCGGGCACGCGTCGGGCCTGCACCCCGCGACGTCGCGGCTAATTACCCTCGACGCGGTGACATTCTCCGACGCTGGGGAGATCGGCGAACACCAACGCTTCGTGTTCAACCCCGGCACCCCCCACAGCACCGCCCACAGCACCGCGGAGGCGACGGCGGGAGGCAAGGGCGGCAAGGGTAGCAGGAACGGCAAGGCCGGGAAGACGGCGGCGAAGGGCAAGCACCCGCAGCGCAGCCAGCACCGCACCGACCCGGGCCCGACGCACATGCACGGCCTCACCGCCGAGGAGATCGCGGAGGCAGTCGCCTTCTCCAAGCACCTCAAGGCCCTCGACGCGCTGCTCGACGGGCGGGTGCTCATCGCCCACGACGCGCCAAGCGTGTGGGGGTTCATCGTCTCCGAGGCGCGCATCGCCATGCACACCGCCGCCCGAGCCAACCGTTCCCGCGGGAGGGGACGGCACCGCCGGCGCCGCCGCGTCGGGCATGTGCCCGAGCCGGCGCTGATCGTCGATACCCTCGCCACCGCCCGCCGCCAGCTCGTCACCCTGCCCGATACTCGGGTGGCCGCCGTCGCCCGGCACTACGGGCTTGATGCCCCCGACCCGACGGCGAGCGTGGAGCGCGCGCGTCGCGACGCCGCGGAGGTCGCCCGCGAGCTCACCGACGTGCTCATCGAGCTCTACCTGGAGCAGCTAGCGCGCGACGCGGACAGCCTCGTGCAGTACGAGCCGGGCGACCTACGGGCGGACCGCGCCGGGTTGCAGCGCTCCAGCGTGCGGGTCGACGCCGTCGACGCGCCTCGTCCCCTCCCCAATCCCGGGGTCTACGACCCGGCCGAAGGGCTCAAGGCCGGCATGGAGGTCGTCGTCGCCCCCGAGATCGCCGAGGACCCGGACCGAATCATCGAGGCGGCCCTGCGCGCCGAGCTCGTCTACTCCGAGAAACTCACCCGCGAGTCCTCCCTGGTGGTGTGCAACGCCCGCGAGAAGCTCGTCGGCAAGGCCATGCACGCGGCGCGTAAAGGCATCCCACTGGTCAGCGACCGCGAATTCTTGGACGCGCTCACCACGATGCGCGCTTAACGTCGTTCGCCACCGGCGGCGTATTACGCTAGGGGCTATGAGTCGACAACTCCCCGGCCCCCTGCGCCGACTGCGTTCTCACGCCGCGATCACCGCTGCCGGACTGGCGACCCGCGCGTCGCGAGCCACCGGGCGTGGTGCCGGCGGCATGATCGGCGGCCTCATCGCCAGCGCGATTGACCCCTCCATCATGGAATCTCTCGGGCGCTCCCGCCCCACCGCCCTCGTCACGGGCACGAACGGCAAGTCCACCACCACGCGGATGCTCGCCGCGGCCGTCGGCCGGCAGTACCGCGTCGCCACCAACGACGGCGGCGACAACATGGACGCCGGCATCATCTCCGCGCTGCTCGCCGGCGAGGACGCCGACGCCATCGTCCTCGAAGTCGACGAGCTGCACGTTCCCGCGGTCGCCGACCGGCTCAACCCCCAGGTCCTGGTCCTTCTCAACCTGTCGAGGGACCAGCTCGACCGCGTGGGCGAGATCAACAAGCTGGAACGCGCCCTGCGCTCCGCCGTCGACGCGCACCCCGACATGCTCGTTGTCGCCAACTGTGACGACGTGCTCATGACCTCCGTGGCCTACGACGCCCCCAACGTGGTGTGGGTGTCCGCCGGCGCCGGGTGGCTCGGTGACTCGGTGTCCTGCCCCCGCACCGGCGGGCACGTCGTGCGCACTGAGGACGACTGGTACGCGGTGAAGAAACTGCCTGACGGCCGCGAGTTCCGCCGCCCCACCCCCACCTGGTCCGTCGACGACCACGGCATGCTCACCCCCGCCGGCGAGCGGGAGCTGACGCTCACCCTGCCCGGACGCGCCAACCGCGGCAACGCCACCCAGGCCATCGCCGCCGCGGTGAGCAGCTTCGGCATCCCGCTCGACGACGCCATCGCCGCCGCGTCGGCGGTCGATAACGTCGCCGGGCGCTACTCCACCGTGCAGCTTGGGGATCGCAGCGTCCACCTGCTGCTGGCCAAGAACCCGGCCGGCTGGCAGGAGGCGCTGACCATGGTGGACCGCACCGCCGACGGCCTCGTCATCGCCGTCAACGGCCAGGTCGCCGACGGCGAGGACCTGTCCTGGCTGTGGGACGTCCGCTTCGAGGACTTCGACGACCTAGCGGTCAAGGCCGCCGGCGAGCGCGGCACCGACCTCGCCGTGCGCCTGACCTACGCCGACATCTCCCACGAGCTGATCCACGACACCATCGAGGCCATCCGCTCCTGCCCCCCGGGGCGCATCGAGGTGCTCGCCAACTACACCGCCTTCCGTGACCTCAAGAAAGACCTGACCAAGCAGGAGGATTACCGTGGCTGATCGTCTCACCATCGGGCTGATGCTGCCCGACGTCCTAGGCACCTACGGCGACGACGGCAACGCCCTCGTCCTGCGCCAACGCGCCCGCTTGCGCGGCATCGACGCCGAGATCCACCGCGTCCACCTCGGCGAAGCAGTACCCGAAACCCTCGACGTCTACTGCGTCGGCGGCGGCGAAGACACCGCCCAGATCCTTGCGGCGGAGCACCTCATCAACGACGGTGGGCTCACCCGCGCCGCCGACGCTGGCCGGCCCGTCCTCGCCATTTGCGCTGGCCTGCAGGTCCTCGGCGAATCCTTCCGCGCCTCCGACCGGGTCGTCGATGGCGTCGGCCTCATCGACGCCACTACCGCCTCCATGCAGATCCGGGCCATCGGTGAGCTGGGCTCCACCCCCACCCGGGAAGGCATCACCGCCGAGCTCACCGAACCGTTGACCGGCTTCGAAAACCACATGGGCGCCACCATCCTCGGCCCCGGCGCGCAGCCGCTCGGCACGGTCACCCAGGGCGTGGGCAACGCCGACGACGCCGCCACCGTCGACCTCTCCGACGGCGAACGCCAGCGCTACGCGGAAGGCGCCGTGCAAGGCAGCGTCATCGCCACCTACATGCACGGCCCCGTCCTGGCCCGCAACCCCCAGCTAGCCGACCTGCTCCTGGCCAAGGCCATGGGGATCGCGCTCGCCGAGTTGGAACCGCTGGACCTGCCGGCCGTCGCCCGGCTGCGCTTCGAGCGACTGCCCTAAAGGCGACCGCGCGGCGGGCCGACGGCTAGGGAATCGCCGTTGTGCTCCCACAACCCGATGCCGCGCTCGGTTCCCAGCTTCGACAGCGATGCCCGGCGGTGGCGACGGATGCAGTCTCCCGGTCTGTAGCGGCTCGGGAATGGGCGGTCAACTTTCTTATCTTTTGGGCCATCATTGCCCTCGCCTTCGCCTTCGTCTACTGGGGTGTGACGAAGCTGTTGTCCCCCACCGCGCCAGACGGACAATAGCGCCGCTCTACAGCGCTCGACGCCCCGCGAGCGCGCGGGACAGGGTGAGCTCGTCGACGAATTCTAGGTCGCCGCCCAACGGGATACCGGACGCCAAGCGGGTGATCGTCAGGCCCGGGAACTCGCGCAGCAGCCTGCCTAGGTAGGCCGCCGTCGCCTCGCCTTCCGTGTTCGGGTCCGTGGCGACGATGACCTCGGTGATTTCGGGGGCGTCGTCGTAGCGGCGGTCGGTGGGCGTCGAGTCCGCTAGCTCCCGATCGGGCAGCACCCCGCCGATGCGCTGCAACAGCTGCGCGATGGTGAGGTCCTTGGGGCCGACGTTGGCCAACGGGTCCAGCGCCCCGCCCAGAACGTGGTAGCGGCCCGAGTACTCCCCGGTGCGCTCGATAACCTGAATGTCCTTGGCTTCTTCCACCACGCAGATGGTGGAGCGGTCGCGCCCGGAGTCGGCGCACACGCGGCACACGTCCTCGCGGGAGATGTTGGCGCAAATGCGGCAGAAGGTCACGCCGTCGCGGACCGCGGCGAGCGCGGCGCGGAGCCGATCGATGTCGTCCGGCTCCACCCGCATGAGGTGGAAGGCGATGCGCTGGGCGCTCTTCGGGCCGATGCCCGGCAGCCGCGAGAACTCATCTATGAGGTCTTGCAGGGGGCCTTCAAACACGACGCTTTCCACGCACCTTCCGTAGCCGATGACATTAATGGCTGGGCAACTAACCCAACCATCATAGACGCCGGCCCGGACGGGCTAGATGCCGAAGCCCGCCCCGCCGGCGGCGAAGGGGCCGAGCTTCTCCTCCGCGATCTGCCCGGCGCGCTGGTGGGCGTCGCGGAACGCGCCGATGACGAGGTCCTGCAGGGTCTCGACGTCCTCCGGGTCGACGATCTTCGGGTCGATCCGCACGGCGCGCAGCTCCGCGCCACCGGTCATGGTGACCTCGACGAGGCCGCCGCCGGCGGTGCCGGTCACGGTGGTGGCCAGGATCTCTTCCTGGGCCTTTTGGAGCTGGGCCTGCATCTCGGCGGCCTGGGCGAGCAGTTCATTCATATCCGGCTGCTGCGGAGTGGTCATGCTAAGCCTTTCGTTGGTGTCGTCAGTTGTCCAGCCCAGTGTAGCCAGCAGGCCGCTACACGCGCCGCGCTCCCAGCTCCGCCTCGACGAGGTCCACCGCCACCTGCATGCCGTCGCGGTGGTCTCGCTGCCCGGGTTCCTGCGCCTCGGAGGCCATCATCTGTTCCTCCTGTTCCCGGGACAGCGACGGCGCCGGCGGGGTGGGCATCGACGGTCGGTCGGTTCCCATCTCCTCCGGTGGCGCGTCCTCCGGGAAGGACGGCTCCGGCGGCAGCGGCGCGCCGGAAGAGAAAGTGGATGCAGAGCGCTGCTTCTCAGCCTGTGCCGCATGGGCACTGGCCTGTTGGATACGGGAACGCCAGTCGTCCGGGGCGGGCGCGGCGGGCCGAGGCGACGTCGCCGGCGCCGTGGGCCGTTCCGCTGGAGCCGACTGCTGCGGCGCGGGTGCCGCCGGCGATGCTGCCACCGTCGAAGGCTCAGCTGACGCGGAAGCAGGGGCGCCTGCCCCCACAGCCGCGGGCGCTCCCCAACCGTCACCCGCCGACGCGCCCTGGCCCGGCGATGGTGCTGTGGTTGTGGCGTCGGAGGCGTCGCCGCTGTTCTTGCCTTCATTGTCACGCGCGGCGGCAGTGTTACCCACTCGCCTCGGCTGCCGCGGCGACGACGGCGCCGGCGAGCCATCAAAGCCCGCAGCGGCGGGATCGGTGCCGACGACGCACCGCACCTGCCAGGAGACGTCGAAACGCTTCGACACCGCCGTGACAATGTCCTTGTTGTTGCTCTCGGCATTGATGCGCTGGGCCAGCGCCCCGGTGTTGTGCCCCAACACCAAGGTGTCCTCCCTCACCCCGAGCACCTTGGCTTCGGCGAGCATGATGGCGGCCACCTTGTTGGTCTCGGCGATGTCGCGTCGAATGTCCGCCCACGCCGCGACGACGTCCGCGGCGGTAGGCCCGTCGGGCGTGGGTGCAGGTTCCGGCGTGGGTGCTGGTTTCGGCGTGGGTGCTAGTTTCGGCTCCGCCTTGGGCTTTGGCTGCGGTGACGGCGCGGGCTGCGGCGCGGGCTCCGGCTTGTGCTGCGGCTGTGGCTCCGCCTTCGGTGCCTCCGGCCGACGCTCCCAGGGCTTGCCTTGGGGGCTGCTGGCCGCCTGCTTTTGTGTCCGGGCCTGAGACCCTGCCGCGACTGCGGCCGCCGCCGCTGCCGCTGCCGCGTCCCTAGAGGAGGCCGCCGCCGGGGCGGGGGCCGGGGCGGCGTCGACGAGCATGTGGGCGCACGCGATCTCCAGCAGCAGCCGCTGCGAGGTCGCCCCACGCATGTCCTTGAGGCTGTCGTTGAGCTTTTCCGCAAGCAGGGGCAAACGCCCGCCGGTGAAGCGCTTCGCCTGATCGGCGAGGATCGCCTGGCGGTCGTCGGGAGCGTCGACGAGGCCCTGCGAGAAAGCGTCGGGCACGGCCGCGACGATCATGAGATCCCGGAGCCGGTCGAGCAGATCCTCGGCAAAGCGGCGCGGTTCGTGGCCGGAATCGATCACCCGGCCGACGATGCCGAAAAGGGCGGCGGCGTCGGCCGCGGCGAGTGCGCCCACCGCGTCGTCGATGAGCGTCAGGTCAGTAACTCCCAGCAGGGGCAGGGCGGAGTCATAGTCAAGGCCGTCCTCCCCCGCCCCGGCGAGTAGCTGGTCGAGGATGGAGAGGGTGTCGCGCGGCGATCCCCCACCGGCCTGGATGACGAGGGGGTAGACGGCCGGGTCCACCACCACCTGTTCCTCGGTGACGATGCGCTCGATGAGCGACCGCATGTCCGGCGGCGCGACCAACCTGAACGGGTAGTGGTGGGTGCGCGAGCGGATCGTGCCGATGACCTTCTCCGGCTCGGTGGTCGCGAAGATGAAGATGAGGTGCTCCGGTGGTTCCTCCACCACCTTGAGCAAGGCGTTGGATCCCGCGTTAGAGATCATGTGCGCCTCGTCGATGATGAAGACGCGGTAGCGGGACTCCGCCGGGGCGTAGATGGCGCGTTCGCGCAACTCACGCATGTCGTCGACGCCGTTGTGGCTGGCAGCGTCGAGCTCCATGACGTCGAGGTTGCCCGGTCCGCCCGGCGCGAGGGACACGCAGGACTCGCACCGGCCACACGGGGTGGAGGTGGGCCCCTCCACGCAGTTGAGCGACCGGGCGAGGATGCGCGCCGACGACGTCTTGCCGCAGCCCCGCGGTCCCGAGAACAGGTAAGCGTGGTTGATGCGCCCGGCGTCGAGCGCCTTCGTCAACGGCTGGGTGACCTGGTCTTGGCCGACGACGTCCGCGAAGCGGGCCGGCCGGTACTTTCTATAGAGTGCCACGGTGACCTAGCCTACCCACGCCCCCGCGCCCCGGAGCGGGCTACTCGCGGTACCAGTTCGCCAGGTCGGACCCGCGGCGACGCAACCGGGTCAGCAGTGCCTCCGCCCCGCGGTCGCAGGCGACCTCGTACTCGTCGTCGGTAATCATGAGCACCTCAAGCATGAGAGTGAGCCGGCCCTCCTCCGAGACCTGCGGGGTGTCACCACCCCACAGTTGCGGCACGGTGAGCAACCCGTGGCGCACCGTAGCCCCAGCCAAGTGACCGACACCGGCGCGTTCGCCGACGCCCGGCACTAGCACGCCCGGGCGCGCCGGTAGGCTGCCGGCGGCGTCGGCCAGCAGCGATCCCGTAGCCAGCACGACGCCGACGGCCGCGCCGACGGGGACGCGGGCGCACGTCAGGAGCTCGCAGCGCACCTCCTGCGACGGGTTGTCGGCCAGCAGAAGCCCGGTATCGATTGCGGCGAAGTCGAGCGTCGACGCCACCGACCGGCCGTCGTCCAGCCGGGCTGCGGCGACCGTCATGCCGGCGACCTCCCGGACGTCGAGGGGCGCGGGGACGATGCCGCCGAGCCAGTCAGCGGTGGCGTCGGGACGCACTAGGCGCCCAGCTTTTCCAGGGCGGCGAGCAGGACGCAGACGGTCACGCCCTCCATGGCCGCCTCCAGCTCCTCCACCGGCGGCAGCGACGGCGCCAGGCGGATGTTGCGATCGTTGGGGTCGTCGTGCAGCGGGAAGGACGAACCGGCCGGGGTCAGGGCGATGCCTGCCTCGCGGGCGAGCTCGACGACGCGGGCTGCGGTGCCGTCCAGGACGTCAAGGGAAATGAAGTACCCGCCCGTGGGCTTCGTCCAGCGGGCGACGTCGTACTCGCCGAGGTTCGCCTCCAGGATGTCCAGGACGCGGGCGAACTTCGGAGCCAGCAGAGCGGCGTGCTTACGCATGACCGCCCGCACGCCCTCCGCGTCGCCGAAGTAGCGGGCGTGGGCGAGCTGGTTGACCTTGTTCGGCCCGATGCCGCGCACGCCGGCGTGCTTGAGGTACCAGGCGAGGTTCGCCTCAGAGGTGTTGAGGAAGGCGACGCCGGCACCGGCGAAGGTGATCTTCGACGTGGAGGAGAACTGGTAGAAACGGTTCGGGTTGCCGGCCTCGGCGGCGATGCCGACCACGTCGAGGATCTCCGGGAACTCGTCGGTCAGGGTGTGCACCGCGTAGGCGTTGTCCCAGAAGATACGGAAGTCCGCAGCGGCGGTGTCCATCTCGGCGAGCGCGCGCACGTCGTCCGCAGAGACGGTGTGGCCGGAGGGGTTGGCGAACATCGGGACGATCCACAGGCCCTTGACCTGCGGGTCCTTGACAGCCTCGCGGATGGCGTCGAGGTCCGGGCCCTCGTCGAGCCACGGCACGGTGAGCATCTCGTAGCCAAAGGCCTCGGTGATGGTGAAGTGGCGGTCATAGCCCGGGACCAGGCAGATCCACTTCACGGTCTCCTCCTGCGACCACGGCCGCGGGGAATCCTGGGTGCCGAAGCTGTGGGCCAAGGCCACCAGGTCGTACTCCAGGTTGAGGCTGGAGGCGTCCGCGGCGATAAGCGTGTCCGCAGAGACGCCAAGCAGGTCGGCCCACAGCTCACGGATGTCCCGGATGCCCTTGAGGTTGCCGTAGTTGCGCACGTCGACGCCGTCGGCGTCGCGGACATCCTCCTCACCCGGCAGGGCGAGCAGGGAGCGACCAATGTCGAGCTGCTCGGACGACGGCTTACCGCGAGTGAGATCCAACGCGAGGTTGCTGGCCTTCAGCTCGGCGTAATCGCGACGAACCTTCGCCGCGAGTTCCGCACGCTGGTCGGAGTCAAGGTTGAGAAGCGACATGGTGCTCACATTCCTTCTGCTGACGAACTATGTGGGGGCGGCCGGGCGCCTACGCCACGACCCGCCACTACCCTACCCTGTCCCCCTACAGAATCTCGTCCCGCCAGGCATCCGGGCGCGAGCAGTCCATGCATATAAAGGGACCCCACGCACCCGTCAGAGCCCGCTGACCCTTGCTGCATTCCTGCCCTGGGGGAGTTCACGAGATGGACGCCGCGTGGGATCCTGTCCTAACTGTAGCCCACGGGGTGGGGGTTAGAGCAAACTGTCGCCACCAAGACGCAACCTGATAGCCACTTTCCCGTCACTACCTGCAGTTTTGGTGCGGTTGTGGGCATCAGCTAAAGTACTTCCTCGGAGGATTCGACTAGCGGCCTATGTCACACGCCTGGAACGCGTGCGGGGTTCACGCCCCTCGTGGGTTCAAATCCCACATCCTCCGCCAAGGGTAAAACGCCTGGCCAATCGCGGCCAGGCGTTTTTCTTTGTTTCCGTGGTGTTTTGGCTGGTCACGGCACTTATCCAAGGTGGACGTAGACGGACGTGCGAGGGCGTAAAGTGCGTCGCGTAAGCGAAAGTTAAGGGAAAATTTCAGCCTTTGCTCAGGCCAGCTCCCCGCGCCGACGGGCCGCCCCGGGCGAAGCGCAGCAGACCAACCGCTGCGCCGCCCTCCTAGCGCCGAGAGAACACGAGGCTCGGGGCGCCGTCGACCTCGCCCACGCGTACCCGGATGTTGTAGACAGGCTCCAGCACCTCAGGGACCAGCACCTCCGACGGGCGACCATGAGCGGCAACGACACCGTCGTGAAGCACATAGACCCGGTCACAGTAGCGGGCCGCCAGATTGAGATCGTGCAGCACCACGATCGCGGCCCGGTCCCGGCCCGTTCCCACGCCGTCACCGTCGTCGCCCACCACTGCCCGCACCAAGTGCATGGCCTCGTGCTGGAAGTGGATGTCCAAGTGGTTAGTGGGTTCGTCAAGGATCATGATCCGCGCCTGCTGGGCGAGGGCGCGAGCGATGAGCACGCGCTGGCGCTCGCCGCCGCTGAGGTGAGTGAAGTCCGTCGTCGCCGCCTTGAGCATCCCGACGCGCCGCAGCGCATCGACGACGATGGCCTCGTTCTCCTCCCGGCCAGTTCGGTAGGGCAACCTCCCGAGCATGACCAGGTCGGCGACGCTGATGGGGTTCTCCGTGCCTGGCTCTTGCACCACCACCGACAGCATCCGGGCGAGCTCGGAGCGACGGTAGGAGTCGGTCGGGCGGCCGTTGATCCTGATCTCCCCTTCACTCGGGGCGAGGGATCCATAGAGCAGCCGCATGAGGGTGGTCTTGCCGGAACCATTCGGGCCGACGATGCCGACCACCTCGCCGGCGGCGACATCCACGTCCACGCCGGAGACCACGGGATGCTGGCCACGCCGGAATCCTAGCGCGCGCGTGACGAGCACTTACTTCTCCGCGAGCTCGTTCTTGAGGACCTCGACACCCTTGACCGCCAGCGGGGTCGGCGGCTCCGCGTAGTTGAACAGCAGCGGGATGATGCGGTTATCGCGGACCGCCGGGATGGCCTCAGAGCCGGGCAGCTGGCGCACGGCGTCGATGATCTCGTCCGGGTTGTCCGACTGGTACAGGGCCACGATGACGTCCGGGGCGCGGTCCACCAGCTGCTCGGCGCTGACCTCAAAGACGCGCTCCGAGGTGTCAGCGAAGACATTCTCCAGGCCCGCACCGGTGACCACCGGGTGGGACATGCTGCCGGTGCCGTAGGCGTAGGTCACGCCGCCGCCGACGGTCGGGTAGAGCACCGCCACGGTCTTGCCGCTGTCCTCACCCTCGAAGCTGGCGACGGTCTTCTTCAGCTCCTCGATGTAGGCTGCACCTTCCTCCGGCTTGCCGAAGAGCGCCGCGTACAGCTCGACGTGGTGGTAGACGTCCTCCCAGGTGGCGTCGCCCTCGATGCCGTCGCAGTAGGCCTCCTCGGTCACCACCGGGATGCCCTGCGGCTTCATGGTGTCCGGGGTGATCTGGTCGGTGTAGCCGATGATGAGGTCCGGGTTAGTGGCCATCACCTGCTCCCGGGAGATCTGCAGGTGCCCGGAGGGGTCGAGCCGATCCGAGAGGGTCTCGATGCCGTCAAGCTTGGCATTGGTGGCGTCGTCGAAGTACTCCGGCGGGTAGAAGCCGGCCTTGGCCACTACCTGGTCGAGCACACCGAGGGCAGACAGAGTGGTCACCGAGTTCGGGGCCAGCAGCGTTGCCTGCTGCGCCGGGGAATCGAGGGTAAACGTCTGGCCGCAGTTCTCGACCTGGATGGATCCCTCCTGGGCGGCGGCCGCGGTGGTGGCGGCGTCGTTGCTGGCGGTGGTCGAGGTCGAGGGCTGCTCGTCCGGCGAGCAGCCGACTAGCACGAGGCCGACGGCGGCGCACAGGCCAATGGCAAGAGCACGGGTCTTCATGGTTGTTCCTTAGTGGTTGTGTCCGGAATACATCCGCCGGACGAGGATCAGTAGGAATGGGGCGCCCACCAGGGCGGTGATGATGCCGATGGGGATCTCTTCCGGGGACATGAGGGTGCGCGCCCCGAGATCCGCCCACAGCAGCAGCACCGCGCCGAGCAGCGCCGAAATGGGGATGCTGTAGCGGTGAACACCGCCGACCAGGCGCCGGGCCAGGTGCGGCACGACGAGGCCGACGAAGCCAATAGAGCCGACCATGGCCACGATGACGCCGATGAGCAGGCAGGTCACCACCAGCGCCACCGCCCGGAACCGCTCCGGGTTCATGCCCAGCGTCAACGCGGTGTCGTCACCCAACGCCAGCGCGTCCAGCTTCGACGCCCACCGTGCCGCCAACAGGATGACGATGCAGACCACCACCGCCACCACCAGCAGCGGACCGTTGAAGGCGGCCAAGCCCAGGGATCCGAGCAGCCAGAACATGACCGACCGGGAGCCTTCCGCCGAGTCCGAGGCGAAGATAAGGAAGCTCGTCAGCGCCGACAGGGCGTAGCCCACGGCCACGCCCGCCATGAGCAGGCGCACCGAGGTGAGGGTGCCGCCGGCCCGGGCAACGACGAAGATGAGCACACTGGCAGCCAGCGCGCCGAGAAACGCCGACGTCTGCAGGGCGTAGTCGCCAAACATGGCGCCGAAACCGAAGAGGATCGCGCCCGCGGCGCCGCAGCTTGCGCCCGAGTTGATGCCGACCACATAAGGATCGGCAAGCATGTTGCGCACCAGGGCCTGCATGATAAGACCTGCCACGGCCAGGCCTGCGCCGGCGAAGGCGCCCAGGACTACTCGGGGGGTGCGGATCTCCCAGATCACGGCGGTGTTCGTGCCACCGGCATCCGCGGCGCCGCCGGGGAGGAGCTGGTTGCGCAGGATGGCGATAACCTCACTCGGATCGACGGTCACCGAACCGAAGAGGATGCCAACGAACATGGTGACGATCATCGTCACGATGAGGACGCCGCCGAGCGCCCACGCACGCCGCCGGGCGGCGCCGAGGCCTAGTTGAGGTGCCGAGTCTGCCATACCCTCCAGCCATTCGATCAATCAATTGATTAATATGGCAAAGATCATATCACTCAAACCATCTCTCGGAAAGTCTTTTCAATGACCGCAATCCAATCCCGGCTCGACGCCTACTGGTCCGACCGTGCCGCCTCCTATCAGCGCTACACCGTCACCAACCCCACGGCTTCCCAACGGCGCCAGATCTTCGAGCGCACCCTCGAACCTCTCCTGCCAGCGTCCGCACAGGTACTCGACGTCGGCACCGGAACCGGTTACCTCGCCCAACTGCTCGCCGACGCCGGCCACCGCGTCACCGGCATCGACACCGCTGCCGGCATGCTCGACGAGGCCCGGCGCGTCGCCGCCACCCGCCCCGCCGAGCACCAACCCACCTACCTCCTCGGAGACGCCACCGCCCCTGCCTTCGCCGATGCCAGCTTCGACGCCGTCACCAGCCGATTCGTCCTCTGGACCTTACCCGCGCGCGACACCGCCGTCGCGTCCTGGGCCCGGCTCCTGCGCCCCGGGGGCGTCGTCGTCGCCATCGATGCCGCCCACTTCCCCAACGGCATCACCGACGTCGACGACTTCGGTGAAGCCTTCCTCACCGCCTACAACGCGGACACTCAGCAGCGGCTGCCCAACGTCTTCGTCGACGATCCGGCGGTCTACGTGGAATCCTTCCGCGCCGCCGGGCTGACCGACGTCACCGTCACCTACCTCGACAACCTCTACGCGCTTGACCTAGCGGAGGGCGTCGCGCCCGGGCACGCGCCCATCCGGCCCTTCGTCATCACCGGCACTCGGCGTTAAACCCCAAAACTGAACAGGATGCCGGGGCACCCGGCGCGGGTCAAAAACCTCGGCCACCTCGGCCAGTGTCGCCGCCTCCGGGTAGCCAATCGTCGCGCAGATCCACCGCACGACCGCCTGCCGGTCGCCCAGGTCCCGCAGGGTGACGGCGCCGTCGCGCTTGGCTAGTCGGGCACCCGTGGGCCCGAGCACCAACGAAACGTGAACGTACTCCGGCGCCGGCACGCCCAGGAGCGAAGCCAGATACGCCTGACGAGGCGCGGAGGCCAACAAGTCATCGCCGCGCACCACCTGGTCCACGCCCGCGTCGGCATCATCAATGACCACCGCGAAGTTATAGGCGAAGTCGCCCGCCTGCCCCACGTTGCCGCCGCGCCGCAGCACAAAATCGTCAACCTCACCGACGTAGTCCCCGGCGTAGAAATCACGGACGCTAAAACTCGACGCATCCGCACGCAGCCGGAGGCTGGGCACCCGGCCGGCGTCGGCAAGGTGCCGGCGGCGCCGGTCCCGTTCGGGCTCGCTTAAGTCCCGACACGTTCCCGGGTACACCCCCGGCACCGCGTGCGGGGCCCGCGCCGCATCCTGGATATCTCGGCGGCTGCAAAAGCACTCGTACACTAATCCCCGCGCGGCCAGCTCAGCGAGAACCCCCTCATACCGTGGCCGGCGCTGCGATTGGTACGTCACCTCCCCCTCCCAGGTCAGCCCTATCGCCTTGAGATCCGCCATCTGCCGTTCGGCGGCCGCCGACGACGACCGCCCGGCGTCAATGTCCTCGACCCTTAAGACGAAGCGCCGCCCGGAATACACCGCGAACAGCCAAGCCAATGCGGCGGTGCGAAGGTTGCCGAGGTGGAGATCACCGCTCGGGGACGGGGCGTAGCGCCCAGCTGGGAGATTCATAGCCACCGAGTTTAGGATGTCGGCATGGCTGACTCGACGACGTCCATCATCGACGCCCCGCGCCACGTCGCTACCGGATCCGGGCTCTACCCCGTACTCGTCGCGATGAGCGCCAGCGTCTTCCTCTTGTCCAACATCCTCGCCTCGAAGGGGGTCCAGATCGGGCCGTTGGTGCTCGACGCCGCCTTCTTCCTCTTCCCCGTGAGCTACATCATCGGCGATCTCATCAGCGAGGTGTACGGGTTTCGCGCCGCCCGACGCACCGTCCTCACCGGTTTCGGCATCATGGTGTTCGCGGTCATTTGCTTCTACATCGGCATCGCGCTGCCCGCCGCGGACTTTTACCCCAACAACGCCGAGTTCGCCCTCATCCTTGGGCTGGTCCCCCGCATCGTCGCCGCGTCGCTCGCCGGCTACGCGCTCGGCCAGCTGCTCAACGCCTGGGCACTGGTGAAGATCAAAGCCCGCACCGGCGAGCGTTCCCTGTGGGCACGACTCGTCGGTTCGACCGTCGTCGGACAATTCGGCGATACTCTAGTCTTTTGCACCATCGCCGCCCCGGCCATCGGTATCACCAACGCCGGGGACTTCGCCAACTACGTCATCGTCGGCTTCCTGTGGAAAACCCTCCTGGAGGCGATGCTCCTGCCCGCCACCTACGGCGTCGTCGCCGCCGTGAAGAAACACGAACGCTACTAGCGGCCCTCCGGAGCGCGGCCGCCGTGAGCGTAATAGCGGCCCAGGAATTCCTCACGGTAGGCGTCGAAATATCCGCCCTCGATGGAGCTACGGATGTTATCCACCAGCCGCACCATGAAGGCCACGTTGTGAATCGTGCACAGCGTGCCCGCCAGGAACTCCTTGGCCTTGAGCAGATGATGCAGGTAGGCGCGGGAGAAGTTCTCCGACACGTAACCGCCGAACTCCTCGTCGACGCCCCGGAAGTCCCGCTTGAAACGCGCCGCGGTGAGGTTCATCCGCCCGTCGAGGGTGTACACGCCACCGCGGCGCGCCAGGCGAGTCGGCGCCACACAATCGAACGTGTCCGCACCTGCTTCGACCGCGGTGAATAGGTCGTCGGGTTCCGAAATCCCCAACAGGTGCCGCGGCTTCGACGCCGGCAGCTCGTCGCACGCCCAGCCGACGATGGTCCCCAGGTTCTCCTTCTCGATCGCCCCGCCGATGCCGAAGCCGCCAAAACCGCGCCGCCCCTCAGCCTCCGCAGCGTCGGAAAGCGCCACCAGCTCCCGGGCGGCGTGGCGACGCAGGTCCTCGTACTGCGCACCCTGCACCACACCCCACAATGACTGCTTCGCCTTGCCCTCGCGCGCGCGGGTCAGGCGGTCGTGCTCCACCAGGCACCGCTGCGCCCACCGCAGGGTTCGCTCCACCGACTGCTCCTGATAGGCCCGGGAATCGACGAGGGTCGTTAACTCATCGAAGGCGAACATAATGTCCGCGCCCAGGCCGTGCTGGATCTGCATGCTTACCTCGGGGGTAAAACGGTGCATCGACCCGTCGATAATGGACTTGAAGTCCACCCCGTCTTCGTCGACCGTAGCCAGTCGCTGCCGATCTTTGGCCCGAATATCCGATTCGTTCAGACCCGTCGTGTCCATCGCCAGCACCTTTTTGAACCCCACCCCCAGGCTCATCACCTGGAATCCGCCGGAGTCGGTATACGTCGGGCCGTCCCAATTCTCGAAAGCGGCCACGCCGCCCGCCTCGTCGACGATGTCGTGGCCAGGCTGCAAGTACAAGTGGTACGCGTTGGACAGAATCGCCTGCGCCCCCGTCGCCGCAATCTGCTCCGGGGTCAGCGTCTTCACCGTGGCCTTCGTGGCGACCGGGATGAACGCCGGGGTCGCAATATCCCCATGCGGGGTGTGAATCACGCCACTTCGCCCGTGCCGGCCCGGCCCGGCCTCCAGAGCCGTACCGACCTCGAAGCTTAAGTCCTCAGCGCCTGCATGGTGCTGCATTATTCCTCCTCTTCCAGGCGGTGGCGAGCCCGGGTAGAACCAGACCCCCCGAAGGGGCGATACGTGAAACCGGTCTCCGTGAACGAATACGCCGCGTGCGCCGGTGCAGCCGGGGCATCCGGGACCGCGGGAAGGATCCGCGTCGGCGGGCCATCCTGCGGCACCGGCCCGACGTCCTCAAACTTCTTCTCCAAGGCGGTTCCCTCCACGTCAATGTTCGGCAGGATCCGGTCCAACCAGCGCGGCATCCACCACGTAGCGCGCCCCATGATGAACATCGTCGCCGGGACCAGGCCCATGCGGACAAAGAAGGCATCAAAGAGGACAGACAGCCCCAGCGAAAAACCGAAGATCTGGATAAACGGCAGAGGCTGGTTAATAAAGGCCACGAACACGGAGATCATGATGATTGCCGCCGCGGTCACCACGCGGGCCGAGTTGCCGAAGCCCACGATGATGGACTCCTCCACCGCGTTATACGGAGAACCGGGAATAGACCGGCCACCGTTGTGAATAAAGTGCTCACGCATCCGGGTGGCCAGGAAGATCTGGTAGTCCATGGCCAGGCCGAAGGTGACGCCGATGAGGAAGATCGGCATGAAGCTCAGCAGCGGCGCCGGGGTCGGCACCAGGTTCCACAGGCCCTCCTGCCACACCAACACCGTCATGCCGAAGGACGCGCCCACGGACAGCAGGAAGCCCAGACCGGCGACCACCGGCACCATGATCGAGCGGAACACCAGCAGCAACAGAATAATGGCCAGGCCGACCACCACCGCCAGGTACGGGCCCATCGCTGCGCTCAGGCCTTCGGTGATGTCCATCTGCACGGCCGTGAGACCCGTCAGGCCAATCTCCGCACCCGTCGCGGAGCTGACTTGCTCGGCGAGCGTGCGCAGCGCTTTCGCGATCTCCACCGTTTCCTGATCCGCCGGCCCCGACTCCGGGGTCACCAGCACCTGCGCCGCATTCTGGTCCTCGCTGATGGCGATGAACTGCGCGTGCGTGACATCCGCCAAGGAATTAGCCTGCCCCACCGTGTACAGGAAGGTGGCGAAGCGAGCCGCGTCCTCCCGCGGCATATCCGGGTTCCCGGCCACCTGGGCCTCAATGAGCGGCTGGAGAGCCGACGCCTGCGGGTCCGCATTCGTGGCGTCGACGATGAGCAACAGCGGCGCGTTGACACCGGCGCCGAAACCATCCTCCATGAGCTCCGCCGCCTTGCGCTGCGTCGTGTCATAGTTCGACGTCATGTCCGACGGCAACGCCATCTCCAGGTCCTTCACCGGCAGCGTCAACGCCCCGAAACCGAGGATGACCACGGCGATAACCAGCGACGGCGCCTTATGCACCAGCTTGACCCACTTGCGTCCCAGCGTGTCGCCCTGCATATGCTTCCACGAATCCGGGGCGGGCCACGTCTTCGTCCGCAGCGAACGGTTACCGGCCACTCCCGGCACCTTGGCCGCGAACGCCCGGTCCCCGAAGACACCGAGCAGCGCCGGGGTCAGCGTCAGCGACACAAGCACCGCCAGGCCGACGGTCAAGGCCGCCACCGCACCCATCCACGTGAGGAATTCGATACGGGCAATGACCAACGCCGCCAGCGCCACGAACACGGTCACTCCGGCGAAGACCACCGAAGACCCGGCCGTGCCGACGGCGAGCCCTGCCGCGTTCGGCCCGTCGAGCCGTTGCCGCTCCGTGCGATAACGCGACAACACGAACAGGGAGTAGTCGATACCTACCGCCAGGCCGATCATCACCGACAGCACCGGGGTCGTGTTGTTGAGATCCACCCAGTGTGTAATGACCAGGATGGACATCATGCCCAGGCCCACGCCGACCACCGCCGTCACCACCGGCATGATCGCCGCCACGAGGGAACCGAACGTCACCATGAGGATGACGAAGGCCACCGCCAGGCCGATGGCCTCACTGGTGGAATTGATGACGATGGGATCACCGAACCCGGGACCACCAGCCTCCACCCGCAGGCCCTGGTCCCGGCCGATCTCCATCGCCTTCAAAACGACGTCGCGGTGCTGCTCAGTCACCGACTGCGCAGACTCCACGTCGAACGTGAAAGTGGTGTACGCGATGGTCCTATCGTCGGACACCATGGCCAGATTGTCGGCGTCGGCGCGGGCCGCCGCCTCCGGCAGCCCCTGCTCCGTCTCCATCGCGACCACGCCCTCTTGCAGCTTCGGCGACACCTCCAATGGGTTACCGAAGCGGCGCAGGTCTCGCTTTTCGGCCAGGTTCTCGTCGACGTAACTGACCACGTCGCCAATCGCCTTTGCGTTATGCGGCTCGTCCAGCGTCTGGCCCTCCGGGGCCTGGAACACCAGGTTGACGCTCGCTGCATTGATCGACTCCCCCATACCAGGGAAGTGCTTATCCAGCGTGTCGATCGCCTCGATGGACGGCGTGCCGGCGATGGCGAACTCCGTGGTCAGCGGCCGCATGAGGTTCATCGCGGCCGTCACCATGCCGATTACCAGAATCAGCCAGGCCACGATGACCTTCCATCGATTGAGGAAAGACCATCGCCCTACGTGGAAAAGAATGTGTGCCACGGTGTCCTGTCGCCCCTAACGCGTGCCGGCTGCTTCGGAGATAGTGTAGTGAGCCTTAGTAATGAGACTCAAAAAATCGCCGACCCCTAAGATCTTCAGGGGCCGGCGATTCTCGTGGCGGTGGCGGCGGGATTTGAACCCGCGGTGGTTTTACCCACACTCGCTTTCGAGGCGAGCACCTTCGGCCGCTCGGACACGCCACCGTCTCGAAACTCTAGGCGGTGGCGGCACCCGCAGCCAAATCCGCTGCTAAATGTTGGTGGACGCCTTACTTCTTGTCCTGGAACTTGCCCAGGACCTCGTTAGCCTTGTCCTTCACGGCGTCGGCGGCGTTGGAGAGGGTCTCCTTGAAGTCGGCCTTGGTCTGATCGGCCTTGCCCTCGTTCTCCAGGCTCTCGTTGTTCGTAACGTCGCCAGCGGCTTCCTTAGCCTTGCCGGCGAAGTCGTCAACCTTGTTCTGAATGTCACCCATACTGTGCTCCTTGAAGTAGTCGATCCTGTTGTCTGCCCGACACCCCGGCGACACCGCGAACGATGCACCCCAGCGCCTTGGCCCTTAACGCGCCTATTGATGTGCGTCACGTCAACAGTCGCGAAGCCCACTGTAGCCACGCGGACGTCGGCCTCGCCACCGCCTGGCCCAACCGATACCAAGCTGTAACCTTGCCTCCCTCGCTAGGAGCGCAACGTCTCAAAGAACTCCGACAGCAGCTCAGCAGTCTCTGCTCCGAGCACGCCCCCGCGCACTTCGGGAACGTGCATGGCCCCCGGCGCCCGCACGGCGTCCACCAGAGACCCACACGCCCCCGTACGCGGTTCCCACGCTCCGAAAACAATGGAGTCCACCCGCGCGCCGACGGCCGCCCCCGCACACATGACGCACGGCTCCAGCGTCACCACCAGCTCGCAACCAGTCAGGCGCCAGCCATCACCGTAGGTCTGCGCCGCTCGACGGATCGCCACCACCTCCGCATGCGCCGTGGGGTCCCCGTCGGCCTCCCGACGGTTCGTGCCCGTAGCCAGCTCCGATCCGTCCGGGGCGAAAATCACCGCACCCACCGGAATGTCACCCACCGGGGTGGTGCGCGCTACCGCCAGGGCCCGCCGCATCCGCTCCTCAGCCCGAAGCAGGCCCTGCGGCGAGGGAAGCGCCACCCCCACTAGCCGTCGATTGCGTCGTTCAGCTCGTCGAGACAGCCCAGCTCCTCGGCGATACGCTCCAACGCCTCCGACGGAGCCAGATCCGGGTCATCCACGAACACACTCAACAGCTCCTCACCAACGCCCAAGTCCCCCAGGATGGCGAAGTCGCCGTCGGGCAGCGGGTCGACGTCGTCGAGATCCTCCGGAGCGATATCCGGAACCTCCAAGTTGGCCTCCGCCGCCCAGCCAGCAGCAAAGTCGTCATCGACGGCCATCGTCACATCCGAGAGGAAGACCGCCGTGCCGTTGGGCCCCGGACGGGCGATAACGAAGTACTCATCCTCCACGCACAGCAAAGCGAACGCCGCGGCTTCGGCGCGCAGGGACCGCACCGCCATGATCGCGGTCCTCGGGTTGGTGAAATCATCCGGAAACGACTTAACAAGCCACCGACCGTCCACACTCGTGACAGTCACCGCAAAGCTGTAGTCCTGCATAGAAAGAAAGCGTAGTCCGCCTCAGGCATAATCGGGGGCGTGACTTCCCCTAACGCTCCCCGCCCCGTCTGCATCATCGGCCTCGGCCTCATCGGCGGCTCGCTGCTGCGCGACCTCGCCGCCGCCGGGTACTCCGTGTACGGCTACAACCGGTCCACTTCCGGCGCCCGCAGCGCCCGCAAGGCCGGTTTCGACGTCAGCGACGACCTCGACGATACCCTCCGCAAGGCCAACGACGACGCCGCCATCATTGTCTTGGCCGTCCCCATGGGCGCCGTGAGCGGGATCCTCGACCGAGTCGTCGAATTAGCACCCCGTTGCGGTATTACCGACGTAGTCTCCGTTAAGGGACCCGTCTACGACGAGATCCGACGCCACGGGCTGGAACGACGCTACGTCGGCGGCCACCCCATGGCCGGAACCCAGTTCTCGGGATGGCGCGCCTCCAAGGAAGGCCTCTTCGTCCGAGCAGCGTGGGTCATCACCTACGATTACGCCGCCGAATGCGAGGAACGCGGGGAACGCACCCCTCAGGAGTGGATCGACCTCTTTAGCGACGTCACCCGCATGATCGTACGCGTGAAGGCGGAGGCCGTGCCCGCCCGCGTCGCCAACCACGACATGGCTGTCGCCCGCGTCTCCCACCTGCCTCACGTCATCGCCTCCGCACTCTCCGTCGTCGGCGACCACGGTGGCATCATGGCCCAGTCGCTCGCCGCCGGCTCCTTCAAGGACGCCACCCGCGTCGCGGCGACCGACCCCGCGCTCCAGCGCGCCATGTGCGAATCCAACGCCGCCTCCCTCGTCGTCGCCCTCGACGACTTCATTCACCAACTCAACCAGGCCAGGGATGCGCTCGACAGCGATGAACCCAACATCGCTGAGCTCATCGAGTTCGGGCACCGCACCCGCACCCGCCTCGAAGCCCGCTCCGGCGCCCGCAAGGAATCCGTCTCCCCGGTCAAGATTTCCTCCCGCCCCGTCCTGCGGCTGCACCCCGGTGGGCCGCACTGGGTCCGCCAGCTCGCCCAGACTGAAGACATCGGCGGCCGCATCGAGATTTTCTAGTCCTCGCTGCTCACGCCTCTCTATGGCCCCTCGACAGGTAGTTGAGGGGCCATTGGTCACTCCATATACCCCCTCGACGCACTACCACAAACGTGTCCCGCGTCACCTCTGACCTTGAATAACGACAGTTGCACATTCTTTCCTACCCCCCGCCTGCGAAAAGCCTTAACAGACGTTGGGATTACCAATAAGGTACTTAGGTATCACGTTTCGCCGCTAGGGGCGTAGCACCCCACCGCGGCTAACCCTTCTATGAGGAGTACCATGACCGCTTCTACCAGCGCCGGGGGACGAGTGACGCGCCCCTTCGGCATGCGCGATCGCATCGGCTACATGTTCGGTGACTTCGGTAACGACTTCACCTTCATTCTTCAGTCCACCTTCTTCATGCTGTTCTACACCAACGTGGTCGGCATCAACCCCGCCCACGTCGGTACCCTGCTCCTGGTCGCCCGCATCGTGGACGGCTTCACCGACGTCGGCATGGGCATCATCATCGACCGCCTGCCGGTCAAGGGGCACGGCGACAAGTTCCGCCGCTGGATCAAGTGGATCGCCATTCCCGTCGCCGTCGCCTCGGCGCTGATGTACATGAGCTTCGTGGCGGACTTCAACTCCTACGGTGCCAAGCTCGCCTGGATGTGCGCCACCTACTTCCTGTGGGGCTCCCTCTGCTACACGGCTATCAACATCCCTTACGGCTCGATGGCCTCCGTCATGACTGCCGACCCGGACCAGCGCGCCCAGCTCTCCGCCTGGCGTTCCACCGGCGCCACCATGGCGAACCTCGTCATCACCTCCACGCTGCCGCTGTTCGTCTACACGACCAACGCCGCCGGGGTCAACGTCCTCAATGGCAAGGCCATGACCATCTCGGCCATCGTCTGCTCCGTGCTTGCCGTCCTGTGCTACTCGATGCTCTACATCAACGTTCAGGAACGCGTCGAAGCAACCAAGGCCGCAGAACCCGTCGGCATCGGCAAGATGCTCGGCTCCGTCGTTTCCAACAAGGCCCTGCTTGGCCTCATCGTTGCCGCCCTGCTCCTGCTGCTGTCGATGATGTTCCTCGGTGGCATGCTCAGCTACCTCTTCCTCGCCTACTACAACAACGGCCGCCTTCAGTCCCCGGCGAACCTCCTCGCTCTCCTGCCGTCGCTGAGCCTCATCGTTATCGCCCCCTGGCTTGGCAAGAAGTTCGGTAAGACCGAGGTCGGCATCGTCACGATGATCATCACCGGCGCTATCCTCGTCGCCGCCTACTTCCTCAAGCTGAACTCCATTCAGTGGATGATCGCCTACGGCTTCGCAATGTTCGGCATCAACATCTTCAACTTCCTCATCTGGGCGTTCATCACCGACATCATCGACTTCCAGGAAGTCAAGACCGGACAGCGAGACGACGCTACCATCTACGCCGTCTACTCTTGGGCCCGCAAGCTCGGCCAGGCCGGCGCTGGCTTCCTCATCGGAGCCTCCCTCGGCTGGGTTGGTTACGACTCTGCTCTCGCCGCCTCCGGTGGACAGCAGTCGAAGGAAACCCTGGACGCCATCTATGCCCTCGTCAACCTCGTCCCGGGTATCGGTGCTTTCCTCGTCGCAGCGGCGCTCTTCTTCCTCTACCCGCTCAAGCGCAAGGTTGTGCTGGCGAACACCGCCATCCTCAACGAGCGCCGCGCCGCGGAAGCCACGCAAGCCTAGCTGAACGGTAACCGCGCAGATCATACCCCGCCACCGCGCCGACGGTAGCGGGGTCTTCTCCGTCCTGTGGACAACACCGCACTATCCACAGAAAACGGGATATTTTTCGCAGCGACCGCCATCGCAACGCAGACGGCCCCTAGAGTCCGAGGCATGAACCTCCTGGACATGATCGCCACCTTGCAGACTCACGGCATGGGCCTGCTGGAGGTGCTGCGACCATTGTCCCGCGCGTCCCTCACCGACCTAGGCTTTACCCGCAGCCAGGTATTTCTCCTTTCTCAGGCCGCCGAGACCTTCTGGGGACGAACCAAGCACCGCGCCAAACAAAGCAGGGCGCGGGACGCCGCAGCCGACGGGAAACTCGCCGTCGGCGCCCTTATCGGCATTGACAAAGCCGCCCGCAAACTCCACGACGGCTCCCGCTTCGACGTCCTCGAAGAACTGTGCCTCCTTCGCGGCACCACCGACGACATCATCGCCCAAGCCAACGCCGTCGTCAGGGAAAGAAACCGGAAAGCCAAAGACGCCGAAAACAAGGCCCGCAAGCGACGCGCCCTTCGCGGCGGCCAAACCACCGACGCCGCCGGCATGCGCACCGCCACCTTCACCCTGCCCGAACGAGACATGGCCGACCTCCTCGCCGTACTCCGGGCAGACGCCGAGAAACTCCAGCAGGCTGACCCAACCCTTACTAGCGAGCAGGCCCTGGCCGACGCCCTCGTCAACGCCGTTCACCACGGTGGTGGGGCCGTCCCCGCGAAAGCCGTGCCTCTCGTCGTCATCTCCTTGCCGGACTGGGCACACCTACTTAATCACGAAGGCGACGACACCATCTTCGGCCTCACCGACGGCACCACCATGACTGGTGCCGAAGTCGTCAACAGCTGCGTCAGTGACTACCACCTCAGCATGCTCTATGCCCCTGAACGCGGACCGGTCAACCTCTACCGATCGGATAGGTTCTTCAACCTCAAACAACGACGGATGGCTCAAACCGAAACCATGGTCTGCGCCGTACCCGGATGCCACCGGCCCGCCACCGAATGTCACCCTCACCATGTCACCGCCTGGGCCCAGGGTGGCGATACTAACGCCGCCAACTGCGCCATGTTGTGCGCCAAACACAACGGGCAGAACGACGACGACCCCAACGCTCCACCACGAAACGGCCGCATCGAGCGACGCGGTGCCGACCTGGTGTTTGACTCTCCCCACAACCGAACCCCCGAGCCCAACCGCCACCCCATGACGAGATACAGCTCAGGAGCAGCCGCTCAGCGGCACCGCGATGACCTAACAGCACGGCACGAACGTTAAAAAGCCCACGAAAAAGCCAGGCCCCTCAGGTAGGGGCCTGGCAGTCGTGCCGGTCAAGCCTAGTAGCTACCAGCCGATCGACGTCAAGTACTCGCGGGAGTCCTTGATGCAATCGAAGGGATCACGCCCATAGGTCATGTCCTGCTCGATGAAGAAGAACTCCGCACCTGCCTCCTGGGCGGCCGGGAGCAGATCCGGCCAATTCATATTGCCCTGGCCAACCTCCGCGAACTCGATGATGTTCACGAACTTGTCGTAGCCCTCCATGACCTTGCCGGAGACCATGAGGTCGATGGCCTCCTGGGGCAGCGACGTCACGCGGTAGTCCTTAACGTGGATGAGCTTGCACACGCCCGAGTACTGTTCGAGCATGTCCAGCGGGGCCATGCCGCCGCGCTGCACCCAGTGGAGGTCTACCTCGAAGTGCAGGTTCGGGGCAACGCGGCGAACCACGTCGAAGATGCGCTCACCATTGGCAAACTTATGCAGGTCCACGTGGTGATTGTGGTAGCACAGGATGATGCCATCGGCGGCGAGCTTGTCCGCCCACGGGGCGACCTCTGCCGCCCATGCCTCGGTGGCTTCACGAGACACCATGGCGTCGAAGGGCATCATGCCGATGCGCAGGAACTTCACGCCCAGGCGCTGACAGTCTGCCACGATCTTGTCGTAGTGCTCTTCGAGGTTGTCACCGGTGGCGGTGGGGCCAGGCTTGAGGGCCACCGACAGCGCGCCGACGGCGATACCCAACTCCTTGATGCCTCGCTCCAGGGCTGCGGTGTTTTCCTCATCCATGGGGATCTGAGACACCTCCACGGACGCGATGTTGAGCTCCTTGAGCTTCTCAAGCACCGGGTACATGCCAAGTTCGGCCACCTGGTCCTTGAGCATCATCATTTGGACGCCAATGTCAGCCATTAGTTACGCTCCTCCCACTTACCTTCTTCGCGAATGCGCTTGTTGAGTTCAGCGAGGTAGGTCTCCTCGTCGAAGTTCTCGAGGTCAACGTCCTTGCCGGTCCAGGAGGACAGGTGGATGCCGTTGGCAAGACGGACGCCGAAGATGCCGTCGCCGCCCGGGGCGAGCAGTTCCTCTTCACCGTTGATGGCCGCCGCGAAGTTACGCATAACCTCGCAGTGCTGGCCACCCCAGACCGATTCGTAGGTCTTGGTTTCGACGGTCATGTATTCGTTCATGTCCATCTGGCCGGTAAAGAGCTTGCGGACGGCCTCCATGTCCATGCCGCGAGAGAGCACTTCCTCGTTCTCCTTGAGGCGGGTCACGGTGACGGTGTTGGAGTTGTCGACCACAACCTTGCCCTTGTCGCACAGGATCTCAAGTCGGTCGGTGCCCACCATGTCGTGGGTGCAGGTGATGAACGTGCCGGTAGCGCCGTTGTCGAACTCGACGAGGGCGTTGACCTCGTCTTCGACAGCGATGTCACGGCGGAAGCCGTACTGGGCCTTGGCGAAGACGGACTTCGGGGCGCCGCAGATCCACTGCCACAGGTCGAGCTGGTGCGGTGCCTGGTTAACGAGGACGCCGCCGCCCTCGCCGCCCCAGGTGGCGCGCCAATCGGACTGGTTGTAGTAGCCCTGGGGACGCCACCAGGTGGTGATGATCCAGGAGGTGTGGCGCAGCTGGCCGAGCTCTCCGGAGGCCAGCAGTTCCTTGAGGTCCTTGTACAGGGGGTTGGTGCGCTGGTTGAAGAACACACCGAACTTCAGTTCCGGCTTGGTGGCGGCGAAGTCGATGAGTTCACGGGCCTGCTTGGTGTAGACGCCGACCGGCTTCTCGACCAGGGCGTGGATGCCGTGCTCGAGGGCGAAGATGCCCATCTCCGGGTGGAGGTAGTGGGGGACGGTGGTAACGACGGCGTCGACGTCGCCCGAGGTCACCATCTCCTTGTAGTCCTCGTAGAACGGCACACCGTACTTGTCGGCATCGGCCTTCTTCTCGGGCAGGATGTCGCAAATCGCGCCGATTTCCATGTTCTCGATGCGCCCCTCGTTGAGGAAGGTGGCGTACATGCCGCCCTCAGCGCCGAGGCCGATGATTCCTAGCCGGATTTTCTTAGACACTGTGTGAACTCCTTAGGGTTCTAGTTGCTGTTGGATGATGCGTAGATTGCCTGGGCGATGCTCAAGGACTTGAGGGCTTCTTCTGGCGAGATCCAGAAGGGTTCGTCATCGTCGAGTTTGCTGTAGAAGTCCCTGATGAGTAACTCGTGGCTGACTCCCCAGTAGGACCGCCCGCCGCTGGGGGCGCGCCGTTCCTCGTACCGGTCTACGGTGCCGTCGTTCCATTGGACTTCAAGGCCGTCCCGGAGGATGACGTAGGCATTCTCGCAGTCAAGCTCGAGCTCAACGGGGCGATGCCGGGGGGCGGTGAGAGTGCCGTAGAACGAGGTGTGAAGGCCGGTGTCGTGGGTGAGGTAGGCGTGGGCGGTGTCTTCCACGTCGATGATCTCGCCGTACTTATCCGTGGAGACCTTGCCGCTGACGTCCACCACTTCGCCCAGGAACCATTGGACGAGGTCCAGGGTATGGATGGCTTGGTTCATGAGGAGGCCGCCACCGGAGCGTTCCTTCTGCCCCCGCCAGGGCTTGTCGCTGTAATAGCCGTCGTTGCGGGTCCAGACCACGGAGGAGTAGGAGCCGTAGATGTTTCCGAGGCTGCCGTCGTCGAGCAGGCGTCGTAGCTGCTGGGAGGAAACGTTGTACCGGTTCTGGAAGCAAACGCCTACCTTGACGCTGGCGTCGGCGGCGGCGTCGACGATTTTCTGGCCCTCGGCGATGGAATGGGCGAGGGGTTTTTCCTGCAGAACGTGAACCCCTGCTTCGATGGCCTTCAGGACCAGGTGGGTGTGCTGGTCGTGAGGGGTGGTGATGTGGAGGACGTCTGGCTGGGCGGCTAACACCGCGTCGGAGGAGTTGTAGACCCTGCCGCCGTAGGTGCGGGCGGCGCGGATGGCGGCGTCGGGGTCGCGGTCGTAGACACCGATGAGTTCGATGTCGTCGATCTCCCGGAGCGCCTCGAAGTGAACGGTGGAGACGTCGCCACACCCGATGAGTGCTGCGGTGGTCATTACTTGTACTCCACACCCGCCTTGTTGAGGACCGTCACGAGGCCGTTGTAAGCCTTGGTCCACAGGTCGGGGCCGCACAGGCCGCCGAACTCGTCGAAGTCACCCAGGTGCGGCTCCAGGGAGACGAAGCCCTCGTAGCCGTCGGCCTTGAACTTGGTAAAGAGGTCGACAAACTGGCCATCGCCTTCGCCCGCCGGGGTGATGATGCCCAGCGGCTCCTCCTCGGTGGGGGTGGTTGCGTCCTTGACGTGAATGTAGTCGATGAAGTCCTTGACTTCCGGGTAGGCCTCGTCGGCGGGCTGGTATCCGCACTGGACGTAGTTGGCCGGGTCAAAGATGGCGCGGTAGTTCGGGGAATCGATGCTGGTAATGAGGTCGACAACGCGGCGCGGGATATCTCCGTAGATGTCTTTCTCATTTTCGTGCAGGAGGGTGATCCCGCCGGCTTCGGCGAGCTCGACCATGGCGCGGGTGCGCGAGAGGACCTCGTCGCGGTAGTTGTCGGCATCCTCGCCTTCGGGGATGAAGAAGGAGAACATCCGGATATAGGGAGCACCGAAGAACTTGGCGACCTCGACGCCGTGGCGGGCGCGCTCAAGGTGGTCCTCGAACGGGTCGGTGATCGAGATCTTGCCGAGGTCACTGCCGACGGAGGAAAGCTTGATGCCGGCTGCGTCGAGCTTGGCCTTGGCTTCGCGGAGCTGCTCGTCGCTGAGATCCAAAACCTTGGTGCCCCAGGCGCTGCGGAACTCTACGAACTTGATACCCAACTGGTTGAGCAGGGAGATCTGTTCATCGAGGTCATTGGCAATTTCATCAGCGAATCCAGTGATGGTCCACATACAGCGGTGTCCTTTCTGCGGGAGGGGTCAGGCAACCGGCGGCGTCCTTTTCTGAGACACCGGCAACGTTATTTAAGATTACCAATCAGCCTAACCAAAAGGCGGGGGTATCGGGTAGGAGATTGCCACTAGTTGCCATATTTCCTCCCCTAGGAGTGTGGGAAACTGATGTTCGAATGGTGGTCACTGTGGTGTAGACGCCAGCCGATAGAATCAGCTGCATGACAAGCACCAACACCTATGATGAGGCGTGGGTCAAGGGCTCCGCCCCACTGTGGAAGAAACTGCTCGTATGGATCTCGATCACGTTCGCAACGCTAGCCCTCATCGGGAGCTTTCAGCCGCCATACCCGAGCTCGTGGGTCGGCCTGGGTCTGGAGGTAGCGGCGATGCTACTTCCGGGGCTGTGGTGGCTGTGGTGCGAGCACCAGGACCGGAAAGCCAGGGCGACCTTCGCGGAATCGGTGAAGTTCCACCAGTTCCTGACGGAGGAAGACCTCAGGCTGGTGGGAGAAGCCACCCCTCCCCGGCCACGGCAGCGGAGATGGCCGCTCGTCGCACTCATCGCCCTGGTTCTTTTTGCGGTGGGAACCACGGTCGACACGGCGGCGGACGCCTCCGCTCCGGCGGCAGAGTCGGTCAGCCGGCAGTAAGCCACTACCGGGCGCGGACATACCAAAAGTGGCCCCACCTTCACAGGTAGAGCCACTTCCTACTGTGCGCCCGGAGGGATTCGAACCCCCAACCTTCTGATCCGTAGTCAGATGCTCTATCCGTTGAGCTACGGGCGCAGTCCCAACATCGTGTACGCGTTGGCAACGAAAAGGTACTCTACACCGGCTCCACCAAAGTAAGCAAAACCCTAGCTCAGAGGGGGTTTAAGAACTCACTCGCGCTGCAGCAATCCCAGGAGTGCGCCGCGGTTATCCGCGATGCTGGCGACGCTGCCCAGCGGGGAGAGCGTCGGCCCGTCGAGCACCTGACCGCCGGCCGCCACGATTTGTTCGCAGGCCGCAGCACAGTCCTCGACGGCGAGATAGAAGCGCCAGTCGCTACCTTCGTCGATAGGTAGGTGGCCGGCGTTGCGAATCCCGAAACCCGAGGTGCGGGCGTAACCCGGTGTCTCCTCGTCGAGTGTGACCCCGAGCACCGCCTCGTAAAACGCACGGGCGGCCGGGTAGTCCCGTGCGAGGAGCTCGAACCAGGCCGGTGCTCCCGCGATGGGCTCCTCCGGCAGTCCAGAGAAGCCGGTGTCCTCCCAGAAAACGACGTAGGCGCCGGAGGTGTCCACGCAGTGCAGCATCCGCCCCAACCCGGGGATGTCCATGGGTTCGAACTCCACCGAGCCGCCGGCGTCGGTGACGCGTCGGGCCGTGGCGTCGATGTTGTCAACCTTGAGGGCCACGGCCCACGCCGTGTCGGCCAGGGGTTCGCCGGTGCCGTCTTCGCGGGTATCGAGGATGCTGGCGACCGGGAGGCCGTCGACGGAGGCGAGGTGGTAACCGTCACGCTCCTCGATGGTCCAAGCGAAGACGCCACCGTAGAAGGCGGCGGTGGCGTCGGGGTCGTCGGTGGCGAGGTCAATCCAGACCGGTTCGGCGTGCTGCTTCATGCCTCCAGGCTAGAGGACGATACCGAATACCGGGATCGCGACGAGGTAGACGGCGGCGGTGATGAGGAAGATGGCGACGATGTTGAGGAAGGCGCCGCCCTTAATCATGTCACCGATCTTGACGTAGCCGGAGCCGTAGGCGATGGCGTTCGGCGGGGTGGCGACGGGCATCATGAAGGCACAGGTGGCGGCGAGGGCGACGGGGATGGTCAGCAGGAGCACGTTCTGTTCGTTTCCGCCGGCGGTAAGGCCGATGCCGGTGGCGACGCCGCCCATGATGGGCAGGAAGGTGGCGGCGGTGGCCGTGTTCGAGGTGAACTCGGTGAGAACGAGGATGAGGATAGTGACCACGAAGATCAGCATGAGCACCGGCAGGCCACCGAGGCCCTTGGAGATCTCGCCGACCCACAGCGACAGCCCGGAGGTGGAGAACATCGCGGACAGGGACAGGCCACCGCCGAAGAGCAGCAGAACGTCCCAGGGCAGCTCGTTGGCGGTTTCCCAGTCGAGGATGCGGATACCGCTGGAGGGATTGGCGGGGATAGCGAACATGAGCAGGCCGGCGACGATGCCAACGACGGCGTCGTGGTACTCAAACTCAAGCCCGAAATAATCGATGGCCAGCGGAACGAATACCCAGGCGAGGGCGGCAAGGGCGAAGATTGCGGTGACGATGATCTGGGCCGGGGTCCAGGCGCCGAGCTTGGCGATCTCCTCGCGGATGAGGGCCCGGCCGCCGGGGATGTCCTTCATCTCGGGTTTGAACACGGTGATGAGGATGCCCCAGGCGGCGAGGGTGAGCGTCAGGGCGATGGGCACGCCGAGCAGCATCCACTGGCCGAAACCAACCTGGAGATCGTGGGCTTCCTTGAGGTAGGCGACGAGCAGGGTGTTCGGCGGGGTGCCGATGATCGTGCCCAGGGAGCCGGTCGACGCCGAGTAGGCGATGGCGAGCATGAGCGCGGTGGCGAAGTTCTTCTGCTTGCGCCATCCTCCGACGGATTCGGCGGTCAGGGTGAGCACGGAGGTGCCGATCGGCAGCATGACGACGGCGGTCGCGGTGTTGGACACCCACATGGAGAGGAAGCCGGTGGCGAGCATGAAGCCAAGGATGAGCCGCTTGGGGCTGGTGCCGACTAAGAGCACGACGGCGAGTGCCATTCGTCGGTGGATGTTCCACTTCTGTAAGCCCAGAGCCAGGAGGAAGCCGCCCAGGAAGAGGAAGATCGTCGAAGATGCGTACGGGGCGCTGACCTCGCCGAAGGAGGCGACCTGCATGATCGGGAAGATGGCCAGGGGCACGAGGGCGGTGGCGGCTAGGGGGATGGCCTCGGTCATCCACCAGGCGGCCATGAGTAGGGTCGCGGCGGCGGTGACGCGCAGGGCGTGCTGCGAGTAGGTAACTTCGGGGTCGGCACCCGCAGATTGGGTAACGAGGTCCGCGGCGTTATCGGGGAAGAAGAAGTAAGCGAGGGCGGCAACGATGGTGCCACCGACGAGGCCAACCGCTTGCCTATGCCATGTGGCGCGGTCGAGGTTGTCCTCTTCGTATTCCTCGGTGATGAAGTTGGTAGCGGACACTGGGGTACTCATGATTGCCGCGCTTTCTCGTGCGTGTACGAATGGGTCTCCTTTGGCACATCGTATTGCGTGGATTACATTTTTCCGCTGTCGAGGCCACCCCCACCTCTCCTCCCCGTGAGATTTTTCAGCGCGACCAGCGCAAATACCCCCAGGATACGACGAAACCCCCACCTTAAGGTGGGGGTGATCGAATGGTGCGCCCGGAGGGATTCGAACCCCCAACCTTCTGATCCGTAGTCAGATGCTCTATCCGTTGAGCTACGGGCGCGCTGAGCAAGAAGCTTAGACCCGCCCCGAAGCTAGTGCCAAATCCCCGCCCCGGCCCTGGCCGGACATTTTCGCTTAACTCTGTCTTACGGGACACACTCTGCGCCCTCGCACGTCCGTCTACGTCCACCTTGGATAAGTGCCATGACCAGCCAAAACGCCACGAAAACAAAGAAAAACGCCTGGCCAGTGACGACCAGGCGTTTTCGGTTTTGCGGAGATGACAGGATTTGAACCTGCGGACCTCGTGAAAGGTCAACTCCTTAGCAGGGAGCCCCAATCGGCCACTCTGGCACATCTCCATCCGGTGCGAGGATGCACCGTGCTCCCATCGTAGTGCGCTCATTCGCCCGGACCAAAATGGCCGGCAGGCTAGGATGGCCCCATGATTCGCCACGACTTGGACTCACTTCCTTCCTACGTTCCCGGCGCGCGGCGCGCGGATGCGCTCAAGTTGTCGTCGAACGAGGTCGCCACGCCCCCGCTGCCATCGGCGGCGGCCGCGATGGCCGAGGCGGCGGCGGGGGCGAACCGCTACCCGGATATGGGGGCAACAGCATTGAAGGAGGCGTTGGCGGCCCAGCTGCGCCTCCCGGCGTCTCGGGTGGCGGTGGGCGTCGGCTCCTCTGCCCTGTGCCAGCAGTTGGTACAGATCACCTCGACGCCGGACAGCGAGGTCATCTTCCCCTGGCGCAGCTTCGAGGCGTATCCGATTTTCGTCCAGGTGGTCGGCGCGACGGCCCGCCCGATCCCGCTGCTCGCCGACGGCGGGCATGATCTTCAGGGGATGCTCGACGCGATAACCGAGCGCACGTCACTGATCTTTGTGTGCAACCCCAATAACCCCTCCGGGCAGACCATTACGGTGGCTCAGTTCGAGGCCTTCCTCGACCAGGTTCCGGAGAATGTGCTCGTCGCCGTGGACGAAGCTTATGTGGAATTCAACCGGGCCGCGGACAGCCCGGTCGCTACGGACTACATGGACCGGCCCAACGTGGTGGGACTGCGTACCTTTTCCAAGGCCTATGGGCTGGCCGGGGTGCGGGTGGGCTACGCCTTCGGCCCGGAAAAGGTCATTGCGGCGTTGGACAAGGTGGCCATCCCCTTCGGGGTGTCCAGCGTGGCCCAGGCCGGGGCGTTGGCGTCTCTGGCGGCCCGCGAGGAGCTCCTGGCCCGGGTGGAGGAGACGGTGGCGGTGCGCGATGAGGTCGCCGACGCCGTGGGTGCGCTGCGCAGCCAGGCGAACTTCGTGTGGTTGCCGGGGGTTGACTCCGCGGCGGTCGCTCACGCGTTGGCGCAGCAGGGGGTGCTGGTCCGCGCCTTCCCGGAGGGAGTGCGGATCACGGTGACCACGCGGGCGGAAGCGAAGCGGCTGCTCGACGCGTGGCGGGAGGCGGGGCTGTAAGCGATGCGAGGATTGGTAAGTGTTGCGCTCGACGTCGTCGTCGTGGCGGTTGCGCTGTACGCGGTGGTGTGGCTGCTGCCGGGGATCACGCTGGTGGGCGACGAGTGGACGTTCCTCGGCGTTGCTGCGGTGTTTTGCCTGGTCAACGCCGTGGTCGGGCCGTTTCTACACACGGTGGGCTTACCGCTGACCTGCCTGACTCTGGGTTTGTTTTCGCTGGTCATCAACGGTCTCATCCTGGTGGCGACGAGTTGGTTGGCGCAGCAGGTGGGCCTGGGGTTGGTCATTGACGGCTTCGGGTGGGCGGTCGTCGGCGCGGTGATCCTCGGGGTGGCACGCTCGGCGACGGGCACCCTGACGGCGCCGCGGCAGCCCTAGCCGCCGGCGAAGGGCGGGAGGACGTCGAGGCGGTGGGCGCCGTCGACGGTGGCATCGCTCTCCACGCGGGCGCCGTCGAGCAGAAAGGTGCAGCGGGCGAGCACGTCGCCGAAGCTCATTCCGGCCTGGGTGCGGCCGTCGTGGGCGGCAGCGCGGGCGGCGAGAATCTCGCCGACGGTGGCGCCAGCAGCGGTGTCGATGTGCTCGACGGGGATGCCGGCGGCAGCGCGGGCAGCGGCGAAGTAGTGGATCTCCACGTCGGTGTACTCCCTCCTTTTCGGATATGCGCTCGACGCTATCATGAGGGACGTTGACGGATCCTCACAGGAAAAGGATGGGCTGTGCCGACGATCGAAGAGCACCTCGAATCCACTCGCCGGCTCCTACTTCCCCTCGGAGTGGAGGCAGTGAAGACCACCGAGGCGGCGGGCCGGGTGCTGGCCGACGACGTCTACGCCGCGTCGGACCTTCCTGCTTTCGATAATTCCCAGATGGACGGCTACGCCCTGTCGTCGCAGCAATGCGCCGCCACCCCGGGCCGGTTTCGGGTGGGGCCGGTGATTCCGGCGGGCACGGACCCGTCGACGCAGTACCCGGAGGGGATTGAGGGCGACGTCGTCCCGGTGATGACAGGGGCGAAACTGCCGGCAGGCACGGCGGCTGTGGTGCCGGTGGAAGAATGCCGGCCAGGAGACTTTGTCACCGAGGGTGCCGTGGTGTCGGTCCCGGCGACCCAGACCGGTCAGTTCGTGCGGCGGCGCGGATCGGATATCCAAAGCGGAGAGCTGCTGCTCCACGCCGGTGGTGCGCTCACCCCGGCAGCGGTGGCAGTGCTCGTGGCCCAGGGCGTGGCCACGGTCAAAGTCGTCGCCCGCGCATCGATGCTCATCGTCACCGGTGGCGCCGAGGTAGGCGGATCCGGCAGCGCATCCATACCGGACTCCAACGCCCCGATGCTGGCCGCGCTGGCGGCCCGCTACGGCATCGTCGTCGCCGGGTTCGTGCGCACCGACGACGACCCCACCCGACTCGCCGCGGACGTGCGCGCGGCGGTGGCCGCCCATCGGCCGTCGTTCATCGTCACCTCGGGCGGCATTTCGGCCGGGGCGTTCGAGGTGGTCCGGCAAGTGTTGTCGCCCACGGGGTGGTTTGGGCACGTCGACCAGCAACCGGGCGGGCCTCAAGGCTTGGCGCGCTTCGACGGCGTGCCGGTAGTGTGCCTGCCGGGCAATCCCCTGTCCACGCTGGTGAGTTTCCGGCTGTACGTCGCCCCGCTGGTCGGTACCGTCGACGAACCGATCACCGCACGGTTGTCGACAGCCGTGACGGGGTTGCCGGACCACCGGGAGCAGTTGCTGCGAGGGCGGTTGCATGTCGAGGACGCCACCGTTGTCGCCACGCCGGTGCGAGGGGCGTCGTCGCACCTGCTGGCTCGATCGGCGGAAGCCACGTGCCTTATCCGTATCCCGGCGGCAGCATCGCTGGTTCCCGGCGACGTCGTCACCGTCTACCCGCTGTGAGCACAGGAGGATTCACCATGGTTCACGATCACGCATCCGACCGGACACGCCCGGGGCGCACCGGCGTGGTTATCGTCGCGTCGACCCGCGCCGCCCACGGGGTGTACGAGGACACCTCCGGCCCGCTGGCGGTGGAGTTTCTGCGCCGCAAGGGCTTCGCGACGCCGGAGCCGATCGTCGTCGCCGATGCGGACATCGCCGCGGCGGTGGACGAGGCCTTCGCCCGCGACCCGCGCCCGAGCGTCATTCTCACCTCCGGTGGTACGGGGATCACCGAGGACGACCGGACGGTGGAGGCTGTCGACGCGCACCTTCAGCGCCACCTTCCCGGGGTGGTGCACGCCTTCTGGGAAGTTGGTCGAGCACACGTGCCCACGGCGGTGCTCTCCCGGGCGGTGGCGGGCGTCGCCGGCCACACGTTCGCCATGACGCTGCCTGGCTCGCGCGGGGGTGTGAAGGACGGCTGCGCGGTCCTCGACGAGCTGCTGGTACCCATCGTCGACCTGTTGGAAGGAACCTATGAGCACTAACGAGGACCCGAGCTACGTCGCCGAGCAGACGGGCATCGTCGTGGCGACCACCCTGACCGATGCCCCGCTGGAACCGCTGCTCGCCGACGCCCGCGCGGCGACCCTGTCGGAGGCGATGGGTGCCCTGGTCGCTTTCGAGGGCGTGGTCCGCGACCACGACGGGGGACGACGGGTGGAGTCGCTGACGTACAGCGCCCACCCGAGCGCCGCGGTGGAGATCGCACGGGTGGCGGACGAGGTTTGCCGCCGCCATCCGCGTACTCGGCTGTGGACGGCGCACCGCGTGGGAGCGCTGGCGATTGGGGATGTCGCGTTTGTGGTGCTTGCTGCGTCCGCGCACCGCGGCGACGCCTTCGCGGCCGCGTCCGCCCTGGCCGACCAGGTCAAGGCGGAGGTGCCGATCTGGAAGGAACAGAAACTGCTTGATGGGCCGTCGACGTGGGTGGGATTGGAATGAGTAATCGGTATGTGCGGCAGGTGACCTTGCCCGGTTTCGGCCACGCGGGTCAGGAGGCACTGGCCGCCGCCCACGTGGCGGTGGTGGGCGCGGGCGGGCTCGGGTCACCGGCCCTGCTCTACCTCGCGGCGGCCGGGGTCGGCCGGATCCGGGTCATCGACGACGACGCCGTCGAGCTGTCCAACCTGCACCGCCAAGTCATTCACACCACGGCACGGGTGGGAACGTCCAAGGCGGACTCCGCCGCCGCGACCATGCGGGAACTCAACCCCGAGGTTCGGGTGGACGTCGTCAATGAGCGTGTGACCTGGGACAATTCCCGTGAACTGCTCGACGGCTGCGACGTCGTCCTCGACGGCAGCGATAACTTCGATACCCGCCATGTGGTCTCCCACGCGTGTGCCCGTCTGCGCATCCCCCACGTCTGGGCCTCGATCCTTGGCTTCGAGGCGCAGTTGTCGGTGTTCTGGGCCGGACGCGGGCCCATCTACGAGGACCTCTTTCCTACCCCGCCGGCGCCCGGCACCGTCCCCAGCTGCGCGCAGGCCGGGGTGCTCGGCCCGGTGGTGGGGGTCGTCGGCTCGGCGATGGCGATGGAGGCGCTGAAGATCGTGTCCGGGGTGGGCACGCCGCTCGTCGGCCGGCTGGGGTATTTCGATTCCCTTTCCGGGACGTGGGAATATGTGCCTCTCGTGGCCTCTTCGGCAGTCACTGAGCACGTGTTGCGGCAGGACCCACCGCGACAGACTCCCGTCGACGTGCCCGAGATTGATCACCTAGACGGATCGCTGCTGCTCGATGTTAGGGAGCCGGAGGAGACCGCGCTGGGCATAATCCCGGGGGCGTTGCTCGTCCCGCTGGCCGACGTCCTGGCTGGCTGGACACCAGCCGATTCGAGGGTCGTCGTTTACTGCGCTAGCGGGGTCCGCTCGGTGCAGGCGGCTGCGGCGTTGCGTTCCCGAGGCATTGATGCGCTCAGCCTCCGCGGCGGCTACGGGCGCTACCTCAGAGACTGAGCCGAAGTTCCCACCCGCTTTCGACTGTGATCTTCGTCCCGCCGCATAGCCGGCTTTCCGTCCTCGAAGTAAGAGCATCGATGAGAGTTAGATTTCCCTTAACTTTCGCTTACGGGACTCGCTTTACGCCCCTACACGTCCGCCTATGTCCACCCTGGACATAGGCTCTGAACAGGTAAAACACCATGAAAACAAAGAAAGCGCCTGGTCAACAGTGACCAGGCGTTTTCGGTTTTGCGGAGACGGCGGGATTTGAACCCGCGGAGGTGTGACCCTCGCCGGTTTTCAAGACCGGTGCATTCGGCCGCTCTGCCACGTCTCCTCGCTGCGCGCAGCTCGCATCTACTGTAGCGCACGGCAGGATGGACAGATGAAATCTCGGCGCTAGTATGTCTCCATGCTTTCCCAGCATCGTCCCGGGGCGTCAGCTCAGCGCCGCGTCTCCTGGGCTCACCGGGCGGATGCCCGGACCTTGACCCCGTCGCGGATGGCGGCGACCGGCATCGTCGGGCTTGTCGCCGGCGGTACCGCGTTGTTGGCCTGCCCGTTGGCGTCCGCCGACGGCCACCCCACCGACGTCGTGACGGCCCTGTTCACCGCCGTGTCCGCGGTGTCCCTGACCGGTTTGGCCATCGTGGACACCGGCTCGCACTTTTCCACCTTCGGCGAGGCCGTCATCATCACCCTGATTCAGACCAGCGGCTTAGGTGTGATGACCCTGGCCACCTTGTTGGGCATTGCCCTGTCCCGGCGGCTGCAGATCTCGCAGCGCCGGGTGGCTGAGGCCGAGGGGCGGATGCTCGCCCCGGGCCGGTTCCGCACCACCGTCTTGGCGGCGGTGATCCTCACCTTGACCTGCGAGGCAACGGCGGCCGTTGTCATGGCGGTGCGCTTCGCCGTCGCCTACGACATGTCCGCCGGCGAGGCGGTGTGGCAGGGCCTATTCCACGCGATTTCCGCGTTCAACAACGCCGGGTTCTCGCTGTCGCCGAACAACCTGATCTCCTATCACTCCGACGGCTGGATCCTGCTGCCCATTGCGGCATCGGTCATCATCGGCGGCCTGGGGTATCCGGTGCTGGCCGACATCACCCGCAAGGTTCTGCGCCGGGGATCCCGACCGTGGTCGATGACCACCAGTATCACGGTGCAAATGACCCTGCTGCTGCTGGCGGTGGGCACGGTCGGTTTCGCGATCTCTGAGTTCCACTGGACCTTCGCCGACCTTGGCCCCGGCGCATTTGCGCTCAACTCCTTCTTCGCCGCCGTCACCCCGCGCACGGCAGGGTTCAACGCGATCGACTACGGGGAGGCGTCCCCGGCTACCCTGCTGCTCACCGATGTGCTCATGTTCTTCGGCGGCGGTTCGGCCGGTACCGCGGGCGGTTTGAAAGTGACCACCCTGGCGGTGGTGCTCGCGGCTGTGTCGGCGGAATTCGCCGGTCGGCGGGACACGTGCGTCGGCCGGCGTATCGTCCCCGCCGCGGCGGTCCGCCAGGCGCTGGCCGTGCTCACCTCGGGCCTGGTGCTGCTGGTGGTGAGCATCATCGTGCTTCGCCTGTTGGAGCCGTCGATGAATGCCGACGCCGTCACGTTCGAGGTCATTTCCGCGTTCGGCACGGTGGGCTTGTCGGCGGGAATCACCGCCGACCTCAGCGTCCCCTCACTGCTCATGCTGTGTGTGGTGATGCTCGTCGGCCGGTTGGGTCCGTTCACGCTCGTCGCCGCGCTGGCGCTGCGTCGATCCGATCGTCACTTCTCCTATCCTGAAGAGAGGCCGTACATTGGCTAAGAGAAACAAATCGACCCCGGTCGCTGTGCTTGGGTTGGGCCGCTTCGGTTCCGCCCTCGCCCACGAGCTGTCCTCCTCGGGAGTGGAGGTGCTGGGCGTCGATTCCGACCCGAAGGTAGTGCAGGCCCACGCCTCCTCCGTCCGGGAGGTGGCGTGCGGGGATTCCACGTCGGAGGCGGTCCTCGAGGAGTTGGGCGTGTTCGAGCTGCCGACGGTGGTGGTGGCGATCGGCCAGCACCTGGAGGATTCCATCCTCACCGCCAGCATCCTCGCCGAGCGGGAGGTGACGTCCATCTGGGCTCGGGCCGATAACCGGCAGCACGAGCGGATCCTGCAGCGCATCGGCGTGCACCACGTCGTCCGCCCAGAGTACGACACTGGTCGACGGGTGGCGCACCTGCTCAACGAGCGGATCCACGAGTTTGCGGAGATCGCCCGCGATTACTCGGTCGTGGCCATGCCCGCGCCGGACATCGCCGTCGCTATCGCGGATCCGCTGGAGCTGTGGCAGCAGCACCACGTTCAGGTGGTGTCGGTGCGTCGCCGCGGGATCTGGCAGCCGGTGGACATCGCCGGGTCGATCGAGGCCTCCGACGTCATCACCATCGCCGGCGCTACGAAGGACCTGGAGAAGTTCTCACTGCTCAACTAGGTTAGGTCGGCATGAAGGCTATCGTGCAGACCAACCCCGATGACCCCCGCTCCCTGCAGTGGCGAGACGCCCCGACCCCCGTGCCCGGTGAGGGCGAGGTCCTGGTGAAGGTGGCGGCAGCCGGTGTCAACCGCGCCGACCTCGTCCAGGCCCAGGGCCGCTACCCGGCGCCGAAGGGGGAACCGGAGACCCTCGGCTTGGAGATCGCCGGCACCATCGTCGACGGTCCGCGCGCCGGCCAGCCGGTGGGAGCACTGCTCGCCGGCGGGGGCTACGCGGAATACGTGGCGGTGCCCGAGGGCCAACTCACCGACGTTCCGGAGGGCTTCGACGCGGTGGCGACGGCCGCCGTGGTGGAGGCGGCGGTGACGGTGTGGTCCAACCTAGTCATGGTGGGTGGGCTCACTGCCGGCGAGACGGTTCTCATCCACGGCGGCGCGGGCGGTATCGGGACCATGGCTATTCAGGTGGCCAAGGCGCTGGGGGCGACGGTGGCGGTCACCGCCGGCAGCGACGAGAAGCTCGCGACCTGCCGCGACTTGGGGGCCGACATCCTCATCAACTACCACTCGGAGAATTTCCTCGACCGGCTCCGCGACAGCTGCGACCTCATCCTGGACGTGGTCGGGGCCGATTACCTCGACGACAATATGCGCTGCCTGCGAGTCGGTGGCCGGCTGGTGGTCATCGCCGTGCAGTCCGGGCCGAAGGCGACGGTGAACCTGGCGCGGATGATGCCGCGGCGGCAGTCGATTCACGCCACAACGCTGCGCTCCCGGCCGCGGGCGGAGAAGGCGCGCATCGTCGCGGAGACGGTGGCGAACGTGTGGCCCATGCTCGCCGACGGCCGGGTCCGGCCCCTGGTGCACGCCACCGTGCCCATGGCGGAGGCGGCTCGCGCCCACGACCTGCTCGATTCCGGCGAGGTGACGGGCAAGATCGTGCTCACCGTGTAGCCCGGCGCTAGGCCAGGGAGGCCACCACCCGCACGAGGTGTTCCAGGTCGGTGGCCCGGTTGAAGGGCCCGAGGCCGACGGTGACCGCGCCGTCGACCTCGTCGATGCCCATGTCGATGAGCAGCTCGGAGCGGGTGGTCAGCGTGGTGATGATCTGGTTATCGACGAGCCGGCGCTGAATAGTCTCGGCGGGCACGCGCGGCATGGCGAAGGACAGCCGCGGCAGCCGGTGCCGGTTCGCGCCGGCGGCGGCTTCGCCGGTCATGCCGAGGACGTGCACGGTGGGCAGCGTCTCCAGCAGCGTGTACAGGTATTGGCCCAGGGAGCGCAGGTAGGCGGACATCTCCCCCATGGACACTTCGAGCCGCTCACGGCGGGTGCCGGGGGTGTCAACGAAGGACGCGTAGTGGTCCACGAGCGGGACCACGCCACCGGCCAGCCCGGCCGACACGGTCGAATGGAGAACGTCGGCCGTGCCGGCGGTGACCGTATCGAGCGGGGTGACGGATTCCAGGCGGCGGAACATCATGGAGTCCCGGAACGCCAAGGCCGCGATCTGCGGGCCGCCCATGGCCGCAAGGTCCAGCCCCACGATGTCCGCGCCCCACTTTTCGATGTCGATGAAGTAGTAGGGGGCGAGGTGGGAGGCGTCGACGAGCACCCACGCCCGGGAGCGCTCCCGCACGCGTTCGACGACGTTGGCGACGTCGACCACCGTGCCGAGCTCCGGGTGAGCCACGCCGGCGGACACGAGGCGGGTGGAGCCGTCGACCAGGTCGCTGAACTGCCATTCGGGCAGCTCACCGGTGCCGAGGTCGGGGCGGGCCCAGCGCACGTCGGACGTGGCTGAGGCGAAGGGGGTGACCAGCTCCGGCGCGTCGATGCGGCTGAGAACCACCGAAGAATTATGCCGCCACATCCGCCGCATGGACTGCGCCAGGTAGAGGTGCAGCACGGGCAGGGAGGGACCGAGGACGACGCAGTCGGGGTCCACCCCGACGAGGTCCGCGACGGCGGCCTTGGCGTCCCGGATGACGCCGTCGCCCTTCGTCGTCGGCCGTTGCCCGATGGGTTCCACGATCGTCGTCGAGCGGCGGAACGCCAACGCGACACCTGAGGCGACCCGCTCCGGGATCTGTGGAACGGAGTGCGCGTTCAGGTACGTCCACCCATCGCTCAATGACGGGTAAAGACCGCGGACGCTGAAAACGTCATACCTGCTCACCGGTGCACATCCTCCTATAATGCTAGCCCTGGGTCACGTTGCTCTTTAGGATACCCCAGTAGGTTCTCTTCAGTTCGAGCCCCAAGTTAGGAGAGCATATCGTGCCTCGACGCCTTCGGCCTCATGCCCTGGCCGCCATGATCGTCGTCCCCGCGGTTCTCCTCACCGGCTGCACCATCCCATCGGCGCCGTCGGCGCCCGCGACGGCCACCGTCACGCAGCAGGTCACGACCACGGTCAGCGTCACGGCTACCGAAACCGCGACGATCACCAGCTGGGCGCAGCCGGCCACTGTCCAAGCGCACCCGGGGGACGGCGGAGACCTGCGCATCGGCACGTACACGACCCGCGACGGCTGCGAGGCGGCCGCCACGCTGGCGTCGCAGCGTCTCCGCACGGAGTCGCCCTGGCGCGTCGGGGACTGCGAAGGCTCAGAGCAGGCCTGGTTCTTCACTCTCCACCCGACCCGCCCGGAGCCGAGCCCGACGCCCCGAGTATCGTCGACGACCACCGCGACCCGATAGGGTGATGTAGCGTGCACCAAGACCAGAACCCTTCCCTCGATGACACCCTGGCGCGCCTGACCGCAGTGGCCTCGGAGGTGCCGTCGTCGAACTCGCAGACGTTTCGCGCCGCCTTCGCGGATCTGGGCCGGGGCGCGCGCTCCCACGAGTTGTGGTTGCAGCTCGGCTGGCAGGACATCAAGCAGCGCTACCGGCGGTCGACGCTGGGGCCGTTGTGGATCACCGTCGCCACCGGTGTCATGGCGCTGGCGCTGGGGCTGCTCTACTCCATGCTCTTCCAGCTCTCCCTGCGCGAATTCCTCCCGCACGTCACGGTGGGTCTGATCCTGTGGGGCTTTATCGCCGGCTGTATCCAGGACGGCGCGAAGGTGTTCGTGGAGAACGAGGGGCTCATCAAGCAGCTGCCCAGCGCTTTGAGCGTCCACGTCTATCGGCTGGTGTGGCGCCACACGCTGTTCCTCGCCCACAACCTTGTCATCTGGGTGCTTCTGGTGCTGCTGCTGCGGGTGGACCTGGGCGTCGACCTGCTTCTGGCCATCCCGGCGCTGGCTCTGTTCATCGTCAACGGGGTGTGGGTGGCGATGCTGTTCGGCATCATCGCTACCCGTTTCCGCGACGTCGCCCCGCTGCTGGAATCCCTCATTCAGCTGCTGTTCTACATCACGCCCATCGTGTGGACCACCTACACTCTGGAGGAGCAGGGCGGCCAGGTCGCCGAGCGCGCGAAGCTGGCCCAGATCAATCCCCTGTACCACTATCTCGACATCGTTCGCGCCCCGATGATTGGGCACGAGTCGGAGGCGATTCACTGGATCGTCGTCGGCTGCTGCAGCGGGGTGGGGCTGCTTCTCGCCGCGCTCGTGATGCGCCAGTGGCGCTACCGCGTCAGTTACTGGGTATAGACTTCTCACCACTGTCCGCCGCACCTAGGAAGGGCCCGCACCGCATGGTCTCCATCGACACGTACAACGCCTGCGTGGACTTCCCCGTCTTCGACGCCAAGTCCCGCTCGCTGAAGAACACGGTGCTCACCACCGCTGGTGGGGCGATCGGCAAGAACGCGTCGAACACCGTCGTTGTGGAGGCGCTGCGCAACATCAACCTGCACCTGCGCGAAGGCGACCGGGTGGGTCTGGTCGGGCACAATGGCGCCGGTAAGTCCACCCTGCTGCGCCTGCTGTCGGGCATCTACGAACCCACCCGTGGGGTGGCGGACGTGCGGGGCCGCGTCGCCCCGGTCTTTGACCTCGGGGTGGGCATGGACCCGGAGATTTCGGGCTACGAGAACATCATTATCCGCGGGCTGTTCCTCGGCCAGTCCCGCAAGCAGATGCGGCGCAAGATCGACGACATCGCGGAGTTCTCCGAGCTGGGCGACTACCTGGCGATGCCGCTGCGCACGTACTCCACCGGTATGCGCGTGCGCCTGGCCCTCGGGGTGGTGACCTCTATCGAGCCGGAGATCCTGCTGCTCGACGAGGGTATCGGCGCCGTCGACGCGGCGTTCATGGCCAAGGCACGCCGACGCCTGCAGGACATGGTGGAACGCTCCGGCATCCTCGTGTTTGCCTCCCATTCCAACGAGTTCCTCGCCCAGCTGTGCACGACGGGCCTGTGGATCGACCACGGGGAGATCGCCGCCGCCGGGAAGGTCGGCGACGTGGTGGAGGCCTACGAGGGCAAGCCGGCCGGCGACCACGTCCGGGAGCTGGTGCGCCGCTACGCCGAAGAGCGCGCACGCCAGGAGTAGGGCGGCGTTGGTCGCTCTCCGGCCGGCGCGCCTGTGCAAGAATGAGGCGCATGCCGCTTGAGTCCACCGCGTCCGTCGCCGCCGTCATCGTCACTCACCAGCGCGTTGAGCTGCTGCGCGCCTCGCTGACGCAGGTTGTGGGACAGACCAGGCCGGTGCAGTGGGTCATCGTCGTCGACAATGACGCCGACCCGGCCGTGGCGGCGCTGCTTGACGAGCTGGCCGGGGACCGCGGGGTCTACCTGCCGTCGCACACGAATCTGGGCGGGGCCGGCGGCTTCGCCTACGGTTTCCTGCACGCGCTGGCGCTGGGGGCCGACGCGGTGTGGTGCGCCGACGACGACGGCCGCCCCGGGGACCTCGACACGCTGGAGGTCCTGCTCGCCGAGGCGGTCGCCCGCAGCCTCGACGAGATTTCGCCGCTGGTGTGCTCCATCGACGACCCGTCCCGCACCGCCTTCCCCGTGCGCCAGGGCGTGTCCTGGCTGCGCAGCGTCGACGAGTTCGAGGGGGACTTCGTGGAGTCCTACGCCTCCCTGTTCAACGGGGCGCTGATCTCGACGAAGGCGATGGAGGTCATCGGCGTGCCCGACTACCGCCTGTTCATCCGCGGCGACGAGGTCGATTATCACAACCGCATGGCCCGGGCGAAGCTGCGTTACGGCACCACGCTCAAGGCCCGCTACCTTCACCCGGAGGGGGTCTCGGAGTTCCACCCGATCATGGGTGGGCGCGCCCACGCCCAGTACCCCGAGGGCGAGTTCAAACGTTTCTTCACCTACCGAAACCGTGGTTTTGTCCTCAGCCAACCGGGCTATCGGACTATGATCTTCCAAGAAATTGCGCGCTTCGGGTGGTTCTTCCTCCTGCAGCGGCGCAGCCCCCGGGAGTTCTTCCGCTGGTTGTCGCTGCTGCGCCGCGGGCGGAACCAGGACTTCCGTCGCCCCTAGCGCGTGGGGACCGACCCACTAGTAAAGGACTGACGCCCCATGCCCACCCCCTCCCCTGCCCGGCGCCGCGGCCGGATCAACCAGGTACCGGGCCTCGACGGGCTGCGCGGCGTCGCCGTCACCGCGGTAGTGCTCTACCACTTCTTCGGCGACTGGCTGCCGGGCGGCTTCCTGGGCGTCGACGTCTTCTTCGTCCTCTCCGGCTTCCTCATCACCGCCCTGCTGCTGCGCGAACGCGCGGTGACGGGCACCATCAGCCTGGCGGGGTTCTGGACGCGGCGCCTGCGCCGTATTGTGCCGCTTGCGGTGACGGTGCTGCTCGTCACGACGGTGGCGGCCGGGCTCATCGGCGGCGACGCGGCGGTGAAGCTGCGCACCCAATTCCTCGGAACCGCGCTCTTCGTCAATAACTGGGTGCAGATCGCCCAGGGGCAGTCCTACTTCGCCGATTCGGGCGTGCAGGTCACCGCCCACTACTGGTCGCTGGCCATCGAGGAGCAGTTCTACGTCCTGTGGCCGCTGCTGGTCATCGGGTTGCTCGCCCTGGGCGGGCGCTCTCGGGTCCGCTCGGGAGCGTTGGGCTTCGTGGCGCTGGTGGCCGCGGGGGCGTCGGCGTGGTGGATGTCCGCCCTGTTCGATCCCACCCCGGGCGCGGACCCCTCACGGGTGTACTACGGCACGGACACGCACGCCTTTGGCCTGCTCATCGGGGCTTTTGTGGCCGTGTGGGTGACAAGTACCGCCAGCGAGGACGACGCCGACAGCTTCCCTACCTACCGCTCCTTCGTGCCTGGCGGCCGGACCGGGCAGTGGGTGTCCGGGCTGGCGCTGCTCGGCGTGGTGGTCCTCATGGCGACGATGTCGGACCAGTCCCCCTTCGCCTACCAGGGCGGTATCCTCCTCGCTGTGGTGCTCACCGCCATCACCATGGCGGGGGTTCTGCGCGGGGACACCGTCGTCGACGAGTGGCTGCGGGTGTCCACCCTGCGATGGCTGGGGCAGCGCTCCTTCTCTATCTACCTGTGGCACTGGCCCATCGTCGTCCTAGCCGGTTTCCTGCTGCCGCCGCAGCCGTCGTGGCTGCCCGGCGCGCTGGCGGTGCCGCTCACGCTAGTGCTCTCCGAGGCGTCGTACCGCCTCGTGGAGAACCCGGTGCGGCGTCACGGTTACCGGGCGTCGTACCGCTGGCTGCGCGCCCACCACCCCGTCGCCACCGCCGTCGTCGCGGCCCTGACCGCCGCCGGCGTCGGATTTGCGCTGGTCACCGCCCCGTCGACGAGCACCCTGGAGCGCGACCTCGCCGAGTTGGAGCGTCAGCACACCGCCGCCGCGCCGACGACGCCGCCGCGACCCACGCCGGAGGGCGCGCGGATCACCGCCGTCGGCGATTCCGTCATGCTCGCCGCCAGCGACGCGCTGACCACACGCTTCCCGGGCAGCACCGTCGACGGCGGCGTGAGCCGGCACTACCAGGACGGCCTGGCGATCCTGCAAGCCATGGCGGACGCGGGCACGCTGGGCGACGTGGTGGTCCTCGGCTTCGGCACGAATGGGCCGTCCTACGGGGCGGGCGACGAGCTCATGCTCGACAGGATCCGCGAGACCGTCGGCCCCGACCGGCTGCTCATCTACGTCCTGCCCTACGGGGACCGCTGGTACATGCCCGAGGCGGAAGCGGAACTGCTCGCCGAGGCCCGGGAACACGACAACGTCTACATCGCCGACTGGTGCCACGCGGCGCGGGACGACTACTCCCTGCTTCGCGACGATTACATCCACCCCACTCCACCCGGCGCGGTGGCCTACGCGGAAGCCATTGCCGACGCCATCGAGCAGTGGACGAACCACGACAAGGTCATCCCCGACGTCTGCGGCGTGTAGCCCGGAAGATGACCCGGCGCTGGACGACGAAGTTGATGACGGTGGCCACGGCCTGGGAAATCGCGAAGGCGGCGAGCAGCGCCGGCGTCTGTGCCCACTCGAGGTCGTGGTTGAAGGTGGGAAACAGCCACCGGTAGAGCGAGATGTTGACCACGTAGGTCAGCGCGTAGACCACCATCGTGGCGGAGAAGCGCCGCTTGGAGCTGTCCGCCCCGAAGGTCCAGCGCCGGTTGATGACGTAGGCCATGAGGGTGCCCGCCAGCCAGCCGACGGTGCGGGCGGCGACCCCATCGACGACCGCGAAGCCGACCTGGAGCAGCCAGGTCACGAGCCCGTCGACGAAGGCCGAGCCCACCCCGGCGATAGTAAAGCGCGCGGCCTGAACCCGCAGCGACGAGGTGCGCCGCGAGTCGACCAACGCGTTGATGGCCGAGGACAGTGAATAAGAGATGGCTACCCCTTAGGCCGGAAGATGAGCAGGCGTTGCATGAAGAAGTTGGTGAGCGTCGCCACGCCCTGCGCGATGACGAAGGAGATGGTGTTCTTCACGGCCCCGTCGAAGCCGAGGGCCTGCAGGGGGACGTCGGTGGCCCACCACAGGAAGTTCTGCACCGCGAAGGTGGAAGCGTAGAGGGTGAGCACCGCGGCGGCCTTGCTGCCGGAGAGCGCCGCGCCGAAGGTGAACTTGGAGTTGAGCAGGTAGGCGGCAATAGTGCCGAACACCCAACCGAAGGCCTTGGCCAGCTGCCGGTTGGCGCCGACGCCGATGAGGATCATCGTCAGCGAATAATCAATCGCCGCGGTGAGGACACCTACGGCAACAAACCGGGTGAGCTGGGATTTCAGCGACGAGCGTGCCGCGGTGCTTCCTGCCATGGGGCTATACCCTACCTGGTGAGCCGTAAACGCGTGCGACGGCGGGACTAGCCTTGGGGCCCATGAGGATGAAGAACCCCACCCCTGACCCCGATGAGCTCCGCCACGGATCTTTCGAAGCCGCCCGCCGCGTCGACGCCCCGTTGAGCGACTTCATGGTTCGGCTGCTGGCCCAGGAGCTGCCCTTTCTCGACAGCGCCACCCGGGGCGAAGTCTATGAGCTGTTGCGCCAGCATAAGGAGGCCGGCCGGCCGGTTATCGAGTCGCAGGAGGATCTGCCGGCGCAGATCCGGGAGCTCATGGATCTGTAGCATCGCGGTAGACTGAAAGGATGGAACTGCACACCACCGAAAAGTCCCTGTACGGCTGGGGGCGCACCGCGCCGTCGACGGCCCACGTGCTCTCGACCGCCGACCCGGAGACCATTATCGCCGCCGTTAAGCACGTCGCCGATCGTAATTCCGAGCTTCCCGAGCATGCCCGCCGCGGCATCATCGCCCGCGGCATGGGACGCTCCTACGGCGACCCCGCGCAGAACGGCGGCGGCCTCGTCGTCGATATGCAGCCGCTTAACCGGATCCACTCGATCGACCCGGATACCGCCATCGTCGACGTCGACGGCGGCGTGACCCTCGACCAGCTCATGAAGGCCGCTCTTCCCTTCGGCCTGTGGGTTCCGGTGCTGCCGGGCACCCGCCAGGTCACCATCGGTGGTGCGATTGGTCCCGACATTCACGGCAAGAACCACCACTCGGCGGGCTCCTTCGGCGACCACGTCACCGAGATCCAGCTGCTCGTGGCCGACGGCCGCGTGCTCACCCTCACCCCCGAGGGCTCCCCGGATGACCCGGAGGGCACGCTGTTCTGGGCCACCGTCGGCGGCATGGGCCTGACCGGCATTATCCTGCGGGCCAAGATCCGCATGACGAAGACGGAGACGGCCTACTTCATCGCGGACACGGACCGCACGGACACCCTCGATGAGACCATCGAGTTCCACTCCGACGGCTCCGAGAAGAACTACACCTATTCTTCGGCGTGGTTCGACGCAATCTCCCCGGAGCCGAAGCTGGGCCGTGCCACGATCTCCCGCGGTTCGCTGGCCACCCTGGCGCAGCTGGAGGAGCTGGCCCCGAAGCTGGCCAAGGACCCGCTGAAGTTCAACGCCCCGCAGCTGATGACGGTGCCGGACATCTTCCCCTCCTTCACCATGAACAAGTTCACGCTGCAGGCCATCGGCGAGGCCTACTACCTCATGGGCGCCCCGGCGCGGAACAAGGTGAAGAACCTCACGCAGTTCTACCAGCCGCTGGACCTCATCGGCGAGTGGAACCGCGGCTACGGCCCGGCCGGCTTCCTGCAGTACCAGTTCGTGGTGCCGATGGACGCGGTGGAGCCGTTCAAGCAGATCATCAAGGACATCCAGGCCTCCGGCCACTACTCCGCGCTTAACGTGTTCAAGCTCTTCGGCGAGGGTAACCGCGCCCCGCTGTCCTACCCGATGCCGGGCTGGAACGTGTGCGTGGACTTCCCCATCCGCAAGGGCCTGCACGCCTTCCTCGACAAGCTCGACGAACAGGTCATGCAGTTCGGTGGCCGCCTGTACCTGGCGAAGGAGTCTCGTACGTCGGCGGAGAAGTTCCACGCCATGTACCCGGAGATGGCCGGCTGGCTGGCCACCCGCAACGAGATCGACCCGAACGGCGTCTTCGCCTCCGACATGTCCCGCCGCCTCGAGCTGCGCTAACGAGAACGACACAGGAGAATCACCATGCTTAATGCAGTAGGACAGGCCCAGAACATTCTGCTCCTGGGCGGCTCCTCGGAGATCGGCCTCGGCATCGTTGAGGAGTTCCTCAGCCGCGGCCCGGCCCGCGTGACCCTCGCGGGCCGCGTCGAGGAGGACGGCCTCGAAGCCGCCGCCGAGCAGGTCATCAACGCCGGCGCGTCGGACGTCGAGCTGCTGGACTTCGACGCCCTGGATACCGCCTCCCACCCGGAGATCGTCGAGCAGGCCTTCGCCCACGGTGACGTGGACGTCGCCATCGTCGCCTTCGGCGTCATGGGCGATCAGGAGGAAATCTGGCAGGACCAGGCCAAGGCCGTGGCGTCCTCCGCCATCAACTACACCGCCTACGTGTCCTTTGGCGTGCTGCTCGGCCAGTACTTTAAGCGCCAGGGCCACGGCACCATCGTCGCCATGAGCTCCGTGGCCGGCATGAAGGTGCGCCGCTCCAACTTCACGTATGGCTCCGCGAAGGCCGGCGTCGACGGCTTCTTCACCCAGCTGGGCGTGGCCCTGGAGGGCGACGGCGTCAACGTCCTCGTCGTCCGCCCCGGCCAGGTGCGCACGAAGCTCTCGGCACACGTCGAGGAGGCCCCGTTCACCGTCGACGTGCCCGTCGTCGGTAAGGCCGTGGTGGACGCGATCCTGCACCGCAAGAAGACCCTCTACGTGCACCCCATCTTCGAGCTGGTCACCCTAGTGTTGCAGCACATTCCCGCGCCGATCATGAAGCGGTTGCCGATCTAGCCATGTTGCCCACCCGACCGGATCCGTTGTCCCGCTCCCATACCCTTCTCGGGATGCTCTCCGCCTGCCTAGGAGCTGCGGCCTTCGCGTTTGTCGGGTGGGTCGGGCTGAAGGCGGTGAGCCTACCGGCGTTCAACACGTCGATGGTGCTGCGGGCGCTGGCCAGCGCGGCGATGTTCCTGCTCATCATGGTCACCGCCGGGCTGCTGCTGTGGTGGCGTTACGGCGCTACCTCCCCCGGGCGCATACGGCGGTGGCTGACCTACGCGGTGGCTTACCTGGCGCCGGCGGGGCTCGTTTTTGCGGCGGTGGCGATTCCGCTGGCTGCGTCGAGGCTCTACCTCGACGGCATCCAGATCGACCAGATGTTTCGTTCCCAGTTCCTCACCCGCATGGCGGTGACCTGGCACAACGAGGACATGAACTACGCCGATCTGCCCTCCTACTACCCCATCGGGTGGTTCTGGCTGGGCGGCCGGCTGGCCGCGGCGCTGGGGATGCCGGGCTGGGCGGTGTACCAGCCGTGGGCCATCGTGTCGTTGGCGTCGGCCGCGTCTCTGCTGGTCCCGGTGTGGCAGCGGCTCACCGGCTCCTTACCGCTGGCTACGTCCCTGGCGCTGGCGACGACCGCGCTCACCCTCGTGGCCTCGGCCCCGGAACCCTACGCGGCGATCATCGCCATGGGGGTCCCGCCGGCGATCGTGCTCACTGACCGGGCGGTGCGCGGATCGTGGTTCGCCACGGCGGCGATGGCGGTGTTCCTCGGGGTCGCGGCCTGCTTTTATACCCTCTTCCCGGCGGTGATGGCACTCGTCGTAGTCGTAATGGCGGTGGCCACCCGGCCGTGGCGGGTGTCGCTGACACACCTGCTGGCGGTGGGTTTCGGCTCGCTGCTGCTGGCGCTCATCGCCTGGGCACCCTACCTGTGGCGCACCCTGACCGGCGACGAGGTGGCAGAGTCGACCGCCGCGCAGTACTTGCCCGAGGAGGGCACACTGTTCACGGTGCAGTTCTTCCTGCCCACACTGGTGGGGTTGCTGTGCCTGGCCGGCATCGGCTACCTGGTTCTGCGCCGCAGCGAGCCCACACCCCGCGCCTTCCTCATCGCGTTGGCGGTGTTGTACCTCTGGGAGTTGGGCTCCATGCTCGCTCCGCTGGTGGGCACCACGCTCATCGGCTTCCGGCTCGGCACCGTCGTCGTGGTCACGGTGGCGTGCTGTGGCGTGTGGGCGCTGGCGGCGCTGCTGCGGTGGGTATCGGCTCGTGGCGACGGGAGAAACGCTGCCGTGGCGGTGTCGGTGGCGCTGGTGCTCATGGGGTTCAGCTACGCCCAGACCATCCCGGCGCGCCTGGAGCACCTCATCGACCTCGCCTACTCGGATACCGACGGCTACGGTGAGCGCGGTGACCGCAAGGCGCCCAACCGGGTGCAGTTCTACCCGCGCATTGACGACGCCATCCGCGCCGCGGGCTACTCCCCCACCGAGACGGTGGTGCTCACCGACGAAAACCTCTTCCTCTCCTACTACCCCTACCTCGGCTTCAACGCGATGACCAGCCATTACGCGAACCCGCTGGGCGAGTTCTCTCAGCGTAATGACTTCATAGAGCAGCTGGCCGCCCGCTCCCACGAGCCGGGAATGACCCCCGCGGCCTTCGCCGCCGAGGTGGCGAAGAGCCCGTGGCGGCCACCGCAGGTGTTCCTGCTGCGCGGCGGCGACGAGTGGCAGCTGGGCCTAGCCCGCAACCTGTTTCCCAATCAACCCAATGTTCGCCACGACCCGGTCACGTTCAACCCGCGAGTGTTCGATGATCCCGAGCTGTGGACCGTCACCGAGGTAGATCAGTTCGTGGTGGTCACCGCGCGCGCCTAAGCGCGACCACCCCCGCTGGCACCTTTACACTGATGCCTTATGGATTCCCGAGTTGCGCCGCGCCCGCCCGCCGACACCTCCGCGTCCCCCGCGCGCACCCTCGGGATCGTCACCGGCCTGCTGGCCTTCGTCCTCTTCCTCGCGATCCCGCTGCTGCCGGTGGTGCACACGCAGTCGAGTGTGTCCTGGCCGCAGGATTCCTCGGTCCGCTCGGTGAACGCGCCGCTCGTCGCGGGCGCTCCCCAGGCGTTGCGGGCGCGCATCCCGCTTGGCGCCGTCGGCGCTCTGCGCGAGGACGAGACTCTCATCGTCGGTTCCATCCCGCCTTCCGGGCCGCAGGCGGCGAGCCGTGGCCTCTTCGTCCAGGTCACCGCCGGCGGTGGCCTCAACGTGTCCACTCAGGGCCGGGTGGTCGCCGAGCTCAGCCCCCGCGAGGTCCGCGACCTTAAACCAGACGACGTGCTGGACCTTGACATCACCCACACGTCCGTGACGGTGTCGGTGGCCGGGCGCACCACCACCGTCGAGGAGGACTTGCGCCCCCAGGTGACGGGAGTGTACTCGGAGCTCGAAGACGACGCCGCGTCGGAGCTCGTCGACGCCGGCCTCGCCGTCGAGGTGGACGTGGATTCCCGTTTCACCTCCCGGCCCACCGCGGTGAAGACGATCACGATGTGGGTGGCCTCGCTGCTGGCGCTTGTCTCCCTGTGGTCGTTGTGGCGCCAGGACCGCATCGACGTCCCCCGGCGGGTGGCGGTGCCGTCGCGGTGGCGCCAGGTGACGGCCCTCGACGCCGTCATCGTCGGGTTGCTGTTGTTCTGGCACGTCTTCGGGGCGAACACCTCCGACGACGGCTTCATCCTCACGATGGCCCGCAACGCCTCCGACGCCGGCTACATGGCGAACTATTACCGCTGGTACGGCGCCCCCGAGGCGCCCTTCGGCAGCCCGTACTACATTCTGCTCGGCGCGCTCGCCGACGTCGCCACGTACTCGCTGTGGATGCGGCTGCCGACGTTGCTGGCCGGCATCGGCACCTGGCTGATCCTGTCCCGTTCGGTGCTGCCCTACCTCGGCTCGCGGATGGCGTCTCGCCGGCTGGCGCATTGGACGGCCGGCTTCGTCTTCCTCGTGTTCTGGTTCCCCTATAACAACGGCCTGCGCCCGGAACCGGTGATCGCGCTCGGCACGCTAGTGACCTGGATGTGTTTCGAGCGCTGCATCCTCACCCGGCGGCTATTGCCTGCCGCGCTGGGCGTCGTCGCCGCGGCGGTGACCTTGACGTGCGGGCCCACGGGTCTCATGGCCGTCGGCGCCTTCCTCGTGTCACTGCCGTCGCTGGTGGCGGTGCTGCACGAGCGGCTCGCCGCGTCGACGTCGCCGCGCTGGTTCGTCACGCTGGGGATCATGTCCCCGTTCCTCGCCGCCGGGCTGGCGGTGTTCGTGCCGGTGTTTGCGGATCAGACGCTGAGCACCGTGCTCGAATCGACCAGGGTGCGTTCCGCGGTGGGTCCGTCGCTGGACTGGACGATGGAGTGGCTGCGCTATTCCACCCTGTTTTACGCCGGTTCCGAGGGCTCCCTCGCCCGCCGGGCCGCGATGTTCCTGCTGCTGTGCTGCGTGGTGCTGGTGTGCTACTCCCTGGCCCGCCACGGGAAGGTCCCCGGGGTGGCCGCGGGGCCGACGATCCGCCTCATGGTTATCTTCGCGCTGAGCGTGTTCTTCCTCATGTTCACCCCCACGAAGTGGACGCACCACTTCGGCATTTATGCGGGCATCGCCCCGGTCATCGGGGCCCTCGCCGGGGTGGTGCTCAGCCAGCTCGCGCTGCGCTCGGCTCACGCGCGCACCTACGCGGTGGCGGGGACGACGCTGCTGCTGGCGACCAGCTTCACCGGGTGGAACTCGTGGTGGTACATCTCCAACTTCGGCATCCCGTGGTGGGATAAGAAACCGCAGCTCAAGGGCTACGAGTTCGCCGACGGCATCCTGGCGGTGGGGTTGGTGATTCTGGCCGTGGCGGTCATCCAGCACCTGCGCTATCACAGCCGCCGATCCCAGGACCCGTCGTACAGCACCGCCGCCGCGTCGAACCGCGTCAACGGCCTGCTCAGCGCGCAGGTGTTCGTGGCCGCGCTGCTGCTGTCCGGGTTTTCCGCCGCGTCTTTCGCCAAGGCCTTCGTCGATCAACTTCCGGCGTACTCGGTGGGCCTGGGCAACGTCCGGGCCCTAACCGGCAATACCGCCTACCTGGCCCAGGACGTGATGGTGGAGACCGATTCCGACTCCTCCTTCCTCACCCCGGTGGGAGGCGTCGAGTTAGCACAGTCCCTCACCGGCGCCGATAGTCAGGGATTCACTCCCAATGGCATCCCGGCGGATCTCTCCTCCGAGGACGCCACTGAGGCGATGAAGATGGAGGCGAAGATGGCGGCGCTGACGGACTCCGACGGCGGCTCCCACCCCAGCGCCCACCCCAGTGCGCACCCCGCGCAGGACACCGCCCGGAAGGCGGCGACGGTCGGCGTCAACGGCTCCTACGCCCGCTTGCCGTTCAACCTGGATCCCGGCATTGTGCCCGTCGTCGGGTCCTATCGCGCGGAGGCCGCGACGGCCGCGGCGGCGACGAGCCACTGGTATCGCCTGCCGGAGACGCGCTCGGAGCAGGCCCCGCTCATCGTCGTCTCCGTGGCGGGCCGGATCCACCACCACGACGCCAACGGCGTGGAGCAGCCCGGCCAGACCTTCCTGCTGGAGTACGGCCGGAGTACGCCGGGCGGCGTGGAGCTGTTGGGCGAGCGGGAGATGCTCGACATCGGCCCGGCGCCGGCGTGGCGCAACCTGCGGCTGCCGCTCGACGCCCTGCCCGCCGAGGCGGACGCGGTGCGGCTGCGGGCGGTGGACACGTCGACGGATAAGGATCAGTGGCTGGCGTTCACCCCGCCGCGGGTGCCGACGCTTGCGCCACTGGAGGAGGTGATAGGCTCCGACGCCCCGGGCCTGCTCGACTGGGTCACGGCGTTGCAGTTCCCGCACCAGCGTTCCTTCCGGCACTACGCCGGCGTGGCCGAGATCCCGGAGTATCGCATCACCCCGGATCACGTCAATGAGCCGGAGCTGACCACCTTCATGGACTTCGCCGGCGGCGGTGCGCTCATCACCCCGGATGCGGTGAACCGGATGTACCAGGTGCCCAGCTACCTCAACCACGACTGGCACCAGGACTGGGGTGCTCTCCACCGCTACGAGCTGCGCGTGGACTCCACCGGCCAGGCGCCGGCGCTGGCCCACGTCGATTACCGCGACGAGGTCCGCGGCGGGCTGTGGCAGGACAGCACCATGCTCGTCTGGGAGGAGGAAGAGGACTAGGCCGGCAGCGCCACCAGCGGCCGATCCGTGTACGCGTAGCCGTGGTCGGCCCGGGCCTGCCGCCAGGCGGTGATGAACAGCCAGATGAAGACCGGGTAGTGCAGCACGGCGGCGATGATCATGGTGACGATGGCGAGAACCATATCCTCCGTGCCGTAGTTCCACAGGAAGTGGTTCATCACGGAGAAGGCCAACCAGCCGAAGACCTGGCCGAGCCGCCAGCCGAGGGACTTGTCCGCCCGGTAGAGGGCCTGGCCGATGCCCCAGCCCACCACCCCGGTGAACACGATGTGCAGCGCCGGCCCGACGACGAGCCGCAGCCCCCAGCCGGCCAGCGCTCCGTGAAGGTCCGAATTGGCGTCGAGGATGCCGAACATGGCACCGTAGCCGAAGTTCTCCACCGTCTCGAAGCCCAGGCCCACCAGCATTCCGGCGAGCATTCCGTGCCACGGGCGGTTGAGCTGCCGGAAGGCGAGCAGGATCATGAGGACGCCGAAGGCCTTGGCGGGCTCCTCCGGGTAGGCGCCGCTGAATGCGGCGGCGGCGTTATCCCAGCCGAAGATCCGCACCATGTCGTTCCACGCGGTGGCCGTGGGCAGCATAATCATCATGCCGGTGCCTCCGCCCCAGGCGAAGGCGGAGATGACGAAGTACCACGCCGATCCCCTCTTCATCCGAGGCCACAGGGGGGTGCGCGTGAGCGCGAAGATGATGATGAGCGAGTACAGCAGGCCGCAGACGAGGCCGACGACGAACCCCATCGGGGACAGGACTATGTTGACGCCAATGTTGAGGAGCATCATCAACACTCCGACGGCGGTCGATATGCCGAGGAGGATGCGGGCAAAGAGTTTCATGCGCTATGCCTCGTTAATCGCGGAGCGGAAGAGGGCGGGGAGGTCGGTGCCGTCGAGGGCCTGCCAGACGGACTCCAGCCAGGGTTCGAGCTCCTCGTCGGTGAAGTGCAGCTCCACCTGCGCGTAGGAATAGGCGTCCGGGCCGACGTCGGGCACGGGGTAGACAAATCCGGCCAGCGTCGCGTCTTCCGCCACGATGAGCACGGATCCGTCGTGCTCCACCGTGCGGGCGTCGCTGAGGTCGATCATCCCGCCCCCGCCTGCGCGCATCGCTCGCTTCGCGGACTTCTGGATGTCCTTCACCCCGGTGAGGACCATGGAGTCGACGCTCGCGGCGCCGCAGTCGAAGCCGAAGTTAATCATGGACAGCTCCGAGGTGACGCATTCGAGAGGCTCGCCGTCCAGGCGCAGCTGCGCGGATTCCCATTCGACGCCGGCGCCGGAGATAACGACGGGCCGAGGCTGCGGCGCCCCGGGAAGCACGGCCTTGACGATGATGGGAACGACCAAAATAAGCATCAACGCCACGATGCCGAACAAAAGGTAGCCGCCGGAACGCCGTGGAGTGAGCCGGTAGGTGAGTCCGTGGGACCTCTCAAGAACCGTTGTCATATCCGCCACCATACTGTCTCCAGGGTTTAGTGTGGAGGTATGAACGACCTCTATCGCTTTGTCAACGGCCCCTGGCTTGAGTCTCACATCATCCCCGACGACCGCGGCGTGGACGGCACCTTCCATAACCTGCGCGATCGCGCGGAGGAGCAGGTGCGCGAGCTGGTGGTCACGGACACTGGCCGGGCGGGCACCTTGTTTAGGTCCTTCATGGACTCCGACGGGGTGGAGGCCGCCGGCATCGGCGTCCTCGACGAGGACCTTGAGCTGCTCACCGCGCGCAACACGAAGGAGTTCGTCAAGAACCTTGGCCGCCTGGAGCGGATCGGGGTCACCGCGCCGGTGACGTTCTGGGTGGAAAAGGACTCCAACTCCGTCGACGCGATTGCCTACGTCGTCCAATCTGGGCTGGGTCTACCTGACGAGGCCTACTACCGGGAAGCCACCCATGCCGACACCCTCGCCGCCTACGAGCGTCACGTCGGTGAGATGCTGCACTTCCTGGACCCGGCGCGCCTGTTCGGCCTGCGCCCGGAGGTGGCGGCTCGACGCATCGTCGCGCTCGAAACGGACATTGCGGCAGGCCACTGGGACGTGGTGTCCTCGCGCGACGCGGTCAAGACCTACAACCCAGGTGCGTTGTCGGAGCTGCCCGAGCCGGTGCGCACCCTCCTCGCGCACGCGGGCCTGTCCGGCACCGTCGTGGTGATGATGCCGAGCTACCTCGACCATCTGGCCGGCCTGCTCACCGACGACCGCCTCGCCGATTGGCAGCTGTGGGGGACGTGGCACATCCTGCGTAGCCGGGCCAGCGTGCTCGCGGAGGAGATCGGCCAGAAGAACTTCGAGTTCTACGGCACCCGCCTCTCCGGGGCCACGCAGCTACGCGACCGGTGGAAGCGCGGCGTGGCGCTGGTGGAGTCCTTCGTGGGCCAAGAGCTGGGCAAGGCCTACGTGGCGGAGCACTTCCCGGAGAGTTCGAAGAAGGAGATGCTCACGCTCGTCGACTACCTGCTGCGCGCCTACGAGCACCGGATCAGCGCCCTGCCGTGGATGACCGAGACCACGAAGCGGCGGGCGCTGGAGAAGCTGAGCCTGCTGGCGCCGAAGATCGGCTACCCGGACACGTGGCGCAGCTACGAGGGACTGGAGTTCTCCCCCGCCGGCAGCGACTTGGTGGCCAACGTCCGCGCCGGCGCCGAGTTCCTCCACAATTACGAGCTGGGCAAAGTCGGTGCCCCGGCGGACCGCACCGAGTGGGTCACCACGCCGCAGACCGTCAACGCCTTCTACAACCCGGTGGTCAATGACATCACCTTCCCCGCGGCTATCCTCCAGGCACCGTTCTACGATCCTTCCTTCGACGCCGCGGAGCTTTTCGGCGCCATCGGTGCGGTCATCGGCCACGAGATTGGCCACGCCTTCGACGATCAAGGCTCGCAGTACGACGGCCACGGCAACCTCAACTACTGGTGGACCGACGAGGACCGCGACGCGTTCACGGAGCTGACCGATCGCCTGGTTGGCCAGTTCAGCGGCCTGGTGCCGCAGGTGCTCGTCGACGCCGGCATCGAGTCCCCGGGGGTCAACGGCGAGTTCACCCTCGGTGAGAACATCGGCGACCTCGGCGGTCTCGGGATCGCGGTCATCGCCTACCAGTTGTGGGTGGCTGACCACGGGCCGGATGACGAAGCCCCCTTCGAGGTAGACGGCGGTTCCGAGGAGCTCGCCGGGGCTAAATTCACCGGCATGCAGCGGCTCTTCCTCGCCTGGGCCCGCGTGTGGCGCACGGCGATTCGCCCGGAGATGCAGCAGCAGTACCTGGCCATCGACCCGCACTCCCCGGCGGAGTTCCGGTGCAACCAGATCGCCGCCAACATCGACGAGTTCTACGACGCCTTGCCGCAGCTGGCCGACTCTCGCTTCGCCCTGGCTCCCGAGGAGCGCGTCACCATCTGGTAGCCCTAGCCGAGCGCGTCGTGCAGGGTGAGGTTCGCGAGCACGGACTCGCCCCGCATGAGGCGCAGCTTGGGCGTGGTGTGGCCGACGCCGGCGCTGCGCACCCGGGAGGGCAGGTTGGGAACCCGCAGGAAGAACGATGTCTCCTCGCCGTCGATGCGCGCATAGCCGACGCAGCGCTGGCGCGTCGCATCCTCAATGGTGACCTTCCCCACCTCGCGGTCGCCAAGAATGGTGCGGATCAGCGCGGCGACGGCCACCGGGTTGTGCATGGCACTCGCCGCCCAGCCGCACGTGGTTTCGGCGAGCAGGGCCGCCTCCTCGGGCGGCTCCTCGTGGAAACTGACCGGCAGTTGGATGAGCCGTTCTACCTGGTCCTGGCCAAGCAGGAAGGTCATGGCGGTCGAGCCGTCCTCGCCCACGATGTCGAGGGCGTCAATAATATGGGTCATTCCGCCGAATTTGCGGGCAAATTCTTCTCGGTTCATCATAGTTGTCTCCCTCTCCCAGAGTGTGCCTCTCAGGCTAGTCTGGGCGGCATGGATTCGTCGGCTGAACCTAAGAAACTCTCACCCAAGCTCCAGCTTGAGCAGCTCCTGCACTACTTCGACGTCACGTACCCGCTGCCCTCCTTCGCTCCTCCGTGGAAGGGCGGGGACGGGGACCCGGACCCGGCCGACCGATACGTCGGCAAACTACCGGATCGCATCACGCACGCGTCGATGCTCCTGCTCGGCTCGGCCGTGGACCACTCGATGCCGGGAGTGGCGTTTACCACAGGCGTGACCGTGGAGGACCTTCCCGAGCTCAGCTCGGTGGTCTTCCGGCCTTCCTCGCCTACTGGCCGGTGGGCGGTGTCGTTGCACTCCGGCGGCTGGTGGCGCGGTTCCGGGGAGGCGCTGGAATTCCAGTGGCGGCCTGAGGTGGCGGCGGCGGCCGAACTATCGGGCACGACGATCATCGACGTCGATCACCCGCTCGCGCCGGCCGCCACCGTTCCCGAGATGTGCGCCGCGGTCGTCCGCGCCGTCGACTACGCCCGGACGCAGGGTGCCAGCTCGGTGACGGTGTGGGGCTACTCCTCCGGCGGGGCGCTAGCCGCCCTGCTCGCCCCGCACGCCGACGCCCTCGTGCTCACGTTCCCCGATCTTGCCTCGCTCGACGGGCTCCCCGACGCGGTGCGTGGCGACGCCGCCCTGCCCGTCGAGCTGCCGCGGACGATGCTGCAGGTGGCGCTCCACGATGAGATCGCCGCCCGCCCGCAGCTACCGGCCGCTGAGGAGTTCGAGTACGTCTCCAGTCACCGCATCAGCACTCCCGAGGTTGCCCGCCAGCGTATCCGCGATACTGCTGAGTTCCTCCGCAGCGTCTAGCGCCGGTTCTGCCACGGGCTCGGGCACTGGTGCCGTGAGCTCGGAGGCCGCCACCTGGGCGTCGGCCGTATTAAGCCCCGCCGAGCCCCACGTGTGGGTGGCGATGACCCAGCCGGGCCCGAAGGACACGGTGGCGTTGGTCGTGCGCTCGTCGGACCAGCCGAACTTGGTGCCCTGCGCGCCAGGGATCGTCGACGTTCCGTAGTTCTGCGCGTAGCCGTCCGCGGCGATGGGAGCGGCGCGGACCATGCCGTCGATGATGGGCGCCGCGAGCGGCTCGTAGCGGATCGCAGTGACGAACCGGGCGACGTCGTAGGCCGAGGTCGTGGAGGACCCCCAGTACCCGGAGTAGTAGGAGTCCCGAAGCTGGAAATCCCGCATGACGCTGGGGATGGCTTGCGGGTAGCGGCGATCGAGCTCGGTGGCGATGCCGTCGTGGCTGACCCGGATCATCTCAGAGACCCTCGCCTTGTCGTGCAGGCTGCCGTGCTGCAGCACCCAGTAGCCGAGGTAGAGCTTGACCAGCGACAGCCCAGAGCGGGACTCGTGGGCGTTCGCGGTCAGGGAGGTACGTCCATCTTCGAAGACGATGGCCGCTTGGGTACGGGCAGGAACGTCGGCGGTGGCCGCCCGGGCCACAGGCGTCGCGACGAGGCAGGCCAGGGCGACGAGGAGAGCGCACAACTTTTTCACGATGGGGCACTCTACTGCATTAACCGTGATTCGACACACCCAGATCGACGAGCATCACTCCGGCGATGACGCACACGATGCCTAGCCCCATGACCCAGGTCAACGCTTCGCCGAAGAAAACTTTGCCCAGCAACGCCGTGAGCACCACGCCCACCGAGGTCCACACGCCGTACGCCATGCCCAGCGGCATCCCCAAGGCGAGCGCGCCGCTGAGGAAGGCGTACGACGCGACGTAGGCGACAGCGACCACGGCGTAGAGTCGGCGTCGACCGCCGGCAGCGACGCGCAGGCTCATCGTGCCGGTCACTTCGGAGGCGATGGCCAGCGCGAGCAGCAGCCAATCCATTTAGGCGACCTCCTGCGGCTTCGGGCCGCCGAGCTCAATGAGCAGCACGCCGACGATGATGAGCACGATCCCGACGCCCATGAGCCCGGTCAGCGGTTCGGCGAAGAAGACGGCGGAGAGCACCGCGGTCAGCGCCACGCCGATCGCTCCCCAGATGCCGTAGGCGCGGCCCACTGCCATGCCGAGCCGTAGCGTGCGGTCCAGGCAGAAGAACGTCGCGACGTAGCCCGCCGCGACGGCCACGTACAGCCAGGGATGCATGAGTGCCGCCTTGAGGGTGAGGGTGGTTACGACCTCAAGGGCGATCGCCGCGGCGAGCCACGTGGCGGGGCGTCGAAGAATCACGCGGCATAGTTTATCGCTAGAGCGAGAAAAGGTCGTCCGATTCCCGCAGCTCGGCCTCGTCGACGGGCGGTGCCACCTCGCACACGGTGAAGGTTGCGCCGGCGGGGTCGGCGATGATGGCCAACCGGCCGAACTCGGCGTCGAAGGGCGCTCGGATGACGTCCCCGCCGAGTTCGACGGCGCGTCGGCAGCACTCTGCGACGTCGGCTACTCCCAGGAAGGACTGCCAGAAGCTTGGTACCTCGGAGGGGAACAGGGCGTGGGCGTCGCGCAGCCCCGCGAAGGCGGCGCCGTCGGCGAGAGCGGTGGTGTAGGAGTAGTCACCCTCGGTGAAGGTGGCGGTCGCCCAGTCGAAGAGTTCCTCGTAGAAGGCGACGGCGGCGGTGTAGTTCGACGTCGAGGAGTAGTCATGCCACACGGCGGTGCCGGGCTCCCCGGCGGCGACGAAGCGCTCGTCGCCCTCCGGTTCGATGAGCCCGAAGAGCCCGCCGGTGGCGTCGGCGGCGACGGCGATGCGCCCGAGGCTCGTCGGCGTCGGGTCGCTGAGCACGCGCCCGCCGGCGGTGGCGACGTCGCGCACCGATTGGTCCAGGTCGTCGGCGAGGAAGTAGGTCACCCAGGTGTTCGAGGCCGCCCCGGGAACGATCCCGGCCACCGGGAGCCCCTCTTTGCGGGCGATGAGGTTTCCACCCGGTTCCGCGGTGATCGTCCAGCCCAGGAGCTGCTGGTAGAAGTAGCGGGCCTTGCCCAGTTGTGAGGTGTGCAGCTCCACCCAGTAAGGCATGCCGTCGAGGGCTTGGAAGGCGGGCATTAGAGGTTCCTCCACTTCTCGGGGTCGAAGTCATCGTTGGCGGTGGCTTCGTCGAAGTAGTCAGCCTCGGCGGTGCCGCTGGTGTCGACGACGGCGCTCAGGCCCTCGACGCACACCTCCTCTTCCCCGCGCAGGGTTCGGCCGCGGCGGGTTTCGACGGCGCCGTCTACGGTCACCGCACCGCTTGCGATGAGCTCCTTGGCCTGCCCGCCGGTCTCGACGAGGTTGGCAAGTTTGATGAATTGGCCGAGCTTGATGGATCCGCCCGACACTGCGATGCGTTGTGCCATGCCCTTTACTCTACCGAGCGCCCTGGTGGGTCCCGGGCTACTGGGCAGGTCCCGGGCGCGCAGCGGCGCCGACGGCTGGCGCTCACTATGCACGGCATAGTCACTCACAGGAAACGTACAGCGCTGCCGGGCTGCCGGGCGGCTCTCCCCGGGCGCGCGGCGGCGCCGACGGCTGGCGCTCACTATGCACGGCATAGTCACTCACAGGAAACGTACAGCGAGTTTTTTCACCCCACCCCTTGCCTAGAACATTTTTTCTACCTATACTGACATCGAACACAAAAGCGATCACCAGTTCACCAGGGGGAATCACGGTGGCCACGGACAACGACGAGCTCACACACCTCAGCGCTCACGACCTCACCTTTCTTATCGACACGCACCACCGCCGGCACACACGCTCAAAGGCGCAGTTTATCAGGGCAATCGGCGAGTTCCATGCCCGGAACCTATCCCGCTTGTACTGCGCACCGTCGACGGCGACATGGCTGGTCAGGACCTATCACATCGCCGAATCCACCGCCTACGAACAGGTCCGTATTGCTACCTTTCTTCGAGGTCATCCAATCCTCGCACGAGCTTTCTATGCCGCACAAGTGACCTATTCGATAGTCCGCTATCTCATGTCGTATATCGGGGCAGACACGTCTGAGGAGGACGAGGAAGCCATCGTCGCCGCCGCCGTCACGCTCACTCCGGCGGAGCTGAAGGACGCCCTGGCGGGCGTCGCTCCCAAGGACTCACCGAAGAAGGAATCCGTATCTGTGAGCAAGGAACCCGACGGGTGGGTTCGGCTCAGCGCACGGCTGCGCCCCACCCATGCTGCGGAATTGCTCTCTGCGCTCAAGATCGGCGAGCTGAGCGGCTACACCGACCCACCCGCGGATGACGAGGAAATAGACGCAGCTCTCGCCGCTCACGAGCCGGTAACGCCCGTGGCCAGCCGCTTCGGCCCGCCGCCGGGCACAAAGCTCCTGGGGTCCTTCCTTAACATGCTCTCCATCGTGCGTTCCGCGCGGAGCTCCGCGGTGCGGGCCCCGGGCGCGGAGGTGGTGTACGTCGCCGATGCCGATGGCCGTCTGCGCACCCAGAATGACCTGGCCGCAGGCCCGGCCGACGCTCTCCTCCAGACCGTGATCAACTCGAAGGTACGCACCCTCCTGATGGACCGCCATGGCAACCCGACGTCGCTGAGTTCGCCGTCCCGATTCGCCACCGACAGCCAGATTAAGGCCCTTCTCACGCTCACTGGCGGCCAGTGCGCCGCCCCGGGGTGCACGCATCGCCGCTGGTTACAGGCCCACCACATCGTCGACCACAGCGCCGGCGGGCCGACGGACACGCTCAACCTCATCATGCTCTGTTCGGCGTGCCATTCCATGGTCTCGGACGGTTTGATGACCATTTGGGTGGACCCGCAGGACCCGGACATCACCTACTTCGCTGTTGGCGACGCGCTGTATACCAGCCACCACCGCAGCGCCCCGGTGCTCACCGAGCACCTCCTAGGCCGTAATGGGGTGAGCGTCGCCTAGCGTCAGGCACAATATGGCCATGAGTGACCCACGCATCGATAGGGACTCCGAGTTTTACCGCGACCCGGGCTTCCGTACCTTTGAGCGGATGAGCGCCGGGCAGTGGTACATCGCTGACGGCGAGGAATTCGACCGCGCCCACGCCTACACCCGCCCTCGTATCGCCGAGCTCAACCGGCTCAACAACATGGACGGACAGCGGCACCAGGCCTTGCTCGCCGAGCTGCTGAGCGAGGGCTCCGCGGTGCCCGACATGTGGGCGCCGCTGTACCTCGAATACGGCTGCAATGTCACCTTCGGCGAGGGCTGCTACGTCAACGTTGGCGCCACGATTGTCGACGTCGCACCGGTCACCGTGGGGGCGCGCACGATGATCGGCCCCAACGTCGAGCTCATCACCGCCACGCACCCGGTCAACGATCTAGAGATGCGCCGCGCCGGCTGGGAGCGGGGTTTACCGATCGTCATCGGCGAGGATTGTTGGTTAGGGTCCCGGGTGTCGGTCATGCCGGGGGTCACGATTGGCGACCGCTGCGTCATTGCCGCCGGAGCGGTGGTGACCTCGGACGTGCCTGATGACAGCCTGATGGGTGGGGTTCCGGCGCGGTTGCTGCGCCGCCTCAACACCCCGGACTCGCCGTTGGAGCGCGACGAACTCGATGCCTAGCCGCGCCTTTGACCTCGATCACATCGGTGCCGGCCTGCCCGTCGCCGGCACCATCGCCCGGCTGCCTGGGCTGCTGGGGTCGACGCTCGTGGTCGAGGCACCGCCGGGAACGGGCAAGACCACCCTGCTTCCGCCGGCGCTGGCTAATGCCGTCGGCGGTACGGTGCTCGTCACCGGCCCGCGGCGGGTCGCGGTGCGGGCAGCGGCCAGGCGACTTGCGCAACTCGACGGCAGCGAGCTGGGTGACCGTGTGGGCTACAGCATCCGAGGCGAACATCGACGAGGGTCGCAGGTTCATTTCATGACCCCGGGCGTGCTGTTGCGCCGGTTGCTCAGCGACCCGGAGCTGGCCGGGGTGAACGGGGTGATCGTCGACGAGGTCCACGAGCGTCAACTGGAAACAGATCTGGTGTTGGCGATGCTTGCCGAACTGGTGCAGCTGCGCGAGGACCTCGTGGTGGTGGCGATGTCCGCCACGCTCGACGTCGCCCGCTACCAGCAGGTGCTGGGCGGCGCACCCGTCCTCACCACGCCGGCGGTAACGCACCCTCTGACCTTTGACTATCGCCCTCATCCCGGCCGGGCGCAGCGAAGCCCGGAGTTCTACGACCACCTGGCCGCGTCGGCGCGGGCAGCGGTGGCCGAAACGGGACACTCGGCGCTCGTCTTCGTTCCTGGGGTGCGGGAGGTCGAACGGGTCGTCGCAGCGGCAGGGCCGGCGGCGTTACCGCTGCACGGCCGGCTGTCCTCCCGGGAGCAGGATCGGGCGCTGCAGCCGTCGGACCAGCCACGCATTGTGGTTTCGACCGCGGTCGCTGAGTCGGCGCTGACGGTTCCGGGAGTGCGGGTGGTGGTCGACTCCGGACTGTCCCGGGTTCCCCGGCGTGACGCCGCGCGGGCGATGACGGGCCTGGTGACGCTGTCGTCGGCGGCCTCGACGGCAGATCAGCGGGCCGGGCGAGCCGGGCGCGAGGGCCCCGGGCTCGTTATCCGCGCCTACTCCGAGTCCGATTACCACCACTTCGCCCCGCACATCACCCCCGAGATCGCCACGTCCGACCTCACCGATGCGGCGCTGACGCTGGCGGCCTGGGGCACCCCACGCGGGGAGGGGCTCCCGCTGCTCGACGCACCGCCGGCGCCCGCAATCACCGACGCCGAGGCCACCCTGCGCCGCCTCGGGGCCGTCGACGCCGACGGCGGTGTCACCGATCACGGCCGACGATTGGCCGAGCTGCCCGTTGACCCGCGCCTCGGTTCCGCGCTGCTGCGTTTCGGCCGTCCGGCGGCGGACATTGTCGCGGTGTTGGGCGACTCCCCTCGCGGGGACCTCGCCCGGGCAGTGCCAGACCGGCGGCAGGTGCGGCGTCTGGCCCAGCTGGTGGGGCCGGGCCGTGACGTCAGCCCCGGGCAGGTGGTGGCGGCCGCCTTCCCGAACCAGGTCGCCCGCCACATGGGCCAGCGGGATTACCTGCTGGCCTCGGGGACACGAGCCCGGCTGCCGGAAGGGCTGGGGCTCGGCGGCGCGGCGTGGCTGGCGGTTGCCGAGGTCTCGCGCTCGGGTTCCGGGGCGAGCATCCGGGCGGCCGCCCGGCTGACCGAGGAGCAGGCGATCGCGGCCGTCGGGTTGACCGAGGACACGATCGCCGAGGTACGCGACGGTGCCGTCCGCGGCCGCCGAGTGCGTCGCGTCGGTGCCATCGAGCTCAGCTCCACGCCGGTGGCGCTGTCGCGAGAGGAGGCGGCACACGCGCTGGCCGGGTCGGTGACCCTAGCTGATTTTCCGCTTTCCCAGCGTGCCGAGCAGCTGCGAGACCGGTTGGCGTTTCTCCACGCCACCCTCGGCGCCCCCTGGCCAGACATATCAGCACCGGTCGATCTTTCGCCGGAGATCCAGCAGCTCGCCGGCGGCACGCCCATCGCGAAGATTGATCCCTACCCCATCTTCCAGCGGCTGCTGCCCTGGCCGGAGGCGGCGCGGCTTGAGGAGCTTGCCCCGGATACGCTTGCGCTGCCCAGTGGGCGTCGGCCACGGATCGAGTACGGCGACGGGCGGCCGGTCGTGCGCGTCAAGCTGCAGGACTGCTTCGGGCTCGACGAGTCCCCGCTGGTCGCCGGGATCCGGGTGCAGTTCCACCTGCTCTCCCCTGCCGCCCGCCCGCTCGCCGTGACGGATGACCTGGCCAGCTTCTGGGCGGGGCCGTACCAGCAGGTACGCAAGGAGATGCGGGGCCGCTACCCGAAACACCCGTGGCCGGAGGTGGTGTCGTGACGCGCTGGGCGCTCGCCGGGGTGCTCACCGTCGCCGCCGGGTTGATCCTCACCGCGCTGGCGGTTCCGGCGGAGTGGATCCTGGCAGGCATCCTCGGCGCCGGCGTGGTCGCCTCCGCCACCGGTCGGGAGCTGGTGGTCAACGAGCACGTGTACCGGCTGTGCCGGGCGGTCATCGGCGTCATCGCGGCGTTGCCGCTCGTGCGCGTCGAGGCGTCGCAGTTTCTCCCGCTGCTGCCAGCGGGCCTGTTCGTCGCCGCGGTGACCGTGGGTATTGGCCTGGCGGGCGGGCACCTGCTGCACCGCTGGCACCGGGATATCTCCCTGCCCAGCGCCGTGCTGTCCATGCTGGCCGGCGGCGCTAGCGTCATGCCTGCCATCGCCACGGAGCTCAAGGCCGACGTCCGATTCGTGGTCCTCGGACAGTACCTGCGCCTGCTCGTGGTGTCGGTGACGCTGCCGTTGGCCGCGGCACTGCTGGCGACGCCGACGTCGGCCGCGACGGCGGAGGCCGCGGCGCAGCCGTGGTGGGCCCTGGTGATCCTGGCGCTCATTGTCGTCCTCGGCGACCCGGTGGGCCGGTGCCTCCGGATCCCGGTGCCGAGCGTGTTCGCGCCGCTGCTGCTGACGGTGGCGGCGTCGGCCGCCTTCGACGTCTCCTTGGCCCCGCCGGCGCCGCTGCGCACCGCCGCCTTCGTCACCATTGGGTGGGTGTGTGGCGGGGCGCTGTCCGTCTCGGCGCTTCGCTCCTTCGCCCGCCACCTTCCCGCCATCGTCGCGTTTATCGCGGCGGTCATGGCGGCCTGCGCCGCGACGGCGGGGGTGCTCACGGCGTGGTTGGGCATGAGCTACTTCGAGGCGTACCTGGCCACCACGCCCGGCGCGTTGGAAACCGTGTTGGCGCTCGGCGCGGAAGGCGGAGCTGGCCCGGGCGTGGTAGTGATACAGCTCATCAGGCTGATCGCGGTGCTCATGATCGCCGCGTGGCTGCCGCGGATCTTGCGCCGGCCTGGCTAGTCCTTCAGTAGCCGCAGCTCCACGGAGCAACCGCACGCGCTGGCGGCGCGGACGGCCAGAGCCTCGGCGGCGGAGCGGTTGTCGACGTCGACGATGCCGAACCGCCGGACGTGAGGTCCCGCCGGCTGCGCCGGGCCGTCACCGAGCTGCCCCTCGGGGGTGACGGTGACCGCGTCGTCGGGCGACGCCAGGCCGGCGGCGACGATAAGCCGGCCCGACGCGGCCAACTCGGCGTCGAACGCGGCGGGCGGCTGCGCGGCCTGCGAGGGGCGGCCCAAGGCGGCGAGGAGGTAGCGGGCCACTAGCCGAGTACCTCCGAGCGCAGGATCGACATGGGGACGCTGCCCAGCGATAGCGCCTTGGCGTGGAACTCGCGGGCGGTCTGACCCTGGGCGAGGGCGGCGTCGCGGGTCTCGCGCCACAGTCGCTGGCCCAGCGCGTAGGAGGGGGCCTGGCCCGGCCAGCCGAGGTAGCGGTCGATCTCGAAGGCGAGATTCGCCTCGTCCATGGCGGAGTTATCGCGCAGGAAGCTCTTGGCGTAGGAGCCGTCCCACACCCCGTTGCCCTCCGGGACCTTCTTGCCCAGGTGGACGCCGATATCAAGGACGACGCGGGCGGCCCGCAGCCGCTGGGAGTCCAGGTAGCCCATGCGCATGCCGGGGTCGTCGAAGTAGCCGAGTTCGTCCATGAGGGACTCGGCGTAGAGCGCCCAGCCTTCGCCGTGGCCGGAGTTCCAGCAGGCGAGCCGACGCCACAGGTTGAGGTCGGGTTCGAGCATGGCCTGGCCGAGTTGGAGGTGGTGGCCGGGCACGCCCTCGTGGAAGACCGTCGTCAGTTCCTGCCAGGTGTGGAACACGTCCTGACCTGCGGGGACGGACCACCACATCTGGCCGGGGCGGGTGAAGCCGTCGGTGGGCGGGGTGTAGAAGATACCGCCGGTGCCGGCCGGGTCAATGCGGGCGCGCAAGCTGCGCAGCTGTTCGGGGATGTGGAATTCGGTGGCGCCCAGCGCCTCGATGGTGCTGTCGGCGGTGGCCTGCATCCACTCGACGAGGGCGTCGGTGCCGTGGATGGTGTAGCGCTCTTCGCTGTTGAGCTTGCGGTAGGCGGCCCGCACGCCGCAGTCGGGGCCGTAGAGCTCGGCGGCGATGTGCTCCTGCTGCTCGACGATGTCCCTCAGGTGCTCCAGCCCCCACTCGTAGGCCTCGTCGAGGTCCACTTGGTCGCCGACGAAGTAGTGGGAGAACAGCTCGTAGCGTTCGCGGCCGACGGCGTCGTCGTGCGGCGCGTTGCCGGCCAGCTCGGTGGAGAGCCAGTCGGCGAACTCCGCGAAGGCGGCCTTGGCGGACTCCACCTCGTTGGAGTCGGGGTCCAGCCCGAGGTCCTCCAGGAGGGAGCCGGCGGCGGCCAGCGTCTCGCATTGGTCGATGACGACGTCGATCTGCCGGTGGGCGGCGATCCTGCCGTGCGACGCCGCCTGAAGCAGGGACTCCCGGTAGCCGGCGAGGGAGGTGGCGACGAGGGACAGGCGTCGACGCAGGTTATCGCGCTGCTCGGGGGTGTCCTTCGGCATCTGCACGAGGGTGTCCCGGATGGTCTGCACCGGGGAGGACAGGTTGTTGAGCTGGCCGAGGAACTCGCCTCGGTGGTGCAGGTCCACCTCGACGCCCAGGCGGTCGAGGAGGATTGCGGCGGTGACGTGGTCGACCTCGTCGAAGTCGTCTTCGTCGTCGGAGTCGTCCGTGCCGTCGTTGAGGGCGTCGACGTCGGCGATCATGTCGCGGATGCGTTCGGCGACGGCGTCGAAGTAGGCGGGCGAGAAGTCCTCAAGCTGATCGTCGTACCCCTCGATGCCCCACGCGGTGGCGCTGGAGGGGGTCAACGCGGCCAGGTCGTAGACGAAGCCCTCGCAGGTGGCGTCGATGAGGGAGGGCGCTCGGCCGCCCTCCGTGGGCTCCGGCTGCACCGCCGGGCCGTCAGAGGCGGAAAACTCAGAACTCATAGCGACCGATCTTAACGGGCCACGGCAGGCGCCTCCACTTAAATCGCGGCGAGGAGTCGGTCAGATTAGGCTGGAGTCTTAGAGGTTTATTCAGGGGGAATATCTCATGTCACACGTGTATGCCGAGCAATCGGCGTTGGACCAGTCCACCATCATCCGGCCGGTGCGCCCAGCGCCGCAGTCTGGGTGGCGCCGGGCGCTGCACCGGGCGACGGGAGGTCGGCTTAATCCGGGCGACTCGCCACAGGTCAGGGCACGTTCGGCACTGCTGGAGCGGGTGCGGCAACCGCTTCGGGGCGACTACCGCATCGCCGTGATGAGTCTCAAGGGCGGGGTGGGAAAAACCACCACCACGCTGGCGCTGGGGGCCGTGTTCGCGCACGTCCGCGGGGACCGGGTCATCGCCGTTGACGCGAACCCGGACTTCGGCACCCTCGCCCAGCGCGCGGGCGCCACGAGCGAGGCGACGGTGCGGGACCTGCTGGCGGCGACGGATACCTCCCGCTACCCGCAGGTGAGGGCGTACACGACGCAGGCGCCGTCGCGGCTGGAGGTCATTGGTTCCGAACGCGACCCGGCCGCCAGCGAGGCATTCTCGGAGCGGGACTACCGCCGCACCATCGACATCCTGCAGCATCACTACAACATCATCCTCACGGACTGCGGGACGGGGCTGATGCACTCGGCGATGTCGGGGGTGCTGGCGTTGGCCAACACGTTGGTGTTGGTGACCTCGCCGGCGCTCGACGGCGCCCAGTCTGCTTCGGCGACGCTGGATTGGTTGTCGCTGCACGGCTACGAGGAGCTGGCGTCCAACGCGGTAGTGGTGGTGTCTTCGGCGCGGCCCGGGCAGACGCCCATCGACGTCGGGTGGCTCATGAGTTTCTTCCAGTCGCGGACCCGCGCGCAGCAGGCGATCCCCTTCGACCAGCACCTTTCGGAGGGCTCGGTGGTGGATCTTGAGCGCATGACCGCCCCGACGTACCAGGCCTACCTGGAGCTGGCGGCGCTGGTGGCGGACGATTTCGGGTCGTGGCATCGCCACGCCAGCGGGTAGCCTTCACGGGCATGGGGTTTCGCGACGCGCTGGCAGATACTCGGCCGCTCAAGGTCCCGGCGTTTCGGCGCCTGTGGTCGGCGAACATCCTCACCCAGCTGGGGGCCCAGATCTCGGTGGTGGCGGTGCCGGCGCAGATCTACGCGCTGACGCAGTCCTCCGGCTACGTGGGCCTGACCGGCATGTTTGGGGTGGTCCCGCTGGTGATCTTCGGGCTCTACGGCGGGTCCATCGCGGACGCATTCGACAAGCGGTCCGTGCTCATGGTCACGACGGTGGGGATGATCGCGGCGGCAGCGGCCTTCTGGACGGTGACGGCCTCGGGGGCGGCGTCGGTGTGGTGGCTACTGGGGATCTACGCCCTGCAGCAGGCGTTCTTCGCGGTGAATCAGCCGACGCGCACGGCGGTGGTCCGGCAGCTCGTTCCCTTCGAGCAGCTGCCGGCGGCGACGAGCCTCAACATGATCCTCATGCAGGGCGGGGCGATTATCGGCCCCCTCGTGGCCGGGGCGTTGATCCCGGTGACGGGGTTTCAGTGGTTGTACGCCATCGACGCGGCCCTGCTGCTGCCCACCTTGCTGGCCGTCGTGGCGCTGCCGTCGCTGCCGCCGGTTGGTGGGCACGCGCAGCGGGCGGGGTTGCGCAGCATCGCCTCCGGGCTGAGCTACCTGCTGACGCAGCCGATCCTGCTGGCGGCGATGGGCCTGGACCTTATCGCGATGGTGTTCGGCATGCCGCGGGCGTTGTACCCGGAGATGGCGGACGTGCACTTCGGCGGGTCGTCGATGATGCTCTCCCTGCTCTATTCCGCCATCGCGGTGGGGGCGGTGCTCGGGGGGCTGTTTTCGGGCTGGTTGTCCCGGGTGGCGGCGCAGGGCCGGGCGGTGGTGTACGCGATTGTGGCGTGGGGTGCGACGATCGCGCTGGCCGGCGTCGGTGTGCTCGCCGGGTGGCCGGTGGTGGTCATTGCGATGCTGGTGGCTGCGGGGGCGGCCGATATGTTCTCGGCGGCGCTGCGCCACAGCATTGTCCAGCAGTCGGCGACGGAGTCGATGATGGGCCGGGTGCAGGGCGTGTACGTCATCATCGTCGTGGGCGGGCCGCAGGTGGCGGACATGGGCCACGGGTGGGCGGCGCAGTGGGGTGGGGCTGGTTGGACGACGATCGTCGGCGGGGTTGCGGCGGTGGTGGGCACGGTGTGGGCGGTGAGTAGGTTGCCGTCGTTCTGGCACTACACCCGCCCCATAGACAGCTCACACCGGCCCCTGTAGACCGCATTGTCTACGAATGGTTTATACTGACGCTCATGTATGGTCCCGCGTTCGCCCTGCCGACCACACCCGCGGCTAAGTGCCTGTACCTCATGCGCCACCAGCCGCTCATGACGCGCGCCGAGCTCATGGAGCTCTCCGGGCTGTCCCAGCCGACGGTCACCCGCGCGGTCACGGCACTGCTTCAGGCCGGACTCATCCGCCAACGCAGCGACCTCACCCGCTCTCAGGGGCGGGGCCGGCCCACCATCCCGCTGCAAATCTGCGACACGTCGTCGATGCACGCGGGTATCGCCGTCGGCACCCATTCCACCTACATCGCGCTCTTCGATTCCTTCGGCCGCACGCTGCGCAAACTGGACCTCAACCTGCCGGCCGCCCGGATGACCGACGACGACGGCATTGAGCACTACATCGCCGGGCTGCACCGGCTCACCACCGGCCTGGCCCGGCAGCTTACGTCCGTGGGCTTCACCTTCCCTGGGCACGTCACCGATTCCGGGGTTATCAACGCGCCGTCGCTCGGCTGGCGCGACGTCGACATCGCCTCCCGACTGCGTTATCAGTTCTCTGTACCGGTGACGGTGGCGGCCGCCGTGCCCGCGATCTTAGGCTCGGAGCTACAGAACACCAACGTCACCTTCGCCGACGCCCCCACCACGACGATGGCCTTCTTCGCGGACGATTCCATCGGCGCCGCAGTGTCCACGGGATCGGGAGTGCGCCAGCTCGACGTCACCCTCGACGAGGACTCCATCCTGCCCACGTACGGCCTGCTCACCGGGACCACGGCGCGCAGCCTCGCGGAACTTGTTGCGCAGCACACCGACGCCTCCCGGGCGCTGCTCGACCGCCGCGCCCAGGCGCTGGGCGAGCTCGCCGCGGAGTTCATCGCCGAGCAGCGGCCCTCGACGGTCGTCGTCGCCGGGTCGGCCTTCCTGGAGGATCCGCACGCCCCGGGGATCTTCGCGCGTACCGTGCGCTCGCAGCTCGGCAGCGGCGACGACGACGTCGAACTGCGCCTGATCCCCACCCACCGAGAGATCGTGCTGGCCATCGCCCGCGCCGTCGCCCTGGAGCGCGTTTTACAGGATCCGCTCCACCTTATTCCCACGTATCCTTAAATGCATGGGTTTTTCCGACATCGTCCGACATACAGAACACGCAATTAACAGCTTGGGGGTTCGCCGCAAGAAGGCCGCCGGATGGGTTCCCGAAATCCATACGTACTGCGGCTACGGTTCGCCGAACCGCCTCCACGTCATTGGCCGGGTCCTCATGGGCGACCCCGAGCACGACCCCGATGAGTCCCGTACCGCCACCGGGCAGGTACGCACGGTGGCCTACGAGGCGCAGCGCGGCTACCGGCAGTTCTTCACCATCCAGGTCGGCAACCACCCGGTGCAGGTGCGCGTCGGCGAGCAGGTCGTGGAAACCCACACTAACTCGAACGGCTACTTCGACATCTTGGTGCCCGATCACGGCCTAGAGCCGGGGTGGCACGAGGTCACCGTGAGCGCGGAGGGCGCCGACGACGCGGTGGCTGAGGTGGTCATCGTGTCCCCGGAGGAGAGCATCGGCATCGTCTCCGACGTGGACGACACGATTATGGTCACTAACCTGCCGCGCGCCGCGCACGCCGCGTACAACTCGTGGGTGCGGCGTACCAGCGCCCGCCAACCGGTGACGGGGATGAAGGAGTTTTATGACGAGCTCCTCCGCGAGCACCCGACGGCGCCGGTTTTTTACCTGTCCACGGGGGCGTGGAACACCTACGACACGCTCGTGCGCTTTATCGACGAGCACAAACTGCCCCGCGGTCCGCTGCTGCTCACCGACTGGGGCCCCACTCCGACGGGGTTATTCCGCTCCGGCACCACCCACAAAAAGGTGCAGCTGCGCAATCTCATCATCGAGTTTCCGCAGATTCGCTGGGTCCTCGTGGGCGATAACGGCCAGCACGACCCGCTGACGTACTCGGATCTCATCACCGAGCACCCCGACGCCGTCGCCGGCGTAGCCATCCGGGAGCTCACGCCGAAGGAGCACATTTTGTCCCACGGTACTGCGGCTTCGCTGACCGGACCCTTGAGTTCAGGCCGCGATGGGATCCCGGCAATCTCCGGTCCCGATGGGTTGGCACTGCGTGAGCTTTACCGCGAAAACCCTTTTTCGTAACAGAAATGTTGCCGATAACCTGGGGTGATAAGTAAAGCCAAACTTGCTTGCGGGGCTCTTTGGGCGGTCTTATTCTCATGTATGACCAACGAGATCAACCCAGTCCTTTCCTAGGAGACCCGCCATGCTCACCCTGATTTCTTCCTGCGCCTCTACCTCCTGCGCCTTCAACAACTCCGGCTGCACCGCCGGCGCTATCACCGTCGACGCCGCCTCCAACTGTCAGACCAAGTCCGGCCTGGACCTGCGGGCCGGCTTGGAGAACGCCGAGGGTCGCGTGGGCGCTTGCCACCGCGTCGATTGCGCCCACAACACCAACCTCATGTGCCAGAGCGCTAACGTCGAGCTGTCCGAGGCCGGCGACTGCGTCACCTACGCTGCTCGTTAAGCGTTTGCCAACGTCCGGGCCACGTCCTGGATTGCGGCGGTGGGCGTGAAGAGTGTGGTCACGTCCGGGCCGTCCGCCAACACCAACAACGCGCCGAGTTCGCACGCGTCTGCTAGCCAGACCAGTGCGGGCCCGGCGTTGTTGCTATGTACCCCCGGCTGGTGGGCGATGTGCTCACTCACCGCTACGAGGTTGGCCAGGCCGATGCGGTACAGCTCGTCGGCCACCGCGATCTCGTCGACGAGGGTGACCGTCGGGTCGATGTCCGCCGGGAGGAGCTGCTCGACGCCGCCCGGCCAGTGCACGTGGGCACTGTCGAGGCGAATGCAGGCGACGGCGGTGTACTCGTCGACGCTCAACCACTCCAGCCGGCCCAGGCTGTGCAGACTGGCGACGGTGATGTCTTCGGAGACCTCCAGGGAGCTCTTGACGACGTCGACGCGGACCTCAACGTCGTCGTGGAGAATATCGGAGACGTCCTCGGTATCGAAGTGAACGATCACCGACCCCGTCCTGTCCATCCCGTGCCACAAGCAGGTCATGGTGTTGAGCGGGTCAACCCGGTAGGCCGTGACGGACAGCAGGCCGTCGCCGGCGAGCATGCGGGAAGCGAGGTGGTGGGCGTAGGTGTGGACGGTCATGGATCCTCCGCGAGTCGTTACATTAAGGGCAGCCTAACCTACTGGCGGAGGCGTCCGCAAGGGGTCTACTCCCCCACCACCCGACGATGCTCGGCCGCGACCTCCACGTAGCGCGCCGCATGGGGGATGAAGGCCAAAGACTCCTCGTCGCTCAAGTTCCGCCGAACCTTCGCCGGCACGCCGGCCACCAGTGTTTTCTCCGGGACCTCGAAGCCCTCCAGCACCACCGCGCCGGCAGCCACGAGAGCCCCGCGTCCCACGACGGCCCGGGACAGCACCCGAGACCCCATGCCGATGAGGGCGCCGTCGTGAACGGTGGCCCCGTGAACGAGTGCCTGGTGGCCGACGGTGACATCCTCGCCGAGGATGCACGGGGCGTCGCGCTCGACGTGCATGACCGTGCCGTCCTGGACGTTGCTCCGGGCGCCGATCTCGATGCGGTTGATGTCGCCGCGCAGCACGCAGTTGTAGAACACCGAGGCGTTCTCGCCGACGTGGACGTCGCCGATGAGCACCGCACCCGGCGCGATGAAGGCGCTGGGCGCGATGGTGGGAGTGTGGCCGTTGAAGGAAATGATGCGCATAGCACCACGGTAGCGTGTCTCACTTGATGGTCACATGTTTTAATGGGTGGGACACCCTGCCCGATTGGAGGTACCATGCGCCCCGCCGCCCGCCGCGCCCTGCTGGCCGCCTACCTAGGCACCCTCATCGAGTGGTACGACTACGCCCTCTACGGCGCCGCCGCCGGCCTGGTCATCGGCCCACTGTTCTTCCCCGATGCCATCCCCACCTCCGCGGCGCTGCTCTCCTTCGCCACCTTCGCGGTCGGGTTCGTCGTCCGCCCCTTCGGCGGGCTCGTCATCTCCCACATCGGTGACCGCTACGGCCGCAAGCCGGCGATGCTGCTCTCCGTGCTGCTCATGGGCGTGGCCACCGTCGGCATCGGCGTGCTGCCTACCGCGGAAACAATCGGCATGGCCGCTCCGCTGCTGCTCATCCTCCTGCGCTTCGTGCAGGGCTTCGGCGCCGGGGCCGAACTGGCCGGCGCCCTCACCCTCGGGTTTGAATACGCCCCGCCGCAGCGCCGGGGCCTGTTCATCAGCATCATCACCTCCGGCGCGCCCGGCGGCGCGCTGCTCGCGACGATCGCCTTCACGCTCACCTCCAGCCTGGCGGGCGACGCGCTCACCACGTGGGCGTGGCGGGTGCCGTTCCTTGTCTCCATCGCCTTGTTCTTCCTCGCGCTGTTCATCCGAAACCGCCTGGAGGAAACCCCCGAATACCGCCAGGCGGTGGCGCGTCGACGCGCCGGTCAGCAGGCCGCCCGCGTGCCCGTCGGCGAGGTGCTGCGCCGCTCCCCGCGCGAGGTCCTGGCCGCATTTTTGTCCGTGAGCAGCCACAATGTCACGAACTACGTCCTCTCCGCCTTCGCGCTGAGCTACCTGACGCTCACCGTCGGCCTGACCCGAACCGAGGCATTGACCGCCGTGACGATAGCCAGCGCCGTCGCCGTCTTCAGCCCCTGGGTCGCGGGCCTGGCCACGGACCGGTACGGCGCCCGGCCGGTGGTGCTTGTCGGCACCCTCACCGGCGCGGTCCTGGCCTGGCCGATCTTCGCCCTGCTCTCCACCGGCAGCTGGGCGGCGGCCACCGCCGGCCTCGTCCTGCTGGCGGCGATCCCCCTGGCGTCGACCAGCGCCGCCACGTCCACCTTCATCCCGTCGCTGTTCCCCACCGCCCACCGTTACACGGGTGTGGCCCTGTCCCGCGAGCTCAACGGCGCGCTCATTGCCGGGCCCACCCCGCTCATCGCCACGGCCCTGGTCGCCGCCGCGGGCGGGGCCGCCACCTACGTCGTCGCGTTCGTGGTGGGCACCTGCCTGCTCAGTACGGCGGGCGTGCTGTGGGGACCGCGCGTAGACCACCGCGAGTAGCCTTGACAACCATGATTCGCCAGCGCATTAAGTCCTTCGTTGACCTGCTTGAGTTCGAACTCCCGCAGCTTCCCTCCGAATCCCGGCAGGTAGCCGCTGCGCAGAACTTTGACGACCTGTACCGCCTCGCCCGCCGACGCACCCCCCGCTTCGTCTTCGACTACGTCGAGGGCGGGGCCGGCACGGAGCGCGCCGTCGCCGGCAACGTGGAGGCCTTCGCCCGCACCCGGCTGGTGCACCAGACCACCGGCTCCACCGCGGGCGCCTCCGCTGCGACGACGGTGTTCGGCCGGGACTACGAGCTGCCGGTGGGCATCAGCCCAATCGGGTTGACCAGCCTCATGCGCAAAGAAGGCGAGGACGCCGGCGTGCGCGCCGCCGCGGCCGCGGGCGTGCCCTTCGGCCTGTCCACCATGGGAACCCGCTCCATCGAGGCGGTGGCGTCGGCCGCCCCGGAGGCGTCGAAGTGGTTCCAGCTGTACATGCGCAAGGACCGCGACGCCTCCTTTGAACTCGTCAGCCGCGCCCGCCAGGCCGGCTACGACGTCCTCGTGGTCACCGTGGACACGCGCGTGTCCGGGCGGCGCTACCGCGACGAACGCAACAAGCTGTCCATCCCACCGAAGCTCACCGCGTCCTCGACACTGCAGTCCGCGCTGCACCCGCGCTGGGCGCTGGACCTCATCTCCACCGACGCCCCGGCCATGGCGAACTTCGTCAAGCAGGACGCCACCATCCACGAGATCGTCGCCTCCATGTTTGACCCGGCGCTGGACATCGCCGACCTTGAGGTGCTGCGCGAGTACTTCGACGGGCCCATCGTCATCAAAGGCGTGGTGTCCCCGCAGGACGCGGTGCGCTTCCGCGACGCCGGCGCCGACGGCGTGTGGTTGTCCAACCACGGCGGGCGACAGCTAGACCGGGCCGTGGCCCCCATCGACACCGTGAGCGCCGTGCGGGCCGCGGTCGGCGACGAGTTCCCGCTGCTGCTCGATTCCGGGGTGCGTTCCGGCACGGACGTCGTCACCGCCATCGCCGCCGGCGCCGATATGGCATTCGTCGGCCGCGGCTACATGTACGCGCTCATGGCCGGCGGGCAGCAGGGCGTCGCTCGCTACCTGGAGATCCTGGGCAAGGAAATCCTCAACGCCATGCAGCTGCTGGGCGTGACCTCCGTGGCGCAGCTGCGCGAGCAAGGACCGCAGCTGCTGGTGCGTTAAAACAGCTCGACGCTGGGCGTGGTCGGGGTGGCCAGCAGAGCCTTGAGCCGCGCATAGTACGCCTCGCCGTCGACGCGCTCGAAGACGGTGGCGTTGGGTGCGCAATCGAACTTGTCCCACGCCATGACGGAGTAGCCGCGGGTGAGATCCGAGGCGCATTCCACGTCCACCCGGTAGCGGGCCTGTTCCAGCACCAGCTCCGGGTGCAGCAGGCAAGCCAGGGTGGCGGAGTCCGGGTGGGTGGAGCCGTTGACGCCGACGGACTCGTCGTAGTCGATGGTGGCGTCGCACACGTGCTTGAAGAAGCGCGACAGCGGGGTGCCGAGCTGGCAGAGCTCGTCGTAGCGCGGGCGCGGGAAGGTGACGTCGCGCAGGGTCACCGGGTCCCAGGTGAGAATGCGCAGATCGGCGAAGCCGGCGTCGAGCACGATCTGGGCGGCCTCCGGGTCCACGTAGAAGTTGAACTCGGCGGCGGGGGTGATGTTGCCGCGGCCATTGTTGGACCCACCCATGACGTAGAGGGACTTGACGTTGACGGCGAAGTCCGGGTCCTGCTGCACCGCCAGGGCGATGTTGGTCAGCGGCCCGATGGCCACGATGGAGATGACGCCGGGCTCGGCGGCGACGGCGGCGCACAGCGCGTCGACGGCCCCGACCTCGGAGACGAGGCCCTCCGGAATGTCCATGTGGAGCCCGCCGGAGCCGTCGCCGTGAACGTCCTCGGCGCCCTCCCACTCGCGGGTCAGCGGCTTCGACGCCCCCAGGTGGATGGGTACCTCGCCGAGCTTGCCGGCGACGGCGACGGTCATCGCCGCGTTCTCCACCTGCCGCTCGAAGCCGACGTTACCGGCCACCATGGTGATGGCCCGCAGGTCACAGGCCGGGTCGAGCAGGCCTTCGAGGATGGTGACGCAATCATCCTGCGCCGTGTCGTTGTCAATAATGACCGGAATCACCTGAACGGGACCTCCGCGATCGTGTGGCGCAGCTTGCGGGTGCGCAGCTTCGCCGGGTTGGAGGCCAACTGCTCCATGGCGCGAACCGCGCACATCATGTGCGCCTCTTTACTGGACTGATAAAAGGCTTGCGCCTGGGCGGGAAGCTTCGGCACCGCGTGCAACGGCAGGTCAGAAACCGACAGCAGCGTCCCATAAGGCACTCGATAACGATAGCCGTTCGCGGCCAGGGTGCAGGACTCCATGTCCACGGCGACGGCCGTCGAGCCGCGCAGCCAGTGCCACAGGTCCTTCGGGGTGCGCCACTCCCAGTTCCGGTCGTCGGTGGAAATGACGGTGCCGGTGCGCATGATCTCTTTGGAGTCGCCGTGGATGGACTCCACCGCCTTCTCCAGGGCACGCTGCACCTCGGGGATCGCGGGGATGGGGATGTTGTAGGGCACATGCTCGTCGAGGATGTGATCGTAACGCTGGTAGGCGTTGCCGAGGATGAGGTCGCCGATGCGCATGCGGCCGTCGAGCCCGGCGCAGTGGCCGATCATGATCCACGCCTCCGGGCGCAGCACCGCCAGGGAATCGGTGATGGTCTTCGCGTTCGACGGGCCGACGCCGATGTTAATCATCGTGATGCCGTCGCCCTCGGGGGTGCACAGGTCATAGCGGGGCATCTGATAGGGCGACTCCAGGGTGAGGTCCTCGATGTCCGCCTGGCTCTCCGAGGTCAGCGCCTCGCCGACGGGAAGCCGCAGCCCGGTGTAGCGCGAGGCGGGGTCCTTCAGCTGCGCCAGGGCAAACTTCACGAACTCGGTGGTGTGCATGGCGTAGTTGGTGAACAGGATGTAGCGCTGGCAGCTGGACATATCGATGCCGGTGTAATGGGCGACGCGCGCGCAGGCGATATCGAAACGCTGCGGCCCGAAGTGCAGCAGCGGGGCCTCGTCGCCGTGGAAGGCGTCCCAGTCGCCGTCGACGATGGCGTCGTGCACGTCGTCGAGTGTGGGCCGAGGCAGGTCCGCGCCGGCCGCGGCGCGCCGGGCCTCCGACACGTCGCCGATCCCGGCAATGTACTCCGGCGGGATGGGGATATCCGACGCCCCCACATATATGTCGCAGGGGTAGTTCTCCACCAGCCGGGCCAGCTGGTTCATAAGGTAGGCGCGCATCATGCCCGGGCGCGACACCGCGGAGGCGTAGCGCCCGGGCTTGTCCACGTAGCCGAAGGGTTCCGTGCGGTCGATGGGGCGCCACTGCAACACATCGACGGTGAGCTTGGGGTACACCACCTCGGCGTAGTCGTCGAAAGAGCCGGCGGCGATGCAGCGACGTGCCGTCTCGCAGGCCTGGTCGTAGAGCTCGATGAGGGCGTCGACGGCCCCCCGGGGGTCAGCGCACAGCTTCATGCCCCCACTCTAACGGCTAGGCCCGCCTAAGGAAGCAGACCCTTGCCCAGCCGGAGCGCCTTCGCCAGCACCTCGGCGTAGCGGGCGCGCGACAGCTGCGACGGCCCGGCGACCGGCATGAACCGCTGCTCGGCGACGGTGCGCGCCTCCGTAAACTTCAGTAACCCCTGGTCCCCGTGGCGCCGGCCGACGCCGGACTGCTTCCACCCACCCATCGGGGCGTGCAAGGAAATCCACGCCGCCGCGTAGCCCTCGTTGATGTTGACGGTGCCGGCGTGCAGCAGGCTCGCCAACGCCCGACCGGTGGCGGGGGCGGCCCACACGCTGGCGTTGAGGCCATAGTCAGTATCGTTAGCGCGGCGGACGGCGTCGTCGTTGCTGGCGACCGTCTCCACGTACACCACCGGCCCGAACACCTCCTCGCGGTACAGCCGCGCCTGCGGTGGGACGTCGGCGAGGACGGTGGGCGCGTAGAAGCGCCCGCCCAGGCTCGTCGCCCCGGTGAGCACGGTGGCACCTTCGCGCACGGCGTCGTCGACCAGCTCGGATACTCGCTGAGCGTGCTCCTCGGAGATGAGCGAGCCCATGTCCACCTCCCAGCCGCGGCCGGGGCCGACCGTCATGGCGTTGACGTGGCGCACAAATTCGGCGGTGAACTCCTCGGCCACCGACTCGTGGACGTAGATGCGTTCGATGGAAATGCACAGCTGGCCGGCGTTGGAGAAACAGGCATTGAGCGCGCCGCGGGCGGCCTTGGCGATGTCGGCGTCGTCGGCGACGATCATGGCGTTCTTGCCGCCCAGCTCCGCGGAGAAGCCGATGAGCCGACGCCCAGCCTGGGCTGCCAGCTCGCGGCCGGTGGCGGTGGAACCGGTGAACATGAGGTAGTCGCAGTGCTCGACGATGACCGCGCCCACCTCGTCGCCGCGGCCCGGCAGCACACTAAACACATCCTCCGGCAGGCCGGCCTCGCCGAGCAGCTCGGCGAGCAGCAGCGCCGTGCGCGGGGTGTGGCTGGCAGGCTTGAGTACCACGGCGTTGCCGGCCATGAGCGCGGCGAAGGCGTCGGAGCCGGCCATGGTCAGCGGGTAGTTCCACGGCGCGATGATGCCCACCACGCCGACCGGCTCGCGCTGCACCCACACCCGCGTGATCCCGGGGAGGGTGGCGGTGACCCGGCGCGGCTTAAGCAGTGCGCGGGCCCGGTTGGCGTAGTGCCGGGCGGTCATCGCCGAATCGAGGACCTCCTCGTGGGCGCTGAGGCGGTTCTTGCCGGACTCCTCCTGGATGAGGTCCATGACCTCATCCTGACGCCGAAGCAGCAGGTCGTGGTAGCGCAGGAACACCGCCCGTCGCTGCTCGACGGGCCACTCGCGCCACGCCGCCTGCGCCGTGCGGGCGCGGGCGAAGGCGTCGCGGGTGTCGTCGGCCGTGGCCAGGGTTACATCAGTCGTTGGTGGCGCAGCTTCTCGTTGACCCGCTCCACGTCCAGGAAGAACACGAGGATCGTGATGATGCACATGAGCACGAAAGGAATCCACAGGTACATCGTAGAGATCATGGCCAAGGCGGCGTCCTTTTGCGTCTGCGCGGTGCCGTCGTAGCCGGACCACTGCAGCAGCCACCCCGTCATGGCGGTGCCGAGGCCGCCGCCGAGCTTCACGCCCAAGGAGGTGCAGGAGTACATGAGGCCCTCGATGCGCTTGCCGCTCTTGAGATACGTGTGGTCGCTCGCCTCGGCGATGAGCGCGTTGAGCGTGCCGTTGATGGGGCTGCTGCCGAAGGAGCCGATGATCGTGCCAACGAGCATGAGAGTAAGGTCCGCCTGCAGGCCGCCGTAGATAACGATCCCTCGGCCGAGCACGGCGATGGCGAACGCACCGAGGTTGAGGCGGTACATGCCCAGCTTGGTCACCAGGATCGGGGTGAGGAACAAGGCGACGATGGGCGGGAAGTTAAGCATGACGCCGAACTGGGCCAAGAGGTCCGCGTCGCCCATGATGTACGTCATGAAGTAGACGCCGGTGCCGATGAACGCGTTGTAGAAGTGGTTCGTCAGGTACAGGAAAAGGATGAGCAGGTAGTACTTGTTACGCACCAGCAGCGCAATCCCCTCGCCCAGCGGAACCGGGTCGGTGGCGGTGGCGCCGTCGTCGTCGGGCAGCTCCTCCTCGGGCAACTCGCGGACGCTGAAGACGGCCAGCGTGTTGGTGATGATGCCGATGATGACGTAGACGATGGCCGCGTTGCGCCACGCCTCCGGGCCGCCACCCAGGGCGGCGACGAACTTCAGCGTCACGTACTGGATGGTCATGTTGGTGGCGAAGGCGAAGATGAAGCGGGCGGATCCCATCTGCACGCGCTCGTCGGCGTTGCGGGTGACCAGGGCGGTCAGCGCCGAGTAGGCGATGTTGTTCGCCGTGTAGAACACCGCGTTGAGCAGCGTGTAGCAGATGAAGAACCACGCGTACTGCGCGGTCGCCCCCAACGACGGCGGGATGGCGAAGATGCCGATAAGCGTCAGCCCGCAGCCGAAGAAGGCGAAAAGCATCCACGGCCGGGCCTTGCCCCAGCGGGAACGGGTGCGGTCCATGAGGGCGCCGAAGACTATGTCGCTGGCGCCGTCGAAGATCTTGCTCAGCAGCATGAGTGTGCCGACGATGCCGGGGTTCATGCCCATCTCGTCGGTGAGGAAGATCATGAGGAACGCGGCGAGCAGCGCGTAGACCACGTTGCCGGCGATGTCACCGGTTCCGTAGCCGACGATGTTGTACCACCTGAGGTACTTCCGGTCGCGACTGCTCAGCTCAGGACTGGGGGCGGTCACAGCATTCTCCTTATCATTATCAGGGACAAAAGGTCTTAGAGGCGCAGTCCGAGGTGCCACTCGCCGGAGCGCGGCCGCAGGTGGTAGGCGGGCAGGACGTCGGGCCCGCAGGAGCGGGTGCCGATGCCGTGCTGGGCGACGTCGAGCACGAGGTGCCACGTGTCGGACTCGGGCAGCTCGCTGGAGTGCCGGGCGGCGGCCACTGTCCGCTCGTCGTGGGCGCGGAGGCTAAAGCCGGGACGCGGGCCGTAGGTGGTGAGCTCCACATCCGGCAGGGTGAGTCGGCGCAGGTCCGCGCGGTGGCCGGATTCCTGCGGCACCGCGTAGTCGGTGATGAGGCCGCTGGCTTCTCCCGCAAACTCGTCGACGAACGCCGCCGCGCACGCGTCCGGGTAGTTCTCCCCCGGCCCGGTGCCGTACCACCGCACGGGAAGCGGGCCGGTATTCGGCAACGTGAACTCCAGGCCTAACCGGGCCCAGATGTCCTTCCACCGGCTGTTGGGCACGGCCGCTGCGTCGAGCAGTAGCTGCCCGTCTACCTCGCGCCAGCGCAGGGTGACGTCCACCCAGGCGTCGCTGGACGGCGGGGCGTAGCGGTGCACGGCCAGGATCTCGGTGTCCGTGCGGGTGACGGACAGGACCCGGCGACGCAGCAGATGCAGGCGCTGGGCGTGCCAGCGTTCGGCGTTGCTCGGGCCGGGCACCCCGGCGCCGCGGGTGGCCTCGACGCTGCCCTCCAGGTAGGTGCCGAAGCCGGAGAGTCGATCGTTCTCGGTGGGTGCTCGATACAGGGTGAGCCGTGGGCCGGCGAGGGTGGCGCTCGCGAGCAAGCCGTCGGCGTCGATGCGGGCGGCGGTGGCAGTACTCAAGGGTTCGGCGCCGCGGGGGACCGGGGAGGGTTGCTCCTCGGCCAGCTCCTGCGCGGTGGTGAGCACGTGCCCGGCTGGCGCCCACGCGGTGTCTTCCTTGAGTTCCACGGTAACCACGGGAGACCACCGGCCCCCAGGCAGCTCGACGACGGCCGACTCGCCCGGGAGCAGGACCGGGACGTCGAACGGAAGGCCGTCAGCGTTGAAAACCAGGTCGGAGGTGTCCCCGTCGTGGCGGAGGTTGGTCACGGTCAGCTGGCGCTGGTGGATCTCGAGCGGGATGGGCGTGATGATGGCCGCGAGGTCGTGCAGGCCCGGCGAGGGGGTGCCGTCGGAGAGCACCAAGCCGTCGCAGACGAAGCTGCCGTCGGAGAAGTCCTGGTCAAAGTCGGACCCGTAGGCGTAGAAGTCCCCGCGGGCGAGGCCGTGGTCGCGCCACTCCCACACGAAACCGCCGTGCCACTGCGGCAGGGTCGAAAAGGCGGCCTCGTACTCGCGCAGCGCGCCGGGGCCGTTACCCATGGCGTGGGCGTACTCGCACTGGATCATGGGGCGCTGGGCGAGGGCGGCGTAGCGCCCGGCGGACTCCAGGTGCTCGGGGCTGCGCGGCCCGACGCCCTGGCTCAGGTCCTCCATGCCCTCGATGGGCAGGTACATCCGCGAGACGATGTCCGTGTAGGAGCCTTCGTGGTCGCCTTCGTAGTGGACGGGGCGGTGCGGGTCGCGGGCGTGGATCCACGCGCTCATCGCGGCGAGGTTGGCCCCGGTGCCGGACTCGTTGCCCAGCGACCAGGCGATGATGCAGGGATGATTCTTATCCCGCTCGACGAAGCGCTCCACGCGGTCCAGGTAGGCGTCGCGCCAGCGGGGGTCGTCCGAGGGGTTGTCGCGCCAGTCGCAGAGCCAGAAGCCGTGGGTTTCCAGGTCGCACTCGTCGATGACCCAGAAGCCGAGCTCGTCGCACATGGCCACGAGCTCGGGATGCGGCGGGTAGTGGGAGAAGCGGATGGCGTTGATGTTGGCGCGCTTCATCAGGCACAGGCCGGCGCGGGCGTCGGCGGCGTCGAACACGCGGCCCTTCTCGGGGTGGAACTCGTGCCGGTTCACCCCGCGCAGGCGCAGTTTCTTACCGTTGACCAGCCACTGAGCGCCGCGGATCTCCACGCGGCGGAAGCCGGTGCGCAGGGTGATCGTTTCCGCCGAGTTGGCGAGGGTGACGTCGTAAAGCCGGGGCACGTCGGCGCTCCAGGGCTGCACCTTACCGACCTCGATGCGCGCGGTGGGGGCGTCTATCTCCTCGGTGACGCCGAGCTCCGGGACGCTCAGCGTGACGGGGAAGTTCTCGGTGCGCAGCTCCACGTCGAGGATGCCGTGGCCGGTGACGAGGTCGAAGTCCGCGCGCACCCACACGTCTTCGATGCCGCCGTCGGGCCGGGTGAGGATCTCCACGTCCCGGAAGATGCCCGGCAGCCACCACTGATCCTGGTCCTCCAGGTAGGTGTGGGCGCTCCACTGGTGAACGCGAATGTCGAGGATGTTGTCGCCTTCGCGCAGGTGCTCGGTGATGTCGAGCTCCTGGGCGAGGCGAGAGCCGGCGACGGTGCCCACCTCAGCGTCGTTGAGCCGGATGATGGCCAGTGACTCGATGCCCTGGGTGCGCAGGTAGTAGCGGTGCCCCGGACGCGGGGAGAAGGGGAAGCTGCGCTGGTAGTCGGCGGTGGGATTGTCGTCGGGGACGAAGGGCGGGTCCACGGGGAAGGGGTATTCGATGTTGGTGTACCAGGGCTGGCCGTAGCGATCGTCGGCGGCGAGCACCCAGTGGGAGGGCACCTCGATGGTCTCCCACGGGGCGTCGGCGTCCGGGCCGGCGGCGGTGGGGCCGAGTTTGAATTTCCACTGCCCGTTGAGGCTCAGGACGTCGGCGTCGGTGCGCAGGTAGGACCGGGGCGGTACGCGGTGTCCGGTGCCCGGCGCGAGCGAGGTCACGGGGTGGATGGCAGGGGTATTAGAGGACATGGGCCACTCTCCTGGGATTTATTTTGGAAATATCCTCACCAATTAAACCACCCCCACGGCACCGATAAGAGCGTTTTTAATTGTTGTGTCGCCGCCTACCATGGCGGCCATGCCAACGCTCTACGATGACACCCTCGCCCTCCTGCAAGACCTCATCCGCAACGCCTGCGTCAACGAGTTCGTCCCCGACTCCGGCAATGAGGTGCGCAACGCGGATACGCTTGAGCGCTTCTTCGACGGCGCGGGCGCGACGGTGCAGCGCTTCGAGCCGCACCCGGGCCGGGTGTCCATCGCGTTCACCGTGGAAGGTTCCGACCCGGACGCGGAACCACTCACGCTGCTCGGGCACACCGACGTGGTCCCGGTCGATGAGACGAAGTGGACCGTCGACCCCTTCGGCGCGGAGATCATCGACGGCAAGCTCTACGGCCGCGGCAGCGTGGACATGCTGTTCATCACGGCGACGATGGCGGCGGTGACCCGCGAGGTCGCCCGCCGGGCGCAGGCGGGCGAGCGCCCCCGCGGCACGCTCACCTTCGTGGGCCTGGCGGACGAGGAGGCGCGCGGCGGGCTGGGCGCGCAGTGGGTCGCCGAACACGCCCCGGACGCGTTCTCGTGGCGCAACTGCCTCTCGGAGACGGGCGGGTCTCACCTGCCGGTGCGCGACGGCAGCGACGCCGTGGTGGTCAACGTGGGCGAAAAGGGTGCGGCGCAGCGACGCCTGTGGGTCACCGGCGACGCCGGCCACGGATCTACGCCCTTCGCCAAGGACTCCGCGGTGGCGAAGATCGGCGAGGTGGCCAGAAGGATCGCCGCCGCCGAGGTACCGACAAGCGTCGATGAGCTGTGGCGCAGCTTCGTGGAGGCGTGTGCCTTCGACGAGGACACCACTCACGCGCTCATCGACGGCACGGGTGACTACGCGGTATTCGGGGACCTCGCCGCCTACGCGCACGCGTTTTCCCACACCACCATCGCGCAGACGGTGCTGCGCGCCGGTGGGGCGATCAACGTACTGCCGTCGAGCGCCTACCTGGAGATGGACATCCGGCCGACGCCGTCGACGTCGCAGGACGAGGTGGACGCGCTGCTCGTCGCCGCGCTGGGAGATATGGCCGGGGAGGTGCGCATCGAGCGGCTGCTCTCTGAGCCAGGGTCGGTGTCCCCGGCGTCGGGGAGGCTGTGGGCGGCCATCGTCGATACGTACGCCGAGCTCGCCCCGTCGGCGAAGGTAGTGCCGGTGTGCGCCACCGGCGGCTCGGATCTGCGTTTCGCACGCCGGCTCGGCGGGGTGGGGTACGGCTTCGCGCTGCACGCGCGCGGGCGGGACCTGGCCGGGGCAAACGGGCAGCTGCACGCGCACGACGAGCACCTGTACTTGGAGGATTTGGCGCTGACAGTGCGGGCGTACCGGGACCTGGTGCACCGATTCCTGCAGCTCCCCACACGTGCATAACCTTTATTTTATATGCACCCCTAAGGGCGGACTTATTAGCACAATTGTCACATCTGCCCTTAAGCTACGTCCCATCACGTAGAGAGCCGTCTTACAATCTGGGAGGCCACCGCAGCACCATGATGAGGTACCTAGTCACCCGAACGGCCAGCTGGCTGGCGATGATCTTCATCGCCGTCAACATCACTTACTTCCTCGCCTGCGCGTTCCTCGACCCCCGGGCCAACTACGTCGGGCGTCGCCCCCCCATCCCCGAGGAACGCGTCGACGCGCTGCTCACCCCGCTCAACCTCAACGACAAGGTACCCATCGTCGAACGGTGGTGGACCTGGCTCACCAACATCCTCACCCACTGGGACTGGGGGCAATCGCCTACCGGCGCTAGCGTCAACGAGGAAATCTCCTACCGCATCTTCGTCTCCGCGCAGCTGCTGCTCCTGTCGACGATCCTCACGGTGGTCATCGGCATCGCCGTCGGCGTGTACACCGCGTCCCGGCAGTACAAGCGCGCCGACCGGGCCTGGCAGTTCGTCTCCATCGTGGCGATGAATACCCACGTTGTGGTCGCGTCGCTTTTGCTCGTGTGGATCGCCATCACCATCAACCGCGCCACCGGGATGCGTATCTTCTACGTCACCGGCTCCTCAACGACCGGCGTCGAAGGGTTCTTCCCACGGCTGCTAGACCTGGGCCAGCACCTCGTGCTTCCCACCATCTCCCTGGTCATCATCTCCTACGCCAGCTACCACTTCCTGCAGCGCTCCATGCTGCTGGACAACATCAACGCGGACTACGTGCGCACCGCCCGCGCCAAGGGGCTGACGAAGGCGGAAGCCATCCGCCGTCACGCGCTGCGCACCTCCATCATCCCGGTGGCTACCTCGGTGGCGTTTTCCATCCCCGGCATCTTCACCGGCGCCATCATGACGGAGGCCATCTTCGGATGGAACGGCATGGGTCGCTACTTCATTGAGACGATCAGCAAGAATGACATCCACGGCGCGGTCGGCTTCGCCGCCTTCGGCGCACTGTGTACCGCCGTCGGTGCCATCCTCTCGGACCTGCTCGTTGTCGCCCTGGACCCCCGCGTCAAGGTCAGCTAAGGAGACATCGCCATGACTACTCAAGAGCTCACCAAGGACGCCGTCGCCGCCCCGATGCGCAAGTCCGTCCTTTATTGGCGTCGCTTCCGCCGCAACAAGATGGCGATGCTCGGCCTGGTCATCTTCGGGCTGCTCATCATCACCGCCATCGTCGGGCCGTACACCACCTCGTGGTCCTACGACGAGCCCGACTTCATGTCTCTGTCCGACCCGCCGTCGGCGGAGCACTGGCTGGGCACCAACACCGCCGGCAATGACCTCTACGCCCAGATCATCCAGGGGCTGCGCCGCTCCCTGGTCATCGCCGTGTTAGTCTCCGGCGCCACCACCATCATCGCGGCGATCGTCGGCACGGGCGCAGCGCTGCTCGGCGGCCGCGCAGAGAAGGCCATCCTGGCGGTCATCCACTTCCTGCTCGTCGTGCCGTCCTTCCTGCTCATCGCCCTGCTCGTCGCCGGCTCTGGCGGCGACTGGAAGGTGCTCACCGTCGTCCTCATCGCCTTCGGCTGGATGTTCTACGCCCGCATCGTGTGGTCCATGGCCATCTCCCTGCGCGAACGGGAATTCGTCGTGGCCGCCAGGTACATGGGCGTGAGCCAGTGGAAGATCATCACCCGGCACCTCATCCCGAACATCGGCTCCCTGCTGGTGCTCAACCTCACCCTCGGCGTGGTGAGTGCCGTGATGAGCGAGACCGGCCTGTCCTTCCTGGGCCTGGGCGTGAAAACCCCGGACGTCTCCCTGGGCACCCTGCTGTCCACCGGCGCCTCCGGGCTGGAGTCCTCCCCGTGGTTGTTCTTCGCCCCCGCCGCCGTCCTCACCCTGCTGACCGTGTCCATGGCTTTCATCTCCGACGGCCTACGTGACGCCCTCGACCCGAACTCCAGCGCTGGAGGTACCGCATGACCTCGCCCATCCTTTCCGTTCGCGACCTCGACGTCTCCTTCCCTTCGGAGGCCGGAACGGTCAACGCCGTCCGCGGCGTCAGCTTCGACCTGTACCCGGGCAAATCCCTGGCCATCGTCGGCGAATCCGGGTCGGGCAAGTCCGTCACCGCCACCGCCGTCATGGGCCTGCTGCCCGACTACGCCCATGTCACCGGCTCCGTGGAGCTCGGCGGCCGGCAGCTGCTGGGGCTGAGCGACAAACAGATGTCCGCCATCCGCGGCAAGGACATCGGCATGATCTTCCAGGATCCGCTCAGCGCCCTCACCCCGGTCTTCGACATCGGCACCCAGATCACGGAGGCGCTGAACGCCCACGGCAACGTCGGCAAGAAGGAGGCGGAGCAGCGCGCCATCGACCTGCTTAACCTCGTCGGCATCCCGCGGGCGAAGGAGCGGCTGCGTTCCTTCCCCCACGAGTTCTCCGGCGGCATGCGCCAGCGTGTGGTCATCGCCATCGCCATCGCCAACAATCCCAGCGTGCTCATCGCCGACGAGCCCACCACCGCCCTGGACGTCACCATCCAGGCGCAGATCCTCGACGTCATCGAGCGCGTCCAGCGCGAGCTCGGCACCGCGACGATCATGATTACCCACGACATCGGCGTCGTCGCCGGCACCGCCGACGACGTGATGGTCATGTACGCGGGCCGGCCCGTCGAATCCGCCCCGGTCATAGACCTTTTCGACAACCCACGCATGCCCTATACCGTCGGCTTGCTGGGCTCCATCCCGTCGGCGGCGAAGCGCGCCGCCGGGCCGCTGACCACCATCGAAGGCGCCCCGCCGCTGCTGGTCAACCTGCCGGACGCCTGCCCGTTCGCGCCCCGCTGCCCCATCGCCTCCGACGAGTGCCTGGCGACCGAGCCCTCGCCCGTCACCGTCAGCCCCGGGCACACCGCCGCGTGCATCAAGACCGAACAGGTCAGCCGCCAGACGCTGTTCACCCAGCAGCCGGCCCCGGAGGGGTTGGTCGAGCGCCTGCCGCGCGAGCAACTCGCCCCGGTGCTTGAGGTGGCACACCTCACCAAGACCTTCCCCATTACCAAGGGGGCGCTGGTCAAGCGCAAGGTCGGCGAACTGCGCGCCGTCAACGACGTCTCCTTCGACATCCGCGAGGGCGAGTGCTTCGCCATCGTCGGCGAGTCCGGTTCCGGTAAGACCACCACCCTGCTGCAGATCATGGACCTCAACCCAGCGGAGGGCTCCACGGTCATCCTCGGTGGGCGCAACGTCGCCGAGCTGACCAAGCGGCAGCGGCGCGACGCCCGGCGCGACATCCAGATCGTGTTCCAGGACCCCATGGGCGCGTTGAACCCGCGCCTGACCGTGGCGGAAATCCTGCGAGAACCGCTGGACTCCCTGGGGTACAACACCTACGACGGCTCCGACGCCTCCCTCGACAATGCGGCGATCACCGCCCGCATCCACGAGCTCATGGAGACCGTGGGGCTGGACCCGGCGCACGTCGACCGCTTCCCCGGCGCGTTCTCCGGCGGGCAGCGCCAGCGCATCTCCCTGGCCCGCGCGCTCGCGGCCGGGCCGAAGCTCATCGTGCTCGACGAGCCGGTCTCGGCGCTCGACGTCTCTATCCAGGCCGGCATCCTCAACCTGCTCGACGAGCTCAAGGCCACCCTGGGCGTGAGCTTCCTCTTTGTCGCCCACGACCTCTCCGTCATCCGGCACATCTCCGACCGGGCGGCGGTCATGTACCGCGGCCGGCTGGTGGAGATCGGCGACACCGATGCCCTCTTCGACGCGCCGACGCACCCCTACACCAAGGCGCTGCTGGCCGCGATCCCGCTGCCCGACCCGCACGTGGAGCGGACCCGAAACAACACGGCCTTGCTTGCCGAGCCCGGCCAGCAAGCAGAGATCGACACCACCGTGGGCTGCGCTTACCGGCGCTCCTGCGCGGTGTACCAACGTTTGTCCCCGGACGAACAGGCAGCCTGCAACGAGCGCGTACCCGTGCTCGCAGGACCAACCGGCGTGGATCACCGCCTCGCCTGCCACCACGCAGAACTTCCCTCAGCCCCCACTAACTAAAGGAGTGATTGCCATGCGCGATCCTAAGAAGGCGCTCATCGCCTCGCTCGCCTCCATGTCCCTGCTGCTCACCGCCTGCGGTGGCGCCGGCTCCGAGGTGGAAGCGGTCAACCCGGAAGATGTCGCCGCCTCCGACATCGAGCCCACCTCCCGCGACGAGATCAAGGACGGCGGCACGCTCACCACCGCCGTGGTCGAGGTCCCCGAGCAGCAGAACACCTTCAACGCGGATGCGTCCCAGTACACCCGTTACCTGTGGAATTGGTACAACCCCGTCACGGTTGTCTCCGACGGTGAGGGCAACTACGAGCCCAACCCGGACTACCTGACCGGCTACTCCGCCGAAGAGGTGGATGGCAACACCGTGGTCACCTTCGACATCAACGAGAAGGCCACCTTCAACGACGGCACCCCCATCGACTGGACCGCCTTCGAGACCACGTGGATCATTAACAACGGTAAGTCCGAGGACTACAACCCGAACTCCACCGACGGCTACGAGCTCATCACCTCCGTCGCCCGCGGCGACAGCGACAAGCAGGCCATCGTCACCTTCGACGGCGCCTACCCGTGGTGGGAGGGCCTGTTCATGCTGCTCGCCCACCCCGCGCTCAAGGAGAAGAAGAACTACGACTCCTACCTCAACGAGGTCCACCCCGAGTGGGGTGCCGGCCCGTTCACGGTGGAGAAGGTGGACTTCAACAAGGGCGAGGCCAGCTTCGTGCCCAATGACAAGTGGTGGGGCGATGCCCCGAAGCTGGACAAGCGCGTGTTCCGCCAGATGGAGGACCAGGCGGAGCTCAACGCCTTCCGCAACGGCGAACTGGACGCCGCGTCCGCCGGTAACAAGGACCGCTACGCAGCGGTGAGTGACATGGACGGCATCGATATCCGCATGGCCACCCGTACCGCCAACTCCCTGCTCACCCTCAACGCGGAGGCCCCGAACCTGGCCGATATCAAGGTCCGCCAGGCCATCGCCACCGCTATTGACCGCAACCAGATCGGGGAGATCGTCTTTGACGGTGTGCCCTACACCGAGACTCCTCCGGGTTCGTTCACTCTCTTCGGCTTCCAGGAGGGCGCCGAGGACAACTACTCCACCGCCGTGGAGAAGTTCGACCCGGAGGCCGCTAAGGCCCTGCTCGACGAGGCAGGCTGGACCCTGGCCGAGGGCGAGACGATCCGCACCAAGGACGGCGAGCCGCTCAAGGTCCGCTACACCGTCATCGGTGAGGACCCGGTGAGCAACGCCATGAGCATCGCCGTACAGTCGATGCTCAAGAACATCGGCGTCGACGTGGTCATCGAGAACCACCCGAGCTCCGACTTCTCCAAGGTGTTCACCTCCGGTGACTTCGACATCTTCCCCATGGGCTTCATGTCCAACGACCCCTTCGGCGTGGCCTACTTCGGCCAGATGTACGCGTCCGACTCCCAGCTCAACCTCTCCCACACGGGTACCCCGGAGTTTGACAAGAAGATCGAGGAGCTGCAGAAGCTGCCCACCGCCGAGGAGCAGATCAAGCGCGCCAACGAGCTGGAGGATGAGGCGTTCCAGCACTACGGCCTCATCCCGACCTTTAACGGCGCCTCGATCATCGCCGTGAAGGAAGACTTGGTGAACTACGGCGCACCGGGCTTTAGCATCGTGCCGCTGGAGGACATCGGCTACAAGAAGTAGCTGACCGTTTCCTGTGAGGGACTATGCCGGGCATAGTCCCTCTCGGCGTCTTCCCACCCAGCTTCCCACTTAACATCACACAGTGGGAAGTTGGGTGTTATGTTCGGTGGGAAGTTACCTCCACCGGCGAAGATTCGAGGTCTTTTGTGGATGCCGCTACCCTCTCCGACACTATCGACGCACTGCGCCACATCGGGGCCGAGCAGCAGCGCATTGAGGTGAAAAGCGGCGTTGGCAAGAGCATCCGCGACACCCTCAGCGCCTTTTCCAACTCCGACGGCGGGGTGATCCTGGTGGGGTTAGACGAAGAGCACGGATTCACCCCGAGGCCCGGCTTCGACGCCGCGAAGGCCCGCGACGCCATCGAGCAGCGTTGCGCGCAACTCACGCCTGCCGTTCGACCCCTCGTCGAGATCCACTCCTTCGAGGAGCAGCAGGTGCTCGTCGTCGAGGTGCCACCCATGGCCAGCCACGACAAGCCGTGTTACGTCACCGAAAAAGGTCGCTATAACGGCAGCTTCATCCGGGTGGGCGACGGCGATGTGCAGCTGACCGCGTACGAAATCGATCGCCTCCTCGAAGAAAAGACACAACCACGGTGGGACGATCAACCAGTCGAGGACGCGACCCTCGACGATCTCGACGACCAACTGCTTCGTGACTTCCTGGAGATCCATCGGGAACGCCGCCCAAAAACCTTCTCCGAAGGCGCAGACACCGCGCTTAAACGCCTGAAGATCCTCGCCGACGGCCGTCCCACGCTCGCCGCCCTCCTCGCCCTGGGAGAGTATCCGCAGCAGTTTTTCCCACGGCTAAGCGTCACCTTCGCCCTGTTTCCGGGGACCACCAAAGGCGACATCGTCTCCGGCGAACGCTTGCTCGATAGTGCCACCTTGTCCGGCACGGTTCAGGAGCTCGTGGAACAGGGCGTGGCCATCGCCAAGAAAAACATGCGCACCGGGGCGCTCATCGGCGAGTCCTTCAGAACCGACCTGCCGGATTATCCTCCCGTCGCCATCCGCGAGGCCCTCACTAATGCACTCATGCACCGCGACTATTCCCCCATGGCCCAGGGCAGCCCGGTGCAGATGAACATGTTTGTGGATCGCCTAGAGATCACCAGTCCGGGTGGCTTGTATGGCGGCGTCACCGTGCGCAACCTCGGCGAACCCGGTAACACGTCCAGCCGCAACCATCGTCTTTCCACGTTTTTGGAGGATGTTCCGCTCCCGGGCGGCGGAGTGGTGGCGGAGAACCGGGGCACGGGAATCGCCGTAATGCTCAAGGCCAGCGCCGACGCCCTCATGCCTCCGCCAAGTTTCCGTAACACCATCGATAGCTTCACGGTCACGTTCTACCGGCGCCGGGTGGCCACGTCCGAAAGGCATGTCACCGCCCGCGATCACGTCCTCAACCTGCTGCGCACGGCCGCCTCCGTCTCGACCACCGAAGTGGTGGGCGCCACCGGGCTCAGCCGAACAGCCGTGCAGAAGGCACTCAACGAGTTGATAGCCGACGGCGTCGTCGAGCGCACGGAGCCGTCGCGGAGCCCGCGGCAGCGCTATCGCCTCACGACATAGCCGCCCGCCGACGTTGCGCAACGTCGGCGCAGCACCAGCTTCCCACCCAGCTTCCCACTTAACATCACACAGTGGGAAGTTGGGTGTTATGTTGAGTGGGAAGTTACCTCCCGGCGCGAGCTCTTCCCTTCGACTCCGAACCGTCTTATCGTTAGCGGGTATGACCCGCCGCTTTTCCTTCCCCACTCTCCCAGCCCCACGACCGGCCCCGGGGACACAACCGGGGACAATCGTCGTCACCGGTGCGGCCGGAGGTTTCGGTCGTGCCATCGCCGAGACCTTCGCCGCTGCCGGCTGGCACGTCGGCGCGTTCGGCATCCGCACTGACAAGTTCGCGGAGTGGGCGCCGGCCTACCCCACCATCACCACCGGGCAGCTCGACGTCACCGACGCCGATCAGTGGCAGACCGTCCTCGCCGACTTCGCCGCCGCGCACGACGGATCCATCGACGTGCTCGTGAACAACGCCGGCGTCCTCTATGCCGGCGACTTCATCACGCAGGGTAGCTACGAGGCCGATTCCCGCACGGTAGACGTCAATCTCACCGGTGTGCTCTTCGGCTGCCGTGCCGCCTTCCCCTACCTGGCGGCGGCCGACGGCGCTCACCTCATTAACGTGTGCAGCGCCGCCGCCTTCTACGGAACTCCCGACATGGCCGTGTACTCGGCAACCAAGTACGCCGTCCGGGGCATCACCGAGGCCCTGGAGGTGGAGTGGGCTGGCCACGGCATCCAGGTATCGGACGTCATGCCGCTGTACTCGAACACCGCCCTGATCGAGAACCATCGAACCGTGGGGATGAAGCGGCTGGGGACCACCACCACTCCCCAGGACGTCGCCGATGAGATCTTCGCCGTGGTCGCCCGCGGCCGTCGAACCCCGGCGAAGGTTCATCATCCCGTCGGCGCCAAGGCGGCGCTGTTGTTTGGCAGCACCCATTTCTCCCCGGGTTTTCTGACGCGATACATCAACGGACTGCTCACCTACCAGGGCAAGGTCCGGTTCTAGGCGTCGCGCCACATGGCGGTCTCGGTTTCCTCGCCGACGCCGGCGTCGATGGTGTCAAAGGCCCGAAATCCCCGGGACTCGTACAATCCGCGCACGCGTTCGCTGGCTGCCTCCAGGTAGATGGCGTGGCCCTCGGCGCGGGCGATGCCGTGGTCGAGCAGGCTGCTGCCGATGCCAGCGCCTTGCATGTCCGGGTCCACACCCATCGCGAAGAGGTACCAGTGGGGATCCTTGGGGTGGGTGTCGTGCGCGGAAAGCTGGCGCGCCGCCAGCGCCGGCAGCTGCCACCGGAAGATGCGGAGGTACTGCGGAAGCAGCCGCAGGTGCGAACCGATGCCCATATGCTGGCCCGGCGGGGTCCACAGCGCCGCGCCGACGACCACCCCGTCGAGCTCCGCGATGTCCACCACGCCGCGGCGCCGGTAGTAGGAGTTGATGTACAGCGCGAACACGTCGTCGAGCACCCGTTGCCGATGGTGACGGTCGGCGGTATCGACCACCCCGCTCATCGACGGCACGTCCTTAAAGGCGTGCCCGAGGAGAAAGGCGGCGTGGGCTACGTCATCGTCTTGGCAGGTGCGGATGGTGATACGGGGGTTCGACATGCTCCACCTTCGGCGTCGAGCGGGCGTAACTCCTCATAAGTTTACACGCAAGAAAAAGGCCCCCTCCTCTACTGAGGAGCGGGGCCTTTCGTTTGTGCCCGGGGGGGGACTTGAACCCCCACGTCCTTACGGACACTGGCACCTGAAGCCAGCGCGTCTGCCAATTCCGCCACCCGGGCTGGGCGACTCGATAAATATAGCACGCGCCGGCGCATCGAAGGCAAATCCGCTGTTCATAGGGCATTTTCCGGCATGTGCCGGCCACCGGAAAACCAGCAACAGCTATCAGGTTGCCAGGTTGAACCTTTATACTGGATACGTTAAGGAACTCGTCCACAGTTAGGTACCTAGGAAGGGAGGCGCGACGGCGGTGTCATTCATGGATCGATTTGCTCGCCTCGATAGCTCCTTGCAGCGCGGTCTGGACAACAGCTTCGCGCTCGTCTTCGGCGGAAAGGTAGTCCCGGCCGAGATCGAGGAACTACTCAAGCAGGAGGCGGAGGACAACCTCGTCACGATGGACGACGGACGCACCTTCGCCCCGGCCACCTACCTCGTCGGCGTCTCCACGCGGGACCTGGAAAACCTCGCCAAGGACCAGTACCTGCCCGCCGGAATGGCGGACCGTCTCAACCGCTTCGGCCGTAACAAAGGATGGGAATACGCCGGCCACCCGGTCGTGCGCATCGCAGAGGAATCCGGGCTGCGCACGGGCCAGCTTCGGGTGACCTCGAAGACGTGGTCGGACCCCACCATGCGCAGCGGTTTCGAGAGCATCCACCACGGAGACAGCAGCCCCAAGGCCGCGCCGGAGAACCCGGCGCCGGCGCCCGAACCCGCGCCGGCCCCCGCGCCCGCGCCTGAGCCGGTCGCGCCGCCTGCCCCCGTCGTGCCGCCCGTCGTACCGCCGATTCCCGAGCCCGTCGTACCGCCCGTCGTACCCCCTGCGGCACCGACCGTGCGGGATGCCTACCACTACCCGGCCGCTGACAGCGCCCGCACCACCCGGTTCACGGCCGCTGACGCTGTCGAACCGGAGGAACCGGCGAAGCCGGAGCGCGTCGTCAGCCTGCTCCTTCAGGACGGCTCCTCACGCACCTTCCACCTCAAGGAAGGGTCGAACATCATCGGCCGGAGCAATGAAACCGACTTCCGGCTCCCGGACACGGGCGTGTCGCGCCAGCACGCAGAGATCACCTGGGACGGAGTGGACGCCGTCCTGGCGGACCTGCAATCCACCAATGGCACCCAAGTCAATGACACCCCCATCGACAATTGGCTTCTCGCTGATGGCGATGTCATTACCATGGGGCACTCGCACATCGAAGTCCGCATCAACAGCCGTCACGGCAATCGCTAACTGAGGAGTTTTCATGGACGCAGCGGTTCTATCGCTGGTACGCATTGCCCTGCTCATCCTGCTGTGGGTGTTTATCCTCCTGGCGCTGTGGGCTATGCGTCTCGACTCCCAAGCGGCTCGCCCCGGTCGTAGCCGCACGAACACCGCGTCGGCGATCCCGGCCCCGCCGGTCGGGCGAAACGAGAAGGCGCGAGAAATCACCATCGTCGAGGGCCCGCTGACGGGCTCGCACATGGACATCACCCAGCTGGATTCGATCGTGCTCGGGCGCGCCCAGAGCGTGGACTTCGTCCTGGGCGACGATTACGCCTCGGCCCGCCACGCCCGGCTCTTCCGCCGCGGCGGCGAGTGGTACGTCGAGGACCTGGAATCCCGCAACGGCACCTACCTCAATGGTTATCGGATTGACCAGCCGGAGAGCGTCGCCGTCGGGGCCGACATCAAGGTCGGCAGCACCACAGTGAGGCTCGTGCCGTGACCCTGAGACTGCATTACACCGTCGCCTCGGATAAGGGCCTGGTGCGCGGAAACAACGAGGATTCCGCCTACGCCGGCCCTCATTTGCTTATCCTCGCCGACGGCATGGGCGGCCACGCCGCGGGCGAGGTGGCGTCTTCGCTCATGGTCGGCCACCTGGAGAAACTCGACCGGGACCCCGAGGACAACGACATGCTCGCGTTGTTGGGGTCCTTTGCTGACGACGCCAACAAGACCATCGCCGAGCAGGTCCGGCGCGACCCCGCCACGGAGGGCATGGGGACGACGCTGACGGCCATCCTGCACAACGGCGCTGAGGCCGGCCTCATTCACGTCGGCGATTCGCGCGGCTACCGGCTGCGCGACGGCTCACTGGAGCAGCTGACCATCGACGACACCTTCGTGCAATCGCTCGTCGACGAAGGCAAGCTCGACCCCGCGGATGTCTCCTCCCATCCCAAGAAGTCCCTCATCCTCAAGGCCTACACCGGTATTCCCGTGGAGCCCACGCTGTCGATGCTGGACCTGCGCCCCGGGGATCGGCTGCTGCTGTGTTCGGATGGCCTGTCCGACCCGGTGACCGCCTCCACTATCGAGGCGGCCCTCGGCGAGGGCGGCCCCGAGCAGGCGGCCGCCCGGCTCGTCGAGTTGGCCCTGCGCTCCGGCGGCCCGGACAACGTCACCGTCGTGGTAGCGGAGGTCGTGGACGACGACGCCCTGGACGACGCCACCCGCCGGAACCTTCCCACCGCCCCGATGATGGGCGGTGCCATCACCGGCGAGGACGGGGAGAAGACCCACCCGGATACCGCTGCGGGACGGGCCGCCGCGTTGCGCGACGCCGCCCGTCGCACGCCGGAGGCCATCGCCCCGGCTGTACCCGACCAGAGCCCGCGCATCGTGGAGTCCTACGCCGACGTGGCGAGTGACGAACCCACCCGCGGCACCAAGGTCGGTCGATGGTTGTGGTCCGTGGTGGCGGCGCTGGTCCTCACCGCTTTTGCGGCCACCGGTTGGTGGGCGTACTCCAAGATCGACGATTCCTTCTTCGTCGCGACCGACGAGCAGGGGCAGTTCGTCGTCGAGCAGGGCGTCAACTACACCGTGTTCGGTCGCGACCTGCACCGTCCCGTCCAGCAGGCGTGCCTGACGCCGGAGGGCGACCTCGGCCTCGTTGAGGCTGGCGGGAAGGATCAGAAGGATTGCCGACCGTTTACCGCCGAGGACCTTCCGCAGCCGGACCGGGCGGCGGCCACGTCGCTGCCTTCCGGTAGCTACGCCGACGTCACCGCTCAGCTGGGTCGCCTTGCCGACGCGGCTCTGCCGGTGTGCCTTGAGGTCGACCCGGGCCAGCAGCGTCCCGGCGGCGTCGACGAGAACAAGCCGGAGGGGTCCACGCCGGACCCGGCGGCCCACCCCGTGAACCGTGGCGACCTGTCCCAGCCGGGCGTCAACTGTCGGAAAGCGTAGGTGAGTTCGTTGGTCTCTAAAGTCTTCAGCCGTTTTTCGGAGTTCTTCTTCCTGCTGCTGGCCACGCTCGTGCTGGCCACGATGCTGGTCAGTCTGGAGCTGACCCAGGGCAATGACATCACCGCCGAAATGGGCTACCTCATCGGTGGCTTCATCGGCGTGTTCGCCGTGGCCCACCTCGCCATCCGTTTCCTCGCCCCGCACGCGGATCAGTTGTTGCTGCCCGTGGCGGCCACCCTCAACGGCATCGGATTGGTCATCATCTACCGCCTTGACCTGGCGAAAGAGACAGCACTGGCCGAACGCCAGGTGCTGTGGGCGCTCGTGGGCGTGGTGCTCATGGTGTTGACCCTCATCATCGTGCGCGACCACAAGGCGCTGGGGCGCTACTCCTACCTGCTGGGCCTGTTGGGGCTCATCGCGCTGGCGATCCCGCTGGTGTGGCCGCAGCCGCCGAACGTGGAGGCCCGAATCTGGATCTGGATCGGGCCGTTTTCGGTGCAGCCGGGTGAGTTCGCCAAGATCTTGCTCATCATCTTCTTCGCCCACCTACTGGCGCAGAAGCGCGCCCTGTTCACCGTGGCGGGTTACCGCGTGCTGGGGTTGAACCTTCCCCGCTTGCGGGACCTCGCGCCCATCCTGGGGGTGTGGGCGGTGGCCATCTTGATTATGGCTATCTCCAACGACTTCGGCCCGGCGCTGCTGCTCTTCGCCACCATCTTGGGCATGCTCTACATCGCCACCGGGCGAGTGTCGTGGCTGCTCATTGGCGTGATTCTCGTCGCCCTGGGTGGTACCGCCATCTACCTGATTTCTTCCAAGATTCAGCAGCGCGTGGATCTGTTTATGGACCCGATCGGCAACATCGACATCAGTAACCAGCTGGCGCAGTCGCTGTTCGGTATGTCGTGGGGCGGCGTCACGGGTACGGGTCTGGGCGACGGCTACCCGCAGCTCATTCCGGTTGTTCACTCGGACTTCATCCTCGCGGCGATCGGCGAGGAACTGGGGCTGATCGGGCTGGCCGCGGTGCTCATTCTCTTTGCCGTGTTCGCCACCCGCGGCTTCGCCACCGCGCTGGACACCCGCGATTCCTTCGGGAAGCTGCTGGCCACCGGCATGGCGCTGCTCATCACCATCCAGGTGTTTGTGGTCACCGGCGGCGTGACGGCCATCATGCCGATGACGGGCCTGACCACGCCGTTCATGTCCGCGGGCGGTTCCTCGCTCATGGCGAACTACATCCTGCTGGGCTTGCTGCTTCGCATGTCTCACGACGCCCGACGCCCGGCTACCGAGCCGACCAACGCCAAGGGGGTGCGCTAGGTGAATAAGTCAATCCGCCACGGCGCGGTTTTCTCGCTGCTGTTGACGTTCATTCTGCTCATCAACGTCACCATCATTCAGGGGTTCCGCGAGCAGGAGTACGCCATGTCGGGTCTGAACGCCCGCTCGCTCTACGCCGCCCAGCAGATTCCGCGCGGCACCATCTCCACCGACGGGGTCATTCTGGCCGAATCCTCCCCCGCCGGTGATGAGACCTTCCAGCGCGGCTACCCCAACTCCCCGGTGGTGTACGGGCCCATCGTCGGCTACCTGTCGGACCAGTACGGCGCTGGTGGGTTGGAGTACGGCTTCAACGGCGTGCTGTCCGGCACTGACGACTCGGTCTCCGCCGGGCGCACCCTGGCGATCCTGGCCACCGAGCCGGAAGGCGCGAACATCGAGCTAACCCTGGACAACGAGCTTCAGCACGTCGCCTTCGACCAGTTCTCCAGCCACGGCTACGTCGGCTCAGCGGTCGCGCTGCGCCCGTCGACGGGCGAGATCCTGGCCATGGTGTCCACCCCCTCCTTTGACCCGAATCCCATCGTCAACTCCGCCACCGCCGACACGGCCTGGCAGGAGCTGACCAACGATCCGGCCAACCCGATGCTCAACAAGGCGACGCAGGACGTCCTGCCCCCGGGGTCGATCTTCAAGATCATCACCACGGCAGCCGGCCTGCGCAATGGGTATTCCCCGGATTCCACGCTGACCGGCGCCTCGGCGATCACGCTGGCAAACACCACCACGCAGCTGACCAACTACGGGGGTCAGACGTGTAACGGTCAGGAGTCGGTGACGCTGCTCACGGCGTTCCAATACTCGTGCAACACGGCGTTCGTGCAAATGGCCACCGAGCTCGGCGCGGACCCGCTGCGCCAGGCGGCGGACGCCTTTGGCGTCGGGCAGAGCTACGACCTCGGCCTGCCGATGGCGGCCGGTGGGCTTGGCGACGTCCCGGACCTGGCCTCTGCGGGGCAGACGGCCATCGGCCAGCTCGACGTCACCATGTCCTCGCTGCAGGCGGCGATCATGGCGGCCACGGTCGCCAACGACGGCGTGCGCATGGAGCCCTACCTGGTGGATCGCATCACCAAGAAGGACCTCAGCGTGCTGTCCACCACGAAGCCGAAGGAGCTCGCCGAGGCGGTCACTCCGGAGGAGGCCGCCACGATCGAGCAGCTCATGTTCGCCTCCGAGCGGAGCACCGCCGGCTACGACGGCAATGGCTTCGCGTCGAAGACGGGTACCGCCGAGCACGGCGACGGGCTGCCGCCGCACGTGTGGTACGTAGCCTATGACCCGAGCAAGGACGTCGCCGTGGGCGTCGTCGTGAAAAACGGTGGCGGGTACGGCTCGTCCGCGACGGGTGGCCAGGTGGCCGCCCCGATCGGGCGCGCCATGCTCTACGCTGCCCCAGCAGGAGGTGCCTAAGTGACTACGACCGATCGTGACCAACTCCAGCAGCTGATCGGCGACGATTACCGCCTGCAGTGGATTATTGGGCATGGTGGCATGTCCACCGTGTGGCTCGCCGACGATATGCGCAACGACCGCGAGGTCGCCATCAAGATCCTGCGCCCGGAGTTCTCCCACAACGAAGAGTTCCTGGTGCGTTTCCGCAACGAGGCGCTCGCCGCGGAGAAGATCACCTCCGACAACGTGGTGGCCACGTACGACTACCGGGAGATCCCCGACCCGGCCGGCCACACGAACTGCTTCATCGCCATGGAATACGTCCGCGGCGAATCCCTGGCGGACCTGCTGGCTCGTGAGGGCCAGTTGGAGGAAGACTTAGCGCTCGACGTCCTAGAGCAGGCCGCTCACGGGCTGTCCATCATTCACCGGATGGGCATGGTGCACCGCGACATCAAGCCCGGCAACCTGCTTATCACCCAGACCGGGCAGGTCAAGATCACGGACTTCGGCATCGCCAAGGCGGCCGCCGCGGTGCCGTTGACCCGCACCGGAATGGTCGTTGGCACGGCCCAGTACGTCTCCCCGGAGCAGGCCCAGGGCCACGAGGTCACCGCGGCGACGGACGTGTATTCCCTCGCCGTGGTGGGCTACGAGATGATCGCCGGTCACCGGCCCTTCAGCGGCGATTCCGGGGTGTCCGTGGCGCTCGCCCACGTCAACAACGCCCCGCCGGCGCTGCCGACAACCGTTAGCGCCCAGACCCGCGAACTGATCGCCTTAGGCCTGCGCAAGGAACCGCACTTGCGCTTCGCCGACGGCAACGAGTTCGCCTTGGCGATCTCCGCGGTGCGCCTCGGTGAGCGACCCCCGCAGCCGAAGTCGGCAGCCATGAACCGGGTGGCGCAGGAGCCGACGCCCACGGCGGCCACCCAGATGCTGGGCCAGGTTGCCCAGCCGACGACGATCCGCCCGGCCGCGATCCCGCCGCATCGCGGTGCCCAGCAGATGTCACATTTGCCGCCGGTGACTCCGGCGCCCGCGCCGGCACGTCGCCGCAAGCGCAAGGGCGGCGGCTTCGTGTTGGGGCTGCTCGTGTCCCTCATCATCGTCGTGGCGTTGGCCATCGGCGCGTTTGTGCTGTCCCAGTCCGGCGTGTTTGGCCAGCTGCGCTCGGGGCAGAGCTCGACGACGACGTCGGAGCAGCCCGTCGTGACCGAGTGGGTCACCCCCACGGTGGTCGAGGAGGAGGAGCCGACCTTCGAGGAAGAAACATCGACCACAGTCGAAGAGCCGACGCCCACGGAGCCGTCGACGCTGCGGCCGCCGCCGCTGACCACCCGAGTGGAGCCCACCCAGCCTGTCGAACCGTCGAACGCCCCGGCGCCAGGCGGCGGGTTCGACGCGCCCGCTCCCGACCAGCCTGGAGCCGCAGGTGCCGGCCCCGATGGGGGTGTCTAGATGACGCTTATTGCTGATCGATACCTGCTCGGCGAGGTCATCGGCAACGGCGGCATGTCCAACGTGTACGGCGCGCAGGATACGCTGCTCGGCCGGGACGTCGCCGTGAAGATGCTCAAGGTGGACATGGCCCGCGACGATAACTTCCGCGAGCGTTTCCGCCGCGAGGCCCAGAACTCCGCGCGGCTCAACCACCCCAATATTGTGGCGGTGTTCGACACCGGCGATACCCCGATCGACGGCGTGGGCGTGCCCTTCATGGTCATGGAGCGCATCTACGGTCACACCCTGCGCCAGATCATTAGGGACTCCGGTCAGCTGACGACGGAGCAGGCTGCCGAGCTGCTCATCCCGGTGTGCGACGCGCTGCAGGCCAGCCACGACGCCGGCATCGTCCACCGGGACATCAAGCCCGCCAACATCATGGTGACCAACTCCGGGCAGGTCAAGGTGATGGACTTCGGCATCGCCCGCGCCTTGGATGACTCCACCTCGGCGATGACCCAGACCTCGGCCGTCATCGGCACCGCCCAATACCTGTCCCCCGAGCAGGCCCGCGGCAAGTCCGCGGACACCCGATCCGACATTTACGCCCTGGGCTGCGTCCTCTACGAGACGGTGACCGGCAACGCCCCCTTCGAGGGCGAGACGCCCTTCGCCGTCGCCTACCAGCACGTGCAGGAAGATCCCGCCCCGCCGTCGGCGCGGATCCCGGCGGAATGGCTCTCCCCCACCGAGTCCGTCAACATCGACGCGGTGACGCTCACCGCGATGGCGAAGCACCCGGCTGATCGCTACCAGAGCGCCAGCGAGTTCCGCGACGAGCTGGAACGCCTGCGTCGCGGCGCCGTCACCCGGGCGGCTCGCGCCCACGTGCGCACCGTCGCCCCCACCATGGAGCCGGCCTCCCCGCAGGAGCCGTTCGCCCCGACGGAGGCCGAGATCGCCGCCGCGGCGGCCCCCACAGTGGTGGCGTCTCCGGCGCCCGCGCCACGCCAACCGGCGCAACCGGTGTACGCCGAGCCGGCGGGTGGATCGCATCGACGCCGCAAGTCTTCCCGGTCCCCGCTGGTGGTACTGGCGGCGGTCGTCGCCGTGCTGTTGGCCGGTGGCGGGCTCTACACCTGGGCGGCGATGACCGGCGTCATCGACGCCCCCTTCTCCCGCCTCGACGGGCGCGGGGCCACCCGTATCCCCGACCTGGTGGGCGTGCACCGCGACGACGCGGCGAATCAGCTAGAGGAACTGGGGCTGCTCGTCGAGTTCGAGGAGCAGCCTAGCCCGGACATCCCCGCGGATCATGTCATTTCCTCCAACCCGGCCGCCGGCTCCGCCCTGCGCCCCGGCGCGACGGTGCGGCTGACGGTATCCGTCGGGCGCGAGGAAACCCACATTCCCGACCTGGCGGGGCTCACCCCGAGCGAGGCCCGGACGCTGCTCACCAAGGCCGGCCTGCAGCTCAACTCGCAGGTTGAAGAGGAGTCCTCCGACACCGTGGCGGAGGGGATGATTATCTCCCAGTCCCCGCCGGCCGGCGCGCGCATCGCCAAGGGCGAGAAGGTGTCCATCACCGTGTCCACCGGCGCTGAGACGACGCGGGTTCCGTCGCTGAAGGGCATGAGCTACGACGAGGCGGTGGAAACTCTGTCCTCCCTAGGCTTCGTGCCGCAGAAGGAGTCCGTGGATGGCCGCGAGCCCTTCGACGAGGTCATCGAGGTAGGCGGGGCCGGCACCAACGCGCCGGTGGGCACCACCGTCGTGGTGCGGGTGTCTAACGGGATGCTCATGGAGATGCCGGACATCACGGGCATGACGCCGAGCGCGGCCGTGGACACGTTGCGCGCCGCCGGATGGGAAGGCGCCCAGAGCCAGCTCTACGTGGCGGAGAAACGCAAGACGGGCGACCTGACCCAGAGCGGGATGATCGTCGCTTCGCGCCCGGCGGCGGGATCGTTGGTGCGCAAGGATGCGTCGATCTCTGTGACTGAGGGCGAGTTCGACCTCGGCGTGGCCATCGACCCGAACTCGCAGGGGTTGGGCGGCGCCTAGACGGTCCTGGGCTTCCGTTTCGTCCCCGTTGTCGGCCTGCCAGCGGGGGCCGAAACGGGGCCTAGCGGGTGCTGCGTGGCGCCTTCGTTGCTTGTTAGTCACTATGCCCGGCATAGTGGCTCACAGGTAGCGTGCAGCTCGGCGGGCAGCCGCCGCACCAATAAGCAGGCGCTCATAGTGGCTACACGTGTAGCCGGCACACCGCCTCTGTTGCTGCCCATCTCGTCGGTAGGACTATGCACGGCATAGTGGCTCACAGGTAACGTGCAGCACTGCCCGGCCCACCTCGGAATCGGCTTGAGAACTCACCCTGGGCTCTAGGCCTACTTGGCAAACTTCCGATTCCTGTCCCATTCAAACCGGTCGAACTATGCCCGGCATAGTCGCTCACAGGAAACGTGCAGTTCGGCGGGCAGCCGCCGCACCAATAAGCAGGCGCTCATAGTGGCTACACGTGTAGCCGGCCAACACCTTTACTGATCCCCATCTCGCCGGTCGAACTATGCCCGGCATAGTCGCTCACAGGAAACGTCCAGCCTCCCGTCTCGGGCTCACCTTGCCCTGCCTGTCCAGGGCTCACCTTGCCTTCCCTGTCTCGGGCTTCATGACCGGGACAGGTGCTAGAGTTGTCCCCTAGCATTGCACACGGCGAGTTCAGCGAGGTTAGGTCATGCCGAAGGCACAGGTTTCGAAGGATGCTCAGGTCGCGGCGGGCCGCGTGTCCCGCACCCCGGTCAAGATCAATACCGGCGGCACCCCGATGTGGTACAAGATCATCATGTTCGGCCTCATGCTTCTGGGCCTGGCGTGGATCATCGTGTTCTACCTGTCGGGAAGCATGATCCCCACCATGGTGGAGCTGGGCGCCTGGAACTACGCCATTGGCTTTGGTCTGTTCCTCGCCGGTCTGCTTATGACGATGGGCTGGCGCTAACCCGCGTAACCCGCGTAGCCGCCGCCGCAGCGTTGGTCCTTAGACGCCGGGCTGGGGGAGCTCGGCAAGTGGCAGGGTGAGCTCGGGGATGTCCTGTCGGGTATTAGCCGGTGTGGAGGTGGCTACCTCGCGGCTGTGTTTGGCTTCCTCGGCGAAGACATCGAGGGTGAGCAGGTGGCGGTAGGAATTGAAGGCCCAGCCGGCGTCGGACTTGCGTAGGTAGTTGATGTCCGCGCAGTGTCCCCAGATCCCGTCTCCGGCGGTGGCGGCGGCGTTTTCCAACATCGCGCCCATGTCGTGGAAGGGTGTCTGGGCGGCGTGATTGCTCGTCCAGGAGTAGGCGTAGCCGCCGGAGATGATTTCCATGTTGAGGAAGCGATCGGTGTCTGTGCCGACGTCGACGCTGCTGATGCCTACGGATTCTTCCCCGTTGAGGGTGGCGTCGAAGTTCGCGGCACCGGTTTTGCGGGTCGTGGTCGCTTTCTCGTCGGTGGTGGCGCTGGGTTCGGCAAGCGGCATGTCGTGGGTGCCATCGTGGAAGACGAAGCCGAAGAGGCCGCCGTTGCCGAGGATGACCGGGTTGTCCTGGTAGGCGTAGACCTCCACCTTGTAGTCGCTGTCTTCGAGGAAGTCCCAGATGAAGTCGCGGGCGCGCTGCGCTCCGCACTCGGGGCGGCGGAAGTTGCGCAGGTCGTCCGGGGCAAGGACGCCGCCGAGGAAGATGGTGACCTCGTCGTCGTTGCGGCGCTGGACGCTGTCGAGTTTTTCTTTCTGGTGGGCGGGCAGTTCGGCTTCGTCGAGCGGCCGGCCGACGATTTCGTTTCCGCTGATGACCTCCGTGATTTCGAAGGTACCGTAGTGGGATCCCGGGCCGAAGACGTCGACGGTCCGGCCGTTGGTTTCCTCATCCGTGGGGAAGTAGATTCCGCTGTTGGCGACAATGCTGTCGAATTCCGAGTTGGGCTTGACGACGTCGGAGTCGACCTCCACGATCTCGTCATCGGTGAAGGTCTGGCTCGGGTACCCGAGGAGTTTGTAGGTAAGTGCCTCAGGCACGGTTGAGTAGGCGTCTTTGAGTTCCTCGGTGGCGCGGGCGTCGTCGCCGGCGGGCCGCACGGACGGCGAGGTGGCCAGTTTGCGGGCCTGGACGATGTCGCGGGCCGCCAGGACGCGGGTCTCCGGGTCGAACATGCTCAGCGCGTAGGTGAGCTGGTACATCAGCGGTGTGATGCCGTCGTAGGCGATGCCGCTTTCCAGCGCGCTGCGGCTGGGGATGGACAAAAACCCGCCGCCTCGTTGCTGGAGGTAGCCGATGGAGGTGTTGGCGTCCTTCCACAGCTCTACCCGGAGGGAGTCGGGGTTTTCGTGCCACATTTCGCTGGGGTCCCCGGCCATGTCCTGGCCGTCTGCGGATCCCGGCATGGGGGCATCTACCTGGAATGTTGGATCGCTGATGCAGGAGGTGGCGCACACGGCGGTGGCGCTCAGTGCCGCGAGGAGGGTTCGACGACGTGAGAAGCGGTGCTGCATGAGGGTCTTCGTGGTCCTTCCCCAATTTATTGCGGTGATCTCAACCACTTTAACCTGTTCGGTCTCGTTGGCCTGGCGAGCCACTCGCATTGTGCCCACAACCTCCGCATAAAGTTTTCCACAGGCTGTGGAATACGCTGTGGATGAGAGCTGGGTCACCCGGATATCAGACCTCTGCACCACTCCTCCACAGCCTGTGGAAAACTCTGTGGACATCGTCCACCGGACGGCTATTGTTTCGATCCGTCGCTATCTCACCAGGTCGAACCATTCGATTCGGCTGATATTCGTACGCCCGTGCGGGTAATTACACCCGTGTCCTTATCCACAGTGTGGATAACACTTGTGGAGATCTCGCCGATTCCCACAGTGGTGGATAACTTCTGCACAATGAGTCCCCTCCCCCGCACCTGACGAGAACCTGGCACCCCGCTGACCCCGAGCTGGCCCCCGCCTGATCCCCTAGGAAAAACTCACAGCGCGGCGATGGCCGCCGCGGCAATCAAAGCCGGAACCGTGGTGCCACCCCACCGCGCGGCGCGGTTCGACGACGTCGCCGGCCACGCCATGATCGCACCGGCCAGCAGCCCCCCGAGGTGACCGGACACGCTGACTCCCGGGTCCAGGAAGGTGTATCCCAGGTTGACGCCCAACAGTGCCAGGAGCGCGGCGGTGCCATTGCGGCGTCGACGGGCGACCGCAATGGCCACCACCATGAGCGAAAACAGCGTCCCGGAGGCGCCGGCGGTGGGCGTCATCGGCGCCTGCGCCATAACAGCCGCCGACGCTCCCAGCGTGCCGCTCAGCGACACGAGCCCATAGCGGGCGCTGCCCAGAGCCGGCTCGACAACACTACCCACCAGGATGAGCACCACCATGTTGACCACCAGGTGGGTGAGATCGAGGTGGAAGAAGGCCATCGTCAGCGGCCGTAGCCATCCCCACTGTGTGTCGTGGACCAGCGGTGCCCACAGCACCAGGGATTCGGCTAGCTGGCCGCTCCACAGCTCGTCGAAGCTGCGCGTTTGCACCGCGGCGAGGGCGTAGATGACCGTGCATACGACGACCATGGTCGCGGACACGGGGCAGCGCCGCCGCCAGGCGGTCAACCAGGTCTTCACTTTTCGTCCATTCCTTCCCCGCAGCCGGTGGCATTACCGGCTGCGTGATACCACCGGCTGCGTGATACCACCGGCTGCGTGTGTATGAGAGACGACCCCGCCCCTACCTGCCGGTGGGCGAGGTAGGGGCGGGGTCTGGGCGCTATCGACGTGACGTCGACAAGCGCTGGTTAGGCGATATCGATGGAGGTGATGACGACGTCCTCCACCGGGCGGTCCATGCGGCCGGTGCGAACGGCGGCGATAGCGTCGACGACCTTCTTCGACGCCTCATCCGTGACCTCACCGAAGATGGTGTGGTGGTTGTTGAGGTGCGGCGTCGGCGCCACGGTAATGAAGAACTGCGAGCCGTTGGTGCCCGGGCCGGCATTCGCCATGGCCAGCAGGTAGGGGCGGTCGAAGCGAAGCTCCGGGTGGAACTCGTCCGCGAACTGGTAGCCGGGGCCGCCTCGGCCGGTGCCGGTCGGGTCGCCACCCTGGATCATGAAGCCATCGATGATGCGGTGGAAGATCGCACCGTCGTAGAACGGGCCGGAGGTACCACCCTGCGCGTTCTGCGTGGCGTAGTCCTTGGTGCCCTGGGCGAGGCCGACGAAGTTGTCGACGGTGACCGGGGCATGGTTGCCGTAGAGGTCAATGACGATGTCACCGTGATTGGTGTGCATCGTCGCGGTCGAGGTCTTGATACTCATGCCGGCCAGCATACCGTTTTTAAGAAGGCAGGTTGAACATGCGATGCAGCAACGGGGCGCGGCGGTGGGCGATCGCTACGGACTCGTCGGGCCGCATTCGGGCGATCTGACGGTCCTCCTGGATGCCCCAGCGGGCGTCGACGTAGTACAGCGCGATCAGCGCGATGACGAAGACGCTGCCGACGATGAGCGGCGCCGTCTGGTACGGCCGGTCGATGCTCAGCCAGGGGTTATCGAAGCCGATGAAGGGGCTATAGAACATGGACACCCCGAAGAACACCAGGGGGTACTTCACCCACTGGGGGCTGCGGGTGACGAGGATGCCCAGCACCACCACGGGCAGGGCCACGAAGTAGTGGTACCAGACGATGGACGGGGTCATCATCGAGATGATGATGGCCTGGGAGATGAGCATGGGGAAGGCCTGCACCTGGCGGACGACGACCACAAGGTAGGTCAGTGCGGCGAGCGTGGCGAAGAAGGCCATCGGCAGCAGGGACAGCACGATCGGCGGGTCGGTGACGACGGTGGCGCCGCGCATGAGCGGATCGTGGAGGTCAATGAGCCGCACCGACGTATAGGAGACGTTGGTGAAGGAGATGATCGCCTCGTTGCCGATCCGGCCCATCGTGTCCAGCCAGGCCTGCCACAGCTCACGCCCGCCGAGGAGGTAGGACAGGCCGAAGCCCAGCGCCGTCGACGCCAACCCCACGGCGCCGGCTTTCCGGCGGCCCTGGAAGAGGAACAGCATGACGATGATGGCGATCGGCGAGATCTTCACGATGCTCACCAGGCCCAGCAGGATGCCGGCCGCCCAGGGATGCCGCTTGGAAATCGCCACGCCCAGGATGAGACCGCCGTAGATGAGCAGCGACGTCTGGCCGTAGTACAGGCTGAACTGGGCGGGCTCTGTGGTGACAAAGACCAGGGAGGCGACGATGAGGTACAGCAGCGGGATGGAGCGGCGCATCCACATGAAGTAGGCGGCGGCGATCATGATGACGAGCATGAAGGAGCTGAGGAACAGCAGGAGCATGACGGACTGGGAGAAGGTGAGCACCTTCGTCACCAGGCCCATGACGATCGCCACGATGGGCGCGTGGACGAAGGGGTGGCCCTCCAGGTAAAGCCCGTTCCACCCCTGGTGGAGGTTGTGGAGCGCCTCCCGCCAGGGCCCATCGGCGATGCGGGAGAAGTCCCCCGGGTAATAGGCGTAGATCTGGTCGATCCGCCCTTGGGCGAAGAACTCACCGGCCACCCACAGCGCCGTCCAATCGTTCGGCTCTGAGTAGCGCGGCCACAACATGAGCTGGAAGAAAGCGAACAGCACCGCCCAGAGGATGATGGCCCGGCTGAGCATCACTCCGGGAATGGAACGTACCCCGTTAGCCTCTAGCTGTTTCACTCGCTGACCTTCCAGACTCCGAACAATGTGTGGCAATTGTCGCACAGAATCCCGGAAAACCCTTGAGTGACACTACCTAGCTGGCACTAAGTACCTTGCTGCGCGCCGCGATCATGTTCTTCAACGACTCGATAGTTTCCGCGTAGCGTCGCGTCTTCAACCCGCAGTCCGGGTTGATCCACAGCCGCTCGGCAGGCACGTGGCGCAGCGCGGCCTCGATGAGCCCGGTGAGTTCGTCAACGCTCGGCACCCGGGGTGAATGAATGTCCCAGATGCCGGGGCCGATCTCTGAGTGGAAGCCTTCGTTGAGGTCAACGAGCAGCTCCATCCGGGACCGGGCCGCTTCGATGGAGGTGACGTCGGCGTCGAGGGCGGCGACCGCGTCGATGATCTGGCCGAACTCCGAGTAGCACAGGTGGGTATGGATCTGGGTCTCCGGGCGGGCGTCGAGGGAGACGAGCCGGAAGGCGCGGATGGACCAGTCGAGATACGCCGGGCGGGCGTCGGCTCGCAGGGGCAGTAGTTCGCGCAGGGCCGGCTCGTCGATCTGAATGATGGAGATGCCTGCGTCCTCTAGGTCGCGGACTTCATCGGCCAATGCCAGGGCGATCTGGTCGGCGGAGACCGACAGGGGGACGTCGTCGCGGTTGAAGGACCACGCGAGGATGGTGACCGGGCCGGTGAGCATCCCCTTCACCGGGCGGGAGGTGAGCGACTGGGCGAAGGCGGACCATTCGACGGTCATCGGCTTGGGGCGGGAGACGTCGCCGATGACGATCGGCGGGCGGGTGCAGCGGGAGCCGTAGGACTGCACCCAGCCGTTGACGGTGGTGACGAAGCCGTCGAGCAGCTCCGCGAAGTATTGCACCATGTCATTGCGCTCCGGTTCGCCGTGAACCAGCACGTCGAGGCCGATCTCCTCCTGCAGGGCGACCACCGACGTGATCTCTGCGCGCAGGGCGGCGGTGTAGTCCTCGTCGCTCAGCGTCCCGGCGCGGTGCGCGGCGCGGGCGGCGCGAATCTCCGGGGTTTGGGGGAAGGAGCCGATGGTCGTCGACGGCAGCGGCGGCAGCCCCAGCGCCTGCTGGGCATCCTGGCGGCCGGCGAAGTCCGGGGTGCGGGCCACCTCACCGGCCGGCAGGGCGGCGACGCGTTCGGCCACCGCGGCGTCGTGGGTCCGGCGGGATTCGGAGCGGGTCCGCACGGCGCGGGCGGAGCGGGCGAACGCGTCCGCGTCGCGCCGGCTCAGTCCCACGGCCTCGGTGATCTTTTCGTCGGCGAAAGCGAGCCAGCAGGCGACGTCGACGGGCAGCTCCGGCTCGTCGGCAACGGTGTGCGGCACGTGTTGGAGGCTCACCGACGTGGACACGCTCACCGCGTCGCGGGTGGTTGCGAGTTCGTCGAGGACGCGGGCGCGTTCGTCGAGGTTGGCGGCCCACACGTTACGGCCGTCGATGAGCCCGGCGACGAGGCGGGTGGCGGGCGATAGGGTGGCCCCGACGCGGCGGGCGTAGTCGGGATCGGCGGCGAGGGTGGCCGGGGCGAGGTCCACGTGCACGGCCTCCGGTGCGACGTCCGCGAGGGCATCGAGGCCCGCGCGCAGGCTTCCGTAGGGCGTGCTGACCAGCACGTTCGGGCGGGCTTTCCCGACCGGGGCGGCCAACAGCCGGGTGTAGGCGCGGCGGGCGTGGTCGGCGAGCGCGGCGTCGCCGGGGCCCAAGTCCGCCACGAGCGCCGGTTCGGTGAGCTGCACCCATTCCACGCCGGCTTGCGCGAGCTGCGCGAGGACGGCGGCGTAGGCGTCGACGGCGTCGTCGAGCCGATCGAGGGGGTCGGTAAGCTCCGCGTCGTCGGCGGCCTTGGACAGCGCCAGCAAAGTGACGGGGCCAACGAGGTAGGGGCGGATGGCGACGCCGGCGGCCCGAGCCTCGTCGGCGATGGCGACGACGCGCTGCGGGCGGGGCGTGAACTCCGCGTCGGCCACCTCGGGCACGAGGTAGTGGTAGTTGGTGTCAAACCACTTCGTCATCTCCAGCGGGCTGCGCTCGGCGGTGCCGCGGCACAGGGCGAACTCCTCGTCGAGGTCCACGTCGCCGGGGATAAGCCCCACGGTGAGGGCGGTTTCGAGCACCTGGTCGTAGTAGGCGACGTCGGCGGGGATAGCGTAATCCTCGGTGAGCCCGAGGTCGACGAGGCGGGCGTAGTTCGCCACCCGGAGGCTATGCGCGGCGGCGACGAAGTCCTCCTTATTTATAGCGCCGGACCAGTAGGCCTCCAGGGCCTTCTTCAGTTCGCGGTGGGCGCCGATGCGCGGGTAGCCCTCGATGGTGACGGCAGGAAAAGACATGGGTGTTCCTTAATTTCTCGGGGTGGTTTTATGGCTGGTGTTTCGCCCGCCTAGCAGGCGGTGGGCAGTGCGACGCCAGCGAGAGCGTCGTAGTGGGACACGCCCGGCATGACGCCGATGCGGGCGAGCAGCTCGTGGGTGAGCTCCGCGTCGTTGTGCGTGTAGAGGTGGAGCCCACCGGCGCCGCCGGCGAGGCACGCCCGGGCCAGGTCGACGGTGGCGCGAAGCCCGGCCTCGTGCTCGGCGGCGGGGCTGATTTCTGCGGCCTCGCTCAGAGTGCGACGCAGCCGCTCGGGGACGGCGATCCCGGCGAGCCGGCCCATCCGTTCCAGGCGGGCGACGGAGGTCATCGGCATGATGCCGGGGATCAGCGGGATGGTGACGCCGGCCAGGCGGGCTTTCCTCACGAAGCTCAGGTAGTCACCGGCGTCGAAGAACAGCTGGGTGATGGCGAAGGTGGCGCCGAGTCGCTGCTTGGTGAGCAGCACGTCGAAGTCCTGCTCCGGCGTGGGGGACTCCGCGTGTCCCAGCGGGTAACAGGCGACGCCGACCGCCAGGGACCCGGCCGCGAAGCGCGCTGCCTGCCGGGCCTCGACGGCGCGGATGACGCGCACGAGGTCCGTCGCATAAGGCAGGTAGCCCGCCGGGAGGCGATCCTGCCCGGCCGGCAGGTCCCCGCGCAGGGCGAGGATGCCGCGCACACCGGCGTCGATAAGTCGGTTCACGCCGCGGGTCAGTTCCTCGGCCGGCCCGGTGGTGCACGCCAGGTGGGCGACAGGCCGCATCCGGGTGGTGGCCGTGATCCGCTCGATGAGGGCCGCGGTGCCGTCCAGCCAGCCGGAGCGCTGCGACGAGGTCACGCAGACGTAGTCCGGGTAGTAGACCGCCAGCTCGGCGAGGAGGTGATCGAGGGCGGCAACGTCGGTCTCGTTGCCCCACCGGGGTGGGATGATTTCGAAGGACAGCGCTATGCGGTCCACGGTGTCGTGATGTGTAGCCGGCTCCCCTGAGTCCACCGGTGCCGAGGCGGACCAACGCGGAGCGGCCTGTGAGCGAAAGCTCATGTCAGGTCCATTCCTTAAAGCTTGTGCTTGGGCAGGTAGCGGGGCTCCGCGTTCTTTGGTGACCTAACGTAAAACAGTGCGTGACCTCGGCGAAGGGACTGACAATAGTAATCCCATTAATTTGTCCACTAGCTGGGATAACGGCTGTGAGACGCGTGAATAAAAATCCCCTCACGACGGCCGATTGACGGTGGCCGGTCATGAGCAAGCTTTCGGCGGTAACCTGGGGTGAAGAGTAACTGCCGCCAACGAAACCGTGAGGTCCCCCATGAACCCGCTGCTCATCAAGCAAGGCCTATCCCTCGCCAACCAGCTGCGTAGCACGCTCAAGGACAACAAGTCGAAGCGTGAACGCGGCGACTACGATAACCTGCTCGGGTCCGCCGAGCGCATCTCCGAGCTGCGCTCCCACCTTGAGGACCTGGCCCGCCGCGAGGCCGACCGCCTCGGTGACAAGGAGGCGGACCGTCGACGTCGCCTGCGCGAAGGAGTCGGCCCGGTCACCCACGCCGCCCACGTGCGCCTGCAGCGCGCCAAGGATCGCCTCGCCGAGGAGCGGGAATCCGCCGATATTTTCGACTTCGCCAAAGCGAAGCAGCGCCTGGCCGTAGCCTCCGACGAGGCCGAGAAGGGCGTTGCCAAGGGCCTGAAGAAGCTCTCCCCGCTGGCGGCCGTCGCCGCGAAGCGTTCCCGCAAGGTTGCCGCCGCCGCGGAGAAGACGACCCAGAAGGCCACGAAGAAGGCTGCCGCTAAGGCCCGCAAGGCCCAGCGCAAGCGCCAGGGCGGAAGCACCGGCCGCCGCCTCGGCATCGTGGGCGCAATCCTCGCCGTGCTTGCCGCCATCGCCGGCGCGGTGGTCTTCGTGGTCCAGCGCAACCGGCGCGACGAGCCGGCCACCACTCCCCCGCGCGTGGAGGAGCAGGAGTCCCGGCTGGTCTACACGTCCACCACTGAGCAGCCGATCGGTGACCTGGCGGAGGAGCCGGCGGAGCGCGACGAGGAGCTGCTGGAGTCCCTCGACGAGCAGCTGCAGGCGCACCGCGAGGAGGAAAGCCAGGCGGAGAACAAGGAAGCGTAGGAACGCCTGGGGAGGAATCTTCCCAGGCAACTACCCAACTTAGCCTGACCTAAGTTAAGCTATGGGGTTATGACGGAATCTCAAGTCCTGGACGCCACGTGCCGTTCCCTGGTCGACGAGCCCCTGTCCACCCACGATGCCCTTGCCCTCGCACAGACATTCAAGATCATCGGGGATCCGGCACGGCTGCTCATCATCTCCGAAATCGCGCAGGCTGGCGCTACCCCGCCGACGGTCACCCAACTCACCGAGCGGCTCAACCTCGCCCAATCGACGGTGTCCCACCACCTCAAGAAGCTCACCAGCGTCGGCGTGGTGAGCCGACACCGGTGCGGCCGGGAGGTCACCCATAGCCTGGTCCCGGAAACCTTCGAGCGCCTCAGCGCGTTGCTGAGTTATTCGCCGCAGCAGTAATAGCTGCTCCCCACCTCGACGGATACACTGATAGCGCAGCTTTTTTAAGACATCAGTTTTCCTCTACACAAGGGGCGGGTATGAGCAACACAGTCTCTCCGGCGTCCACCCAGCCAGCGGCTTCGACCAAACTAGGCAGCGGCCTCAAGGTCCGGCACCTCACCATGATGGGCCTTGGTTCGACGATCGGGGCCGGGCTCTTCCTCGGCACCGGGGTCGGCATCCAGGTAGCCGGCCCGGCGGTCCTGCTGGCTTACATCATTGCTGGCGCTATCGCCGTCATGATTATGCAGATGCTCGGAGAGATGGGCACGGTCATCCCGGCGTCCGGTTCCTTCTCCGAATACGCCGAACACGGCATCGGCCGCTGGGCGGGTTTCGTCCAGGGGTGGATCTACTGGGTCGCTACCGTCGCCGTCCTCGGCGCAGAGATCACCGGCGCGGCCGGCTTCGTCGGCTCCTGGTTCAATATCGCGCCGTGGATCCCCGCGCTGGTCTTCGTCCTCATCTTCGGCGCGGTGAACCTGTTGAAGGTCCGCACCTTCGGCGAGGTCGAGTTCTGGTTCGCGTTCATTAAGGTGGCCGTCTTGGTTGGCTTCCTCATCATCGGCGCCCTGCTCATCCTCGGCCTGCTGCCGGGCACGCACTTCGTCGGCACGGAGTATTTCCTGTCCGACGGCTTCCTGCCCAACGGCCTCGGCGGCCTGGCGGCGGGTCTGCTCACGGTGGCCTTCGCCTTCGGCGGTATCGAGGTCGTGGCCATCGCCTCAGCCGAGTCGGAGGACCCCCAGCGCTCCCTGGTCAACGCGGTGCGCTCAACGATCACCCGCGTGGCCATCTTCTACCTGGGCTCGGTCTTGGTCATCACCTTCCTGCTGCCCTACTCCTCCCTGGGGGCGGCGAAGACGGCCGCCGATTCCCCCTTCAGCCGGGTCCTCGCGTTGGCGAATGTCCCCGGCGTGGTGGGTTTCATGGAGTTGGTCATCACGTTGGCGCTGCTGTCCGCTTTCAACGCGCAGATTTACGCGTCGTCGCGCATGGTCTTCTCCTTGGCTGAGCGCGGCGATGCGCCCCGTATCCTCACCCGAGTCAACAGCCGCGGCGTGCCGGTGACGGCCATCGGGTTGTCCATCGCCTTGTCCATCGTCATGGTTGGCCTCAACTACGCCGATACGGGCTGGTTGCTGGCCTTCCTGCTCAACGCGGCGGGCGCCTCCCTGGTGATCGTGTGGACGTTCATCGCCATCTCACAGCTGCGCCTTCGCCCGGCGTTGGCGAAGCGCTATGAGCTGCCCATCCGGATGTGGGCGTTCCCGTGGCTCACCCGGGCGGTACTCGTGGTGCTGGCCGGCCTGGCGTTGCTCATGCTCAGCGACGACGCCGCCCGCGTACAGCTGCTTTCCGCAGCGGCGTTGTTCGTGGTGCTCACCCTGGCGGCCTTTGCCAACGCTCGGGCGCGCGGGGTGTCCCCGTGGGCCCGCCGCCCGCTGCCCTAATCCCCGCCTACCAGCGCTCAGGCCCCGCGACGACGATCGCGGGGCCATCACTGACCCGGTTGATACAAAAACACCGGCCAGTTCGTGATGAACTGGCCGGTGCGAACCTGTGGAGCATAGGAGAATCGAACTCCTGACCTTCTGCTTGCAAAGCAGATGCTCTACCAATTGAGCTAATGCCCCAGGCTCCAAGTTGTGGGCCTAGCAGGATTCGAACCTGCGACCTCTTCGTTATCAGCGAAGCGCTCTAACCGCCTGAGCTATAGGCCCTTGGAACGAGATGTAACTATACAGAGCGCGACGAATCACGCCAAACTGGCTGGTCAGCGCGTCGTGCCAAGACGCGTCGTGCCAAGACGCGTCGTGCAAAGGCGCGTCGTGCAGAGACACGACGCGGATGTAGTCGACGCGACGGCGGCGCCGACCACACCTCGCCGGCTATTCCGCCGAGTACTCCACGCCGCCAACGAAGTGGACCACCGCGTTGTACACCAACGCCAGCACCGGGGCCAAGAGGGTGTTGATGACCACCATCACCGCACCCATGAGCACCGCCAGGGACATGACCAAGCCGAAGCCAATCCCGTCGCCGCCGATGCCGCCGATGAGCGCATTGAGGGAGTCCCACACGCCGGCGACCTCGCAGGCGACGTACAGCACGGCGACCGCGATGAGCCACGCGACGAACGCCACCAGCGACAGTGCCAACGTGACCTTGAGGACGGACATGGGCGAGACTTCCGCCACCATGAGCCAGCGGCGCAGCGGCGCCTTGGCCTCAGTTTCAGTGGTCATCCTTACTCCTTGTTCTCGATATCGAGCGAGTCCAGGGTCTTTTCACCGGTGGCGACGGCCTTGGCCTCGTCTGCGCCCTCGTCTTCAACGTTGACGTCGATGGCGATGAGCTCGTTGCCTTCCTCCAAGTTAACCAGGCGAACGCCCATCGTTGCGCGAGACGACGGACGAATTTGGTTGACCTCGGTACGGATCACACCGCCGGCCGCCGTGATGGCGAAGATCTGGTCGTCCTCCTCCACCGTGAGCGCGGCGATGAGCTTGCCGCGCTTCGGCGAGTACTTGAAGGTCATCACGCCCATGCCGCCGCGGCCCTGGGTGGCATACTCCTCCACCGCGGTGCGCTTGCCGTAGCCGCCAGAGGTGGCGACGAGGAGGTACTCGCCGTCGTGGACCACGGTCATGGCCAGCAGCTGGTCGTCGTCGCGGAAGCGCATGCCCTTAACGCCAGCGGTGGCGCGTCCCATGGGGCGCAGCTGGTCGTCGTCGGCCGTGAAGCGGATGGCCTGGCCGCGCTCAGAGACCAGCAGGATGTCGTCGCCCGCGCCGGCGAGAGCGGCGCCGATGAGCGAGTCACCCTCGTTGAGGTTGATCGCGATGAGGCCGGCGTGGCGCGCGGATTCGTAGTCCGACAGGCGGGACTTCTTGACCCGGCCGCCGCGGGTGGCCAGGACCAGGTAGGGGGCGTCGTCGTAACCGCTGATCTGGATGACCTGCGCGATGCGTTCCTCCGGCTGCAGCTCCAGGAGGTTGGCGACGTGCTGGCCGCGGGCGGCGCGGCCCGCCTCGGGGAGTTCGTAGGCCTTGAGGCGGTAGACGCGGCCGAAGTTGGTGAAGAAGAGGATCCAGTCGTGCGTGGAGCAGATGAAGAAGTTCTTGACCACGTCGTCCTGCTTGAGCTCCGCGCCGCGCACACCCTTGCCGCCGCGCTTTTGAGACTTGTAGGCGTCGACCTTGGTGCGCTTGGCGTAGCCGGTCTGGGTGATGGTGACCACCACGTTTTCCCGGGCGATGAGGTCTTCGGCGTTGACCTCGCCGGTGTCGGCCACGAGCTGGGTGAGGCGCTCGTCGCCGTACTTGTCGACGATCTCGGCGAGCTCGTCGCGGACGATGGCGCGCTGGCGTTCGGGGCGAGCCAGGATGTCCTTGTAGTCGGCGATTTCCTCTTCGATCTTGGCCAGTTCGTCGATGATCTTCTGCCGCTCCAGGGCGGCGAGGCGACGCAGCTGCATGGCGAGGATGGCGTCGGCCTGGACCTCGTCGACGTCGAGCAGCTGCATGAGCCCGGTGCGGGCTTCGTCCGCCGTGGGCGAACGACGAATCAGGGCGATGACCTCGTCGAGCATGTCGAGGGCCTTGACCAGGCCGCGGAGGATATGGGCGCGCTCCTCCGCCTCGTCGAGGAGGAACTGGGTGCGCCGGACGATGACCTCGATCTGGTGGCGGACGTAGAACGTCAGCATCTGGTCCAGGCGCAGGGTGCGCGGCACGCCGTCGACGATGGACAGCATGTTCGCCGGGAAGTTGGTCTCCAGCTGCGAGTGCTTGTAGAGGTTGTTGAGCACGACGCGGGCGACGGCGTCCCGCTTGAGCGTGACGACGATGCGCATGCCCACCCGGTCCGAGGACTCGTCCTCGATCTTGGCGATGCCCGCCATCTTGCCGTGCGTGACCTGGTCGGCGACGTTGGCAATGAAATTATCCGGGTTGACCGTGTAGGGCAGCTCGGTAATAACGATGGCCTGCCGGGTGCCGATCTCCTCCATCGTGGCCACGCCGCGCATGCGGATGGAGCCGCGGCCGGTGGTGTAGGCGTCACGGATGCCCTGGGTGCCGACGATCTGCGCCGCCGTCGGGAAGTCCGGGCCGAGCACGTACTTCATGCACGCCTCAAGGCGTTCTTCCTCGCCGGATTCGGGGTTGTCCAGAATCCAGAAAATGGCGTTGGCCAGCTCCGTGAGGTTGTGCGGCGGAATGTTGGTGGCCATGCCCACGGCGATGCCGCTGGAACCGTTCATGAGCAGGTTCGGCACCCTCGACGGCAACACATCGGGTTCCTGCGTCTTGCCGTCGTAGTTCGGGGAGAAGTCCACCGCGTTACGACGAATATCGCGCACCATCTCCATGGCGATGGGGGTTAGGCGACACTCCGTGTAGCGCATGGCGGCGGGGCCGTCGTTGCCGCGGGAACCGAAGTTACCCTGGCCGTCGATGAGCGGGTAGCGCATCACCCACGGCTGGGCCAGGCGCACGAGGGTGTCGTAGATGGCGCTGTCGCCGTGCGGGTGGAACTGGCCCATCGTGTCCGACACGGGGCGGGCGGACTTAATGTAGGAGCGTTCGGGGCGGTAGCCGGAGTCGAACATCGCGTAGATGATGCGCCGGTGCACCGGCTTCATGCCGTCGCGCACCTCCGGCAGCGCGCGGCCCACGATGACGCTCATGGCGTAATCGATGTAGCTGGTCTGCATCTCCTCGCTGATGTCGATGGGGAAAATGCGGTCGTACCCGCCGCCGTCGCCGCCGCCAATGCCCGAGCCCGGCTTATCGTCACTCACGTGCCTGGTCCTTTCCTTGCGTACAGTTAATTTCCCCAATTCTAGCCCGCCAAGACCGCGTAACCCCCATCCGGCGGTATCACTGTGATACCAATTGAACTATGGCTTTCACGCTCAGACTCAGCCACGATCAAGAACAAGCCCTCACCCTGCTCGCCTCCGCGCAAGGCTTGTCCAAGCACGAGGCCGCCGTGCGCGCCATCCTCACCGCCGCCGCCCGGCTGCTCGACGACGCCGAGATCACCGAACTCGCCCGCGCCGAACTCGACGGCTTCGCCGCCCACGAAGCCCGCATCCGCCGAGCCCGAACCTCGGGCGGCGACGCATGAGGCGACTGAGCACCGAGCAACTCCTCCTGGTGGCGGATCAGTTCTGCGCCACCGCCGGGGTCCACGTCCGCTCCTTCTCCGCGCTCGCGGCGTGCGCTGCGGTGCCCGGCGCGCGCGTCGACGGGGTGGCGGTCCAGCTCTCCCCCGCGGCCGCCGCCCGGGAGCTGGCCGACGCGATCCGCAGAATGGAGCCGCTCAGCGCCCGCAACGAAGACTTCGCCCGCGTCAGCGCCGGGGTGTACCGGCGGTGGGCCTAGGTCTGCGCAGGCCTGCGCTGGCCTGCGCCTAGGCGAAGAGCAGAAGCATGGTGACCACGAACCCGACAACGTAGTTGAGCCACAAAAACACTCCCCACGCCCGGCGCGTCACCTCACAGGTGGCGTCGGTGACGTTCCAGAACCGCCCCGCGTTGAGGGCGTAGCCGGCGGCGGCGAGCGAGAGGACCCACGCCGACGGCGGCAGCCCCAGCAGTACCAGCGCGGACACCGCGTAGGCGACGGCAGCCGCGCGGGTCGTCGTCCGCGCCCCGAGTTCGGTGGCGATGGAGCTTAAGCCCCCGGCGCGATCTGCCTGCACGTCCTGCACGGCGCCCAGCGCGTGGGAGGCCATGCCCCACAGGAAGAAGGCGAGGATCGCCAGCCAGAAGCCGGGCGTGGCGGGCGTGCCGGTCATGGTCCACCCGACGAGCGCCGGCGTCGTGAAGTGCGCCGAGGAGGTCGCCGAGTCGAGCACCGGGCGTTCCTTGAAGCGCAGGCCAGGCACGGAGTAGGCCACCGCGGAGGCGACGGCGAGGGCCAGCCACCCCGCGGAGGCGGCCGTACCGCCGAGGAGCAGGGCCACGATGAAGGGGGCGTTCGCTGCGGCGGCAGCGACGAGCACCGGCCGGTGGTAACGAGGCGCAAGGACCGCGCCCTCTACGCCGCCCTTACGGGGGTTGTGTATGTCGGATTCATAATCGTAAACATCATTGACCCCGTAGACGATCATGTTAAAAGTGATGAGAAAGAACACCGTCCCCACCACGAGCTGCCACGTGAGGCCCCCGCCGGCGAAGAGGTACGCGGCAGCAAAGGGAAAGGCGGTATTAACCCAGCTAATCGGGCGCGACGAGGCCACGATGACCTTAAGCACTGTCATGGCGATCTCCCTTCCAGAAGGCGGTGATGATGAGCGTGGCGACCAGCGGATAGAACAGGTCCTCCACCGGCATGAGCCCCAGGTACAGCCCGAGGTTGTGCGCTGAGCCGTAGGCGACGTTGCCGGCGTAGATCATGAGGTTGTCGAAGACAATCGTCAGCACCGTCACCACGAGCAGCACGACGGCAGTCACCGCGGATTGGCGCGCGTAGCTCCGTCGGCGCCGCCACCACAGCCCCGCCGCGAGCGCCAGGAAGGGCAGGGACATAAGCACGTAGGTCATCGCGTCATCAGCCTCCGCGCCGCCGAGGTGAGGTTGAGCAGCAGGTAGCTGAGGAAGAACAAAAAGACCGGTTCCTCCACGGGCATCTCCGGGGCAAGAAGGATCCCGGTCATGTACGACGCGTCCCCACGGGCAAACGTGCCGGTGGCGATGCCGGCGACGTCCCAGGCGAGCAGCAGCGCCACGACGACGGCGCTGAGCAGACCGGCGCGGCGGGCGTCGAGGAAGAAGGCGAGCTTCCAGCGGGCGTCGCACGCCACCATGCACCCGAGGGTGACCAAGAGAATGAGCAGGTAGAGGCTACCCATGAACGCTGCCTAGGGGCCCGGCGGAGCCGTCGCCGTCGAGGCGCTTAAGGATGTTCTCTGCGGAGATGAGGCACATCGGCACGCCGACGCCCGGCACGGTGGTGCCACCGGCGTAGTAGAGGCCGCGGACCTTCTTCGAAGCGTTGCGTCCGCGCAGGAAGGCGGATTGGCGCAGCGTGTGCGCCGGGCCGATAGCCCCGCCTGACCAGGCGTGATAGCGTTCGGCGAAGTCGGCCGGTCCGAGGCTGCGCTTGACCACGATGCGCTCGGTCAGGTCCGGGATACCCGCCCACTGGCTGATCTGCTCGACGGCGGCGTCGACGATCGCCGTCACTGCCGCCGACGCCTGCGGGTGGTAGGCGTCGCCGTGGCCGAGGGATTCGTCGGCGGCGACGGGGATGAGCACGAAGAGGTTCTCGCAGCCGGCTGGGGCCACGGTGTCGTCGGTGGCGGAGGGCTTGCACACGTAGAGCGATTGCGACGCGCCCGTCGGCCGGCTGGGGTGAGGGCCGTCGTAGACGACGTCGAAGTCGGCCTCCCACTCGCGGGAGAACAGCAGGGTGTGGTGGCGCAGTTGGGGCAACTCGCCGTCGACGCCGAGCAGCGCGAGCACGGTGCCGAGGCCGGGGTCACGGCGGGCGAAGTAGCTCTCCGGGTAGGAACGCAGGTGCTTGGGCAGCAAGGAGGTTTCGGTGTGGTGCAGATCCGCGGCGGAGACGACGACGTCGGCCGGGATCTCGGCGATCTCACCGTCGCGCAGGACGCGCACGCCCGTGGCCCGTGACCCATCGACCGTGATCGCGGTGACCTCGACGCCGAGCTCGATGCTCACCCCATGCTCCACCGCGAGGCGGTGCAGGGCGGTGACGATGGAGGTGAAGCCGCCCTGCGGGTAGTGCACGCCGAGGGTGAGGTCGGTGTGACTCATGAGGTGGTACATGCTGGGCGCGCGTTCCGGCCTGCTGGAGAGGAACACCGCGGGGTATTGCAGGATCTGGCGCAGCCGGTTATCGGCGAAGCGGCGGTTGACGAAGGAATCCAGGCTCTCGGTGAGCAACCGGGCGAACTGGCGGGCACGGGAGATGACCTCCGCGTTGGCGAAGGGCGCTGGGGAGGCGAAGGTGGTGTAGAGGAAGCGGCGCAGGGCGAGCTGGTAGACCTCGTCGGCGGAGGCGAGGTAGTCGCGCAGCGCGTCGCCGGCGCCGGGTTCGAGGGATTCGAAGAGCGCGCAGGCGGCGTCGAGGCCGTAGGGAACGTCGACGGGCTCCTCGCCTTGCGGGTAGACGCGGTAGCCCGGGTCGAGCAGTTGCAGGTCCAGCTCGGCGGCGGTGGAGGTGCCCATGAGCTCGAAGAAGTGGTCGAAGGCCTCGGGCATGAGGTACCAGGAGGGTCCGGTTTCGAAGCGGAAGCCGTCCACGGACAGCTCCCCGGCCCGCCCACCGGGCTCCGGGTTCTTCTCCACCACGGTGACGCGGTAGCCGCGGCGGGCCAGCAGGCCGGCGGTGGCGAGTCCGGCCACTCCGGCGCCGATAACGACGGCGTGTTTAGTCATGTTCGTTCCTTCTATGTGGTTGTGGGAAACCGGATGCGGTGGCCACCGCCCGAGAGATGAGCAGGGCTTTACGGTGGGCAGGCACGCGCACGCGTCGGCGGCTAAGCTCGGCAGCGTCGACGCCGTCGATGAGCGTGGTGAGCTCGGCAAACAGCGCCGAGGCCGCCATCACCCCGGCGCGGGCTGAGCGCGGCAGCAGCGGGATGATGGCGTCGGCGGCGTCGAGGTCCCGGCGGATGTCGGCGATGATGGCGTCCTTGGCGGGGTTATCGAGCTTGTCCTCCGTGCCGGGAAAATAGGCGCGGCCGAGCTGGTGGGAATCCTCGGCGAAATCCCGCAGGAAGTTGATCTTTTGAAAGGCCGCTCCCAGGCAGCGGGCGCCGTGTTCGAGCCGGGCCCACTCGGCGGGGCCGGGGCGGCGTTCGGCGTAGAAGGCGGCGAGGCAGAGCAGCCCGATGACCTCGGCGGAGCCGTAGATGTAATCATCGAGCGTGGTCGCTGTGTAGGTGGTGTCGGTGAGGTCCCGGCGCATGGAGGCGAAGAAGGCCTGGACATGGTGCGGGTCGAAGTCGCACCGACGGGCGGTGTTGGCGTAGGCGTGCAGCACCGGATCGGTGTGGAAGCGACGCCGGGGGGCGCCGAGCACGGCGCGCTCGTAGGCGTCGAGGTCCCGGGCGGGGTCGGTGCCGGCCTGGGCGGCGGTGCCGTCGACGATCTCGTCGGCGATGCGCACCATGGCGTAGAGGTTGCGGATGTCACGACGCACCGACGGCGCGAGCAACGCGGTCGATAGCCCGAACGACGTCGAGTACGCGGCGATGACTTCTCCCGCCGCGCGGTCGGCCATCCGGTCGTAGCGGTGCAGGTAATCAGGCGTAGGCATGGACGATCTCCTCCACGCGGTCGATGATGTCCGACAGGCCGGCGACGGTCAGCGGCGACAGCTCCGGCGCGCTTAAGCCCCGCCGGGCTTCGGCGAGGAAGCGATCTCCTTCCGCGATGACCTCCTTCACCGCCTCCGGCAGGGTCATGTCCTCCAGGCGCATCGTGAGCAGGGTTTTTCGCCCCGCGTCGAGGTCGCCCCCGGCCACCTTGCCCGTCGCCTCGCTCGTGCCTACCGCGCCGGCGATGTCGTCGGCGGCCTGATAGGCCACCCCCAGCGGGTCAGCCACCGCGCGCAACGCCGCCAAGGTGGCCGGGTCATCGCGGCCGGCCGCCACGGCCCCCAAGTGCAGCGGGGCGGTGAAGGAGTACAGGCTGGTCTTGAGGTGATTGCTCAGGCGCACCCGGTCGATTTCGACGTCGTCGTCCTGCAGGTGAGCCACGTCGAGCATCTCGCCGGAGACGGTTTGGGCGGCGAACCCCGCGAGCAGGGTGCACGCCCGTCGAGCTAAGGCGTCGTCGATGTGCGACGAACACAACGCCTGGAACGTGACGATGAGCCCTAAGTCCCCCGCGAGGATCCCCATGGCGTTGCCGACGGCCGGTGAGCCGGTCTCCTGCGCGATCTCGTGGTGGATTGTGGGCAGCCCGCGCCGGAGGGGGTCGTCGTCGATGATGTCGTCGTGGATGAGGAAGGCGGCGTGGAGGACGTCGACGGCGCCGGCGAAAATCGTCGCCGCGGTGCGCTGCTCACCGCTGACATCGCCCGCCCCGATGTGGACCAGCCGGGCGCGGAGGTGCTTGCCGCCCATCGTCACCCGACGCAGCGCGGCGATCGCGCGCGTGAGATACGGGGAGAAGGAATACGCTTCGGCGTCGTCGAAGCACTTCTCCAGGAAGGACATCGAGTCCGCCACGCGTTCGTCGAAAAGGCGCAGATCGGTCACGTCAGCTCACCTCGTGCCTGGCAGGGTAATCAGCCCGCGTTCGGCGAGGCGCCGGTGCGGCGGCTGGGTGCGAAAGTTCGTCATCATCGTGTGCCAGCCGCGCTGGAAGCGTCGTCTTAGCTGGCCCGCGCCGCGCAGCGCGCGCGGATCCATCGTGACGACGAGGTCCTCCTGGTACCACACCGTCTCCGACGGCGCGACCATGAACGACAGCTGCATGTCCTCGTGGACGGCCACGTCGTCGAAGTCCACCCGATCGCGCACCCCCTGCCAGAAGCTTCGACGCACACTGTAGTTGGTGCCGAACATCGGCGTGTGGCCCAGCGCCGAGCCCACCAGCGTGCGATAGGCCCCGAGGTAGGCGGCCGACGCCAGGTGGCCGACGGGGCCGTCGATGTCGAAGCGGGCGCTTCCCGTCACGGCCACCACTGTGCGCGCCCCGGGTGCGTGCTCAGCGTCGGCGGCGTCCCAAGCGCGGTGCAGACGCTCCACATAATCGGGCGGAGCGACAATGTCGGCGTCGGTGCGGGCGAGGATGTCGCTGGTGGCGGCGTCGAACCCGCACCTCGTGGCGTGGGTGATCCCCTGGCGCGGCTCGGCCACCACGTGCACGCCGGGGTAGGACGCGGCGACGGCGGCGGAGTCATCGGTGGAATTGTTATCGACGACGATGATCTCATCGGGCACGACGGTCTGCGCCTGAAGCGATGCGAGCGCGCGGGCTAGCAGGGCGGCGTCGTTGTAGCAGGGGATGACGATACTGATCGAACGGCGTCGGGTAGATCCCATATCAATAAGTATGGCATGTCACGCATCGGTGGTTATCGCCTGGGTTGCTGCGGCCGTACGGTAGCGTTGCCCCCTCCCCCCGTGTTACGTTTGTGACTGTTGTGGTTACAAGAGTCCTTTGTGACTGTTGTGGTGGAAGAGCTGCAACACGGCTAAACGATCACCGCGGTACCAGCGTCTAGCCAGACAGTTGTGAGCTGGAGAGACCACCGCGGTGGTCGTTTATCGTTTACGCTTGCCGACATGACTGATCTTTCTCAGCTTCTCAACCAGCCTGCCCGCGACGCCGTCGTCGCCGACCTCGACGCCGTGGCAACCAAGGCCGTCGACGAGCAGTCCGGCCTGACCGGCATGGCCATCAAGACCGCCCTCAAGACCCTGCAGAAGGTCGACAGCAACATCGTCTCCAAGGGCATCGACAAGGCCCTGCCGAACCTCCTCACGGACCTCCAGCCGCGCTTCGACGAGTTCGAGGCCACCGGCGAAACCGACTTCGGCGCCTTCCTCGAACCCCGCTCCGAAGAGGTAGCCGAGGACCTGCTCAGCACCGCCGACGGCCTCGTCGCCAAGTCCAGCCGCCCCGGCGTAGACAAGATCTACGGCACCGTCCGCGGCAAGGGCGTCAAGACCGTCAGCCCCTACGTCGCCGAACTCGGCCGGGTCATCCAGCGCCACCTGGCCTAACACCCGGCCACAACGGGGGTGCCGGGGGCCGGTTCAGGCTCAACCGGCACCCCTTAGCAAGGCCGCTGACCTGCCCGAAGGCGGCAAATAGTAAAGAGTAGTAAGGAGCTGCCAGGCTCCACGGCATGAGCTACATCCCGAATCCCTTCCGCGCCAGCATGGGCGCAACGCCGCCTTACCTGGCGGGGCGAGCAGAAGAGATCGCCGATTTTCGAGCTGCCCTCCTCGACGGACCCGGGGCTCACGAGCGCGTATCAATTGTCACCGGACTCCGCGGCGTGGGAAAAACCGTCCTCCTCAACGCCTTCGAGGAGGAGCCCGCGCGCAATCTTGGCGGGTCATAGCTGAGACGGCCACGAAGGAATTTCCCAAGCGCCTCCTGGACAGCCTTTAAACGGTGCAGCGGATAGGCTGAAAACACATGAGAAGCGCCTCAGCGGTCTCACCGTACCCACCATCGGCGGAATCCACTTCACGAACGTCCAGCGCTACCAGCCGGAAGTGACGCTACGCAGCGCTTTGACGGATTTCCTTCACTGGCAGGCGCAACTCAATGACAAGCTCGGATAGGAACCGACGGGCCTGCTTATCACCCTCGACGAGCTGCACCATCAGAGCCGAGAAGAGATCATCGAGTTCGCCACCACCATCCAGCACCTCGTGCGGGAGAACCTCAATATTGCCGTCGCGATGGCCGGTATCCCGCAGGCAATCAAGCCCGTCCTAGCTAGCAACGAGGGCACCAACCCGGTCACCTTCCTACGCCGGGCTAACCGAATCGACCTCGGGCATATTTCAGAGACCAAGGTCTACGACGCGCTGCGCAAACCCGTCGAGGACGCTGGCATCACGTGGGACCTCAATGCACTCGGCGAAGCGGTTCATGCCTGGCTTCAGCCCGGGAAGCGCGTGATAAAGCCCGACGGCGGCTAGGCCAGCTCGTCCACGAGCCGGCGATGCAAGATGCCTCCTTCGTCGACCGCACGTTTTTGGCAGCAATGGCCGTCGACGACGGGCCGCCCTCGATGGCTGACATCGCCCGACGAATGGGCGTGGACGCCCAGTACGCTGGCACCTACCGCCGCCGGCTGATAGAGGCCGAGCTTATTGCCGGGGTTCGGCACGGATACGTCGACTTCGAGCTACCGTACCTGCGGGACTATCTGAAGGACCACATAACAGTCGACGCCATAAGCGGCTCTTCGCGTTTGAGTGTGGGTGAGTGTCTCATCCCCGGGGTGGGTGTCGTGCACACAATAAGGGCCGAGGCCCTAGCAGGATAGGGGATACCACTCACCAATCCTGAAACGAAGGCCTCGACCCATGTCCGATCCTACAACCAACCCCCAGCAGGCCATCAACCTCGACCCCGCCGGTTACTGTAAGCGATGCGACGACCTCGTCGGACTAGACGGGGTGCACGTCCTTAGCGTCCACGACCGCGACGAGTACCGGGAAATCACGGTCGAATCCGATCCCACACCACGGGCGTGCCCCGACTGTCACGGCCCAGGCGCCGCCCATGGGCGGGTACCCGTAACGCTGGTAGACATTCCCTCTTTCGGTAGGCCGGTGAGGATCTGCTGGCTCAAGCGCCGGTATACCTGCCCCGCACCCGGCTGTGCACGCACGACCTTCGTCGAGCACAATCCCACGGTTGCGCTGCCACGCCAGCGCATAACGGTGCGCGTGGTCGCCTGGGCGTTAGAACAACTACGCCGGGAGCACGCCACCATTAATTCCCTTGCCCGGCAGTTATCAACTGCCTGGTCCACCGTATGGAAGCCGGTCAAGGCTGCTCTTGAGGCCTTAGCTGCTGACCCCACACGCTTCGACGGGGTCAGCGCACTAGGAGTAGATGAGCACATCTGGCACCACACATGCCGCAGCAAACGCGGCCCGAAGGAATTTACGGGGATGGTGGATCTTAGCCGCGATGACCACGGCAAGGTCAAAGCTAGGCTTCTTGACCTGGTCCCAGGACGCTCAGCCAGCGTGCTCGCTGGCTGGCTACGGCAACGAGGGGAGGGTTTTCGTTCCCGGGTGGATATCGCCGCGTTGGATCCGTTCGCCGGGTACAAGCGAGCCATTGATGACACCCTCGACGACGCCACCGCCGTGTTGGATGCTTTCCATGTCGTCAAGCTGGCGGTCACTGCTGTCGATGATGTCCGACGCAGGTTGTGGCAACATATCACCGGCCATCGCGGCAGAAGCGGAGATCCGTTGTACGGCATTCGTACCATTGTGCGTTGTGATCCTCGTCGGCTCACTGAGCGTCAGTGGCAACGCTTTGATGCGGCTATCGCCGCCGATCCGCGTCACGAGGAGTTGTTTATTGCCTGGCAGGCGGCGCATGCCCTGCGGGCGGCGTATCACGAACCGGATATGGCTGCAGGCCGGCGGGCGGCGTGTGAAGCGTTGCGGAGTCTGCCGTCATGTCCGATACCGGAGATGGCCCGGTTAGGCAGAACGTTGCGTAGGTGGAAGGATGCCTTTTTGGCGTACTGGGACACCGCGCGCAGTAACAATGGTGGCACGGAAGCGATCAATGGGCTGATCGAGCTTCATCGCCGCCTGGCAAGAGGGTTTCGCAACCGTGACAACTACCGTCTACGGATGCTGTTGATCGCCGGGGGGCTACGCCTGTGACCCACACTCAAACACGAAGAGCCCCATAAGCAGGGACAACGCGGCAAATAGTAAAGAAAGTAAGCAGTTGTAAGGCCCCGGCACCTCACAACTCTTAGCGTGGTGGCCCACCCGGCAAAAACGCTAGCGTCCCGCCGGGTGGGTAGCAGTTAGAAGCGGCCGAGGAAGCCCCACGCGGAGCTACCGAAAACCACACCACCCTCCTCGCTGCCAGACCCGGTAGTGCTACCGGAACCACCAACAAACTGGGCGAAGAACCCACAGATCACACCGAACACACCCTGGATCGCCTGGGTGCCGAGCAGAATCGGCTGAGCCAACAAGGCCAGCAACGACCCCACACCCACCGAGCTACCCACAGCCGGAACCACAGCAGCGGACGAGCCATTCCCCGCGTCAGACGACCCCACCGGCACGCTGGAACCCTGCGCCGGGGCGCTGGACTGCTCAGCAGAAGAGCTCCCACCAGCCGGGGCAGGTGCAGGTGCAGGTGCGGGAACACCCGGCAGGCTAGAACCCCACGCCGGCAGAGTCAACCCCGGTAACGAGGAACCACCGGCAGACGATGCACCCTGCTCGCCATCAGACGAACCACCCGGGATCACACCAGCGGTGTGATCGGCATCATCACCGGCAAGCGACGAGCTACCCGAACCTGAACCACCGCCGAGGAGGTTACCAATAGCAGCGACAATGGTCGCCAGGGTATCCCCACTGAACAGCCCGGAACTCAGCAGCCCAGAGAAGATAGGATCCTCAACCGGCTCGGGCTTCGGCTCGGGCTTGGGTTCAGGCTTCGGTTCGGGCTTCGGGGCCGGCTCCGGGTTGAGATCCGGATACTTGGCCTCAACACCGTTCGGCTCATCACCAACCCACGACGCACCCTGCTCATCCGCCACCGGCTTCGGCTCAGGCTTCGGTTCGGGCTTCGGGGCCGGCTCCGGGTTGAGATCCGGATACTTGGCCTCAACACCGTTCGGCTCATCACCAACCCACGACGCACCCTGCTCATCCGCCACCGGCTTCGGCTCAGGCTTCGGTTCGGGCTTCGGGGCCGGCTCCGGGTTGAGATCCGGATACTTGGCCTCAACACCGTTCGGCTCATCACCAACCCACGACGCACCCTGCTCATCCGGGGTGAGGTCCACGGTGTTATTCGGGTAGTCATTCGGCTCGGCACCAAATCCGTCGGGCAGCGGGCCGGTTTCGACGGTGCCGCCGTCTTCGACGAAGTCACCGAACTCAGCCTCGTCCGAAGCTGCCGGATCAGGAAGATCCTCGCCAACGAAACCATCAGGCAACGGACCAGTCTCCACCGGACCGCCAGACTCAGTCTCACCAGCAAGCGGATCAAAATCACCGAACTCAGCATCGGTGTGCGTCACCCCACCGAGGGACTCATCCGTGGACTCAATGACCTCACCACCAGTGACAGTCTCACCAGCCAACGGATCAAAATCACCGAACTCAGCATCGGTGTGCGTCACCCCACCGAGGGACTCATCCGTGGACTCAATGACCTCACCACCGGTTTCGAAGAAGTCTTCGTACTTGGCATCTTCGGTGGCCGCTGGGTCCGGGATGTCATCGGCCTCGAACCCATCGGGGAGTTCTCCAGTGAGAGCTGTATTCGGGATGACTGTCATGCTGACCGGATCACGGAACGGACTCTCCACCGTCACCGACTCACCCGGAATCAACGCCCCCTCCGGCACCGGCAACGTCCACGTCCCATTATCAGCAACCACCACAGTCGCCGACTCACCATTCGGGAAGCCCACCGTCAACTCAACACCAGGCTCACCCTTACCAGTGATGAACTCATCACCATCATCCACCGGATTCACGGACGTCGGAACCGCCGGATCCAAGGCAGGATCATCATTCTCCCCCACCTTGACCTCCACCGGATCACGGAACGGACTCTCCACCGTCACCGACTCACCCGGAATCAACGCCCCCTCCGGCACCGGCAACGTCCACGTCCCATTATCAGCAACCACCACAGTCGCCGACTCACCATTCGGGAAGCCCACCGTCAACTCAACACCAGGCTCACCCTTACCAGTGATGACCTCATCACCATCATCCACCGGATTCACGGACGTCGGAACCGCCGGATCCAAGGCAGGATCATCATTCTCCCCCACCTTGACCTCCACCGGATCACGGAACGGACTCTCCACCGTCACCGACTCACCCGGAATCAACGCCCCCTCCGGCACCGGCAACGTCCACGTCCCATTATCAGCAACCACCACAGTCGCCGACTCACCATTCGGGAAGCCCACCGTCAACTCAACACCAGGCTCACCCTTACCAGTGATGACCTCATCACCATCATCCACCGGATTCACGGACGTCGGAACCGCCGGATCCAAGGCAGGATCATCATTCTCCCCCACCTTGACCTCCACCGGATCACGGAACGGACTCTCCACCGTCACCGACTCACCCGGAATCAACGCCCCCTCCGGCACCGGCAACGTCCACGTCCCATTATCAGCAACCACCACAGTCGCCGACTCACCATTCGGGAAGCCCACCGTCAACTCAACACCAGGCTCACCCTTACCAGTGATGACCTCATCACCATCATCCACCGGATTCACCGACGTCGGAACCGCCGGATCCAAGGCAGGATCATCATTCTTTCCGACATTGACGCTCTGCGGATCATGATAGGGAACACTCACAGAGACTTGTTCCCCCTCCTTGACAGGATGCTCAGAGCCGATTGGTGTAGACCATTCGCCACCATCGCCTACTTCAACTTCTACTGATCCACGACCGGGCAGCTCTACTGTGACTGTGGTTCCGGGTATACCTGTACCGGTCACAACTTCGTCCCCCTCATCGACCGGATTCAGAGTAGGTGCCGGAGGAACGGACGAGTCATTATAAGGATCGGTATTGGCCGCATCCTCATCGGCGTTGGAAGCCTTATCTCCATCGATGTCATTGTCCGAGCGATCCGGATCCTTGTCGCCATCGGTGTCCCGCAGAACAGTTATCTTGACGGGATCGTGGTTGAAGGAACCGTCCGGGTTAGGGGTTTTGATGGTTACGTCGTATTCCTTGCTGGTCTCCCGTGGTACGGTATCGCTCCAATTATCCACTCGCGGAGTCCCCTCCAGCGATTCATCCACCAGAGAGATCCCGGTAGGCGGAGTTCCAATCAGAGTGGCCCCAGTCCCAAGGTTGGTGACCTCGATCGGTTGACCTTCGAGTACCACCAAGTCCTTGACCCGGTCCTCAGCCGTATCCTTAGGCTTTTCGGGCTCCGGATCACTTAAAACGTCAGAGATATTTTCATCCACCTGCCCCTTGTTCGGATCATCCTGCTTATCTCCGACATAGAACCGGGAAATACTTACGTTCCAGGAATTATCGGGAAAGACTACAACGACCGGAATGTTTCGAACACTACCGTCCTTCGGATGAATCAGACCCGTACCGATAGGACCGACTTCACCGGTAGTTTTATCAACCTGGGGAGCGTTTCCCGCCGAGGCGCCGCCCGGGCCACCAAACCAGCCGATCCAGCTTCCGTCGATGTTTTGCTCCCAGTTCAGGCCATATACATTGTTCTCCACATTGGCGAGTCCTTGAGGGGAGGAGAAGCGGGCGCCGCTCGCCAGGAAGAACCGAGTGCCAGGCGGAAGCTCCGAGAAATTCGAGACGTTCGAACTGACTTTTTTATTTCTCGACGTATAGGCGGTTTCATATTCGGCCTGATATTTAGTCGACATGGAACCGGGACGATTCCAGTTGTCCATGCCACCGACCTGGCCCAACTCTCCCAGGTGCGGCGCTGCCGGGTTCGCGTTGGGTGCGATCACGGCCGAGGCCACGCTCACCATCCCTTCAGGACCCACGAGCTGCAGGGTTCCGGTGGCGGCGAGGGCGGCGGCGGTCCCGAGGGCGATCTGGCGACGGGACAGGAGGGGCACGTTGAGGCCGCTCATGGCAAGGGCGGCGGCGTTGCGGTTGAGACGAGACGGCTTCTGGTGCTTGGCCATAAGAAAGTCCTTTGACGAGGAAACGACAGTTCAAGCGCCACGGTACACCCGGCTCCAAGCCGTTTCCACTTGATCTTCAGGTTATTTTCAGCTACATCGCCCCCCCCCGAAAAAATGAACCCTACATTAAATCCATACTAAATCCCCTGCTAGAACATTTACTTATTTCAAACAACCTAAATGTACACGGGGGTAGTGATTCGGTACCTGTCACGTACCGGCCTCGCTGCTTTGGCCAGGCGTTCCAACCTTCGGCTGCCTCCTGGCCCATCCACCCTGGGTCGCCTCCGCACGCACAGTCGCGCTCTCGGCCCTGGCGCACTCCTGCCCCATGGTCCCTGCTGCCTCGAAGGCTCATAGCAAAGCAGGCCAGCAACCTGACGGCTGCTGGCCTGCTTCGACGTGTGGAGCATAGGGGAATCGAACCCCTGACCTTCGCATTGCGAACGCGACGCTCTACCAACTGAGCTAATGCCCCGCGCATGTGTGAATCTACTCCTTGCCGCTGGCAAAGAAAAATCGCCACCCGGCCGCGTCGTAGGCCCAGCCAAACAACCACTTAGCCGCCTGCCGGAACCGCATAGCCCGGCACGCTTGCTCGGCTGCTTCCCTCCCGGTGTACTGAAAACCAGCAGGACATCATCGCTTCCCGGGAGGGCCACCATGAAGATCACGACCCACATCGACTCCTCGCTTGCGGAGGCCGTCGTCGATATTTTCTCTCCTGATTCCCGCCAGGCGTTACGCCTCCACGCGGCCGTCGCGGCGGCCGAACACCCCGGTGCTGCGGTCTTGGTCGGCACCCGTGGCACTGACGCCACCATCCTTGACCCTACGGACGTCCTGCGCTTCCACACCCGCGGTAAACACGTCTACGCCCACACCGCTGACGGGCAGTGGCGCATCAAGCCCCGGCTGAAGGACGTGCACCACTGGGTAGAAGCCCACCCCTTCGTCCAGATCAACCAATCCGAAATCGTCAATCTTCGCCACGTCACCCGCCTCGACCTGTCCTTGGCGGGCACCATCCAGCTCCGGTTAAGCGATTCGACGCTGTGCTACGTCTCGCGGCGCTCGCTGTCCGCTGTGAAGAAGGCCCTCGGCCTCACCACCACTGAAAGGAATGATTAGCCATGAAGATTCTCACCAAGGCCCTAGTGGGCGCCACCATCGGCATCACCGTGGGTGTGCTGTTGGAGCTGGTCTTTTCCGCCCTCGCCGGTGGGGAATTCCTCCCCGGCACAGCCAGTTTCCTCAATCAATTCGACAACATCCACGTGGCCGTCGCCATCGAGCGGGCCATTTACGCCGCTATCGGCGCAGTTCACATGCTGTCCGGCGTTATCTTCCAGCGCCCGCTCTCGCTCGCCACGTCAACGGCGCTGCACTTCGCACTCATCGTGTCAACGGTCATCGTGCCGGCGCTGTATCTGCGGTGGATTCCCGGCGGCTGGGCCATCGTAGGGCTCATCCTCATGGTCGCCGCCATCTATGTGGTCATCTGGGTCGCGATGTGGCTGCGGACCCGGGCGGGCGTCGCCGCTGCCAATGACGCCTTAGCAAAGAAGGGGCAAGCGCCGGCGTCGGCCTAGGACGGGCAGCACCAGCAGCTACCGCCCTTCGAGGTTCTCCCAGCTCAAGGCAACCTCGAAGGGCTTCAGTGCCTCGTAGGCGGCGTCGGTGCCGTAGAAGATGCCGTCGGCGACGTCCTGGCCGCCGGAGATGATCTCGAGTTCCACCACGCCGGGAGCGGATAGCGTCCGTCGCACTGCCCACCCGCCGCGGCCGCGCACGCCGGCGTCGTCCGCCGGCAACGCGGCGAGAAACGCGTCGACCGCGCCGCGGGCCGCCTCGCCAGTCACGCGCAGCCGTACCGTGGCGGTGTCGCGGCATTTACCCCACAGCCAGTCGTAATCCATCCGGTAGCGGCCCACCAGCAGTGCCTCCCCTTTCCCGCAGCCAGCGGTGAAGCGTTAGACGTCGAGGAAGCGGACGTCCTTGGCCTTGCGGGTAATGAAGGATCGGCGGGCGGCGACGTCGTCTCCCATGAGGATGGAGAAGAGTTCATCGGCCCGCTGGGCGTCGATGAGCTCCGCCTTACGCAAGATACGCGTCTCCGGGTTGAGGGTGGTCTCCCACAGCTCGCTGGGGTTCATCTCGCCGAGGCCCTTGTAACGCTGGATGCCGTCGTCGGTGTTGATCTTGCGCCCGGCGTTGAGACCTTCCTCCAGCAGCTGGTCGCGTTCGGCGTCGGAGTAGGCGTAGCCCGGCTCGCCCTTGGCCCACTTGAGCTTGTACAGCGGCGGGTTGGCGAGGTAGACGTGGCCGTCCTCGATGAGCTCCGGCATGAAGCGGAACACCAGGGTCAGCAAGAGGGTGGCGATGTGCTGGCCGTCGACGTCGGCATCGGCCATGAGCACGAACTTGTGGTAGCGCAGCTTGGAGATGTCGAACTCGTCGTGGATGCCCGTGCCCAGGGCGGTGATGATCGCCTGGACCTCGTTGTTCTTGAGCACCTTGTCCATGCGGGCTTTTTCCACGTTGAGGATCTTGCCGCGGATCGGCAAGATGGCCTGGTACATGGAGTCCCGCCCCTGCTTGGCGGAACCACCGGCGGAGTCACCCTCCACGATGAACAGTTCGGCCTGCTTGGGGTCCTTCGTGCGGCAGTCGGCGAGCTTGCCGGGCAGGCCGCCGATGTCCGTGGCGGACTTCCGCCGCACCAGGTCGCGGGCCTTGCGCGCCGCGATGCGGGCCTGGGACGACGCGACCGCCTTGTTGATGACCGCCTTGGCCTCCGCCGGGTTAGCGTCGAACCAGAAGGACAGGTGCTCGTTGACCGCGCGCTGGACGAAGGACTTGATCTCGGTGTTGCCGAGCTTCGTCTTCGTCTGGCCTTCGAACTGCGGGTCCGCCACCTTCACCGAGATGATGCCGGCCAGGCCCTCGCGGCAGTCGTCGCCGGTGAGGTTCGGGTCCTTGTCCTTGATGAGCTTGTGGTCCCGGGCGTAGCGGTTCATCAGGGAGGTCAGCGCGGCGCGGAAGCCTTCCTCGTGGGTGCCGCCCTCGTGGGTGTTAATGGTGTTCGCGAAGGTGTGGACGGACTCCTTGAAGCTCGTGTTCCACTGCAACGCGATCTCCACCTCGTGTTCCTCGCCCTTGGCTTCCAGGGAGATGATCGACGGGTGGACTACGGTCTTGCCCTTGTTGATGTGGTTGACGTAATCGACCAAACCGTCCGGGTAGTGGTACACCACCTTCTTTTCCCGCTTCGGTGCCGGCGCGCGATCAGCGAGGTCGACGACGTCGGCCTCCGCCGGCGCGCTACCTTCGAGGGCGGTGTCGTCGAAAGAATCCCCGTCGATGATTTCGGCGGTGTCGCCCTGCTCGGCGAGCGCGTCGAGTTCGAGCTGCTCCTGCGTCACCCGCTTATCGGTCAGCTCAATGGTCAGGCCCTTGTTAAGAAACGCCATCTCCTGCAGGCGCTTAGCGATCGTGTCGAAATCGAACTCCGTCGTTTCGAAGATCTCGGGGTCCGGCCAGAACCGCTGGGACGTGCCGGTACCCCGGGCGTTGCCGCCCTCCACCAGCTCCTCGGGGACCGCGTTGTTGAAGTTCTGGTACCAGTGCTTCCCGTCGCGCTTAATGTGGGTTTCCACGCGCGTCGACAAGGCGTTGACCACCGAAATACCCACGCCGTGCAGGCCGCCAGAGACCGCGTAAGACTCGGAATCGAACTTGCCGCCCGCGTGCAGCTGGGTCATGACCACCTGGACGGTTGGCGCGCCGGAGGCGTGCATATCGACGGGGATACCGCGGCCGTTATCGACCACCTCGATGCCGCCGTCCTCCAGGATGCTCACCGACACCTTATCCGCGTAGCCGGCCATGGCTTCGTCGACGGAATTGTCCACGACCTCCCACACCAGGTGGTGTAGGCCACGGGAACCCGTGGACCCGATGTACATACCGGGGCGTTTACGAACGGCCTCCAGTCCCTCGAGAATGGTGATGGATGAGGCATCGTAGTGTGATTCCGTGGTAGCCACGCTCTGGGCACTCCCTTGGGTCATGACGTGAAATTAGGTTATAGACCGCTCCATTCTACACCGCCCGCCCTCTCACCCCACAGTGGCCGTCGGTGCGTGTAAGAGGCCTTTCCGCGCGGCTGACAGCGTTTCCCCTGGTCGCTCGTTAACCGTACGTGTCTCGCGGACCACGGCCCTTGACGTGCAGCGGCCCCTTGCGCCAGCTGGGCGCCTTCGGGCCGTAGAACTTCAGCTGAGTGATGAGCCCGTCGCCCACCTTCTCCGCGATGGTGCGCAGGATCTTCGCCTGCATGTACTTGAGGTTCGTTGCCCACGACGTCGACGAACACGTCACGAACACCGTGCCCTCCTTAATCATCTCCACCCGGGTGTGCGCCGCGATCTGCGGGCCGACGAGCTCCTCCCACCGGCTCGACACCCACCCCTCGGCGAGTTCCTTCTCCCAGCCGCGGTTGCGGATCTCCCGACCCACCACCGTGCCGAAGCGCGGCACCTCCAACGGCCGGCGACGCCGGCGACCATCCGGGCCGGCCATCATCCACTCCCGCCGGCTCTTTACTGGCTCGCGTTCTGGCAGGTCAAGACCTGGCACCGTAGGTGTCGTCCCGGTCGGTGTCGTCCCGGCGAGCGTGGGCCGCGGCACCGAGCGCCGGGGAACAACGACCCGCCCACCGGGCTGCTGGGGCAGGCGCACGCCGCGCTTTTTTGCGACCGTCTCCAGATTGTGGCGGGCAAGGTCAACGAGATCGATCACCGGCTCAGGCTCGTCGCTCATTGCTGCCTTCCTACGCCAGGTAGGAGACGCGACCATCGTCGTCGTCTCGGGTTTCGACGGTGAATCGGGTCACCTCGGTGTCGCCGAGGTTTCCGGGCACATCATCGCCGACGGCGGCCGTGATGAGCACCTGCTCGGCCTCGGCGGCGACGGCCACCAGCTTCTCGCGCCGACGCGCGTCGAGCTCGGCGAACACGTCGTCGAGCACCAGCACCGGATCCGACCCGGCCGCACCTTTGAGCAGCTCATACTCGGCCAGCCGCAGCGCCAGGGCGAACGACCACGTCTCCCCGTGGCTGGCGAATCCCTTCGCCGGCTGCTCGCCCAGGTTGAGCAGCAGATCGTCGCGGTGCGGGCCGACGAGCGACAGCCCGCGATCAATCTCCTTCGCCCGCTTGCGCCCCAGCTCGGTGAGCATCGCCGCCTCGATGACCTCGGTGGTGATGGCGTCACTCTCGCCGACCAGTTCCACCACCGCCTGCTCCACGCTGGACTTGTAGCGCACCGACGCCACCCGCGACTCCGGGGCAATCGCCGCGTATGCGCCGCTTAGGGCCTCGGATAATTCGGCAAGGACGGCCAGCCGGGCCGCCGTCACCTGCGCGCCGAGGGCCGCGAGCTGGCCATCCCACACGTCGAGGGTGGTCAGAGCCGAGGCGCCGTCGGCGTCGTCGTAGCCCCGCCGCAGCGCCTGACCGGCAGTTTTCAGCAACGCGCCGCGCTGCTTAAGCACCCGGTCGTAGTCCGCCTTCACCCCGGCCAGGCGCGGGGTGCGGGCAGCGATGAGCGCGTCAAGGTAGCGGCGTCGCTCCACTGGCTCGCCGCGCACGAGGGCGAGGTCCTCCGGGGCGAAGAGCACCGAGTGCGTGACCCCCAGCAGCTCCCGTGGGGACTTCAAGCGGGTGCGGTTGATCTGGGCGATGTTCGCGGCGTGCGGTTTGATGAGCAGGTGCGAGCTCAGCTCCCGGCCGCGGTTGATCGTCGTCGCGGAGATCCGCGCGCTCGCAGCGCCGGCGCGCACCAGCGGCGCGTCGTGGGACACCCGGTGAGAACCCAGGTGGGCCAGGTAACCCACGGCCTCAACGATGTTGGTCTTGCCGAAACCGTTGCGGCCCACGAACAGCGTCACCCCGGGGGTGAGCTCTAAGTGCAACTCTGGCCAGGACCGGAAGTCCCGAAGGTCTAGCTCGCTGAGGTACACGGTGCTCGCCGGCCGGCCTAACCGGGAAGGCGCACCGGCATGAGCAGGTACGTGAAGTGGGTCTCGGGGCTGGGGAAGCTACCGTCGGCGCCGGCCGTGGGCATTTCTTCCGGTTCCGGGATGAGGATGGCCGGGCGCGACGGCTCGGTGAAACCGAACACCACCCGATCGCTGCGCAGCGCCTTGAGCCCGTCCTTGAGGTAGCTCGGATTGAACGCGGTGAGGAACGTGTCGCGTCCGACGAAAGCCGCCGGGATGCTCTCTTCGGCGTGGGCGGAGTCGGTGCCACCGGCAGAGACCACCAGCTCCTTCTCGCTGAACTCCATCCGGATCTGGGCGTTGCGATCCGTGACCAGCGACACGCGCCGGATGACGTCCTGGAGCTCGGCGATGTCCACCGTGGCGATAGCCGTGTGGGACTTCGGGATGAGCGGGGTGATGTTGGGGAAGTCCGCGTCCAGCATCCGGGTGGTGGTCTGGCGATCGTCCATCTGCAGGCCAAACAGGCCCTCGGCGCCGATGGATTCGCCGGTGCCGACGGAAATCTTCACGGGGTCCGGCGAGGACGGGTTGAGCGCGCCGGCGTTTTCCTGCAAGGACTTCGCCGGGATGAGCAGATCCGCGGACACACCAGGCGAGGACGGCTCCCACTCCAGGGTGCGCACCGCCAGCCGGAAACGGTCGGTGGCCGCGAGCCGGATCTTCTCACCGTCGATCTTCATGTTGATGCCGGTGAGCATCGGCAGGGTGTCATCCCGCCCGGCGGCGGCGGACACCTGGTCGATGGCCTCCGCCAGCAACGACGGCGTCACCGTGCCCGTCACCTCAGGCATGTCCGGGAGCTTCGGGTAGTCGTCGAGCGGGATCGTCGGCAGCTCGAAGTGCGCGGAACCGCACTTAAGCAGCGCTTTCGATCCCTTGACCTTGAGTTCCACCGGCTTCTTCGGCAGGTTTTTCACGATGTCCGCGATGAGCCGGCCGGCGACGGCGAAACAGCCTTCGTCATCGACCTCCGCCGGGACGCGGGTGCGGGTGGAAATCTCGTAATCGAAGCCGGCGAGTTCCAGGCCGGCAGCGTCGGCTGTGATGACCATGGCCCGCAGGACCGGTTGCGCCGCCTTCGACGGCAGGCTCCGGGCAACCCACGCCACGGCACTTTCAAACTCTTCGTACGCGACGCGGAATGACACCGACTGCGACTCCATGATGGTTGTCTTCCTCCCTGACGGCCACCGCGCAGACGCCTTCCGGCGGCGCGATCTTTTGTAACTACAAAAACCAACCTACCGCAGGACCGGGGCAACGACGGACTGCCCATCCCTCACTAGTCGCCGGGAAGCGAAGGGCCCTTGGCCGCGTCGACGGCCCGTCGTGGCCGGCCGCCGGGCCCTCTTTGTGGCGTTGCTCGGCCGCTTCCCGGACGGCGGGCGCCGGATCGGTTGTCCCCACGCCCCGTCTTTTATCAGGAGTGAATGACAAGAAATTTGGTAATAGCAGTAGGTGGGGTGGAACTTGTGGAAGAACGGCCGTTGGGGCAGGACATCGCCAAAAATGTTATTCGTTCCGGGGCTGTGGGAAGCTTGTGGATAACTCCCGCTTCCTGTGGATAAATTTCGGCCCTGTCGCGGTCTCCACAGCCCCTCCTGGTTTATCCCCCGCCCATCCACAGTTCGCCCCGGGTTATCCACAGCCTATTGTCGCAGGTCAGCGCGGTGTGCCGGGCGGCGAAAAGGCGGGCCGCGCGGGGCGGTGGGAGCTTCCCGGAGGCACGGCGGCAGGGCGGCGAGTGGCCGTAGAAAGGCCGCGAGCGGGCGAAAAGTGTGTCCAAAATCACGCAATTACAAGGCTGTAATTACACAGATGTGGAGAGGATTGTGGAGGATCCACCCGTCAGATATGGTCGCCTCGACGCCTGGCGACGCCCGAAGACGCCTGGCGGCCGCTCCCCCGGCGCCCGCCGCACTCACCACCTAGCGGCGGTGGTTTTTGATCATCTGCGTGAGATGGTGGACCTCGTCGTAGGTCTCGTGGTTCTCGGTCATCTCCTGGGTGATCTTGGTGTGCGAATACATGACCGTCGTGTGGTCACGCCCACCAAACTCCTGGCCAATCTTGGGCAGGGACAACTCGGTGAGCTCCCGGCACAGGTACATCGCCAGCTGACGCGGGTGCACCTCCTGGCGCTTGCGACCCTTACCAATGAGCGTGTCGATGTCGAGATGGAAGTAGTCCGCCACCGCTTCCTTAATGAGCGCCGGGGTGATCTCCACGTTGTCGTCGCCCGAGAGCAGGTCGCGCAGCGCCACCTCCGCAACCTCCACGGTGACCGGGAGGTTGGCCAGCGATGCATACGCGGTGACCCGCAACAGGTTGCCCTCCAACTCACGCACGGAGGTGTCGAAGTGGGAGGCGATCATCTCCAGCACCCGACGATCGACCTGGTTGCCGTCGGCGGCGGCCTTCTTCTCCAGGATGGCGATGCGGGTCTCCAAGTCCGGCGGCTGAATATCCGTGATGAGACCGCCTTCGAAGCGGGTACGCAGCCGATCCTCCAGCGTGGTCAGCTCCTTCGGCGGCCGGTCCGAGCTGAGAATGATCTGCTTATCAGCCTGGTGCAGCGCGTTGAAGGTATGGAAGAACTCCTCCTGGGTGCCTTCCTTACCTTCGAGGAACTGGATGTCATCAACCATGAGAATGTCCAGGTTGCGGTAGCGCCGCTTGAACGCCTCCTGCCGGTCATCTCGCACCGAGTTGATGTAGTCGTTGGTGAACTCCTCGCTGGAGACGTACTTCACCCGCAAGCCCGGCTGCAGCTCCTTGGCGTAGTTGCCGGCGGCGTGGAGCAGGTGCGTCTTGCCCAGGCCGGACCCACCCCAGATGAACAGCGGGTTATAAGCCCGGGCGGGGGCCTCCGCGACGGCGACGGCGGCGCCGTTGGCGAAGCGGTTCGACGAACCGATGACGAAGGATTCGAAGGTGTACTTCGGGTTAAGCGAGGTCTCCCGGTTCGGGTCGTGCGCCGGCTTCTCCCGGGGGATGCGCTGCGGCGCGGGGGCCGTCGGATGCGCCGTGCGACGACGCTGTTCCTGCTGGTTACGGTGCTGCTCAGCGAGCTCTTCCAAGTTCATGGGAAGCTGCTCGCCCGGCTGGTAGGGACCCCGGGGTGGGATCGGGTCTTCGATAGGTTGCGGCGTTCGACCACGCGGCGCTGGCTGCGGCGACGGATCCGTCGGCCGCGGGCTGGCCGGGCGCGAGTTTGGCGCCGCTGGCGGTGCCGGATGCGGAGCCTGGACGGTATGCGCCGTCTGTGCTGGCTGGGCGGGGGCAGGTGTGGAATCCGCCCGCGAGGTGGTCACCGCCAGCGTGCACGGCTGCCCGGTGCGTTGTGCCATCACCGAGGTGATGTGGGCGGACAGCTCATTTTCGATGACGCTCTTGGCGTGGTTATCGGGGACGGACAGCACCATGTAGCCATCGACGATGAGCATCGGACTCGCCAGCTTGAGGAACACCTGCTGGGCGTAGTTGAGGGTGGGAATCGAGGATTCGGGACGGTTGGCCTGTGTCAAAATCTCGGCGACGACTTCATTCCACGTGGTGGTGTAGTCGATGCTGTGGTCAGTCAC